>CAVXAG010000019.1:0-151037 GCA_963759655.1 uncultured Actinomycetota bacterium | reverse complement strand
GGCGGCCGCCTTCCTGCTGGGCGCCACTGAGAACGCAGCAAATGCAAATCAAGATAATTAGCTCAGCTAATGTTCACAAATCCATACACAAGCGGCATGAAAATGGCCCCCGGAGACATCTCCGAGGGCCATTTCCGCTGGTAGCGGGGACAGGATTCGAACCTGCGACCTCTGGGTTATGAGCCCAGCGAGCTACCGAGCTGCTCCACCCCGCGTCGGTAAACGCAAGGTTACCGAAGCGGCGGGCCTGCCGCCAAATCGCGGCTACTTGGTGCTGTTGTACTTGTTTATGGCGTCGTCCAGCCGCTGCAGAGCCGTCCCGTAGTCGGCGAAGTTGCCGGCGCGCTGTGCCTGGCGCACCCCGTCGAGCGCCGACTGCACCTCCTGCAGCGCCGCGGCCTTCGGCGCCGACAGCTGCATCGGGCCGCTCGGCAGGACCGCGTCGGGCGCCGGAGTGGCCGCTGCTTGCGGCGGCGCATTGGCGTCCGGCGGAATCGCGGCGGGAACACCGGTCGACGGCGAGGCCGCGGCCGGCGTGCCTTCCGGCGCCGGCGCAGGACCCGTCGCCGTTGCACCCGCACCTGGACCGAAGAGCTGGTCCAGGGCATCCCGCACCGTTGGTGCGAAACTGACCCTGTCGTTGTACATCATCGCCACGCGGATGAGCCTCGGATACGAGGACGCCACATCGCTGGTGCCCGGTGACGCGTACACGGGTTCGACGTAGAGCAACCCCTCCTGCCCGAGCGGCAGCGTGAGCAGATTGCCCCACCGTATTCGGTTCTGGTTGTCCCGCCCGATGACGCCCAAATACTGGGACACCGCGGTGTCAGTGGTGATCGCGTTGGCAGCCAGCTTCGGGCCATTGACCTGACCCGGAATCGTCAGCACCGTGATCTTGCCGTACGTGGCCGGATCCGAGCTGGCGCTGATGTAGGCCGCGAGGAACTCGCGCTTGAATCGGTTCATCGCACTGGTCAATTGAAACGCCGCCGAATTATCGTTGCGCGCAAGGTCTTTGGCGACGATGTAGTACGGCGGCTGATAGCTGCTCGCCGTCGGGTTCGGGTCCAGCGGAACGTCCCAGAAGTCTGACGTCGAGAAGAACGTCACAGGGTCGTTGACGTGGTACTTGCCCAACAGCATGCGCTGCACCTTGAACAGATCCTCCGGATAGCGCAGGTGCGCCGCCAGATCCGGAGAGATGGCACTCTTCGGCTTCACCGTGCCGGGGAACACCTTGGTCCACGCTTGCAGCACCGGATCGCTCTCGTCCTGGGCGTACAGCGTGACGGTGCCGTCATACGCGTCGACGGTGGCCTTCACCGAGTTGCGGATGTAGGACACCTGCTTGTCGGGTGCCAACCGGTTCACCGCCACCTCGGTGGAGTCGGCGGTTGCCGACGACAGCGACGTCAACTGTGAATATGGGTAGTTGTCCAACGTCGTGTAACCGTCGACGATCCACACCAATCGCTTGTTGACTACGGCGGGATACATCGAGCTGTCGGTGGTGAGCCACGGCGCGACCGCCTCCACCCGCTGGGCGGGGTCGCGGTTGAACAGGATCTTGCTGTTGTCGCCGATCACGTTGGAGAACAAGAAATTCCGCTCCGCGAACTTCGCCGCGAACACCGTCCGGGCGAACCAGTCGCCGACCGGCACACCGCCCGTGCCAGTGTACGTGTAGTTCTTGGTTTCGGTGTTCGTCTCGTAGTCGTACTCGCGGTCGGGCCCGGTCTTACCGACGATCGCGTAATCGGCGGCCGCGCTGGCGATGACAGGTCCGAAATAGATCCGCGGCTGGTCCAGCTGGGCCGGGCCGTCCGAACGCACGGTGCCGTTGGCGCCCACCGCGTTGACCAGGAACTCGGGATAACCGCCATTCTGGTTGGGATCATTGGCGATTCCGCGCACCGTATTCGCCGGCGAGGCGATGAACCCGTTGCCGTGGGTGTAGACGGTGTGCCGGTTGATCCAGTCCCGCTGGTTGTCGATCAGCCGGTCCGGGTTGAGCTCGCGCGCCGCGACCACGAAATCGCGCAGATTCCCGTCCGGTCCCTGGTAGCGGTCGATCGACAACTGGTCGGGGAATTCGTAGAAGTTCTTGCCCTGCTGGAACTGTGTGAACGCCGGGCTGACGATGGTCGGATCTAGCACCCTGATGTTGGAGGTGGTGGCCAGGCCGGCGGCCACCTGCTGCGCGGTGGCCGGTTCGTTGCCGCTGTAGTCCCGGTACGTCACCTGATCGGAGGTCAAGCCGTAGGCTTGCCGCGTCGCGCTGATGCTGCGGCTGATGTATTCGCTTTCCTTCTGCGCGGCATTGGGCTTGACGCTGATCTGCTCGACGATCAACGGCCAGCCGGCGCCGACGATCAGCGACGACAACAGCAACAGCACCAAGCCGATCGCGGGGATCCGCAGGTCCCGCAGCACGATTGCCGAGAACACCGCAACCGCACAGATGATCGCGATCGCCAGCAGGATCAGCTTCGCGGGCAGTACCGCGTTGATGTCGGTGTAGCCGGCACCGGTGAACGGCTTGCCTGCGCGAGTGTGGGAGAGCAGCTCGTAGCGGTCGAACCAATACGCGACCGCCTTGAGTACCACCAGGATTCCGACCAGCGTGACCAACTGGATCCGCGCCGAGCGGCTCAGCGCGCCCGTGCGGCCCGTCAGCCGGATGCCGCCGAAGATGTAGTGGCCGACGAGGTTGGCCAGCAATGCCAGGAACACCGAGACGAACAGATAGCCCAGCACCAGTCGGTAGAACGGCAGGTCGAACGCGTAGAAACCGAGGTCCTTGCCGAATTGCGGGTCGGTGATCCCGAACTTGCCGCCGTGCAGGAACAACTGGACGCGGGCCCAGTAGCCCTGCGCGACAAGGCCGGCGATGATGCCAATCGGCGTAGGGATACCGATGGCGAACAGGCGCAGGTGCGTCATCACCGCCGTGCGGTAGCGCGCGACCGGGTCGTTGGGCCCGCTCGCCGGAACGAACACCGGCCGGGTCCGGTAGGCCAGCGCGAGGCCGGCGAAGACGATGGCGCCGACGAGAATGCCGACGACGAAGAAGACCACGATCCTGGTCACCAGCACGGTCGTGAACACCGATCGGTAACCCAGCTCGCCGAACCACAACCAGTCGACGTACGCGTCGACGAAGCGCGGACCCACCAGCAGTAGGGCAACGACGGCGAGCGCGGCCGCGATCAGGATCCGGCTGCGCCGCGTCAGCTTGGGCATCCGTGCGGAAGGCCGCATTCCCACGTCATGAACTCCTGCTCGGTGATCGCTGTGACGGAGCCAACTCTACGCACCGCCGTCATGGGCGCTGTCTCAGCAGCGGGGAGGTTCGCCACCGGCAGAAAGCAGGTGCAGTGCGTCAACGGTCTGCCCGAGGGTGTCCACTTTGACCAGCTCGAGGCCGCCGTCGTTGCCGCTGCGGGCCTCGCCGCAATTGTCCGCGGGCACCAGGAACACCGTCGCCCCCGCGTCATGGGCGGCGAAAATCTTATGGGTGATGCCGCCGATCGCACCGACCTTGCCATCGGGGTCGATGGTGCCGGTGCCCGCAACGAACTTCGAGCCGGCGAGGTCACCGGTGGTCAACTTGTCGATGACCGCCAGCGAGAACATCAGTCCTGCCGAGGGGCCCCCGATGTTGGCGAGGTTGAACGTGATCTGAAACGGCGCCCACGGCGCTTCGCGCACGCTCACGCCGAGAAAGCCGTAGCTGCGGTCTTTGTTCTGGCCCAGCGTGATTTTCTTTGTCCCGGGTGGACCGTTCTTCCGACGGTATTCGACGAGAATGCTCTGTCCGGGTTTGGTCTGTTTGAGCAGAAACTGGAACTGGTCGACGCTGGTGATCTTGGTGCCGTCGACCGTGTCGATCGCGTCACCGGCCAGCAGCCTGCCGTCCGACGGTCCGTCCTTGTTGACCGCCTCGACCGTCAGCGACGGGGCGTATTTGAGGTAGCCGAGCGCCGCGTACTGGGCATTGGCCTCGGACAGCACGAAGTCGTCGTTGTTGTCCTTGTCGACCTCCTCGCGCGACTTGCCGGGCGGATACACGAGGTCGCGGGGAACCAGCTGCTCTTGGCCCGACAGCCACAGCGCCATGGCCTCACCCAGGGTGAGGTTGTCGCGCTGTGCGACCGTGGTCATGTTCAGGTGGCCGGATGTCGGATGGACCTGGGTGCCGACGATGTCGACGACCTCCGTGCCGTCGACCTGTCCGAGAGTGTCGAAAGTCGGGCCGGGACCAAGCGATACATAGGGCACCGTCACCAGGCCCAACAGCACGCCGAACGCGATCACCGGCGCCAGCGCCACCAGCAGCGTCATCACCCGCCTGTTCACGCCGCCCACAGTAGTGGTTCGTCCGCCCGACCTCGTTCACCGACGGCGTGACACCGAGCCCCACGCCACCGACCGCCGGTGAGTACCGTTGACGGTATGGCTGACCTGCCTTTCGGCTTCTCCGGCGGAGATGACCCCGACCGCGACAAGCGCGGGAAGGATCCGGACTCCGGCGACGAACACAGCCGCCCCGACCCATCCGCCACGGGAGGCGGTGACTTCAACGTGGCCGATCTGGGTCAGTTGTTCACCCAGCTCGGGCAGATGTTCAGCGGCGCAGGCACCGCAATGAGCTCGGGGCAGGGATCAGGACCCGTCAACTACGACCTCGCGCGCCAACTGGCGAGGCAGTCCATCGGTTTCGTCAAACCGATTCCCGAGGCCACATCGTCGGCCATCTCCGACGCCGTGCACCTCGCCGAGACGTGGCTCGACGGCGTCACCGCGCTGCCCGCCGGCACCACCACGGCGGCGGGGTGGACACCGCAGGACTGGATCGACAACACGCTGGACACCTGGAAGCGGTTGTGCGATCCGGTGGCCGAACAGATCTCGACGGTCTGGGCGTCGGCGCTGCCCGAGGAGGCCAAGGCGATGGCGGGGCCGCTGTTGTCGATGATGTCGCAGATGGGCGGGATGGCGTTCGGTTCGCAACTGGGCCAGGCGCTTGCGACGCTGTCCAAGGAGGTACTCACCTCCACCGACATCGGGCTGCCGCTGGGCCCGCGGGGCGTGGCGGCACTGATGCCCGACGCGGTCGAGGAGCTGTCGAAGGGACTGGAGCAGCCGCGCGGCGAGATTCTGACGTTCCTGGCGGCCCGGGAGGCCGCACACCACCGGCTGTTCAGTCATGTGCCGTGGCTGGCGAGTCAACTGCTGAACGCGGTCGAGTCGTTCGCCCGGGGCATGAAGATCGACATGTCGGGTATCGAGGAGGCGGCCCGCGGCATCAACCCGATGTCGCTCGGCGATCCCGCCGCGATGGAGCAGCTGCTCACCCAGGGCGTCTTCGAGCCGAAGGCCACGCCGGAACAGACCACCGCGCTGGAGCGGCTCGAAACCCTGCTGGCGTTGATCGAGGGCTGGGTGCAGACCGTGGTGAGCGCCGCGCTGGGTGACCGCATCCCCGGCACTGCCGCCTTGAGCGAGATGCTGCGTCGCCGCCGGGGCACCGGCGGGCCCGCCGAGCAAACCTTCGCGACGTTGGTCGGGTTGGAGCTGCGGCCGCGCAAGATGCGGGAGGCCGCCGTGTTGTGGGAGCGGCTGACCGAGGCCGGCGGCATCGATGCTCGCGACGCGGTCTGGCAGCATCCGGATCTACTGCCGGCGGCCGCCGATCTGGACGATCCGGCCGGCTTCATCGACCGCGTCATCGGCGGCGATACCAGCGGCATCGACGAGGCGATCGCGCGCGCTCTGGAAAACCCCGAGGACGACGGCACCGACTGATCCGGGCGGCTCGTGTTGAAAACGCCCCTCGTCTTGAAAACGCCCCTCGTCTTGAAAACGCTGGTTGCCACGCCGTTGCGGCGATTTGCCGGCCGTCAGGGATGATGATGAGGTGGCAGACATCAAACGCGGGAGCGTCGCCCGCAATGCGAAGCTCGCGAGCCTGCCCGTCGGCATAGCCGGCAGGGCGGCGCTGGGCTTCGGCAAACGGCTGACCGGTAAGTCGAAAGACGAGGTCAACGCCGAGTTGATGGACAAGGCCGCGCAGCAGTTGTTCACCGTTCTTGGTGAGCTCAAGGGCGGCGCGATGAAGGTCGGCCAGGCGCTGTCGGTGATGGAAGCCGCGATTCCCGAGCAGTACGGCAAGCCGTACCGCGAGGCGCTGACGAAGCTGCAGAAAGATGCCCCGCCGCTGCCGGCGGAGAAGGTGCACCGGGTACTCGACCAGCAGCTCGGCACCAAGTGGCGCGAGCGGTTCAGCTCGTTCGACGACACCCCGGTCGCGTCGGCGAGCATTGGACAGGTGCACAAGGCGGTGTGGCACGACGGTCGCGAAGTTGCCGTGAAGATCCAATACCCCGGCGCCGACGAGGCGCTGCGCGCCGACCTGAAGACGATGCAGCGAATGATCGGTGTGCTCAAGCAGCTCTCCCCCGGCGCCGACGTGGACGGCGTGGTCGACGAGCTGATCGAGCGCACCGAGATGGAGCTCGATTACCGGCTCGAGGCCGAGAATCAACGGGCTTTTGCCAAGGCTTATGAAGGGGATCCCAAGTTCTTGGTCCCGCACGTCGTGGCCAGCGCGCCGAAGGTGTTGATCGCCGAGTGGATCGACGGCATCCCGATGTCACAGATCATCCGCGACGGCACCGTCAAACAACGCGATCTGATGGGCACTCGGCTGGGCGAGCTGACCTACGGCGCCCCACAGCGCCTTGAGATGATGCACGGTGACGCGCATCCCGGAAACTTCATGCTGATGGTCGACCAGAAAATGGGTGTCATCGACTTCGGCGCCGTCGCGCCGCTGCCGGGCGGGCTGCCGGTCGAGCTGGGCCACATGCTGCGGTACGCGCTCGACAAGGACTACGACAACCTGGTGGCGACGATGGAGAAGATCGGCTTCATCCAGCCGGGCGAGAAGGTGTCGGCGCGCGAAATCGACGACATGCTGCGCCAATACGTCGAGCCGGTGCAGACCGAAGTGTTCCATTTCACCCGCAAGTGGCTGCAGAGAATGGCGGCGGTCCAAATGGACAGGTCGGTTGCCCAGATCAAGACCGCACGCCAGCTCGATGTGCCGCCCAAGCTGGCCATCCCGATGCGGGTGATCGCGTCGAACGTCGCGATCGCCTGCCAGCTCGACGCGCATGTGCCGATCAAAGCCATTGCACTGAAATATATTCCGGGTTTCGTCGAACCCGCCAGCTCGGCAGCCGACTAGGCGGCCGCCGGGCTGGCCTGCGGGTTCTTCCGGGGACGTCCACGCGGGCGCTTGCGCCCGACAACCGCGCCGCGCTCAAAGATCTGGCCGCCCCACACACCCCACGGCTCCTCGCGTTCGAGCGCCGCGGCGAGGCACTGACGCCGGATCGGGCAGTCGGCGCACAACTGTTTCGCACGCTCGAGGTCGGCAGGGTTCTCGGCGAACCACAGGTCGGGATCGCCGACATGACATGGCAGTTCGGGCGAGACTCTCTCCCGGCACGTCGAGAGCGACATGTCGTTTTCACCTGCTTCCCGGTCGTATTCCGTCGGTTTTCGTTCGGCGGATCGGTGACCAGGTGCCTGGGTGGGCTAAACAAATAGGCCACGGATCCTTGGTGACTGCGGGTCCGTGGCCTTGGGTGTGGGGCTGTCTAGATGGGGCCCCTGTCCACGAACGTGGCAGTCGCGTCGGCGGTGCCGCGCTTGTGCTGCGCAGCTGCCGCCGGCGCGGCGGCGTGCGCCGACGTGTCTGCATGCACAGGCCGGGCCGCAAAAACGGAACCGAGAGCCCGACCGGCGCCGGCAGCGCGCATCGCTACCGCGATCGCGTTGATGTTGTTCATCGTCAGGCCCTCCTTCCATCGAGAATGTGCAGGCACAAAACATGGGCCTTCTGAGCCCATGTTGAGGTTAAGGCTATCAGTGAGATCCGACAACCGGTTTTTGACCTGGCGTTATGTCGAGCGCCCGTGAACCATGGCGAGCACGTCGGGACCGAACTGCTCGAGCTTGCGCGCACCGATTCCCGGGATCGCGACCAGTGCCGCGTCGTCTGCGGGCAGTTGCTCGGCGATCGCGATCAGCGTGTTGTCGGTGAAGACGACGAACGCTGGCACCGCCATCGCGGTGGCCGTGCGCAGCCGCCACTCCTTGAGTTGCTTGAGAAGCTCTTCGTCGATATCAGCCGGGCATTTCTCGCAGCGGCGCAGCATGATCGCGGTGGGTGTGATCAAGCCGCCGTTGCAGACGCGGCAGCGCGGCGCCGGCCCGCGGGACCGTCGCGGCTTCTGGGCCGCCGCGTCGGATTGCGACTGCGGCGCGATGCCGGCCAGAAATCGCGACGGCCGACGGTTCTGCCGACCACCGGCAGTGCGCGACAGCGCCCAGCTGAGCGCCAAATGCACACGTGCCCTTGTGATTCCGACGTACAACAACCGACGCTCCTCTTCGACGGCCTCGCCCTCGGGGCCGTGGGCCAGCGCGTGCGATATCGGTAGCGTGCCGTCGGCCAACCCGACGAGGAACACCGCATCCCACTCCAGTCCCTTCGCGGCGTGCAACGAAGCCAGCGTCACGCCCTGAACCACCGGCGGGTGGCGAGCATCCGCTCGCAGCCGCAGCTCCGCCAGCAGGCCCGGCAGGTCGAGATCGGGCCGGCGAGCCACCTCGTCGTCGACGAGGTCGGCCAGCGCACCCAGCGCCTCCCAGCGCTCCCGCGCCCGCGTGCCCACCGGCGGGTTATCGGTCAGCCCAAGCGGTTCCAGGAGATCGCGCACCACCGCGGGCAGTCCGCCATCTCCGGCAATGTCGCGCTCGGCCGCGCGGTGCAGGGCCAGCAGCGCCTGCCGAATCTCCTGTCGGGTGAAGAACCCTTCGCCGCCGCGGACCTGAAACGGGATCCCGGCCTCGGTGAGCGCCTCTTCGTACGCCTCGGACTGAGCATTAATGCGATATAGGACCGCGATTCCTGACGCGGGAGTGCCGGACTCGATGAGCGACGAGATCTTCGACGCGACCGCGGCGGCCTCCGCAACCTCGTCGGTGTGCTCGGCGAACGACGGTGTCGGACCGGCTTCGCGCTGCCCGATCAGATGAAGCTTGTTGCCCGCAACCCGGCCGCGGGCCGCCGCGATGACCCGGTTGGCCAGAGACACCACCTGCGGCGTGGACCGGTAGTCCCGCTCCAGCCGCACGACGGTGGCGTCGGCGAATCGTCGGGGGAACTCGAGCAGGAAGCGCGGTGTGGCGCCGGTGAACGAGTAGATGGTCTGGTTCGCGTCACCGACCACCGTCAGGTCGTCTCGCTCCCCCAGCCAGGCGGTGAGCACCCGCTGCTGCAGCGGTGTGACGTCCTGGTACTCGTCGACGACGAAACAGCGGTACCGGTCGTGGAATTCCTGCGCCACACCCGCGTCGTTTTCGATCGCGGCGGCGGTGTGCAGGAGCAGGTCGTCGAAGTCGAGCAGCATGACGCCGTCACGGCGGGACTTCAGCGTCTCGTATCCGGCGTAGACATCGGCCACCTTGCCGGCGTCCAGCGGCGTTTCCCGCCCGGCCTGTGCGACGGTGTCGGGGTATCCCTCCGGGGTGATCAAAGATGCCTTCGCCCACTCGATTTCGCCCGCAAGGTCACGGACGTCCTCGGTGGACACCTGCAGGCCCATCCGCGACGCGGCCTGCGCCACCACCGCGAACTTGCTGTCGAGCAGTTCCCAGGACGTCTCGCCGACGACACGCGGCCAGAAGTACTGGAGCTGACGGCGGGCCGCCGCGTGAAACGTCACCGCCTGCACCGAACCGGTGCCGACACCGTCGTCGAGCTCGCGCAACCTGCTCCGCATCTCACCCGCAGCGCGCTGGGTGAACGTCACGGCGAGCACCTGCCCGGGCGCGATGTGACCGGCGGCGACGAGGTGCGCGATGCGGCAGGTGATGGTGCGCGTCTTGCCGGTGCCGGCGCCGGCCAGCACGCACAGCGGACCGCGGGGCGCCAGCACCGCCTCCCGCTGCTCGTCGTCGAGGCTCTCTAGCAGAGCGCTGGCGACCGGCATGCTGCCCATCATGGCAGGGGACGCCGACAATCCCGGTGCCCGAATCGCCGCCGGGTGGCCTCGGTTAGATCAGGGCCTTGGTTAGATCAGAGGATGACGGCATCGCTGACTATGTACACCACCACGTGGTGTGGTTACTGCTATCGGCTCAAGACCGCGATGAAGTCGGCGGGAATCTCGTTCACCGAGGTCGACATCGAGCAGGACCCGGCCGCCGCGGAGTTCGTGGGCTCGGTCAACGGGGGCAACCGGACAGTGCCGACGGTGAAGTTCGCCGACGGATCCACGCTGACGAATCCGAGCTGGGCGCAGATCGAACAGAAAGTCGCCGAGCTCGGATAGCCACTGAATTAGCCGGCGTACGCCCAGGACTCGATGATCTCGCGGGCGATCGAGATCGATCCGGGCAGCAACATCCGCTGCGCCAGGGTATCTCCCGCTTGCGGGGGAGAACTGCTCCAGTCCCCCTTTTTCAGCGCCCCGCGAACCTCGGCGCGTGTGAACCAGGCTGCCTCGGCGATTTCGCCGTCGTTGAACGAGAACTCTTCGTCGGGGTCGCCTATCGCGTGGAAACCCACCATCAACGACCTGGGAAACGGCCACGGCTGGCTGCCTAGGTAAGTCACGTCGTGCACAGACAGGCCGATCTCCTCGGCGATCTCGCGAACCACGCACGATTCAAACGACTCCCCGGCTTCGACAAACCCCGCCAGCAGTGAGAACAGGCGCTGCGGCCACACCGTTTGGCGGGCGAGCACAGCACGGCCGCCACCGTCGTGCACCAAACAGATCACTGCCGGGTCGATGCGCGGAAACTCCTCGTGGCCGCTGACCGGGTCGACGCGCGACCAGCCCGCCTTGACGGGCTTGGTCGGTGCACCGTCCACCGGGCTGAACCGTGCCCTGTCGTGCCAGTTCAGCAACGCGCTGGCGGTCGCGACGAGCTGCGCGCTGGCGTCGTCGAACACCTGCCCGGCCCTGCGCAGGTCCAGCACTTCGGCGTCGTCATCGTCGGGCGCCGACAGGGCCGCTCGAATTCCCCACACATGCCGTCCGTCCGGCAGGCGGCCGAGGAACACGGCGTCCTGCGGCGGCATGGCACCGAAGCGGCGGGCATCGCTGAGCACCGCCTGCCCGCGCGAGATCAGAACCTGGCTTCGCGAATCCACCCGCAGCACCGCCGCATCAGCCCAACCCGCCAGCGCGGCATCGACATCCGAGCGAAGCTGATCGGCCCGGTCAGCGCCGACCCGGGCAAGCAGCGGAACATGACGCAGCTCGAAGGCCATCACGACTCGGTTCTCGTATGGCCGGTCCGCACGCGCACAATGTTCTCATGACACCTACCACGGCTAGCGCTCCCGGTCGCACCCGGGCGGTACGGATCGGCGCGATGTTGCTGTGCATAGGCACCGTCCACTTCGTCGCCCCCAAACCTTTCGACGACATCGTCCCCGCCGAATTGCCGGGCAGCCCGCGCTTCTACATCTACGCGTCCGGGGTGGCGGAGCTGACGACCGGCGCGCTGCTTCTGGTCCCGCGCACTCGTCGGTTGGCCGGCCTGGCCGCGGCGGCGCTGTTCGTGTCGGTGTTCCCGGCCAATATCAACATGGTGCGGATGTGGTGGGACAAGCCGTGGCCGATGCGGGCCATCGCGATCGCCCGGCTGCCGCTGCAGATCCCGATGATCACTCAAGCGCTCAAGATCTGGCGCTCGGAGCCCTGAGCTGACCCCAGCAGTTCCGCCAGCTCGTCGGCGCCGGGCAACGTGCCGGGGCTGACGGTACGGCCGGTCCGCACGTAATGGAACGCAGCGCGGACCGCGGCCGGCGGACAGCCGTGCAACGCCGCCCACGCCAGCCGATACACCGCAAGCTGCACCGCCGCATGACGCAACTCGCCTTCAGACGACGGCGGTTCTCCGGTCTTCCAGTCCACTACCGTCACACCACCGTCCGGGTCGGCGAACACCGCATCGATCCGGCCGCGCACCACGACGTCGCCGAAGGTCATGTCGAACGGCACCTCGACGTCGACCGGCGTGCGCGACGCCCACGGCGATGCCGTGAACGCTGTCTGCAGCTCGGCCAGCCGGTGATCGCCGGTGGCCTCATCGACCGCTCCCGGCAGGTCATCGAGGTCGAAAAGTCTCTCACTGCCGTAGAAACGCTGCACCCATTCATGGAAGGCCGTGCCCAGCAACGCATTCGGGTCCGGACGAACAGGTAGCCGGCGGATCAACCGTTGTAACGCACCGGCGGGATCGCGAACGACTTCGACCAACGTGCTGACCGATATCTCCGGCGGCAGCGCAGTGCTTGGGGGAGTGTCGCTCTGCGCACGCTCAGCGAGCAGCGCGTCGACGTCAGCCACCCAGCCTTCGGGGTCGTGATCGTGCGTCGCAGGCGTTTCGGCGACCGCGCGCACCAGCGCCGCCCCGCGTTCCACGTCAGCGCGCCGCGAACCCAGCGGATCGGCGGGCCATTGGACTTCGACGACCTCGTCGCGCAACGGGTTTCGGTCCCCGTCGGCGGGCGCGACAGCCCAGTGCTCGATCACGCCGCACGGATCTCCCTCGGCGGCCGAGGTGTCGATGATGTCCTTGAGCTGGGTGAGGAACTCCGACGGGCCGCTGGGTTTGGCCGCCGACGGGCCCCAGTGGTGCCCCGACAGCAGCAGCGTGTCCTCCGCGCGGGTGAGAGCGACATACAGCAGGCGGCGTTCCTCATCGACGCGGCGTTGCTCGAGTTTACGGCGATGCGCATTTATGCTGTCGGACAATTGCTTTCGGTCCGCCACCGCAGAGGTGTCGAGCACCGGCACGCCGGGTACGCCGTCCGCGGCGCGATCGCCGCGCAGCAGCGGTGGCAGGTCGGCGGCGTCGGTCAGCCAGGTGCGCGTGGATCCGGTGGACGGAAAGATCCGGGCGGTCAAATGCGGCACCGCGACGATCTGCCATTCGAGTCCCTTCGCGGCGTGCACGGTCAACACCTGCACCCGGTCCCGAGACACGGTGACATCGGCGGGCGCCAGCCCGTTTTCGACGACCGCCGCGGCGGCGAGGTACGACAGGAATCCCGGAACCGATGCAGTGGGCCGCTCCGCGTAGGCCGTGACGACATCGGAGAACGCGTCGAGATGCTCACAACCCGACCAGCCGGCCGATATGGACCGGCTGGCCCGAACCTCAGCATCGACCCCGAGCACTCGGCGCACCTCCGCGACGAGATCGGGCAGCGGAGAGTCGAGCCGGCCGCGCAGCGCGGTGAGCTCGCGGCCCAGCGCGACGATGCGCCGGTACCCCTCCTCCGAGTAGCGGTTCGCCGGGCCCGGGTCACAGATCGCATCGGCGAGGCAGGCGGTGTCAGCGTCGGGCCCGGCCTGTGCGGCGATCCGTTCCAGCGCAGAGGGTTCGCCCGGCGGCCGATCGGACTCCTCCGCGCGCCGCCACAGCGCGGCGATGTCACGACCACCGAGCCGCCACCGCGGGCCGGTGAGCACCCGCATCGCAGCGGAGCCGGCGGTCGGATCGGCGACGAGCCGCAGCGTCGCCACCACATCGGCCACCTCGGTGACCCCGAGCAGTCCGGCCAGTCCGACCACCTCGACCGGCACGCCGCGGGCGGCAAGTGCGTCAGCCATCGGGGCCGCATCCGCGTTGCGGCGCACCAGAACAGCCGCCGTGGGCGCTTCTGCCCCAACGTCTTTGGCTTCGCGGTAGCGGCGGGCGAGATGATCGGCCACCCAGTCGCGCTCGGCCCGCACGTCGTCGAGAAGCGCGCAGCGCACGGTTCCGGGCTGCGCACCCGGCCGGGCGCGCAGTGTGCGCACCGCAACCGAACGACGCCGCGCATCCGCGGAAACGGCGTTGGCGAGATGAAGCGCCCGCGGCGGGTTGCGCCAACTTGTGCGCAGTTCGAGCGTCGGGGCGGGCGAACGGTCGGCGTGGGAAAAGTCGGTGGCGAACCGCGGCAGATTGGTGGCCGACGCGCCGCGCCAGCCGTAGATGGACTGGATGGGATCGCCGACGGCGGTCAACGCCAGCTGGTCGTCGACCCCGCCGCCGAACAGCGAGGACAACGCGATGCGCTGCGCGTGACCGGTGTCCTGGTATTCGTCGAGCAGCACCACCCGGAAGCGACCGCGCAACTGCTCACCCACCTCGGGGTGCGTCAGCGCCAGCCGCGCCGCGCTGGCCACCTGCTGGCCGAAGTCCATCACCTTCTCGGCGCGCATCCTGGCGTGCAGTGCGTCGACGAGCGGCACGAGTTGAGTACGTTCGTGCTGCGCCGTGAGCATGCGCAGCAACCATTGGCTGGGCCCGCGGTCCCGTTGGTACGGCCCTGGCGGCAAGGTGTGCACCAGCCGCTCGAGCTCGACGTGCGTTTCGCGCACCGCAGCGGTGTCGACAAGATGCTCGGCCAACGCCGACGACAACCGCAGCACCATCGCGGTGACAGCCGCCGGGCTCTTATCGGTGTCGAGTTCACCCGGATAGTCGCTCACCACCCGAAACGCCAACTGCCACAACTCTGTTTCGCTGAGCACCCGGCTGTCCGGCTCGACCCCCATAAGCAGTCCGTGCTCACGCAGCAGCGTGCCTGCGAACGCGTGGTAGGTGCTGACGGTCGCCGGCTCGGCCTCGGCAGAGTCGGGGCGCAGGCCCGCGCCCGCCAGGCGGGACAGCCGGGAGCGCACCCGGCGCAGCAGCTGGGCTGCGGCCTTGCGTGTGAACGTCAGCCCCAGCACCTCACCCGGGTCGGCGTACCCGTTGGCCACCAGCCACACCACCCGGGCGGCCATCGTCTCGGTTTTGCCCGCACCGGCGCCGGCGATCACCACCAACGGCCCGGGCGGCGCCGCGATCACCGCCGCCTGCTCATCGGTGGGCACGGGAAGGCCCAGCGCGTCGGCCAGCTCGGCCGGGCCGTAGCGGGTGGTCACGATCGTGGCTCCTGAGCCGGGCAGCTGGACCGAACCGGGCAGTGTCCGCAGCTGTCGTTGATCCGGGCGAGGAACGCGGGGCCCGCCGTGGCGGCCGCGGCCCGATGCATGACCTGTTGCCACTCGCGCCGGGTATCCGGGGTCAGCGCGTCCTGGTCGCGTTCGACGATGCCTCGCTTGCCGAGGTAGACAAGGCGGCCGCCGCCGGGGTGCGCCCCGCCGGGAAGGAGCCCGGCGGCCACGGCGAGCTGGTACATCGCCAGCTGCGCATGCCGCTGGGCATCGTCCTTGCTGACCGGGTTCTTTGACGTCTTGATGTCGACCACCACCTGCCTGCCTGCGCCGTCCCGCTCCAGGCGGTCGACGCGGCCGCGCACCCGGACGTCCGGCAAGCCTTCCTCGGGGCTCTTCAGCACGCCGTCGACGTCTACCTCGGTGCCGACCTCGGTCAGCTCATGGCGGGTCTGGTCCCGCCACTGGCAGAACGCCGACAGCATGGCCCGGTGGCGGGCGAGTTCGTTGCGGGAATACCACTGTGAGTCGAAAGGCAGCTCATCCCAGACCTTTTCGAGCAGATCAACGAGCAGCGCCTCCGTCTTGCCGCCGTCTGCGACCAGCGTGTGCACCACCGATCCAAGCGATGAGCGCAGGTCGCGCCCGTCGGTGCCGCCGTGCCGCTCGAGCACCCAGCGCAGCGGGCAGTCCACGACGGTCTGCACGGTCGACGGCGAGAGGGTCACCGGCGCACCGGTGTGGTCCAGCAGCGGCTGCTCGGTGCTGACCGCTTGAGTTCCGTACCAGCTCGCGGGGTTTGCTCCCGGTACGCCGGCCGCCGCCAGCCGCGCTAATTGCGTTGCCGCGCAACGACGCCGATCCTCGTCGACGGAGCCCTCCGGGGAGCACACGACCGCCCGCAGCCGGCCGACGAGCGCGGCAGGCGCCAGCACCCTCGGCGCGACGACCGGCACCGCGCCGGCTTCGCCGTCATCGGCCGGCTGCGCGAGCTCATCCACGAACACCGATGGCACGCCCGCGTCGTCGGCCTCGCTGTCGACGGCGGTGATCAACAGCTGCCGCCGCGCCCGGCCCAGCGCCGACACCAGCAGCCGGCGCTCATCGGCCAGCACCGGCGCTCGCCGCGACACCGTGTCGACGACACCCTCGAGGACGTCGACAAGCTGTTGCGTGGCCAGCACACCGCCGCGCGGAGCGGTGTTGGGCCACAGTCCTTCCTGCAGGCCCGCGATGACCACGACATCCCACTCCCGGCCCAGCGCCGCGTGCGCGCTGACGATGGCGACGGTGTCGGTTTCGATGAGCGGTTCGCGTTCGGGCGGAGCCAGCTTCAGCGTGCTGACGGCCTCGAGGAGGCCGCGCACCGTCGCACCCGAGGTGTGTTCCACGTAGTCGTCGGCGATGTCGAAAAGCGCGGTCACGGCATCAAGATCGCGATCCGCCTGTGCAGCGGCGACGCCGCCGCGGGCGCGGGCCTGCAGCCAGCGGCGCTGCAGGCCGGACCGGTTCCACGCCTGCCACAGCGCATATCGCGGATCGTCCCCAACGCACTGCGCCGCCGCGGTCACAACGGCCCTGACCCGCCGCAGCGTCGCGGCGTGCGCAGCGGGCGGGCGCACTGCTTCACCGGTCAGCGCGTCGACGAGCAGATCCCCGAATTGCCTGGGGCTTTCCGGGTCTTCGCGACGGCGCAGGCTCCGCCGCAGCCCGCGCAGCGACACCGGGTCGATCCGCCCGATCGGCCCGGTCACCAACGTCAGGGCCCGCTCGCCGTCCAGACCGTCTGTCGCGGCGGCGAGCACCGTGAGCAGCGCACGCACCGCGGGATGGTCGGCGGGCGAAGTGATGGCAGCCGATGCCCGCACCGGCACACCGGCGGCGGCCAGGGCTCTCGGCAGCACCGCGGCAGCGCGTGGCAACGACCGGACGATCACCGCCATCTGCGACCACGGCACGCCGTTGACCAGGTGTGCGCGGCGCAGCGCGTCGGCGATCACGGCGGCCTCCGCGTGCGCAGATGCCGCGAGGCGGACGGCCACCGATCCTTCCTGCTCGGTGCCGCTGCCCTCGATGACACGGCCCGGCGCACTTCCCGGCAACCGCGCGGCCACTGCGCTGACCACGCGGGCGACGGCCGGTGCACACCGGTGCGACTGCGTCAGTGTCACCACCCGGCCACCGTCACCGGTCAGCAGCGCGGCGTCGGCGCCCCGGAACCCGAACACCGTCTGGTTCGGGTCGCCCGCCACGACGGTGACGGCGGGGCCGGACGACATCGCCCTCACCAGCCGGGCGGCCTGCGGGTCAAGGTGCTGCGCGTCGTCGACCAGCAGCACACAGATGCGGTCCCGTTCCGCGGCAAGTAGCGCCGGGTCGCTCGCGAACGCCTCCAGCGCCGCGCCGACCAGTTCCGCCGCACCAAGTGCCGGCGCGGTGGCCCGCGGTGCGGCCCGGCCCGCCGCTGCGCGCAAGAGCATCACCTGCTCGTACTGCTCGGCGAACTGGCCCGCGGCCACCCACTCCGGCCGGCCGGACAGCCGGCCGATCCGCTGCAGTCGGCGCCCGTCGACGCCGCGTTCTGTGCAGCGCGCCAACAAGTCTCGCAGCCGCGTGGCGAACCCCGCGGTGGTGAGCGCGGGACGCAGCGCCTCCGGCCACGCCACCGCGGCATCGGGCCCATCCTCCAGGTCGCCCGCCAACAGCTCACGGATGATGCCGTCCTGCTCGGTGCCGGTGACCAGTCGCGGCGGCGGGTCACCGGTGCGCTGCGCCGCCAGCCGCAAGATCGCGAACGCGTACGAGTGCAACGTGCGCACCAGCGGCTCCCGGATGACCGCGGGACCGCCGCCTGACACCAGCGCCGCGGCGAGTGCGCGCCGCGTCCTGACCGCGGCCCGCGCTGTCGGGCACAGCAGCAGAACAGATTCCGGGTGCGCACCTGCCGCGATGTGAACCGCAGCCGCGTCGACGAGCAGGCTCGTCTTTCCAGTGCCCGGGCCGCCGATCAGACGGATCAACCCGCGTGTCGCGGGATCCGTGATCAGCTGTGTGACGGCCATGACGCGATGACACCACAAGGGGCCGACAAAACCGGCCTGGCACGATCAACCCATGATCGCCGACCTGCACGCCCACCGGTACGGGCCACCCGGGCCGGCCCGTGTACTCGCTCTGCACGGGTTGACGGGGCACGGCAAGCGGTGGCAGACCCTGGCCACCCACCACCTGGCCGACGTCAGCGTCGTCGCACCGGATCTGATCGGGCACGGCCGGTCGTCGTGGGACGCGCCGTGGACGATCGACGCGAATGTCGCGGCGCTCGCGGCACTGCTCGATGCCGACGGCGGGCGGCCCGTCGTTGCGGCGGGGCATTCATTCGGCGGAGCGATCGCGCTCAATCTGGCCGCGGCGCGGCCCGATCTCGTCGACGCGCTGGTGCTTCTCGATCCCGCAATCGGCCTTGATGGCAACAGAATGCGCGAGTTCGCCGACGAGATGCTGGCGTCACCCGACTACACCGACCGCGAAGAGGCCCGCGCCGACAACGTATCCGGAGCCTGGCGGGATGTACCCGGAGCCGAGTTGGAAGCCGAGCTCGACGAGCACCTTATTCGTTGGCCGCACGGCCGGGTTGGCTGGCGGATGAGCCTGCCCGCCATGATCGCGTACTGGAGCGAACTGGCCCGCCCGATTGTGTTGCCGCGCAGCGTAACTCCAATTACCCTGCTGCGCGCTACCCGGGCCCGTCCGTCCTGTGTCACCGGCCGACTGATCGATTGCCTGCAGACCGGTTACCGGCAGAACTTCACCTTCGTCGACGTCGACTGCCATCACATGGTGCCACTGGCGCGGCCCGATGAGTCTGCCGCCGCTGTCCGGGAACAGCTCCGCCCGGCATGACGGTCACCGACGCGGACGTTGAACTCGTGCGCGCTTTGGTCGCGATGATTCCCGCCGGGAAGGTCGCCACCTATGGCGACATCGCAATGGCCGCCGGGCTTTCCAGTCCACGCATCGTCGGCTGGATCATGCGCACCGATTCTGCCGACCTTCCGTGGCACCGCGTGATCCGCTCGAGCGGACGACCCGCTCACCACCTGGCCACCCGGCAGCTCGAGCTGCTGCGCGCCGAGGGTGTGCTCGCCGTTGACGGCAAAGTCCCGCTACGCGACGTCCGCCACTCGTTCTGACATCCCCCGCGAGAACCGTTCGACGACGAGATCGACGACGCCGGGGTGGACCCCGAGCGGGGCCGTTACGGCGGTCGCGCCGATGCCGGCGAGCCGATCGTGAAAAAGTCCCGGTGCCAGCAGGTATGACGCGATGAAGATGCGCCGCCGACCGGCGGCACGCAACTGGCTGACCACATCGCCCACTCGTGGGCTGCCGGTCGCGATGTAACCTAACCGCACTTCACCGACTCGCCCCGCTAATAATGCAGCGGCCCACTGTAATTCACGACGCGCACGGGGATCGGATGAACCGGCGGCGGCCATCACCACCGCGTCGCCGCGTCGCCAGCCGACCTCGCGCAGTCGGTCACGCATCACATCCGCCAACCTGGGATCAGGGCCGAGCGCGGGCATCACCGACACGTCGGGGTGCCCGCTCTCGGCGATCCGGGGCGGCAGGTCGGCGTGCACGTGATACCCCGACGCGAGAAACGCCGGCACGACGACGGCCGACTGCCCCACCACCGGCTGCCCCTCCGCCGACCTCCCCTCCGCGAGCACCTCCGCCGGATTCGGCCCGAGGACGTCCACGAACGCCGTTCGCAGCGGCCCGATCCGCTCCGCCACCGCGGAACTCAACGCCCCGATGGTGAGCACCCCCGCGGTGCTTCGGGTGCCGTGGGCGACCAGGATCAGCATGCTGCCGGATCGATCGCCAGCCGGTACCCGCGTTTGACGACGGTCTGGATCACGCGCGGCGCGCCCAGCGACGACCGCAGCCGGGCCATCGCCGTCTCCACCGCGTGCGTGTCGCCCCCGCCTCCGGGTAGCTGCGCGAGCAACTCCTCCCGCGACACCACCCACCCGGGATGCGCCATCAAGCGCCGCAGCAACGCCATCGCGGCCGGCGACACGCTCCGGATGTCGCCGTCGACGGCCACCGTTGCGCTACGCACGCTGATGCGATGACCCCCAGCGGTGAAATAACAAGCGCGGCGCGGAACCTCGTCGCTGATCAGCCGGGCCAGCGCACCGAGCCGGTAGCGATCGGGATGGGCGGTCGGAACACCGAGCCGTCGCAGCGGTGCCGCGGTGACCGGCCCCACGCAGATCGCCGCTACCTGATCGCGCATCGCCGCGATGAGTTCGCCGACCCAACCGAGTGCCTTGGCGCGCTGCAACATTGACGCGACCGCCGGCGCGCTGGTGAAGCTCACCGCGTCGACCTCGCCGTGGATGATCATCGCGATCAGCTGATCCATCGCCCGGTGGTCTTCCGGTGGCTCCCAGCGGTAGACGGGCACTCGGATCACCTGGGCGCCGGCCAGCGTGAGCGCGTCGCAGACGTCGGCGTTCGGCTCCCATTCCGAAGCCGCACCGTGCAACTGAACCGCGATGCGCAGTCCGGCCGCGCCGTCGGCGAGCAGCCGGTCGAGCACCTCGGGCGACGCCTCGGACTCGGGGCTCCATTCCTCGCACATGCCGGCCTGGCGGACCGCGCCGCGCGCCTTCGGGCCGCGGGCCAGGATGCGCGTGGACCCGAGCGCGGCGATCAGATCGTCGGCGACGTCCCAACCGTGCGCGGCCTCGATCCACCCGCGGAAGCCGATTCCGGTGGTCACCACGACGACGTCGGGCGGCTGTTCGATGAGAAGCATGGTGACGCGGCGCAATTCGACGTCGTCAACCAGCGGGATGATCCGGATCGCCGGCGCGTGCACAACGGCGGCGCCACGGCGCTCCAACAACGTGATGAGTTCTTCCGATCGGCGGGCCGCGGTCACGCCGATCGTGAAGCCCGCCAGCGGCTCACTTGCGGGCGATATGCACGATTCCATCGATCACCCGCACTTCGTAGACCGTCAGCGCGTGCGACTCATCGTCGAGGCAGCGTCCATCACGAAGGGAGAAGACCTGCTTGAGCAGGGGCGATGCCACCGTCGCCTCACCTCGCCGGTCGCCGGTGATACCGCGCGATATCACCGCGGCCCGGCCGAACGGGTCGATGTTGCTGACCGCCGCCAGCGTCCCGTCGGTGAGCAGGAACAGCGCCACCTGCTCCCCACCCGGCAGCAGTACCGCGACGCCGCGTCCGGGCAGCAGCGCGTCCAGCCGGCACGCCGCCGTCCAGACCCGCGCGTCGACCTCGACATCCACGGGGACATAGCTGGGCCGATCAATGAGAACCGCCATGCCGGGCGCCTGCCCTTCGAATCTTTCTGAGGCCCTTCGAATTGTTCCGAGTCCTATCGTTCTGAGGCTTTTTCCGAGCCCTATTGCACGTCCGGTGTGTTTCGTAACCATTAATTCGGCCTTTCGCACGTGTCACCGATGCGCGGTGTGCCGAGCATCACCGGCACCTTCCGGGCACCGCTCTCGTCGAAAACGACGGTGGGATCGGGCTGATCGGGGGCGTTGACGAAAGACACGAACCGCGACAGCTTTTCCGGGTCGGCGAGCACCCCGGCCCACTCGTCGGAATACGCCGCGACGTGGCGCGCCATGGCGGCCTCCAGGTCCGCCGCGATGCCCAGCGAGTCATCGCACACGACGTCGCGAATGTGATTCAGGCCCCCGTCGATGGTCTCTTGCCACACCGCCGTGCGCTGCAGCCGGTCCGCGGTGCGGATATAGAACATCAGGTAGCGGTCGATGTAGCGCACCAGCGTCTCGGAGTCGAGGTCGCCTGCGAGCAACCGCGCGTGCTTCGGGGTCGCCCCGCCGTTGCCGCCGACGTAGAGGTTCCAACCCTTTTCGGTCGCGATGACGCCGACGTCCTTGCTGCGGGCCTCGGCGCATTCGCGTTGACATCCCGAAACACCCATCTTCACCTTGTGCGGTGACCGCAGACCGCGATAGCGCAGCTCGAGGTCAACGGCCATCGCCACCGAGTCCTGTACGCCGTAGCGGCACCACGTCGAGCCCACGCAGCTCTTGACCGTTCGCAGGGCCTTGCCGTACGCGTGGCCGGACTCCATGCCCGCGTCGATCAGCCGCTTCCAGATCAGCGGAAGCTGCTCGACACGCGCACCGAACAGGTCGATCCGCTGGCCGCCGGTGATCTTGGTGTACAGCGCGAAATCGCGTGCCACCTCTCCGATTGCGATGAGTTTCTCGGCGGTGATCTCGCCGCCGGGCAGCCGCGGCACCACCGAGTAAGTGCCGTTGCGTTGCAGGTTGGCCAAGAAGTGATCGTTGGTGTCCTGCAGCGCGGCGGACTCGCCGTCGAGGATGTGCTCGGACGACGTCGACGCCAGGATCGACGCGACGGCGGGCTTGCAGATGTCGCAACCGGTTCCGGTGCCGTGCCTGGCGATCAAGCCGGAGAACGTCCGGATCCCGGTGGCGGCCACGATCTGGAACAGTTCGGCCCGCGACTGGGTGAAGTGCTCGCACAGCGCCTTGGACTGCTCGACACCTTGTGCCTCCAACAGCCGCTTGAGCATTGGAACGCAACTGCCGCAGGATGTTCCGGCTACGGTGGCGCCCTTGATCGATCCCACGTCGCATGCGCCTTGTGAGATGGCCGCGCAGATCGCACCCTTGCTCACCGCGTTGCATGAGCAGATCTGCGCCTCGTCGGGCAGTGCGCCCACGCCCACCTCGGCGGCAGCCGGTGCGATCAGAGCGGCCGGATCGGCGGGCAGTGAGCGGCCGACGAGCGGGCGCAGCGTGCCGTAGGCGGTCGCATCCCCCACCAGGATGCCGCCCAACAGCGTCGACGCATCATCGGAGACAACCAGTTTCGCGTAGGTGCCCTTCGTGGCGTCGTTCAGCACGACCTCGAGTGCGCCAACGGTCGTGGCGTGCGCGTCGCCGAAGCTGGCCACGTCGACGCCCAGCAGCTTGAGCTTGGTCGACATGTCCGCGCCGGGGAACTCCGCGGTACCGCCGAGTAACCGGTCGGCCACCACCTCCGCGGTGGCGTAGCCGGGTGCGACGAGCCCGTAGCAGCGACCCTCGATCGCCGCCACCTCGCCGACCGCATAGATGTGCGGATCGCTGGTGCGGCAACCGATATCGCAGACAACACCGCCGCGATCGGCGATCTCGAGGCCGCACGCGCGCGCCAACTCGTCGCGAGGCCGCACGCCGGCCGAGAACACCAGCACGGCACCGTCGACGGTTTCGCCGTCCGACAGCGTCACCCGCAGCCCGCTGCCGTGGTCCCGGATCGCTGTAGTCGACACACCCGTGTGCACGGTCAGACCCAGCCGCTTGACGATGTCGGCCAGCACCGCGCCACCGCCCTGGTCGACTTGAAGCGGCATCAGCCGCGGACCGAGCTCCACGACATGCGGTGTCAAGCCCATCAGCCGCAACGCGTTTGCCGCTTCCAGGCCCAACAGGCCGCCGCCGACCACGATGCCGGCGGCCCCTGGCCGGGCGGCCTCGGCCACCACCCGGATCGCGTCGAGATCGTCCAGCGTGCGATAGACGAAGCAGCGATCGGAGTCCTTGCCCGGGATCGGCGGCACGAACGGATAGGAGCCGGTGGCCAGCACAAGCGCGTCGTAGCCGATACGAGCACCAGCCGACGTGGTAACGGTGCGCGCCGCCCGAGAGATGGTGGTGACCCTTTCAGCCACCCGCAGGTGCACCAAATCATCACCGGCGTAGTCGTTTCCGGGCAGGGCGAGCGCACCGCGGTCCCAGCTGTCGACGTACGACGACAGCGCAACCCGGTCGTAGGCGGGTGTCGGTTCATCACACAGCACGGTGATGTGCCAGCGGTCGTCGAGGTCGCGATCGCGCAGTGCCTCGACGAACCGGTGACCCACCATGCCGTGGCCGACGACCACAACCGACCGTGGGGCCAACGCCTCACTAACCCAACGACTTTGTCCAGGCTCGACCTGACTCATCAGTACTCGTCACACACCAGCCCGCCCCATCCGCGTGTTCTTCCGTAAGTACGCCACCCAGGTGACGACGATCAGCACGCAGAAAAAGACGATGTAGAACTGCAGTGCGGGCTGGATATTTCCGTAGTGAGATTTCGCCCATGCGTACGCCAACGGCACAATGAATCCCCCAAAAGCGCCAGCTGACGCGATGATACCGAGTGCGCCAGCGGCTTGCCGGCGCATGTGCGCCATCGTCTCCGGATCACCGCCGGCATCTTCGCCCTTCACCTTGAAAATCCTTGTGATCATCCGATATGTCGAGCCATTTCCGACACCGGTGGCGACGAACAGGAACATGAAGCTGACGAAGAAGGTCGGCATATTCACCGCACGGACCGACCACAGCGCGCCCCCCGCGCCGACCGCCAACGCGATAAAGCTCACCGCGGTGATGCGCGCGCCGCCGAGCCGGTCCGCCAGGCGGCCGCCCAGTGGGCGGGCCAGCGAGCCGATGCCGGCACCAAGGAACGCCCAGGCCAGCGCGATGTCGCCGCGGCCGAAAACGGTCTTCAACAGCGTCGGGAACGCGGCCGAGTAGCCGATGAACGAGCCGAAGGTGCCGATGTACAAGAGCGACATGATCCAGGTATCGGCGTGTCGCAGCGATTGCCACACCGGTTTGACGTCAGCTTTGGCTTCGGTCAGGTTGTTCATGAACAGGAACGCGCACACAGCGGCTGCCAACGCGAACGGCACGTAGAACAGCCCGGCACGCGAAAGCGCAAGGCCCCCACCGGCAACGATCACCATCGGGATGACTTTCTGAACCACCGCGACGCCAATGTTTCCGCCCGCCGCGTTCAAACCTAGCGCCCAGCCTTTTTCGCTCTCCGGGTAGAAGAACGAAATATTTGCCATCGAGGAGGCGAAATTGCCGCCGCCGAAGCCAGCTGTGGCAGCAATCAACAACAACAGCCCGAACGGAATGCCCGGGTGGCTGACCGCCCAGGCCAACAGCAAGCAGGGAATAACCAGGAGCAACGCCGATATCGTTGTCCAATTGCGGCCGCCGAACACCGGGACGGCAAAGGTGTACGGGAGCCGGAGGAACGCTCCGACACCGCTGGGAACGGCGACCAGCCACAGGGCTTGAACGGCGGACAGTGCGTATCCGGACGCCGCAGCCGCGCCGTGTGGGCCCGCGGTCATCTGGACCACGACGATGCTCCAGAGCAGCCACACCGAGAAACCGATGTGTTCGGCGAAGATCGACCAGATTAGGTTGCGGCGCGCGATCGGCTTGCCGACGCTTTTCCAGAACTCGGGATCGTCTGGGCGCCAGTCTTTGATCCAATGCGCTCCGCGACCAGGTAATGGGGGTTCGAGTGGCGTCGTTTCGGTGGTGACTGTCATGCCACTAGCTCCTGTCGGTGGGCGTCGATCTTGTTTCGAGGCCCACTACTACGAGAACGCGTTTCGCTGGTGGGCGTAAACAAGCACGGTAGGAAAGAGTTGTTGCGGCAACGCTGCAGGTGATGACCTGATTGCTACAACCTGCTCACCGCGCCGTCACGGATCCGGTGAATTCGCCCGCGGCCGTGGTCCACGTCACATTTCGCCCCCCGACCGCCGATTTCACACCCGGCTACAGGGTCAGCCGCACAAGTGCCGCCGTGCGGGCCAGACCGGGAAACGCCGCGGCGGTGGACCGCGGGTGAAGGGCGTGCACGGCGAGTCGAAACATCAAGGCGCGCAACAGCATCTGCGGCCACTCCGGCAGCGAAGCCCAGCGTTCGATCAGCCCGTCGTCAGCGTCGCCCCATGACAACGCGTCCGTCACGACCACGGCCGCCGCCCATGGCGCCGGCCGCCAATAGGGCGTGATGTCGGTGATCCCCGGCGCGGCCGTGCCGGCGAAAAGCACTGTGCCGTAGAGGTCTCCGTGCACCAGCTGGCTGGGGCTCTTGACGGGCTTGCGCAGCCCGGTGAGCTGGTTGATCAGGTCGAGGGACCGCCGGCCGTCCGCCGATCCCGGCGACACCCGGGCGCCCGACGGCCAGGCGTGCAGCGGATGCTCCTCCCACGCGGCGCGGTCCGCTGCGATGAACACGTCGACGTCGCTCCACGGCACCGCGGGCGGCTGCGTGAGAAACCGCGGCCGTTCCAGCTTCGCCGTGGCCTCATGAAGCCGAACCCCCGCCGACACCACCTCGTCGTGCCGCGGCTCCGGCGTTCCGGCGACGTAGGTGTCGGCGCGCCAGCCCGCAACGACGTAACGTCCGTCCGTCGAGCGAACCGGTCTTGCCAGCCGCACACCGTCGACGAACAACGTCTCCCGGGCCTTCGCCGACCACGCAGCGCGGGCGTGGTCGGCGACCATCGACAGCACGACCTCACCGCAGCGCCATCCGCCTTCCCAGCCGGCGCCGAGTGCTTCGGGCCGAGACCCTGTCAGTCCGAACGCCGCCTGCACGTGCTCCGGCGGGCGCTCGACGGTCATAGCGCCAGGCTACATACGGAAATGCGCAGGTCCGGCCAAGAAGGGCGGCTGTGTCGGCTACCAAAGCCTCAGTACATCACCATGTCGGGCTCGAGCTGTCTTGCCCACGCCACGATGCCGCCCTGAAGGTGCTTCGCGTCGGAGAAACCCGCCTTCTTCACTGCGGCCAGTGCTTCGGCTGAGCGAACCCCCGTCTTGCAGTACAGCACCGGGATCCGGTCCTGGGGCAGCTTGGCCAGTCCCTCACCCGACTCGAGTGTCGACTTGGGCACCAGCTGCGCCCCGTCGATGTGGTTGATGTCCCACTCCACCGGCTCGCGCACGTCGATGAGCGCCACCTTCTTGCCGGAATCCAGCAGCTCGCGCAGTTCGCGCGGCGTCAGGGTCGAATCCGCCGACGCCTCGGCGGCCTCCTCGGACACCACGCCGCAGAAATCCTCGTAGTCGATGAGCTCGGTGATCTTCGGCGCCTCGGGGTCCTTGCGGATCTTGATCGTGCGGTAGCTCATATCCAGTGCGTCGTAGATCATCAGCCGGCCCAGCAGCGGGTCGCCGATGCCGGTGATCAGCTTGATCGCCTCGGTGCCCATCACCGACGCGATCGACGCGCACAGGATGCCCAGCACCCCGCCCTCGGCGCAGGACGGCACCATGCCGGGCGGCGGCGGCTCGGGGTACAGATCGCGGTAGTTCAGGGCGAGGCCGTTCGGCGCGTCCTCCCAGAACACCGACACCTGGCCCTCGAAGCGGTAGATCGAGCCCCAGACGTAGGGCTTGCCGGCCAGCACCGCGGCGTCGTTGACCAGATAGCGGGTGGCGAAGTTGTCGGTGCCGTCCAGAATCAGGTCGTACTCCTCGAACAGGTCCACCGCGTTCGTCGGCTCCAGCCGCAGCTCGTGCAGGCGAACCTCGACCAGTGGGTTGATCTCGGAAATCGAGTCGCGCGCGCTTTGTGCCTTGGACCGCCCGATATCGGACTGCCCGTGGATGATCTGACGCTGCAGGTTGGATTCGTCAACGACGTCGAACTCAACGATCCCGATCGTGCCGACCCCCGCGGCGGCCAGGTAGAGCAAGGCCGGTGACCCCAGACCTCCGGCGCCGATCACCAACACCTTCGCGTTTTTCAGCCGCTTCTGCCCTTCGACACCCAGGTCGGGAATGATGAGGTGGCGGCTGTAACGCGCGACCTCGTCACGCGTCAGCTCGGCTGCTGGTTCCACCAGCGGCGGCAACGATGTCGACACCGGCTCATCTCCTCGGGTCAGCGGGGCCCCTGACAGGCGCGGCCGGACGCAGCCGGACCTCACACCATCACAATAGGCACGTCCAATAACGACGATTGCCGCGCAGACCTTCCCGGTCTGCCGGGAGAAGGTCAGGCGATCGGATACGGCCACGGGTTGAAGCGGCACACCTTGCCGTCGGGCTTGACGGTGTCGGGGTCGAACCTGGCGGCGTCGTTGTCCGCGGTGGAGAACGTCTGCTGCATCATCACCGGCGCGAGACCACCGTTGTCGTCGCACGGCTCGTGATGCTGATACCCGATCGCGTGCCCCACCTCGTGGTTGATCAGGTATTGCCGGTATGAGCCGACGTCGCCCTGGAACGGAACCGCGCCGCGCACCCAGCGGGCCTCGTTGATGAACACCCGCCGCTGCGCGTCCGGCCCATAGGCCGGGTTGTAGCAGGAGCTCTCCAGCTGGATCTCGTAGCCGCAGCCCTCGCGCAGCGTCACCGGCGAGGTCAGCGAAACCCGGAAGTCGGGATTGCCGCTATCGATGCGGCGGAACGCGAACTGCGGGTTGTGCGTCCAGCTCTTCGGGTTGCCCAGGGTCTGGCTGACCATCAGGGCGAATCCCTCGTCGCCGCCGTACGCGGTGGTGTCGATGCCGTCCTCCACCTCGACGGTGTAGGAGAACACCCTCGTGGTGCCCTGTCCGACCTGCTGCTCGGTGCCGGGCACGATGTGCCACGTCTTGGCCCCGACCTCGGTGAACGGGCCGCCGTCGGGCAACACGCCGGTGGGCAGGTTCACGTCGAACTGTGTGAGCCCCTTCGGTGGGGCACCGACGATCGCAGTGCCGCCGGCATCGATGGTCTGCCGCGGACCCTCCACCAGGCCTTCGGAGGCGCCCTGGTGATCCTCGCCGGTGCCGGTCACCGCCTGGTAGGCCCAGATGACCGTGACGGCGGTCAGTATCGGCAGCGCGTAGGCACGCCACCCGTACGTCGAGACGAACCGGCCCAGCCACGTCCGCTTGCGCGGGTGCGGTCCGCCGTCACGATTTGAGCGAACCCGCCCCGGGTCGTCGGCCAGCGGGTCACGCTGGGCGCGCAGCGGCTCCCGCCAATCGCTGCGCAGCACCGGGGCACGACCGCCACCGTCGCGCCCCGGGTCGTAGGTCACTATCCAAGAATGTCACAGTCGGCGCGGGTCGCACTTTCGGCGCACCGCCCCCGCCGGTAGTAGTGTCGGTCTTTCGAACGAAGCCGAATTGCGGCCGGAAAAAGGGCCAGATGAAGGCCAGATGAAGGAATGTGATGAGCGATCTCGCCAATACCGCAGAACGGCGCGGCAACGACGTCGCCAACGGCGGTGACGTGAGTAGCGCCTCTGCGGGTGCGACCCGCCGTGGGAACCGGCTCCCCCGCGGCGAGCGGCGTGGTCAGCTACTTGCCGCTGCCAGTGAGGTTTTCGTCGACCGTGGCTTTCACGCGGCCGGGATGGACGAGATCGCCGATCGTGCTGGGGTCAGCAAACCCGTTCTCTACCAACACTTCTCGAGCAAACTCGACCTGTACCTCGCTGTTCTTCAGCGTCACGTCGACAACCTGGTTTCCGGCGTTCGGCAGGCGCTGCGGACCACCACTGACAACCGGCAGCGGCTGCGTTCAGCGGTCGGGGCGTTCTTCGACTTCATCGAGCACGACAGCCAGGGCTACCGGCTGATCTTCGAGAACGACTATGTCAGCGAGCCGCAGGTGGCCGCCCAGGTGCGGGTGGCCACCGAGTCGTGCACCGACGCGGTGTTCGACCTGATCAGCCGCGACTCGGGTCTGGAGGCGCACCGCGCCCGGATGATCGCGGTCGGGCTGGTCGGCATCAGCGTGGACTGCGCGCGGTACTGGCTGGGTGCCGAACGGCCGATCTCCAAGGAAGCCGCCGTCGAGGGGACGGTGCAGTTCGCCTGGGGCGGGCTGTCACACGTGCCCCTGACACGTTCCTAGCACCCGCCGCCGGACGCGTTAGCCGCCGAAACCGACCCTGCGCACGTCGGCGACGCCGATCTCCACATAGGAGACCTTGGAGGTCTGCACCAGGATCCTCTTTCCCCGTTCGTCGGTCAGGTCCAGGACCGGTGCTCCCTTCTCCAGCGCTGCGCGAACCAGCTGCTCGACCTCTTCGGGTGTCTGTGAGCTGTTGAGCACCAGCTCGCGCGGGCTCTCCGAGATGCCGATCTTGACCTCCACGCGCACGTCCCTTTCCGTCGCCGGGTTCCCCCGACAGAGGCTAGTGGAAGCGGTCGCCGACGGGCCGCTCGCGGTCGTTCGCCGTGCGCGAAGACGGGATCACGAAGACGCGATCAACCTGTGACCTGACACGCCCTGCGCTGCCCCCGGAACTCGAAGACTCCGCCACTACCATCAGCCCGTTCATCGAGGAAGGCAGTGCCGATGAGGGTCTCGGGCGACACCTCCCGTGCGGGCGACCCGCACTCGGCGACGGACCAGCTGGATCCCGACGACGACGACGACGACGGCGTTGTCTACTACGAGGAGTCCACCGGCTGGCGGTGGGTCGCGGGAGTCGCCGGCGCCGTGCTGGTTCTCGCGGTGATCGGCACCTTCGTGATACTGCGCGGCGGCGACACCGCGACGACGACGGGGCGCATCCAGCCCTCCGCGCCCGCGCCGGTACCCGCGCGACCCTCCGCGACGACACCGCAGCCGGCCGCGACGACGCCGAGCACGTCAGCGCCGGTGGAAACCGTGACCACCGTGACACCGACGGCCACCACGCCCACCGGGGCCGCGCCGCCGCCCACTCCCGACGTCGACCAACGGACCATCACCTACATCATCTCGGGCACCCGGCAGCCGGGCGACTTCGTGACCGTGACCTACATCGACGGGACGGGAGCGCCGCGAACCGACTTCGACGTCATGCTGCCGTGGACCAAGACCGTCACGCCCGCAGGCGCCGACATGCTGCTGAAATCGGTGACGGCCGTCAGTCTCGCGAGCCACCTCAACTGCTGGATCACCGATGGGAACGGGCAAGCGGTCGCCGCCCAGCACTTCAACACCATCGCGACGACCTGCAACCGTTGAGCGCAGCTATGCCAGCGCGAGCTCGGCCATCCGTTCGGCGTGCGTGCGCTGCAGCCCGTCGAAGAAGTCGGTGATTCTGCCGAGCCCACCGGTGCCCGACACCACCAGGTCGGTCAGTTCATCGTGCTCTGCCAGCACATACTGGGCCTGCGTGATCGCCTCGCCGAGCAGCCGGCGCGCCCACAGCGTGAGGCGATTGCGCTGCTTGCCGCTGGCCGCCACCGCGGCGCGCACCTCGGCGACCACGAACTGCGAGTGGCCGGTCTCGGCGAGCACGCCGCGCACCACGTCGGCCACCTCGTCGGGCAGCGCGTCGGCGATCTCGCGGTAAAAGTCGGCGGCCAGTGCGTCGCCGATGTAGGTCTTGACCAGCGCCTCCAGCCAGGTGCTTGGCGTGGTGAGCCGGTGATAGTTCTCCAGGGCCGACACGAATCCCGTCATCGCCTGTTCGACGTCGATTCCCCTGGTCGCCAACGCATCCCGCAGCATTTCGTAGTGGCCCATCTCCGCGGCAGCCATGCTCGCCATCGCGATCCGGCCGCGCAGGTTCGGCGCCATCCGGGCCTCGTCGGTGAGCCGGTAGAACGCCGCCACCTCGCCGTAGGCCAGCAGCGCGAACAGCATGTTGACACCCGGATGATCGGGGGTGACCGCCGACTCAGACGGCGACTCAGACGGCGACTCAGACAAGGAATCTGAAAAGTCGGAAAGGTGTTCGGCGGCAGCCGCGGGCTGCGTGGAACTCATGGCCCACACTGTAGCCCGGTATGATGGCTGTCGGTGGCGGCGCAATCTTCGGATGCCGCCGTCGCCGGTATATGTGCGTGCACGCAGTTGGCCCCGTTTCGAAAGAAGCGCAGGGCTCACTCGAATCGGCTGAAATCGGCATCGATGTGATGCCGGCCAAGACGTGTTTGTTCGGACTCGTGCGCGCGTGGCGACAACGATTGCCAGCTTTGCTGGCGCGACAACGATTGCCAGCTTTGCTGGCGCGACGAGGAACGACACGGAAGGCCAGATGACCGCCCTTAATCCAACATTTGCCAAACTCGGCGTTCGGGACGAAATTGTCCGCGCATTGCATGAGAAAGGCATCGAACATCCCTTTGCTATCCAAGAGTTGACCCTGCCGCTCGCGCTGGCAGGCGACGACCTGATCGGCCAGGCCAGAACCGGCATGGGCAAAACCCTCGCGTTCGGCGCGCCGTTGCTGCACCGCATCGTTTCCGACGACGAGGCGGCGACAGCGGATCGCCCGCTGTCCGGTGTCCCCCGCGCGCTGGTAGTCGTGCCGACTCGCGAGCTGTGCATCCAGGTCTCCGAAGACCTGTCCGAAGCCGCCAAATACCTGAAAGCCGATGGCGGTGATCGCCCGCTGAGCGTCGTGTCGATCTACGGCGGCCGCCCGTACGAGCCGCAGATCGAGTCGCTGAAGGCCGGCGCCGACGTGGTGGTGGGCACTCCCGGCCGGCTGCTGGACCTGGCCCAGCAGGGTCACCTGCAGCTCGGCGGCCTGTCCGTGCTGGTGCTCGACGAGGCCGACGAGATGCTGGACCTCGGGTTCCTGCCCGACATCGAGCGCATCCTGAGCCAGATCCCCGCCGATCGGCAGGCGATGCTGTTCTCGGCGACGATGCCCGACCCGATCATCACGCTGGCCCGCACGTTCATGAACCAGCCCACCCACATCCGGGCCGAGGCGCCACACTCCTCGGCGATACACGCCACCACCGAGCAGTTCGTCTACCGCGCGCACGCGATGGACAAGGTCGAGCTGGTCACCCGGCTGCTGCAAGTCCGTGGCCGGGGCGCGACGATGGTCTTCACCCGCACCAAGCGCACCGCGCAGAAGGTGGCCGACGACCTCGCCGAGCGGGGCTTCAAAGTCGGTGCGGTGCACGGCGACCTCGGCCAGGTGGCCCGCGAGAAGGCGCTCAACGCCTTCCGGGCCGGTGACATCGACGTGCTGGTCGCCACCGACGTGGCCGCGCGCGGCATCGACATCGACGACGTCACCCACGTCATCAACTACCAGTGCCCCGAGGACGACAAGGTCTACGTGCACCGCATCGGGCGCACCGGCCGCGCCGGGCGTGCGGGTGTGGCGATCACGCTCGTCGACTGGGACGAGCTGCCCCGCTGGTCGACAATCGACAAGGCGCTGGGATTGGACTGCCCCGATCCCGCCGAGACCTACTCGAGCTCGCCGCACCTTTACACCGAGCTCGACATCCCCACCGACGTCACCGGTCGAATCGGTCCCGCGAAGAAATCTGCGCGGCAACGCCCGCCGGCCCAGCGCCGCGACGGCGCAAGCGCAACACCTGCGCGCGACCGCTCGCGCCGGCGCACCCGCGGCGGCCAGGCAGTCACCGGCCACGTCGAGGCCGAGGCCGATAAGGGTGCTGCCGAGCAGGGCAGCGCCGACACGCCGCACCCGGGCCGGCGCCGGCGGCGCCGCCGTCCACGCCCGGCCGCGACCAACGTCGGTTAGCCACCGCGTTGGTGAAACCGGAACGCCGCACCAGGGGCGACATTCTGGCGGCCTCGGCCATCGTTGTCGTCGTCGCGGTCGCGACGACGCTGATCTGGTGGAACAGCGACGCGCGCGCCACCGTGAGCCGTCCGGCGGCCACCCCCGCGCCCGCCGTCAGTACGGCGCACGAGGTACCGGCGAATCTTCGGCAGCTATGGACCGCGCAGAGTCCGCGCACCGACGGGCCGGTGATCGTGGGCGACACCGTGGTCACCGGCGACGGAGGCGAGATGGTCGGTCGCGATCCGATGACCGGACAACAAAGGTGGACCTTCGCGCGCGATCGGGACCTGTGCGGGATGACGTCGGTGTACAACCTTGCGGTCGGCGTCTACCCGGACGTCCGCGGCTGCGGCCAGGTGAGCAGCGTCGTGGCGCGCACCGGGGACCGCGGACCAACCCGCACGGGGTACGCCGACCGGCAGATCACGCTGTCCACCGACGGCACCACGGTGCTGGCCGCCGGCCGCACCCGCATCGAAATGTGGCGCACCGACTTGGTCCGCACGTTGGCGTACGGCGACCTCGACGCACCGGTCAACCCGCCGCTGCCGCCCAAACCGCCGTGCCAGTTCCTGTCGGCGGCGGCCAGCACGGAGCGTGCGGCGATCCTGGAAACATGCGCGAGCTTTCCCGATGTCCGGCTGACCCTGCTCAAGGTGTCCAAGGAGGACGTGAACCCTGACGAGAAGTTCGTCCAGCAACCCGGCCTGAAGGCCGACTCCGGCGCCAGGGTGCTGGCCCTGTCCGACCTGCGCACCGCGGTGTACCTTCCGCTACCGCAGCCACGTGTGGTCGTCTACGACGAGACCGGCCAAGAAGTCTCCAGCGTCCTGCTGCCCAGGCCGCCGGGGCCCGACATCAAGGTGTCGCGCGCGGGCAGCTTGATCACCGTCTGGATGGGCGACACCGTGGCCGTGCTCGACGCCTCCACGCTCGCGTTCCGCTACACCATCGCGTCAGGCAGCGCGGTGCCGCTGGGCCCCGGCGAGATGATGGCCGACCGACTGCTGATCCCGGTCACCGGCGGCATCGGGGTCTATGCACCGGTCACCGGCGATTTCGAACGCCTCATTCCCGTCGACCGGGGCGTCGTCGCAGGGCCGATCGTGCCGCGCGTCGTCGGCACCGCGGTCGTCGAACAGCGCGGCGGCACGGTTGTCGCGCTCGGGGCAGCGCCGTAGCCCGAATCACATCTCCGGCGCGAAGCTGCCCAGCGGCTTGCCGGACTTCCAATGCTTGAGCAGCGCCGCCGCCAGATCGCGGTACGCGGTCGATCCCTTGTTCTTGCGGCCGGCCAGCACCGACGCTCCCGACGCGCTGGCTTCGGCGAAGCGCACCGTGCGGGGTATCGGCGGCGCCAGCACCGGCAGGTCGTAGCGATCGGCAACGTCGAGCAGCACGTCGCGGCTGTGGGTGGTGCGCGCGTCATACAGCGTGGGCAACGCCCCCAGCAGGTTGAGCTCGGGGTTCGTGATCTGCTGCACGTCGGCGACCGTCCGGAGGAACTGCCCGACACCGCGGTGCGCGAGGGTCTCGCACTGCAGCGGCACGATCACGTCGTCGGCGGCGGTCAGACCGTTGAGGGTCAGCACGCCAAGCGACGGTGGGCAGTCGACGAGCACGACGTCGAACTCTCCCTTGACCTTGGCCAGGGCCCGTTTCAGCGCGTACTCGCGACCGGCGCGCATCAGCAGCATCGCCTCGACGCCCGCCAGGTCGATGTTGGCGGGCATCAGCGTCATTCCCTCGGAGGTCTCCACCAGCGCGGCCGACGGCTCCACATCTCCGAGCAGCACCTCGTGCACCGAGACCGCCAACTTGTCGGGATCTTGGCCGAGCGAGAACGTCAGGCATCCCTGCGGGTCCAGATCGACGAGCAGAACGCGCCGGCCCTTCTCCTGCATCGCCGCCCCCAACGACGCGACCGTCGTCGTCTTGGCGACGCCGCCTTTCTGGTTGGCCACCGCCAATACTCTGGTCACGGGTTTATCCAAGCACGCGTGCCGACGCAGCCACGGTCGGTGGGGCAGAATCGATCGGCGTGGCTGTCCTCGAGCATCGACTTCTGTTGGTTCGGCATGGCGAAACGGAGTGGTCGCGCTCCGGGCAGCACACCAGCCGCACCGAATTGGACCTCACCGAGCTCGGCCGTGAACAGGCGAAGGCCGCCGGCGAAACGCTGGCGCAGGAGCAGCTGGACCATCCGTACGTCGTCAGCAGTCCGCGCAAGCGCGCGCTCGTCACGGCGGAGCTGGCAGGCCTGACCGTCGACGAGGTGGCACCGCTCGTCAGCGAGTGGGATTACGGGGACTACGAGGGCAAGACGACCGAGGAGATCCGCAAGGCGGTACCGAACTGGCTGGTCTGGACGCACGGTTCTCCCGGCGGTGAGACAACCGCTGAGGTCTGTGCGCGTGCCGACCGGGCCATCGCGATGGCCTTGGCGCACATGGAGTCCCGTGATGTCGTTTTCGTCGGGCACGGCCACTTCTCGCGCGCCGTGCTGACCCGCTGGATCGAACTGCCGATCTACGAGGGCAGCCGTTTCGCGATGCCGGCGGCGTCGATCGCGGTCTGCGGCTTCGAACACGGCAACCGCCAGATCACTGGGCTTGGGATCACCGGCCACCCGTACCCGCCAGAATCGCGATGACAGAGGCGCCGTCGTTCGCGCTCAGCGGCGAGGAGGGAACGCTGGTGGCGCGGGGCGTGCTCGCGGCGTATCCGGACGTCGGGCAGGCACGGGCCGTTCTGCGGTCGGGCCGAACGCCGATTCTGTTGGGCGCCTTGCCCTTCGACATCGGCAGTCCGGCCGCGTTGATGGCTCCGCGGACGTATCAATTCTCGGACACGCTGCCGTCCTGGCCGGCTCGGCCCGCGTCGGACGTGCGGATCACTGCCACCGTCCCGACCGCTGAACAGCACGGTGAACGGATCGGCCGAGCCCTGGCCGCGCTGCGCGATCCGGCCGACCCGCTGCGCAAGGTGGTGCTGGCGCGCGCGTTGCAGGTGTCGGCGGAGCGGCCATGGGACGTTCGGACGGTGCTGCGTCGGCTGGCCGCCGCGGACCCGCAGGGGTACAGCTATCTCGCCGACCTGACACCGGCCGGCCCGGACTACGCCGGACGGACATTGATCGGCGCGAGCCCCGAGCTGCTGGTGGCCCGTCACGGCGACAAGGTGACCTGCCGCCCGTTCGCCGGGTCGGCCCCGCGCTCGCCCGACTCCGAAACCGATCGCGCCAACGGCGTCGCGCTGGCCGAGTCGGCCAAGAACCGCGTCGAACACTCGTTGGTGGTCGACGAGATGCGCAAGGCGCTGGACCCGCTGTGCGTAGACCTGCAGATCGCGCCGACCCCACAACTCAGCGGCACGGCCGCGCTGTGGCACCTGAGCACCCCGATCACTGCCAGGCTGCGCGAATCATCGACGACCGCATTGGATCTCGCGTTGGCGTTGCATCCGACCCCAGCGGTCGGCGGGGTCCCCGGCGACGCCGCCGCTGCGATGATCGCCGAGTTGGAACCAGACCGCGGGTTCTACGCGGGCGCGACCGGATGGTGCGACCGACACGGCGACGGCCGCTGGGTGGTGTCCATCCGCTGCGCAGTGCTGGCGGCGGACCGCCGCAGCGCCGATGCCTATTCGGGTGGCGGGATCGTCGCCGATTCCGACGTCAGTGACGAAATCGAGGAGACCACCACGAAATTCAGAACGATCCTTTCGGCCCTGGGAGCGATATGACAACGGTGATCCGGCCGGCTCAGCCGGGGGACGCGGCGGAGATCACGGCGATGATCTACGAACTGGCGACATTCGAGCGTGCCGTCGACGACTGCACCCTCACCGAGAGCCAGATGCAGACAGCGCTTTTCGGGTCGACCCCGACGGCGTACGCCCATGTCGCCGAGGTCGATGGGCAGATCGCGGCCGGTGCTGTCTGGTATCTCAGCTTCTCCACCTGGGATGGGCGACCCGGCATCTATCTGGAGGATCTGTTCGTCCGACCGGCATTTCGCCGCCGCGGGCTGGCCCGAGCCCTCATGCGTGAGCTGGCATCCGAATGCGTCGTCAACGACTACACCCGGCTGACGTGGGCGGTGCTGGACTGGAACGTCGACGCGATCGCGCTCTACGACGGGATCGGCGGCAAGCCGCTGAGCGAGTGGATCAGCTACCGCGTTTCCGGCCCGGAGTTGTTAGATCTCGCCGAATCCGATTGATAGGCAGCCCATTTCAATGCCGGGCCGCTGAACAGCAGCCCCAGCGTGACCAGCGCAACGACCCCGAGCGGCACACCGAGGTCGGGCCGGTGCGAGCCGGATGCCATGTAGTACGAGACAGGCAGTATCAGCAGCTGGGCGAACACCGCGACGCCGCGGCCCCACCGCCGCCCGCGCCACAGCGCCCGGCCGGCCGCCGAGAGCGCGGCGCCGACGAGCACGAACCACCCCGCGGTCCCGAAGGCGATCCGCGCGTCGCCCCCGTGGATACCGTCGATCACCAGCGCGACCGCGACTAGCAGCGCGACCAGCCCCTCCAGCACAACGATGACGCCGGTGCCGCGCACAACAGGTGGCACTGCAGGTGTCACTGCCTCAGCGTAGCCACGCCGTTAGGCTCATGGCTCGTGCGCGCGGTGCTGATCGTCAACCCCAACGCGACGTCCACCACACCGGCGGGACGCGACCTTCTGGCGCACGCGCTGGAAAGCCGGGTGCACCTGACCGTCGAGCACACCAACCACCGCGGCCACGCCACCGAGATCGCCCGGGCCGCCGTCCAAGCCAGGGTGGACGCGGTGATCGTGCACGGCGGTGACGGCACGGTGAACGAGGTGGTCAACGGCGTGCTCGGCGAGCCGGGGAGCACACCTCGCGGGGATGTCCCGGCGATCGGCGTGGTGCCCGGCGGCTCGGCCAACGTGTTCGCGCGCTCGCTCGGCATCAGCCCCGATCCGGTGGAGGCCACCAACCAGCTGGTGGATCTGCTCGGTGCACACCGCCACGACGGCAGCTGGCGGCGGATCGGCCTGATGGACTGTGGCGAGCGCTGGGCGGTGTTCACCGCGGGACTCGGTGTCGACGGCGAGGTGGTGGCGGCCGTCGAGGCGCAGCGCGGGAAGGGACGCCGGGTCACGGCCTCCCGCTACATCCGCACCGCCATTCCGCTGATGCTGCGCAGCGCGTCGCGCGAGCCGACGATGACACTGGAGCTGCCGGGTCGGGACCCGATCGGCGGCGTCCACTTCGTGTTCGCGTCCAACTCCAACCCGTGGACCTATGTCAATGATCGTCCGGTCTGGACCAACCCGACCACCGGGTACGAAACCGGCCTCGGGGTTTTCGCGATCACCAGCATGAACGTGCTGGCGAATCTGCGGCTGACCCGTCAGATGCTGTCCAAGAAACACCGGATGACCGCCAAGCATCTGATTCGCGACGACGACGTGTCCTGGCTTCGTGTGACGTCGAACACACCTACGGCGTGTCAGATCGACGGGGAGTACCTGGGTCCCCGCCGCGCGATGACGTTCACCGCCGTGCCGGAAGCATTAGGCGTGCTCGCTCCGCCGGCAAAAGCCCTCTGACCTGCGACGATAACGTTTCGCAGATTGATTTAGGGCGCAAGTGGATTGAGTGTAGTACAAACGAATAGAGGATCTGGGAACAGATTCCGGTAGTGACCTTGCCCACGAGTTAACACGGACTATTGACATCTGTTGAGCCTATGAAACGATCGGTTGCAACAGTGCCGAAACATTTCGTGTGCACGTATTAACAGCCGAAGACACATAGGTGCGCCCACGCGCGCACGCAACGAGGAGTAGTTACATGGATTGGCGCCACAAGGCCGTCTGTCGTGATGAGGACCCGGAGCTCTTCTTCCCGGTCGGCAACAGCGGGCCGGCGCTCGCCCAGATCGCGGAGGCCAAGCTGGTCTGCAACCGCTGCCCGGTGACCACCGAGTGCCTGACGTGGGCGTTGGATTCCGGCCAGGATGCCGGCGTGTGGGGCGGCATGAGTGAAGACGAGCGCCGCGCGCTGAAGCGGCGCACTGCGCGGACACGGGCACGCAGCTCGGTCTGACGTACCAACCGTCACTTTCTACCCGTAATTACTGCGCGATCCTCGCGCGCCTGCCGATCGGGACCCGCAACACCACGTCGGTCCCGCCACCGGGCGCGTCGTGCATGCCCAGTGAGCCGTCCAGTTCCGTGGACACCAGGGTGCTCACGATCTGCAGGCCCAGCCGGTCCGACTTCTCCAGGCTGAATCCCGCGGGCAGCCCGCGCCCGTCGTCGTGCACGACGACGTCGAGCCAGCGCGCCGAGCGTTCGGCCCGGATCGTCACATTCCCGTGCGTTCCGGACGTGTCGTAGGCGTGCTCGATCGCGTTCTGGACCAGCTCGGTGATCACCATGATCAATGCGGTCGCGCGGTCGGCGTCGAGCACGCCGAGCGTGCCCTTCCGGTAGACCCGCACCGGTGATTCGACGCCGGCCAGATCGCCCATGATCGGCAGGATCCGGTCCACGACTTCGTCGAGGTTCACCTCTTCGTCGACCGACATCGACAGCGCGTCGTGCACCAGCGCGATGGACGACACCCGCCGCACCGACTCGATAAGGGCCTCGCGGCCCTCCGGGTTGGACGTCCGGCGGGCCTGCAGCCGCAGCAATGCGGCGACGGTCTGCAGGTTGTTCTTGACCCGATGGTGGATCTCGCGGATCGTCGCGTCTTTGGACAGCAGCGCGCGGTCGCGGCGTTTGATCTCGGTGACGTCGCGGATCAGCACCGCGGCACCCACCGATTCGCCGTGCACCTCCAGCGGCAGCGTGCGCATCAGCACCGCCGCGCCGCCGGCGTCCACCTCCAGCCGCATGCTGGAGCCGCCGGTCAGCGAGTCGCGGATGTGCTCGGCGAGTTCGTGCGCCTCGAACGGGTCGGAGATCAGCGGCCGGGTCACGATGACGAGGTGGTGTCCCTCGAGCTCGGACGTCAGCCCCATCCGGTGGTAGGCCGAGATCGCATTGGGACTGGCGAACACCACGTTGCCGTTGACGTCCAGCCGGATGAACCCGTCGCCCACCCGCGGGCTCGACCGCGACACCGGCAGATCGCCGACGTTCGGAAACGTGCCCTCGGCGAGCATGTGCTGCAGGTCGTTCGCGCAGTCGAGATAGGCGGCCTCCAGCGGGCTGGACTTGCGGCGGGCGGCCACCGCAGTCTGGTGGGTCAATACGGCGACCACCGCGTCGCCGCGACGGACCGGCACGGCTTCCACGCCGGCTGACGGCTCGCCTTTGCCGATCGTTCCGGATTCGAACGCGGCGTTCACCTGCGGAAACCGCTCGGGGCCCGCGACGGTGCCGACGGCGTCGGTGAGCAGCACCGTCGGCGAGGTGTTGGGCCGGCACTGGGCAACGCACACCAGCGCGCCGTCCTCGCGGCGTACCCACATCAGGTAGTCGGCGAAGGACAGGTCGGCCAGCAACTGCCACTCCCCGACCACCGCGTGCAGGTGGTCGACCGCCTCGCCGGGCAGCACGGTGTTCTCGGCAAGCAGCTCACCGAGGGTGGACATGGCCTTCTACGTCGGGTCAGTCGATGACTGCGATGAGGTCGCCCGCCCGGATGACGTCACCGACTGCGACCTTTACCTGGGTGACCGTGCCGGCCTTCTCCGCGTGCACGGGGATCTCCATCTTCATCGACTCCAACAGCACCAGGGTGTCGCCTTCGCCGACGTGATCACCCTCGGCGACCACGACCTCCAGCACGCTGGCCACGATCTCCGCGCGAACGTCCTCGGCCATCACTCCCCCGTCCGTCTACCTGCCCCGGTTGCCCTTCATCGAACCACAACCAGCCATGAGACACTGATATGAGTCGTCAGCACACCAGGAGGATGAGATGGCCAAGCGCGGCCGGAAGAAGCGCGACCGCAAACACAGCAAGGCCAACCACGGCAAGCGGCCCAACGCCGGGGCCAAGAAGTAGTCGCTAGAACTCGATGATGGTGGTGCGGCGGATTTCCAGTATCAACCGCTGACGTAGCCCTTCGGGTGCCTTGTCTCCGCCGCATTTGGCGGCGATCAGCTGTTTGATCCGCTCCTCGACACCGTACTGGCGCAAGCAGCCCGGGCATTCCTCGAGGTGCTGGCGCAGCTTATCGTGTGTCTCGGGCGTGCACTCGCCGTCCAGCAGCGTCCATACCTCCGCCATCACCGCGGCGCAGTCGGGGTGGTCGGGATCGGCCGGACCCACCGGGAGGCGAAACTGGTCCTCCGCTGCTCACGACGACACCTCCTCCGCGGCTTGTCCACGGACGAACCCGCGCTCCCTGGCCACGTCGGCGAGCAGCTCACGCAGTTGGCGCCTGCCGCGGTGCAGCCGTGACATCACAGTCCCGATCGGAGTATCCATGATCTCGGCGATCTCCTTGTACGGAAAGCCTTCCACGTCGGCGTAGTACACGGCCATCCGGAATTCCTCCGGCAGCTTTTGCAGCGCCTCTTTGATCTCGGTGTCGGGAAGCGCCTCAAGCGCCTCCACCTCCGCCGAACGCAACCCCGTCGACGAGTGCTCGGCGTTGGCCGCCAGCTGCCAGTCGGTGATCTCCTCGGTCGGATACTCCGCAGGCTGGCGCTGCCGCTTGCGATAGCTGTTGATGTAAGTGTTGGTCAGGATGCGGTACAGCCACGCCTTGAGGTTGGTGCCCTCCTTGAATGACCGGAAGCCCGCGTATGCCTTGACCATCGTCTCCTGCAGCAGGTCCTCGGCGTCAGCGGGATTGCGGGTCATCCGCAGCGCGCCGCCGTAGAGCTGGTCCAGCAGGGGAATCGCGTCGCGTTCGAAGCGCGCGGTCAGCTCGGTGTCGGTCTCAGTGCGTGCAGCAGCCGTCGGCGCGGCCCCGTCAGACGATGCGTTACCCGCACCATCGACGTCGGTCATCGCGATCCCTTCCCACACCGGGCGTTGCAGGCACGCCGTCAACACAGAGCAGCTCTCCTATCCTAGGTCGGAAGTCACTGTGACCCCGACTGCACCCAACAACACCGCGGTAGCTGGTCGTTGTTCCCCGCCGGCGAACCATGCCCGGCTAAGGTCGGGCCATGTCCCTTTCCGGCAAGATCATGTTCATCTCCGGCGCCAGCCGCGGCATCGGCCTCGCGATCGCCAAGCGCGCGGCAGCGGACGGGGCCGCCATCGCGGTGATCGCGAAGACCGCCGAACCGCATCCCAAGCTGCCCGGCACCATCTACACCGCCGCCAAGGAGATCGAGGATGCCGGCGGACAGGCGCTGCCGATCGTCGGCGATGTCCGCGACGGCGACTCGGTGGCGGCCGCGGTCGCCAAGACCGTCGAGCAGTTCGGCGGCATCGACATTTGCGTCAACAACGCGTCGGCGATCAACCTGGGCTCGATCACCGAAGTCCCGCTCAAGCGCTTCGACCTGATGAACGGGATCCAGGTCCGGGGCACCTACGCCGTGTCGCAGGCCTGCATCCCGCACATGATCGGGCGGCAGAATCCGCACATCCTGACGTTGTCCCCGCCCGTCCTGCTCGAGAAGAAGTGGCTGAAACCGACCCCGTACATGATGGCCAAATTCGGGATGACGTTGTGCGCACTTGGCATGGCCGAGGAATTGCGTGAGGCGGGAATCGCATCGAACACGTTGTGGCCGCGCACGATGGTGGCCACCGCCGCGGTGCAGAACCTGCTGGGCGGTGAAGAGGCGATGGCCCGGTCGCGCAAGCCGGAGGTGTACTCCGACGCCGCCTATGCCGTGCTCACCAAGCCGGCACGCGAGTTCACCGGCAACACTCTGCTGTGCGAGGACGTGTTGGTGGACTCCGGGGTCACTGACTTGTCGGTCTACGACTGCGTGCCCGGCTCGACCCTCGGCGTGGATTTCTGGGTGGACAGCGCCAACCCGCCCGGGTACAAAGCCTGACTACGGCCGCCCGGCCGGTTCGATCAGCTCCGGGCCGTTGTTGCGGACGTTGTTGACCAGAGTGGACACCTCGCGGATCTCGATCCTGTCGAGGTCGCCGTGCCCGCGCAGCAGGCCCTCGTCAATCGGGGCGTCCGGGTCAAGCCAACGGTCCCAGTCGCTTTCGCTGATCGTCAACGGCATCCGGTCGTGGATTTCGGCGAGCGGACCGGCGGCGTCGGTGGTGATGATCGTGCAACTCAGCAACGGCAGTGGCGGCAGCGACAAAGGCAGGGAGTCGGACGGCGAGTCTTTGGGTCGCCACGTCGACCACAGCCCCGCCATGAACAACAGGTCACCGTCGCCGGCGTACATGTAGAACGGCGTCTTGGGCGCTTTTTTCCCAGAGGAAGTCTCGCCGTTGGGCCGCCACTCGTACCAGCCGTCCATCGGCACCAGGCAGCGCTTGCTCTTCGCCGACGACCGAAACGCGGGTGAGGTGACGACCTTGTCGGCACGCGCGTTGATCAGCAGCGGGCCCTTGCCGTCGGGCGCGCCGTCCGGTTTGGCCTTGGCCCACGGCGGCACCAAGCCCCACCGCATCAGCCGCACCCGCCGTGTCGGATCGTCGTCGGGGTCGGTGTGCCGCCGCACCACGGTACTGATCGTGGTGGTGGGCGCGACGTTGTAGTTCGGACCAGCACCGTAGTTCGGACCAGCACCGTAGTTGGGTCCGCCGCTACCGTTCTTTTGCGCCGACGTGGCCTCGTCGATTGCCTGAATCTTCTCGGCCAGCAGCTTCGGATCGGTGGTCACCGCGAATCGCCCGCACATGCCTCCATGGTGGCATCGGCGGCCGACACGGGATGATGGAGCCGTGAGCGACCGAAGACACCGGGGCTGGCCGGCACCCACCGCGCCGAACCCGGTGCACGCCTCGGTTGCCGTGCCCGGCTCGAAGTCCCAGACCAACCGCGCTCTGGTGCTGGCCGCGCTTGCCGCCGCACAGGGCAGCGGGACATCGCGGATCGGTGGCGCGCTGCGCAGCCGCGACACCGACCTGATGGTCGGGGCGCTGCGGACGCTGGGTTTGCGGGTCGACGGCTCCGGCCGCGAAGAGCATCTGGTCGTCGCGGGCCGCGTCGATCCCCGACCTGACGCTGCCGTCGACTGTGGCCTGGCAGGAACGGTGCTGCGGTTTGTGCCACCGCTGGCCGCGCTCGGCGACGCCGCGGTCACGTTCGACGGCGACCAGCAGGCCCGGGCCCGGCCGATCGCGCCGCTGCTCGATGCGCTGCGCTCGCTGGGGGTGGCCGTCGACGGCACGGCGCTGCCGTTCGTCGTGCGCGGTGCCGGATCAGTGGCGGGCGGAACGGTCGAGATCGACGCGTCGGCGTCATCGCAGTTCGTGTCGGGGCTGCTGCTGTCGGGGGCGGCGTTCGACGGCGGCCTCACGGTCGTCCACACCGGCGACAGCCTTCCGTCGATGCCGCACATCGCGATGACGGTGGCGATGCTGCGCGACGCGGGCGTCCAGGTCGACGACTCCCGTCCGCGCCGCTGGCGGGTCGCCCCCGGCGCGATCGCCGCCCGGCACTGGCGGATCGAGCCCGACCTGAGCAACGCCGTGCCGTTTCTCGCAGCGGCGGCGGTGACCGGCGGCACGGTGCGCGCCAACGGCTGGCCATCGGTCAGCACGCAACCGGTCGACGCCATCCTGGATCTGCTGCGCAAGCTGGATTGCACTGTGCTGCAAACAGATTCGTACCTGGAGCTGGAGGGACCCGGTTCCTACGGCGGCATCGACGCCGACCTGCGTGACGTCGGCGAGCTCACGCCCGCGGTCGCGGCGCTGGCCGCACTGGCGGCGCCCGGGTCGGTGTCCCGGCTGACCGGGATCGCTCACTTGCGCGGTCACGAGACCGACCGGCTTGCCGCGCTGAGCGCCGAGATCAACAAGCTCGGGGGTGACTGCGTCCAGACCGACGACGGGCTGGTGATCACCGCGACGCCGATGCACGGCGGCAGATGGGATTCCTACGCCGACCACAGAATGGCGATGGCGGGGGCGATCGTCGGCCTCCGGGTACCCGGGGTGACCGTCGACGACGTCTCGACCACGGCCAAGACGCTGCCGGAGTTTCCCCGGCTGTGGGCCGACATGTTGGCCGGCCAGGATCCGCGCCGTTGAGGCCGGGGGACTACGACGAATCCGACGTCCGGATCCGGTCGGGACGGGGATCCCGGCCGCGGACCAAGATCCGGCCCGAGCACGCCGACGCTCGCCCGGCGATGGTGGTGACCGTCGATCGCGGCCGCTGGGGATGTGTGCTTGACCGTGATCCAACGCAACCGGTCACCGCGATGCGGGCCCGGGAGTTGGGCCGCACGCCGATCGTGGTCGGCGATGACGTGGATCTGGTCGGCGACCTTTCGGGGCGTCCCGACACGCTGGCCCGGATCGTGCGGCGCGGGCCGCGGCGAACGGTGCTGCGCCGCACCGCCGACGACACCGACCCGACCGAGCGGGTGTTTGTCGCAAACGCCGACCAGCTGCTGATCGTGGTGGCGCTGGCCGACCCGCCTCCGCGCACCGGGCTGGTCGATCGCGCGCTGATCGCCGCGTACACCGGCGGGCTGACGCCGATCCTGTGCCTGACCAAGACCGACCTGGCCCCGCCGGAGCCGTTCGCCGAGCAGTTCGCCGACCTGGACCTGACCGTGACGACCGCGGGCCGCGACGATCCGCTGGACGTAGTCGCGCCGCTGTTGGAGGGCAACGTGACGGTGCTGCTGGGCCATTCCGGCGTGGGAAAATCCACTCTGGTGAATCGCCTTGTGCCGGAAGCGGATCGGGCGATCGGCGAGGTGACGGGGGTGGGCAAGGGACGGCACACCTCCACGCAGTCGGTGGCATTTCCGTTCACCGACTCTGGGTGGGTGATCGACACGCCGGGCATCCGGTCGTTCGGGCTGGCCCACATCGAACCCGACGATGTGCTGTTGTCGTTCTCCGACCTTGCCGACGCCATCAAGGATTGCCCGCGCGGCTGCGGTCACCTCGGCCCTCCCGCTGATCCCGAATGCGCGCTCGACTCGCTGCAGGGCCCCGCCGCACGGCGGGTGGCGGCGGCCCGGCGGCTGTTGACCGCGCTGACGGAGGGCCCGCACTCGTGACCGTTCCCCTGCTGGGCCCCGTCACGCTGTCGGGTTTCACCCATCCCTGGTACTGGCTGCGCAGCTTCAGCCTGGCCGGCCTGCTCATCGGCCGGCCGCTACCGTCCTGAACTACGCCGCCGCCACGGCGCGGTTGGCTCGCCGGTTCTGCCGCCAGCCGCGCACGGTCGCGATCGCGGTGTTGAGGCCGCGGCGCCGCCCCGTCGCCGGATCGGTGCCCCCGAAACCCGGCTCCAGCTCGGCGAACATCCGCTCGCTGCGCGTCTCCGGCGCGTTGTCCACGGTCGCGCTCAGGTACTGGTTCGGCAACGAGAGCTTCGCGATCGTCCGCCACGCCTTGCCGTACTGCACCAGGAATGAGCCTGTCGTGTAGGGCAGGTCGTACTTGTCGCAGACCTCCCGCACCCGCACCGAGATCTCGTGCAGCCGATTGCTGGGCAGGTCCGGGTACAGGTGATGCTCGATCTGATGGCATAGGTTGCCGCTCATGAATCGCATCACCGGACCGGCGTCAAAGTTGGCGCTCCCGAGCATCTGGCGCAGATACCACTCGCCCTTGGTCTCGCCTTCCATGTCGCTCTTCGTGAATTTCTCTGCGCCGTCAGGGAAATGGCCACAGAAGATCACGGCGTTGGCCCAGACATTGCGGATCACGTTGGCCACGGCGTTGGCCGTCAGCGTGGACTTGTACGTCGCACCCGGCGACACCGACGTCAGCGCGGGGTACGCGATGTAGTCCTTGACCAGCTGCTTGCCGGCCTTGGTGGACATCTCACGCAGCCGTACCTGCGTCGCCTCGCGATTGGCCCGGCCCTTGAAGAGCTTGCCCATCTCCAAGTGCTGCAACGCAACTCCCCACTCGAAACCGAGCGTCAGAATCGTGTTCCACAACAGGTTGAGGATGTTGTACTTTTTCCATCGCTGGTCACGGGTGACCCGCAGCATGCCGTAGCCGACGTCGTCATCCATGCCGAGGATGTTCGTGTACTTGTGGTGCTGGAAGTTGTGGGTGAACCGCCAGTGTTTCGCCGGACCGCCCATGTCCCACTCCCACGATGAGGAATGGATCTCGGGATCGTTCATCCAATCCCACTGGCCGTGCATGACGTTGTGGCCGATCTCCATGTTCTCGACGATCTTGGCCAGGCCCAGGGTGGCGGTGCCGGCCCACCAGGCCGAGCGCTTCGAGCTGGCGGCCAGGATCACCCGGCCCGCCACTTCGAGGGCGCGCTGCGCGGCGATCGTGCGGCGGATATAACGTGCGTCGCTGGCACCGCGGGCGTCTTCGATGTCCTGGCGTATCGCGTTCAGCTCGACGGCCAGGCTCTCGATATCCGTGTCGGTGAGATGGGCGAACGCGGGGACGTTTGAGATAGCCAACGCATTCTCCTTCCGTCGGGGTCGTGACCTACGTTAGCGTAACCTACGACCCCGTAGGTTACCAATGGGTAATAATTAGACGTCGAGCACGCAATCTCCCGACGCCGCCGAGATGCAGGTCTGGACGCGCGTGCCGGGCTCGTGCTCGGCACCGCTGCGCAGATCCCGGACATTGCCGCCGACGAGGTCCACCACGCACGACTGGCAGATACCCATCCGGCAGCCGAAAGGCATCGGCACGCCGGCGCTCTCGCCGGCATCCATCAGCGACGTGGCCGCGTCGGCCGTCACCGTCTTACCGCTGCGCGCGAACGTCACCGTTCCGCCTTGGCCGCGCGGCGCCGCCTTGCTCACCGCGAACCGCTCGAGGTGCAGCTTCGCGGCGACGCCCGCGTCCGCCCACACCCGCTCGGCCGCATCGAGCATCCCCTGCGGCCCGCACGCCCACGTTTCCCGGTCGCGCCAGTCCGGCACTTCGTCGGCCAGCCGGTGCAGATCCAGCCGACCCTGCGTCCGCGTGGTCCGCACCTGTATCCGATAGCCGGCATGGTCGCGCGCCAGCTCTGCCACTTCCGCGGCGAACATCACATCGGATTCTGTTGGTGCGGAATGGATATGGTGGACATCGGTGATCTGGTCGCGACGGACCAGCGTGCGCAGCATCGACATCACCGGCGTGATGCCCGAGCCACCGGTGAGGAACAACACCGACGCAGGCGCAGGATCGGGCATGACGAAGTTTCCCTGCGGGGCGGCCAGCCGCACGATTGTGCCCGGCGCGACTCCCCCGACCAGATGCGTCGACAGGAAACCCTCGGGCATCGCCTTGACCGCGATGGTGATCGTGCGGCTCGAGGTCACCGGCGCGGATGTCAGAGAGTACGACCGCCACCGCCACCGGCCGTCGACCAGCAGGCCGATGCCGATGTACTGACCCGGCTGGTAGTCGAACTCGAATCCCCAGCCCGGCTTGATCACCAACGTCGCCGAGTCGGTGGTCTCCTGCCGGACGTCGACAATCCGGCCCCGCAACTCGCGAGCAGACCACAGCGGATTGGCCAGCTGCAGATAGTCGTCGGGCAGCAGCGGCGTCGTGATCCTGCTCACCACCGCGCGCAGCGCCTTCGACACCGGGTGCCTGGTGGCGGTGCCCGACACGGTCGCCGGCCGCGTCTCGACGACGGCCGCGGTGGGCTTCGGAATCCTGGCTCCCATCACAACTCCCCGCAGTTCTGGTTCCTGAAACCTACGGTACCGTAACCTACGTTCGCGTAACAACCCGGATCAGAGCAAGTCGAGCAAAAAAGGCAGCTCTTGCGGCCCGTACCAGGCCAGGTCGTGGTCCTGCGCATCACCGACCACAAGCTCACCATCCTCGTCGCCCAGGTCTGCGGCGTCGATCGCGTCGATCGCCGCTGCCACGGCGTCCTCGGCGGCCGCATTGTCGACGTGGGCGCAGATCACCCGGTCAAAGGGGATGGGGCCGGTGAGCCGCACCACGGCGTCGTCGAGGTCGGGGCGCGGCTGCGCGTCGTCAACTTCGGCGACCAGCACGGCGCGGCGCCGCGGCAGATCGGAGTCATCGCCACCGAGAAGCCGCAGCGAGGCCAACGCCGCGTCGCGCAGCGCCACCTCGGCCAGCTCATCGTCGTCGCCCTCTGCGTAGGCCTCCCGCAGCGTCGGGGTCACCGCGAACGCCGTGCCGCTCCTGGGATGCAGTTCGCCGTCCGCCACCATCTGTTGCAGCATCTGCAGGGTCGCCGGAATGTAGACGCGCGTCACGAACTGCGCTCCCTGTCACCGAGCAGTTGCGCGACGTGATCGGGGACGTAGTTGTAGTGATGCCGCGGTGGCCGCTCGTACGTGCCCGAGTGCACGGGATGTGCCGGCAACGTGACCTCCGGCGGCGGCACGTCCGTGTAGTGCAGCGTGGACAGCAGGTGCGAAATCATGTTGAGCCGGGCGCTCTTCTTGGAGTTGGATTCGACGACATACCACGGACTGAGGGGCGTGTCGGTGACGGCCATCATCTCGTCACGGGCCCGCGAATAGTCCTCCCACCGGTTCACCGACTCCAAGTCCATCGGGCTGAGTTTCCATTGCCGCACCGGATCGGTGAGGCGCGACCGGAACCGTCGCAGCTGCTCCCTGTCCGACACCGAGAACCAGTACTTGCGCAGCACGATCCCGTCGTCGATGAGCATGCTCTCGAAGATCGGCGCCTGCTTCAGGAACAGCGAATGTTCTTGCGGTGTACAGAATCCCATGACTTTCTCCACCCCGGCGCGGTTGTACCAGGACCTGTCGAAAAGCACCATCTCGCCTCGGGCCGGCAAGTGGGCGACGTAGCGCTGGAAGAACCACTGTCCGCGTTCCCGGTCGGACGGCGCAGGCAGGGCCGCGATCCGGACGACGCGGGGACTGAGGTACTCGGTGATCCGCTTGATGGTGCCGCCCTTGCCCGCGGCGTCGCGGCCCTCGAAGACGACGACGATCCGCGCGCCGGAGTCCCGGGCCCATTCCTGCACCTTTACCAATTCTGTTTGCAGCCGGAATAATTCCGCGTCATACACCCCGGCGGGGATCTTGCGGCGGCTGCGCTTCGGCGCCCCGCCTGCCGACTCTTTGTCAGCCTTTTTCTTGCCCATCGGCGAATGGTACTGCCGCGGCTTATTGCGCGGCTTCAAGCAGTTCGTCGAGTGATTCGCTCATCAGGGCGGGCAACATCTCGACGTCGCTCATCGCGTCGCGGTCGGCGTTGATGCCGAAATACAGCATCCCGCAATACGAGGTCACGCCGATGGCGAGCACCTGCTTGTGGAGCAGCGGCGGCACCGCATAGGTCTCGAGCAACTTCGCGCCCGCGATGTACATCTGTGACTGCGGGCCCGGAACGTTGGTCATCAGCAGGTTGAACACCCGCGCCGAGTATGTGGTGGCCACCCGAATACCCATCGCGTGCAACGTCGGCGGCGCAAAGCCCGACAGCGTGACGATCGTCCGGGCGTCCACCACGCTGGTCGAAGTCGAATGGCTTTCGGTCGCATGCGTGATCTGCGACAGCCGCACCACGGGGTTACCCTCGCCGATCGGCAAATCCACCAGAAACGGCGACACCTCGCTGATCGCCTGCCCCGGGCGCGCGTCGGCCTCGAGGTCTCCCTCCGGGTACACCGACATCGGGGCCATCGCGCGCGCGGTCGCGGTCGCGGTCACCGGCTCGCCTCGCGACAGCAGCCAGTTGCGCAGCGCGCCGGTGACCACTGCGAGCACGATGTCGTTGACATCACAGTCGAAGCGGGCGCGCAGCTTTCGGTAGTCCTCCAGGCTGCCGGTCGCCACCGTGAACCGCCGATTCCGCGACACCTGGGTGTTCAGCGGGCTGCTCGGTGCGGCACCCCGCAGCATTGTGCGGGCGGTGGAGGTGGCCCGGCGGCCGATGTCGGCGAGGTATCCGGCGTTGGTGACGACATCGGTGACCGTCGACCGGATCGCCGCAAGTTGCGTGCCGGGCCGCGCCACCCAGTCCCCGACCGCACCCATCATCAGGTCGACGTTGGACGGCTCCTGCCCCGGAATCCAGATGTCCTCCCCGAATTCGGGGGCACGCTGGCTTCGGTCGGCGATCACGTGTCCGATTTCCAGCGCCGTCATCCCGTTGACGAGTGCCTGGTGCGACTTGGTGTAGATCGCGAGACGGTTCTTGGCAAGCCCCTCGACCAGGTACATCTCCCACAACGGCCGCGACCGGTCCAGCGGCCGCGACGCCAGCCGCGCGATGAGTTCGTGCAGTTGGTCGTCGCTGCCGGGTGAGGGCAGCGCGGACCGCCTGATGTGGTAGGTGATGTCGAAGTCGCGGTCGTCGACCCACACGGGCCGGGCCAGTCCGAGGGTTACCTCGCGCACCTTCTGCCGGTAGCGGGGAATCTGCGGCAGCCGCCGCTCGACCGTACTGAGCAGGGTCTCGTAGGACAGCCCTCCCTTGGGACGGCGCAGGATCGACAGCCCACCCACGTACATCGGCGTCGACGTGTCCTCCAGGTGGTAGAAAGACGAGTCGGATGCCGACAACCGGGTCACCATCGCCGCACCATCCTCCTTTTCCTCGACCTCGGCCGCTGCTCCTGCCACGGTATCCGTTGGGCTAACGTGAGTCGTGTGGAGGGCGCCATCGTGTGGAGGGCGCCATCGTGTGGAGGACACTGTGAACGAAGATCGACTCAGCGTCGAACGCGTCATCAACTCTGAAGCCGGCGAGATTTTCGCTCTCATCGCCGACGCCGGAAAGCACCCGAGCTTCGATGGCTCCGGCACAGTGCGGCATGCGACTCAGGATTCGGTCCCGCTGTCGAAGGGATCGAAGTTCGGGATGGCGATGCGCTGGGGTTTGCCGTACCGGACGACCAACACCGTGATCGAATTCGAGCCGGACCGCCTGATTGCTTGGCAGACGACGACGCTCGGCGGTCTGGTGGGTGGGCGGATCTGGCGTTACGAACTCGACCCAACCGAGGGCGGCACGCTGGTGCGCGAGACCTGGGACATCTCCCGAGACAGGCAGCGAGCCTGGCTGAAAACAAGCGGAATGGCCAAGCAGACCGCACAGGGCATGCGTAAAACGCTCGAACGAATGGCTGAGCTGCTCGAAAAGCCCGAACTTCGGAGCTAGTGTCCGGCGTCGAATTCGATGGGCAGGGTTGTTGGTCCGGTGATCCCGACTAGGGGCTTCCAAGGGGCGGGGCCGGTGCGGTGCGGGTTGGGCATCCGCTGAGTAATGACGCGTAGGGCTTCGGCGAGTTCGAGTCGGGCCAGGTGTGCTCCAAGACAGTAGTGAATGCCGCCGCCGAACGTCAGCATGGTCGCCGGCCCCTCACGGGTGATGTCGAGGCAGTCGGGGTCGTCGTAGATGGCGGGGTCGCGGTTGGCGGCGGCCGTATTGACAATCACCAGCGTGTCGGCCGGCACCCTCACGCCGCCGAGTTCGACATCTTCGACGGCCTCGCGCATGGTGGCGAAAATGACCGGGCTGTGGCGCATGAGTTCCTCGACTGCCTGCGGTGCGAGCTCGGGATGCTCAGCCAGCAGGGCCCACTGCTCGGGGTGGTCACACAAATCGCCTACGGCGGCGGCCAACTGATTACGGGTGGTGTCGGTGCCTGCCATCAGCAGGCCTCCCGCGAGCATGCGCAGCTCGTCGGCAGTGAGCCGATCCCCGTCGTCCTCGGCGCGGATCAGCTGCGACATCAGGTCGTCGGTGAGGTCGTGGCGCCGCTGGGCCACCATGTCGTCGATGTAGGCGTCGAGTTCGTCGAAGGCACCCATGATGACCGCGGCGTGGTCGGCGACGTTCCAGGTGAAGATCTTGAAGATGTCGTCGGCCCAGTCCGAGAACAGTTGCCAGTCTTGGCGCGGTGCGCCGAGCAACCCGCAGATGATCGGAATCGGATACCGGCGTGCGATATCGGCGACCACGTCGCAGCGCCCAGTGCTGGTTAGCGGGTCGACCAGCTCGGTGATGACCCCGACGACCGTGGTCTCTAGCCGTGCGGTCGACCGTGGTGTGAACGCCTGGGAGACGAGTCGGCGCAGCCGATTGTGATCGGCGCCGTCCCGGCTTAACAGACCCGAGGTGACCTTGTCCCACAACCGCCCGGACGTAATGCCTTGTGCCGCCAGGGCATGTCCCTTCGGCATGCAAAACCGAGGATCGCGCAAGACGGTCCGCACCAGCTCGTAACCCAATACCTCGGGCCCGTGCGGTCCCAGCGCAATCGGCCCCTGCAGCCGGGCGTGCCGGATGAGCCGGTGCGCATCTTCGGGGTTGTGGGCGTGCTCATAGGCGATGGCCGGCAGCCCGACATCAAACACGGTCGGGCTGTCGGCGTCGATGGTGTCGACGGTCATGGTGCCTCCTCGGATTCGTCCGAGTCGACTATCCGGGGCCACGGCGGCAAGACCATCGGCCAGAACGCGTAGATCTGCGTGATCGGGGGTCGTATATACGCGTGTGGCCGGCTGCAATCTGCGCGTTTGCGCTGATGTTTTGCGCTACGCGCTGCGCGCACGCTGGCTAGCATGAGCGACATTGAGCCGTGCGCACAGACGCCGGTAGTGAACTGGAGCGAGCTGGGCGTGAGCGACCTGCCGACCGGAACGGTGACGTTGCTTTTGGCCGACGTCGAAGGCTCCACACGGCTGTGGGAGACCCAACCCGAGGAGATGGCGGCAGCCGTGGCACTTCTCGATTCGATTCTGTCCAAGGTCATCGCGAAACACGACGGTGTGCGCCCGGTCGAACAGGGTGAAGGCGACAGCTTCGTGGTGGCGTTCGCCCGCGCGTCCGACGCGGCGGCCTGCGCGATGCAGCTGCAGCGAGCGCCGCTAGCCCCGATCCGGCTGCGCATCGGCGTGCACACCGGCGAGATCCAACTACGCGACGACGCCAACTACATCGGCCCGACGATCAACCGCACCGCGCGGCTGCGCGATCTGGCCCACGGTGGTCAAACCGTGCTGTCGGGGGCGACCGAGGCGATGGTGATCGACCGGCTACCTGAGGGTGCGTGGCTGACCGATCTGGGCACCCACCCGCTGCGTGATCTGCCCCGCCCCGAGCGGGTGGTGCAGCTGTGCCATCCCGACCTTGTCAACGAGTTCCCGCCCCTTCGGGTATCGGGCACCGTTGTCTCCACCCGGCTTCCGGTGCAGCTGACCAGTTTCGTGGGCCGCGACGCGCAGCTGAGCCAACTGCAGGCGCTGCTGGCGCAGAACCGGGTGGTGACGTTGACCGGTGCGGGCGGGGTGGGCAAAACCCGGCTGGCGATCCAGGTCGCGGCGCGGCTGGCCGGCGAGTTCGGTGACGGGGCGTGGTATGTGGATCTCGCGCCGATCACCGATCCCGAGCTGGTGCCCGTGACCGTGGCGCGTGCACTGGGTCTGCCCGACCAACCGGGTCGCTCCACGATGGACAGCCTGCTGCGGTTCGTTCGCGACCGTCAGCTGCTGGTGGTGCTGGACAACTGCGAGCATCTGCTGGACGCGAGCGCCGAGCTGGTTGTGGCTCTGCTGAGTGGGGCGGCGAGCCTGACATTGCTCGCGACCAGCCGTGAGGCGATCGGGGTGGCCGGTGAGGTGAGCTGGCGGGTGCCGTCACTATCGATGGCCGATGAAGCCATCGAGTTGTTCACCGACCGGGCACGGCATGCTCGTCCCGATTTCACCGTCACCGATGGCAATGCCGCGACGGTGGGTGAGATCTGCGCGCGCCTGGATGGGGTGCCGCTGGCCATCGAGCTGGCGGCCGCGCGGGTGCGCGCATTGTCGCTGGCCGAGATCCTCGACAGCCTGCATGACCGGTTCCGGCTGCTGACCGGTGGGGCGCGCACCGCGGTGCGCCGCCAGCAGACTTTGCGCGCCTCGGTGGACTGGTCGCACGCGCTGTTGACCGAACCGGAGCGGGTGTTGTTTCGCCGGCTGGCGGTGTTTCTGGGTGGCCTCGACCTCGACGCCGCCCAAGCCGTCGGCGCAGACACCGACGTGGAGCGCTACCAGGTGCTCGATCAGCTCACCCTGCTGGTGGACAAGTCACTGGTGGTCGCCGACAACGCTGGAGGCGCAACGCGTTACCGGCTGTTGGAGACGGTGCGCCAATACGCGCTGGAAAAGCTCGGCGAATCCGGCGAGGCCGACGCAGTGCGCTCACGTCACCGCGACCACTACACGGCGATGGCGGCGCTGCTCGATGCGCCGGCAGGCAGTAACTATGAGCAGTGCATCGAGCAGGCCAACATCGAGATCGACAACCTTCGGGCCGCGTTCGGGTGGAGCCGGGAAAACTCCGCTATCGAGCTGGCGTTGGCGTTGGCCTCCTCGCTGCAGCCGCTGTGGCTCGCGCGGGGCCGCATCCAGGAAGGGGGGGCCTGGTTCGACGCTGCCCTGGCCGATCTCGACGCTCAGCACCCCGGGGTGGCGCCCGCGGTGCGGGCGCGGGCGCTTGCCGACCGAGCCCTGCTCGCCATCCGGGTGGACGCCACCGACAGCCTCGATCAGGCTCAGCAGGCCCTGGCGATCGCCCGCGAACTCGATGACCCGGCCCTGCTGGCCCGGACGCTGACCGCCTATGGCTTCATCGCCGACCAGGGCTATAACGTCGAGCTGGCCCGGGAATGCTTCGCCGAGGCGATCGGCCTGGCCCGTGCCACCGACGATCGGTGGCGGCTCAACCAGATCCTCACCCTGCAGGCGATGGGCGCCCACACCGCGGGTGACCCGCGCGCGGTACGCGCGGCCGCCGAAGAAGGACGCGACCTCGCCGACGCGATCGGTGACAGGCTCAACTCGCGCCAGTGCCGCTTTAATCTCGGATCGGCGCAGATGATGAGCGGCGATTTAGCCGGAGCCGTCACACAGTTCGGCGAGGTGGCCGCCGAGGCCGAGGCGGGTCACGACGAGATCTCGAGGGTTACCAGCCTCGCCGGCCAGAGCCTGGCACTGGCATACCGGGGTGAGGCGGCCGCGGCCCGAGCGGCGGCCGAGGCGACACTTGAGGGCGGCGCGAAGCTTTCCGAGAGGTACGCGGCATTCGGGCACGCAGTGGTGGGATCCGCGGCCCTGGCCGCCGGGGATCGTGCAGCGGCGCACGAGGCGCGCGAGGCCGCCAACCAGCACATCACTGTCGTGAGTGGTAGCACGGCGCTATTTGGGCGCATCTGGAATGCCCAGGCCGCGCTGGCAGACGGGGATCTCGCTGCCGCCGGTCGCTGGGCCGACGAGGCGGTCTCGATTGCAACCGGCTGGTGGCTGATGTGGGCGCTGAGCACGCGCGCCCGGGTGGCGATCGCGCAGGGTGAACCAGACCGGGCCGAGCGCGACGCCCACGACGCGCTGACCGGCGCCGCCGGAATCAAGGCTTACCTGCTCATCCCCGACGTCCTCGAATGCCTGGCCGCTCTGGCGGGCGAGACCGGCAGTCACCGCGAAGCGGCCCGGCTTTTCGGCGCGGCACACGGCATTCGGCAACGCATCGGCGAGGTCCGCTTCAAGGTCTGGGACGCGGGCTATGAGGCCTCGGTCGCGGCGCTGCGAGATACCATGGGCGAGCGGGACTTTGACTCCGCGTGGGCCGAGGGCGCTGCGTTGTCCACCGAGGAGGCGATCGCCTACGCACAGCGCGGCCGCGGTGAACGCAAACGGCCGCCCAGCGGGTGGGCATCGCTCACCCCCACCGAACGCGACGTGGTGCGGCTGGTCAGCGACGGGCTGGCCAACAAGGACATCGCCACAAGGCTTTTCGTCTCACCACGCACCGTGCAAACCCACCTCACCCACGTCTACACCAAACTCGGCCTGAGCTCCCGCGTGCAACTCGTTCAAGAAGCCGCCCGCCACACCTGACCTAAACGCGTCGCGACTTCGGTGGCTTCGGTCCGCGGCCCTGCCTGCGGGCGGCCTCGCGGCGTTCGCGCCGCGAGGCCCCGGATGGGACGCCTGCGGGCGTCGGCTCCCCGCCGTTGCGCCGCTGCACCTGCGCTGACCCGTCCTCTGACGGCCCGCTGTAGGTGAGCGGCTTGTCCGCTTCGTCAATTCCCTTGGCGCGCAAGGCTGCCAGCGCGAGCTGCAACTCCTGGTTGGACGGCCCATCGCCAGACCCATGGCCCTCTGCGGCGTCGGCCGACCCGCCGAGTTCGGCAAGCCCCTCCGGGGTGGCGACCGGCCCGACGGTAGGCGCGGGCGCGGTCTCCACCGCAACGTTGAACAGGAAGCCGACCGACTCCTCTTTGAGGCCCTCGAGCATGCCCTTGAACATGTCGTAGCCTTCCCGCTGGTATTCGACCAGCGGGTCGCGCTGCGCCATCGCCCGCAGGCCGATGCCTTCCTTGAGGTAGTCCATCTCGTAGAGGTGTTCGCGCCATTTGCGGTCGAGGACGTTGAGCAGCACGTTGCGCTCGAGGTGGCGCATCGCGCCCTCACCGGCCAGCCCGTCGATCTCGGCCTCGCGCTTGGCGTACGCCCCCTCGGCGTCTTTCACCAGTGCGTCGAGCAGCTCTTCGCGGGTGAGGTCGTCTACCTCCTCGCGGCGGTGCATCAGGTCCGCGTATTTGATTTCCACCGGGTACAGCTGCTTGAGCGCGGTCCACAGCTGGTCCAGGTCCCAGTCCTCCGCGTAGCCCTCAGCGGTGGCACCGTTGACGTAGGCGGTGATCACATCGCGGATCATGTCCAGCGCCTGGTCTTGAAGGTTCTCGCCCTCCAGAATCCGCCGGCGCTCGGCGTAGATCACCTTGCGCTGCAGGTTCATCACCTCGTCGTACTTGAGCACCTGCTTGCGGATCTCGAAGTTCTGCTGTTCGACCTGGGTCTGAGCGCTCTTGATCGCGCGGGTGACCATTTTGGCCTCGATCGGCACGTCGTCGGGCAGGTTCAGCCGGGTGAGCAGCGACTCCAGCGTCGCGCCGTTGAACCGTCGCATCAGCTCGTCGCCCAGCGACAGGTAGAACCGTGATTCGCCGGGATCGCCCTGGCGACCGGACCGGCCGCGAAGCTGGTTGTCGATGCGCCGCGACTCGTGCCGCTCGGTGCCCAGCACGTAGAGCCCGCCGGCGTCGATCACCTCTTTGGCCTCGTAGGCTGCCGCGGCCTTGACCTTGGGCAGCTCCTGGTGCCACTCGTCCTCGTATTCGTCGGGCGTCTCGACCGGATCGAGGCCGCGTCCGCGCAGCCGGGTGTCGGTGAGGAAGTCCACGTTGCCGCCGAGCACGATGTCGGTGCCGCGGCCGGCCATGTTTGTGGCCACGGTGATGGCGCCGCGCCGGCCGGCCTCGGCGATGATGCCGGCCTCCTGCTCGTGGTACTTGGCGTTGAGCACGTTGTGCGGAATGCGCCGCTTCTGGAACTGCCGCGACAGGTACTCGGAGCGTTCCACGCTGGTGGTGCCGATCAGGACCGGCTGGCCCTTCTCGTACCTTTCGGCGACGTCGTCGACGACCGCGATGTACTTGGCTTCCTCGGTCTTGTAGATGAGGTCGGATTTGTCGCCGCGGATCATCGGCTTGTTGGTCGGGATCGATACCACGCCGAGCTTGTAGATCTCGTGCAACTCGGCGGCCTCGGTCTGGGCGGTGCCGGTCATCCCCGCCAGCTTGTCGTAGAGGCGGAAGTAGTTCTGCAGCGTGATCGTGGCCAGTGTCTGGTTCTCGGCCTTGATCTCCACGTTTTCTTTGGCCTCGATGGCCTGATGCATGCCCTCGTTGTAGCGGCGGCCCAACAGCACACGTCCGGTGAACTCGTCGACGATCAGCACTTCGCCGTCGCGGACGATGTAGTCCTTGTCGCGCTGGAACAGCTCCTTGGCCTTCAGCGCGTTGCTGAGGTAGCTGACCAGCGGCGAGTTGGCCGCCTCGTAGAGGTTGTCGATGCCGAGCTGGTCTTCGACGAACTCGACACCGAACTCGTGAACGCCGATCGTGCGCTTGCGCAGGTCGACCTCGTAGTGGTTGTCCTTCTCCATCAGCGGCACGATCCGGGCGAACTCGGTGTACCAGTTCGACGCGCCGTCGGCCGGCCCGGAGATGATGAGCGGCGTGCGGGCTTCGTCGATCAGGATCGAGTCCACCTCGTCGACGATCGCGTAGCTGTGGCCGCGCTGCACCAGTTCCTCGAGGCGGTGCGCCATGTTGTCGCGCAGGTAGTCGAACCCGAACTCGTTGTTGGTTCCGTAGGTGATGTCGGCGTTGTACGCGGTGCGCCGCGCGTCGGGATCCATCTGGGACAGGATCACGCCGACCTCCAGCCCGAGGAAGCGGTGCACCCGGCCCATCCACTCGCTGTCGCGTTTGGCCAGGTAGTCGTTGACGGTGACGACGTGCACACCCTCGCCGCCGATCGCGTTCAGGTAGGACGGCAGCACCGACGTCAGGGTCTTGCCCTCACCGGTCTTCATCTCGGCGACGTTGCCGAAGTGCAGCGCCGCGGCCCCCATCACCTGCACGTCGAACGGCCGCTGGTCCAGTACCCGCCAGGCGGCCTCGCGCGCGACGGCGAACGCCTCGGGCAGCAGGTCGTCCAGCGATTCGCCGTCGGCGTGCCGCTTCTTGAACTCGTCGGTCTTGGCCTGCAGCTCGGCGTCGGTCAGCGTCTCGGTCTCGTCGGACAGCGACCCGACATAGTCGGCGATGCCCTTGAGGCGTTTGACCATGCGCCCTTCACCAAGGCGCAGCAACTTGTCCAGCACGAATGGGTCCCCTAGTTAATTCGAGTCTTCGGCGTCCTCCATGGTAGGCGACACGCCGATGCCCCCGGTCCAGCCGGATCAGGCCAGCCGGATCAAACCATAGTCGTAGGCGTGGCGCCGGTACACCACGCAGGGCTTGTCGCTGGCTTTGTCGTGGAACAAGAAAAAATCGTGGCCGACCAGTTCCATCTCGTAAAGCGCGTCGTCGACGGTCATCGGGGTCGATGGGTGCTCCTTCGTCCGCACGATGCGGCCGGGCGCGTGGTCGTCGACCGCCACACCGTCGCGCGCCACCTGGGTGGCCGTTTCGGGAGCCAAATTCGGGGGCGGCATCATCGCGGTGGCCTCCGCGAGTGACACCGGCGTCTTGTCGCCGTAGTGGATCTTGCGGCGGTCTTTGCTGCGCCGCAGCCGGCTCTCGAGTCTGCAGACCGCGCTCTCGAGGGCGGCGTAGAAGCTGTCGGCGCACGCCTCGCCGCGGACCACCGGACCACGGCCGCGCGCCGTGATCTCCACGTGCTGACAGTTCTTGCGCTGACGGCGGTTGCGCTCATGCTCGAGCTCGACGTCGAAGAGGTAAATGGTGCGGTCAAACCGCTCGAGGCGGGCCAGCTTCTGCGACACATAGATGCGGAAGTGTTCGGGGATCTCGACGTTGCGGCCCTTGACCACGACTTCGGCGCTCGGCGATGGTTCGGCCTGCTCGTCGGATAGTGCGTCTGCGGGGGCCAACAGCTGGTCAAATTCCACGGATCGGCTTGACATGCAATCAACTCGTTTCTGTCGCGGAGTCGCACGCGGTCGGCGTGCCCGGTTCCTGGGTCGACGCCAGCGGAGGAATGCTCGTCAGGACGTGCCACCACCCGCCGGGTCAGAGGTCGAAAGAATCACCTCCTACCGCTGTCGGTAGTTGCGCCCCGGTTGATGAGGCGGCCGGATTCACAAATTTCGTGAACCAATACTGGCCCCGACGCTAGTCCCTGTTCACCATCCCGTGCCACCCATTTGGCACACCCGTAGCCAGTTCTTCACATTGGCCCCGCACTCGTCAGCCCGGCAGCACCGGTACCGCGCCGGGGATCATCAGCGGTCGCACGTCGACCCACCGCTGCTCGTTCTCGGCGGCCACGCTCGACAGTTGAAGCACCCCGCGCTGATCGGCGACGTACACCGTCGAGGGGTTGGCCACCACGGTGGACACCGGGGACGCGACGTCGCGGGCGGGGGCGTCGGAATTCACCCCGTCGAGGTTGACGTATGACACCGGATGCTGCGCATCGGTGCGGCTGACGACGATGTCGTCGCCGGTGCGCCACGACAGCGACACCACCGATGAGCCGAGCCCGTATCCGAGCCGGCGCGGATACGTCAGCGCGGAGTCCCCGCCCGGCGTCTGCTCCACCGTCGCGAGAATCACCTGGCCGTTGATCACCATCGCGGCCCGCGTGCCATCCCGCGACAGCTGCAACTCGTTGATCGGGCCGGGAAATTTGGTGGTGACCGCTGTCGCGTTGACCGGGATGCGGGCCGGCTGCCCGGAGGCGGCTTCCTGGATCACGCGCACCGCGTTGTTGCCGTCGATCACCACCCACACCGCGTTGTCCAGCGACCAGCTGGGCCGGGTGATCGTGTGCCCGTCGGTGGCTTCGACCGCGGCCCCGCCGAGCGGACCGACCCACAGCGACGCCGCCGCGTCCGGCTGGCCGCCGCCCAGAGCCACCACCGACGCGACGTCGCGGCCCGTGCGCGACAGCATTGCGGCAATCTGGTCGGGCATCTGACCGAACGACCCGGGCACCCGAGGTGCGTTCTCGCCGTCGATCGACAGCAGCGATCCGCCGGCCAGTGCGTGCAACCCGGCCGCTGCGCCGTCGTCGGCACCGGGGTCCGTGGACGCGACGTCCGTGGCTTCCCAGCCATTGGCGAACCGGTCGTCGAGGGCCGCGCCGTCGGCGCTGATGACGTACGGCCCTGCGATATCGGCCCGCGCGAACGTCCAGATAATCTGTGCGGCAACCAATTGCCTGCTGTGGGGGTCGGTGGTCGACAGGCCCTCCAAGTCGACGCGCGCGCCGCCGTAGCCCTTGCCGATTCCGGTCTTGCCGCCGTCGGCCCGCGTCACCGGACCGCGCAGCTTCAGTGGCGAGCCGAGCATGTTGCGCACCGAGTTGGTCATCTCTGGGCGCGGCCCGGCGATCAGCTTGCTCATCAGCTCGGTCGGCAGCTGGTCAGGGTCCGACACCGCGACGTAGCGCGGGTCGGGGACGACCGTCTTGCCGGTCGGGTCGGCAAAGTACAGGTTGTGCCGTTTGTAGGTCTTCTGAAACTGCTGCCAGTCCAGGAACACGCCGTTGGGCAGCCGGTCGATGCGCCAGCCGCCGCTGGTCTTGGCCAGCTCGATCGGCCCCGGGTCGGGCAGCGCACCTTCGCCGGTTTCGAACACCCCGACGTCGGACAGCGACCCCAGGATGTCGGCACGCATGCTCACCGAAACGCGGTCGGCGCTTCGGGTTTCGACGAACACGACGTTGTCGATCAGCAGCGCGCTGCCGGCATCGTCCCAGCCGCGTGACGCCGAGTCGGTCAGGAATTGGCGCGCGGCGAGGTGCCGGTTGCCGGGGTCCGAGGTGGCCTTGAGGAACTCGCGGAGCAGCACGTCGGGGTCCATGCCCTGCGGTGGGTTCGGGCAGGCTCGGCGGGGCGGACCGCTCGACGGTGCCGATCGCCTGCGGCGCAGACGACGACGGGACACCGGCGCAACCGGATCCCGCGACCGCAACCGTGAGCATCACGCACGCCAGGCATGCGAACGCCACCAAGCGTTTCATGCGCTTTCCGCCGGCGCTCGCCGCCGCGGGGTGCGCCGCGCATTGTCTTTTGGCGCAACGTCTTTTGGCGCAACGTCTTTTGGCGCAACGTCTTTTGGCGCAACGGGCTTCCCGCCCGGTTTCAACGGGAGCGGGCTGGTCGTCACCTTGTGACCACGAACCAGTGGCAACGTCAACCGGAAGCATGCGCCCTTGCCGGGCTCGCCCCACGCCTCCAGCCGGCCCTGGTGCAGCCGGGCATCCTCGACGCTGATCGCCAGCCCCAGGCCCGTCCCGCCCGAGCGCCGGACCCGCGACGGGTCAGAGCGCCAGAACCGGCTGAACACCAGCTTCTCCTCACCCGGGCGCAGGCCGACGCCGAAGTCGCGGACCGTCACCGCGACCGTGTCCTCGTCGTCTGCCATCAGGATCTTCACCGGCTTGTTTTCGGCGTGGTCGATCGCGTTTGCGATCAGGTTGCGCAGGATCCGCTCGACGCGACGCGGATCGACCTCTGCGATCACCTCGTGGTCGGGCATGTCCACCCGCACCTTGACATCGGCGTCGCCCGCTAGATGCCCGACATCGTCGAGCGCGCTTCGCACCGTCGCACGCAGATCCACCTGCTCGACCGACAGCTCGGCAACGCCGGCGTCGTGGCGGGAGATCTCCAGCAGGTCGTTCAGCAGCGTCTCGAAGCGGTCCAACTCGCTGACCATCAACTCGGTGGACCGGCGCAGCGCCGGGTCGAGGTCCTCGCTGTGGTCGTAGATCAGGTCGGCGGCCATCCGCACGGTGGTCAGCGGCGTCCGCAGTTCGTGGCTCACGTCGGAGGTGAACCGCCGCTGTAGGTTGCCGAACTCCTCCAGCTGGGTGATCTGGCGCGACAGGCTTTCCGCCATGTCGTTGAACGACACGGCCAGCCGCGCCATGTCGTCCTCGCCGCGCACCGGCATGCGTTCGGTGAGATGTCCCTCGGCGAACCGCTCGGCGATCCGCGAGGCCGAGCGCACCGGCTGCACCACCTGCCGGGCGACCAGCAGCGCGATGGCGGCCAGCAGCACCAGTAGCACCACGCCGCCGGTCAGCATCGTGCCGCGAACGAGCGCGATCGTGCTCTCCTCACTGGACAGTGGGTAGATCAAGTACAACTCGAGCGCCGAAACCGGCCCCGTGGTCGGGCTGCCGATGATCAACGCCCGCCCGTTGAACCCGTCGGTGTGCACCGTTGCGTACTGGTAGCTGACCTGTCCCGCCTTGACGAAATCGCGCAGCGACCCGGGGATCTGCGACACCGGCCCGGCAGCCGTGGCCGCGCGGGGCCCGTCGCCGGGCACCACCAGTACGGCGTCGAACGCGCCTGCCACGCCGCTGCCCGCGGCGGGATCGCCCTTGCGGTCGATCAGTGTGTTGCGGGCCAGCTGCAGGCTGCTGTCCAGCGAGCGGCTCTCCTCGCCACCGACGGTGCCGCTGACCGTGTTGCGGGCGTGCTCGATCTCCTGGGTCGCGGCGCGCACCTTGGCTTCCAGCACACGATCGGTGATCTGGCTGGTCAACACGAAACCGAGAGCCATGATCACCAGCAGCGACAACCCCAGGGTCAACGTCACCACTCGCAGCTGCAGCGATCGGCGCCATAACAGACCGACGGCTCCAGTTAACGCAGTCAGCGCACGAAGAAGGGGTCCAGAACGCCCCCACCAACGACCCCGGATGCGTCGCCTCGAGCTCCAGATCACGGCCACCGCCGAGCGGTGAATATCACGGCCACCGCCGAGCGGTGAATATCACGGCCACCGCCGAGCGGTGAATATCACGGTGGTCCGGCCTTGTATCCCACTCCTCGAACGGTCAGCACAACTTGCGGGTTCTCAGGATCCTTCTCGACCTTGGCCCGAAGCCGCTGAACGTGCACGTTCACCAAACGGGTGTCGGCGGGATGCCGGTACCCCCAGACCTGTTCGAGCAGCACATCACGAGTAAACACCTGCCGCGGTTTGCGCGCCAACGCCACCAACAAGTCGAACTCCAGAGGTGTGAGCGAGATCTGCTCGCCGAGCCGGGTCACCTTGTGCGCGGGGACGTCGATGTCGACATCGCCGATCGACAGCATCTCCGCGGGCTCGTCGTCGTTGCGCCGCAGCCGGGCGCGCACGCGAGCGACCAGCTCCTTGGGCTTGAACGGTTTCATCACGTAGTCGTCGGCGCCGGACTCCAGGCCCAGCACGACGTCCACCGTGTCGGTCTTCGCGGTCAGCATCACGATCGGCACGCCGGAGTCCGCCCGCAGCACGCGGCACACGTCGATGCCGTTCATGCCGGGCAGCATCAGGTCCAGCAGCACCAGATCGGGGCGCAGTTCGCGGACCGCGGTCAGCGCCTGCTGCCCGTCGGCTACCACAGCCGTGTCGAAACCCTCCCCTCGCAGCACGATGGTGAGCATTTCAGCGAGCGACGGATCGTCGTCGATCACAAGAATCCTTTGCCTCATGGTGTCCATGGTGTCACCAGATCGGGATAAATCGCGGCTACCACACGCGCGTTTCGCGTGCTAACGAGACAGCAACCCGGCCAGAGCCGCCGGATCGACGTCTGGATTCGCAATCTGCCAGGGCCCACCGAAGCCCTCGGCGGCCAACCCGCGGTACACCTCGCCGGTCCGGCGCTGAAGTTCGTCGTCGCGTTCATATGCATCACGAGCGCGCGCGGGCTCGTCATCCTCGCGGTGCCGGGCGCGGTCGGCGGCGAGTTCGGCGGGCGCGTCGAGCAGCACCTGCCAGTCCGGCGCGGGCATGTGCAGTCGCTCGTACTCGAGGCGGCGCACCCAGTTGACGGCTTCGCCGGTCGCGTCCTGGCGCAGCCGCGCGGCGCTGTAGGCGGCGTTGGACGCGACGTAGCGGTCCAGGATCAGGACGTCGTATGCGGCGCGCAGATGCCCGATCTCCTCGCGGGCGCCGGCCCGGTCGAGCGCGAACAGCACGGCCATCGCGTACACCGAGGACGCAAGGTCGCCGTGTTCACCGTGCAGCGCCTCGGCGGCCAGGTCGGCGGCCACCGAATGGTGGTAGCGCGGGAACGACAGGCCGGCCACCGACCTGTGATTGCCCTCGAACGCCGCGCGCACACCGTCACACAGCGTCCGCTTGCCGGCGCCGTCGACTCCCTCGATCGCGATCAGCAGCGCGTGCATCTGTCGAGCCTAGAAGCATGGATCACTCCAGCGCTGCGGTCGCCGCCTTTAATTTGGGAATCGTCTGCTTGAGGAGTTCAAGGCTCTTCCAGCCCTCGTCGGGCGAAAGGCCGCCCACCAGCGGCTGGAATCCGAACGTCGACCGGTCCGGCATCGCAGGCACTTTCGCGAGCAACTGGTCGGGGGTCCAGGCCGCGAACAGCCCGGACTGGCGCAGCACGGTGGGATCGCTCAAACCCTTGAACGGCGAGTTGGAGGCGTCGCCCTCCTGCTCGGCCCATTTGGCGTATTCGGTGATGACATGGACCACGTGCCGCTCGATCGCGGCCCAGCCCTGCTCGGTGTCCTCACACAGATGGATGCTGATCGGCACGGGTCCCGGCCGGAAGTACCGGCCGGGCGGGATGCCGCGGCTGCGGCATTCTTCGAGATAGACATCGACCAGCTCGGGCAGGATCGGCCCGAAGCCGACACCGTGGCGTGCCGCGCGTTTCGCCGCCGCCGGCACGCCGCCGCCGACCATGACGATGTCCTCGGGCTTCTGAACCGGCAGCGGCCGGACGTAGACCGGACGGCCGTCGGCCTCGAACCGTTCGCCCCGCAACGCCCGCAGGATCGTGTCGATACCCGAATCCATCAGCTTGGCACGATCTTTGAGCGACTTTCCGAACGTCGCGAACTCGAAGGGAACGTAGCCCGCGCCCAGGATGACGCTCAGTCGCCCGTTCGAGATGAGATCGGTGATCGCGATCTGCTCGGCGACCGTCACCGGATCGTGCAGCGGCAGCAGCACCGCCCCGAGAAGTAGCCGGACATTGTTCGTCACCGCCGCCATCGCGGCCCCCATGGCGAAGGGCTGCGGCAGAAAGCCGTCGTCGGAGCCGTGATGTTCCATCAGGCCGATGTCGTCGACGCCGATGTCGTCCGCGAAGGCCGCCATCTCGATCGCGGCGCGATAGAGCTCGTTCGTCGGCGTCGCCCAGTCGGGCGCCCGCATGTCGAACGAGACCGTCGTCTTGACGTTTCTCACCGGCGTGACAGCCTACTCACACCCGACGAACCGACGTCGCGGTACTGGGTCGGCACGCTGCGCGGACCCTGCAAAGCAAGCAGGCAAACGATCAACATCATCCCTCCGGGGTGGCGGTCCGACATATTGGAACTGTCCAACGTCCCCCACAGAATCCGGCTCTAGCCTCGTTGACATGTCGTGGCGCAAGACTTATACGGGTTACAGCATCGGTTGCGCAGTCGTGTGGGCCGTGATTCTGACTGTTGTTGCAGTCATGTATCCCGACCGCCTGCACACCTTCTTACTGGTCGGCTTCGGTTGGGGGATCGGGTGGATCTCGGCGACGATCGCCAGATCGGTTTATCCGCCACCCAAGCCAAAGCTCTCGCCGACGTAGGGCCAGCCGTCATCTACCGCTTAGTAGCGGTAGTGCTCGGGCTTGTACGGCCCTTCGACATCGACGTTGATGTACTCGGCCTGCTCCTTGGTCAGCGTGGTCAACTGACCGCCCAGCGCCTGGACATGGATCCGGGCCACCTTCTCGTCCAGCTTCTTGGGCAGCCGGTACACCTCGTTGTCGTACTCGTTGTTCTTGGTCCACAGCTCGATCTGCGCGATCACCTGGTTGGAGAAGCTGTTGCTCATCACGAATGACGGGTGCCCGGTTGCGTTGCCGAGGTTCAGCAGCCGGCCCTCGCTCAGCACGATGATGGAATGCCCGTCGCCGAAGACGAATTCGTCTACCTGCGGCTTGATGTTGATCCGGCGCACATCGGAGGCCCGTTCCAGCGCGGCGATTTGGATCTCGTCGTCGAAGTGGCCGATGTTGCCGAGGATCGCCTTGTCCTTCATCGCGCGCATGTGCTCGAGCGTGATGATGTTCTTGTTGCCGGTGGCTGTGATGACGATGTCGGCCTGGCCGATGGCGTCGTCGACGGTCTTCACGTCGAAGCCCTCCATCAGCGCCTGCAGCGCGTTGATCGGGTCGATCTCGGTGACGGTGACGCGCGCGCCCTGCCCCTTCAGCGACTCCGCGCAGCCCTTGCCGACGTCGCCGTAGCCGCAGATCAGCACGCTCTTGCCGCCGATCAGCACATCCGTGCCGCGGTTGATGCCGTCGATCAGCGAGTGCCGGGTGCCGTATTTGTTGTCGAACTTGCTCTTGGTCACCGAGTCGTTCACGTTGATCGCGGGAAACACCAGCTCGCCGGCCGCGGCGAACTGGTAGAGCCGCAGCACGCCGGTGGTGGTCTCCTCGGTGACGCCTTTGACCGACTCGGCGATCTTCGTCCACTTGGTCTTGTCGGTCTCGAACCGCTCGCGCAGCACCGACAGGAAGACCTTCCACTCGGTCGGGTCGTCGTGCTCGGCGGGCGGCACCACGCCGGCCTTCTCATACTGCGCTCCGCGCAGCACCATCATGGTGGCGTCGCCGCCGTCGTCCAGGATCATGTTCGCCGGCTGGTCAGGCCACGTCAGCATCTGCTCGGCTGCCCACCAGTACTCCTCGAGGCTCTCGCCTTTCCACGCGAACACCGGTACGCCCCTGGGTTCTCCCGGCGTGCCGTTCCGGCCGACGACGGCGGCCGCGGCGGCGTGGTCCTGGGTGGAGAAGATATTGCAGGAAGCCCATCGAACTTCAGCACCGAGGGCAACCAGCGTCTCGATCAGCACCGCGGTCTGCACCGTCATGTGCAGCGACCCCGAGATCCGGGCGCCCTTGAGCGGCAGCACCTCGGCGTATTCGCGGCGCAGCGACATCAGGCCCGGCATCTCGTGTTCGGCCAGCCGGATCTCTTTGCGGCCGAACTCGGCCAGCGACAGATCGGCCACCTTGTAGTCGATGCCGTTGCGGACATCCGCGGTCAGCCGGTTCTCGGTCGTCGTCATCTGCGTTCCTTCGTCTGCGCGCGCCAATTACTTAGGTTGCTTATATATTAGTGGATGCGGTCGCGAAGCCGCTAATTCCGCTCGATCACACCGTAGCGTTCGGCGAACGGTGTCAGCAGCCGGGCCAAGTCGTCGGCAACGTCTCGCCCGCCGGAGCCGGCAGGTGTCCCCAGTTCTGCCTCCGGCGGCATCGACACGTAGCTCATGCACAGTCGCACGATCGCGCGGGCCAGCACCCCGGCGTCCTGATCGGAATGCTTGACCCAGCTCTGGGCGAATGACGTGGTCAGTCGTTGCGAGCAGTGCGTGATGATCGGCGCGCTGTCGACCGTGATCAGCTGCAGCAGGTCGGGCTTGGCCTCGCCGGTGAGCAGCGAGATCACCAGCGGGTCGGATGACGACTCCGCGAAGAACGCCCGAAAGCCCTGCAGGAAGGCCGAATACATGTCGCCCTCGTTCTGCCGGATGGCGTAGTCGACCTCGTCGACGAGGTGGTCGGCCAACCGCATCGCGTAGCCCTGCGCGAGCCCCTGCCGAGAGCCGAACTCGTTGTAGATGGTCTGGCGGCTGATGCCGGCGGCGCGGGCCACGTCGGCGAGCGTGATCGCGGACCAGTCCCTGGTCAACAGAAGATCCCGCATGCCGTCGAGGATCGAGTCGCGAAGCAGCACTCGCGACGCCTCGGCATACGGGATCCGCCTTGGTTCCGTCACGAACGGGCGACCTCCTCCATCTCGAAGTCCGCCTTCGCCGCGCCGCAGTCCGGGCAGCTCCAGTCGTCGGGGATGTCGTCCCAGCGGGTGCCCGCGACAATGCCGTCCTCGGGCCAGCCCAGCGCCTCGTCGTATTCGAAGCCGCACTGGATGCAGCGGAATAGTTTGTAGTCGCTCATCTCGTTACCTCCATCGATTCGAAGTCGGCCTTCTCGCGGACCCCGCAGTCGGGGCAGTTCCAGTCGTCGGGGATGTGATCCCAACCGGTGCCGGCCGGAAACCCCTCGCGTGGAGCACCTTTCGCCTCGTCGTAGACGTAGTCGCAGACGGGGCAACGGTACCCGCTCACGCTGCCGGCTCCCCGCACTTGCCGTACTTGGCGATCAGCTTCTCGCGCTTCGGCGGGTGCAGATGTGCCCGGGTGATGTCGCCGTCGTAGTGCGCAAGCACCCGCGGGTCCATCACCTTGCGCCACAACGGCGGCACCAGCGTCAGCAGGATCATGCTGGAGTATCCGCTGGGCAGGTTCGGCGCACCGTCAAAGCTGCGCAGCGTCTGGTAGCGGCGGGTGGGGTTGGCGTGGTGGTCGCTGTGCCGCTGCAGGTGGTACAGGAACACGTTCGTCACGATGTGGTCGGAGTTCCAGCTGTGCTCGGGGCTGCACCGCTCGTACCGACCGCGTTGGGTCTTCTGCCGCAGCAGCCCGTAGTGCTCGAGGTAGTTCACGGTTTCCAGCAGCCCGAACCCGACGACCGCCTGCACGACGATGAACGGGATCAGCGCCCACCCGAACACGGCCAGCAGCACCCCCCACAGCACCACCGACATCAGCCACGCGTTGACCACGTCGTTGCGGATGTTGAACGTGGCTTTGTCCAGCCGGCGCATGCGCTCGGCCTCCAAGGCCCACGACGATCGCAAGCTGCCCCACACGCTGCGCGGCAGGAACGCCCACAGGCTCTGCCCCATCCGGGCGCTGGCCGGGTCTTCCGGCGTCGCGACGCGCACGTGGTGGCCGCGGTTGTGCTCGATGAAGAAGTGACCGTAGAACGTCTGGGCCAGGGTGACCTTGCTCAGCCAGCGTTCCAGGGAGTCCTTCTTGTGGCCCATCTCGTGGGCGGTGTTGATGCCGACGCCGCCGAGGACGCCGACCGACAACGCCACGCCGACCTTGCCGATCCAGCCGAGCGGACCGTTGTAGCCGAGCCAGCTCAGGTTGTCAGCGGTGAACAGATAGGCGCCGAACACCACGCTCGCGAACTGGAACGGGATGAACGCGTAGGTGCAGTACCGGTAGTACTTGTCGTTCTCGAGTCGCTCCATGACCTCGTCGGGCGGGTTCTGCCCGTCGGGACCGAACCGCAAGTCGAGCAACGGCAGCAGCACGAACAGCAGCAGCGGGCCGATCCACAGCAGCACCTGCGACGACGTGTGCCAGCCCTGCTGGTTCATCCCCCAGATCACCGGAAGCACGACGAACAACGCCGTCGGGGTCACCAGTCCCACCAGCCACAGCTGCCGCTTTTTGTCGCGCCACTCCTGCGCGACGGGCTCAACGCCCGTGTCGACGGTCGACATCACGAGAAACCTCCTGCTTGAGACGCATATCACCAACGAGGTTTACTCTAGCCCTGATTTTGTCTGCTGTCTAGACACAGACTGATGTTTTGTAAAGGCGCTACCCCTTCTCGGCGGCCATCCGGCTGGCCAGTACCGAATGCCGGCGGCCGTAGGCGCAGTAGATGACGACCCCGAGCACCATCCAGACGCCGAACCGGATCCAGGTCAGCAGGGTCAGGTTCAGCATCAGCCATCCGCACGCCAGGATCGCCGCGACCGGCAGCGCCGGAACCCACGGCACCCGGAAGTCGCGGTGCAGGTCTCCCCGTGTGCGGCGCAGGACGATCACGCCTGCCGATACCAGCACGAACGCGAACAGCGTGCCGACGTTGACCATCTCCTCGAGCTTGCCGATCGGGAACACTGAGGCGGCGATCGCGATCAGCACGCCGACCAGAACCGTGATGCGGACCGGGGTGCCGTGCGAACCCGTTCTGGCCAACCGACGCGGCAGCAGCCCGTCGCGCGACATCGCGAACATCACCCGGGTCTGACCGAGGATCAGCACCATCACCACCGTCGTCAGCCCGGCCAGCGCCCCGATCGAGATGACGTCCGCGGCCCAGGTCACACCGTTGGCCTTGAACGCCGTGGCGAGGTTGGCGTGGCCGCCGCCGGCGCTGTCGCTCAGCTGCGTGTAGCGGACCATTCCCGACAGCACGATCGACACCGCGAGGTAGAGCACGGTGACGATCAACAGCGTGGCCAGAATGCCGCGGGGCACATCGCGCTGGGGGTGTTTGGTCTCCTCGGCGGTGGTGGCCACCACGTCGAACCCGATGAATGCGAAGAACACGATCGACGCGCCGGCCAGTATCCCGTACCACCCGTAGGTGCTCCCGCCGGCGCCGGTGATCAGAGACAACAACGACTGGTCAACGTCCGAGCTACTGGGCTGCGCCGCAGGCACGAACGGCGAATAGTTCGCGGCCTTGATGTAGAACGCGCCCACCACCACCACCAGCACCACTACCGACAACTTGATCGCGGTGATAGCGGCGCTGACGTTCGCCGACAACTTCGTCCCCATTGCCAGCACCACCGTCAGCACCGCGATGATCAGCAACGCGCCCCAGTCGAGCGTCAACGGGCCGAGATCGGTTGTGCCGCCTGAGAACCCGAATACCGTTCCCAAATAGTTCGACCAGCTCTTGGCCACCACCGCGGCGCCGACCGCAAACTCCAGAATCAGGTCCCAGCCGATGATCCACGCGATGAGCTCGCCGAAGGTCGCATACGAGAACGTGTAGGCGCTGCCCGCAACCGGCAGCGTCGACGCGAACTCGGCGTAGCACAGCGCGGCCAGCCCGCACCCGACGGCGGCGATCAGAAACGAGATCGAGATGGCCGGGCCGGTGATGTTGCCCGCGGTCGACGCGGTGATCGTGAAGATGCCCGCGCCCACCACCACCGACACACCGAAGACCGCCAGGTCCCACCAGCTCAGGTCTTTTCGCAGCCGACTTTCTTCCTCCTCGGTGTCGGCGATCGACTGCTCGACAGACTTCGTGCGCAGATCCATGTGCCCGGCTCCTCAAAGCAGCGTCAGTACCGTTTTGGGTAAGGTGCTCCCCCATGGGGCGGCGGGGCGAACACGCGGTCGTCATCGGCGCCAGCATCGCCGGCCTGTGCGCGGGCCGGGTGCTGTCGGAATTCTATGACCAGGTCACGCTGTTCGACCGCGACATCCTGCCCGAGCACCCTGCCAACCGCGCCGCGGTGCCGCAGGGCCGCCACGTGCACATCCTGATGTCTCGCGGCGCGCAGGAGTTCGGCGCGCTGTTTCCCGGCCTGCTCGACGACATGGTCGCGGCGGGCGTGCCGATTCTGGAAGATCAGCCGGGCTCGATCCACTTCGGCGCGGCCGGACACGTGCTCGGCATCCCGACGGAGCTGGAGGAGACGTTCACCACCTACGTCCCGAGCCGGCCTCAGCTGGAGTGGCAGATCCGGCGCCACGCGGCCCGGCTGCCGAACGTGGCCATCCGGCAGTGGGCCGTCAGTGCGCCCCGGTTCGACGCTGCCGCGCAGCGGGTCACCGGTGTGGTGCTGGACCCGCCGGACGGCGCCGAGCCCGAATTCGTACCCGCCGACCTGGTGGTCGACGCCACCGGCCGCGGCACCCGGCTGCCGGTCTGGCTGCAGGAATGGGGATTTGAGCGTCCCATCGAGGACACCGTCGACGTCGGCATCGGGTACGCGACCCAACAGCTGCGCATCGCCGACGGCCTGATCGAGGAGAAGGTGGTGGTGGCCGGCGCGTCGCCCGCGCAACCTGTCGGCATCGGGATGCTCTTCTACGAGGACGGCACCTGGGGCATGACCACGTTCGGTGTCGGCAAAGTCGAGCCGCCGCGCACGTTTTCCGAGATGTGCGACGTGGCCGACGCGGTACTGCCGGCGCACGCCGCGGCGATTCGGCAGGCCGACCCGATCGGCGAGATCGCGTTCCACAAGTACCCGACCAGCCGCTGGCGCCGGTACGACAAGCTGACCCGCTACCCCACCGGCATCGTGCCGTTCGGCGACGCGGTGGTCAGCTTCAACCCGACCTATGGGCAGGGCATGACGATGACGTCGCTGCAGGCGGGTCATCTGCGCCGGGCGCTGGAATCACCCGATCCGGACATCGCAGGCCAACTGAACCGTGCCACCGCCAAGACCACCTGGCCGGTGTGGACGATGAACGCGATCGGCGATCAGATGTTCCACAACGCCACCGGTCAGATGCCGCGCTGGTACCGACCCGTTGGCGGGCTGTTCGAACAGTTCCTCGGCGCCGCCGAGACCGAACCCGTTCTGGCCGAATGGTTCTTGCGGCGGTTCAGTCTGCTCGACAGCCTGTACATGGTCCCCAACGCACGGATCGTCGGCCGCGCGGTGCGGCACAACATGCGGTGCTGGCTCGCCGGGCGCAACGATCACTTGGTCAGCGCCCGGTCGAGGTCCGGCTCCAGGTAGATCACCCGCGCGGCAGGCACCGCCTCGCGTACCCGCGCCTCGGCATCGTCGATGGCCTGGGCGACGGTGGCCAATTCGCAGTCCGCTCGCAGCGCGATCTTGGCGCCCACCAGCATCTCGTCGGGACCCAGGTACTGCGTGCGCAGATGGATCACGCGATCCACGTGTGGCGTCGCCTCCAACGCCTCCCAAATCGCACGCTGCTGCTCGGGCGTCGCGCCCTCGCCGATCAGCAGGCTGTGCATCTCGACCATCAGGATCACCGCGATCACGCCGAGAAGGGCGCCGATGCCGATGGTGCCGATGCCGTCCCAGACCGCGTTGCCGGTGAGCACCGTCAGCCCGACGCCGGTCAACGCGAAGATCAGGCCGATCAGCGCGCCGGCGTCCTCCAGCAGCACCACCGGCAGTTCGGGGCTTCGGGAGGCGCGAATGAACCGCCACCAGCTACTCGAGCCCTTCAGCGGCCGGGACTCCACGATTGCCGTCCGAAAACTGTAGGACTCCAACCCAACTGCGACGACGAGAATCGCAATGGCCACCGGCGCCGAGGTGAGCGGCTCGGGAACCGAGATCTTGTGGTAGCCCTCGTACAGTGCGAACACCGCACCGACAGTGAACAGCACCAGCGCCACGACGAACGAGTAGAAGTACCGGCTGCGGCCGTATCCGAACGGGTGCAGCCGGTCGGCTTCCCTGCGCGCCTGCCGTTGTCCGAACAGCAGCAAGCCCTGGTTGGCGGTGTCGGCCACCGAGTGCACCGACTCGGCCAGCATCGATGAGCTCCCGGTGATCAGGTAGCCGACGAACTTCGCGGCGGCGATGCCGGCATTGGCCGCCAGCGCCGCGAGGATTGCCCTGGTACTGCCGGCGGTCGACATACCCGTCCTCCTCTTACAGTCCCGTGCTCACCCGGAACAGTTCCGCGGCGTGCTCGGCCACCAGCCGGATCGGGCCGTCGTCGGCGGGCACCCAGGCGGCCTGCCCGCGCTCGAGCGTCAGCGACGACGACTTCGCGTGCAGCAGCACCTCGCCGTTGGTGCACAACACCACCTGCGGGCCGTCATGACGCACCGCGGCATCGATCTCGTGGCCAAGGTTCTCACCGACGATGCGAAGGCGCGAGACGGCGAACTCGTCAGTCGGCACCTCGTAGATCAATTCCGGTCCGTCCCAATGCATGTCCGGCCGAAGTGACGCCTCGGACACCGGGTGGAAGTCCAGAATCCGCAGCAGCTCCGGCACATCGACGTGCTTGGGAGTCAAGCCGCCCCGTAACACGTTGTCCGAGTTGGCCATCACCTCAACCGCCACACCGCGCAGGTAGGTATGCAGGTTGCCGGCAGGCAGGAAGATCGCCTCCCCCGGCTTCAACGTCATTCTGTTGAGCAGCAGCGCCGCCAGCACTCCCGCGTCGCCGGGATACCGCTCCCCCAGCTCGAGCACGTCCTTGGCTTCATCGGCGAACTCGGTGGCACCGGAGCGGATATAGCTGATCGCCCCGTCGAGCACGGTGGGCACGAGAACGTCGAGGTCGGGTTGCGGTGCGGTGATCCAGGTGGTGAACAACGCGCGCAGCCCGTCGGCATCCGGCTGGCCCTTCAACAGGTCGACGAACGGGTCCAGGTCCGACACGGCCAGCGACTTCAGAAGGTCGATGGTGCGGGACACATCGCGGAATCCGGCCAGCGCCTCGAACGGGTCCAGCGCCACCACCAGTTCCGGTTTGTGGCTGCGATCCCGGTAGTTGCGGGTGGGCGACGATATCGGGATGCCCAGCCGCTCCTCGCGATCGAACCCTTCCGCGGCCTGCTGCGCACTGGGATGTGCCTGCAACGACAGCGGCTCGTCGGCCGCGAGCACCTTGACCAGGAACGGCAGGCAGTCGCCGAACCGCTCGGCGACCGCGGCGCCGAGCTGACCCTCGGGGTCGGCTTTCAACGTGTCCAGCAGCGAGCGCTCGCCCGCCTCGGTCTGCAACCACGCGGGATCACCCGGATGGGCGCCGAACCACAGCTCCGCCTCGGGATGTGGTGTGGGCGTTGGCCTTCCAGTGAAATCTGCGATCGCCGTGCGTGACCCCCACGCATAGGTACGCAGCGCGCCGCGTAATAGATGCACGTCGCTAACCCCGAATCAATCGCAGATATACGGCCGCCATTTCCAGCCTGACCGCCAGCACCGCCAGTTGCGCGTCGGCGCTGCCGATCCCGACCGCACCCGGATCGGCGGTGTCTTCGGCGCCGACCAGATCGACGCCGTCGAGCCCTGCCGTGCGGGCCGCCACCACCGGCCGCTCGTCGTTCAGCGTCAAGGCCAGCACACGCAGCCGGTCCGGCAGCGGCCCGTCGATCTGTTCGTCGTGAAAGAGCGCGTCGACGGAATCAATGGCCGCGCCTGGGCTTTCGGCTCGCAGCGCCACCACCACGTCGGCCAGACAGGCCGCGGCGGCCACCACGCCTGCGATGCGTAGCAGCAGCGAGCCGACGTGCTGGGCCAACGCCAGGGCGCCTGCAGAGTCCGCGCCCAGCACCACTTGGCGCGAGGCCATCCGTCCCGCGAGCGCCTTGGCCGGGTTTGTGAACACCTCGCGCATCGCGCTGCTGCGCAGCACTTCCGCGTCGACTTCGTCGGCCAGTGCTGCGATGTCCACCCGCACGGAATCATCTACAGCCGCAATGGCGGCCAGCCCGGCGGCCAGATACCGGGTCAGGCCGAACGCATCGTTCAGCGGTAGCCGCGGGGACAGCACCGCGGCCCGCCCGGCGGCGGCATCGCGCAGCGGGCCCTCGAACGGCGCAACCACCAGTACCCGTGCCCCGCGCCGCGCGGCCAACGACACCGCCGCGGCAAGCGCCGGATCGCCCGGGTCGTCGCCGGCCACCACAACCGCGTCCAGCGGCCCGATCCACGCGGGCGCGCCCGGGGTCACCATGATCGGCGTCCCCGCGACCTCTCCGAGCAGCGCCGACACCATCCGCCCCGCGGTGGCGGCTGTGCCGCGACCGGCGACCCAGATCACCGATCGCGGCAGCGGGCCGGCCAGCGACTCGAGCTCGCCCTCTTGGACCGCCGCCGCGATGGCCCGGACATGCGCACCGGCTGTCGACACCGCTCGCAGCAGGCCCTCGCGGTCAGCGCCGACGAGGCCGTCGGCGTCGTCGAGGTCGATCGCGGATCGCGTGGCGTTCATCTGGAAGCGCCCGCGTGGGAAGTGATTTCGGCTGCTATCTTCTCGACGATCTCATCGACCATTTCCTTTGTCCGGGCCTCGACATTGAGCCGCAGCAGAGGCTCGGTGTTGGACATCCGGATGTTGAACCAGGCGCCCTCACCCAGGTCGACAGTCACCCCGTCCAGGTGATCGATCGACACGATCCGCGTGCCCAGCGACTTGAGCACCGCCTCGATGCACCCCTGCCCGTCGGCGACCGCGAAGTTGATCTCGCCCGACGGCTCGTAACGCTGGTAGTCGGCCATCAACTCCGACAGCGGCCGCTGCTGTTCGCCCAGCGCGGCAAGGACGTGCAACGCGGCGAGCATCCCCGAGTCGGCGCCCCAGAAATCTCGGAAGTAGTAGTGCGCCGAATGTTCGCCGCCGAAGATCGCCCCGGTGTCGGCCATCAGCGCCTTGATGTAGCTGTGCCCGACGCACGAACGCACCGGGGTGCCGCCGCGCTCGGTGACCAGTTCGGGCACCGCCCGTGAGGTGATCAGGTTGTGGATCACCGTGCCGCCGATCTCGCGTTGCAGCTCGCGCGCGGCCACCAGCCCGGTGACGGCCGACGGCGACACCGGCTCGCCTCGTTCGTCCACGACGAAACAGCGATCGGCGTCGCCGTCGAAGGCCAGCCCGATGTCGGCGCCGGTGGCAAGGACGTGCTTCTGCAAATCCACCAGGTTTGCCGGATCCAGCGGGTTGGCCTCGTGATGGGGAAACGAGCCGTCGAGTTCGAAATACAACGGCTCCACCGTGATCGACGAGAGCGGGCCCAACACCGCCGGGGTGGTGTGCCCGGCCATCCCGTTACCCGCGTCAACGGCCACCCGCATCGGGCGCATCCCGCTGAGGTTGACGAGCGACCGCAGGAATTCGCCGTAGTCGCGCAGCACGTCGCGATCCACGATGTCACCCGAAGCCCCGTCGTAGGGTGGCACGCCGGCGATCACGTCGTCGGTGATCGCGGTGAGACCGGTGTCGCGGCCGACCGGTTTGGCCGCGGCCCGGCACAGCTTGATGCCGTTGTAGGCGGCGGGGTTGTGGCTGGCCGTGAACATCGCGCCGGGGCAGTCCAGAAGGCCCGACGCGAAATACAGCTGATCGGTGGAAGCCAGACCGATCCGGACCACGTCGAGTCCCTGACACATCGCTCCGGCGGCGAACGCCGCCGCCAGCGCGGGCGAGCTCTCCCGCATGTCGTAACCGACCGCCACCCGCTCGGCTCCGTCGCCCTCGTCACGAAGCAACCGCGCGAATGCCGCCCCCACATCGGTGACGAACGATTCGTCGATCTCGTCGCCGACCAAGCCGCGGACGTCGTAGGCCTTGATGACGCGGTGAACCTCCGCAGCTGGCCGGGACATGACGAAACGGACTCCTAGTCGAGAACGCGACTGTTGGTGGCCAGCCTAGCCGTCCGCCACGACGACGAGGCGTTTGCTCATTGCACAGGGTCAGGGAGCACCCGCAGGTGACCGCGACGCCGGCCCACCTTCGATTGCTGGGTGGGCGGCGGTGCCAGCACGGCGCCCTCGGCGCCGACCGGCCCGCCGTTCACCGGGTCGGAATAATCACGGAGCGCGGCGCCTCGGGTGCTTCCCATCGCCACCCCGTCGCGACCCTCCCGCACCGCATCGGCCAGTGCGATGAGGTCGTCCTCGTCAGGGCTGGTGGGCAGCGGGCCTGCATGACGAACCAGCTCCCAGCCCCGGGGCGCGGTGATCCGACCGGCGTGCACCACGCAGAGGTCCCAGGAATGCGGCTCGGCCGCGGTCGCCAGCGGCCCGACCACCGCCGTTGAATCGGAGTAGACGAACGTCAACGTTGCGACCGCGTAGTTCGGACACCCGGGTCGGCAGCACCGACGGGGAACGCTCACCTCGAGAGGCTATCGTGCAGGATCGCTTGCAGGTGCCGGACACGCGCACTGCTGAAGGCGAAGATCTCCAACCGTTACGAACGCCAGTACGATCAAGCGCCGTGGCCGAAAAGCGCGGTTCTCGGCGTCGCGAGATGCGAGGCCCGCTGTTGCCTCCGACGGTGCCCGGCTGGCGCAGCCGCGCGGAGCGCTTCGACATGGCAGTGCTGGAGGCGTACGAGCCGATCGAGCAGCGTTGGCAGGAACGGGTGTCGGCACTCGACGTCGCGGTCGATGAAATCCCGCGCATTTCGCCGAAGGATCCCGACAGCGTCCAGTGGCCACCGGAGGTGGTGGCCGACGGGCCTATCGCATTGGCCCGGCTGATCCCCGCAGGCGTGGACATCCGCGGCAATCCGACTCGGGCGCGAATCGTGTTGTTTCGCAAGCCAATCGAACGACGTGCAAAGGACACCGACGAGCTGGCCGACCTGCTGCACGAGCTCCTGGTGGCTCAGGTCGCGACATATCTCGGCGTCGAGCCGTCTGTCATCGACCCGACGATCGACGATCTCGACTAGATGATGCCGCGCTTGAGGCGGCGGCGCTCGCGCTCGGAGAGCCCGCCCCAGATGCCGAACCGCTCGTCATGGGCCAGCGCGTAGTCCAGGCACGCGTCCCGCACCTCGCAGCCCATGCAGATGCGCTTGGCCTCCCGGGTGGAGCCGCCCTTCTCGGGAAAGAACGCCTCGGGGTCGGTTTGGGCGCACAGCGCCTTTTCCTGCCACTCGGGGTCGTCGGGGGTGAGCGGCGGCAGGCCGAAAGGATCGGTCTGCACCAGGGTCAAGTGAGGGCGTCTGGGGTTATCGGACGTTTCTGCGCCGGAATTGGTTTGCGGCGGGCTGCCTACAGCGCTCAAGCTTCGGTCGCCCAGCCGGATCGGCTGCGGGAAACCCATGTGCTCGTAAGACATTTCGCCTCCTGACCTATGATCGCAGTTGGGTGTGGAATGTCGCCCACTATTCAGTCCAGTTCGAACATATGATCGAATCTCGGTCTGCGCCACCGGAACCGGAAAACCAACCGGGAAATGACACTCATGTGATTACACACTTGTGAGAAGGCCCGGTCAAGCGTTAGAACCAAAATTCATATCATCTTGTGATGACAATTTGATGTGTCGTGGCTGCGGCGTGTCGCCCAACGCCGCTTGGGCGAACAGATTGAAGGCCGATGAGCACCAGCGAAGAGTATGAAGGCCGATGAGCACCAGCGAAGAGTATGAAGACGGCATGAAGGTCACCGTTCTTGTGGGCGGCGTCGGCGGGGCGCGCTTCCTGTTGGGCGTTCAGCACCTGCTCGGCGGCACCGGGCAGCTGACCGCGGTCGTCAACGTCGGCGATGACGCGTGGATGTACGGGGTGCGCATCTGCCCCGACCTCGACACCTGCATGTACACCCTCGGCGGCGGCATCGACCCCGAGCGGGGCTGGGGGCACGCCGATGAGACCTGGCACGCGAAGGAGGAGTTGAGCCGGTACGGCGTGCAGCCGGACTGGTTCGGGCTCGGGGACCGTGACCTGGCCACCCACCTGGTCCGCAGTCAGATGCTCCGGGCCGGCTATCCGCTGTCGCAAGTGACCGAGGCGCTGTGCCGGCGCTGGTCACCCGGGGCCACCCTGTTGCCGGCCAGCGACGACCGCAGCGAAACCCACGTCGTGATCACCGATCCGGCCGACGGCGCGCAGCGGGCAATCCACTTCCAGGAGTGGTGGGTTCGGTACCGGGCGCAGGTGCCCACCCACAGCTTCGCGTTCGTCGGAGCCGAGAAGGCCACCGCGGGCCCTGGCGTCGCCGAGGCGATCGAATCCGCCGACGTGGTGTTCCTCGCGCCGTCCAACCCGGTCGTGTCGATCGGCGCAATCCTCGCGGTTCCGGGTGTCCGGGCAGCTCTTCGCGCCACCTCCGCCCCCGTCGTCGGGTACTCCCCGATCATCGCCGGAAAACCATTGCGCGGCATGGCCGATGAGTGTCTGCGGGTGATCGGCGTACCCAGCACATCCGAGGCGGTCGGCAGGTATTACGGGGCTCGCGCGGACACCGGCATACTCGACGGCTGGCTGATCCACGAGGGCGACGTCGCCGACGTCCGCGGCGTCGAGGTCCGGTCGGTTCCACTGCTGATGACCGACCCTGCCACCACCGCCGGGATGGTGCGCACCGGCTTGCAGACAGCGGGGCTCACGTCGGGGCCGCGATCATGACGGACCACGGGTCGGCGACGCTCGTCGAGCTGCTGCCGGTGCCCGGGCTGCCCGAGTTCCGTCCCGGCGACGACCTGGCGGCCGCGCTGGCAACTGCGGCACCGTGGCTGCGCGACGGTGACATCGTCGTGGTCACCAGCAAGGTGGTGTCGAAGTGCGAGGGCCGTATCGTGCCGGCGCCCTCCGATCCGCAGGCCCGGGACGACCTGCGCCGCAAGCTGATCGACGCCGAGGCGGTGCGCGTGCTGGCCCGCAAGGGCAAGACGCTGATCACCGAGAACGCGTTGGGTCTGGTACAGGCGGCGGCCGGCATCGATGGGTCCAATGTCGGGTCCACCGAACTCGCGCTGCTGCCCGTCGACCCGGACGGCAGCGCGGCGACATTGCGCGCGCGGCTTTCCGAACAGCTCGGTGTCACGGTCGGGGTGTTGATCACCGACACCATGGGGCGGGCATGGCGCAACGGTCAGACCGACGTCGCCATCGGCGCCGCGGGTGTCGGGGTTCTGCACGCCTACGCCGGCGCGCATGACGCACACGGCAACGAACTCGTGGTGACCGAGATCGCGATGGCCGACGAGATCGCCGCTGCGGCAGACCTTGTCAAGGGCAAGCTGACCGGCATTCCGGTGGCGGTGGTGCGCGGCCTGCCGACCACTGACGATGGCTCGACCGCGGCGCGGCTGATTAGGGCCGGCGAGGAGGACCTGTTCTGGCTCGGCGCCGCAGAGGCACTCGCCGAGGGTCGCACGCAGGCCGTGCTGCTGCGCCGCTCCGTTCGGCGGTTCGCACCGGAACTCGTGCCGCCGCAGCACATCGAGGCCGCCGTCGCCGACGCGCTGACCGCCCCGGCGCCGCACCACACCCGTCCAGTCCGGTTCGTCTGGCTGCGCGACGCGGACCGGCGGACCGCGCTGCTCGACCGGATGAAGGCCCGCTGGCGTGACGACCTCACCCGCGACGAAAAACCCGAGAATGCCATCGAGGCCCGCCTGGCTCGCGGCCAAATCCTCTACGATGCACCCGAGTTGATCATTCCGTTCCTGGTCCCCGACGGCGCGCATGACTATCCCGACAGCGCCCGCACCGCGGCCGAGCACACCATGTTCACCGTGGCCGTCGGTGCCGCCGTTCAGGCGCTGCTGGTGGCGCTGGCGGTGCGCGGGGTCGGCAGCTGCTGGGTGGGTTCGACGATCTTCGCGCCCGACGATGTCCGCGATGAACTCGAGTTGTCTTCGGAGTGGGAACCGTTGGGCGCCATCGCGATCGGTTACCCCGATGAGCCGCTGACCCCTCGTCAGCCCGCGCAGCCGGCCGGGCTTCTGGTACAGAAGTGAGTGTCCGGGACTCGGTCATCGCCACGCTGAGCGATTGGCGGCCGCCAGATTTCGCGCAAGACACCCTTCGGGAGGCGGTGCTGGCGTTCGTGCTGGGACGCCCCGACGCGTGCCGACGGGAATGCGAGCCCGGCCACGTGACCGCATCGACGCTGATGCTGGACGATGCGGGTGCGCGGACGCTGCTGACCCTGCATCCCCGATTCGGGCGCTGGGTTCAGCTCGGCGGACACTGCGAGGACGGCGACACCGACATCGTGGCCGCCGCCCGGCGGGAGGCGGTCGAGGAATCCGGTGTCGCCGACCTGTGCATCGAACCCGAACTCGCCGCGATTCACGTCCACCCGGTGACCTGCTCGCTCGGGATACCGACCCGCCATCTCGACCTGCAGTTCGTCGCCCGGGCACCGGCCGGTGCGCGGATCGCGGTCAGCGACGAATCACTGGACCTGCGCTGGTGGGACCTCGACGCGTTGCCGAGTGACACCGATCACGGCTTGAGTCAACTGGTTTCGTACGCCCGCCGGCTGCAGCGATGAGCGCTTGCGCGAAGAGCAGACGGCGGCGATGAGCGCTTGCGCGAAGAGCAGATGGCAGCGATGAGCGCTTGCGCGAAGAGCAGATGGCAGATGACTCAGACGTCGGTGGAGAACCGGATGCCGCCGTCGGGGATCGTCACGCCCGGCCAGATCCGGGCGCCGCGCAGCAGCTCGCAGCGCGCGCCGATGTGAGCACCGTCGCCGATCACCCCGTCGCGGATCAGCGCACGCGGACCGATGCGGGCACCGAAGCCGACGATCGACCGCTCGATCACCGAGCCGGCCTCCACCCGCACCCCGTCGAAGATCAGCGCGCCGTCCAGCCGTGCGCCCGGACCGATCTCCGCGCCGCGGCCCACCACCGTGCCGCCGATCAACAGCGCGCCGGGCGCGACGGCGGCGCCGTCGTGCACCAACTTTTCGCCGCGATGCCCGCCCAGCGCCGGCGACGGCGCGATGCCGCGCACCAGATCGGCTGACCCACGGACGAAGTCCTCCGGGGTGCCCATGTCGCGCCAGTACGTCGCGTCCACATAGCCGCAGACCCGCAACCCGTCGGACAGCAGCCGGGGAAACATCTCCCGCTCCACCGAAACCGGGCGGCCGGTCGGGATGCGGTCGATCACCGAACGCTTGAACACGTAGCAGCCTGCGTTGATCTGATCGGTCGGCGGATCCTGGGTCTTCTCCAGGAACGCGGTCACCATGCCGTCGTCGTCGGTCGGAACGCATCCGAAGGCGCGCGGGTCACCGACCCGGACGAGATGCAGCGTGACGTCGGCGTCGAGGCGGTGGTGGGTGTCGAGCAGCTCGGCAAGGTCCACGCCGGACAGCACGTCGCCGTTGAACACCATCGTGGTGTCATGCCGCAGCTTGTGCGCGACGTTGGCGATTGCGCCGCCGGTGCCCAGCGGCTCCGTTTCGGTGACGTAGTCGATCTGCAGTCCCAGCTTGCTGCCGTCGCCGAACTCGGACTCGAAGATGTTCGCCTTGTAGGACGTGCCGAGCACCACGTGTTCGATGCCGGCTTCCGCGATCCGCGACAGTAGGTGCGTCAGGAACGGCAAGCCCGCGGTCGGCAGCATCGGCTTGGGTGCTGACAGCGTCAGCGGACGCAGCCGGGTGCCCTGCCCGCCGACCAGCACCACGGCGTCGACGATGGTGTCTGTCACCTCAGCCCCGTCCTTTCGCCAGCTTGCGCCGAGAACCCCGCACGGCCAGCCGGGAGCGTACCTTCAGCGCGGCCCGCATCGCCCACCGCAGCGGTGCCTGCCACCACGCAGAATGCCGGTCGGCAAGGTAAATGTAGGTGCTCACGTGGTGTGCCGCGAGGTTACTGGCAGGATCGCGGCCGGTGGCGTGCCCCTTGTCGTGCAGGATCTCCGCCGACGGCGCGTAGACGTTCTGCCAGCCGGCCTGTCGGATCCGGTCGCCGAGGTCGACGTCTTCCATATACATGAAGTACCGCTCGTCGAATCCGTTCACCTCGTCGAACGCGGCCTTGCGCACCAGCAGGCAGGACCCCGACAGCCAGCCGACCGGCCGCTCGCTGGGCTCCATCCGCTCCTGGCGGTAAGCCGTGGTCCACGGGTTGTTGGGCCATATCGGCCCGATCACGGCGTGCAGGCCGCCGCGGATCAGGCTCGGCAGGTGGCGCGCCGACGGGTACACCGAGCCGTCGGGGTCGCGGATCAACGGCCCGAGCGTACCGGCCCGGGGCCACCGTCCCGCCGCCTCGAGCAGCTGGTCGATGCTCGCGGGTCCCCAGGCGACGTCGGGATTCGCGACGACGAAAAAGTCGGTCTCCGCACCGAGCTCGGCGACCGCGCGGTTGACGGCCCCGCCGTACCCCAGGTTGCCGCCGGTCCGCAGCAATCTGGTGTTGGGGTGATCGGCCAACGCAGCCTCTGGACTCCCGTCGGTGGAGCCGTTGTCGGCCATCACGACGGTCACCGGCCGGTCGGTGGCATGCGCCAGCGTCGCCAGGAACCGGTGCAGGTGAGGCCCGGGTGAGTACGTCACGGTCACCACCGTCAACCTGTCACTCACGGCGTAGAGGGTAACTGTCCACGTCGGAGGCAACCGCGCTCAGCCTGGCCGCGAAGGCGGCCGGGTCGGCGAACGGTGACATGTGCGCCCACCCGCTGACGATCTCGAGAGTGGCGTGCGGAAGAGCCGCCGCCAGCTCCGCCATCACCCCCGGAGGCGCCACCTCGTCGAAGCCGGCCGCGAACAGCGACACCGGGGCCGCAATCCTGCCGACCGAGCAGGCCCGATCGTAGGTCGCAGCCGCGTCGAGCGACGCTGCCCACGGCCCTCGGGGAGCCGTCTGCAGTTGCCGGCGCGCGTATCTCACGGCGGGCCCCTGCTCAGCCAGCTCCGGCGCAGTGAACAACCGCCGCATGCCACCATCGACGTCGACCGGGCGACCGGCCCTGACGGCGGCGGCACCGTCGGCGAATGCGGGAAACGGTGTGTGCCTGCTGCATACGACGACGAGTCGAGCCAGCCGCTCGGGCGCCATCAGCGCGACCTCGATGGCGACCTGGCCGCCGAACGAGTGTCCGACGACCACCATCTCGTCGTCGGGCAGCGCGGCGAGCACCGCGGCCGCCACCTCGGTCTGCACGCAACCCTGGCGCACGGAGTCGACCAACTCGGTGAGGTCTACAGCGACGGCGTCCGCGGTCAGGTGATCGCGGACGCCGTCCCACACCTGCGGGCTGAGCGGCGTGCCGTGCAGCAGCAGGAAGCGCTGCGCCATCAGCCGACCTTTCGCAGCGCCGCCGCCAGGGCGTCCCGCCACGGCCGCAGCGGTGTGAGCCCCAGGGTCGACGACAAGCGCGACGACAGCGCCGAGTAGCTCGGCCGCGGCGCCGGGAGTGGATACCGCTCGGTCGGCACCGGCCGAACCCGCTCGGGATCGGCGCCGAGCGCCTCGAACACGGCTCGGGCCTGCTCGAACCTGCTGACCGCGCCGGAATTCGCGGCATGGAGCAGCGGCGCAGCCGCGCCGCCGGCGGCGATCTGCAGCAGCGCGCCGACCAGATCGGGGACGTAGGTCGGCGACCCGGTCTGGTCGGCCACCACCTCAACCGGCCCGTCGCCGTCCACGCGCCGCGCGATGGCGGCGACGAAGTCGCCGCCATCGCCGGTGTACACCCACGACGTCCGCACCACCTGCGCGTCCGGCAGTTCGGCACGCACAGCGCGTTCCCCGGCCAGCTTGCTGCGGCCGTACACGCTCAGCGGCTCTGGCGAATCGTCGATGTCATACGGTCGCGGAGGTCCGTCGAAACGGCCGCTGAACACGTAGTCGGTGGACAAATGGATGAGCCGGGCGCCCGCATAGGCGCAGGTCCGCGCAACATTTCCGGCGCCGACCGCGTTCACCGCGTGGGCGCCCTCCGGATCGGCCTCCGCCGCGTCCACGGCGGTATAGGCCGCGCAGTTGACCACCAGATCGCCTGATTCGACGATGCCCTCGCCGGCGGATGGGTCCGTAATGTCCCACCGGGCCGAGCTCAACGGCAGCACGGCGCGGTCGCAGGCGCGCAGCCTCGGTAGCCAGGCACCGGCCGACCTGACCATCAGCGCCGGTGATAACAATTCGGTCGCCCATCGTTTTTGAGTCTGGCACGCCGGGCTCGGCTACCGCCTACCCGGCGTTTCCGCCATTAGCCTGGTCGAAGCTACCGAACTGAATGGGGTTCCCTTCGTGCCTGCTGTGCGAACCGGCCCGGTCGCGAGCGTGCGCCGTGGCCTGCGCGTGGTGTCCGCCCTGGTGGCGATAGCGGTCATCCTGAGCACCGGGCTCGCCTGGGGCAAGTTCAAGTCGTTCGAGGACGGCATCCTCCACATCAGCTCGCCGCTGCTCGGCGTGGGCGGCGACGACGGCGCGATCGACATCCTGCTGGTCGGCCTGGACAGCCGCACCGACGCGCACGGCAATCCGCTCAGCGACGATGAACTCGCCAAGCTTCATGCCGGCGACGACGACGGGACCACCAACACCGACACGATCATCCTGGTGCGGATCCCGAACAACGGAAAGTCGGCGACCGCGATCTCAATCCCCCGCGACTCCTACGTCCAGGCGCCCGGGCTGGGCAAGACCAAGATCAACGGCGTCTACGGGCAGACCAGAGAACAAAAGCGCGCGCAGCTGGTCGAATCCGGCGTCAGCGACGCGGAGGCCAATGCACAGGCCACCGAGGCCGGCCGCGAAGCGTTGATCAAGACGGTCGGCGATCTCACCGGCGTCACGGTCGACCATTATGCGGAAATCGGCTTGCTCGGCTTCGCGTTGATCACCGACGCCATCGGCGGTGTCGACGTGTGCCTGAAGGATGCGGTGAACGAACCCCTTTCCGGTGCGGATTTCCCAGCGGGCTGGCAGCGGCTGAACGGCCCACAGGCGCTGAGTTTCGTCCGTCAGCGTCACGATCTGCCACGCGGCGACCTCGACCGGGTGGTCCGTCAGCAAGTCGTGATGGCAGCGCTTGCCCACGAGGTGATTTCGGGCAAGACGCTGTCCAGCCCGGCCCGCCTGGACGCTCTGCAAAACGCGATCCAGCGTTCGATGGTGATATCCGATGGCTGGGACATCATGGATTACATCAAGGCCCTCGAGAATCTGGCCGCCGGCAACGTCGCGTTCGCCACCATCCCGGTGCTCGACGAGGCGGGCTGGAGCGACGACGGCACGCAGAGTGTGGTGCGGGTGGACCCGGCGCAGGTGAAGCAGTGGGTGAAGGGCCTGCTGAACGACCAGCAGGAAGGCAAGACCGAGCAGCTGGCGTACACACCGGCGAAGACCACGGTCGAAGTGACAAACGACAGCAACATCGATGGCTTGGCCGCCGCCGTCTCACAACTGTTGGCCAGCGGCGGATTCACGCCCGGCCCCATCGGCAACCACGAGGGCGGCCACGTCACCGGCAGCCAGGTCCAGGCGGTGAAGGTCGACGATCTCGGCGCACAGGCGGTGGCCAAACAACTTGGCGGGCTGCCGATCGTCGTCAACGCGTCGGTGAAACCGGACACCGTGCGGGTGGTGCTGACAGCCGACTACACCGGGCCCGGCTCCGGGCTGGAGGGTAACGACCCGACCGCAGTGGTAAATCCCGCGGCCGCCACGCCCACCGATTCGTCTGCGCCGCCGCCCTCCCCGATCATCACGGCCGAGTCGAACGATCCCCGCTGCGTCGACTGAGGCATGACCAGTCTCGGTGCGACGACCAATCTCAGTGCGGTGGTGCTGGATCCGTTGCTGCGCTCCAACGCGTCGAAGCCGCGGATCACCTACTACGACGACGCCATTGGCGAACGCATCGAGCTGTCGACGGTCACCTTCGCGAACTGGGCGGCCAAGACCGCCAACCTGTTACGCGATGAGCTCGGCGCTTCAGCGGGTACCAAGGTCGCGATCCTGTTGCCCGCCCACTGGCAAACCGCGGCCGTGGTGTTCGGTGCCTGGTGGATGGGAGCCGAGCTGGCAATCGGCGCCACCGCGGGCGCCGACATCGCGATGTGCACCGCCGACCGGATACCAGAAGCGGTCGGTGAGGTGGTGGCGCTCTCGCTCGACCCGTTCGGCCGGTCGGTGCCGGACCTGCCTGCCGGGGTCACCGACTACGCCACCTCAGTGCGGGTGCAGGCAGACCAGGTCGTCGCAGAGCGCAGGCCCGGTCCCGCGCTCGACGGTCGCTCTGTCGAGAATGTGCTGGCCGCTGCTCTGGATTCCGCCGCCACACATGGGATTTCCGGCGATGACCGGGTGCTCTCCACGGCCGACTGGGGCACCGGCGCACAGCTCGTGGACGGTCTGCTGGCGGTGTTCGCCGTCGGAGCCTCGCTGGTGCAGGTCGCCCACCCCGACCCGCAGAACATGGCAAGGCGTCGCGGCGCCGAGAAGATCACCCGGACTCTCTGACAGCGACTAGCGCCGATGAGCGCTTGCGCGAAGAGCATAGCGTACGCGCAGAGCAGCACCGAAAGCGCCCGCGCCATCACCACCCGCTGGATCTGGTTGGTTCCCTCGTAGATCTGGGTGATCTTGGCGTCGCGCATCATCCGCTCAACGGGGAAGTCCTGGGTGTAGCCTGCCCCGCCGAACAGCTGCACGGCATCGGTGGTGACCTCCATCGCGACATCGGAGGCAAAGCACTTCGATGCCGAGGAGATGAACCCGAGCGCCGGCTCGCCACGTTCGGCGCGCGCCGCGGCGGTGTACACCATCAACCGGGCCGCCTCGACCTTCATGGCCATGTCCGCCAGCATGAACTGCACACCCTGAAAGTCGCTGATCGACTTACCGAATTGCTTGCGCTCCTTGGTGTATGCGATCGCCGCGTCGAGCGCACCCTGGGCGATGCCGACCGCCTGCGCACCGATCGTCGGCCGGGTGTGGTCGAGTGTCGCCAGCGCCGTCTTGAACCCCGTGCCGGGCTCCCCGATGATTCGGTCACCGGGGATGCGGCAGTTTTCGAAGTAGAGCTCGGTGGTCGGTGATCCCTTGATCCCGAGCTTGCGCTCCTTGGGTCCCACGGTGAAACCCTCGTCGTCCCTGTGCACGATGAACGCCGAGATCCCGTTCGGGCCCTTCTCCGGGTCACTCGACGCCATCACCGTGTACCACGTCGACTTGCCGCCGTTGGTGATCCACGCCTTGGAACCGTTCAGAACCCAGGAATCCCCGTCCTGGCGGGCGCGCGTGCGCATCGCCGCGGCATCGCTGCCGGACTCGCGTTCCGAGAGCGCGTACGAGGCCATCGCCTCCCCGGACCCCACCGACGGCAGCACCTGCTTCTTCAGCTCGTCGGAGCCGGACAGGATCAGGCCCATCGTGCCGAGCTTGTTTACCGCCGGGATCAATGACGCGGACGCGTCCACCCGGGCGACCTCTTCGATCACGATGCAGGTGGCCACCGAGTCCGCGCCCTGGCCGCCGTACTCGTCGGGGATGTGCACCGCCGCGAACCCGGACTCGTTGAGCGCCTTGAGCGCCTCGTCGGGGAAGCGCGGCTTCTCGTCGACATCCGCGGCGTACGGCGCGATCTCCTTCTCGCACAGATCGCGCAGCACGGCGCGCAACTCGTTGTGCTCGTCGGGCAGTTTGAACACGTCGAACGACGGATTGCCAGCCATGTCGGACTCCTCGCTACTCTGCAGAAAACTTACTCCCGGGCCCCAGCAGCCGGTCCCGTAGGGCAGCGTCCTTCTCCAGCACGATTGCCCCGAGTTGCTCCTGAAAGGCCTCGATCCGCTTGCGCAGGTGCGCATCCGATGCGCCGAGGATGCGCACCGCCAACAGCCCGGCGTTGCGCGCTCCTCCAATCGAGACGGTCGCTACCGGAACACCGGCGGGCATCTGCACGATCGATAGCAGCGAGTCCAGGCCGTCGAGTGTGGCCAACGGGACAGGGACGCCGATCACCGGCAACGCGGTGGCCGATGCCACCATGCCGGGCAGGTGCGCTGCGCCCCCGGCCCCGGCGATGATGACCTCGATGCCCCGGCTCGCGGCGGTGCGCGCGTAGTCGAGCATGCGATCGGGGGTCCGGTGCGCCGAGACGACGCCGACCTCGAACGGGACATCGAACTCGGCCAGCGCGTGCGCGGCCGCCTCCATCACGGGCCAGTCGCTGTCGCTGCCCATGATCAACCCGGCACGGGGCTCGGCGCGCTCGTCAGAAGCCATGGCCATCCCATCCATCGGTCCACTCCGCGTGCGACAACCAGTGTGCCGCCCGCTCGGCCCGCTCGCGCACGTTCGCGACGTACCGCGCGTCATCGGGTGAACCGTCGCGCGCCCCGACGATGTTGACGTGCCCGATCTTGCGGCCCGCGCGTTCTGCCTTGCCGTACAGATGGACATGGGCGTCCGGCATCCGGCCGAACAGATGGTGCAACCTCTCGTCCATGGCCATCGCGGGCGGTTGCCGAGCGCCGAGCACATTCGCCATCACGGTCAACGGCGCCACCGGTGACGTTGCGCCCAGCGGATAGTCGAGCACCGCTCGAAGGTGCTGCTCGAACTGACTGGTCGTCGACCCGTCCATCGTCCAGTGCCCGGAATTGTGCGGCCGCATCGCGAGTTCGTTGACCAGCAGTGCACCGTCGCCCATTTCGAACAGCTCAACCGCCAGCAAGCCGACGACGCCAAGCTCGTCGGCCAGCCTGAGCGCCAATTGCGCTGCGGCAGAATCGGTTTCGTCTGACAGCCCGGGCGCCGGCGCAAGCACTACAACGCAGATTCCGTCTCGTTGCACGGTCTGCACCACCGGCCATGCCGCTCCCTGACCGAACGGCGATCGGGCGACCAGTGCGGCCAGCTCGCGCCGCATCGTCACGCGTTCCTCGACGAGCACTCCGACACCATCGGCCAGGTAACGCGCCGCGTCTTCGCGGGCGTCGGCCACGTCGGCAGGCAGATAAACGCCGCGGCCGTCGTAACCCCCGCGCACCGCCTTGACGACAATCGGTCCGCCGATGTGTGCGGCGAACGCGTCGACCTCGTCAAGGTGGGAGACAGCCGAATACCGCGGTACCGGCACGCCGAGGGCGCCCAGCCGTTGCCGCATCACGAGCTTGTCCTGGGCGTATACCAGCGCCTCCGGTGGCGGCGCGACGGTGACCCCCTCGGCGACGAGCTTTTCGAGCAGCTCGGTGGGGACATGCTCGTGATCGAACGTCACCGCGGTCGCGCCGTCGGCGGCGCGGCGCAGGTCTTCGAGATTTTCGTGGGAGCCGATCACCACGTCAGGAGTGACCTGCGCGGCGGGGTCGTCCGGTCCGGCCGCGAGCACTCGCAGCGTCTGCCCGAGGCCGATGGCCGCCTGATGCGTCATCCTCGCCAGCTGCCCGGCGCCGATCATCGCCACGACGGGAGGGGTGTTCGGCACGGCACCTATCGTGTCACGTGCCGGCACGGCACCGACCACGCCATGTCCCGTGACCGGCGGCTTTGGCCCGCATCAGTCCTCAAATAGCGAGAGCACGGGCTGTTTACGTAGACTCCGGCCTTGTGTCCTTCACCGACGCGACCATCGCGCACCTACCTGGGGTGATCCGGCCGCTGGCGGAACGACACCACGAGCTCATCAAGTTCGCGATCGTCGGCGGCACCACGTTCATCATCGACGCGGCGCTGTTCTACACGCTGAAGTTGACGGTGCTGGAACCCAAACCTGTCACCGCCAAGATCATCTCCGGCATCGTCGCGGTGATCGCTTCCTACATCCTCAACCGGGAGTGGAGCTTCCGCGATCGGGGCGGTCGCGAACGCCACCACGAGGCGTTGCTGTTCTTCATGGTCAGCGGGGTCGGCGTGCTGCTGTCGATGGCGCCGCTGTGGATCTCGAGTTACGTCTTCGAGCTGCGGGTGCCGCACGTCAGCCTGACAGTCGAGAACATCGCCGACTTCGTGTCCGCCTACCTCCTGGGCAACCTGCTGCAGATGGCGTTCCGGTTCTGGGCTTTCCGGCGCTGGGTGTTCCCCGACGAGTTCGGCCGCAACCCGGAGAAGGCGCTCGAGTCCACCTTCACCGCCGGCGGCATCGCGGAGGCGATGGAGGACGCGCACGAGGCTCATGAGGCGCCCAACGTCACCCCGCTGCGGCGACCGCGGCGCCGTCAGCGCCTGCCGGTCGACCGGCTGTCGGATTCCTCGCCGCCGAGGGTGTCGAAGACTTCGTGATAAAGCAGCGAGTGGACTCGTTCCACTTGCGGAATGTCGTCGAACTCGAGCGGGTCTTGTGACGCCGACTCGATGATCAACGTGCCGGTGCCCACCATCCGGTCGATCAGCCCGTGCCGGAACTCCACGCTGTTGATCCGCGCGAGCGGGATGTCGATGCCGGACCGGGTCAGCACGCCGTGCCGGAACATCACCCGCCGATCGGTGACGACGAAGTGGGTGGTGCGCCAACTGAGCACCGGCGCCAGTGTCAGCCAGCAGAGCAGCACCAGCCAGATCGCCCAGATCACCCCATCCACGATCATTCTGGCGGTCTGGTCCCAGCCGGTCCGCTGCTGCACGACGGCGGTCAGGAACGCCGCCACGCCGGTGGCGATGATGAACACGAGCACCGGGCCGACGAGGAGTTTCCAGTGCGGATGCGAATGCAGGACCACTTGCTCGTCCTTGGCCAGAACATTGTCCGGGTAGCCCACGGTGTGACCTTAGAGCCCGGATGTGTCGAGGGGACGCAGATGAATGATGTCGCCGGCCGACACCGCGACCGTCTCATCGCCGGCGTCGATGACCAGCCGGCCCTCCCCGTCGATCCCGCGCGCCGCGCCGACCAGGGTGCGGTTGCCCGGCAGCACGGCCCGCACCTGGGAACCGATCGTCACGCTGCGCGCTCGGTAGTCGCCGACCAGCTTTTCGTCGATGCCGCCCGCCACTCGCCAATGGTCGATGCGGGTCCCGAGCTCGAAGAGCAGCCGGCGAATCAAACGGTTCCTGTCGGGTGCCACCACCCCGAGGTCGAGCAGCGACGTGGCCGCCGGGTCACCGGCTTCCTCGGCGCTCAGCGTGACGTTCAGACCAACCCCGATGACGACGAAGGTATTGGGATTGGCAACTTCGGCGAGGATCCCCGCCAGTTTGCGGTCCGCGACCATGACGTCATTGGGCCACTTGAGGCCAGCGCGAACGCCGGCCTCGGCCGCCACGGTGTCGACCACGGCGACCCCTGCGGCGAGCGGTAGCCAGCCCCAGTGGTCGATCGGCACGTCGCCGGGCCGCACACCGACCGACAGCGCAACCTGCGCCCGCGCGGCGTCCGACCAGGCCCTTCCCATGCGCCCACGTCCAGCGGTCTGGTGCTCGGCGATCAACACCACGTCGCCGACATCCTCGCCGGCCGCGGCACGGGCGAGCAGATCAGAGTTGGTGGACCCGGTCTCGTCCACCACCTCCAGATAGCGCCACAACCGCCCCGGACCCGCGACCTCCTGGCGCACTGACGCGGCGTGCAGCCGATGCCGTAGGCGTTCGCGATCCATGGCTGGAGCTTAGGTGTACCGCCCGGGATCGATGCGCCCCACGCAGGTCGTGGTGACGAACAACCGGCTACCGGGTCGGATACCAGCCAGCACATGCTCCTGCCTGTTCCACGGGCCATTCAGCGACTCCTTTGTTGGCGGTCCGACCGACTTCCACTGTTAGCCGCAGTTCCGAGTCCGTTTCGCGACGCGCCGCGATAGCCGCCCGAGGATCACAACCCCTGCGCGGGCCGACGACCTGGAGTATCGACTCGACTGGCAGCCCTGACTGCTGCTGTGCGCTCCGACGAACCTGGGGCCACTTCACTCGCTGCACCGGCGAGATCGAGCGGTTGGACGCCCTGCGTGGTCGCCTTACTTGGCGAAGACCCTGTTCTTCGCCAAAACCGACCAAAACGTTGACGGCCGCGTTAAAATCTGCGAGGCTGGCAAAGAATTCTGCGAGAAAGCGGGTTGCGTGATGGACACGATCGCTACGAGGCTTCGAGTCGCAGTTGCGGGATGCGCTGTCGCAGTCGCCGCGAGTCTGATGTCGGTGGCACCCCCTGGGGCGGCGCCCGCCGTGGCAGCGCCCGCGGCGCCGGTGGTGCAAGAGGTAGGGCAACTGCTATCGGCAGGGACAATCCTTGGACCCGCCAAGCTATCGGGACCCGCCAACCTAGCTCAGGATTTGTTCTGGTGGGGTTCGCCTAATCCCAATCCTCCACCTACTATCATCCCAATATTCACTGTCATACCGTTCGCTCTGCTGCCGGGTTTCCTTCAGCCATTAGTGGGTTGGTTCAAGGCAATCAATTTCGAAGCTTGCGCGTTCGGCCTTACTCTGAGAATCGGGCCTTACGGTAGGATCACGGGAACGATCGCGAGAGGTTGCTAGCGTCGTCGCACGTCATCACATAGTCGTACGGTATCGGCCTTTCGACGCGTCGTTCTGAGCACGGAGCGCGGCCGACTACAGCATACTGGCTGAGTGCGAATTTTCTCGCGACACCCGTTCAGACGAGATTCGGGCGGGGACGATGACCGTTCTCCGCAAACGGATGGCGACGGTCCTGCGAAAACCGGAGCGTCTCGACATGGGCGAAGGTCAACACGGCGACTGAGGCCCCGAAGTTGGCGTCGCGCCACATTCGTGGGGCTACTACTGGTAGCCGTAGCATTCGTATGTTGGCTGGGCTTTCAGGCGATGCAAGCCAAGTCGAACCTCGAAGAAGCACGCGACAACGCTCAAAAAGCGAAAGAAGCGCTCTTAAAAGGGAATGTCGATGATGCCGCGAAATGGGCGGACGAAGCGCATTCCAAAGCCCAGCGGGCACGGGATGCGACTCATTCGCTATCGTGGAACATCGCATCGGTCGTGCCGTGGATTGGAGGCCCCTTCAAGGCGGGTCAACAGATATCGGATGTCGTACTAGGTGTCGCAGCCGATGTTTTGCAGCCGTCTGTCCATGTTGCAGAAGCAATCTCACCAGACAGGTTGCTCGATGGCGGCGGCCATGTCGATTTGCAACTTCTACGCGACGCTGCACCTCAGCTGAGCGACATATCAACGGCTGCTACAAGACTCGATTCGCAGGCACGCACTATCACGGATCCCAACTATGTTTCAATGTTGCGCAACGCTCGATCACAACTTCAGGCGCAGACTTCTGACATTTCGCGGCTACTCCAGAATGCGGCTCTGGGGGCACGTCTCGGACCCTCGATGATGGGTGCGGACGGCCCACGCACCTACTTCATAGGGTTTCAAACCAATGCAGAAGCTCGCGGCACTGGTGGATTAATTGGTGGATTTGGAATTCTTCGATTCGATAATGGTACTCCGACAATCGACACATTGGGTCCAGACACGACGCTGGATAGGGAATATAGTCCTATCGATCTCGGTCCCGAATATGCCGCGCAATACCGATTCGCTGATCCCTCAACGGACGTCAAAAATAGCAATCTGAGTTCCCATTTTCCCTACGCAGCCCAAATTTGGAGATCGATGTGGGAGCAAAACTCGGGAACGACGGTAGACGGAGCCATAGCGATCGATCCTGTCGCGCTGAGCTATATTCTTGGTGCAGTGGGGCCAGTAACCATGCCAGACGGCCAGATTATAACGAAGGACAATGTTGTCGAGCTAACGGAATCGACCGCTTACATCCGCTTTGCCGCTGACCAAAGCATGCGCAAGCAATACCTCCAGGAAGTCGCTGGCGAAGTCGTAAAGAAAATGACCGGACGGGTGCAGTCGCCGCGCCAGCTACTGGAGGCCCTGGGAAAAGCGATCAATGAACGGCGCATCGCGCTGTGGAGTTCATTTCCGGACGAACAGCAGGTTCTCGAGCAGACTGCGCTAGCACATGTAGTCCCCGATGATCCTGCGCCATATGCGGCGGTGGTGGTCAACAACCTCGCTGGAAACAAGCTCGATTACTATCTGACGAGACACATCGAGTACTCGGCCGACGCTTGTGACGGCAAAACGAGGAACTCCATCGTCACTGTTCGATTGTCCAATACTGTGCCTGATACCGTGCCGGATTACATTGCCGGTTCGGTGGGGCTTCCTCGTGACCTTCCGGTCATGGTGCCTCTCGGCACCAACATAGCCTCAGTTGATCTTCTCGCGACGAAGGACGCAAAACTGCAGAAAGCGTTCGTCAACGGTATGCGAACGCCCGTCTTCACTGGCACGGAGCGCGGTCACCCGGTCTTCGAAATACAGGTGGCCATACCACGTGGGCAGACTGCCGAATTGCGGTACGAGCTCACCGAACCAACGTCTCCTGGCGCACCTCGCGTTCCGATTCAGCCGTTGCTGGACAACGTCGCTCCGGTGGTATCCGTGCCCGAATGCCGAAGATGAACAGTGTCATCCGCTTGTAATGCGATACGCCACAACAAAGAACCGAATAAAGTCGCTGCGGTCAATGACCCGGTGCTGCCGCGCCCCAGCGGCAGCGCCGCGCTCTACAATTTCCTTCATAAACGCGCTCCTGCTGCTTATCCGGGTTTTCGTGATGAAGCGTGGTAGTGGTCGGGTGACACGGTTGGTTGCCTGACCTTGGGAATGGCCCTGGGGCCTCATGATTCGTGGTGTTACGGAACACGAACAGGAAGGCCCCAGGTGATTGAGAACAGTAGTGCCACGGCGATGCTCGGGCTGGCAGGCATGGCCGTGTTGGCGGTCTCGGAGGGCGACCGCGAGGTCGAGTACGCGATCGAGACGACGGCAAGCGTGGGTTGGTGCCCGACCTGCGGTGCGCAGGCGCGGTTGCACAATCGGCGCCCGACCTGGGTGCGGGATCTGCCCGCCGGGGATCGGGCGGTGACGTTGGTGTGGGTCAAACGCATCTGGCGCTGCATCCATGTTGAGTGTGAGCAGCAGACCTGGACCGAGAGCCATCCGCAGATCCGAGCGCGGGCGTCGTGGAGTGAGCGGGCCCGTAAGCAGGCGTGTCGGCGGGTCGGTCGGGACGGGCATTCGGTGGCGGCGGTGGCCCGCGATTTCGGGGTGGGCTGGGCGGCGGTGATGGCCGCGGTCGTCGAGTACGGCACCCCGTTGATCACCCACCCCGACCGCCTCGACGGGGTGGCCGCGGTCGGGGTGGATGAGACGGCGTTCGCCCGCGCCAACCCGATCCGCTCGACGCTGTTCGCCACCGGCATCGTCGACCTGCACCGCGGCAAGCTCATCGACATCATTCCCGGGCGCAGCCGGAAAGTGTTGGCCGACTGGCTGATCAGCCAGCCCGCCGAATGGACGGCAGGCATCGAGGTGGCGGCGTTGGATCCGTTCCGGGGCTACGGCGCCGCCCTGTCGGCCGGTCTGCCGCACGCGGTGCGGGTCCTGGATGCCTTCCACGTGGTGCGGCTCGGATTCGCCGCCGTCGATGACGTGCGCCGCCGTGTGCAACAGCACACCTACGGGCATCGGGGCCGGCGCGAGGATCCGCTGTACGGCATCCGCCGGGTGCTGCGTCGCGGCGCCGAGAACCTCAGCACTCACGCGTGGGCGCGGCTGCTAGCCGGCATCGAGGCCGGCGACGAGCACGGTCAGGTCGCCGCCGCCTGGGTCGCCGCCCAAGAGCTGCGCGCGATCTACGGCTGCCGCGACCGTGACCGGGCCGCGGGCCGCCTCTATGACTGGACCGTGATGTGCATCGACTCGCAGGTTCCCGAACTGCGTCGGCTGGTCCGCACCCTGACCATGTGGCGCAATGAGTTCCTGGCCTATTTCAGCACCGGTCGAATCAGCAACGGCCCCACCGAAGCGGTCAACCTGCTGATCAAGAAAATCCTCCGAGTCGGCCACGGCTTCCGCAATTTCGACAACTATCGGCTGCGCCTGCTACTGCACTGCGGAATCACGTGGCAACATCACACCCCGACACCACTACGAGGTCGACTACCACGCTTCGCCGCGTAGAGCCGCTTATCCCGGTGAACATCGCAGTACATTCCGGACACGGCATGCCGGCCAGCCCCGTCGTATGCGACCCCGTTGGCCCGCAGGGATCTGGGTCTTCGAGCAGTTCGTGGCTTCTACCGATCACCGTCTTGCCGTGGGCATCTTGCGTGCGTCTGTTTGTCTCTGTTGGACGTCGAAGAGTTCTTCCCGCCGATACGATGTCGGATTGGTATTGGTTCGGTCTTTATGTACCGGCCCCGTTGGGCATACTGCGTTAATGATCACCGCCGATTCTTGGCGCCGCGTAGGAACCCGGCTTCGCGCGATCGAGCCTTTTCTCAAACAGAGCCCTGTCCCCCGGGTGTTGATGGTCTCCCACGGAGGTGATTTCGAGGGAGGCGCCGAGTTCGGGTTTCGCGACACCGTCGTGGCGCTCCGCGAAAAGCGACCGGACCTGGATCTGGTCGCCGTCTATCCATGGAGGGGACCGCTGGCGGCGGATGCTGCTACGTACGGTGTCCGGACAAAGACTGCCTGGATACCGTGGTGGGCTTTTGAAGAGAAGCGCGGGCCACGCATTGAGGCGCTCGTCCGCGCGCTTCTCCTTGTACCAGGCATCTTGCGAGCAGTGTTGCTACTTGTTCGGCTGCGTCCGACGATGGTGTTCACCAACACGATGGTCATTCCTTCGCATGCGGTCGCTGCCAAACTGCTGGGCATCCCGCACTACTGGATGGTCCGCGAGTTCGGAAGAGACGACCATCGGTTGCGGTTCCTGTTCGGCTACCGCAGGACGATCCGCCTGATTGGCCGGTTGTCGGAGTCGGTGATCTGCATTTCACGAGCTGTTGAGAAGGCTCTGCTGGCGCTAGATCCCAAGATGGGGACGCACGTGGTCTACCCGGTCATCGACGCCCCACTCGGCACGCCGCCGGAGCGGCGCCCGGGCGAGCCCATGCGAGTTGTGCTTGTCGGTTACTTCCGCTCAATCCAAGGGACAGCACATTGCGGTCGAGGCTGTTGCTACTGCCCGGAAGGCCGGTGTCGACATCGAGTTGGCCCTAATCGGTGCTGGCGACCGCAAACCAGTTCGCGAGCTTACTCGACGCCTGGGCGTCGAGGACCTAGTGAGTATTCACGGACCAACCCGCGACGTCAGACGCTACTGGTCCGCCGCTCATGTCGGTCTCATGTGCAGCGAATCTGAGGCGTTCGGCCGCGTTACGGTGGAGGCGATGAGAGCTGGACTGCCTGTGTGCGGGACGAACGCGGGTGGCACCCCGGAAATCATCGATCAAGGAGTCAACGGACTGCTGAGCCCCCCCGGGGACGCGAACGCACTCGCAGCCAACCTGATGGCGCTCGAGTCGGACGAGGACCTGCGACGTAGCATCGCTTTTCGTGCGGTGGAAACGGCGCAGCGCTTCCAACGTGACCGTTACGGCGATGAACTCACCGCCATTCTTGGCCTGTGTTGAAACCCATGCTCGCAAACCGTGGAGGCATGGACTACGAGGTGCAGTTGTGCCAGAACCGCGCAGAACCTACAGTCCTCAGTTCAAAGAGGTGCGGTCTGTATCGCCGGGGAGATCAGTGTGCCGATCCAGATCGCCTGTGATCTCCCGGGTTTAACGGGGCACGCTCGGTAACTGGGTCGCTAAAGACCGCGCCGAACGCGACGGCACTATGGGGCTTTCGATGGGCGATGCGGCGAAGTTGAAGCGGCTGCACGTCGATCTTTGATGTGCCGTGATGCAATCCGGAGTCTACCCGGTGCGAAGGGGTGGCCGGTGGACTCGACGGTGGGCTGTCGACGTTGCCGTAGTCGCCGTAGTAGTAGTAGGGGCCATTTGCCCGCGCGGGTTTCATCGTGAATACCGCCCCGAGTATTCGGGCTGCGACATTTCTGAGGTTTCCAACAGCGTGTGCGAGCTGCTCGCCTTTGGTCTCGCCGAATCGAGCGATCACGAGCACGCCATCGGATTTGGTCGCCAGAATCGCGGCGTCGGTGACCGCCAGCAGCGGCGACGAATCCACGATGACATAGTCGAAGCCCCCACGCAGTTCGCTCAGGACTTTCTGGGCTGCCAGCGACCCGAGCAGCTCACTGGGGTTTGGCGGGACAGCTCCCGAGGTGAGCACGGTCAATCCCGGGAAACGTGTCGTCTGCAGCACCTCAGGAAGAGACGCTCGCCCGGCTAGCACCGTGCTGAATCCCACCGACCCGACCAAGTCGAGGTAGCCGTCCAATTTAGGGCGTCGCAGATCGCCATCCACTAACACCACATTGTGCTCGGCTTCGGCCAACGCCAGCGCGAGGTTTATCGCCGTCACGGACTTACCCTCACCGGCCACCGAGCTCGTAACCACGAGTACGCGCGGCGGGTCATCAACCTCGAGGAACTGCAAATTGGTTCGGAACTCCCGAAACGCTTCGGCTATCGGCGAGCGATTGCCGGCGAAAGATATCGCTGGATCCTTCCGGCGGCCCTTATCGAACGGAATGTTGGCGACGACCCCGGCACCGGTAATCTCTTCAAGAAGTGGCCCGCTCTTGACGGTGTTGTCCAATCGATCACGCAGAACCGCAAGACCAATTCCCAACAGCACGCCCAACGCGAGGCCGATCCCAAGGTTGCGGGTCGTTTGCGGAATGACCGGCCCGGCGGGAAGCGACGCGCGTTGCTGGACAACAACGCGGGCATCGGGCGTGCCACCATCAGGCGGAGTCTCCAATTCGCCCACCATGACCACAAACTCGTCGGACAATGCGTCGGCAATGTCGCGGGCCCGGTCGGGTGAGGAATCCAGGACCGACACATCGATCAGGACCGTATCGGGTGGCGAGCTGGCGTTGACCCTTTCCTGTAGCGCGTCCGCGCTCATATCCAGGTGGAGTTTGTCGACAGTGCGCTGAGCCAGGGACCTGCCCGTGACTAGCTTGGTGTAGGAGAGCACACGCTGTTGGGACAACAAAGTGCCGCTGTATATCTGGTTTGCGTCGCTTGCAGATTCCCCGGCGCTGGTCGACACAAACAGCCGCGTCGAGGCCTGATAGAGCGGAGTCGTCAGCAAATTGAACGCGGCCACCCCCGCAACGACGACAACCGTAGTAACGCACACGGTGACCCACCGAGCCCGCAACAGCTGCACGAAGTCCCGAAAGCTCAATATCGTCCCTTCATCGCTGGTCTTCCCCTCCCGCGCTTCCTCAAGCGTCGCGACCTGCCGAAGCATATCCTGCCGGCAACAGCACCGTGGGGCGATTAATACGCACCCTGCCGATTAAGGACCGAACGTATTGTCCGCAACACAATCACCATGTCCTGGGCACACGACCAATTGTCCACATACGAATAGTCAAGCCGCACCCGTTCCTCAGCAGACACGTCTGACCGCCCAGATATCTGCCATAGCCCGGTCATGCCCGGTTTCACCAACGCCCTTCGCTCGATGAAGTGCGCGACTGAGTCCGCCTCGCCCAGCTTGCAACGGGCGTGGCCCAACGATGCTCATCGAGCCGGCAAGCACATTAAATAGCTGTGGCAGCTCGTCAACACTTGTCTTCCTCAAGAATCGCCCGACACGAGTCACCCGGCCTTCAGATGGCGACTTGCCAAAGAATATGCCTTCCGAGGGGCCAGCGAATGCGGCGCCCACGCAGTCCCCAACTGCATCGGGGATGGCTGACATCGTTCTGAACTTGACGATACGAAACGGCATCCTATGAAGCCCGCGGCGCCACTGACGAAAGAACACCGGCCCACCATCGTCAAGCTTGACTGCTACCGCGACAGCAACAAACATCGGGATCACAAGTAGCAGCGCCACCGACGCACATACCACATCAAATAAACGCTTGGCCTTCTTCGCGGAGCTGCTGTCATGGCGGGGCCTAGCGATATGAAACAACGGCAGGTTATCGATCGGGCGTACTTTGAGCCTGGGCCCAGCGATATCCATCATCCCCGGTACCACGATCATGTCGACCCGTAACGGGTCAAGACACCACAGCAACTCCCTTACACGCTCACGGCCAAGCCGCTCAGCCGCGGCGACCGCCAACGCGTCGGCCCCGCGTGAGTCGAAGTGCCTCCTCCACGGTGTTCTCGTCGCCTAACACCGGTATTTCACCGGCGGGAGTCATTAGCACGTCGGGGCTCTTGGCATCGCAACCGAGGACGCACGCACCAATGACTTTGTATCCCGCGGCCTTTGAGCGCCCGAAACTTGTGCACAACGATTCGACCGCATCTCGTGTGCCTAACACCACAACGTGATTCATGAATTTGCCCCGAGCGCGCTTCTTCGCCATCTGTCCCCGCAGCAAACGTCGACCGATGAGCAAGCCGACTAGTCCGACAGGAAAGGCAATCAACAGATAGCCGCGCGCCATCTGCTCCTTGGCCACCAGGCCGGCCGCGGCGATGATCCCAAACACCCACAAAGTGGCAGTAAAAACGCGGCGGTACTCCTCCACGCCCACCCCAACCAGCGTCAGGTCGCGGGACTGTTGCATACCAAGTGCACTGAGCCAGATGACTACCAATGCGACCGAATAAATCGCCACCGCTTGTCCACGTGAGCCCGCCGTCCGGCATGGTTATCGTCAGGCAGGCCAAAACGTCCCATTGACGCGAGAACGACCGCCGCCACCACCGCGATCGTGTCGATCAGAAGAACGAGAACGCGGTAGGAACGTTTCCACCGGTAACCGTGGAGGGTGGCTTGGGTCGCCTGCCTCAACGAGCGAACGTGCATTAACGAGCGAACGGCCGGCTCGGAGACGGTCGGTTCATCGAATCGATACGAAGGTGTGTTCTCGGATAGGGCAGTCGTTGCGCGCGCCGTCCGGCTGACCTGGCGTGATACTGATGAAACCATCACCTTCACCCTTCCCGATCGGCTCTTGCCATCGGCGGCCTGCCTACTCGCTGTCTTGGGACTGACAGCCCGCATATGGGACAATTGTGTTGCTAACGGCACATTATCCCCGTCGGCAGCACATGTCGATCAAAACGGCAAAAACTTGTTGCAGGAAAGTTGCTGCCGCGGAGTTCCTCCGGTCCGCGAAGCGTCCGATTCAGAAAAAGGCCAGGTGAGGCGGCTACAGCGGGGCCACGGCGATCGCTGCGTGAAGCGCACCTACCGGGCCCGCAAAGGTGAGTGGCACTGAACCCACCCGGGCTTCTGTGGTCTGGGCAAATCAGGGATCCGACCGTCGCCCGAACGCTGCGGGTTGCGTCGCGCAATTCGCTGCACCGACGGGAAGACCCCGATGCGATCCTTCGCCAGCGGCTTTTCCGATGACCCCGATGCGGTCTGCTGCAGGAAACGTCGGCTCAGCAAGCCCCGGCCGGTGGGGACGCTGTGGTCGGCGCCGGCATTGAGCCGAAACCGGTGTGTACCTTGATCAATGGCATCCAGCTACACCCCGAGATCACGTCTACAACGATGCGGTGGAGCATCTGGTCGATCCGGGTATCGCGCTGGCCGAGCTGCAGCGCATCACGCGCGGCGGAGTTGTCGTTCTGAAGGTTTGACTCAGTACCCCTGACTTCCGCGCCCGCCTCCCGCGTCGTGCACAATCCAGAGTGCAGGATGGTTGCCCAGTCACAAGTGTCGCCCACACCGCCGTGGTCGACCCGAGGGCCGGAGGATCATTTTGCATCGAGAGTGCGCCCTGCCGTTCGGCGTCCGACGACGGTATAGAGCCTCGCCGGCCGTCCTCGGTAGAGTTGTCGGTGGTAAGTCACGGTCGATGCTTCGAACCCCAGCACGCCAATGAAGCGCTGAACGAGTGCGGGGGTCAAACTCCACCATGATTCATATGGCTGTCCGGTCTTCGGGTTCGGAAGCAAGCGCATGGCCGGGCGCTGAAACGCATTGCGCACGCTTAGAGGAAACATGTCGCCACGAACCAGACGCTCGGTGACGATGACCGTGTCCTTGGTGAGGCGTAATGCATTCCATAGCGCGAGAAACGGGTCGCGAAGGTGCAGGAGGATCGCGCCAAAGGTCGAGACATCCACCGCTCCGATCTGCTCGGGAACCGAGTAGGCGGACGTATATACGACTTTTGCTCGGGAGCCGAATGCAGAATGTCCCAACCAGTAGGCGTTATTGATTGTCCGCATATGCGCTTTGCGTGTCGCGTCGGTTGCTTCAGTATCGGATTTGGCATACGGAACAATATCCCACGACTGTTCCTCGGAGAGATCGACCGCGACGACATCCGCCCCGCGCCGCTCCATCTCGAAGCAGAGAAATCCGTTCGCAGTCCCCATCTCCAGAACTCGCTTTTGGGTAAAATCGACTCCGCCGAGGTATCGGTCAACGCCCCGTCTCAAATCCCAATCACCTTCTATAAGTCCGTAACCCGGGATGTCAATAGTGTGATAGAAATGGCAGGATTGGAGATCCGTGACAGATCGAGGTTCCGCGTAAATCGACTGGCTTTGCATAGGGTTCCCTCCTGCGAAGCTCTTACTCGGGCCGCTCATGGCATCGTTTCTCCTCCTGTGTGGCGCTAGCGCGTTCGTCTGTCTCGGCAGAGGTTAGACCAGGATGCATCAGGCTGGCACCTGAGGACATCCTTTTGATACTTCTGAGTTTTCACACACTGAGATTTCGCGAAGGACTCACTATCCCGACTCTTATCACTCGACTTTGGCCACGTTGTAGGGACCCGCTCGAAGTTAGGTATTGACCTTTGCGTTTTCTCTGGGACGGGTGTCGACAGCGGGCCGAAAGTTTGCACTAGCGATGGGCTCGTAGAGCGCGTCAGTATCGCAGCACGAACCCCGGGTACTGCCAAGTTTCCTGTGGGTCGGGCCGTAGGGACGCTCACGCTCCTTCAGGACCACATCAACCGGTCAGCACCACCAGCGCGTCACCACCGCCGACGCGCTCATAGCCCATCGCCGCCAGCATCGTAAGTGCCTCGACGTTCGGTTCGATCATCACCACCGGCCGGTGCTGCTCGATCGTGCAGTGCCCGCCAGCCAGCACGGCCGCCTCGCCGCCTTCGACATCGATCTTCACCACATCGGGCCGGAGTCCCAACGAGTCGAGCGTCCGCATGTGCACCTCCGTCTCGTCGTAGGTGACCGAGACGGGGTCAACCCACCAAAATCCGCCTGCCTGTTGGATGGCGGCGACCCGCTCAGGATCGCACAAGGTTGACGCGAGCTGCGGAAATCGGACCCTGCGGCACTTTGGCACCAACAACGAGAGAGTCGCGTCGCTCGCGCCGAGACCGAAAGGGTGGACGGTCACATCGGGGAACCGCGCCCCTACCTTCACCGCAGCCCGGTAGGCCCCCGGCTCTGGCTCGAAGCTGGCCACGGTGGCGTCGGGCAGCACCGCCTTGAACGACACGATCGACTGGCCCCGGTTCGCGCCGACGTCCAAGCAGAGGGGACGTTCCGACAATCCCAGCTCCCGCAGCAGCATGAACTCGGCCTCGTGGACCCTGTGTCTCCGGGCCCGCAACCGGATCTGCATCCGCTGCTGCGCTTCGTACAACCACGGCACCCGGTAGGCATTCCCTCGCCACAGGTCGCGGAACATATCGCGGGACATCAAAGCGCCAGTCTTCCACGCAACCCCCGCGCCCTACCAGGCCGGTCTTCCTCGCGTCCCAGGCCCAGTCCCACCACAGTCCCAGAAATTGGGACCGGCCACTTGAGGATCGACTTTCGGCAATTCGTTGGCGATGCGGAATCGCTGATTGGTGCCGAATCCTCAAGCGGCTATCATCGGCCGAACGGCGAGATCGACACAGATCGGGTGCTGGCCGAGAACGGGTCGCCGCCGCCTCCTATCGCACTGTCAAACGACGCCTACCTGTGATCGCTAAACATCTTGTCCGACAAGCATTATCAGTAGCATGAGGTGCTCACGCCGAGTTGAGCCCGGCCAGCCTGGTGCTTTTCGGCGTGTTGACCCGGTACTACAAAACCGATGCCGGGAATGAGCCGCCACTTGTTTGCGTTGAGGATCGGCCACAGCGCGGGGAGGAGCGATGCCGCGCGCGAGTCGCTTACGAGCGCGATACGGGTGGCGTCCGTGCTCATCACAAACATTAGAGGTCTGGAAACTCCCGCCAGTTACCAGAGAGCTTGGGAGCCGATCGCCGCCGCTGGCAGCGAATCGCTGTCGTGCCGGACAATCCCCCGAGCAGCGAAGAGGCAATTGCCTGCCTGACGAGAAGACCTCGTTGCCGGTGGGCGAAAACGCGCCAACGATGCCCAAAAGCCCTGCAAGATTTCCATCCTGACCGCTGAAAGATCACGCACATGTACCACCACGTGCAACGAATACGGTCGGTGACGCTGCGGTTGACAAAGGTCTACGGCGAGCGGGAACAGATGAGGCGCCGGCGCTAGGGCGTCGCCAATTGGTTCACCCGGCAGGCGATCGACGAGGAAATCAAAGTGTTCGCCAGGCGGGGCCGTAAACTGCGTAGCGGCCTTCGTACGCAGCAGTGCGGTGCGGGTGACTGCTGACTAACTCATCAGCGCAACGCCGGCGGGTTTTGGAGTGAGATCTCTGCGCAATACACCAAAGTTCAGCAAGATATTGCTGCGGTCGTTGCCGTTGTCGCGTAGGCCGTAGTAAATAAGTGGTCCCGCCCAGTCCCAAAGCTGAACCTGCTGACGGGCCTGCACGACGGCCGCTGCCTGGGCCTCCTCCGATACCGCTTGGGGTGCGGTTCCGGTCGGCGCACCGAACTCGGTGATCCAAATCTTCTTGCGCCCGTCCCCATGTCTATCCATGAGAGCGTGGAGCGCGGGCAGATCCTTGAACCCGCCCACCGCCAGCTGATTTGGGTCCATTGGCAGCGATGGGAAACTGTATGGATGAACTGCGATCCCGTCAGCCAGTTGCGCTGTCCCGTTACTATATAGCTGATCAAGATACGTGGTCTGAGAGACTAGACCGCCGTAGTCGGGTCCCGGGGTAAGGCCCCCGGTAAGAAGTGTGGCGTTTGCCTCGACGCCGCGTATCGCTGCCGCGGCTACCCGGAAGAGGGCACCGTACTCATTGGCGTCAGGACCTGGTTGCCAGAATTGGTTGCCATTCGGTTCGTTCCATATCTCCCAGGTGCGCAACCCAAATGGTGCATAGCGCGCTGTGACGATTCGCGCGAAGTTGGCGTAGTCGGACAAGTGATCAGGCGGGACATGATTGGTCGTACCGGATGAACGTGCCCACTGCGGGGTGTAGCTGATGAGACCGATCACATTCATGTGTCTCGCCATGGACTCAATGACAATTTGATCGGTATATGCCCAATTGAACTGCCCTGGACCGTTCTCGATCGTCGACCAGTCAATGTCCATCCTGATCCACGTCACATGCATGGCGGCCATCAAGTCGAACGCGCGCTCAATAGTTGCCGCATCAGAATCCGCGAGTTGCACGTTCATGCCGATCTCTGGCCGCTCAACGGCTCGGGCTGATAGCTGGCATGACAGGGCCGTAAAGCCGAGCAGGGTAAGCAGCAGTAGGCGCGCAAAACTCCTGCGCCCGTTCGCCAATCGCACCAACTCGTACGCCTTGTTCACGACCATCGCCAGCGTCCTCGCGTTAAACTAACGAACCTACTGCGAACTCGCGCTCTTCGGTCTTCCGGATGCAGCGCACTTCTGGTGGCCAACTCAAGCCGGTCCATTTCGTGGAACGACTTCCACGCTGGTTGACCCCACTGCCCTGTTCGCTGACATCTCGATCGGAGTAACCATCGGTCGGCTCTTTGCACAGATCGGAGTTGCGGCTGAAGTCAAGCATGGTGCCGTAGCGCTCCAAGGTGAGCGCGATGCCGGCGACGAGCCATATTACACATTAGCTGACCCCGTGGACGTTACGCGATTCGCGACGATGACGCCCGGCACCAACTGGCAAGCCGCCACCGTGATCGCCGAAGCGATTACCGGTCCCGCGGCTCCCAGTTCCGGCGCCAGCATCCAAGATAGCGGAAGGTTCGTGAGGACGAGCGCGACAACGCATACGGCTTGGAATCTGAGTTGGCGCGGTTTTAGCAACATGATCCCGGACGTGATGTGCAGCGACTGAACTACGAGAAGAACTGCGAACGCGAGTAAGAGCGACCACTCCGGGGTTGAGCTTCCCGCGCTCATCCAGTGGACGACATAACCAGACAGCAGCAAAAATGCGGCGGCAATAAGGAATCCTGTTGTACCCAAATACGCCAGACCCGTCAACCAGTCTTTTCGAATGGTTCCCCGCCCCCGGTTATTAGCGGCGAAGTGGGGCCAAAGCGCGGCCGACGCGAGGGCAACGACCGACCATAGCGGTGTATACAGCTGGGCCACATAGGAGTAGTCCGACAGGATTGCAGGGCCGACTCGATGCGCGAGAATGATCCGGTCCGACTGAAGCGCCAGAGGCACACCAACCATGATGACGAAATACGGTGCGGCGGTGGCGGATATCGCCAGTCCCGGGTAACGAGCGGGCTGCGTGACCTCCCCCATAAAACCACTGAGGATGCTTTTGTCGACCCGGCAAGCTCGAATCCCGCAACAGATGGCCGCCAACAGGAAGCCCAGCGGAATCGGCAGAGCATATGCCAGCGGGGAGGCACTCAGCACATAGAGCACCGCGGTGATGGCCAGAGCAACTGGCCCGGAAAGTGCCATTATCAAGGCGGCCTCATGTAGGCGACCGCTGCCTCGAAGCGCGGCTTCACCAACCCTGAAGGGTACTGCCGCGGCGAACGCTGCCAAGGCGATGACTGCGGCAATGTTCAGGGCCTTGTGTAGTTGGCTGTTCTCAACGCCGAGCAATGTTGGCCATACGCCGAGCAATCCGAGAAGGACGGCGACGAGTACAACTAGACCGGCCGAGCAGAGCGTGGTGCGGATCGCGGTCAGTGTCGTTCGCCGGAATTGTTGCGCTCCGGACGGTGCGTCGTTCACCCGGGCGCGCGCGGTAGCAACGGCTGCGCCCGCACCGAAGTCGGCGAAACTCAGGAGCTGGCAGAGCGTGGCAACAAGCATGACCACGCCAAACAGGTCGATGCCAACCGCGACCGTAATCAGCCTCGCAATAGCAAGATTGCTTACCCCGTTGACAGCGAGCGCGGTGAGCCGGGCGCTTCCGGCTGCCAACAGGATCCGTCCAACCGACCGCGGCCGGCTTGGCGGTTCGCGGTCAGCACCCGCAAATAGCTCATCCGATGTCTTTCGCGTCGTCATCGGCGCACTCTCGCAAACGAGAGCTCCAACAACGCCGCCTTGGCATCGTGGTGCGTATGCCAGCGATCTGTATCTGTGTCGGCAGGTTGAGTCGACTCCGCATTGCTGAACGGTTCGCGGCAATTGTTGGAGTCACTTCGAGAACGAGTGAGATGTAAACCAACGCTTCCGACTCTTAGGCCGGTGAGCAGTCCGCCGAGCAACATGCCCAATAGACCTTCCATCCAGCCACGGCTCCCGAGCCCCTTCGACAAGTTTGCGCATCAATGCAATGTGTAATCCTTTCACAGCGAACGACACTCCGCGGCACATTGGTGTTAGTGCGGTGAGCTGGATAGATGGCATCCCGCCGCACTCCTTGAACCAGTGCGAGCCGACTGGGCCCGACACCCTACCGCCGCGTCCTCACCGGTCAACCCCAGCAATATTGACCCAAGACACCCTTTCCACATCACGACGGATCGGCGGGCACCCCGGCGAGCGCATCGCCTGCGCTCCGTCAACGTCGTCATCCGCCCCGCAGGCCCACCCATCTGACACCAGACTCGAGGTGTTGCGTGACCAGTTGAATCCGGCCAGTACCCGTCGATCCGGTTCAGTGAACGGCTGGCCGAGGCCGGGATCCAGTACTCGGTCGGAGCCGTCGGCAGTTCCTTTGACAATGCCTTGACCGAGACGATCCACCTGGCTTGCGCAAAACCGAGTTGATCAAGCCCCGCAAGCCTTGGCGGACGGTCGATGCGGTCGAGCCGGCCACCCGAGCTGGCCACCGACTTCAGAGTTCGGGCAGTTCACTCGCCAGGATCTCGCGCCGCGGGCATTTGAGTTCGATACCGGCGCAGAGCGGTATCTTTCTGGGCGGTCAGACGTGTCTGCTGAGGAACGGGTGCGGCTTGACTATTCGTATGTGGACAATTGGTCGTGTGCCCAGGACATGGTGATTGTGTTGCGGACAATACGTTCGGTCCTTAATCGGCAGGGTGCGTATTAATCGCCCCACGGTGCTGTTGCCGGCAGGATATGCTTCGGCAGGTCGCGACGCTTGAGGAAGCGCGGGAGGGGAAGACCAGCGATGAAGGGACGATATTGAGCTTTCGGGACTTCGTGCAGCTGTTGCGGGCTCGGTGGGTCACCGTGTGCGTTACTACGGTTGTCGTCGTTGCGGGGGTGGCCGCGTTCAATTTGCTGACGACTCCGCTCTATCAGGCCTCGACGCGGCTGTTTGTGTCGACCAGCGCCGGGGAATCTGCAAGCGACGCAAACCAGATATACAGCGGCACTTTGTTGTCCCAACAGCGTGTGCTCTCCTACACCAAGCTAGTCACGGGCAGGTCCCTGGCTCAGCGCACTGTCGACAAACTCCACCTGGATATGAGCGCGGACGCGCTACAGGAAAGGGTCAACGCCAGCTCGCCACCCGATACGGTCCTGATCGATGTGTCGGTCCTGGATTCCTCACCCGACCGGGCCCGCGACATTGCCGACGCATTGTCCGACGAGTTTGTGGTCATGGTGGGCGAATTGGAGACTCCGCCTGATGGTGGCACGCCCGATGCCCGCGTTGTTGTCCAGCAACGCGCGTCGCTTCCCGCCGGGCCGGTCATTCCGCAAACGACCCGCAACCTTGGGATCGGCCTCGCGTTGGGCGTGCTGTTGGGAATTGGTCTTGCGGTTCTGCGTGATCGATTGGACAACACCGTCAAGAGCGGGCCACTTCTTGAAGAGATTACCGGTGCCGGGGTCGTCGCCAACATTCCGTTCGATAAGGGCCGCCGGAAGGATCCAGCGATATCTTTCGCCGGCAATCGCTCGCCGATAGCCGAAGCGTTTCGGGAGTTCCGAACCAATTTGCAGTTCCTCGAGGTTGATGACCCGCCGCGCGTACTCGTGGTTACGAGCTCGGTGGCCGGTGAGGGTAAGTCCGTGACGGCGATAAACCTCGCGCTGGCGTTGGCCGAAGCCGAGCACAATGTGGTGTTAGTGGATGGCGATCTGCGACGCCCTAAATTGGACGGCTACCTCGACTTGGTCGGGTCGGTGGGATTCAGCACGGTGCTAGCCGGGCGAGCGTCTCTTCCTGAGGTGCTGCAGACGACACGTTTCCCGGGATTGACCGTGCTCACCTCGGGAGCTGTCCCGCCAAACCCCAGTGAGCTGCTCGGGTCGCTGGCAGCCCAGAAAGTCCTGAGCGAACTGCGTGGGGGCTTCGACTATGTCATCGTGGATTCGTCGCCGCTGCTGGCGGTCACCGACGCCGCGATTCTGGCGACCAAATCCGATGGCGTGCTCGTGATCGCTCGATTCGGCGAGACCAAAGGCGAGCAGCTCGCACACGCTGTTGGAAACCTCAGAAATGTCGCAGCCCGAATACTCGGGGCGGTATTCACGATGAAACCCGCGCGGGCAAATGGCCCCTACTACTACTACGGCGACTACGGCAACGTCGACAGCCCACCGTCGAGTCCACCGGCCACCCCTTCGCACCGGGTAGACTCCGGATTGCATCACAACAAATCAGGGACGCGAACCGGCGCAAGCGACGCAGAGACGACATCGCATCGACGCAAATGAGCGCTTCAACCGATCGTCTGGCTTCGTCCCGCATACATCGAGCGGCGCCTGTTCGCGACTCCGGACCGGCGACAAGAGGGCTTGGTTCGCGCGGCAGGGCGCTTGTGCTCATGATCATCGCACTGGTTGGACTGGCGGTACTTCCTGACCTGGTGAATTATCTGAATGTCAAGCATCAGCCCCCAACAGTTGCCGGCTTATATCATTCAGCCCTTGGCGCGACCATCGTACGAGTTCCACTCTCGCACCTTGTTCGCTGGGTGGCGTCGGCTGTGGCGTTTCTCGTGTGTTCGGCTATTATCCTTATGCGTGGCCATCCAGACCGGAATGTTTCTGGCGCGATTATACTTTTGCTCGGGCTAGTTTTTCCGTACATCATCAACCCCACCTTGCCTGGAACAACAGATATTGCTTTGGTGGTGGTCGCCACAGCGGCGATCCTTGCAGTATGGAATATCGGGGCGTCTGTTGACGTGTTGAAATGGGTGCCTATAACTGGCTCACTGGTTGCGGGTTACTCAATTATTGGCGGGCTAATCAACCCGAAATACATGATGTATGACGAGGAACCGAACAAGGCACTAATTGGTGATTGGCGGCCCGAGGCATTAATTGGTAATTGGCAGTTGGCTGGGCCGTTTCCGCACAGCAATGCATTAGGCGCTTACTGCGCCTTTTCGCTCGCACTAATCCCGCTCATCGTGAGCGTTCGGTGGAGGATTCTTAACGCCTTGATACTTTGCACGGCAATTGTGGCGTCCGCATCGCGGACTGCCCTAATTGTGGCCGGAGTCCTGGCTCTATGGTGGACAATTTGTTGGTTACGATCGGTGATCTCTGTTCGCCGTGTGGGGACAGTGTTGATCTGCGTCTGCGCGGCCGTGGTTCTCGTGCTACCGCTTCTGAGTTGGAACCCAAGGACCTTCGATGGGCGGGCCCATATCTGGGCGACGAGCATCCGCGCATGGCAAGAATCTCGATTGGTCGGCTTGGGTAACAGATGGTTCGAAACCGCAGCGGGGCTGGAAGGATTTTCTGCGCAGACTGCCAAAATCATGCGCGTCTGAGTCCTGAGTGTGGTTAACTACGTAAACCTCCTCAAAGAAAGCGCTTTCCGTTCTGCCTCCAGAGCTGACCCCGGGCTGACTGGGTATGCGGTGACAGAATCACTCGGAGGAACAGGCAGCCATGATACGGTCCGACGAAGTTAGATGTCCCACCTGCAAGGGCAATGTTGCGATGCGCGTCAGCCGGGATGGCTTCTGGCAGCGCCACGTGCTGACCCATTTCGGCATTTACCCATGGAAGTGCGGGGCATGCGGGACGTCGTTTCTGTATCGTAGTCGGGGTCACCATCGCCACGCGGGATCAAGCGACGGAGCATCCAGGCCTGGTGGGCGGACACACAAGCACAAACGCGCTTAGGAGTTTCAGGCCGCTCGCGGAGGCTGCCGCACCCACAGCAGAGGCTGATGGATCGGCATGGTGCGCAGGATTTCGGGCATCGGGTGGGTCCGGCGGCAGCGTCTTCCATAGCGCGGCGTACTCCGGCCGCTGATACGCGCGCGCGGTGAACAGCAGGCTGGCGCGCCGTCCGGGGAGCTCGTCGAAGTGCGTGGCGGTCGGCGCGGAACGGCCACATGGTGCGATCCGCGATGAAGGGAAAGTGGTAGGCGATGGCCGACCGCATGCCCGGGCCGTCTTCCAGCGAGTAGTCCCAGACGCTTTCGAAGCGGGTGGAGAGCAGTTGGCAGATGCCGGCCAACATGTCCAGATTGAAGAGCGAGTCGCGGTAGGGCGTCTGGCGAACCAAGCTCGTGCGGGAACGTGCCATCGGGGGCGATCTGCGCGCGCAGGGTGACCGTCTTGAAGCGGTGGCGCAGTTCGGCCAGCGCGCTGTCCTCGTGCTTGGGAGCATCGCCCGCGGGTGCGGCCAGGCTGGCGTAGGCGCTGGCCTGCAGCAGCCACGAGGTTGCCGTGGTGGTCCTTGCGGTCGCGCGCCAGTGCGGCCAGACGCGGCCCGCTGTCCTGGGGCTCGGTGAGCCAGCGCAGGTAGGCCGCGAACCACGCGTGCAGCGCCTTCAGGTCTGCCTCACTGAGCGCGGCGGAGACAGCAAGGAACGGGATGGCCTGGGCGATCTCGACCAGCGGCAGCGTCTCCAGGATGCCCTGGAAGCGGCCGCCTTCCGGGGCTGCTGGCGTCGGCGCCAAAGCCGGAGTTGTTCTGCACGGTGAAGTCGGGGGCGTCGGCTGCTGGCGGGACTTGACTGCATGACACGGACCCGTAGTCCAGGCTCGGCGTCATTCGCGTGGCCGGGATCGACGAACCATGCGTGCAGTTGCAGCCGCGGCATGTTCGGCGTAGCGCTCCTCGCCAGTGAGCAGGTGCGCCGCGGCGAGCGCAGGCACCGCCAGTCCCAGCGTGAACAGGGCGTCGCGGTGCGCGGTGAAGGGCGGCGGGACGGTCTTGCGCGGAGGGCGGTGCGTCGGAGTCCGTGTCGGGCTCGGCTTCGGAGTAGTAATCATGCACCGTGCCTGGGCTGCGGGGGCATTGCAGCGAGGTGAGCGGCGTGGGCGGCTGCGTCAGATAGCGCTCGGCGGCGGCGAGGATGCGGTCGTGATCGATGGCGGCAACGTCGGGACGGGATCGGGGTGGCTGGCAGGCTCGGCGGTATCTGGGCGGGCCGTCCGGGGGCCTGGCCTGCGGCGCGCAGCAGGCCGACGCGGCCTAGCAGCGCGGCTGCTCCGCAACAGAACGACCCGGCAGCTGGTTCGCAGCAAGGTTCGCTCGGCTTGGCTTGGGGCTCGATGGTCATTCGTCTGGAGGTCAATCCGGCAGTAGAGTGCGCCGTCACAAGCATCCTATGCGCTGAGTGTCGTAATTTGAAATCAGTACGGATTTAGGGTTCTGGTTATCAGGAGGAGAATGGTCATCGGCTTGGGGACATCTTGGAGCGACTCGCGCTTGGCACTACGCTGGTGGCGGCGTTTCTGGCCTCGCTGGTGGAGTGCGTCGAGGCGCTGACCGTGGTGCTGGCGGTGGGCAGCGTGCGCGGATGGCGCGAGCGCGCTGGCTGGGGCCGCGACTGCGCTGGGTATGCTCGCTGCCATTGTCGCGATTCGTTGCGGCGCTTGCGGCCGGATTCCGCTTCACGGCTCGCTGATTCCGCTTCACCTGATTCAGCTCGTGGTTGGCGCGATGATTCTGCTGTTCGGTCTGCGCTGGCTGCGGAAGGCGATTCTGCGCTCGGCTGGCCTGATTCCGCTGCACGACGAAGCAGGCCGCATTCGCAAAGAACAGGCTCGCCGCAATGCAGAGCGAGGCGAATGCCAGCGCCATTGCGCGGTGGGACAAGTTTGCCTTCAGCGCGGCGTTCAACATCACCATGCTCGAAGGCACCGAGGTGGTGTTCATCGTGATTGCGCTTGGAGCGAGCGGAGCAGGGCTGCTGCTGCCCGCCAGCCTGGGCGCGGTGGCGGCCTTGCTGGTAGTGGCGGCGCTGGGTTTCGCGCTGCACCGGCCGCTGGCGCGCGTTCCGGAAAACACGCTGAAGTTTCGTGGTCGGCGTGCTGCTCTCCGGCTTTCGGAACGTTCTGGGTGGGCGAAGGCGCGGGCCTCGCCTGGCCGATCCCCGCGCGCGCCAACCCGGATCTCGCGATCCCTTGCCTGGTGGCGGCTTATCTGGCCCTTGCGCTTTGCCTGGTGCCGATCTGCCGCATGCAGGCGCGCATCGTCGCGGAGGAGGGCTAACCGATGCGCTGGCTCAAATCCATCGCCCGCGAGATACTCGGCCTGTTTGTCGACGACGGCAGCTTTGCCATCGCCATTCTCGTTTGGCTCGCGCTTGGCCATGCTGGTGCTGCCGCGAGTCGCTCGGTCCGCGCTCTGGACCGGCCCGGCGCTGTTTGCCGGGCTGGCGCTGATCCTGATCGAGAGCGTTCTGCGTTTCGCACGGCGGCGGTAGGGTGGTGCGTCACGCAGATGGGCATGTATGGCGAAGCCAATACAATTCGAGCGGGGCGGCGCGAGTGCCGGGCGCCCCTCCCCCTCCCCCTGTACTTAAGTCCTAAAGTACATCTTCTACAAGGGTTAGGTGCAGCGAAGTACGGGAGTGAAGTCTGTACTTGTAGGACTTCGTCCGGGGAGCGATCCCCATTGGGTGGGGGCGCTGCAGCCCACACAAACAAAGAATGGATGGGCACCCGGCTTCTTCTCTTTCTCAATCTTAGTTAAGGATAGCAGGTTGACCATAACTCATCTGCCATCTATTTTCTTGCGCGGAAGGTGCATGGATATTGGGGTTTGGCGATTTCTGGCGGATACGGGACCTTGACAATGCGGTTTGCTGAGGAAACTCGCAGAAGTTTATTCCTATCTCAGTGGCGGTATCCCGCCCCAGAAGCAGGACGGGGCACCTGCGAAGGGTGCGGGAACAATGGCTTCGGTGGTGGTTCATCCCACATCTCAGAAGCGAGATGTGGGGCACCCGGCATATTTATGCCCCTTACCGCTTGAGACCCAAGGCTGAAGCCCTGGGCTACCAGCCCGCTGCTACTCCGAAAGACAACGACGGAGATTCTGACTCTTCGAGTCAGAATGACGACGTGTGGGTGAGTCAGGTTGACGCCGCCTTATTGTTTCCGACGAACTACACTAGAACGCGACTTTCAGGGTGCAGCCTTTGGCGGAGCTTTCGCGGGCCAATTCCAGCAGTTTGGTGACGCGGTAGCCGTCTTCGGGGGTGACGGCGAGCGGGGCCTTGCCGAGGACTGCGTCGCGCACGTTGGCGTAGAAGCCGCGATAGTCGCCGAGTTCGGTCTTGACCTGGTGCTCGACCAGCATGGCCGGATCGGCTGGCACTGGGCGCGACGGTCGAGCTTGCCCCAGGCGGACTCCTTCTCCTGCAGCCAGACTTCTTTCGAGCCCAGCATGGGGACCTTCGCGCCGCCGACCAGCGTCGGCTCCTGCGGGTCGAGGCCGTGCTTCTTGAAGCTGCCCTTGGTGCCGTGCAGCAGGAAGCGCGGCGCGTTGTCGCAGGCGAGGTAGCTGGTGCGGCAGTGGGCGAGCAGGCCTTTGCCGTTCTTGCCGGGGTAGTGGAGGGTGATGTCGAAGGCGTCCTCGATTGCGGTCTCGTCGCGGTCCGCGCGCACGCTGGCGGTGATGGCGTCGGGCGCGCCGAACAGGGCAAGCACCTGGTCGACGAGATGCGGGCCCAGGTCGAAGAGCATGCCGTTGGCGGGATTTTCCGCCTCCTTCCACGTATTCTCGCGCGGGATGGGGCGGAAGCGGTCGAAGTGCGACTCGAAGGTCACCAGCCGGCCGATGGCGCCTTCCTGCAGCAGCTTGCGGACGGTTTGGAAGTCTCCGTCCCAGCGGCGGTTGTGGAAGGGAATCGCGAGCAGGCCTTTGCTTTTGGCGAGTTGGCCGAGCTCCTGAGCCTCGGCGCTGGTGGCCGAGAAGGGCTTGTCGATGACGACGTGCTTGCCGGCTTCGAGTGCGTGCTTCGCCAGAGACGAAATGGGTTTCGTTCGGCGTCGAGACGACGACGACCTCGACGGACTTGTCTGCCAAGGTGCTCGTCAAGCGACCGCTCGATCTTTACGCCGGGGTAGGCCTTGGCGGCTTCGTCGCCCGTTGCGCTGCATGATCGACACCAGCCGCAGCCCCGGCACCGCGCTGACGAACGGCGCATGAAACACGCGTCCGCCCAGCCCAAACCCGATGACGCCGACCCCAATTTCTCTTGCCATTTACTCCCTCCCAATTCTTGCGTACTTTGAAGATGCCCTCAGGGGCTAAAGCCCCATCGAAAGAAGCCGAGGCTTACGGCACGGCTGAAGCCGTGCCCTTAACGCAAAGCATTTCAGGCGGCGCCTTCGTCGTGCCCTATCGGACCGTGCGTTGACGAGTGCTTCGATTGATTCACGACCAATCTTCTCAATGCAGGATAAACCCGCCGGAACCTGGCATACGCCTCGTCCATTGCGGCCGCGTTTTTGGGTGTGATCGTTTCGGCGACCTTGACGGTCGCGGCGCAGGCGGCTTCGACGGTTGGCCAGGCGCCGACGCCGACGCCGGCCAGCAGCGCCGCGCCGAACGCGCCGCCCTCTTCGGCTGCAAGCAGTTCCACCGGATGCCCGTACACGTCGGCCTGGATCTGCCGCCACAGCGGGCCGCGCGCGCCGCCGCCGCCGAGGCGGATTCGGGCGACGGGGATGCCGAGTTCTGCAAACAGGGAAAAGGTATCGCGCAGGCTGAAGGCGACGCCTTCCATCACTGCGCGGACGCAATGGGCGCGGGTGTGCGAGGCGGTGAGGCCGACGAAGGCGGCGCGGGCTTCGCGGGTCGAGGTGCGGCGTGCGCTCGCCGAAGAGATACGGCGCCCACAGCAGGCCGTCGCTGCCGGCGGGAATCTTCGCGGCGTCCGCGGTGAGCTCGTCGTAGCTGACGCCGGGGGCGAAGGTGTCGCGGAACCAGCGCAGCGAGAGGCCGGCGCCGTTGGTTACGCCCATGACGTGCCAGAGGCCGGGGGCGGCGTGGCAGAAGGTGTGGAGGCGGCCCAGGCGGTCCATGGTGGGCTTGTCGGTGGAGGCGAAGACGACGCCGCTGGTGCCGATGGTGGCCGAGACGGAGCCGGTTTCCACGATGCCCATGCCGACGGCGCCGGCGCCCTGATCGCCCGCGCCCGCGGCTACGGGAGTTCCGGCGGCCAGGCCGGTTGCGGCTGGCGCCGGCGGCGCTGATGCGTGCGCAGATTTCGGGGCCTTCAAACAGGCGCGGCAGCCAGCTCATCGGGATTCCGGCAGCCTCTGCGACCTCCTGCGACCAACGCCGGTGGGCGACGTCGAGCAGCAGGGTTCCGCTGGCCTCCTGCATGTCGATGGCGTACTCGCCGGTCAGGCGGAAGCGGACGTAATCCTTGGGGCAGAGGACGTGGGCGATGCGGCCGAAGATCTCCGGCTGGTGGGTGCGGACCCAGAGCAGCTTGGTCAGGGTGAAGTTGGGCAGGGCCGGGTTGCAGGTGAGTTCGATCAGTCGTTCGCGGCCGATCTTCGCTTCCAGCCAGTCGCACTCGGGCTGCGTCCGCTGGTCGCACCAGATCAGCGCGGGGCGCAGCACCTCGCCGTCGGCGTCGAGCATGACGCAGCCGTGCATCTGGCCGGTGAGGCCGATGGCTTCAATCTCGGCGCCGGTCGCCTGGCGGCTGCCAGCACGGCGGCGATGGCCTCGCGTGCCGCGCGCCACCAGTCCTCGGGCTCCTGTTCGGCCCAGCCGATGTGTTCGGAGTGGATGGGCGCGTGTTCGCTGGCAGCCGATGCCACCACCACGCCTCTGCGGTCCACCAGTACAGCCCGGGTTCCGCCTGTGCCTACATCGATCCCAAGAAACATCTGCCGAGCTCCTTCTGCCGCATCGAAAGTGTATCTGCTTACGGCCGTCGGCGGTGTTCTGCACGCGATTCCGCGAGGCGGGGCTTCTTCGCGCTGCTTGACCGATGTCGAACATCGACATTTTTTGCATTTCCTGCGTGCCGCGCTGCATCCAACATTCATTGCAAAGAGTGACGGATGAGTTAGTTGTAAGCTCCAATCAAAGTGCAGGTAACATAGAACCAATGACTCAAAGTAAAGCAGCGCCGTCGGTGCGGACGGCCCTTGTGGTCACTGGCTTCGCGGGTTTCCTTCTGCTGGCCGCGGCTGGGCAGTGCGCAGGCGCAGGGTCGGTCGAACAGTCCCGGCGCGACTACACCCGCGCAGGCCCAGGCGACCGAAGGCGCGTTGCAGCAACTGTCCGCTCCGGCGGGCCAGAACCCGGCCGCGCCGACGCCAGGATTCGTTCAAGGGATCGCTGGTCGAAGGCAAGGCGACGGACGCGGTGCTCGACCTGTCGCTGGACGACGCGATTGCGCGCGGGCTGCGGCAGAATCTGGGCCTGATCCTGCAGACGACCGCGCAGCAGAACGCGCAAGGGCAGCAGTTCGAGCAGTTGCAGGCGCTGCTGCCGACGGTTACCGGCGACGCTTCGATTGAGGTCGAGCAGGTCGACCTGGCGGCGTTCGGGCTGAAGTTTCCCGGCGCTCAATCCCATCATCGGGCCGTTCCAGGTGATCGACTTCCGCGCGTACCTGACGCAGAGCCTGATCAACGTGCCCGCGCTGGAGAACTACATTGCGGCGAAGCACAATTTTGCTGCGGCAAAGCTTTCTGCCGCAGGACGCACGCGACATGGTGGTGCTGACGGTGGGCAATGCCTATCTGCTGTGCATTGCGGACGCGGCGCGGATTGACGCGGTGAATGCGGAACTGGCGACGAGCAAGGTTTCGCTCGACCAGGCGACGGCTTCGCACGACGCCGGCATCAGCCCGCGGCTGGATGTGCTGCGCGCGCAGGTGGACTACCAGAACGAGCAGCAGAGCCTGATCTCCGGCGACGAACCAACTGGCGAAGGACAAGCTGGCGCTGGCGCGCGCCATCGGCCTGCCGCTGGACCAGGCGTATCCGCCTGACGGATACGGAGCCGTACAAGGCGCTCGACAATCTGGATCCGCAGGCGGCGTTTGCGCAGGCGCTGAAGAACCGCAAAGACCTGGCGGCGCGAGCGAGCAGGTCGCGGCGGCGCAGTCGCAGAAGAAGGCGGCGTTCGCCGATCAGTTGTCCGACGGTGAAGTTCTCCGGCGACTATCGGCGACATCGGCGAGACGGTCGAACCACTCGCACGGCACCTACACGGCGACGGGAACGATCTCCGCGCCGATCCTGCAGATTGCCAAGACGCAAGGGCGAAGAGGAAGTCGCCGATGCGCAGTATCAGCAGGCGCGCGACAAGCTGGCCGACCAGATCCAGCAGGTGAACGCCGACATCCGCGACTCGATTCTGGACATCCAATCCGCCGCCAAGCTGGTGGATGCGGCGAAGTCGAATCTGGACCTCGCCAACGAGGAGCTGAGCGAGGCGCAGCAGCGCTTCCACGCCGGCGTTTCGGACAACCTGCCGGTCTCGCAGGCGCAGTCCTCGGTGGAGCAGGCGAACGACCAGTACATCAGCGCGCTCTACCAGCACAACGCGGCCAAGCTCTCGCTGGCGCGCGCGCTGGGCGTCGCTGAGACCAACCTGAAAGATTATCTCGGAGGAAAGTAACCGTGGCAGATACGAACAGAAGAACGAACAGGCCCAGCCGGAGCGCAAGGCCGTGACGACTCCGGAGTGAGCCTGCTGCGCCGCCGCCGCAGCCGACTCCAACCGCACGGTTCATCGTGATCGGCGTGATGCTGCTGCTGATGCTGGGAGCGGTCTTCTTCTACTGGCGCTCGACCTTTACGGAGGACACCGACGACGCGCAGGTGGATGGCAACCTGTACCAGGTGAGCTCGCGCGTTACCGGCCACGTGGTCAAGGTCTATGTGGACGACAACCAGACCGTGCAGGCCGGCCAGCCGCTGGTCGACATCGATCCGACCGACTACCAGGTGGCGCTGGACCAGGCCGAGGCCGACCTGGCCAATGCGCAGGCGCAGTACGTGCAGGCTACGCACGAACGTGCCGATCACGCAGACGACGGTGGACACCAATGTCAGCACTTCGGCTTCCGATGTGAGGGGGTCGGCGGACACGGTGGCGCAGGCGGAGAAGCAGGTTGAGGCGGCGCAAGCGCGCGTGGACCAGGCCAAGGCCAATGCGCAGAAGGCCCAGGACGACGTGGACCGCTACACTCCGCTGGTGCAGAAGGACGTGATCTCCAAGCAGCAGTACGACACCGCGGTGCAGGCTCTGGCCGCGGCGAAGGCCGCAGTGGTGGAGGCCGAGGCCAATGTGCTCGCGGCAGCAGAACGCGGTCTCCAACGCGCGGGCAGCGGCTGGCACAGGCGCAGGCGCAGTCGCAGCAGTCGGTGAAGAACGGCCCCGGACAGATACGGGTGGAGCAATCGCGCGCTGCCGCCGCCGATGCGGCCGTGAAGCAGGCGGAGGCCAGGGTGGAGCAGGCGAAGCTGAACCTCTCCTACACGCACATCACCGCGCCGACCGCCGGCATCGTCAACAAGAAGAATGTCGAGGTTGGGGCGCAACCTTTCGGTCGGGCAGGACCTGATGACGATCATTCCGCTGACCGATTTGTGGGTGACGGCGAACTTCAAGGAGACGCAGCTGGCGCGGATGCATGCCGTGCCAGCCGGTGACGCTGAAGGTGGATGCGTATGGCGGCCGCAAGTTCTCCGGCAAGATGACGCAGATCGGCGGCGCCACCGGATCGATGCTCTCGCTGTTCCCGCCGGAGAATGCCACGGGCAACTATGTGAAGGTGGTGCAGCGGATTCCTGTGCGCATCGACTTCACCAACCTGCAGCAGGAAGACGGCGACTATGTGCTGCGGCCTGGCCTCTCGGTGACGCCGGATGTCGAGGTCAAGGACGGCGTGGTCCACGGCGTACCCCGGCTGCCCGTAGGCTTGCTCAGTTACGCGGGCTGGATGGCGTGGCCGATGAGCAGCAGCACGGGCGCGGGCCCGACCGCGTCGTCGTCGAGGTCTGCGAGCGTGGTGCGATGGACGTGCTCGTCGGGCGTGCTGGCTTTGGAGACGGCGACGCAGGGGTTTCCGGGGAGATGCCGGAGGCGATGAGTTCGTCCGCGAGCTGGCGGAAGCGGCGGCCGGGCATGTAGACGACCAGGGTCGCGTCCGGTGGGAAATGCGCCTTCCCATTTGGGCGTGAGCTCCAGCTTGTCCTGTCGGCGTGGTGTGCGGTGGCGAAGATCGAGCTTCGAGGCTGAGCCGCGGTCGGTGAGCGGAGTCTTCAACTCCGCCGCGACGGCGAATGCGGCGGTGATGCCGGGGACGATTTCGAACGGGATGCCGTGCTCGGTGAGCGCAGGCGATCTCTTCGCTGGCGCGGCCGAAGACCAGCGGATCGCCGGACTTCAGCCGCAGCGACGCGATCGGCCTGCGCCGGCGTGTTCCAGCATGAGGGCGTGGATGCCCGCCTGGGTGATGCGCGGCTGGCCGCAGCGCTTGCCGACCGGGACGATGAGCGCCGATGGGCGATGGCGAGCGCGAGGACTTCGTCGGAGACGAGGTCGTCGGGGAGGATGACGTCCGCGGTCTGCAGCAGGCGGAGGGCGCGGAGGGTGAGCAGCTCGGGGTCGCCGGGGCCGGCTCCGACGAGGTAGACGACGCCTGGGCTTCAGATGGCATGGGATCTGGTGCTGCGAGGGCGGTTCGCTTCGCGAATGCCCACGTCTCAGAAGCGAGACATGGGGACCCGGTCGTGGCGCGCGATCATCGCTCTCGGCCTGGGCGGGGATTGGTGCGGGCGTGTGCGCGGGCGAGGGTGCGCGAGGGGCAGGCGTCGTAGCTGCAGACTTCGCGGCTGGCGAGCTGGTGCAGGAGTTCCTTGCGGGCGTCGTTGAGGGGCTCGAGCTGGAGGACTTCGCGGCGGAGATTGCCGAGTTCGGCGAGCCAGTCGCCGGTGTCGAGCGGGAGGAGCGCGTTGATCTCCTTGCGCAGGCGCTGCGCGAGCGCGGGGCTGTGGCCGGCGGTGGAGATGGCGATTTGCAGGTCGCCGCGGCGGACGACGGAAGGGAAGTAGAAGTCGCAGAAGGGCGGATCGTCGACGGCGTTGATGAGGACGCCGGAGGATTCGGCTTCGGCGAAGACGGCGCGGTTGACGGCGGGGACGTTGGTGGCGGCGACGACGAGGAATTGGCTCGGCGAGGTCGCCGGTGGCGTATTCGCGCTGGTGCCAGGTGATTTCGCCGGAGTCGGCCATGGCGACGATGCGCTCGCTGGCGTGCGGGGGCGATGACGGTGACGCGGGCGTTGGCGGCTTGCAGGGACTCGATCTTCGACTCGGCGAGGTGGCCCGCGCCGATGACGATGCAGGGGCGGCCGGTGAGTTTGAGGAAGATGGGGAAGAGGGACATAGGCCTTTCAGGGTCGGCGCAAACGATTAGGAGAAGCGTACCTCAGGGGCTGAAGCCCTCAGTGCATCAATCGGCTGTTTCGGCACGGCTAAAGCCGTGCCCTTAAGCGATAGATGCGCGTCTCTGCGCTCGATTCTCCCGGGGCGAAGCGCCCGGCGCCGACTGGGGCGAGGTCGCGTTCGACGGCGGCGCAGCGGCAGTGCCGGCGAGTTGGGCGCGGAGGCTTTCGTCGTCGTGGCGGGCGAAGTAGGCGCGCAGGTCTTCGCCGGGCTGCGCGGTCGGCGAGGTAGGCGCGCAGCAGGCGCTCGATGGCTTCGGGGCAGTCTTCGGCGGCGGCGCGGTAGCCGATCTGGCGGGCGATGGCGGCGTACTTGCCGACGGCGCCGCCGACGCAGAAGTAGAAGGCGTCGACCATCACGCCGTCCTTCTTGATCTTCTTGCCTTCGAGGCCGATGTCGGCGATCCAGCTTTGGCCGCAGGAGTTGGTGCAGCCGGTGACGTGCAGCTTGATCTGCTGATCGAAGCCGGGCAGGCGGTCTTCCATCTCGCTGACGAGCCACTTGGAGAAGGCCTTGGTCTCGGCGATGGCCAGCTTGCAGAACTCGGTGCCGGTGCAGGCGATGGCGCCGCGCCAGAAGGGCGAGACGTCGACCTGCAGGCCGATCTCGCCGAGCCGGTGGACCAGGTCGCGCGTGCTGCGCGTTCGGCACGTTGACGACGACGATGTTCTGCATGATGGTGGCGCGCAGGTTGCCGTCGCCATACTCTTCGGCGAGGTCGGCGAGCTGGATCAGTTGCTCGCCGGAGAGCCGTCCGCGCAGCACGCTTGCGCCGACGGCGGAGAGGCCGGGCTGCAGTTGCGGGGTGATGCCGACGTGGTCGCGATAGACATCGTCGGGAACCACATCCTCGTCGACCGGCGAGGGATCGAGTTTGTAGCCGAGCTTGGCTTCGATGGCTTCGAGCATGGTCTCGGCGGTCCAGCCATGACGCATGAAGAGGTACTTGATGCGGGCGCGGGTGCGGTTCTCGCGGAGTTCCGTCTGCTCCTTGAAGATGCGGAGGACGGCTTCGACGACGGCGTAGGCCTTGTCCTGCGGGATGAAGGCGGGGATGCGGACGCCGATATGCGGCTCGGTGGAGAGGCCGCCGCCGACGCGCAGGGTGTAGCCGATTTCTTCGAGGCCGTTCGACTTCGCGCTTGATCGCGGTGAGGGCGACGTCGTTGATCTCCGGGTAGCGAGCACCACAGCGGGCAGCCGGAGACGGTGATCTTGAACTTGCGCGGCAGGTTGTAGAACTCGGGATTCGCGGTAAGGCCGTGGGCGATCTGGACGCGCGAGGGGGCTGGCATCGATCAGCTCGTGGCCATCGAGGCCGGCCAGCGGGCAGCCGGTGACGTTGCGCACGACGTCTCCGCAGGCGCCCTTGGGGCTGAGGCCGATCGCGGTCAGCGCGTCGACGACCTCCGGCAGGGCCTCGATGGTGAGCCAGTGGAGTTGGATGTTCTGCCGCGTGGTGATGTCGGCGAGGTTGCGCGCGTACTTCTTCGTCAGGTCGCCGATGACGCGGAGCTGGTGCGAGGTCAGCAGGCCGTTGGGCAGGCCGATGCGCATCATGAAGTACTCGGTTGCCTTGCCCACGCCGTCCTTGCCGCCGGTGACGCCGGCGCCGTCGCCCTGGGTGTAGACGCCCCACCATTTGAAGTAGAACTCGGCCCACTCGGGCAGGACCGCGGCGCGGCCTTCGCGCGCGAACTGGCGCACCTCGTCCCACGCCTCCCACGGGTTCTTGGCGAGCTTCAGGCGTTCGGCCTTCTGGGCCTTGGTTTCCTTCTTGGCGGGGACGCGGCTGGCGGCGGTGGGGTGGCGAGTTCGGTCATATGGTTTCCTGGAGATCCTTGCTGATAGCTGAATGCTGCGATGAGTTGACTGGAAGCGACTGTATCGCGGGCTCAAATAGAAAACGCCCACCGGATTTGTGGGCGCTCGGGCGACTTGTCTGCAGGCTTCGTAGGAATGCGATCTTTACGAGGCGGGACAGAGGCGACGGAGCGCGGCAGCGCAACAACAGCTCGAGCAGCAGGCGCACCGGTTCTGGTCGCACATCCTCATCTACTTCCAGCTTAATCGCGCCGCGGCGCCGAGTCAAGGCCGGTTGCCGGCCATTTGTGCGGGGCTGCTAGTCGGCTTCGGCCAGCGACATCTTGTGGCGGACGTCCGAGCCGCGCAGCCAGAAGATCACATCCTCCGCGATATTGGTGGCGTGGTCGCCGGAGCGTTCCAGGTTGCGCGAGATCAGGATCGCCGTTCAGCGCCTGGACGCTGAACTGCGGATGTTGCTGCATCATCTCCACCAGCTCCGCCTGGACCGTCCGGTTCATGTCGTCGACCTCGTCGTCCATGGTCGAGCACGCTTTCGGCCATCTTGGGCGTCGGCCTCCAGCAGCGCCTGGATCGCGGTGCGGATCATGACGCCGGTCTTTTCGCCCATCTCCTGAATGTCGACGGGGAGGGAGATTTCCGGCGCGTCCTTCATGGCCTGCGCCCGTTCGGCGATATTGGCTGCCTGGTCGCCGATGCGCTCCAGGTCGCCGTTGATCTTGATCACCGAGAGGATGAAGCGGAGGTCGATGGCCATCGGCTGTTCTTTGGCGAGCAGGTCGTAGGCCATCTCGTCGACGGTGGTCTCGGCGGAGTTGATGGCCTCTTCGATCTCGAGCACGTGGTTGCAGAGGGCCATGTCGCGTTCGATATAGGCCTCGACCGAGAACTCCAGCGCCTGCTGCGACAGTGCCGCCATCGCCAGCAGCTTGTCTTTCAGTGCGGCCAGTTGTTGATGAAAATTAATGCGCGGCATGGCTTCGCCTCCCCGGCGGCGGAATCATCCGTGCCCTCTATTGTGACGCAGATGTGAAACAGCCGTGTGAATAATGCTGGCCGAGATAGCCGCAGAAGATACCCTGGAGGGCGCCGCGTCAGGCGGTGTCGCGGGCCGGTGCATGGCGCTAGGTTCCGAAGACGGCGTGGACGTAGTTGCCGTAGCCGACGATGACGGTCGACCCGACCAGCAGCAGGAGGCCGCAGGTGACCAGCAGCTTGGTGCGCATGCTGGTGCCGTGCCACTCCTTCAACACCAGGCCCCAGAGGGTGGCGAAGATGATGATCGACGCCATGTGCAGGGTCCAGGAGGAGAAGTCGTACTTGCCCATCTTGGTCTGGCCCATGGAGTAGAAGAAGAACTGGAAGTACCAGATGACGCCGGCCATGGCGGCGAAGATGTAGTTGGAGAAGAGGGTGGCGGGGCGCAGACGGTCGTAGGTGGAGGCGTCGAGCGGGTCGAAGTCGACCAGGGTGTCGCCGGAGGTTGCGGCGGCGCGCATGGGGTTGATTCCGGGTTCGCCGGCGAACTGGCGGAGCGAGCCGTTCTGGAAGATGAGGATGGAGGACCAGACGAAGTTGGTGATGAATCCGCCCCAGAGCACGACGATGAGGACGGGGAGGTTCTGCCAGAGGTCCGACTTGCCGGCGGCGAGGAGTTCGAGTCTTGGCGAGATCGCCGATGGGTTTGCCGGCGTGCGAGGCCGAAGGCGAAGAAGGAGCTCATGAAGCCGGCGAGGATGGCGATGGCGACCCCTTGCCGAAGTTGTAATCGCGTTCACCCGCCTCGAGCTTCTCTTCCGGGGTGATCTCCTTCTCCTTGGAGTAGCCGGCGGCTCCGTTGACCGCGACGCCGATGAGGCAGACGAAGACGCCGAAGAGGATGATCTGCCGGAGGTCTGGTGGAGACAGCGTGCATGATCTCGCCGTTGGTAGATGGGCGGGACGAGGGTGCCGAAGAACGCGCAGAGGCCAAGCGCGATGGCGTATCCGAGGGCGATGCCCAGGTAGCGGATGGCGAGGCCGAAGGTGATTCCGCCGACTCCCCAGAGGATGCCGAAGAGCAGGGCGTAGCTGAAGCGCGCGCGGGTCGTTGGCGTAGGCCTGGTGCATGATGCTCGAGAGGTGGGGAACGAAGATGCTACGCGAGAAGGGGGGCGCAATGATCCACGCGGCGAAGCCCTGGATGATCCAGTACACCTCCCACGACCAGCGTTTGATCCGGCGGAAGGGGATGAAGTTGGTGGCGGAGCAGAAGCCCCCTATCCAGTGGAAGATGACGCCGAGAAATGGATTCGGACCCACGGTACCTCGCTGTAGCGAAAGATGTATGACTTAGATCGCGTACCATCCTACCTGAGCGGATTCTATTGTGGAAATAGATTGTCTATTGGACTAAGGTGGATACCGAGGGCGCAGGCCTGACGGCGATTGAGGCGCATGGGCACTCATCATGAGCACAAGAGCTGCGGATGAGTGCGGCTGTGTGAGATTGGCTGGGTCAGAGAACCGGGGGAACGGGTTTGCGAGTTTCGCTGTTTATCACCTGTTACAACGACACGTTGTTTCCGGAAACGGGCAAGGCAGTGGTGCGGGTGCTGGAGCGGTTGGGGCACACGGTGGAGTTTCCGGCCAGGACAGACGTGCTGCGGGCAGATGCATTGGAACACCGGCTACCAGGAAGAGGCGCTGCCGCTGCTGCAGCGGTTCGTCGAGCAGTTTCGGCGACGCTGAGGCGGTGGTGAGCCCGTCGACGAGCTGCGTGGCGATGATGCACGACCATTATCCGATCATGGCGGAGCGGCTGAAGGACGAGAAGCTGAAGGCCGAAGTGGCGAAGCTGCTGCCGAGGGTGTGGGAGTTCTCGGAGTTCCTGACGAAGAAGCTGGGGCTGGAGGATGTGGGCGCGTACTATCCGCACCGCGTGACCTACCACGCGAGCTGCCACGGGCTGCGCAGCCTGCATGTCGGCGACGGGCCGATGAAGCTGCTGCGCGCGGTGCGCGGGATCGACCTGGTGGAGATTGAGAACCTGGAGCAGTGCTGCGGGTTTGGCGGGACGTTCGCCATCAAGAACGCCGAGGTTTCCAGCGCGATGCTGGCGGAGAAAGTGCGCGGCGTGCTGAATACCCGGGCGGAAGCGGTGACGGGATGCGACAACTCCTGCCTGATGCATATCGGCGGCGCGCTGCACCGGCAGCGGACGGGCGTGCGGCCGGTGCATATCGCGGAGATTCTGGCGAGCGAAGAAGGCGATAGTCCGGAAGGCGGTGCGCGATGAGCGGGAGGCTTTGGACCCGACGACGGCGCCGAAGTTCCAGGTGGCGGCGAAGGCGCTGATGGGCGACTCGCAATTGCGCAAGAACGTGCGCCACGCGACCAAGGTGATCCAGACCAAGCGCGCCAAGGTTGTGGCCGAGATGCCGGACTGGCAGGACCTGCGCGAGTCGGGCAAGCAGATTCGCCAGCACACGATGCGGCATCTGGATTTCTACCTGGAGCAGTTTGAGCGCAACTGCACGGCTGCGGGTGGGCAGGTGCACTGGGCGAAGGATGCCGAGGACGCGCGGCGGATCGTCGTCGGGCTGGTGAAGGCGAGCGGGGCGAACGGCAAGTCGCCGACCGAGGTCATCAAGATCAAGTCGATGACGACCGAGGAGATCCAGCTCAACAAGGCGCTGGAAGCGGCGGGGATCCACGCGTACGAGACCGACCTGGCGGAGCTGATCATTCAGCTTGGGCACGATCAGCCGTCGCACATCGTGGTGCCGGCGCTGCACAAGAACCGCGCGCAGATTCGCGAGATCTTTCGGCGCGAGATGAATCTGCCGGCATGATTTCTCAAAGCTGGGCGGGACGCCGCAGGACCTGGCGGATGCGGCGCGGCGGTTTCTGCGCGAGAAGTTCCTGCGCGTCAAGACGGCGGTCAGCGGCGCGAACTTCCTGGTCGCGGAGACGGGCGGCGTCTGCATCGTCGAGAGCGAGGGCAATGGGCGCATGTGCCTGACGCTGCCGGAGACGCTGATTTCGGTCGCCGGCATCGACAAGGTGGTGCCGCGCGTTCCAGGACCTCGAAGTGATGCTGCAGTTGCTGCCGCGCAGCGCGACGGGCGAGCGGATGAATCCGTACAACTCGATCTGGACGGGCGTGGACAAGACGTCGCCGGGCGGCGACGGGCCGCGTAACTTCCACGTGGTGCTGATGGACAATGCGCGGACCGAGATTCTGGCCGACGAAGAGGCGCGGCAGACGCTGCACTGCATCCGCTGCGGCGCCTGCCAGAACGCCTGCCCGGTGTATCAGCAGACCGGCGGGCATGCGTACGGGAGCGTGTATGCGGGGCCGATCGGGGCGATTCTGACGCCGCAGTTGATGGAGATGCACCACGCGCAGAGCCTGCCGTATGCGTCCAGCCTGTGCGGCGCGTGCTACGAGGTCTGCCCGGTGAAGATCAATATTCCCGAGGTGCTGATCCACCTGCGCAACAAGGTGGTGAAGCAGCAGTCGTCGGGGTTCAACATTCTCGCCAACCCGGAGGTGATGGCGCTGAAGGCGGTGGCGAAGGTCTTTCGCAGCGAAGCCGTCTTTCGCGCCTCGCAGAAGCTGGGACGGCTGGCGGAGCTGCCGCTGTCGCGCAAGGATGGCGCAGGGCGTGGGCTGGATCGATTGGATGCCGGGGATGCTGGGCGGATGGACCCAGGTGCGCGACCTGCGCGTGATGCCGAAACAGACGTTTCGCGATGGTTCGAGCAGCGCGCCGAAGAGTGCGGCGGGCAGGCGAGCCGAAGACGCGGCTGGCGAAGGAGGCGGACAATGGGCGCTGAGGCGGCTGCAAGTTTCTTCGCGGGAGGAAGTGCTGCGGCGGATTCGCGCAGCGATCGGGATGCCCCGACTGCCGATGCGGCGGCGATTCGACGGCGAGTGGGCAGGCGTTGCCGCGGAACTACAAGCGGACGGCATCGCTCGAGCGCGAGGCGATTCTGGAATTGCTGGAAGACCGTCTGCGCGACTACGACGCCACCGTGGTGCGGGCGAAGGCCGGCGAGGTTGGCGCGGAGATCGCCCGGATTCTGGCCGAGCGCGGCAAGCGGCGGCTGGTGGTGCCGGCGGGGCTGGCCGGAGGCGCTGGGCGAACCGCTGCCGGCGGGCTTCGAGTTCGTCGTCGACGAGGGGTTTACGCCAGCGGAACTGGATCGCTTCGAGGGCGTGGTGACGGCGTCGACCGTGGCCATCGCCGAGACGGGAACGATTGTGCTGCAAAACGTTCCGGGGCAGGGAAGGCGCGCGCCGACGCTGGTTCCCGACTACCACCTGTGCGTGGTGCGGGCCGCGGATGTGGTGGAGACGGTTCCGGAGGCGATGGCGCGCCTGCAGGCGACGGCTTCGCTGGCAACGACGTTTATTTCAGGGCCGTCGGCGACTGCGGATATTGAGATGACGCGCATCAAAGGAGTGCATGGGCCGCGGTTTCTGGATGTGATTCTGGTTGCGTAAGGCGGGAATTCCATAGGATGGCATTGATTTTTTTCCGACTAAGTGATTGCGGCATACGGCGAATTGTTTCAATAGGGAGTATATTTCCGTAATTGAAGTTTTTGAGGGATTTGCTATGGGTGTGAATGGGGCAGGAGCCGGCGCGAGTGCGACGGAGCGAGTTTTTGCGAGCGCTGGATGGATTCCGGATCGAGGTTCCTTCCTGGGGCTTCGCCAACACCGGAACGCGGTTCGGCAAGTTCACCCAGGCGGGCGCGGCGACGACGCTGGAAGAGAAGTTTGCCGATGCGGCGCAGGTGAACAAGCTGACGGGCGCGAGTCCGACGGTGGCGCTGCACGTGCTTTGGGACCTGCCCAACGGCAAAGGCGATGTGCCGGAGATCAAGCGGCTGGAGAAGCCAGCTTCGGCGTGAAGGCCGGCTCGATCAACCCGAACCTGTTCCAGGCGCAGGAGTACAAGTTCGGTTCCATCTGCAATCCGAGCGCGGAGATTCGCGGCAATGCGCTGGCGCACCTGCTGGATTCGGTCGAGATCGGACGCGAGCTGGGCTACGAAGGATCGTGTCGCTGTGGCTGGCGGACGGCTCGAACTATCCGGGCACGCAGTCGATCCGCAAGCGCATCGAGTGGATGGAGGAGGTGCTGGCCGCCACCCACGCGGCGCTGGGCGAGAACCAGCGGATGCTGGTCGAGTACAAGCCGTTTGAGCCGGCGTTCTATCACACCGACATCGCGGACTGGGGCATGGCGCTGGAGCTGTCGCGGCGCGCGGGCCCGAAGGCCAAGGTGCTGGTGGATACGGGCCATCATCTGCAGGGCACGCAACATCGAGCAGATTGTGACCTGGCTGCTGCACTGCGACGCGCTGGGCGGCTTCCACTTCAACGATCGCAAGTACGCGGACGACGATCTGACGCTTGGGTCGATCGATCCGTACCAGGTCTTCCGCATCTTCTGCGAGATTCATGACGGCGACTTCGCCGGCGGTGAAGGGCATCGCGTACATGATCGACCAGAGCCACAACCTGAAGGGCAAGGTGGAGGCGATGGTGCAGACCGTGGTGATGGCGCAGGAGTTGTTTGCCAAGGCGGCGCTGGTGGACCAGGAGAAGCTGGCCGGCTTGCAGCAGTCGTGCGACCTGGTGGCGGCGGAGGAGATCGTTCCGCGGCGCGTTCTGGACCGATGTGCGGCCCATCGTGAAGGAATGGCGCCAGGCGCGCAAGCTGCCGGCTGAGCCGCTGAAGGCACTGCGGGAGAGCGGCTACGTGGAGACGATCAGCAGCGAGCGCGGTGCGCGGAATGCGAACAGCGTTTCCAGCTACGCCTAACGATGTGGATGTCAACGGAGCCGGGTTGCGATGAGTCGCAGCCCGGCTTTTCTGTGCCTCACCGCAGATGGCGCGTGATGGCGTCCGCAGAAGTGACCGGCCTCACACGCTCGCCGCGCGCGGTCTTGCTATTCTGAAATCACACATGGCGAAACCTATTGTTCTGACAATTCTTGACGGCTGGGGCTACCGGGCCGAGACGCACGGCAATGCGATTGCTCTGGCACGCAAGCCGGTGTACGACGCGCTGCTGCGCGACTTTCCGAACACGCTGCTGCGCGCGAGCGACCACTTTGTGGGCCTGCCGGACGGGCAGATGGGCAACAGCGAAGTGGGACACCTGAATCTGGGGGCCGGGCGAATCGTGCGCATGGACATGACGCGCATCGACACGGCGATCGCGGACGGCAGCTTCTTCACCGATCCGACGCTGCTGGCGGCGATGGCGGCGGCGCAGGAGAAGGCCAGCGCGGTTCACTTCATCGGGCTGCTGTCGGATGGCGGCGTGCACTCGCACCAGCGCCATCTGTACGCGCTGCTTCGCCTGGCCGCGCAGCAGAAGGCTGACGCGCGTCTTCGTGCATGCGTTCATGGACGGCCGCGACACCTCGCCGAACAGCGGCGCTGGGGTATCTGGGCGAGTTGCAGCAGCAGTTCCGCGGGATCGGCGTGGGCGAGCTGGCCAGCGTCAGCGGACGCTACTATGCGATGGACCGCGACCTGCGCTGGGAGAAGGAGAAGCAGGCGTTCGATGCGCTGGTGACCGGGCATCCGCAGGGCGGAACGTATGCGGACGCGGCTGTGCGCATGAAGGAGCTGTACAACAGCGGGATTACGGACGAGTTCGTTCCGCCGTTCACGGTTGTCGATGAGGCGGGCCATGCGGTGGGGCCGATTCGCGACAACGATGTGGTGATCAACTTCAACTACCGGGCGGACCGCGCGCGGCAGATTACGCGGGTGCTGGCGCGCAACTTCCAACACACGGGGGCCTGACGGCGAACGGCGGGCTGGACCTGCCCAAGGCGGCAGAACTCGATCTGGAGATTCCGCGCAACCTGGTGCCGACCGACATCCACTACGTCTGCATGACGCAGTACGACAAGAACTTCAAGCTGCCCATCGTGATTCCGCCGGAGTCGATGGACAACCTGCTGGCGCACCTGATGGCGCAGGCCAACCTGCGCAACCTGCGCGTGGCGGAGACGGAGAAGTACGCGCACGTGACGTACTTCTTCAACGGCGGCATCGAGAAGCCGTTTGGCGGCGAAGACCGCGTGCTGGTGCCGTCGCAGAAGGTGGCGACGTACGACCTGGCGCCGGAGATGTCGGCGGCAGGGATTGCGGATGCGGTGGTGAAGGCGGTGAACGACACGGCGTTCGACGTGATCATCGTGAACTTTGCCAATGCGGACATGGTGGGGCACTCGGGCAAGCTGGAGCCGACGGTCAGGGCCTGCGAGACGGTGGACCGCGAGCTCGGGCCGCATCTACAAGGCGGTGAAGCAGCGCGGCGGCGCGCTGCTGGTCACGGCGGACCACGGCAACGCGGAGATGCTGATCGATCCCGGGACCGGCGGTCCGCACACCGCGCATACGACCAACCCGGTGCCGTTCATCCTGATCACGGATGCGCCGAATGGGACCGTCAGCCTGCGCCCGGAGGGCAGCCTGCGCGACATCTCGCCGACGATTCTTCAGCTGCTGAAGCTGGACAAGCCGAAGGAGATGACGGGCGGTAACCTACGCGTGGCGGCTGAGAATTAAACCGTATCTTCTTCGGAAGTGTTGGGGCGAAGCGTCGCGTTTTTCTCATGCAAAAACCGTCTGAGATCAGCCGCTATCGTTTTGGTTGACCAACCAGTTTCAAAAGACTTCGTGGAGCCGTGCTTTCGTTCCCACCAGCCGAATAAAACATCGTGCTCGATCAGAAACCAATCGCGTCCAGGCTTCCGTCCGCTCGGATCAGGAAAGAGCATCCATATGTCCTTGCCCAGGTATTTTGCTCTGTCAACCGTGGGTCGAGATTTCATCTGCACGATGATGAGACTGTTCCCGGGTGTACGAAGTATCAGGTCTTCACCTGACACGTCTGCCTCTGGCCTGTAGACCCGGTAGCCTCCGCGTATAAGAAGTGCAGTGGCTTCAGCTCTGTTTGCAGCCTCTATTAGGTTAGAAGAAAGTTCCATTGGCAGTAGTTTAGCTCGTACGGGCGCTCAGGACGAGGTAGTTGGGGGGCTAGAACTCGCGGCGGCCTTCCATGGCGCGGGTCATGGTGACCTCGTCGGCGTATTCGATGTCGGAGCCGGCGGGGACGCCGGTGGCGATGCGGGTGACGCGCAGCGCGGGCGCGACGCGGTGGATCTCTGCGGCGAGGTAAGCTGCGGTGGCTTCGCCTTCGGTGGTGGGTGAGGTGGCGAGGATGACTTCGCGGACGCGCCCTACTCGTCCTCTTCTGTCTGATTCTGCCGTCGAGTGCGGAGGATTCGGCGGACGTGAGGCGGGTGAGCAGGTTGGCGATGCGGAGCTGCTCCGGGCCGACGCCGCCGATGGGCGAGAGCGTGCCGTGCAGGACGTGGTAGACGCCGTTGTAGCTGCGCGTCTTCTCGATGGTGGCGATGTTGGTGGGCTCTTCCACGACGCAGACGATGTGCTGGTCGCGGACGGCGCTGGTGCAGTAGCCGCAGGGATCGACGTCGGTGATGTTGTTGCAGATGGAGCAGAGGCGGAGCTTTTCGCGCAGCACGAGGATGGCGTTCGGCGAGCGCGCGGGCATCGGCGTCGCGGCGAGCGCAGGACGTGGAAGGCCAGCCGCTGCGCGGACTTGGTCCCGATGCCGGGCAGCTTCTCAGCTCGTCGATCAGGCGGGACATGGGCTCGGCGAATCGCTGCATGCGTCAGGCTACTCCAGTCTTTATTCCAGGCCGGGCAGGTTCAGGCCGCCCATCATGCCGGCGACGGAGGACTTCATGGCCTCGTCGGCGCGGCGGCCGGCTTCGTTGATGGCGGCGGCGATCAGGTCTTCGAGCAGCTCGATGTCGCCGGTGGAGGCGCCGAGCGCGGTAGGCTCGATCTTGAGGCGCAGGACTTCTTTCTTGCCGTTCATGCGCACCTTCACCATGCCGCCGCCGGATTCGGCTTCGACGATGGTTGCGGCGAGCTTCTGCTCCATCTGCGCCTGCATCTCGCGCGCCTGCTCCATCATTTCTTTCATCTTGCCGAGATCGGAAAAGTTCATAGGAGGGTGATCCGTCATAACGAAGGCAATGCAGGGATTCTTCACTTCGTTCAGAATGACAGACTCAGACGCGATGTTAGTCGTTGTCGCGGAGGTCGATGACGGTCTGGACTTCGGCGTGGAAGAGCTTCTTGCGCCTGCTGCACCATTGGATGCTCGCAGGCCTTGGCCTGGACCGAGCCGGTGCGGGCGGGGCGCGGCTTTTTGGCGGCAGCGGGCGCTGCCGCGTCCGGTCAGCAGCGTGAGCTTGTGGATGCCGGCGGCGCGGAGCGCGGCGCGGGCGATCTTCTCTGCCTCAGGGTTCATCACCACCGGGCAGCATGGTCTTCGAGAGTTCGGTCTGCACGCTGGCTTCGCCGTTGGCGATGGTCCATACGGCGTCGGCCATGGCGTCCGCGGCGGAGGACAGCTTGGCGGCGGCGAGTGCTTCGACGACGGCCTGCTGTGGGTCAGACACGCTTGCCCTGGCGGCGATGCGAGCGCAGGAGCGGGATCAGCGGTGCCGCATCGGGGATGGCTTCGCCGGCATGGGTACTGCTTTCCAGCGCAGGGCGGTGCGCGCGGGGCGACGCGAGACTGCGTTGGCACCGCGAATCTCCGGTACAGGAGACGCGGGCACGGCTGAGACATTGATGGGCGCGCTGGCGGTTGCCTCAGGGCGGCGGCGGTTCTTGTCCTGCTCGAAGGGCGAGAATGCTGGGCCGGGCGGGCGCCGCAGAGTGCGCCGACCGGAGTCGGTCTTGCCGGCAGCCGGCGCGGTGCGCGGAGTGGTGACCGCGCGGAGCCGCTGCCTCCGGCCTGGCTGAGCGCCTCTTCGATGGGGAGCAGGCGGCGCAGGTGGACCAGCTTGAGCAGGCCAAGTTCGAAGTGGAAGCGCTGTTCCTGGCGATAGCCGAGTTCGTCGAAGGTGCGCAGCATGACCTGTAGAAAGCGGGTCAGCTCTTCTTCGCTGAAGAGAGCGGCGGTGCGGGCGGCGCGGCGCTGCTCGTCGGGCGAGATTTGCAGCAACTCGCTGCCGATGCCGTCGGCATTCTCGCCTTCGGGCGAGAGCCCGGCGATTTTGGCGACGAGCGCGTTGCGCAGGTAGCGGACGCACTGGCGGGCAAGCTGCGCGGGCGAGTTGCCGGCGTCGAGAAGCTGGTTGGCCACCGTCATCACTTCCGCCGAACGGTTGCCGTCGACGGCTTCCATCATGCGCTCGAAGACGGCGTTGGGGACGGTGCCCATCAGTTCGCGAATCTGCGCGGCGTCCAGGCGCGCGTGGCCGGCTGTTCCATCGGCTGAGGGCTCGGTCGGCGCGGAGGCGATGGCCTGGTCCATGATGGAGAGCGCGTCCCGCATGGAGCCGTCGCCGGCCTCGGCCAGCAGGGCAAGCGCGCCGTCATCGGCTGCGACGCCTTCGGCGTCGGCGATGGAGCGGAGTTGGCCGAGAATGTCGACCAGCTTGACGGCGTGAAAGCTGAAGTGCTGGCAGCGCGAGCGGATGGTCTGGGGAAGGTCTTCGGGCTGCGTGGTGGCCATCATGAAGACGATGTGGTCGGGCGGCTCCTCCAGCGTCTTCAGCAGCGCGTTGAAGGCGGCGTCGGTGATCTGGTGCGCCTCGTCGAGGATGTAGATCTTGTACTTGTCGCGCGCGGGGCGGTAGCGGGCGGCGTCGCGCAGCTCGCGGATTTCGTCGATGCCGCGGTTGGTGGCGGCGTCGATCTCGATGACGTCGACGGAGTTGCCGGCGCTTGATCTCGGTGCAGCTCTCGCACACCTCGCAGGGTTCGGCGGTGGGGCGGAGTTCGCCGCCGATGGCATTGCGGCAGTTCAGCGCCATGGCCAGAATGCGGGCGATGGTGGTCTTGCCGATGCCGCGATGGCCGCTGAAGATGTAGCCGTGCGCGATGCGGTTCTGGGTGAGCGCGTTCATCAGGGTCACGGTGACGTGGTCCTGTCCGACGACGTCGGCGAAGCGCTGGGGACGGTATTTGCGGGCTAGTACCTGGTAGGCCATTGTGCAGTCAAAATCGATTGTATCGCCTGCAGCACGACGAGTTTTCCGTGCAGCAAATCCAGAAGGCTTATGCGTGTGTGCATGCCGATTTCTATGGCCGATCAAATGGGCGATAGTAGTCCATCTTGTGCGGTATACGAACAAATCTCCAATTATTCATTGCTCAGGGCTTATCCGGGGAAGTAACGTGGGAGCCATGAACTGCAGAGCATTTCTCATCCCCGCGCTTTTTATAGCGGTCAGCGTCGGTGCGCAGACCGCACCAGGCCCCATCGAACCCTCCCGAAGTGCGCAGGCACCCAATGCGCAAAAGGCGTACGTTGAGTTGCGCGCTATCCTGCCTGGCGGCGAGAGCGTGACCGTCAAGGACTTCACCGTGCAGCGCGAAGGCAGTGTCTTCCACTTTGACCAGGGAACGTTTTATTTTTACGCCCCGGTGGAAGGCCGGGTCACGGGAGCGGTCTTCACCGGGAGCGGCAAGTTCCAACTTGCGGTCAAGGATGCGAGCGAACAGCGCACGTTGGCGCTGCTGACCAAGGGTGGACCGATGGAGCAGGACTTCACCACGCTGGTGCTGCGCTTCACCGACGGCACGGCAGACGAGATTCGCAAAGCGTCGGTCGGCGCTGGGGGCGCGCCGGACGGGCACGTGCGTTCGGCGGCGGAAGACCTGGCCAAGGGTTTTCGCAAAACACTGCACGAGAATCTCGATTTGCGGCTGTTGGCGGATGTTCTTGGCGGCAACCAGGGCGGTTTCTTCATGGCCTCATTCCGCATGGGAGGAGCGCTCGCGGGGCGCAATGTGTTGTTCCTGGTCGACCCGGAAGGGACGTTCCATGCTGCGCCGGATGAGGTGGAGTTGACCACGTGGAGCGACACCGAAGTTGAGCCGTGGGCGGCCTACCGGATGCATGCCGATGCGACCGATCGCGGGGTGCGCATACAGGTGACCGACGAGAAGCTCGACGTCACGTTTGAGCATTCCGGCATGATGAAATCCTCAGCCGAGACCACCATGAAGATTCGTCACGACGGAGCCCGCGTGGTGCGGCTGAATCTCTATCCGACGCTGCGGGTGGCGGGAGTCTATAGCGAGAGTGGGGCGCCGCTTGACTTTGTGCAGGAGTCCAAGGACAACGATCCTGACTTCGCGGTGATCCTGCCGGCTGCGGTAAAGGCGGGTGACACCGTGCGCCTTCTGACGGTCTACAGCGGCAAGGACGCGCTGCGCTCCGACGGCAACCAGACGTATTACCTGATGCCCGGCGCGCGCGACAGCTGGTACCCCTCGGGCGAGTCGCAGTTCGGCGACTTCGCCAAGTTCCACATGACCTTCCATCTGCCGAAGCACCTGCAGATTGTGGCCACCGGAAAGCAGGTGAGCCTGGCGCCGGAAGGCGGCGGAATGGTGAAGGCGGTATGGGAGAGCGGCGCGCCCATTCCGGTCGCGGGTTTCAATCTGGGCAACTTCAAGACAACCGGGGCATGAAGACGCCGCAGGGTTTCGGCGTGGACGCGTATGCCAACGTCGGCTTGCCCGATATGTACACAGCCGCTTCAGGAGTCCGGCACGATGGGCAAGCTGTCGACGGTGCCGGCGCTGAAGGGCGAGCTCTCGCAGGGCAGCGTCGGCCATCCAGATTTATTCGGACTACTTCGGCAAGCTGCCGTACGACCACGTCGCGCTGACCCAGCAGACCGCCTGCAACTACGGCCAGAGCTGGCCGATGCTGGTGTATCTGCCCATCTGCGGATTCTGGGACACGACGGTGCAGCACCAGTTGGGGCTGCTGGACTACGACGCCAGCTACTGGCGCGAGGTGACGCCGCATGAGGTCTCGCACCAGTGGTGGGGCAACCTGGTGGGCTTCAAGCAGCTATCGCGACCAGTGGATGAGCGAGGGTTTCGCCAACTTCTCGGTCGGCGTGTTTCTGACGGAACACGTCGACCGAAGATGGACGACTTCCGCGCGTTCTGGAAGGAGCAGCAGAAGAACCTGCTGCAGAAGAACGCGCAGGGCGTGCGGCCGATCGACGCAGGGGCGCTGACCCATGGGCGAGCGGGTCTCGAACTCGAAGGCCGGCGAGGACATCTACCAGCTGCTGATCTACAGCAAGGGCGCCTACGTCCTGCACATGCTGGAGATGATGTACTGGACGCCCGCCGACGGCAGAAGTACCGTTCAAGCACTCCATGCACCAGTTCGTCACGGATTACGCTGGCAAGGCCGCGACTACCGAGGACTGGAAGGCTTCGATGGAGAAGACCATGCCGAAATCGCTGGACCTGCGCGGCGACGGCAAGCTGGACTGGTTCTTCGACGAATACGTCTATGGCACCGAACTCCCGCACTACACGATAAGCGCGGATTTCACGGTGGACAGCGCCGGCCTCACCAGCGCGCATCTGAAGCTGGCGCAGAGCAACGTGTCGAAGAACTTCGTCATGTCGGTGCCGCTCTACCTGGAATGAAGAACGGCGAAACCCAGCGCATCGCGAATGTAGTGATGCACGGCAGCGCGACCATCGACCAGAACATCCAGCTGGGCAAGCTGCCTTCGCCGGCCAAGGCGATGCTGTTGAACTACAACGCAGACGTGCTCTGCGACAACTAAGTTCAGCGGCCTTTGCGGCTGCTTTGCGCTTCGCCTTGCGCGCGCGCCGCTTCAGTTCGAGGTCGCTGAACATGGTGTTGCGGCAGGCTGAGGCGCCGCAATAGCAGTCCGGTCGTCCTCGTCGGAGTCGTGCAGGTTGTACTCGTAGGTCAGTTCTTCGCCGGCGGCGATGTCGCGGATGGTCGAGATGAAGATGCGGCCGTTCTCGTCCTGTTCGGTCTCGCAGTTGGGATCGCAGCAGTGGTTGAGGAACATGGCGGTGCCGAAGCCGTCGATGACCGGTCGTCGCCGCAGGCGAAGAGGTAGGTGACGGAGCGGCCCTCGTAGCGGGTGTCGGCTGCGGCCTTGGACATGCGCTGGCCGTCGTACTCGCAGATGCGGACGCCCTTCTTGATGGGCCGCATGGTGTAGCAGCCGGCAGCGTGGATGGACGAGGAGCGAATGATGAGTCCTGGAAACATGATGGGCTGACTATAACAAACGCGCGTTGTGCATAAACCTCGATTGGAGTCGACGGCTCTTGCAGCGGCAGGGTAGCCCAATCGGCGAGCAAAACGTCTAAACTGGAGGGGAAGAGGATGGCGATGCGGAGACATCTCGGAGTGGTGCTGGCCGTGGGTGCGTGGGCGGCCTGGACTGCGATCCCGTGTGGCGCGCAGAGCATGCGCCTGCGGACCGCAGCCTCGCGCCGTCGATCGGATACCCGCGCCGTGTTCGGTAGCGCCGGAACCTCAGCCGTGCGGCACCACGCCGTGCGCCTGCAGGCAAGGCCGAGCGCGACGGAGAAGTTTCCCGTTCCCCGGGCGAGCCGCGGGCAGCCGACGTCAGACCGGCCGCGCCCAGCCTGAGCGGCGTTCCGGAGGCGCCCGATGCGAGCTTCCGAGCCCGGCGAACCGGCGCGAGAAGAAGTTTCCCGTTTCCAGGCGATGCCGGAGCCCGAAGTAGCTGCGACCAGCCGCCGAGCAGTCCAGCGAGTTCGAGCAGTGTCCAGTTCCAGCTCGGGCGACGATGCGGCGCCGGCCGACGCCGGCGCACTCGGCCCGGGGCTGAAGGACAAGGGCAGCGAAGGTGCGGCGCACGCCGGGCAGGCACTTGTTGCACCGGGTGAATCCGGTCGGGACCAAGCTGCAGACGACCGATGAGCGCGAGCAGGAAGACCTGGACGTGGCCCACTTCTACATCCAGACCGGCGATCTGCAGGGCGCGTATCTGCGCGGCCAGGATGCGGTGAAGATGGCGCCCGACGATCCCGACGCGCACTTCGCGCTGGCCGAGATTGCGCTGAAGCTGAACAAGCAGGACGTGGCCGACGCGGAGTACGCGCCTGCCTGAAGATCGACGAGGATGCCGTCAAAGCGTCGCCCAACGATCCGGATGCCCACTTTTTGCTGGCTGAGATGGCGGCGAAGTTGAATAAGCGGGATGAAGCCATCGCCGAATACAACGCGTGCCTGAAACTCCATCCGGTGATAAAGAAGCGAAGGAAGCGCGCAAGGCGCTGGCCCGTCTGAAGCCTCAGTAAGGATTCAAGCCGGATTCAGCTTGAGCGGCTGCGCACGATCGCGATTCCGGCTGGCTCGCGCTTCTCGATTTGCGGCTGCGGCGTTCCGTCGGCGGTAATCGCCGGCTCCAAGCTCGTCATCCAGGTCAAGGTCCTCATCCACGCGAAGATACTTGCGCATGTAGCGCAGCGGCTCTTCAGCGACGGCCAGTTCGCGCAGGTGGTATCGCCAGGCGTCGTCGCGGGTGCTGCGCCGGGTGTATGCCCTTGCGGTTGACGGTGGCGATGGTTCCATCCGCCTTGCGCCGCGTGAAGGTCTGGGTCGGCACCTGGAAGGTAATGCGTTCGCCGGCCTTCCAGAAGCTGGAGGCGAACTCGTGCGAGAACAGGAGCGCGTAGTACCGGCGTTCGGCGCACAGGGTCTCGACTGCCTGGCGGGTGGTCTCCCACGGCAGTCCGAGTTTGGCGATATACCACTTGCGGAACTCGAAGCCATTGGCTCGTGCCTGTGCGACGAGCAGATGAAGCAGTTCAAATCGTGTCATAAGCGGGGCCGACTTCTGTCGCTGAGAATACAGCGTCCCTGCCGCGAAGACTGTGCTGACAGCGACACGTTCGCAATCTACTTGACATTATCCGGCCGGATTGCGCTTTCGTGGCGGCGGGAGCATCATACTGGTATCCCCCGGGCCCGCACGGAGACCCGGGGATTGCGTATTCTTGTTGGTCTCGAGCGGTTTTGCCGCTATTGAACGCCTACTTCGAAGAGCCTTAGGTTCCTAGGAGATTGCTGGCCATGGCTATTACATGTCCAAAGTGCCGTGAATCCAATATTCGAAGGTCGCATCGCCGACTGTTTGACTTCTTTTTCACGAGCGATCGGCATGGTGCCCTTGCGCTGCAACGTCTGCGAACACCGTTTCTTCCGGTTTCGCAGAAGCCTTGGGCTGGCCAGGGCCAGTCGCAGATCGAGCCGCCCTGATGCGCGTCGGCCCGCTGCGGCTTTGTCGAGATATGGAAGGCTGGGCCGTCGCCGATTTATCGTGCCTGGGAGCTTTTCACAGATCCTGCCCGTCCAAGTGCGAGGGTAAAGTAGATTGAGTGGGTTTCGCGAGTTGAGCAGGCAGCAGAAATGGCAGGCCGATAATTTGGCGGGCGGTCGATCTGTTGGCAACGGTTGCCGCGTGCGGGCATTCGGCGCGGCTTGTGCTGCGTCGCGGCTGGCGCTGGCTGGCGTGATGTTGGCCGCCGGTGCCGGCCAATGCTGCTGCACCGCCGCAGGCGTATGACGCTGCGCAGCACAGTGACCCGCTGAACTTCGACCCGGTGGTGCGCGAGGGGTTTGAGCACTTCTACATCCTCGACTTCGACGGCGCGCTGAGCCGGTTCGAGTCGGTGCTGAAGGCGCATCCGCAGGACCCGATGGCCTACGGCTACGTGCAGATGGCGACCGTCTTCCGCGAGCTGTACCACCAGGACCTGCTGGACACGACCTACTACGCGCACGACTCGTTTCTGACTTCGAAGCGGAATGTGCCGGTGCCGGCGGCGACGCGGCAGCGCATCGAGTACCTGACGAACACGGGCATCCGGCTCGCCGACGACCGCATCCGGGCCAACCCAAACGACAAGGACGCCTACTTCGCGCGCGGATATCTGCGCGGCATTCATGCGGCGTTCATCACGCTGGTGGACCACAGCTTCGTGGCGGCGGCGCGGCAGGGATATGCGTCGCGCAACGACTCCGAGCAGGTGCTGAAGCTCGATCCGCAGTACGCCGACGCCAAGATGGCGATCGGCATCCAGCAGTTCGCCGTGGCCAGCCTGCCGGGCTGGGTCCGCATGCTGGTGGGCATCGTGGGCGTGGGCGGAAACAAGGAGAAGGGGCTGGAGATGCTGCGCGAGTCGGCGGCGCACGGCGTGATTACCGCGGTCGAGTCGCGCACGGTGATGTCGCTGTTTCTGCGCCACGACGCCCGCTATCCGGAGGCGTTGGTGGTGCAGCACGGACTGGCGGTGCAGTTTCCGCACGACTACCTCTATCGCCTGGAAGAGGCCAACCTGACCAAGGACGAAGGCAACGGGCCGGGCGCGATCGCGCTGTACAAGCAGGTGCTGGCGGATGCGGCCAAGCCGGGCTATTTCATTGATCCGCGGCTGCAGTTGGCGCTGTTTCGGCCTGGCCGATACGCAGCGCGGGCAGAACGACATTGCCGACGCGGCGGAGAGCTACGTGAAGGCCGCCGAGCAGCCGAACTGCAGCGACTGGCTGCGCAAGCGGGCGCAGTTGAACGCGGGCGAGATGTTCGACCTGCTGCACCAGCGCGAGCGGGCGGTGAAGCTCTACCAGATGGCTGTCGGCGGGCGGCGGCGACCAGTCGCAGGCGGACATGGCGCGGCGGTTTCTGAACGACGTCCCTACGCCGGGAAGTAGGCGGTCGGTTGGGGAACCGGGAGCCGGCGAATGCGTACTGAAGTCTGGGAATGTGGCAAAATAGGAACTTCCCGGAGGCGTTCGATGTATTGCTCTCATTGCGGAAAACAGATGGACCCGGCGGCGCGCTTCTGCCCTGCCTGCGGTGCGGTCACGCAGCCGGTGATGGCTGGGCGCGCGCCGTTCCCGGGACAGCTGACGCGGCCGCGCTATCCGCGGATGATTGCCGGCGTTTGTGCGGGGTTTGCGCTGCATTACGGCTGGGACCTTTCGCTGGTGCGCGTGGTGACCGCGCTGATGATTGTGCTGACCGGCGTTGGACTGTTCGCGTATCTGGCTGCGTGGATCATCATCCCGGAAGCTCCGTATGCGCTGCCTGTGGCCGGCGGCGCAGTGCCAGGGCCTAACAGCGCAGGAAGCGGCGGCCCGATCGTTTGAGCGCTCGCACAAGTACGTCCAAAGGCAAGAGCGACGCAGCCATCGCCTCGCGGCCATTTCACTACCAGAGCCGCACGCTTTGCTGCGACGGAGTGTGCGCTGGACGCGCTGGCGGAGCAGCACGGCACGCCGCTGTACGTCTATTCGGCGAGGCAGATTCGGCATCGGTTCTCGCTGTTTCAGCAGGCGTTTGCGGGACGGCCGGTCGACGGTCTGCTATGCGGTGAAGGCGAACTCGGCGCTGGCGATTCTGCGGATGCTGGCGGAGCTGGGCGCGGGCTTCGACATCGTTTCCGGCGGCGAACTGGAGCGGGTTCGGCGGGCGAGACAAGGCGGCGCTGAAGCGGGTTGTTTTCTCCGGCGTCGGCAAGCAGGTTTGGGAGATCGACGCGGCGCTGATGGCCGGGATTCTGCTGTTCAACGTGGAGTCCGAGGCGGAACTGGCGCTGCTGGCCGCGCGGGCCGAGGTGCTGGGGATTCGGGCGCGGTTTGCGCTGCGGGTGAATCCGGACGTGTTTGCGGACACGCATCCGTACATTTCGACCGGGCTGCGCGAGCACAAGTTCGGCATCGACATTGGGCTGGCGCGCGGGATCTACCGCAAGGCGCTGGAGTTGAAGTGGCTGGATGCGGTGGGCGTGAGCGTGCATATCGGGTCGCAGATTCGCGCGGTTGAGCCGTTTGCGGCGGCGCTGGCGCGGGTTGCGGGGCTGGTCGGCGATCTGCGCAAGGACGGGCACGACATTCGCTACGTCGACGCGGGCGGCGGGCTGGGGATCGATTACAGCGACTCGCCGGCGGAGCCGAAGTTCGATGCGGCGCGCAAGGTGAAGGACTATGCCGCGGCGCTGGGCAAGGTTTCGGGGCTGGCGGAGACGCATCTGCTGGTCGAGCCGGGACGGTTCCTGGTGGCGCAGGCAGGCGCGCTGCTGACGCGGGTGCTGGTGGTGAAGAAGAACGGGACCAAGACGTTCGTGATCACCGATGCGGCGATGAACGACCTGATCCGGCCGGCGCTGTACCAGGCGCACCACGAGATTCTGCCGGTGGCGCAGGCGAAGGGCAAGGCGCGCGCCGGTGGACGTGGTGGGGCCGGTGTGCGAGTCGGGCGACTTCTTTGCGCGGGACCGCGTGCTGCCGAAGGTGAAGCCGGGCGACCTGGTGGCGCTGCTGGACGCGGGGGCGTATGGGATGAGCCAGGCGTCGAACTACAACACGCGGCCGCGGCCGGCGGAGGTGCTGGTGGACGGCGCGAAGGCGAAGTTGATCCGGCGGCGCGAGACGTTGCAAGGACCTGTTCGCTCCGGAGATTATGTAGAGCCGAGGTTCGCTGCCCTGGTTACCAGCCCCACGTTGATCGGAACTGTGGCTTCCTCGGCGCGGATATCGCTGATACTCTTGCTTGACCATCGGCTCCCGAAGGAAAACCTATGCCAGAGACGCCGGAAATTCCGGGAGAGCTGCCGCTTGCTGAAACGGCTGAGGCGGAGCCGTCCGCACCCGAGAACGAGACGGCGGTATCCCAAGAGGTCGGCGGCGGCAGGCCCACATCTCAGAATCGAGATATGGGGCACCCAGCCGCGAAGGCTGTGGAAGTTTGCGCGAATGAGGACGAGAAGGAGGAGACGCCCGTGCTGGATGTCCATATGCCGCATGCGACGCATACGTGGAAGGATTTCTTCATTCACCTGGGAACGATTACGGCGGGGCTGCTGATTGCGATTTCGCTGGAGCAGAGCGTGGAGAAGCTGCACCACCTGCATCAGCGGGATGAGTTAGAGGCGTCGCTGCGGGCCGAGGGCGTGGTGAATAGGGAGCGGGCGGAGGTGAACTTTGCACGCTACGACGATGAGATGGCGGGGATGCTGGGATTGCACGAGGATATCGGGAAGATGCTGGCGACGGGCGGCAAAGCGAACCTGCCGTACCGGGGAATTCACGAAACTCCGCTGCTCCTGGATGGAAGCCCATATCATGGTCGTCCTATGGCGATGATGACCGCCGTATGGGACACCGCGGACGCGGACAGCCGGCGGGCGCTGTTGCCGGACGACGAGGCCCACGGCTACTCATTGCTGTACCACATTCGAGGCGAGCGTTTTGCGCTGCTGCGGCTATCGGCTGGGGATGCCTGGGATCGGCAGGCGGCGTTCGAGGCACAGTTTGCGGATATCGGCACGCCGACAACTCCGGTGCTGGCGAGGATGAGCCCTGCGGACCTGAAGCAGTACGATGCGCTGGTGATGCAGAGTTTTACGGCGACACGAGTTGCGAAGGAGCAGCTTAGGCTCGTATACGGAACCAACGAAGCCATGCTCCAGGGACTTTATGATTCCTCTTCGGCGTACCGTTTGTGGGAAGGCGCGCAGACCAGGTTTGCGGACGATTACGGGAAGATGGCGCGGGAGGTTGCGGCCGAGGACGCGGCGCGGGATAAGACTGCGGGTAAGTGATGGATGAAAGCTCTGGAGGCATGTCCCTTGGGCTGAAGCCCTTTCGAATCTGAGACGGTGTCGTCGGGACTAAAGTCCCGGCCTATCTCAGAAGCGAACGAGTGGGGGTATCATTCGTAGTGCTATGGCGATACCGGCTGGAACGCGGATTGGGCATGTGCATTTGAAGGTGGCGGATATCGAGCGGGCGCTCGAGTTTCTATTGCGGGGTGCTGGGATTTGACGTTGATGCAGCGGTTTGGGCCGGGGGCGGCGTTTGTGTCGGCGGGCGGGTATCACCACCACATTGGGCTGAATACGTGGGAGAGCAAGGGCGGGCAAGCGCCGGCGGCGGGGACGACGGGGCTGTATCATCTGGCGATTCTGTATCCGACGCGGGCGGACCTGGGGCGGGCGCTGAAGGGGCTGATCCGGCATGGGGTGCCGTTGGATGGCGCGGCGGACCATGGGGTGAGCGAGGCGCTGTATCTGCGCGATCCGGATGAGAATGGGGTGGAGTTGTACTGGGACCGGCCAAAGGAGATGTGGCCGCGGGATGTGGATGGCGGGATTGCGATGTATACGCGGGCTCTGGATCTGGAGGGGCTGCTGGCGGACGCGGATGATGTGGTGGATCCGGCGCCGAAGGTGGGCGAGGGGCCGAAGGATCTGGGGTAAGGCGAGTGGTCAGTGGTGTTAAGTTGGGGTATGAGCGCATGGGGCGCCCCAAGCCCGCCCTAGCGAGCTAGGACGGGGCACCCGCTCAGTGGGTCGGTTCGAGGCGGATGCGGAGGTACATGCTCACGGCCCAGGGGTGGTTGCCGTAGACGCTGGAGATGGTATTGCGGGCGAAGGCGGTGGAGTTGCCGTCGGCGACAGTGTAGCCGGTTGCGTTGGCTCCGATGCCGAGGCCGGCGTGGTGCCAGGTGCCGATCAGGCGGGTGTATCCGGCGGTGTATCGCGGCGACGTCGAACCAGGGCGGGAGTGAGGATGCGACGGCCGGCTGGGAGGCGAAGAGTTCGTCGCGCTGGGACCACTCGAATCGTCCGGTGAGGAGGTTTTTGGTGGCGACGGGCAGCACGCCTTCCGTGGTGATGGCATTGACGGCGTAGTGGCCGGTGGTCTTGTAGTCGCGGCCCCAGATGAGGCTGGCGGCGCGGTTGCCGGAGGCGTATTCGACCGAGGCAGTGGTGCGTTCTTCGTCGCCGGAGTCGACGGCTTCGGGATGGTGAAGGCGGCCGGTGGAGACCTGCGCCTGCCATTGCTGGCGGGGAGCCAGGTGAGGCGCGCGGTCCAGGAGTCGATGGGGCCGAAGCCGAGGTTCCAGCGATTTTCGCCGGGCTCGCGTCCGTAGAATCCGCCGGCCTCGAAGTGTAGGTGGCGCCAGGCGAGTTCTGCGGTGGTGACGTTGTCGGAGATGTGGGTTGAGTCTTCCCAGTGATGGCCGAGGGTGGCCTGAGGCAGCTCGGCGGCCGAAGCGCGGTGCGGATAAGCGGTGGGGCCGAGCGCGGGGTCGCCTACGGGCGCGTAGTAGAGGTTGAGCACGGCGTTGCCGATGGGATGGGCGTACTGCGTACCGATCTCCATGAAGAGATTGTGGGGATGCTGTCCGTCGACGAGGGGCTGGCCGAAGGCGGTCTCGCCGATCTGGAAGAGCTCGGGGTAGCGGCGATCGGCGATGGTGGCGGGTTCGAGCGAGAGCATGGTGCGCAGCATGACGGTGCCACCGGAGAGTGGGTGGGTGGCGCTGAGCATGCCCCAGTTGGTGGAGTAGAGCTTGTCTCCTGCGCGCTGCAGTGTGCCTGTTGGGGTGGTCACGTGGCTCTGCTGTACGTCCACGAGGAAGGCCTGGGCCATCCATGAGAGCTGCCAGGTACCGGTGTGAGTGTCAACCATGGGCATGGCCCAGGCGCGCGGCTGGATGCTGGTGCCGGAGGATTCCTCCATGAGCAGGGTGGAGGATGGGTCGGCCGGCATGGACATGCCGGGCATGTTGGCCATGTCCAGCATGGTCGATGGCTGCTGCTGGCTGGGGGCTGTCGGCGGGGCGGGCATCTGCATCTGGGCCGCGGCGGCCGGAACGAGGACGATCAGGAGCAGTGCGACGACGAGGCAAATGGGGCACATGAGGAGAGTGTGCCAGATTTGGGCGGCGGAGGCGAGAAGGCTGGGATGGAGGGGCATTCTGCGTGGTAAAATCGAGCGTTGCGCGGGGCTGGCGATGAGGCGCGGTTTGCGATCATCCGGCACGCTTAATCAGCCAGTTTGCTAAATTCAGAGATTCAGAGGGAAGCACATGTCCGGCCATTCGAAGTGGGCAACCATCAAGCACAAGAAGGGCGCGACCGACGCCAAGCGCGGCAGGATTTTCACGCGCCTCATCAAGGAAATCACGATTGCGGCGAAGGGCGGCGGGGGCGATCCGGATGGGAATCCGCGGCTGCGGACGGCGATCCTGGCGGCCAAGGCCGAGAACATGCCGCAGGACAACATCAAGCGGGCGATCCAGCGGGGCACAGGCGAGCTGGAAGGCGTGAGCTACGAAGAGATTGTGTACGAGGGCTATGGGCCGGGCGGCGTCGCCATTATGGTGCAGGTGCTGACGGACAACAAGAACCGCGCGGTGAGCGAGCTGCGGCACGCCTTCAGAAGAACAACGGCAACCTGGGCGAGTCGGGTTCGGTTGGCTACCTGTTCTCGAAGAAGGGGCTGATCATCGTCGACAAGTCGACGGTGAGCGAAGACAAGCTGACGGAGATTGCGCTGGATGCGGGCGCGGAGGACCTCTCGGACGAAGGCGAGACGTGGGAAGTGATCACCGGCCCGAAGGAGTACGATGCGGTGCTGGCGGCGATCAAGGCGGCGGGGATTACGCCGGAACACTCCGAGGTGACGATGATCGCGTCGACCTACCAGAAGCTGGAAGGCACGCAGGCGACGGCGATGATGCGGCTGCTGGAGACGCTGGAAGATCTGGACGATACCAG
>CAVXAG010000018.1:0-393462 GCA_963759655.1 uncultured Actinomycetota bacterium | reverse complement strand
TGGTCGCAGGTTCAAATCCTGTCAGCCCGACCGGTGTTCACGCAGGTGAGAGCAATTTCGGAGAATTGCGCGATCGCCTTCTCAATACCCCCCAGGGGTGTGGATAGCAACGCGGATAGCAACGGCTCAGTCCAATAGGCCCAGCTGATCCGTCAGGCCTTCAACTGCTGCCCGTGCTATGCCGTCGCTGGTGTGCCCATAGGTGTCACCGGTGATCGCGATGGAGGAGTGTCCCAATAGGTCAGCCACGGCCTTGATGTGCACGCCCGATTCCAGCCACGACACCGCCGCGCTATGGCGCAGCGTGTGCACGCCAATGCCCGACATGCCTGCCTTATGCGCGGCGATCTGAATAGTTCGCAGGATGTTGCGCGGATCAACCGGTGTGCCGAACTCGGAGGCGAACACCAGCCCGTGGTCCTGCCACTGGTTGGCCGCTGCATGCCGTTCGGCGTCTTGGTCGGCGCGGTGTGCCTGCAGCATGGCGACTAGGGGAGGAGCAATCGGCACGGTTCGGCGCGAGCGATCCGTCTTCGGCTCAGTGATCACCAGCTTGCCACCGACCCGTCCAAGGGTGCCCCGAACCACCAGCAGCCCAGCGTTGAGGTCAACTTCAGACCAGTGCAGGGCCAGCGCTTCGCCACGCCGCAACCCGGTGGCCGCGATGAGGACCAAGAGATTGCGGTAGCGCAGACCATCGGCGCAAAGCAGGAGCTTGTTCACGTCGACCGCGCTGGCATGCCTGGCCTCCCGGCGGGCGATGCCCGGACGCTTCACGGCTGCAGCCGGGTTCTTGGCCAGCAGCCCGTCGCGCACCGCACCGTCTAGACCGGCTCGCAGGACTGTGTAGGTCTGCCTGATCGTCGCATCGGACAGTGCCCGGACCGGCTCAGGGTTGGGGTTGTTCTCGATGCGCTTGCCCGGCTTGGTCTTTGCGCGCATCGCCAGCACCAAGGCCTCGATGTCGCTCGGCTTGAGCTTGTCGAGCCGTATTGCCCCGAACGGCTCGGGTTCAAGGTGGCGTCGGCACAGATTGGCATATAGCTCGCGGGTGGACTCCTTGCGGTCTGACGCGGCCAGTGTGGTGGCCCGCCAGTGCGCCAGCCAGTCAGCCAGCGTGCGCTTGGAGTCCTTGACCACCGCGCCTTTATCGAGGCGTTCGCATGCCTGCTTCATCTTGCCGCGCACGTCGGCACGGGTCTTCCCGTACACCACGTGACGCTTGTGCTGTCCCGTGTCGTCGGTGTAGCTGATGGCGCCGATGTAGCCGGTGTGCCGCCCTCCGCGCATCCGCTTGTAGATGCTGCCCTCGCCGTTTGCGTTCGCCATGGCGCGCTAGACATCCCAGGCTCGTAAGAGTCAAGCGGCAGCCGGGGTGCGGTGTGCCCAGGCGATGTGTTCGTCGTAGCGCGTGTAGTGACGTAGGCAGCCGTGCAGGATGCCCACCAGGCGGTTGCCGAGGGCGCGCAGGGCTTGGTGGTGGGTTTGATTGGCGGCGCGATGTTGGTCATAGAACGCTCGAGCACCGGGACTGGTCGTCAGCGCGCAGAAGGCCCATTGGTCGAGGGCGTCATAGAGGCGGCGGTTGCGCACGTGGCGGGCCAGCACTGCGCGTTTCTTGCCGGACGCGATGGTTAGAGGTGAGGTTCCAGCGTAGTTTTTGCGAGACTTGGCGTCGGTGTATCTGTTCGGGTCGTCCCCGAACTCACCGAGCACCCGGGCGCCGAGGATGACACCAAGTCCTGGCAGGGAGCGGTAGATGTCGGCGTCCGGGTGTTTCTTAAAGGGCGGCCAGGCTGGTCTCGAGCTCGCTGATCTGGCGGTTGAGCTCGGTGATGATGCCCACGGCCGCGCGGGTTGTCGCCGCGAACGCCGCGGCCACGGGGGCCGGTGCGGCCAGCTGCTCGGTGCGTAACGCGGCCCGGATGTCGCGGGCGCGGGCAGCGATGTTGCGTTGACGGCCACCGCGTTTGAGCGCGGACTGGATCACCGGCCGGCGCAGCCGGGCACCCTCAGCTGGGGTGGGGGCACGGTCCAGCACCCCCAGGGCGTCGCCGTTAGCCAGGTCCCGAAGGCCACCAGCGCGGTCGGCAGTACTCGCGCAACGCTCAGCGCAGCGCGTTGGTGTGGCGGGACGCGACCAGATCAGGCTCTGATGTGCCCGGGCGAGCACCTTGATCGCCTCGGCATCGGCACTGTCGCCGGCGATCGGCGCTGATTATGCCGGTCGGGCGCACCAGATCAGCCAGCAGCTTGGCATCGGAAGCATCCGACTTAGCCCCGAGACGTGGTGGCGGTCGCGGTAGCGGGCCACCGCCAACGGGTTGATCGCCAACACCTGATAGCCCGCCCCAACCAGGGCGCCCACCCACAGGCCCCGATCGGTTTCGATACCGATCACCACCTGACCGGGATCCTCAGCACGCTCGGCAATCAGCTCATGCAGCTGGCTGATGCCGGCCAGCCCTTCGGACAGCCGCCGCGCCGCCAACCGCTTCCCGGCCTCATCCATCAGATACACGTCGCGATGGTCTTCTGCCCAGTCATCGCCCACGAAAATCATGAACCACCGCCCTCCTCAAATCGCCTGTCGATCAACCTATTTCAAGCCTGAGGACACCCGGCGGCAACAGTACCTGACCGCGACCGCCTCCGCTGAAGGACCCGGACGCGATCACGGCACCGCCGACGAACGCACCCAGTCCTTCGAATTCGGCTACACCGGTGCTCTGCCGGCGTGCAACAAGTTCTACCCCGCGACGCCGTTGCCCACGTAGGTCGACGAGCTGGCCAGCCGCAGAGCTGTATAGGCTCACCATCCTCGTCTTCACATGAAGGGTGCCGCACTAACGAATCTGAGGTTGCAGGTTGAGGTCCCCAGTCACAAGCCAGCCTTGTGGTTTCACTAATTTCCAGTCGTCCCTAGACCCTTTCATGGTGAATTCAAACGGGGCCCCCAAAATTCCACACTGTCGGGATCGGCTCGGGTGAGCGCATGCCGCTGTAAGCACCCGCTGAGCCATCGGGGCGCGTTGTCGCTGGTCATGGCTTCTGAGCGAACCTACTCATTTACCTAGCTCCCCGGTCGCGCCAAGTTGGGCCGCCTGCGATCAATGCACCAACCGCCAGTGTTGTTTATATACAATTGGCCGGCGAGGCATTGCTTTTTTCTCAACCTGCGCCTTTAAATCTTCGATAATTCTTTCGTCGTTGCGTGTTTTGCAATTTTCCCAGTAGTAGTACTTGTCAACCTTTTCGTGTAACCGTTGCGCGGTCGGGTCACTGAAATACCATTTCCCCGTCGACTTAATTGTGATATGAGCCTCCGGCCAATTTTAAACACCCATTGCTTCGGTTCTATGAGCCATTTAATGCCTTCGCTTTTGACGCCCAAATTCCGACAAGCGCGCGCAATCTCGGGTGCCGCCTTATCAATCACATCCGCATACCTTCTGCATGACGCTGTGCGTCGTCGTTGAAGCTCTGCTGTCTGGTCGGATGCTGCGCGTTGCTCCGCTTTTATCTCGTCATCCCACCCCACCGTGAAATCCTTATCTGGAAAAGTCTCTTGTTACGAAGTGCGGCCCGAGCGTCGACAACGCCTCCACCACGTGTGGGCGCTCCTTCGCCACGAAACCCGTACCCATGTGGATCACATTCTCGCTCAGAGTATTTCGTCTTTGGTGGTCAGACCTCTTCATCGTGGTCGTGGTCCTTCGGTAGGGGTGGGCACACGCATGTGTCCCGGTGTTCCGACGCGCGTCGGCGTCGTGCAGGCGGTGCGCCGCGCACCAGAAAAGAGCACCCTCAGTGCCAGCAGCGCCACCGCGCCGACCAGGATCCCAAAGAGGAACAACGTGCCGGTCGACCCCGTGAGGTGATAGCCGAACACGCAGGTTTTCGGTCAGCGGGTGGGCCGCCCCTGCATTGCTCAGCTCGCCCGCGATCGCGGCGACGAGCCAAACAAACCAACCAACGATGGAAAGCATTCAACGCCTTTCATCTGGTGGCAGACCTTCAGTACACGCCTATTCGGCGACGTTGTCAACATTGTTGACGGATAGCGTTAACATATGATGTAGTGCGTGACAAGCGGAAGGGAAGTGCTGGCCGCGATGACGAAGCAGCAGACCGTGCCCGATGCGGGCGCTGACGGATCCGACCCGTCCACCGCGGCCACCGGCCGAGACGACGGTCAGGTCAGCCGGTCGGTGATCCTGCAAGTAGCGCTGAGGATCGTGGACCGCGACGGTGTCGACGCCTTGTCCATGCGCCGCCTCAGCGAGGAGGTGGGCCGGATCCGACGGTGCTCTACCGGCACATACCGAACAAGGCGGCACTGCTTGACGGTGTCGCGGAGATGGTGCTCGGGCAACTACAGGTGGACACCGCAGATCCAAACTGGGCGGCCCAGCTGCGCACGGTGGCCCACAACTTCCGCGGGTTGGCCCTGGCGCACCCAAACGTGGTGCCGCTGTTGGTGACCCGGCCGCTGGCCACCCCCCTCGGCCGACGGCCACCCGGAATGTTGCGCCCGCTGGAGGACGTCCTCGCGCTACTCACATCCGTCGGCTTCACCGGCGACGATGCCCTACATATTTACCGGGTGCTCTTCGGCTACCTGCACGGCCACATCCTCACCGAGTTGCAGGAGGTCGTCGAGCGACCCGAGGAGACCGACGATGTCCTGCGCCTGGGCCTGCACCGGCTGACGATCACCGAATTCCCCCAGGTGCGCGCGCTGGCGTCAGCCCTAGGCTGCTACGACGGCGCCGCCGAACTCGACCGCGGCCTCGATCTCCTGTTCATCGGCCTCACTGCCACCCTGACACCCCCCGACGGTGTCGCGTAAGACCGTCGCGGCCTCGCTGCGCCGCCAAGGCCTGGCCGGGATCGGCCCGCGCACGTTCGCCCCGGCCACCACCGTGGTCGACTGCACGCGCCGGTCCCCAAGGACCTGGTGAGGCCACCTGGCGGACATCGCAATATTCACCGATGAAACGGGCGGCACCCCCGACTTCGATACACCCCTTGTCGACAACACTCTGCCCGCCGACATCGACCCCAAGACTGCCGCCTGGCTGGCATCCGACCTACGTGCCGCGCCCGCCGGTCGCGTGACACGGAACCCCACGCCGCGACCGAATTGCTGACGACGACCCGAATCCCGCCAAACGAGGCCTCGGGGTCATTCCGTGAAACTGGCACGGTTAATGCTGATTGAGAACCACGGTCTGTTGACCAACGCGATCCTCCCGTGGGAGCGCTGATCAGCGAAGGCGAGACAGTTCAGCTGCAACCGCTACCCAGGTAGGCGCTTCACCTCGGCGGGCCGGGGCACACGCCAGCGCCGAGGCTGCCGGGTAACGTTCGGCGGCGGCAAGTTGCCTTCAGGTGACTGACCAGCCAAACGACTCGGGCGGTTCCTCATGCCACATACTCGCGGTTTGGCAGATGCGTTCGGCGACAGCGTCAATGGACGCTCGGGCGCTGTCGCCGGCATCGCCGCCGCCTTGTGGAATCGGGAAGATGAATCGGCCGCTCTTTCCCCATTGCCAGATCGCAGAGAAGTCTTCGCGGCTGAGGGGCCGAAAGATGACTTCGGTTCGTGCATCGTTGAGCACGACTTCGAGCCACGCGGCGTACTCGACCCGGTCACCGGGCATCAGGCGCGGCTCATTGTTGACGTGGACCTCGCCTGCATCACCAAACCTCTTGCGGAGGGCCTCTGCGAGCGGGTGCATCAGCTCCTGCTCAAATTCGTCTGCTTGGTCCTTTCTCATTCCCGCTCCCTCGTCAGCCGGTTGCACAGCATCTAGATCGTGTCACGTCCACCCGGTCCCTCGGTTATCGGACGAAGGCGCCGCCCGTACGAGCGCGCCAGCTACCGGCTTAGCGGCGGCCCGTACGTCGTGGCACCGCAGTCACACGTCCAAGTGGTGTGCCCGCCGGGGACATGAGCACGGTTCATGGCCGACCAGCACCCGGCCCGCACCCACATACCGGGCAACATAGCGGGCATGGGGAGAGGGACCGCGCGATTGGTCATCGGCTGGCTGTGCGGCATCGGGTTGGCGTTCGGGATTGTGGTTTTGCTGCGGCAGATGTATCGGCCAGCGGTGGTGCACTGGCTGCGCTCCCCAACCGGGCTGTACGTGCAGGTGGGTGGTGGCCGCGCTGGTGCTCCAGTTCTCCGGTGGTGCCCTGGTGGTCCGCGACGTGGTTCGCGCCGAGAGGAACCTGGCGTGGCTCGACTACTGGTTCGCAGAGCTTGAGCAGGTTCCGTTGCCTATCGCCCGGTGACCGGCGCAGAATGGAGCCGATCGTGACCGAGATACCTCGTGAAACTCGCGTCCTGGACGCGGTCGTCTCGCTGGTGGACAGTCTGCTCGACGACTTCGACGTTGTTGACCTGCTCACCGAGCTCACCGAGCAGTGCGCGCGGCTGCTGGATGTCGCGGCGGCGGGATTGCTGCTCGCCACCCCGCGCCGCCAGTTGCAGCTGATGGCTGCCACCTCGGAGAAGATCCACGATCTGGAGTTGTTCCAGCTGCAGGCCGACCAGGGCCCGTGCCTGGACTGCTATGCCACCGGGCAGCCGATCTCGGTGGCCGACATGCAGACCGAGGCGGCGCGGTGGCCGCGGTTCGCGGCGGCCGCCATCGAGGCGGGTTTCGCCTCGGTGCACGCGGTGCCGATGCGCGCGGCCAGCACCGTGCTGGGTGCCCTGGGCTTGTTCGGCACCGGGGTGGGGGAGCTCAACGACGCCGATCGGCTGGTGGCCCAGACGCTTGCACATATTGCCTGCGTGGCGATCCTGCAGGACCACCCCGCCACCCCGGCGACCGTGCTCCCTCGCCTGCACGCCGCGTTGACCAGCCGGATCGTGGTCGATCAGGCCAAGGGGTTCCTCTCCCAGCGCCTGGATGTGTCCGTGGACGACGCATTCAAGCTGCTGCGCCGCTACGTGCGAACCCACGGCGATCATCTGACCGAGGTATCCCGTCACCTGATCACCGATCCCGACGGCCGCCAGACGATCCTGGCGGCGATGAGGCAGATGCTGGCGGCGGCTCCATCGTGACGTACGGCGGTCAGGATTGGCGGTGATGCACCTGGGCGCGGCGCACGGCCTCCTCGACCAGGCGTTGCGCGATCACGGTGAGTTCTACGTTTCGGATTGACTGATCCGCCGCCACCGGGTCCTGCGCACTGTCTCGCCGAAGTAGAGTGTGGCAGCGCCTGGTGGCCGAGCACGGTGCGCAGATGTCGGAATCGACGATTACCCGCTATGTGAAACGCCGAGGTGGAAGTTTCAGTGCCGCAGGCCCGTGTTCAGCTATACCGACTGCAGGAGTGATCACTGTGCACATCAACCCGATATCCCGGTCGCGGGTCAGGCGAATGGCCTGGTCATTAGTCCGGCACCCCATGAAGAGCCGCGATTTCCCGGCCAAGCATGAACGCCTGGTCACCGCGGACGAGTTGCTGCACCTCGAGGTGTAGCGCACCGAGCGGGCCCGGGGCGATCGATACTGATTTCAGGATGGAGTGAGTGTGGTCATCTGAGTTGGCCCCGGCTGGGTGTGCTGAAGCACTCGCGGTTGTGAGCTTCACGCGGCGCCTCCTTTTCGTCGATGGCGTCAACGACCAGCAGCAGGCCTGAGGCGGCTCCCGCCCGCAGCAGGCTGAGAATACCCAAGCCGAGCAGATCGGCCCCTCGATTGCCACTGTTCTGCCAATTGGCAGATCGTGGTGAGACATCGTCGTGCTCTTCGGCCACTCGCTCGGCGGGCTAACCGCACCGCCCTCAGCGACAATTCGTCAGTGACCGTGGGGCTGGCTGTTTCCCCGTGCCTCGGCGTTGCATCACGACCGTGCTTGCGGGTACTACCCAAGACAGACGAGAAGGAGGTGGCCCGTCGCCAAGGCGGACATCGCCGCGGTACTTGCTCTGGTTGCCGCCCTGTTCATCGCGATCAGCGACGCCGTTCAGCAGCGCTTGGCGGCTCGTGCCCGACCATGACGGCATGGCCCGCGTCGGCGGCGTGCTGATCGACCAGGCCAAGCTCAACCTGACGGGCCTACTGGACGCGTACAACACGTCTGTCAGAGACGCCACACTGTTCGCGCTGCTGGTCGGCTTGGCCGAAACTTGTGTGCAGCAGATGCATCTGCGCGACGACCCCGATGCGCTGGGGGCGCTGAAGAACGACGTCGCGAACCAAATGCTCCGCCGTAGGCTTGTCGCCATGAAGAAGCACTCGATCGCGGCGCAGCGGCTGCTCGACGAGCTGGATGCGGAGCTGGCCGCCAACGTCCCCGCGGCGGGTCGCTCGCTGGGCTGGAGTGCATCCGAGCGCCAGATCATCAGCACGGCCGCGGAAGCCATCGACCGCGGGGTGGAGTTGGCCGCCGCGTACGCGGAAGCCGTCGACGTCAAGGACAAGATCAAGGTGTCGAGGGAGATCCGGCTGCAGGAGATGGCCACGACGCGCTTGCTCTCGAAGGTGTCGACCGCCGTGCCGGCGCCGGAGTCGTTGCGCTCGATCAAGGCCCGCAATGCCGTGAACAAGCGCTGGCATCCCGATGCCGGTTGATCGCGGCGGCGCCGGCGGTGCCGGTTACCAGCTGGCGCCCGGTACCTGGCGCGAGCTGCTCCGCGACGACTGCGATCGACAGTGCCGGCCCGATGCGCGACTCTTGGGCGAACCGGACTTCAAGGAGCTGAAGGCCGCCGGCGCAGCGCGCTCCGCGCAGATGTTCGGGGAACGCCTCGCCGCCGGCGACCCGATCACGGTGGCAGCCTCGAATGTCCCGGGCCGCAACATCAAGGGGGCGCCGGACTGGCTGAGGGTCTCCGCGATCTACGGTGGCGCCTCGATGGTGAGGATCCATCGCGACGACATCGCCGAGGCGGCAGAGTTCTTCGGCGACATGAGCGGCCCGGTGTGGGAGCGGATCCCCGTGCCGGCGCAGCACCGACCGGACGTGTGAGATGGCCCGCAGGATTGACCCGGCCGCGCTCGTGGTGCGCGTTCCCGGCCTCTACGAGCACGCGATCGCGTGTCAGATCGACGATGCGCGCCGGCCGCAGCGGGCTCGGTAGCGAAATCAGTCCGGATTCAGCGGGGGTTCACCCCGCCGGTTTGCCACCGCAGACCAACCGGCCGAGCCCGGCAACGACGGCGGGAGGCTAGCAGATTCCCCGAAATAGCCGACGCGGGCCGGTCGCGTCCCCGGTAGCCGAAAGTTCAAGGCGCAGAAGGAAAGAAACTCTTCCCCATGTCCTGCCGCTGAGTAGCATTAACCTCATGCAGTACATGGATCGGCGCACGATGCTGTGCGCTATAGCGGTCACCGTGCTGGCGGCCGCCTGCAGGGCCGCGGCGGCCGGTGCCGCCCCGGTCCGATGGAAAATCCCGATGGGCAAGGTGCCCGCGCCGGGTGGTGTGCTCAGCCGGCTGCCCGGGGACGGGAATCAGATGGCGCTCACCGTCGATGACGGCTGCAGCGTTTCGGTGGTGGGCGCGTTCGCGCAGTTTGCCCATGACACCGGCACCCGGCTGACCTTCTTCGCCAACGGTGTCAACCCTTCGTGGTCGGTCAACGCGCCCGCGCTGCGTCCCATGGTGGATGCCGGGCAGGTTCAGATGGCCAACCACACCTGGTCGCACCCGTACCTCAACCGCATTGGGCTGAGCGCGGTGGACGACCAGATCCGCCACAACGCCGATTTCTTGAAAAACACCTACGGTGTGGACGGCACCCCGTTTTTCCGGCCGCCCTACGGCGTTCACAACGCCGACACCGACCGGGTGGCCGCCGATCTTGGCTACACCACGATCACCATGTGGAGCGGCGACCTCGGCGACTGGCGGACTACGAGCAACGAAACCAGCGTCATCGCCAATGCCGGGCAGTCGTTTCAGCCCCAACAGATCGTGCTCACCCACGCCAACCTGCCCACCGTCACCCACTGCTACCCCCAGCTGATCGACATCATCCAAAGCCGCAACCTGCAAACCGTGACCCTCAACGACGTCTTCGCATAGCACGCCAATCACACGGGTTACTCGACGGCCTTCCTGACCACGTCCTGGACGCGGCCAAGCGGTGGGAGCGCCGCGTGGAAGTCACCACCGGCTTGCCGCCGGGAGGGGCCGGACGGTGCGGTGGCGCGGCGTTCCGCGACGATCCGGTGCTCTCGTGGCTGGCTGCCCGACGCGGCCCGCGATGCCGCGCTGCAGCGCGACTCCCGATCGAGGCCAGCCGCGTCGCGACCTTCGGCGGCAACATCATCGAGACTGGCACAGATTCCTACCGGCTCGCCCACACCAAGAACAAGCAAGCGGTAACTACTGCCTCATTACCGGTGGCGATCTCGGGCCATCCAGCGACGACGCTAACGCGCCGCGCGGCCTTACCCTTGAGAAGTGCCGATTAGAGGACGCAGGCCGGGCGGACCCGGTGTGTCGATCAACCGCCACCCGCCGGTTCACGGCTGGACCGAGGTGGAGGACAGCCCGTGTATTGGCGGCCCGATCGGGCTGGCGACTGAGTTGCGCAATCGCGAGAACGTGTTGGGAACCACGATCGACTCGCGTCGCGATCTGCGCATCCGCTACACAGAACCCGCGTCGTCGCCGCCGGCCGGGGTCACGAACCTCGACCAGTACCGGGACCTCTGACTGAAAGATCCGATCTGATGACTCAGAAGATTTGCTTTGATTGCTTCCATAAGTTGTTCCCTGACAAGCCAATTCGGAAGGTTACGTTGGGTCGGCAATGCGTTGTGTGCAAAGCGCAAACGGATCGAACGGAACAGATGATTCCTGTTGAGGCAGAGGACATTCCGCTGGTTAAGCAAATAGCTCAAGTGCCGCGACGAGTACTACACCGAACTGAACGGCATGCCGACCGGAGCAACGCTGTTCGTCTAGCTGCCACAGCAGCGGGCGGAGTGGCTGGAGCGCCAGGGGCCGATAGAGCGCGCCGCCGCCGAGTTCGGCGCAGGTTGAACGAACCCAATCTTCCACGTATCGTCCACGAAACTTGCACAGCTAGGCTAGATATGGCCACTTACCTGCATAAATGCTGGTGCGCGATACTGGGATTGACCCAGTCGGTGTCGGTCAACCCGAGGTAGCTCTACGCGCGTTACGCCGCGGATCCTCGCCCGCCAGGTGCGGGCGATCGACGTGGTCGAGGCGCACTCCGGTACGACGGGACGTGCGCGCATCGATCCTGCGGATGACGTGAACCGCCGGTTCGCCGAGTTGGACCGCCACGGTAGCACTGGGCATCAGCAACTGCCAGGCCCGGCGGCATGACCCGCCTGGACCCCGGCCGGTGAAGGGGGGTTAGGTCGTGGTGTGCTGGTCGGATGAGTCGCTGGGCTCGATGACCTCTGTTTCCTCACGTGCCCCGGGGGTGATCTCGATGTGGCGCGGCTTGGCCCTTGCCGCCACGGGGAGGGTTACGGTCAGCACCCCGTTGTGATAGGTGGCGGCGATGTGGTCGGCGTCGATGTCCTGACCGAGGGACAGGCGACGCATATAACCGCCGGTGAAGCGCTCGGAGCTCAGCCACTGCACGTCGTGTTCGGTGCGTTCGCTGCGTTGTGCCGTCACGGTGAGGACGCCGCCATCAACGCTGACGTCCACCGAATCGGGGTCCACGCCCGGCAGGTCGGCGTGAAGCACATAGTGATCACCCGAGCGGTAGAGGTCCATCGGCATGGCCAGTGGGACCCGGGCGGATCCGGGCGACGCACCCAGTAGCTGTGCGGCGAGTCTGTCGATGTCACGGAATGGATCGGGATGAAGCACAGCAACCACCTCCTACATGTTGGTTGCCGCACCTCGCCACCGCGACGGGTGTCGGCTGGCTGCGCTCCCTCTGGTTTAGCACTGCACCTGCGCGAGCACCAGGGGTGACTGTGCTGGGCCGCGCCGGCTGCGATTCGGGTCGTCGACGCCCTCGGTGGCCAGGCCATGCCGAGCCTTAGGCTTGGTTGGTGGCCTCGCTTGCCGACTCGTTATGGCACCGGAACCGAGTCCTGGCGGAGGCGGCGCTGGAGCACCCGTTCGTCCAGGGCATCGCGTCGGGAGAGTTGGCCCGAGCTACGTTCGCCTACTACGTGGGACAGGACGCCGCATTCCTCGATGCGTTCTGCCGCGCCTACGCCTTGGCTCTGGCCAAGAGCCCCGACCAAGACGGGCTGATCGCGTTCAGGGAGCTACTCGACGCCACCGCCGAGGAGCTCCGCCTTCACCGCGGCTACGCGGACCGCTGGGACGTCGACCTTCACCAAGCGGCAGACCCCGCCACCGCGGCGTATACCAACTTCGTGTTGGCGGTCGCTGCGCTCGAGCCGGTTGGCCACATCGCGGCGGCGATGACGCCGTGCATGCGGCTTTACGCCTACCTCGGCCAGCAGCTGGCCGCCCAGACAAAACCCGACAGTCCCTATCGCGAGTGGGTGATGACCTACTCCAGCGCGCAGTTCGAGGCCCTGGCCCGACGTGTAGAGGGCCTGCTCGACCGCTACGGCGGTGATCACGACCGCCTGGCCGTCCTGTATCACCAGGCGATGGAACTCGAACTGCGGTTCTTCGACGCTGCCGCCCGATGCGAGAGACCATGACTGCCGATGCGTTGATGAGCCGCCACACCGCCGCGTGGCAGGCGGCACTGTTCACCCGTTCCTCGCGGGCGTGCGGGACGGATCGCTGCCCGAGCACTCCTTCGACCGGTGGCTGGCCCAGGACTACCTGTACGCGCAGGCCCTGGTGCGCGCCCAGTCCCGCATCGCGGCCACGGCCCCCCTCGCCGACGTCGCCCTCCTCGCGGGCGGCGTGGTCGCTACCGTTGGGGAGCTCGGCTGGTTTGAGGACATGGCGGCGCGGCGCGGCCTGGCCCTCGACGCCGCGATGCATCCGGCGACTCGGGCGTACTGCGACTTCCTGCTGGCATTGACCTACTCCGGCTACCCGGCCCAGATCACCGCCATCTGGGCGCTCGAACGCAGCTACCTGGAAAGCTGGGACAGCGCCCGCCCCGGTGCTCACCCCTACCGCGAGTTCGTGAACAGGTGGACCACCGACGGGTTCCGGTCCTACGTCGGCGACCTCCAGAGTTCCGTTGATCGCCAGCTCGAGGCCTCCGTCGGCGAACAGGCCCGAGAAGCTGAAGACGCCTTCTTCTGGGTGACCCACTACGAGCGAGGCTTCTGGGACATGGCGATGTCAGGTTAGACCGACCGGCATCCAACTCAGTCCCGTGCGCCCGCATGCGCGAGAGCCCATCACGTGATGGCCTAACCAGGCCGCCAGCAAGCCTGCGGGGCGATAACGGCGAAGCCGCAGCACCTAGTCGTTGGTGCCGCGGTGTGCGGCCCGTTCCTGTGCCCGCTCGTCCGCTGCTTCCTGCTGCTCTGGTGTCACCACAACGGCATCAGAGCCGGGAACCACCGTCGCCACATGGCCGGTGGCGAGCCACCGCACCACGTAGGGAGGCGAGCCGTCGGTGGAGTGCACCTCCGTAATAAGCCCCCGCTGGTCCGAGCGCTCGGTTGTCGTGCCCTTGATCACCAACCAGTCGCCTACGTTGGCTTTCATCGCCGACTCCTTCCTGCACTCCTGTTCCGATTCTGCGCGCCTCCCAGGGTCGGCGGTACCCCCCCCCGCCCGAGAGCATCTCGCCTTATAACCCCGAGGGCTCCGCCCACCCAGGTGCGATATAACGGTGAAGCCCTGCCCGGCGCCCTGCCACCCGGCGACCTCGCGGTGTGGAACGGCCACGGAAACGCTTCGGCTGGGACAGCCCCACCCAAGTCCTCAACCGGCTACTCTCAGATCCACCAGTAGCCACTGTTGCAACCAAACCTTGAATCCGCCACAACCAAACCTGACATCGTGTACATGTCGGAGCTTGGGCGCACCGGCCAAGTAGCCAATAGAGTAGCCAAGGCGGCGGACGAACGGGAGGAACGATGTACTGGGAGATCGGCGAGACCGCCGCCCACAGCATGTCCTGCACGGCACCGCCCACGATGGGACTCCGTACTCGAGCCGGGTCGCCATCATCATCCGCGTCGACCCCGACGGCTGATCACCCGCGTCGACGAATACTTCGATCCCGCCGCGCTGGACCGCCTTCAGAAACGGGAACCCTCCGGAGGTGACATGTCTACCGTCACAGAACTTCTCAACAATCCTGAATCAGTCGGGGTCTGGACGCTGGATCCTGACCGGTCGACGATCACGTTCAACAACAAGACGATGTGGGGCGCGATGAAGGTCAACGGCGTCTTCACCGAATTCAGCGGCGACGGCCAAATAACCGACACCGGAACGTTATTCGGGCGACTCGACATCAAGGCCGCGTCGCTGAACACCAAACTGCTCAAACGCGACGAGGATCTGCGGTCGCCCACGTTCCTGGATGTGGAGAAATACCCCGATATCAGCGTGGTCGTCACCGGCGCCGAACCTGGTCCAGGTGAGACCCTCAAGCTGCGGGCTGATCTCACCGTCAAGGGCACTACGGCACCAATGCCGATGCGGGCCAATGTGACGGTGCGCGACGACGGCGCGGTGGGGCTCACGACTCAGACCACCGTGAACCGCAAGAAGTGGCGCGTGACAGGAAACATGCTCGGCATGGTCGGCGACAAGACGACGCTGTCGACCAACCTTGTGTTCCGGCGCGCGGCAGGATAGCCGTAGCACCTGCCCCACGTCCGAGCCATCCCGTCCGTTGCGGATCCTCGTCTACGGCGACGACGTCAACGTGCGCGAGCAGGTCAAGCTGGCGCTGGGCAAGCGTCTGCATCCCGAGCTGCCGGAGCTCACCTACATAGACGTCGCGACCGCGCCGGTGGTGATCCGCCATTTGGACGCGGGGCTAAAATCCCGGTTCAGAGCTAACTTCCCCGTGCTGGACACTCAGCCGGCCGGTCATTACCACGACAACGACAGCGACGACGACTGACGGGCCTGTCGAAGGGTAGGTTCGATGATGATGCTCAATGGTTTGGCTGCGTGGACCGGCCTTCTGTGCGCACTAGTCGGATTTGTCGCGCTAGCGCTGGCGCTGTTCGCCGCCGGATCGGGCCACCTAGGGTGGGCGTTGGTCGCCGCCGCGGTGCTGCTGGGCAGTCTCGGGGTCGGTGTCGGTTTCGTCGCCACTGTCGTGCACTACGACCACCGACACCACAACCGCACCCCGCGCCTGTTCTAGCGGCACGAAGCACGCACCGCCTCGGGCGGATTCGTGGCCGAGCACATCGCGGACCCATGAGGAGGGCCGTCGGTGATGATGCATGGTGATGCCCGTGGATGGTTTCCGCCTTCGAGAAGCACCAAGCCGGAGCCGGCCGGCATTGCCCCCATCGATCGCCTCCGCCCCTGTGTCGACGCGGCACGCGACCTGCTGTCCGAGGTTTCTACCGCCCGACTGACAGGGGATGGGCGCGAGAACGCCCGCCGCTGTTGACGTACGTTTCGTACGTTCAGCTGGGCTTGCGGAGTGGGAGGCCGGCAGCGCGATAGATGGCATCGATGACGGTCATGTTCTCGACCGCGTCTTCCGGCGTCGTCTTCACGGTTTCGCCGCGCAGCACTGCCGCGGCGAAAGCGTCGAGCTGATACGCGTAAGAGGCGCGGTGCGAGAAACGCTCCACACGGTTGCCGTCGGCTGATCGGACCGAGAGCCGATGGAAAAGCTGGGGCACTACGGGATTCAGCACCCGCAGTTCGCCATGCACGCCAATCACCCTAGCGCTGATCTGCAGCAGATCCGATGACCACATCGAGCAGCGGACCCGGCCGGTATGCCCGCCTGGAAACCGCAACTGAGCCGTCATGGCCCGGTCGATCTGCGGATCGCGCAACTTCGCCTGCGCCGAAATGACTTCCGGGGTTGCCCCGCCAAACGTGCGAGCCATATGCACCGCATAGCACCCCGCGTCCATTGTGCTGCCACCGGCAAGCGAGTAGTTATAGCGGATGTCGGAGAATTTCGGCAGGGGAAAGCACATGGCCGCGTGCACCCGCTGAAGCTCCCCGAGTTCGCCCGAGGCGATGATCTGCTCAATGCGCAAAGCCAGCGGATGGTAGCGGTAATGGAACGCCTCCATCACGACCCGGTCCGACTTCGCGGCCAGCTCGGCGATCTCCCGGGCCTCGGCGGCGTTGGCGGTAAACGGCTTTTCGCACAGCACGTGCTTACCGGCGGCCAGTGCAGCTCGAGTCCACCGGCCGTGCAAGCTGTTCGGCAGCGGATTGTAGACAGCGTCCAGGTCCGGGTCGGCGATCAGCGTCTCGTAGCTCTCGTGCACACGCGCGATGCCGTGTTTGGCAGCGAACGCCGCTGCACGCGAGGCATCGCGCGCCACCACCGCGGCCACCACGACCTCGACGTTTCCCTTCGCCGGCCTGATCAGCGCCGACGGTGCGATACGCGCTGCACCCAGGATGCCGATCCGCAGCGGGGCGGCCTGGTTTGCCGTCACAGACCCGACGCTAACACTTGACCCGGCTCGGTCGGTGACACGAGAAGTCGCAGGCGACTCAGCGACGACACCGCGGTCCTGCGCTGCACGAACCCTGGCCCCCGGGCTGGAGGAAGTCAGTGGGTGGCTCCATCGAGCCCGGCCGGGTGTTCGACCGCACCATCGGGCTGGACGAGGTGCCAAACGGGTACCGCGCGATGGCCGAGCGCACGGCGCTCAAAGTGACTCAAAGTGATCTGAGTGGTCGTCGGCGGGCACCGCTGCCCGCGCCGATTCGGCGTTGCGCGTCGCCACCACCACCTTGATCGCGTTGTCGATGTATTCGCCGGCGTAGCGCAGGGCCGTCGGCAGATCGTGCAGGCCGAATGTGTGGGTGTGGATCTTCGTGGCGTCGAAGCGTTTCTGCGACATCAACGCCGCGGCGCGGTGGGTGGCACTTTTGCCCTCGCCGCGGATGCCGTAGAGGTAGATGTTGTTGGCCACGATATGGGCGACGTCGATCGGGGCCGGCTCGTGCGGGAACGCGGCCAGGCAGATGCGCCCACCACGGCTCAGCATGCGCGCCGCCTGGTTCACGGCGTCGGGTGCCCCCGAGCACTCCAGGACGTAATCGATTCCCGTGCCGCCAGTGATACGGCGCACCGCCGCCACGGCATCCTCGTTGCGCACGTTGATCACGTGATCGGCGCCCAAGCCGCGGCCGATCTGCAGCCGGTTGTCGCGGGTCCCGGTGAGAATCACCGGCGATGCGCCCAGCGCCTTGGCCAGCGCGACGCCGAGCAATCCGATCGGTCCCGGCCCTATCACGGCGACACCTTCGCCGGCCACCAGCCCGCCGAGTTCGATCAGCCCGCACGTCGCGGTGCCTGCCGTCACCACCAGCGTCGCCTCGGCGTCGGACATGCTGTCGGGGACCGGAATTACCGTGTTGATGTTGTTGACGGCATATTCGGCGAATCCGCCATCGGTGGTGAGGCCGTTGGCACGATTGGCCCTTGTCCACGTCACCGTAGTTCATGCCGTAGTTCAGGCAGGCCGTGTACATGCCCTGGCGGCAGCGCTTGCACTGCCCGCAGCCGGCGTGGACCTCCACGGTGACGCGCTGGCCGATGCGGTACTCGTCCACGCCCGGTCCGAGCGCCGCCACGGTGCCCATGTATTCGTGACCCGGGGTGAACATCTTGTTGAACGGTGCGCCGCCGCCGATCATCGCCGGCGCGCCGTGGTGGATGATCTGCAGGTCTGTCGCGCAGATCGCCACGGCATCGATGCGCACCAGCACCTCGGCGCGTCGCGGCATCGGGATCGGCTTGTCCACCAGGGCCAGTTGGCCGGGATCGCCCAGCACCCAGGCCCGCATGTGCCCGGGCAGCGGGTATGCTGCGTCGGTTTTGACCTCGGTTGGACGGCTCACGCGCGTCTTCTCCTTGCGTGTTGTTTCGGCCCGGCGGTCAACCCGATCGGGAAGACCCGGCGGCGACCAAATCGATCGGCGGTGGCTCCCGACAGCAGCAGCAACGCCCGCGCCAGTGGGTAGGCGTCGATCACCCACTGCGGCCGAGAAGCCGACGCCTGCGGCTCAGTGCGGATCGACCGGATCGCGACGTTGACGACGCCGAGGTCCGAGGGGCTGAACCCGGATCTTTCAGCTCGATCTCGGTTTGGCCCCGGTCGGCTCACGCCGCGCGCCGGCCCTACTCGACGAGGGCGGTGATGTCGTGGGTCTGCCATCCGTCCTGGGCCAGTTGCGCGTAGGCGTCGCGGGCGGCCTCGGTGACCGGCAGCGGTGCCCCGCCTTTTGCAAGGTCCACGGCGAGCGTCACATCCTTGACGGCCTGGACGTTGCTGAACCAACCGGCGTGGTCGGGGTCGAAGAGGACGTCGATGCGGTTGCGCAGACCTGCCGGCATCATCGGCGACTCGCGCAGGGTGGCCGCCAAAGTGGTGTCGTCGATACCCGCGGCGCGGCCCGCTCGGACGGTCTCGGCGATCACCGCCAGCTGCACCAGCAGCATCTGGTTGTGCAACAGCTTGATGATCGCTGCGGTCTGCGGGCGCTCCCCGACATCGAGCGCACCTGCGAACCCCTTCCACACCGGTAGCAGCGCCGCACGCGCTGACGCCGGGCCGCCGACGATGAACGTGGCCGCACCCGAGCCGAGGGCCTGCGGCGCCCCGAGGATCTGCGCGTCGACAAACCGGTCACCGTAGGCGTGCGCAAGAGCAGTGATGACATCGGGAGCCACCGTGCCGGTGTTGACCACCAGGGTCTGTGCCCAGGCCGATCGCGCCTCACCCTTCGGAGCCGCCACGTCGAGGGTGCTCCGGTCGTCGGCCAGGCACAGGAACACCGCATCCCAGTCGTCACCCACGTCATCCGCAGAACCCATCACCTGGGCTCCTCGCTCCTTTAGCGCACCAGCCCGGCCAGCGGTCCGGTTCCACACGCTCACCTCGTGACCCCCGTCGAGCAACCGCTCGGCCAGCGCGCGCCCCATCCTGCCCAGCCCGATGACCGCTACCCGCATGCGCTGCTCCCGTGCCTGCGCCCCCGCGATGAGGCCGCCTCGCCCCGCCCCGCATAGGCCTCGTAGCCGATCTCGTCCACCGAACCGACCCCGGCGAAAAAGTGCAGGACCTGGCTGTCCACGCTGCTCACGTTGCTGACCTCATGCCAGTTCCCGCGCGGGACGACAAGGACATTCCCAGGCGACACCTCCACGGGACTCCCGACACGCCGAGGAACTGCACCACACCGCTCAACGGGATGATGAACATGTCAGCGTAGGGGTGCCGATGCATGTGGTGGACAAACCCGGGCGGAAACGTCATCTGGTCTAAGACCACGCCATCCGTGCCCGTGAGCGCCTTGCTCAGCAGGTGGCGGTTGACCTGACAGCCTCGACCACCTAATCAAGCCCGAAGACCAGCGCGTCCAGTACCCGGTCATATTGGGCCACCACGGATTCGGCGTCTGGCTGATCAAAGATCGAGTGCAGCAGGGTACGCACCCATGGCCAGGAGGATTTCGGGGTGACCGTCATCAGGTGGTGTAGTGGGTGCGGCAGCGCTGCCAGGCGGCTCCGGGCAGGGTGGCGCCTATCGCGGCTACCAGACCCGGATGGGCGTCACTGGTGACCAACCCGACCCCGGAGAGGCCGCGGGCGAGCAGGTCCATCATGGCCACATGGGGAGTGGTATGGGCGACGTGCCCGCCGCGGAGATCATCCGGCGCGACTTCAAGGAGTACGAGCTGCCCCAACCCATTGCTAACGCCCACAGACAATCACAGCCGATTGATCCATCGGCCATGGTCAAGAAATCCAAGGAGGCAACGTAGGGTCTCACCGAACGCGGGTGCGGTCGGGGTTCGCGAAATGGAGAGGCGAATCGCGCAGGCGCGCCAGCTATTCGACGACGATGTCGTTGCCGGACACCGATACGGCGCCGCGTCCAAGAGGCCAAACTTTCGTCAGCATCTTGAACGTCGTTCCGAGTCCGGGGATCTTTGCGAAAATCTGTTGAGGCCCGCGAACCATCTGCCCGTTCTCGACGTCGTAAGCGGATTGGTGCCACGGACAGACCAGTCGCCCGTCCTCGATCGATCCGCCCGCCAGGTCTGCGCGCAGATGTCGACACCGCCGCGTGACCGCGAAGTATTTGCCGTCGATGTTTCCAACGGCATACGGTCCCGCACCGGTCACCGCCCCGGGGGGCAGGTCGGAAACCGGGCACACTGTGATCTGCTTTGCCATGCCAGTCTCCAGTCACCGCCGACGGTCCTTAACACGTCATTGTCCACCTACCCTCGGCCTCATGCGGGAAAACACCCCCAGAACGCCGCCGATCGCAACAGCGACGGGATCTCTCCCGGATAGCCTTGGACGGAAATCGGCGCGGAACAGTCCCGAGGTTCGCAGATTGTTCAGTCGCTGGTAGCCGAAAAGGGGCAGCGGGTGACCGACAAGGACAGCTCTGACGAAGTCACCGGGGAAGCCACCTCTGCGTTTCCCAGCGCTGAGTTCCTCAACGAACCGGACGCTCTTCCAACCGTAGGACGCGACAGCACGGTCTCCGGGGTCGACAAGCTGCCGACGGGTTCTGCACTGCTGGTTGTGAAACGAGGTCCCAACGCCGGATCCCGGTTCCTGCTCGATCAGCGTGTCACGTCAGCGGGCCGACATCGGGGCAGCGACATCTTTCTCGACGATGTCACCGTGAGCCGCCGGCATGCGGAGTTCCGACGGGAGGACGACGAATTCAAGGTTGTGGACGTCGGTAGCCTCAACGGCACCTACGTCAACCGGGAGGCGGTGGAGTCGGCGGTGCTGCTCAACGGCGACGAGGTGCAGATCGGCAAGTTCCGCCTGGTGTTCTCGACCGAGCGCTGGAACGACAGCGACCACGGGCAACCGAGGAGCCAGTGACCGCACTCGCTGCCCCCAGCTCCGTTGTGGCAGGGTGAGCTTTGCGGGACGGCGCTTCAACGTCGCCCATCGAATTCTATTGACCGGCATAGCTTCCCAAGCGGCGGGATGAAACAGTCACTTCGCATCTTGCCGGCGGAGTGGACGTATTCCGGACGTGCGCTATTCGTCTAGGTGGCGTGATGGACACTGCTTGACCTGCAGGGGTGTGGCCGCGAGGAGCCGGCTCGTGCTGTGGCCACTTATGTTCTCGGTCCTGGATGGTCGGCCAGCTCGGCGTCGGTGAAGTACTTCTCCAGCTCGCTGATCTCGAATAGCTCGAGCAGATCGGGACGCATCGGCACCTGCGGTTCCCGCGTCACGCTGACATCGGGCATCACGGGGTCGCCGCCGTCAGCGCGGCAGACTAGCAGGGTTTTGCGCCAGTCCGCGTCCATCGACGGGTAGTCGTCTCGAGTGTGACCACCGCGGCTCTCGGTGCGCTCCAGCGCGGCCTTCGCCACGCATTCGCTGACCAGCAGCATGTTGCGCAGGTCGACCGCCAAGTGCCAGCCCGGGTTGAACTGCCGATGCCCCTCGACCTGAATGTTGGCGAACCTGGCCCGCAGCGCGTCCAGCCGCGAAAGCGCCTCGGCCACCTCGTCGGCCGTGCGGATGATGCCGACCAGGTCGTTCATCGACTGCTGGAGTTCGGTGTGCAGCGTGTACGGGTTCTGCGGTGTGGCACCATCTTTCGGGCCGTCGAACGGTACCAGCGCGAGTTTGGCCGCCGCGTCGACCGCGTCTTGCGACACCGCGGGGCGGCTGTCCAGGACGCTTATGTAGTCGGCCGCGCCGAGGCCGGCGCGGCGACCGAACACGATCAGGTCAGACAGCGAGTTGCCGCCCAACCGATTCGAACCGTGCATGCCACCCGAACACTCGCCCGCCGCGAACAGCCCCGGCACCGTGGCCGCCCCGCTGTCCGGGTCGACCTCGACACCGCCCATCACATAATGGCAGGTCGGCCCGACTTCCATTGGCTCGCTGGTGATGTCGACGCCGGCCAGTTCCTTGAACTGGTGATGCATCGATGGCAACAGCTTAAGGATGTCCTCGCGGGAGCGCCGCGTCGCGATGTCGAGATACACTCCACCGTGCTGGGTTCCGCGGCCGGCCTTGACCTCGGCGTTGATCGCGCGCGCCACCTCGTCGCGGGGCAACAGGTCGGGCGTGCGCCGGTTGTTGTCGTTGTCGTGCAGCCAGGCGTCGGCCTCTTCGATGGTCTCGGCGTACTGGCCTTTGAACACGGGCGGGATGTAGTCGAACATGAACCTCGTGCCCTCGGAGTTCGTCAGCACCCCGCCGTCGCCGCGCACGCTCTCGGTGACCAGGATGCCCTTGACGCTGGGTGGCCACACCATTCCGGTGGGATGGAACTGGATGAACTCCATGTTGATCAGCGTCGCCCCGGCGCGCAGGGCCAACGCGTGCCCGTCGCCGGTGTACTCCCAGGAATTTGAGGTCACCTTGAACGACTTGCCGATGCCGCCGGTGGCCAGCACGATGGCGGGCGCCTCGAAAAGGACGAACCGCCCGCTTTCGCGCCAGTAGCCGAACGCCCCGGCGATGCGGTTACCGTCCTTGAGTATCTCGGTGATGGTGCATTCGGCGAACACCTTGATGCGCGCCTGGTAGTCGCCGGACTCGGCGTGGTCTTCCTGCTGCAGCGAGACGATCTTCTGCTGCAGGGTGCGGATCAGCTCAAGGCCGGTGCGGTCGCCGACGTGGGCCAGCCGCGGGTAGGTGTGGCCGCCGAAGTTGCGCTGACTGATCCGTCCGTCGGGGGTGCGGTCGAACAGCGCGCCGTAGGTCTCCAGCTCCCACACCCGGTCCGGCGACTCCTTGGCGTGCAGTTCTGCCATCCGCCAGTTGTTGAGGAACTTGCCGCCGCGCATGGTGTCGCGGAAGTGGGTCTGCCAGTTGTCCTTGGAGTTGACGTTGCCCATCGCCGCCGCGGCGCCGCCTTCGGCCATCACGGTGTGCGCCTTGCCGAACAACGATTTGCCCACCACCGCCACCTTCAGGCCACGTTGACGGGCCTCGATCACCGCGCGCAGCCCCGCGCCGCCGGCACCGATGACAACAACGTCGTATTGATGCCGTTCGACCTCAACCATCAACCCTCACTCGCATTTTCGTTACTACTGATGACAATTGCTAACCAAAGAATCGCGAGCACCCGCCGGTGACATGTCGGCAGGAGTGGCACGACAACGTGTACGAAGCGTGGGTTGCGCGATTAGGGCGCCCGGTCGGGGAGAAGACACCCACGCGCTCGGTCGTCGTCGCGCTCATTTCGGCCCGTGAAGGCCACCAACACCTTCGTCGTCGACATCGCGCCAGAACTCGGTGTCGTACGGCATGTCTGACACAGGGATCTTTTGTCCCGTCTGCTGCTGGGCGGCTCCACGCCCCCGATCCAGTTCTGCGACGTCGATGTCGAGCCGGTCGACGTCGTTGAGGAGCCGGTCGGCATCGTTGACGATGCGGCGCATCGCTGGGGTATCGCCATACCGCGCCTTCATCGACATGGCGCACCGCCGCAGACCATCGATGAGATCGTGCAGCTGGGCGAGTTCGGTTAGAGCGGACAACTGACCTCCTTGAGCTGAACGCGTCGGCGATCGCGACAGCCAGCAGCACAGATCGCCCGGGCAGCACCTCGCAACGACACCATACCTGCTTGCTGAAATACGCAACTAGTAGAGTAGGGAGGGCAGTTCCGGCGCCCGCTGGAGATGCACCCACATCGAAGGAGACGCCGCGGTGTCGAAATCGCGCCAGCCGCTCTATCAGATGAAGGCCGACTTCTTCAAAACGCTTGGCCACCCTGCTCGCATCCGCGTCCTCGAGCTGCTCAGCGACCGGGACTACGCCGTGTCGGAGATGCTGCCCGAGGTCGGCCTCGGGCCCGCCAACCTGTCGCAACAGTTGTCGGTCCTGCGGCGGGCCGGTTTGGTCACGGCCCGCCGCGAGGGGTTGTCCGTGTTGTACACACTGACTTCGCCACGGGTCGCCGAATTGCTGGCCGTCGCGCGCGCCATCCTCACCGGAGTCGTCGCGGGTCAGGCCGAGCTCCTCGAAGACCTGCCCGCGGTGATGCGCGAGGCCACCGGCTGATCCGGGCCGACAACACTGAGGGATCATCCATGTTCGTTACTTGCACAATTTCTAAACTACATACACCGGAAGGTTTGATGTGCGGAGCGGGATGCCGATGGTGACAAACAATATCGGTAGAAGCGACGACGGATGGACAGACGACGGCAGGCGGGGGTTCGTCGGCGTCGACGTCGGCGTCATCGGCGTCGCCACCACCCGGACTGTCGACCCGCCGTACCCGCCGCGATCGTCGTGGCTGGCGATGCAGGACTACGTCGACCTCATCGACGACCGGACGCCGATGCACGCCTTGCCGCTGCCGCTGTCGACGGGAGACATTCCTACGGTGGCATCGGCCATCACCGGCTACCCGGCACGGTTGTCGGCGGCACTCGTCATCGGCCTGTCCGCATCGGAGTCGGCCGTGGTGCAACGCCGGGTCGCGGATAACGCGGGGCCGCCGGTCATCGCAGAGATCGACGCGGTGACCGCGGCACTGGCCGCGGCGGTCATGACGATGTTGCGATCCCGTGGAGTAAAGCGACAGCGGGCGCGAGTGGTGATGGCCGGCGCCGAGTCGGCGCCGCTGCTAGGCCCGATCCTGATCGCCTGCGGCATCGGCGAACTCACCACCTGGCATGACCGCGATGCCCCCGACTACCCGCTAACCCGGCTGATGCAACACAACGACGTCCTGATCGCCCCGAGGGCAGTCGCATCGCGGGTCGCACCGGACCGGACCCTGACGATTCCGCACGACCCGTTCGACGTCGGCGCGCTGGTCTTGCCGGGGCTGCTCGGCGCACTGTGCGGGCTCGATGTCGCGGCACTCGACGTCGAACACCTGGTCGCCGCGGCCCACGTGGTCGCGCTCCTCACCCCCGCCGGCCAGCTGCTGCCTGAGTTGGACGAGCCGTTGCTGGTCACCACGATCGCCCGCCACGTGTCGCAGACCCTCGCGGACCAACACCGATGACACCCACCGGCCCGCAAACCGCGCCGCCACATCCGGGCCGAACCTGGATAACCAACCCTTGCAAGGAGATCTCATGACAATCCCCGCCGTGTCCGGTCGCACCACCCCGACGACGCACGCCGCAATCATCGACTGGGTCGACAATGTCGTGCAACTCACCACACCAGACGAGGTGGTGTGGTGCGACGGTAGCGATGACGAATGGCGGTGCCTGACAACACTTCTCGTGAACACGGGCACTTTTGTGCAGCTGAAACGCAAGCAGAACTCGTTCTGGTCCGCCTCGGACCCGGAGGACGTGGCTCGCGTCGAGGACCGCACCTTCATTTGTTCACAAGAGCAATCCGACGCAGGCCCCACCAACAACTGGATGGACCCCGTCGACATGAAAACCGTGATGACCGAGGAGTATCGCGGCGCGATGGCCGGGCGCACCATGTATGTGATCGCGTTCTGCATGGGTCCCCTGGATGCCGCCGAACCCAAGTTCGGGGTGCAGGTCACCGACTCGGCGTACGTGGCGGTCTCCATGCAGATCATGACCCGCTCCGGGGCCCCGGTGTGGCAGAAGCTCGGCGGCGACGCCGACTTCGTCCGCTGCCTGCACTCCGTCGGTGCACCGCTGTTCCCGGGGCAGGCCGACGTCCCGTGGCCATGTGACCACACCAAGTACATCTCCCACTTCCCTGAGGAACGCACGATCTGGAGCTACGGCTCCGGCTACGGCGGCAACGCCCTGCTCGGCAAGAAATGCTATGCGCTGCGGATCGCGTCGAAGATGGCCCGTGACGAGGGCTGGCTGGCCGAACACATGCTCATCCTGAAACTCACCTCCCCCGAGCACCAGGTGCGCTACATCGCCGCCGCGTTCCCGTCGTCGTGTGGCAAGACCAACCTCGCGATGCTCAACCCCACCCTCGATGGATGGACCGCGGAAACCATCGGCGACGACATCGCCTGGATGCGATTCGGCGACGACGGCCGGTTGTATGCCGTCAATCCCGAAGCCGGGTTCTTCGGCGTAGCCCCCGGCACTGGAATACACACCAACCCGCACGCGATGGCCACCATCGAGCGCGGGAACTCGATCTTCACCAACGTCGCCCTGACAGATGACGGTGACGTGTGGTGGGAAGGAATGACCGCCGACACGCCCGCCCATCTCACCGACTGGAAACGCCGCGACTGGACACCGGAGTCGAAAGAGCCCGCCGCGCACCCCAACTCCCGCTACTGCACCCCGATCCAGCAATGCCCAACCGTGGCGCCCGAATGGAACGATCCGGCCGGGGTGCCGATTTCGGCGATATTCTTCGGTGGCCGCCGCGCCAGCACTATCCCGCTGGTCACCCAAGCGTTCAACTGGCAGCACGGGGTGTTCCTCGCCTCCACGCTGTCCTCGGAAACCACCGCCGCCGCCACCGGTGCCGTCGGGGTCGTGCGCCGCGACCCAATGGCGATGCTGCCGTTCCTGGGCTACCACGTCGGTGACTACCTGCAGCATTGGCTCGACCTCGGCACCAGGACTGACCCCGAGCTGTTACCGAAGATCTTCTATGTCAACTGGTTCCGCCGAGGCGATGACGGCAAGTTCCTGTGGCCGGGTTTCGGCGAGAACTCGCGCGTCCTCAAATGGGCGCTGCAGCGGATCGAAGGCACCGTTGAGGCACTGAGGACGCCGATCGGAGACCTCCCCTTCCTCGATGACCTCGATCTCGACGGCCTGGACCGCTCCGCAACAGACGACACGAAAATCCTTGCCGCTCTACGGGTCGACCCCGCCGAATGGGCAAGCGAGATCGAACTGATCGACACGTGGCACGCCAGCATCGGCGGCAACAAACTTCCCGATGCCCTGCGCGAAGAACTCGGCGACCTCAAACAACGACTCGGCGCCGCACGAACCGACGCCGACGCGCACGCGCGACGAGGATCAGGAAGACCCACGCCGGGCCGAATTTCCCGAGGCGGACGTTGAGCGGTACTTGCGAATATTAGCGATAACAGATTTCCCGAATCAGGTTGCGCCGGCAATCACAACGGATGTCCAGCGTGAATCGCTGGCTGTAGCCCCAGCCGACGAGCCGCAGTGCGTCGTAGCTGCGGTGCCGCAAGCTAGTGCAAGCGGATCGGACGACCGGTTCCAAAAAGGAACGGGCAGCGTCAAGGCGGCCAGCGCCCAGGGCGGCGCGACCTGCCACACCAGTGCTGAGGAGCTGAGCCGCCCCAGGGAGATCGGCTGCCTGCTCGCGCAGCCGCTCCGCCACCGAACAGGCCTCATCAGTCCGGCCCAACAGCACGAGCGCGCCAACGTGAGCGTCGGCAATGGCGAACCGTAACTGGGGAGTATCGAAGGAACGGGTCACGATCGCATGGCCAACGTCTGCGGCGGCCAACGATTCGGTGATGCGGCCTGCGTCTCCGCAGGCATCAGGCCGGGGCGTCGGGACTGTCGGCGCGGTCGATCAAGGCTTGCCGAACCAGGTGCCTGAGTCCGTTGATCGCAGCGAGGGGGCTGTACCCATCTGCATGATGAAGTTCTGGGAACTCGACAACATGTGCAATCCAGGCCGCGTCTGAAGGCGACCACCGGATTCGGTAAATGCAGTTCCGGACTGCGCGTTCTAGTGCGTCCACGTCGCACCCCTGCATCGCGAGGAAGAGTAATCTTCAGCAAATAGCTTCGATCCCGCGCGCAGCCAACGCCTAGGGCCTTTGTGCCCGTCAGCGTGGGTATTTCCTCATCGCGATCACCTCATGGCCCGCCACCCAAGCAGGATGGCGGTCGGGGTCTAGACAGACCGCTGCTTCTGGTGCACGACCGATGCTCCGCGCCGCAATACCCGCAGCAGCTGCTCGATGAAAGCCGTTTGATGACACGGCCTAGTCTGGGTCTCAGGTTCATGCGGACGTACGATCGCGGACTCCCGGCCCAGCTTGTCGATCCAGGACTCCACCAGCTCGCTGGAGCGCTCCTTCCCCATCGCGGGCCATTCGTCCTCGACGACGGCGCGCGCGTAGCAGACCAGTCCGCCGTGCAGACGATCGCTCGTGGGCGACTGGAACACCGCAGCGACGGAGTCGAGTTCGGTGACGGCGATGGCCTCGACGCTCGACCCTTCCTTCGCACGCTGATAGCTCTGCAGCGCCAGGAGGATCACGAACGCGAGCACGACCGCGAACATCGTGCCGATCACCGACAACGTAACGGCGCTGCGGGGAGGGTCGGTGAACCAGCCGCCCATCGGCGCGCGGCGGCGCACAAGCAGCTTGACGGTGATCGCCACCGTGACTACCAGGACGAGGATAAGTGCGGCGATCCAGGGGCGCACGGCCAACTACTCTAGACGAGCCCCGCAGTCCGCGGGCTCGCTCAATCTGAGTCGAGAGTTGCAATGGCCGCCATGTTCCGGGCATGGGTTGAACCGTTCCGGGTTTGATGCCGCTTCCTTCGGTGAGAAGGATGGCGATTATGTCGAAGCATTACCCGGTCGAGCAGCGTGAGCGTGCGGTGAAGATGGTTCTCGATCATCTCGGTGAGTATCGGTCGGTGTATGCCGCGGCTCAGGCGATCGGCCCGAAGGTCGGGGTCGGCCCGGAGACCCTGCGTAAGTGGGCGCTGCAAGCGCAGATCGATGCCCAGCACAGCCCTGGTGTCACCACAGCCGAGCAGCAGCGGATCAAAGCGTTGGAACGTGAGAACCGAGATCTCAAGGAAGCCAACGAGATTCTGAAGGCGGCCTCGATTTTCTTCGCGAGGGAACTCGACCCTCGCCACCATTGATCTGTTCGTTTATCGACCAGATGCGTGCACGAAATTTCCGGGTCGAGTCGATCTGCCGCGTGCTCACTGAGCAGGGTGTGGCGGTCGCCGGACGCACGTACCGAAATTGGAAGAAAGCCGCGCCGTCAGCGCGCATGATCACCGATGCCGGGCTCACTGACGCCTTGCGGGCCACGGTCGGCACCCCGGAGGGCATGTACGGGCGGCGGAAGATGACGGCGTATCTGCGCCGCCAGGGCCATCAGGTGGCGGCGTGCACCGTCGACCGGCTCATGCGCGACGAAGGCCTGGCCGGCGTGGTCAGGGGCCGCAAACACCGCACCACGATCCCCGGTGGAAAGGATTCTCGCCGGGCACCGGATCTGCTCGACCGCGATTTCACCGCGGTGATGCCGAACCGAAAATGGGTCACCGACTTCACCTACTGCACAACGTGGTCGGGGTTCGTCTACGTGGCGTTCGTGATCGACTGCTTCTCCCGCGCCATCGTGGGCTGGCATGCCACCACCGTCAAAGACACCGCGATGGTCACCACGGCGCTGAAAATGGCGTTGTGGCGGCGCGATCACGCCGATCACCGTGTCGGTGCCGGGTTGATTCATCACAGCGATGCGGGCTCGCAACCCAGGTTCAATGGGTCGTCGCAACACCGGCTGATTGAACCGATAGTAGATGGTCGTTGAGGGCTTCGGCTGGCGTTCTCCAGTTCAGTGTCTTGCGGGGCCGGTTGTTGAGTGCCATCGCGACGGCGTCGATCTCCTTGCCATCCCAGCGCGACAGGTCCGTTCCCTTCGGAAAGTACTGCCGCAGCAGCCCATTGGTGTTTTCATTCGTTCCCCGCTGCCACGGGCTGTGCGGGTCGGCGAAGTACACCTGCACTCCGGTGTCGATGCTCAACTGGGCGTGTGCGGCCAGTTCTTTGCCGCGATCCCAGGTCAGCGTCTGACGTAAAGCGTGCGGCAGCGTTGTGATCTTGGCGGCGATGGCGTCCTTCATGGCATGGGCGCCGTAGCCGCCCAAGGCGGGGCCATTCTTGACCGGAGCGATGACACCGTAACCGGCCATCCGCGGCAGGTGCAGCAGCATCGTGAACCGGGTGGAGCGCTCCACCAAGGTGCCGATCGCCGAACGGTCCGACCCAATGATCAAGTCTCCCTCCCAGTGCCCTGGAACGGCGCGATCCTCGACCTCCGCAGGCCGAGCGCTGATCATCACCTCATCTGTGACGTGTCCGGCGGCTCGTTGCCGGGCACGCGCCCGCGGCACACGCAGTGCACGTCCAGTTCTCAAGCACGCCACCAATTCTCGACGCAGAGCGCCACGCCCCTGGACATACAGCGAGCGGTAGATGGTCTCATGGGAGATCCGCATGAATCCATCATCGGGGAAATCGACCGGCAACCGGTGAGCGATCTGCTCGGGACTCCACGCCGTGGCCCATCGCCGGTCCTGGCGACGGCCCTTGTTGCGGCCCTTCCACTGCGGTGCCGCAGGCCCCGGGACTGGCGAGCCGTCGTTCAAGCGAATCATTCCGGCAAGCCGATCGGCCACGTACTGGTGTAGCTCTGCGTTGACCGTGAGTTTGGCCGCCGTGGGCCGGCGCGCCATCAACTCGGCCTTCCATTGGGCCACCGACGCCCGATAGGCCAAAGTTCCACTGCGGGTAGCGGCATTGCGCCGCAGCTCACGCGAGATCGTCGACGGTGCCCGCCCGATCCTGCGGGCGATCTCACGCACGCCGAGGCCCTGGGCCTTCAGTAACGCGATCTCCTCACGCTCGGCAAACGATAGGTATCTCCCGGATAATGCATTGAGCTGCATCGATGGCATGCCACCACGATCTCTGAACCAACGGGAACCCACCGGTCCCGACACGCCGCACGCTACGGCCGCGTCCTCACTGGTCAGCCCCTGCGCGATCTTGACCCAGAACAACCGCTCCAGATCACGACGGATCGGCGGACACCCCGGCGAGCGCATCGCCGGCCGCCCCGTCACCGTAATCATCCATCCCTCAGGCCTGCCCATCTGACACCTCCACACTCGAGGCGTTGCGACGACCAGTTGAATTCACCCAATATACATCTATTGCGTTCGCGGAAACCCTTGTCCTGGAAGGGATCGCGGCATCGATCGGTAGCGTCGGCGACGCCTACGACAACGCACTGGCGGAGACAACAATCGGGTTGTTCAAGACCGAGGCCATCGGTCGCGGCAGCCCGTTCCTCACCGGGCCGTTACGCATCATCGACGACGTCGAATATGCGACGATGGAATGGGTCGACTGGTTCAACAACCGCCGACTACACAGCCTCCTCGACTACGTCCCACCCGAGGAATACGAGGCGGCCTACTACTCTCAAACCCAGGCGTCCCAGCCGGCGACGCCTCAACCATGAAGCCGGCATCAAACCCGAGACGGTTCAGGATCCCCAACAGCCAGGGCGCGGGCACACGCTGCGTCCAGGCGGGCATCGCCGTATTTGTCGCGCAGCCGGATGATCCCTTGGATGGCCCGCAGTCGGTGGATGGCGTTGACCGTCGACAACTCGGCGACGATCGCGACAGCGCCGGGTCCGATCTGCTCGGCCTGGGTGCGACACCACGTCACGCTGCGCAGGGTGTGGGCGATCTTGTGCGGCGGATAGTGTTCGAAGTTCGTAGAGCGTCCCGCCAGGTGCCACACGTGGGTCGCGACGACGACGTCATTGTGGAAGATCTGCACCACATCGCCTGCGGTGCGGGCGGTGACTTGTTGGCCCATCAGCCGCCACGGCGCCGAGTAGAACGCCTTCCCTGATTTGACGTGGCAGTCCGGAGCGACCCGGCCGATCGTGTAAACCACCGATTCAAATGGCCTTGGCGGCAACGGTATTAACGCATCCTGCTCGACCGTGGCGAACACCGACGCCGGGGTCGCACCATCCAACCCGCGGTGCTTATGCTGCCCGTAGACCTGGATAGCCCACCGCAGGGCGTCGCCCTGCATCTGGGTCAGGGAGCCGAAGTCCCGGCCGGCGAAGAACGAGTCCCGAATATTTGGCATCGGCCGCTCGATCCGAGATTTGTCCTTGGGTTTTCGGGCCCGGGCGGGGTCAATGAGGGTGCCGTAGAAGACGGCGAGTTCGGCGTAGGCGAGGTTGATCTGCGGGTCATACAGGTCGGCGCGCTCAACACCGGTTTTGAGGTTGTCGCACACCAGCCGCGCTGGGACACCCCCAAAGAACTCGAACGCCGCCACATGCGAGGCGTTCCACGATGTCTGGTCCATCTTGAGCACCGGCTGCACGAACAGGGCCCGCGAACACGACAGGATCATCGCGAACACCCACACCGCGACCCGCCGGCCCGACACCGGGTCGAACCACATGCCCAGGCGGCCGTAATCGATTTGGGCTTCACTGCCCGCCTCGACAGCACCGCGTGGCACCGTCACCTTGTCTTCGAGGCTTTGTTCGGTGAAAGTCGTTGCAATGTAACGCCGTACCGTGGACTCCGATACCTCCACGCGGTGATCGTCGCGCAGCCGCTGGGCGATGGTGGCCACCGTCACCGGCACGCCCAGCTGATCGGCGATCCACTGGTGATGCGCCGCGATCTGTGGCCAGGTCAGCGCCCGCGCCACCGGGTCAACCAGCTCAGGGAACCAGCGCTGTATTCGCGCCCGCCACAGCTCCTCGTCGAACAGCCCGGCCGGGCAGGGATGCAGACCCTCGGCCAGCGCCGGGGCCAAATACTTGCGGATCGTTTTGCGATCGATGTTGAGTGCCTGATGGATCTGCACCTGCGATCGGCCGGCGTTCCAGTGTCGGAACATCTCCACGAAGTCGGTCACGTTCCACGATCTCCTCGCCACCTCAGGCCCCTTCCAGGACCCCCTGGTGGGGCACCTGAACGGAGCGAACCTGAGCAGCACCCAAACCCCCGCCGGACACGCCCCAAGGGGTGGGGAATTACGTGACGGAGGGTGGGGAATTACGTGACGGACAACCCCTCAAACCTGGGGAATTACGTGACCGCTGACAGGCGGCGGCGGCACCGGATCGTCGGCATACGCGCTCGGCGCTGCTCCGATGGCCACGGTCGCCAGCAGGACCGCTGCAAGTGTTTTCATCTTCGAACCTCCTCTTTTGTGTTGGTGCTCGAATCTGATAACGATGACTAGAGCTATTGCTCCACCGTCGTCCAATACCGGTCTAGGGATGAGGGCCAGAAGCCTAGAAACGGGTCCGCTATACGACCCTTCCGGAGGGAGAACAAGGTCACTTCATCCGGTCGATGCGTCTCCGCCGCCTCGGCCAGCGGCCGTTAAATGCACTAGTGAGCAACCCGCGGGCGGGCCGTCTGTCGGTGAGTTTTGGATGAGTTGACATCGTCGTGACACCGAGCCGGTGTGCACCGAGACTGTGTGTGGGTGACCCGACAACGCCACGAACATGCTCATGACCAACGACTGGTTCGATCCCAGCCGGGACCACTCACATCGTCGCAGCTCAGGCGTGGTTTTCGCCGAATTTCTGAGCCGCGTGCAAGATACGTGCAAGATGCCCGCAGCAAAAGCGCTCGAGGAGACGGCAAGTGCACCAAGGTCGCAGATATGGGTCGACGACGATGCCTTCCATGTCCAACCGGGCAAGTCCTCGAGTCGGTGTTGGCGGTGGGTGTCAAGGTGCCATTGGAGCGGACGCTGCGTTGGTGACTGACCCCAACGACCGAGAGGGTAGGTCCGTGCGATTTACTGGGCCGCCTGGAAGGCGAAGGTCAAGGGCATCACGGTGTATCGCTACGGCAGCCGCGACGGGCAGGTTTTGTCCTACGCCGCGCCCGAACCCGTGCTGGCCCAGGCCGATACCATGTTCAGCGGCGGCTGCGTTGGTCGCGCCTGCGAGTTCTGACTCCGATTGCGTTCAGATGCACGTTCTTGCAGGGCGGACTTCTTCCGTGGAACGTGGATGTCGACGCCCGCAGGGCCAGGCGAGGGCCATGGTCCACGGTGCGGTGACCTTTGGCCCTCGTTCCCGTACTGGCCTGCGGCGTAACAACGAGACCATGCGGCACCGTACCCAACTTCCATCGGTGCTCGACGTCGACGTGATGGCGCACGGGCAACTGCCCGGCGCGGCCGAATATGCCCGACGCAGGATCGGTGCGCTCGGTCGACTCACCCACCGACCGGTGCTGCACGCCCGCGTCAAACTGACCACGCATCGCGATCCGGCGGTGGAGCGACCCGTCCTTGCGCAGGCCAACCTCGACGTGGACGGCCGGCTTGTCCGTGCTCAGGTCCAGGGCGTCACCGCACGTGACGCGATCGATCAGCTCGAGGCCCGGCTACGTCGCCGGCTGGAACGGGTAGCCGAGCATTGGGAAGCGCGGCGCGGTGGGCAAGCTGCGAACGACCCCCATGAGTGGCGACACGAGGCCCAGCCCACGCATCGGCCTGGTTACTTTCCCCGGCCGGTGGATGAACGCTGTGTCATCCGGCGCAAGTCGTTCACGCTGGCGCCCTGCACGGTCGACGATGCCGCCGTAGAAATGGGCCTGCTCGACTACGACTTCCACCTGTTCACCGAAAAAGCTACCGGCGCCGCTAGTGTTCTCTACCGCGCCGGTCCGACGGGCTACCGTTTGGCACTAGTGATGCCGGCGTCGCCGGACCAGCTGGCCCCATTCCAGTTGCCGCTGACCATCAGCCCGCAACCGGTCCCATGCCTTACCGTCGAGCAAGCCACTGACCGACTTGGCCTACTGGGCCTGCCGTTCTTGTTTTTCATCGATGCCGCCCAAGGCCGCGCCAGCGTGCTGTACCACCGCTACGACGGGCACTACGGGTTGATCACCCCGGCAGGTTAGCGATCGTCTAGTACGTCCCTATGCCCTGCTCGGGGGGAAGTGTGCCGGTCGCCTGGAAGACGACCCGCCTGCCGACCTCGACGGCGTGGTCGGCGAAGCGCTCGTAAAAGCGGCCGAGCAACGCGACATCGACAGCCGCGGGAATCCCGTGCTTCCACTCGCGATCCAGCAGCGCGGTGAACAGCTGCCGGTGCAGCTCATCCATCGCGTCGTCTTGTTCGCGTATGCAAGCGGCCTTACCTGGATCGCGGGTTAACAGCACTTCCTGCGCACTATTCGCCAATTCAACTGCAACCCGCCCCATTTCGGCGAAGTAGCCCTCGACTTCTGCGGGCAGCACATGCTCTGGGTGTCGCTGCCGGACAATCTTGGCCACATGTACGGCCAGTGCGCCCATCCGATCGACATCGGCAATGACCTGAATCCAGCTGACGATACTGCGTAGTTCACCGGCCACCGGCTGCTGCAACGCCACCAACGTAATGGCACTCTCTTCGGCACGGGTGCCCATCGCCGCGATCTTGTCGTAGTCGCTGATCACTCGCTCCGCTGAGGCGAGGTCGGCTTGTAAGAGCGCCCGGGTTGCGCGCTCCATCGTGGCCCCGGCTAGGCCGCACAACCGACTCAACTGCTCGGCTAGCTCGCCGTCGCCAGCACGAGTGCCGCCGACCCGCCGCTGCGCGATGAGGAGGTCGAGGTGGTGGCCGGACCGGTGATGGTGGCCGGGCACCTGACGATCCCCGAGCACCCGACCGGCGTCGTCGTTCGTCCCCGCGTCTTGCCGTCCCACAGGCCGGGCTCCACCCTCCAGGGAGCGCCAGAGGGTCACCGCGATATTGGGTGCCGCCGGGGTGTTCACCCGCCAAGGTCCGGTCGCCGCCAACGGCCCGTATCCGACTGGCCTAGGAGTCTGGGGACCCGGAATGATGGGGCCAGGAATGATGGGCCAGGGGCCGTTCCCGGCTGCCCCGCAGTCATGTGCTGCGCCACGCTGCCCGGCACGGTGGTTGACGTCAATCTCTCCGATATGGGCGCGATGATGGGCCCCTGGGGGCGGGGAATGATGGGCATGATGGGTCCGCGAATGATGCCCGGCATGGGCATGATGCGGATCTTCGTCAACCCTTCCACCGTCCCGGCGGGCCAGGTTTCATTTCGCGCAATCAACACCGGTGGTTTGAGCCACGAGTTGGTCGTGTTGCCACTCCCGCAGGGGTTCCCTGGGCAGCGTTTCAGCGGTCCCGACGGCAAGGTCGACGAGACCGGCAGCCTGGGCGAGGCCTCGCGCACGTGCGGAGCCGACAAGGGCGACGAACAGTCGGCCCAGTACGGCATTCTCCCTGGCGCGACGGGCTGGACCACCGTTACCTTCTACCCAGGACGCTATGAGCTGATCTGCAACATCGCCGGCCATTATGTGGGTGGCATGTACGCCGAACTCGACGTCACCGGGCCACCCGGATAGCAGCCAGTTCGGCACCGACCAAAGAGAATTCAGATATGGCCAAATTGGTTAGGCGACAGGTGCTGGCGATGCTCGGAACGGCCGGGGGCTTGCTGGCCTCGGGTACGCGCTGCGCAGCATTGCCGGTGACGCTTGGCTGAACCCCATGTCGAGCGGGGTTGCCAACGCTGGCCCCGGATTCGGCGGTGCGACAGGTATGGACATGAGCATGTACATGGAGATGTTCATGCGGCACAACGAGATCCAACGCACCGTCGAGGAAATTCCCGGTGGTGTGCGAACGACGACAGAATCCGATTCCCCCGATCTCACTGCTCTCCTGCACCAACACGTGCCGAGCATGTATTCCCATCTTGACCAGGGCGGCGAAATCATGTGCATGAGCCAAACCCTGCCGACCCTGTTCCGGCGCGCCTCCGATTACCACCGCCAGCTCACCCTCACCCCCACGGGCGTGGTCGCTGTCGAAACCGCCGACGATCCCAACCTCACGCAAGCCATCCGCGCCCACGCTCGGGAAGTCACCAGCTTCGTCACCGAGGGCATGCCCGCGATGATGCAGGGAATGATGGGCGGCGGCATGATGGGACCCGGCGGCATGATGGGACCACACTGACGCCAGGCCAAGGGTCGAAAGCTGCTCTGGCCCAGCGGATGCACGCGAGTGGCGAGTCGGCCAGCACGATCGCGGCGACGCTCGGTGCCAACCGTGCGACCGTGTATCGAGTGCTAGCCGAGCATGCATCAGAAGGTGACCGCTAGTCCGCAGTCGTTTCGGCAACAGCCTTTTGCCGCTGCGCGGTTCGGCTGCTGCGCGGCATTTTGCGCGGGTCTCCTTTCTCCGCGCCTGCCGGGTACACCGGCCCTCGGTGTCAAACCTGTGGTGGGCCTGGTCCTGTGGTGGGCCTGGTTAGGAACACCAGACGGTACTTGCCGATATGGACCTCGTCGCCGCTGGCCAGCACCGCCGACTGCACCGGCTTATGGTTGACATAGGTGCCGTTGAGGCTGCCGGTGTCGACGACCCGGAATTCGCCGTTTTCCCTTCGGAACTCGGCGTGCCGACGGCTGACGGTGACGTCGTCGAGGAAGATGTCGCTGGCGGGATGGCGGCCAGCCGATGTGACGGACTGATCCAGCAGAAACCGCGTTGCGGCGTTGGGGCCGCGCTTGACGACAAGCAACGCCGAGCCGTTCGACAACCCTTCGACTCCCCACACCTCCGCCTCAGCGGCGGCGACAGAGGAAGCGTCGAGCTTGCCGAGGAAGTCGGTGGGCAAACCGGTGGTGGTTGTGTCCCCGGTGCCTTCGTCGGATGTCTGGTCGGTGTCCTTGTGGCTCACTTGTGGTCCTGGTCGGTCGTGTTCGCGGTATGACATGGGCTTCAGCGCTGACCGATTGTCTGATGACAGGTATCCCCGACCACTAGGGACTTTGGTCCCTGGTTCCCGGTGGCGGGAAAACCAAGACTAAAACCCACGAAAAGGCGTGTTTCGGTTTCCTGTCGCGCCCGCGCTCCCGGCCTTACTACTAACTAACTTAACTAGCGGCTACTGGCCCGGCGTCTGCCTGTCGTGCGAAGTCGAGCAACTGCTCGACGCCAGGCAGGCCGACGTACCGCAACACCTTCTCGGCTCCCCAGCGGTTCAGTAGCTCGCACAGGAGGCCCATCGTGGGCACGCTGTCGAGGTCTGTCGGCCACCCACCGGGTGCGGGCACCAGCGGAACGGGGAAAGGAAAGCTGCTCGCCGTTCGTAACCGAGCGGCGACTGCCCACGGCGACGGCGGTTGGCGCGGCGGCAAGAATAGTCGAGTGCCCCGGTTGACTGGCTTACACCACGTGACCGTGCCGGCCAGCGATCCGCTGGCCGGCAGTGACTGGTATGCGCAGGTATTCGGTTTCGTCACCGTCTTGATGGAGGAACGCGAAAGCGAAGTAGTGGCCGTGCTGCTGCAACATCCGTGCGGTGCCCGTCTGCTGTTGCAGCGCGCCGCAACACCGTTGGCCGCACTAGCCGGATTTCCGTTGTTCGGTCTGGCTGTCGACAGCCACGCCGAGCTGCTGCGCTGGGTGCAACACTTCATCGCGTTCGATGTCGAACACAGCGCTGTGCACCAGGTGCATCTGGGCTGGGCGGTGACAGTCACCGGCCCGGACCTGGTCCGCATCCAACTCTCCACCGACGAGGGACCCAGCGGCGAAGGCGAATAGATGTTTGCGGGTAGCTGCGTCGCTTCAGTACGTGGAGATTTCTTCCTGGGGCGGTAAGGTTCCGGTGGCCTCGAAGACGACGCGTGGGCCGATCGCGACGGCGTGGTCGGCGAAGCGTTCATAGAAGCGCCCCAGCAGCGCAACGTCGACAGCGGCGGGAACCCCATGCTTCCACTAGTGATTGTCCATCAGCACGGTGAACAGGTACCGGTACAGGTTGTCCATCGCGTCGTCTTCTTTGCGCAGCCCGGCAGCCTTTTGCGGATCACGCGATAGCAACACTTGCTGTGCGCTGTTGGCCAATTCGACTGCCACCTAGCCCATTTCAGCAAAGCAGGCGGTGACTTCGGCTGGCAGCACGTGCGGTGGGTGGCGCCGGCGGGCGATCTTGGCCACACGCACGCCCAGCGCGCCCATGCGGTCGATATCGGCGGCGATCTGCAGGGAGCTGACGATCGCGCGCAGGTCACCGGCCACGGGTTGCTGGCGCGCCAGCAGCTCAACGGCGGTTTCTTCGGCCCGGGCGCTCATCGCCACGATCTGCTGACGGTCGGTGAATCACCTGCTCGGCCAGGCCAAGATCGGCCTGCAGCAGGGCTTGGGTGGCGCGCTGCATCGCCATCCCGGCCGAACCACACATCTCGGGCATCCGTGTAGCAAGTGCACCTAACTGCTCCTGGAAAACGGTCCGCATGGCTTGAGCCTCTTGTTAGGTGTGGCCCACCGCGGCGGTGCATGCCGCTGGGCAGCCGATCCCCGCACGCACCCACTGTCCCGATTGGCCGACCCGGTTGTGGACTATGCGAGCCAGCATTCCCGGCGGCGCGGTGGCGCGGCCGAATTTCTGGCCGACACCGACCAATCCGTTCAGATGCGCTCGCCGTCGGGGCGGTCGACGGCGAGCGCATCGAACGGTTCATCGGCCCAATCCATGACGGACTTGTGCACCACGCCGACCGCTCCAATCCTGGTCATCCGGCAACGACTCCGGGACACCCACCAGGACCGCACCGGGTCCAATACCTGCGGATGCGGGGCTAGCGATAGTCCGCCGGGCCTTGTGACCTCCGGTGATAAGGGCCTAACGGCCCTAGAGAAACAGCGCACGGCGACCCTAGGTTCAGAAACCGTTGGGAAATCAGCATGTTGTAAGGAAGTTTTTGGGAGGACATCATGAGCACTGCCCGTGACATCATGCATGCCGGAGCCACTTGTGTGGGCGAGCATGAGACGCTGACCGCCGCGGCGCAACACATGCGTGAGCTGGGGGTGGGCGCGCTGCCGATTTGCGGCGATGATGACCGCCTGCATGGGATGATCACCGACCGCGACCTCGTGATCAAATGCATAGCCGCCGGCCTGGATCCCGATACCACCACCGCCGGTGAGTTGGCGCAGGGCAACGCCTATCACGTGGAGGCCGGGGCGAGCATTGAGGAAATGCTCAATGCGATGGAGGAGCACCAGGTTCGCCGGCTGCCGATAATTGACAAACACCGACTGGTGGGCATCGTCAGCGAGGCCGATATTGCGCGGCATCTTCCCGAACACGCCATCGCCGAGTTCGTCAAGGCCATTTGTTCGCAGTCTGCTATTACCAGCCACTGATTCACGCAAGCTACATACTCACCCCCCGTACGCGCGCGGGAGTGGGTTCCTCGATGGAGCGGGCGCCGACCAGCGAGTGCCAGTCGGTGACGCTTGTTGTGCTTTAGACGGCAGATCGGGATCGGGACGGCAGTGGCGTTTTTTCAGGTGGTAGCCATCGACTTCGATGGCACGTTGACATCGCGGGGCGAGGTGTCTGCCAAGGCACTGGACGCGATCGATCAGGCTCGGCGCAACGGTCTGCTGCTGGTGCTGGTCACCGGCCGCATCGGCGCGGAGCTGCGGTCCGAGTTCCCACAAATCGCCGAGCATGTCGATGCGTTGGTGCTCGAAAACGGGGCGGTGACGGTAATCGGCGGCACGACTCACGCGCTCTCGGCGCCGGTGGAAAGCGGGCTCGACGACGCGCTCACCGACAGGGGCGTCCCCTACCGACGCGGCGAGGTGCTGTTGGCCATTGACGGCGAGCACGCCGCCACGGTGGTCGAAGTGATCGGCCAGCTGGGCTTGGACTGCCAGATTATCCACAACCGGGGAACCTTGATGGTGGTGCCGGCGGGGTTGACGAAAGGCACCGGGCTTGCCGCGGTACTGACGCAGATGAATCTATCTGCGCGCAACACGATCGCGGTCGGGGATGCCGAAAACGACCTGTCGTTGTTCGCGATCGCCGAGATCGGTGTCGCGGTGGCCGACGCCATCCCGTCGGTGCGGCAACACGCCGATCTGGTGCTCGACGAACCCGACGGGGATGGTGTGGTGGATCTTCTGACCGGCCCCTATCTCAATGGGGCGCGGCGCTGGTGCCCGCTACGCCGGTGGGTCGACATCGGCACCTTCGAGGACGGCACGCCCACGCAGATACCGGGAAGCCAGGGCCGCATCCTGGTCACCGGGCCTGCCGGATCGGGCAAAAGTTATCTGACCGGGCTGATGGCCGAGCAATGGATCCTGGCCGGCTACAGCGTTTTGGTCATTGATCCTGAAGGCGATCACCTCGAACTGTGGGAGCTCAACCAGGTGCAGATTATCGATGCCAGGCACTATCTTCCCGAGCCATCCGAGTTGGTCAACATGCTGGGGCCCTACACCAGCATCGTGGTGGATCTGTCGGCGCTGGCCGAGCCGAGCAAGATCGACTATCTGCATCGATTACGCCCGGCCGCCGAGGCGCACCGTGAACAGCACGGATTCCCCCATTGGGTGATCTATGACGAGGCCCATCTGCTGGGCACCCAGGAGGAAGCACGCTGGGTCAGGCGAGGCGGGTATGTGTTGTCATCGTTTGCACCAAAGTCACTGCCCGCCAATGAACTCGACAGCAGCGATGTGGTGCTGACGCTCACCGGTACCGGCACCTCAGCAAAAATCACTGCGCAGCCAGTATGGCGGGCTAGCGTGCGGTTCGGATCCGGGCCCTCTCGGTCATTTACCATCGCCGAGCGCCGCACCGCACACGTGCGGCACCGCCACAAATACGCCGATGTCGTCTTGCCCCACGAGCGGCGCTTTTACTTCCACCCGACCGACGGCCAATACATCGCTCCAGCCGGCTCCATGCATGACTTCCGTACCGCCCTGGCGCATCTGGACCGCCAAGCACTCCAATACCACCTGGAACACGGTGATTTTTCCCGCTGGCTCGACGGCACGATCGCCGACCGGGACTTGGCAGCCCAGGTGGCCGCGTGGGAGGACGAGCTGCTGGCACATCGCGCCGCAGACCTGGAACACATACGCCACCAGCTGATACGGGCCATAGAGGACAGGTATCTCGATGCACCAGACATCATCAAATGATCAGCGCATGACCGCCGATCCTGCTGCGGAAGCGGCTAGCATAACGCTGGTTCAGTCCTCGCCGTGGTTAGGCGTTGCCCGCACCGGCTAACCCAACGCTGCGCGAGCGCGAATCATTTCGCTGGTACGGCGAACTGTTCGCAGATGCTGTAGGAGAATTTTCCGATGAACGTTGCCGGCGGGGAAGACGAGCCCGGGCTTGATGAGGTGCTTGGTCGGCTGCACCTGCGCGAGTTGCTTACCGAAGTAGCCGACCGTGTCGCCGAGATCATGGCGGTGCGGGATCGCCTCGACCGATTGGTTGAGGCGGTGTTGATGGTTGCCTCCAGCCTCGACTTCGATGAGACGCTGCGCCGGATCGTGAGCGCGGCCATCGATTTGACCGGTGCGCGGTACGGGGCGCTGGGTGTTCGCGGCGAGGACCATGCGTTCGCGGAGTTTGTGTTCCAAGGTATCGATGAGTCCAACCGCGCCTTGATCGGTGATTTGCCCCAAGGGCGCGGGGTGCTGGGGGTGTTGCTCGACGATCCGCGTCCGCTGCGCCTGGACGACATCTCCGCGCATCGGTCCGCGGTGGGGTTTCCGCCCCACCACCCGCCGATGCGAACATTCCTCGGCGTTCCGGTCGTGCTTCGCGGAAACCAGGTGTTCGGCGCCATCTACGTCGCCGACAAGGCCGACAACGCGGCCTTTAGCGACGATGACGAAGTGATCATCCAGGCGCTGTCTGCCGCGGCAGCCGTCGCCATCGAAAACGGGCAGCTGTTCGAGCAGGCGCTGACCCGCCAGGCATGGCTGGAGGCGACCCGCGCCGTGTCGATCGCATTGCTTGCCGGCATTGACACCCACGACCTGCACCGACTGATCACCGCTGACGCGATGCGGTTAACCCACAGCGAGTGGTCGTTTCTGGCGATACCACCTCAACCGGCCACCGTCGAGGAGGTCAGCCAGCTCATCGTGGCCGCAACCGCCGGCACACCACCGGTTCCGATCGCGTCGGGGTCATCGATCCCGGCCGATAATTCCCCCATCTGGGTCGCGTTGCGCGACCAAACGGCCCTAAATCTTGCCGAGTTCACCCTCACTGACGATGGAGCCGAGCTCGGTCCGGCGATCATCGCGCCCCTGCGCGACACCCACCTCATCGCGGGCGCACTCGTGATGGGGCGCAGCCTTGCGCGCACCCGGTTCACCGATGAGCAACGCGACCTCGTCGCCGGGTATGCCGACCACACCGCGGTCGCGCTGCAATACGCCACCACCCAGCAACGAATTCTGGAACTCGACCGCCGCGAACGAAACGCCGGCCCCACCTTTCAATAGCCGCCCGATCGCGGTTTGCCAGCCGGAGCTGGCGAGATCCCGGAGCCGACGCCATCGCAACGGGCAAGCACCGCAACGCTTTCCGCGCAAGCAGATGACGCAAGCCCCGCTTCACCTGCCGCGGCCCCGGAGGACGCGTCGACTCCGGGGCCGCGGCGTCGGTTAGCTGGCAGCCTGCACGCTGATGTGCTTTTCGCTCGGCACGGCCTCTGGGGGCACGGCCACCGACACGATCAGGATGCCCTTGTCGTAGGTGGCCTGGATGTCCTCCTCGTCGGCGCCCGCCGGCAGGTTGACCGAGCGAGTAAACGAGCCGTGGGAGAACTCGGACTTACCTTTGGTTTCTTTCCGCTCGGTGCGTTCAGCCTTGATCGTCAACCGCCCGTCGCGCACGGTGATGTCGACGTCCTTGTCCGGATCGATTCCTGGGAGTTCAGCGCGCAACACATAGTGGCCGTCTTCCATCTCGTCTTCGAGCTTGATCAGGTGGCCTGGACGCAGCGCTGCCAACGACGACGGAAAGCCGGTGAACAGGTCGGACCACAGATCCGGAAGCCACCACCGAGGTTGCTGGCGCACAGGGAGATCAGTCATGATCCTCCTTCAGTTGTTGGGTTGCGGGTCTTACCGTTTCGATACTCCGACTGTGCGCCGTCGAACCGGTAGAGGCCGAAGTCCCATCCGCGGGAGGACATTCGTCGCCGGCCAGTCAGGCAGCAAGCCCGCGCAGAGGCCGCCCCCGAGCCATGACGAGACACGTCGCAAACCTTGCGCCACACCACAACCGTCACAGCGTCACCGTGGGCCCCAACTGCGAAAGTTGCTAGCGGACCGAGCCGCAAATCAGTGAGGTAGTGCCGGGATTCGGGCTGACCTGACATCTGCCAGAGCGGCCCAGGAAAGCTCCCGGGTTCCAGCCAACCATCGGACCCCCTTCCCTTCACCAGCGCCGGGCCCATCCCTGGTGGCGGCACTCTCAGCTTGGTCTTCGGCCCAGGCGCCGAAGAAGAGTCCAGGGTCCCCAAGACCACTCATCCCGCTCCTGCCTAACCGAGCCGGAACGAGATCCGCTTCAACCCCTCTGACGAACGCGGCCGACGGGGACCTAAGTCTCTATCCGGCCGGCTGATGGGTTCCTAGCGTCATAGCGGGGTACCGGGCTCACCCCCGCTTGACTTCTTAACAGGGATAGCGGGGCCTCGCGCGTCACCATGCGGCCGTGTACGCGGTCTGCTCGGTGCCGAACCGCACGCCCGTGGCGTCCTTGCCGAAGAGCGTCAGCACGGCGACGGCGATCAGCACCGGCACGATCGTGGCGACCAGTGCGAACGGATACGAATGGGTGGCGGCCAAGTGCTCCTGGATCGGAAGATTGAAGGCGGCCAACAGGTTTCCCAGCTGGTAGGTCACGCCCGGATAGAAGCCACGGATCGCGTCAGGGGACATCTCGGTCAGATGCGCGGGGATGACGCCCCATGCACCCTGAACCGCCACCTGCATCAGGAACGACCCCAGGCAGAGCATTGCGGCCGTATGGGACAGCGCGAACAGTGGCACGATGGGCAGACCGAGGACGGCGCAGAAAACGATCGTGTATCGACGGCCGAAACGGGTCGACAGGCCACCGAACAGCAACCCGCCGAGGATGGCTCCCACGTTGTAGATGACAGCGATCAGCTTGACGGTCTCACTGGACAGGGCAGCGCCGCCGTTGTGGGTGGCGTGCAGGAAGGTCGGATACACGTCTTGGGTGCCGTGGCTCATCCAGTTGAAGGCGGTCATCAGCACGACCAGGTAGATGAATCGCCGCACGATGACAGGATTGGTGAACACGTCGCGGATCCTGGTGCGGGTCACGCGCATCCGCTCCTGTGCGGCCTCCCAGACTTCGGACTCGCGCACCCGGGAGCGGATGATCAGGCTGATCAATGCGGGGATGATCGACAGACCGAACAGCCAGCGCCAGGACAGGTCCATCACATCGATCACGACGAGCGACGCGACCGTCGCCAGCAGGTAGCCGAACGAGTAGCCCGCCTGCAGCAGACCCGAGAAGAATCCGCGCCGTTCGACGGGGATCTTCTCCATCGCCAGCGCCGCACCCAAGCCCCATTCGCCGCCCATGCCGATCCCGTACAGCAGGCGCAGCACCACCAGGACAGCGAAGTTGGGCGCGAAGGCACAGAGAAAGCCGACGACCGAATAGAAGACGACGTCGACCATCAGCGGGATGCGTCTGCCCACTCTGTCGGCCCAAAGCCCGAACAGCAGTGCACCGACCGGGCGCATGAACAGGGTGGCGGTGGTCAGGAACGCGACTTTGGTGGTGGAGATGTGGAATGTCTTGGCGATGTCCGCGTAGACGAAGACCACGATGAAGTAGTCGAAGGCATCCATCGTCCAGCCGAGTTGAGCAGCGAGGAACGAGTTGCGTTGGTCGGCCGTCAGCGGTACGCGCGCCACCCTATTAGATTCCCCGCTGAACGGCCCGCGCGACCTGTGAATTTCCTGTCTATTCTGAGTTCTGCGGGTCGAGGGTCGCCGACGACGCGTCGGTAGATCGACACAGTCTCGGTTTGCTTCAGCAACACGAAATGAACGCGTAGATACCGCTGCACTTCCTGGCCCCAACCGTCCTCCGGGGCCGCCTGAGAGAGGGTCGGTTCGTCCGAAACGACAACGTCGGCCCGCTCCAGCCAGGCCAGCCATGCCCGTTGGACGGCCCCACTCGCCTCGAATTGACCGACGTGGCCGTCGGTAAGGGCGAGATTCGCAGCGAATGAGTCGACCACGCGAGGGCATCCGGGATCATCAACGATGAAACGACCCGACAGAAGGAGGACTGACACGTCGTCGGTGACGACACAGCGTCCGGGCGGAATAGCAGCAGCAATTTGAGCCAACGACCGAGATGAAAGCGTCCAGCGCGCGGTCCGGGTTCGCAGGGTGTGCACTCCGTAACCGACGAGCACAACCACAGCGACAACCACTCCAGCCATCACGAGAACCGTTCCTGCTGGGCGAGTATCCGAAACGCTTGTCTTCGTCTTGCGCATTGATATCCAGCGGGCTACCGCCGCGCTTGCTACCAGGCCGAAGAACACGGCGGCAAAGGCGCCATAGTGCGAGTAATAGTCGCCGAACAACATGAAGGCGGCCGTTACCAGCCCGACCGAGGCGAACGAATACGACTCCAAAGCAGTCAGAGGTTGTCGGCGGGTGCGTAGAAAGGGCCAGATAATGATGGTGATTGCGATCCCGGCAGTGACGCCGATTATCACATGCTGAGGAATCGTCAAGACCTGTGGAGCGAGTGGGTTTGGGTGTGGCCTGGACGTCAGCGATGACGGCAGATACAGAAGATTCCCGATTCGACTCATGATCGATGCGCTACCAGGATCGGTTCTCGATGCTTGGACAACCAGAACGTCATGCACGAAGGCGGTTGGCGCCATCACCAGGAATGGGGCGCAGAGGAGGGTGAACGTGCCCGCGCCGGCCAGAGCCAGCCGCGCGGCATGCGTCCGATAGCCCGAAATAACGGCAACAACGACGAGTGCCAGAAACGGGCACAGCCCCCAGAGTTTGATTCCGCAGGCCAATCCGAATGCGCTGCCCGCCACCCACCAGCGCCAGTGCTGTGTAGCGAACCCCTCGCCGTCGAATAACAGGGCCGTGCCCACGAGGCAAGCAGCGATCAACAGCGGTTCCAAGTAAATGGCTTGGTTAGCAGTAAGTACGTCCGGATGAAGCGTGAAGACGACCAGCCCAGCCGCCATCGCAAGGGTCGGCCTCATCCGGACGACCCGAGCGAACAGGACGACATCTGCCATTGCCACGAGCACCACGAACAGTCGCGCCCCTTCGTTCGCCACCGCCGTTCCGACACAGCGACCGATCAAGGCAAAGGGCGTGAGAAGGACAACGACACCGGGTGGGTGGAGAAACACGAAATCGCGATACGGCACGATTCCGTGGTCAAACAGTGTTGCCGCGCCCATGTAGACGCCATCGTCGTACGAGATGAGCGTGCCCAGGTAGCCGTTGAAGACGTCGCCGTAGCAGGCGATGCCACCGACGAGCGCTGCGAGCGCAGCCACGACAAGGGCGCGAGTTGGACGCCTGACCGGCATATCGACCGAAGGTTACTGGCACCGACGGTCCGATTTAGGTGCAATGACCGGAACTTCTGTGATCTGAAAGCCCAACCCAAGTAGGACTGACCAGAAGCCAGCGTTGCCGCGCTTATTCGGGAGGGCACGCCCATGCTCAACGGGCCCGTCGTCGGCTTCACTGCGATATCTGAATTGACCGCCGCTCCACCGTATTGGAGTGACACCATCTAAGAGTGACGCCGTCGATCACGACGATTGCCGCGACACTGTTGACAGACTCGCCCGCCGCACCATATCCGGGCCTCCTGGGCGGTGCCGAGCACAGCCATGACGGCGTTTCGTTGTTGCACGGGTGGTTGCCCGCCACGATCGAGGCGGTCGCCGCCACGATGCTGCTGCTGGCGATCGGTTGGCGCTCTTACCGCTGGCGGATGCTGTGGTTGCCGTTGGCGGTGGTGGCCGGCGTGGGTGCCGCGAGCGGGGCGCACTGGTACGTCGATTCGGAGGGACTGGCTGACGATCCCGCGCCAAGGGCGCTATGGATCTGGATCGGGCTCACCGGGCTGGCCGTCGGTGTCATGCTGCTCGGCTGGCCCGGGGTTCGTTGGTGGCGCCGCGGCGCATCGGTGCTGGCGGTGCTCATGTGTTTGCTCAGTTCAGGGGTCGCGCTCAATCTCTGGGTGGGTTACTTCCCGACGGTGCAAACCGTATGGAACCAGCTCACCTCTGGTCCGCTGCCCGACGAGACCGACTGGGCCGCAGTCACCGCCATGCAGCGCAACGGCACGGTCCCAGCCCACGGCGCCATCGTCCCGGTGACAACCCCGAGCGATGCATCGCGCTTCAAGCACCGCACTGAGCTGGTATACCTGCCGCCGGCCTGGTTCGCCTCCAACCCGCCGCCGAGGCTTCCTGCCGTGATGATGATCGGCGGTGAGTTCAACACCCCCGCTGACTGGCTGCGCACCGGCAACGCGGTGAACACGATCGACGACTTCGCCGCCGCGCATGGCGGGAATGCGCCGGTGTTCGTGTTTGTCGACACCGGTGGGTCGTTCAACAACGACACCGAGTGCGTTAATGGGACGCGCGGCAACGCTTCCGATCACCTGACCAGAGACGTGGTGCCATTCATGATCTCGACCTTCGGGGTCAGCCCGGGAAGCGCCAACTGGGGCATCGTCGGCTGGTCGAGTGGCGGCACCTGCGCGGTGGATTTGACGGTGAAGCATCCGGAGCTGTTCAGCTCCTTCGTCGATATCGCCGGCGACCTAGGCCCCATGGCGGGCACCAAGGAGCAGACCATCGCCCGCTTGTTCGGCGGTAATGCGGCCGCCTGGGCGACATTCGACCCGACGACCGTCATCACCAACCACGGCCCCTACACCGGCGTCTCCGGGTTGTTCGCGATTTCCAGCGACCCGCCGAAGAAACGCCGCAACATCACCGCCGGTGGTGACGCGATCGGCCTAGGCGGACGCGACGCTGGCGGAAACCCGCGCGACCAGACAGAGGCGGCCAACTCGCTGTGCGCACTTGGAAGGGCCAACGGCATCACCTGTGCGGTGGTCGCAACGCCCGGCGAACACGACTGGCCGTTCGCCACCGATACGTTGAGCTCCTCGCTGCCATGGCTGGCCGGGCAGCTGGGTACTCCTGCAGTCCCGCGCATTCCCATGCCGGGCCTGACGCCGGCCAGCGGTCCGGCGCCACCGGTGCAAGCCGCCGGGCGATAATCACAACACACACGCCGGGAAGTGGCTTGCTCCCATTGTGATTCGGGCCGCCCATCGCGACGCTCTCGCGCGTCCTGGCCTCGACTCACCCGTTGATGGGAGCCGTCAACTCGTAGACGGTGTCAGAACCCACCTTCGTCGACTTGAAATTCCCGGCCACCCAATTCGTGATGTCCATGTGTGCGTCGCGGCCCACGGGGAAGAAATCGTTGGCGGGGTCGGGCACGATGTAGTAGCCGACCTGGTGGTGGGCGACGTAGTTCTGGAACTGGCGGAGTGTCGGGACGGGGTCGATGCCCAAGAAACCGCCGACGGCCATCACTGGAGTGCGGGTCGACAGCTCCAGGGCGGCGGCAGCTGACGAGTGCTTGATGGCAGCCGACCACTCGGTGTGGGTCGCCCGCAGCATCGCATCCAGCTGTGGATTGTCTACGTCTTGCCGCCATCCGGGTCCACCCGCGGGGTCTTGGGATGCCGGCCCAACCCAGGCGCCGCCAGCGCCGTGGGGCTGACCAATCGTCGCGATCGAGAAGGCCGCCGACCCGGCAAGCGCGGCGGGAAGTGCCAGCGTCAGCGACACCACCGCCCATTGCTGACGAGTATCAGAAATTAGGGACCTCAGCAGCGCAGCAGCGGCAACGACCGTCACCGCCAGAATGGACCACCGCAGTGGCGGGAGCCAGCCGCCGTTGCGGCCGAGGATCCACCAGCCCCACACGCCTGCGGCTAGGACAAGAGCCGCTAACCCGGTTCGGTGAAACCGCGACGCGCGGTGGCGCCACATCTCGGCAACACCGATCGCGAACATCGCGGCCGCGGCCGGCGCCAGCGACAGGCAGTAGTACGGCGGAATCATGCCGTTCATGCCCTGCATGAAGCTCAACACCAGACCGTTCACCACCAACCAACCGCCGAATACGACCACGCCGGCGCGGAGCGAGTCGGTGCGCGGCGCCCGGCCGCGCGAGATCAGCACAAAAACGACGGCAAGCAGCGCCGTGGGCAGCAACCAGCCGATCTGAAAGCCGAACTCACCGGTGAACAGCCGCGCCAGCCCGTGCGACTCGTGCCAACGTGCCCCGCCCCGAAAAGCCTCCGCCGCAGGCCCGGAGGACGGTGGGTCGAAATCGAAATGCTGGTGGCCGAAAACCCGAGCGAGGCCGTTGTAGCCGAGCACCAGGTTCATGAAGTTGTTATCGGTCGAGCCGGCGATGTACGGCCGCGACGACGCCGGCCAGACCAGGGTGAGCACGACGAACCAGCCCGCCGACACCGTGAACGCCGCGAGTCCGCCCAGCAGGTGCAGCAGCCGCCGACGCAGCGAAGTCGGTGCCGCAACCAGGTACGCCACGCCAAGCGCAGGCATCACCATCAACCCCTCCAGCATCTTGGCCAAGAACGCAAAGCCCAGCGCAACGCCGGCCAATGCAATCCAGCGGGCACTGGCATGTTCCAGCGCCCGCACGGTGCAGTAGGCGCTCGCCACCATCAGCAGCACCATGGCGGCATCGGGGTCGTTGAAGCGAAACATCAATGCGGCCACCGGCGTTAGGGCCAGCGTCGCAGCGGCCAGCAGTCCGGCTGAGGGCCCACTGATCCTGCGGACCGCACCGTAGAGCAATGCCACCGACGCGACGCCCATCAGCGCCTGCGGGATCAGCATGCTGGCGCTGCTAAAACCGAAGATTTGCCCGGACAGCGCCATGACCCACTGCGACACCGGTGGCTTGTCGACAGTAATGAAGTTGCGCGGATCCAGCGAGCCGAACAGCAACGCCACCCAGTTTTGGGAGCCCGCCCAGGCAGCGCCCGCGTAGAACTTATTGCCCATCCCGTTGATGGTGATGCTCCACAGGTAGATCACGGCTGTGAGCAGCAGCACCACCGCAAGCGCAACGCGTTCGTACCTGCGCGGGGACGTCAAACTGGTCCGGCGCTCCCCGCCGGGAGTTTCGACGCCAGCAGAGGTTGTCTCGTAGACCGTTTTCACGCAAGCCATTAACCCATCCTTTACTGCGTGACCGCTGGGCCCAACCTAAGCCCACGCGAAGAATCGCTCGCTCGGCTCCATTGCGGATAACTCGTTGCAGTTCTTGCTGAACTGGCCCGCCTATCGATAACCGATACTGGATCGCAGGGCGCGCCTGTCGCCGCTGCAAAGGAGCCGCAGATCGATGTTCGAGGTCCCCCTGGACACTCCAGCGCCGTCACCGACACCGGCTCCGACTCCGTTGCCCACGCCTATTCCGGCATTGCCCGCACCCGACTTCCACAGGTTCAATCACGGGGTCGGCTTGCTGGGCGGGTGGTTTCCGCTCACCGTGGAGATCGTCGCGGTGGTGCTACTGATCGCGGTGATCGGCTGGCGGACCCGCCGATGGCGTCTGGTGTGGCTGCCGGTGAGCGCGGGCGTCGGGGCGATCGGGGCGCTGGCGGCGCGCGGCTATGTGATCTCCCAGACCCTGCCGTCGGACCCGGCGCCGTTGCGGTTGTGGCTGTGGGTTTGGACCGTCGTTTTCGCGATCGCGATCGCGGTCCTCGGTTGGCGTACCGCGGCCTGGTGGCGGCGCGGACTATCGCTCCTGGTGATTCCGCTTGCGTTAACGGTGGTGCTGCTGGTGGCCAACCAATGGCTCGGCTATTACCGCACACTGCCTGCCGCGTGGGAGGCGCTCACCGCGGGTCCGCTGCCAGACGAGGTCGATGCCGGCGAGCTGGGCGCTCTGCGCAATTCTGCGCCGTCGAGCGGAAAGCTGGTCAAGGTGACCATCCCCGACGGTGCCAGCGGTTTCAAGCACCGACCCGAGTACGTGTACCTGCCCCCGGCGTGGTTTGTCGGCGCCACGCCACCCGCCCTGCCGGCGGTCATGATGATCGCCGGTGAGTTCGACCCGCCTGCCGAGTGGGTCCGCAGCGGCAAGATCCTGCCGGCCATCGACGACTACGCGCGCCAACACGGCGGCCAGGCGCCGATATTCGTGTTCATCGATCCGGGCGGGGTATTCAACGACGACACCGAATGCGTGAACGGTCCGCGCGGCAATGAGGCGGACCACCTCACCAAAGACGTGCGTCCCTACGTGATATCGCGATTCGGCGCGTCGGCGGCTCCCGCCGACTGGGCGGTTGTGGGCTGGTCGATGGGAGGGGTATGTGCGATCGACCTGATCGTGATGCATCCGGACTTGTTCAGCACCTTCGAAGACATTGCCGGTGACCGCAGCACCGGCTCGGGAACCAAGCAACAAATCATCGATCAGCTGTACGGCGGCAACGCCGCGCAATGGGACGCGTTTGACCCGAGGACGGTGATGGCCAAACACGGACCTTACACCGGGGTCGCCGGCTGGTTCGAGGACACCATCACACCGCCGGATGATCAATTTCGTTCGCTGGCAGGCGCTTTCAAGAATCGGCCGCAGCCGATCGCGCCGCTGGGCTATGGCGGGCACGACGAGTGGCACGGCAGCGACGAGACCGGCGCGGCGGGGGATCTGTGCGCGGCCGCGGCCGCGGTGAACATCTCCTGTTCGGTGCACACCCTGATGAGCTTTCACACATGGCCGTTCGCAGCCCGAGCGTTTACCGACGCGTTGGCCTGGATGGCGGCCCAGATCCACACACCAGCGGGGTAGCATCGCATCGATCCGCTCAGTTCGCACTCTGTGGTTTTCGCGTCATGCCCAAACGTTGTTTATCGGGTGGCGTTGTCGCCGTCGCGGGCATCTTTCACTTTGTGCGGAAGTTGGAGTAAGCGCAGCAGCGTTACCAGCGCCAACCCGCCCGCCAGATTCCCCGCGATCGCCAGCGCGAGCATTCCGGCCCAGTCCCCGTAGCCGAAGGGCGCGCCTGCCACTAGCGCAGCGAAACACACCAGCGATGCCACGACCGCGTGGTTGATGTGACCGACCGTGAGCAGAACGCCAACGATCACCGCCGGGACCATTCGCACACCATCGGAGTCGGTCGCATGTTGTAGAAATGTCATCAATGTGATCAACATGCCGCCCACTGCGGCCAACGCAAACGCATGCCAGTCGATCCCCAAATCGATGTAGGGCCCGGCGGTTTCGATGGAGGTTGCTCTGAGGCTGGGGAACGCCACCATCAGTAACGCGGCGAGCAACCAACCGCCGACCAGATTGGTCACCAGCGTGGTGCCCCATAAACGCGCCAGCGCAGCCGGCGTTCCTGCCTTCGACACCACGGTAACCACGGGGACCATGAAGTTTTCGGTGAACAATTCGCTGCGCGCCAGCAGTAGCGCGATGAAACCCGATGAGAATGCCACGCCAGCGAGCAATGCATTGTGGGTCAGGTGCTCTACCAAAAGCAGCGCCAGCACGCCGACTCCTACGTCGAAACCACCGAGGAACCCGGTGACTGTCAGCTGCACCCATGACCGCCCGAGGCGCTGACGACCTTCATCAACGAGCCGTTCAAAGGTGTCCTCCTCTTCGCGAGGGGGCACGTCGGGTTCTACGCTGTCCGCATCGCCGTCCGCTTCGCCGCGACTCATGGCCTCACACTAGGTGTCTACAACCAAACAGGGCTCGTGCTTGCGATGGCGGGATCTCGCAGGTCGCTTCACGTTCGCGTCGAACAGTTTCAGCTACTGCGATCGGCCGACGTCGTCTCTTCCGGCGTCTGCGACGACGGATCGATCGCGTCGGCGCGGTCCCGTTGCTCGTCGAGCCGAGCGCGGGAGGTCTCTGCCTCGCTGCGATGCGCGGCGGCTTGCTGCTCCAGAACAGAGGCTTGCGCCGCCTTGACGTCGGCGTCCGCCTGAGCTGCACGGGCCTTAGCGGCGGTCTCCTCGGCCAGCGCGTCCCGCCGGTCGACTTGAAGTGCTTCGTCTTTGGCCTGCTCGCGGATCTCGTTGGCTTTGGCGTGTCGGTGTTGCTTGCGTTTGTTGACCAATACCCAGCCCAGTGTGATGAGGACCACAATTGCCGCGACCGCGAAAAAGCCGATCGAGATGGTCATGCTGGTGGACATGAGGGGCTCCTCGGTGTAGTTATTGACACTCACGGAAATACCCGGGTTGCCCGACGGTCAAACTTCGCGTGCCCAAACACCTCGCAGGACACGTCGGCGGCAGACGACGACGCGGCGACAGTTACGTCACCGTCTACGAGGTCGCCGCGAGAACGGCCGCCGTTCGTTACGGTAGCGAGGTGGCCGATCACGCGACGGCGACCGTCCGCGACGTCACTTATGAGCTGCGCAAACTTGGTTTGACGACCGTGTTTGGCAATCCGGGCTCCACCGAGGAGACGTTTCTCAAGAACTTCCCCGATGACTTCCGATTTGTGCTGGCGCTGCAGGAGGCCTCGGTGATCGGCATTGCCGACGGGTACGCACAGGCCGTCCACCGGGCGGCGCTGGTCAACGTGCACACGGCGGCGGGGCTTGGCAATTCTCTGGGGGTCCAACCGTGCTCGAGGTTCCGATCGATCCCGCGGTGCCGCCGCTGCTGTAGTCAGCTGGTCTCGGCGGTCAGTCCAGGCAACAGGATGGCGACGAGACCGTCAGCATGGGCTTCAATCCATTTGGGATCGTTCGGATCCCGACCGGTGAGTAGGCGAACTTCCGGTGCGTTGACGTAGGGCAACGATGCCGCCCCGATAATCACGTAGTAGAGGATGTCGTGGTCGATCGGCGCGGCAATGCCGGCATTTCGGAGAACATCCCACGACTTGCGAATGCCGTTGAAGAACGGCTTCACGTAGGTCTGCGACATCCACGTCGAGCGGTCGGTGGCGGTCGTGCCCTCGATCACCATGATTTGGTTGAGTTCAGGGTGCTCGGCCGCGAAGCGCACGAATCGTCGTATCCCGTCGGCAAATGCCGCTGCGAGTTCCTCCACCCCGACGTCGGACGCGTTGGCGGGTAACACGTCCCACAACTTCTCGGCCATCAGCCCAAAGAGGTAGTCCACCGCGGCCCGCCACAGGGCCGCCTTCGATTCGAAGTGGTAGTTGATCTGCGGCTGGTGCGCCTGAATTCGCGCTGCGATGGCGCGCGTCGAGGCACCGTCGAAGCCCTTGGCGCCGAACTCGACCAGCGCCGACTTCAGCAGCTCCTCCCGGATATCAGCCCTCGGTCGGCGCTGGCGGACCTTGGCGAGGGGTTTGGTCTTGTGCTCCAATGCATTGCGTCCGATGTCAGCGCCGGAATGTCTCAGCGGCCTTGAAATGGGCGTCGCGGTCACCCATTTCATTGCGAAACCAGGTGTTTCGTCGCCACTGGGCGAACCGATCCTGGAGACGTGCGATACGAACGCTTCGGTGTGCCAACAAGTCGATTGTGAGGTTGATCGGAATCTGAAGGGGCGGGAGGAGCGCCCACGGCCATGGATTGGGCATGTCGTAGGCCCGGTAGAAGCGGCCCGGCAGGAAGTAGCGGGTGTAACCGAGCTGCATTCGATAGTTGACCTGATCGCGGATCGCCTTGCGAAGACTCGTCCGTCGTTTAGGTGTGAACGCGCGCGGATATGACTCGATGAGTTCGCGACCGGCGTCGCCCGCGCCGAATCTCCGCTTGGCGAAGTAGAGCGTCATCAGCTGGCCTGCTTCGCGCAGATCCGCTGGGTACCAACGGGGCTGCACTCCCATCAGGTGCCCCACATATCGCCAGAAATGCATCATCGCTTCGGTGTCCGCGGTGGTCGATCGGTAGCCGAGTTTGTGCATGCCCAGCCCCGCGGCGAACCCACCCGATAGCAGCGTGATGGTGGCCTCGGCCTGATTGATCGGTTTGCCCCACGCGGCCAGGTCCCACTGCGGGTGGCGGGTGATCCGTTGCCGGAGAAAGACGTGCATGATGCGAACCCGCATTGCGGTGGCACGGCCGGCCGCTCCTGGCCTGGTGCCGCCAGGGTCGGACACGTCGATCCAGAAGCGCGCGGTCTCCATGAAGCGATGGAGCGCGGCGTCGCCTGCGTACTTGCCGGTCATGCTGAGCGGCTGCACGATCGGGTTTTCGGTGTACGCCAGCAGAGTGCCGACGCCTTCAAAACTGAACACCGAGGGGCCGCACCGCCGGAAGAGAAAGGCGCCGCGCTCGACCAGATCGTGATCGACCCATGGCGGATCCTTTTCGAATTCCTCGAACAGTCGCACCATCGACGCCGGCGCGTCGGGAACGGACTCGATCCCATCTTCGAGCGCCTGGTCCAGGATGGCCCTGCCGTGCGAAGAGTTGCCATCGATGTAGGCGTTTTGAACGAAGGCCTCCGCGACCGGGTCTGCGTCGTAGTACCCGTGTGCGAAGTCGAGGACGTGGTCGGGTGACGGCAGTGTGCCAGGTCCGCTAAAAAGCCTGAGGCCGCGACGTTTAGGCTGACTGGAACGTCCACTGCGGGTGTTCAGATACGCCTCGAAGTCCGTCGGGATCTGATCGATCTGAGTGCGCGACACATCGTTAACCGTCACGGGTGGACCTCTCCAGGCGGCAACCGCGCCTCGAAAAACTCGACCGCGCCATTGCGCTCGAGTGTCACGACGTCGAGACCGAATTCCCGCAACCACGTCTCGATCTCGCCCGCGTGTGGAGCGTTTCCAAAAATCCCGGCGCGACGCAACACCGCAATCAACGCATCCTTGCGCGGACCGCGACCCGTAACACATGACGTCCCTCGCAGCGTCCCACCCGGCCTGAGCACCCGAGCGAGCTCCTCCAGCGCCGCCCGCGGATCGGGCAGACAATGAAGCCCGTTGTAGGTCACGCAAAGGTCAAAGCTGCTGTCGGCGAACCGAAGTGCGGTCAGGTCCGCTTCGACGAACTCGATGCAGTCTTGTATCTTCAGTCGACGGGCTTCCGCGCGCGCCCGTTGGAGCATGTGTGGCGATATGTCGGCCGCGACGTACCGCACGTCTTGGCCGACGCGCAGACCGCGAAACGCGAAGCCGCCACCGCAGGGGATGTCGAGCACCGAGGCCCCGGGCGGGGCGTCTTCAACCCGCTGAACTTCGGCGAACATCCGTCGCATGTCCGTACCCCACATCGCCCAGGCGCCGACCATAGCGACACCGTCGTGTTTGGCACCCAGGTCGTAAATTGCCGCTGTGAGGCGCTCTGTGCGCCACCTCTCGGTTACATCGGTCATCTTTGAGAACTACCGTCCGGGGTGTCCGCAGCATCCCAGGGCATCGACGCGGAGACCCAGTGGGTCAGCGGCTCCTCCTGGTCGTTGTGGTACAGGTGTCGTGGTGGTGTGACGAACGTTGCGTAGGGCCGGCATCGCACAAGTACCCGGTTTTCCTGCGCTGCGACGGCCTTGACCGCGGGGCGCAGCTCTGGCGCCACCGGCTCACCCGACATCCGTTCTGCCACCGCCATCATCACGTCGATCAAGGTTTCGTCGTCGTCGTCGATCACGGCGTCGCAATAGACCTGCAGGTAGGCGAACGGCCAGGCCTCATCGAGTACGCAGAGGCTGATCTTGCCGTTGCGGGCCACGGCCTTGGCCTTGGCTCGGCCGGCCATGGTCGCCACGAACAGGTCGTCGTTGTCGGCCGGGATGTAGTACACGATCGACATCGCCGGCCCATCGGTCTGGCGACCGTAGCCGAACACGCAGGTTCGGTGGGTCCGAACGAACTCCCGCCGCTCCGAGGGCAGCATGTCTCGGTCCGTCGGCGCCTGGAATGGGCTCGTCGACAGGGGGAGCAGACGTGTCGATGCGCGATCTCGATCTTGGACCGTGTCGTCAAGCGAGGCACTCATGGGCCTCTCCCTTCGTTATTATCGATTGATAATAACGATACACGGTTTGAGATGCAACGCAAGACCAACGGGCTGAGCCGCCACCTGGGCGAGGTCGACGAGGCAGGCCATCGGCTGGTGGTGCGCAACGGCTTCCGCAAGCCACGCGAGTCGCGTGACACACCCGGCCAGATATCTTGATTCTCCTCTCTGGGGCCAATTCGTTTTGCCTACTGGAGAGACACGAATACCGAAGATTCGAAGCTTTCGGGCATGGGCATGAGGCTGTAGGTGTTGGGCAGGAACCACAGCAGGCGGCCAACCGCAGCGTTGAGCTTGCCCGAATCTCCCTGGTATTGCGCAAGTGTCAGGTTGACCATCAGGTTCCCGGGCGGATCCAAGCTGGGAAACTCCACCAGCGCCACCCTCGGATCGGGATGCCGGTACACCTCCCGCATATATCGACCGATCGCTCGGCGGGCCTTTTGCGGCAGATACGACTCGCTGGGAGCCGCCACCAGAACGGTCTCGTCGTGTTCCAAACGGGTCACAGTAGGTCCGCCCATCGACGCGCCGGGACTGCCGCCGGCCTCGCGCGGGGGCCCATCGAATCGTCCGTAGAGACGGTAGCAAAGCAGGTCTCGGTAACTGAATATCCAATCCGGGGGGTTCGACCTGTCGGAGTCGCCGAAAATCGCCGCGCCGCAGCCAATGTCGAGCAGGTGATCGAGCACATTCGCCAGGGAGACCTCCGGCCCGCGATGGAGGACGGCCAGCTGGAAGTACGGAAACAAATCGCGGCCCTTCTCGACTTGCGGGTTGAAGCTCATCAGCGCCGCATCCGGAACCGTTGCGTAGAACTGCTGAATCCACGCATCATCGCAATGGTCGCGGGCCACGCGGAAGAGATTCGTTAGCCCATCCGCTTTCTTCGCGCCGAAATCGACCCCCGCTTCGCCGGGTAATTTGGCCGGCACCTGCGATGCAACAGCGGGACTTGCCGGATGGGTCCACTGGGTCCATGTCGTGCCGTCGAAATAGCGCTGCCCCAGCGCTCCCGAGGGGTCTGGATACCACCCCGCCGGCGCCTGGGCCATCAACGGCTCCCCCCGTATGGCTAGTGAGGCTAGCCCAGGCCGAGCCCGGCGGCACGAATTCCAGACCGGCTCGCGGGCCGCCGGCGTCGCACGACAAACGATCATCATCAAACGGCGACGTTATGGCAGACATCGGTGCAAGCTGTATCGACGCTCACAGGGCGCGCTGGTTATCGGGTTAGGGAAACTTCGTGGCGAACGCGACCGCACTACCGGTCATCTTGGCGATGGGGTGGGTAGGTCTTGCTGCCTGCGCGCCCCCGCAACCATCGGCGCCGAGTGCTTCCGCGCCCAGCTCAACGACCCCGCCGACAGCCCTTCACACGACGGTTGCGGAGAACACCGGAACCAGCGCACCTACCTGCGTCGGGCTGTCTGATATGCACGGCGCCGCCGGACGCTGACGGCAATCCGCCGTGCTACTACTCCGACGGTTGGCGGGCCGACATCGCCGACGGCGGGATCGAAGTATGGTCCTTCCGCGAGCCGTCGTCGAACATGTCGACGCCCGATCAGGTCACCGCGGTGGTTCGCATGAAGGACGGCACCGTTGCCTCCCAGCTTGCCGACGTCGACGCGGGCCAGCAGGTGCATCGATTCGGATTTCCGGCAATCGACCAGTCGGCCGTCCACGAGGTCCTGCTGACCTCCAGCCGCGGTCAATGTTTCGTCATCGGTCCATGACGTCAACTAAAGAAGCTCTTCAGTCCACCGAGGAACATTTGGAAGCCCAGTGTGGTCAGCAGCAGGCCGCCGATGCGGGCCAGGATGGCGATGCTGGTCGGCTTCAAACGAGTCAGCAAGCCACCCATGTAGCGGTAGAACAGAAAGGTCGCCAACGCCACCGCGACGATGGCGACGCCCATCGCAACCAGACCGCCGACTGACGTGTTCTGCGAGCCGAAGGCGATCGTGGTGGCGATGGCGCCGGGCCCTGCGATCAGCGGGATCGCGAGGGGGATGAGCAGGCCGTCGCCCTCCTCGGGGCCCTTCTCCCGCTCATCCTCCCCCTGGGCCTTCGACGCCCCACCGCCGTACAGCATCTCGACGCCCATTGCGGCGATGAGCAGACCCCCGACCGCGCCGAACACGTGGAGGTTAATGCCTATCGCCTCGAGCAGTTCCTTGCCGACGAACGCGGACACCACGAGGATCACTGACACATAAAGCGTGACCTTCAGCGCGGCACCGGTTCGGCTTTGAGGCTGGTCGGTCAGGACCTGGTTGAAGAAGAGCAGCTTTACCGGGTCGAACGGCGCGGTGATCACGAGCAGACCGACCGCGGCCTGGACGACGAAGTCCGCATCGACAGCTGCCATGGGTGTAGAGACTAGGCGCTCACCATTGGTCGATGTCGGGGGTGACAACGTCGAGCACCTCTGACTGCTCGGAGGAACAACGCCGGTGCGCGGGCAGGCAGCTACTCTGCGAGGTAGGCGCGGCCGGCGATCTCGAATACGACGGACTGGGGCGAAAGCAATGAGCTCAATGGACAATGGGACGAACTACGGCGGGGTTGGCGTGGCCAACCGGACCCGTACTCTCTTCGGTCAGGTCATGTGGTACGTGGCCGCCACAGCCGGCTTGTTCGCGCTCGGTAGCTACCTGGGACGCAACCTCGGCAACGGCTTGGCGTTCGTGTTCTTTATCCTCGCGTTCGTCTGCTTGATCGGTATGCGGTTCGCCGTCCGCAGCTCCGCCGGGCTCACCGTCGCACTGCTGTTCGGGGTGGGGCTGCTGCTCGGGCTGGCGATGTCGCCCACTCTCGTCTACTACGCCAGCGCGGACCCGCAGGCCCTGTGGCAGGCCGGCGGCGCGACGGCTCTTTTCATCGCCGGTTGCGGCGCCTTCGGCTACGCCACCCGCACCGATCTGTCCGGCTTGGCCCGTGTCAGCTTCTGGGCGCTGCTCGCGCTCATCGGCTTTGGCATTCTGTTGATCTTCGTGCGTATTCCCGGCGGCGCGGTCATCTACTCGATCCTGGGCCTGGTCATCTTCGCGGGACTCACCATGGTTGATTTCCAGCGGCTGCGCCGATCGACTGATCTGGACTCCGCCCCATTTATCGCCGCCTCGATCTTTTTGGACGCGCTCAACGTGTTCCAGTTCTTCCTGCAGTTGTTCAGTAGGAACCGCGACTGACGACTCTGCGGTCGTCATGACAGGGCAGTGGCGATGTGGACTTCCGAGGTCAGGGTCTGATGGACAGGGCATCGCTCAGCGATGTGCAGTAGCCGTTGCCGCTGAGTGTCGTCGAGGTCACCTGTCAACTCGACGTCGCAATCAATATGGTCGATCAAGGCGGCGCTGGTTTCGCAGTCGGCGCAGTCTTTCGCGTGAATTCGCGAGTGCCGCAACGTCACTCTGATCTGCTCCAGCGGCCAGCGCTTGCGGTCGGCGTACATCCGCACCGTCATCGACGTGCACGCACCGAGCGCGGCAAGCAGCAGATCGTAGGGTGTCGGCCCCATGTCGTCGCCGATCGGCCGTGGTTCGTCGGCGACAAGCTGATGGCGCCCGGCGGCGATCTGCTGCGGGTAGCCACCCACACTGGCCTCCGTCACAATCACAGTGCCCTCAGATGACGTCGCATCGCGGCCGGTCTCGCTGTGCATTGTCATGTCAGCTGCGTCGGAAAGCTCAGTAATTGGGCTCGTTGCCTGGCTTCCACTTGATTCCACAGCCCATGGCGGGAATCTGATCGGCCGGGACCGGCATGCCGGCCAGCACCGCTTCGACGGCGGTGCGAACGTCGGCCGCGGTCACCGGCAGGTCGTTGCTCGGCCGCGCTGCGTCGAGCTGACCCCGGTACACCAGCCGGCGCCGGCCGTCGAAGACGAACGTGTCCGGCGTGCATGCCGCACTGTAGGCCAGTGCCACACGTTGGCTCTCGTCATAGAGGTACGGGAACGTCCAGCCGTGCCGCGCAGCCTCTTTGGCCATCTCCTCCGGCCCATCCTGCGGGTAGCCGGCCACGTCGTTGCTGGATATTCCCACCATCGCCACTCCGCGCTCGGCGAGATCGGTGCCCAGTTGGGCAAGCCCGGTCGCCACCCGTTGCACGTACGGGCAGTGGTTGCACATGAACACCACGACCAGCGCAGGGGCGGCGTCAAAGTCGGCGAGCCGGACGAGTCCGCCGCTCGGGTCGGGCAGTTCGAAGGCGGGTGCCGGTGTGCCCAGCGCGATCATGGTTGATTCGACGGCCATGAAACGAGCCTAACCCTCGCGTTGGGCAGAGATCGTGGTCATCAGTTCCGCGATCTCGGAGCGCAGTTCGTTGATCTGCGCGGCGGTCGCCGCCTGCTTTGCGGCGTCTTCCGCAGCGACACGCTGGATAATCCACGCCGCCACCGTGGCGGTAACCACGCCGATGAGACTGATTCCGCCCACCATCAGCAAGACCGCGATCAGCCGACCCATGAACGTCACTGGGACGAAGTCCCCGTATCCAACTGTGGTGATCGTGGTAATCGCCCACCACGCCGCATCACCGAAATTCTTGATGTGGCCCGGGCCTGACCGTTCGGCGTCGAGCTCAGCGAGCGACCCCGCGTACACCAAGAGAACGGCGCTGAACGCGGTGTAGACGACAACGCGGCCAGGGTGGCGTCGCCGAACGCTTTCTGCAGGGCCCCGACCAGGACGACCAGTATCAGCATCCGCAGCGGTCGCAGGAACGGAATCGCGATGATCGCGAGGTCCAACAAGTGCCGGAAGAACCACCGCGTTCGCTGATCAGCCAGTATCAACCGGACGACGTAGTCGACGGCAAATGCGAGGTAGAGGGCGTACAGGAACCACTCCAGCAAGGTTTTTGTGAGGTCACGCGGCTGGGCCAGCACCTGCACTGAGTAGACGACCAGGAATACGGCGGCCACGCCGGCAAGCGGCCACTCCGCCCAGCGTTCCCAGCGCTCCAGGGTGTATGAACCGGTAATCCGACTGGGCCTGTTCATTGTCATCAACCCTCTCGCGACGCGACACGTGTGCTCTTCCTACCGCGCTAACAATGCAGGGGAAAACCGGGTTCGTCAGTTATGCCCCTGTATGGCCCGCGAGAACTTAAGCTCGCTCGCATGCCAGGCACGGCCTCGGCCATTTAAGGCGGGCAACTACTTCCGTGAAGGAACTGTCATGAAGCTAACGCAGCGCTTTCTGATCCCGACGTTGGCGACTGTGCCGGCGGTTCTTGCACTGGTGGTCGCACCGCCGGCGACAGCCGACTGCACGTCTAGCGGCTATGCCACCGTATGTGCCCAAGGGAGCGTCCGGGGCGGCAACGGCGGGTCCACTGTGTCAGGTCCCGTCTACCCCTATCCCTGCGCGGACGACTGGCTGTGCAATGACGGCGTAGACATCGTCTGGGGACCAATTTGGCCTGGTGGACCGGGTGGCCCCGGCGGACCTGGTGGGCCGGGTGGGCCGGGCGGGCCGGGCGGACCGGGGCGACCTGGCGGTAGCGGCCCGCGCTGATCGGGCCTGTGCCGGGTCACTGGCCAGGGCCGGATCCAAGCGGATTCGGGGCGGGCAGGCCGCACCCATTCCGGAAATCGACCAACGGCTGACGGATACCCTGCAGGTCGGCTCGAACCTGCGGGTTGGAGTTGAGGTAGTTCTGTACTTCGGTGGCTACCGCGCTTTTAGGCTGCCCCTTCAGCCCGGTGAAGAATGCGTTCACGTCGGGATGGGCGAACAGGTAGTCCGACGTGGCCGAGGACACACCGGACGAGACACTGGCCAAGTCAGCAGCCGTGCAGTTGGGCGGTGGTGGCGGCGGTGGATCGGCGGCTGCCATCGCTGCGACACCGAAAAGCATGGCGCCGGCGATTGCGCCGGTGCCGATCCCGCAGGCTATCGCCCGGTGTGCTGAGCGGGCTGAAAGCAACATGGCTTGCTCCTTACATCGGTTGATTAAGCGGCCACAAGCCAGGCACGCTGTCGGCAGATAGGAGCTAAGCAGAAAAGGCGACAAGTTTCTGCACTTCCGCCGATGTGTTGGCCTGTATTGGCCGGGAAATCGAACCGACCGCGCGATGACGGTGATCGCGGGCACCTTGCGCGCCGGCCGACAGCCACGGGCTGTGCCCTGGTGGGTGGGTGGTTTGGGGTTGGTGAATCCGTTGCTGGCTCACGGGGTGTGGCGGGGTGGGGGTGGGTAGCATGCCGTGTCTAAGGTCTGGGAGGCGGTAGTGGATGAGGTGGCCTTTGGGCGCTACCGGCTGGTTGAGCTGATCGGTCAGGGCAGTATGGGCCAGGTTTATCGGGCTCATGACACGGTGATTGGCCGTGATGTGGCGGTCAAGATATTGCCGGTCGAGTTGGCGTTGGTGGAGGGGTATCGGGAGCGGTTTCGCCGGGAGGCGCACAGGGTGGCTCGGTTGACCGAGCCGCACATCATTCCGATTCATGGCACCGGGGAGATCGATGGGCGGCTGTATTTGGTGATGCCGGTGATCGATGGGGAGGACTTGAGTCGTCTGTTGAAGCGGCACGCGGCGATTCCTGCGTCGCGGGCGGTGGGGGTGATCGATCGGTTGGCGGCGGCGTTGGACACCGCTCATGGTGCTGGGTTGGTGCATCGTGATGTCAAACCGTCCAATGCGTTGGTGACTGGGCGCAATTTTGTGTATTTGATTGATTTCGGTATTGCCCATGACATGGCGGGGACCAAGCTGACGCAGGCCGGTTCGACGGTGGGCACGTTGGCCTATATGGCTCCGGAGCGGTTTGTCGCCGGGGTGGTTGATGCTCGTGCCGATGTGTATGCGCTGGCGTGCGTGCTGCACGAGTGTTTGACCGGTCGGCAGCCTTTTCCCGGTGCCAGTGCGGAGCAGCAGATCACCGGGCATCTGACGTTGCCGGCGCCGGCGCCGAGTCGGCTGAATTCGGCGGTGCCGGGCGGGTTTGATGAGGTGATCGCCAAGGGGATGGCCAAAGATCCCGAGTTGCGTTACCCAGTGCCGCTGAGTTGGCCCGCGCCGCCCGGGCCGCGTTGGGCGCGCCGACGGTGTCGGGGGTGCGGGCTGTCACCGCGGGGCCGCCGTCGCCCGATCCCACTGTGGGCATGGTGGCGTTGGCCGCCGACACGGTGGGGCCAGCCGATGCGGGGTGGACCGATCAGAGCGTGCCGCTGGTGGACACCGTGGTCGGCGGTGGGCGCAGCCGGTGGCGGGTGCCGGGCATTGCCGCGCTGGTGGTGGTTGTGCTCACCGGCGGGGCCGTCTATTTCGCCATCAAGCACTCCACCACAGCCGCCACCGGCACCACCACCGCCGCGCCGCCCGCGCCCGCTGTCACGGTGGCCACCATGGACGCGCTGCTGCTCAGCGACGCCGAGATCAACACCGCGACAGGCACCGCGGCGATGGCGGTCAGCGCGGCGGTCACCACCCTGGGTGACAACAGTGTGTCGCCTCCGGAGTGCCTACCCGTGGCCGGTGCGCTACAGGCGAGGGTCTACGCCGGGAGCGGATGGATGGCCGCGCACGGACAAGCATTTCAAGAGCCGTCGGGACAATATCCGCATGCTTTCGACGGAATCGTGTTGTTTCCCTCGGCCCAGACGGCGGCCGCGTTCTTCACCGCCTCGTCGAAAAGCTGGCCGGCTTGCTCCAACCGCGGCTACTCCTTCCCCGACGCCGGCGCAAACGTGCAGCGGACGGTGGGGCCGGTGTCCATCGCAGACGGCACGATCAGCGCCACCAATGTCACGGAGGGTGGCAATGGTCTGGCGTGTCAGCACGCACTGACCGCCAATAGCAACGTGGTGATCGAGACGTTGTTCTGCGGGTACAACACGGCCGATCAGGCGGTGCGCATCGCGCATGAACTCGCCGCCAAAGTCCCCAGGTCCTGATCTCCACGTGGTGAGGCTGTTCCTTTCAATACCAGGATCAATTGGGACTGTTTGCCGCCGCGTTTCGAGGAATTCGCAACGCGGTGCGGCGCGCTCATGTGGGCATAGATCAACTGAAAACCCTTATTGAAAGGAAGATCTGATGTCCACGATCCACTTCCACCAAACGACCACTTCAACCCCTGAGCAATTCATCGCAGGGCTCACGGATTTCGGACCGGGTCGGTCGAAGGTTTTTACGAACAGCGCCGATTCGTACCTCAAGGTGCACCACCTGGGCACCCTTGAGGCCGACGTCACCGAAGGCTCGGGCGGTATCTGGGAACGCCTGCACTACGACTGGTCCGATGCCGAGCATGTCAGGCTCACGACCACCGACTCCAACGTGTTTGGCGGCGGCTCGGGCTACACCTACACGTTAAAGCGGCTGCCCAACGGAACCACCGACGTAGACGTCGTCATCGTTCGCGAAGGCAAAAACCTCAGGGGGCGGGTGCTCTCGGGTGTGCTCAGAAGCGTCGGCAAGCGCTCGTTGGGAAAGGCGTTCGCCAACAGCGTCAAGGCCATTGAAGCGCGCAGCGACGCGAACGTGGTGTAACCAGGAGCGGCAGGCACAGGATTACGCTCGTCTGGTGGCGGCGAAGGCCAACGCGTTGGGCGATTATCTACGAGCCAGGCGCGAGCAGGTGCGGCCCGAAGATGTCGGGCTGGTGGCCGGCACGCGACGGCGGGTGGCAGGTTTGCGCCGTGAGGAGCTGGCGCTGCTCGCGGGTATCAGCTCGGACTACTACCTTCGGCTCGAGCAGGGCCGCGACAAGCATCCGTCGCCGCAGGTTCTCGATGGCCTCGCGCGGGCTCTGCAGCTCGATGTCGAGGCCACCGAGTATCTGCACCAGCTGGCCAGTCCGACCGGCGGCCGGCGGGATCGCGCGGGTGTGGAGGTTGCCGCCGCCGGCACGGACGAGCTGATCGAGCAGTTCGCGATGCCGGCGATCGTGGTAAGCCGATGCCTGGATGTGCTGGCGGCGAACCAGATCGCTCGTGCGTTGTCCCGGGCTTTGCTCCCGGGCAAAACTATCTGTGCTGGCGGCTCTTAGACCCCGCGGCCCGCGACCTCTACGTTGATTGGGACGAGGCGACCGACGTCGCGGTCAGCGGGTTGCGTGAAGCGGCCGGCAGCGATCCGGATGACCCACGGGTGCGGTCGTTGGTCGACGACTTGTCCGCCGTCAGCGAGCGGTTCCGGGAACTGTGGGCGCGTGCGGACGTCGGTTACCGGGTGGGCGTCATCCACATGCGCCACCCTCGGGTTGGTGACCTTTATCTGCACCGCAACAGGTTCAACATCCCGCATTCCAACGGTCAGCACATGCTGGTTTATCGCGCCGAACCTGGCAGCGAGTCCGCCGCAGCGCTTGAGGCACTGCGAACGCTCGGCTGAAGGCGTCGGCGGTGTCGGTGGACGATGAACCCAGTGAGCGGCTGAGCCGTGGTAACTTTCGGTTTGTCCCGCGACCCGAACTTGCCAACTATGCCCCCGCTGCTTCGTGACCTGCTGCGCCCGCGCCGCCGAACGCTGGCCGCCATTGCTGCTGCGATGCTGGTCCAGATGGTGATGAGCATTGCCGCCCCGTGGCCGCTCAAGATCATCATCGACAAGGTCATCGGAACCCACCGCCAGTTCCACTGGATCGATTCGATCTTGGGAGCGATGGGCACCGAGAACAAGATGCGCATCGCCGAGGCCGCCGGGATCGCGACCGTGCTGATCGCGGTGGTGGCCGGTGCTGCGATGTATGTCGGCAGCTACTTCACCGAGACGTTGAGTCAAAGTATCGGAAACGATCTGCGCGTGCGGCTTTACCAACAGCTCCAACAGCTTTCGCTTGCCTATTACGACACCACCCGGCTCGGCACCATCCTTTCCACCCTGACCACCGACGTGCAGACGATCCAGAACTTTGCATCGGTGTCCACGCTCAACATCTTCACCAACACCCTGACCGTGGCCGGGATGGTGGTGGTGATGTTCTTGTGCCGGTGGGATTTCACCTTGATCGCAGTCGCGGTGACCCCTCTTTTGGCCGTCTTCGTCTTCCGTGTCAACAAAGCCATCACCTCGGCGGTCAAGGAAGTGCGCACCCACCAGTCCGATCTGCTGTCCACCCTTCAGGAGGGCCTGCAATCCATTCAGGTGGTGCAGGCTTTCGGTCGCGAGGACCACCAGACGGAGCAAGTGCGGAAGGTCAGCGAGAACACCGTGGCTGCGTGGCTGAACGCGCGACGGGTGTCCTCGATGCTGTCCCCGGCGGTCAGCCTGGCCATCGCGGTCTGCACCGGCCTGGTGCTCTGGCGGGGCTCACTACTGATCATGAGCGGCATGATGACGATCGGCGCACTCACGGTCTATCTCGCCTACCTGGCCAAATTCTTCCAACCGGTGCGCGACCTCGCACAAATGACCAACACGATCGCCCAAGTGTCGGTGGCCTTTGAGCGTGTCCGAGCGGTCAATGAGGCCGACGCCGTGATTCGCGAGCACCCCTCCGCGAAAGAGGCGGGGCCGTTTCGCGGGGAGATCGCCTTCGAGCACGTGGGGTTTGGCTATGACCCGCAGCTGCCGGTGCTACACGACGTCACGTTCACCATCAGCCCGGGCCAAACGGTGGGCATCGTCGGTCCCACCGGCAGTGGCAAATCCACCGTCGTCAGCCTGATCCCGCGGTTCCGCGACGCCGACGCGGGGACCGTCAAAGTCGACGGTGCGGACGTCCGCGATTACACGCTTCGCTCGCTTCGCTCCCAGATCGGCTTTGTGCTGCAGGACACCGCGCTGCTGCGGGGGACGGTGCGAGACAACATCGCCTTCGGCCGGCCGGATGCCACCGAGGACGAAATCGTTGAAGCGGCCAAACTCGCCAACGCCGACGAGTTCATCACCCGCATGGCGATGGGTTATGACAGCCCGGTCGGCGATCGCGGCGCCACGCTGTCCGGCGGGCAGCGCCAACGCATCGGGATCGCCCGTGCGCTGATCCGCAACAACCCGATTCTGATTCTCGACGAGCCGACCGCGGCGCTGGACGCCGAGTCTGAAGCACTGGTGGTCGAGGCGATGGAACGGCTGATGCGGGGCCGCACCGTCATCACGATCGCCCATCGCCTCAGCACCTTGCGTAACGCCGACAAGATCATCGTCATCAAGGACGGCATGGTGGCAGAAGAAGGCACCCACGCGGACTTGCTGAACCGCGACGGCATCTACGCCCAGCTCCACCAGCTGCAATTCGACCAACGACGTCAGCAGGGGTCGCCGTCAGGGGTGTAATACGGCACACCCTCTACCGTGTAGCACGGCACCTCGCCCGGAAAGTACGGATCTGTGGCCGATGCGATGGCCGCTCCGGTCGCCACATCACCGACGATGTTGGTGCAGCCACCCACACCGACATGGCGTCCGTGTGCGCCGGCGCAAATGTCGGCGTGCGCTACCGGAGCTATCGCCATCGGCGCCACCGCCATCGCCATGGCTGTCAACACCGCTGCTGCCAGCTTCGTCATCTGATGCTCCCTTTGCTAGCCCGGCCGACTGTGATTATCGCAGAGAGCCGCGGTGCTTGACGGTCCGCGTGATTGTTCCTACTTTCGTATTTTAGTTAATTTATTCCGGACACCTCGGCAAGGAGCTCCGATGCCGGTCGTGATCGACGCCGATGGACATGTCGAGGAGACGCTCCCCGAATTGGTTGAGGCCATCCCGTCGACGATGCGGGACAACGCCATGCAGTTCGTCGCGGAAGCCGGGGGATTTGTCACCTACCGCATCGAAGGCCGGCTTTGGCGGTCGAAATACCCGTTCCCGGGAGGACTACAGAACCATGTGTCCGCGGGAGGTGAGCGCCGCGAGGGAGGCCGCGACCCGAAGGTCCGCCTGCAGGTGCTCAACGACGAGGGGATCGACGCGGCGGTGCTGTACCCCAGTGTCGGGCTGATGTTCGGGCTGCTGGAGCATCCCGACATCGCGGCCGCCCTCTGCGCGGCGTACAACGACTGGCTCGCGCGCTATTGCGCCACCGACCCCAAGCGACTGATCGGCGTCGCGCTGCTGCCCCAACAAGACCCTCGCCTGGCGGCCGCAGAGCTGGAGCGAGCGGTCACCGCCCACGGGTTCGTCGGCGGGGTGATGCGGCCCAACCGGATCGGCGGGCGCACCGCAGACCATCCTGACTTCGACGTGTTGTGGGGCAGGGCACAGCAGCTCGACGTCCCGGTGTCGTTCCACGAGGCCTACCTATCGGGTATGGACACCATCGGTCTTGACCGGATGTCGAGCTACGCCGGCTGTCACATCGTCAGCCACGTCTTCGAACAGATGGCGGCAATGGTCAACGTCACGTTGGCCGGGATCTTCCAACGGTTTCCGGGCGTGCGGGTGGGCTTCCTCGAAGCCGGCTGCGGGTGGGCACCGACGTGGGTGGACCGCATCGACGAACACTACGAGCTCGCTCCTGGCGACTACCGCGGGGGAGACCCGAGGGGCATCATCAACACGCGGTCGTGGCTCACGTTCGAGATCGAGGAGCCCGGCGTGGTTTCGACGCTCGAACAAGGCTGGGCCGACAACATCATGTTCGCATCCGACTATCCACACCACGACGCGGTCTTTCCGGGCGCGGTGAAGAGCGTCGAGGAACGAGGACTCGGCGACATCCTGGAACCGAAGGTGCTGGCGGACAACGCTCTTGGGTTCTACGGCGATCGGCTGCGACAGATCATCGGCAGATAAGGACGACCAGCGTGACAAGCACCGACACGAACCGCCCGACCGCGATGCGAGCGATGGTCGTGACGAAGCCCATTGCGCCGGCCTTGCCCGAGCTCACCGCCGCCCAAGAGCTGGCGCTGCTGTGCCGTTGCCTGTTCGCCGAGGGATACGACGACCATCTCGCGGGCCACATCACCTCCAAACAACCCGACGGGACGTTCCTGGTGAACCCCTTCGGGTTGACCTGGGACGAGGTCACGGCGAGCGACATCATGACGATGGACCCCGACGGCAATGAGATCTCGGGCCGGTGGACCATCACGCCGGCCATCACACTCCATGTCGAACTGCACCGCGCCCGCGACGATATCGCGGTGGCGATCCATAACCACTCGCGCTGGGGAACGGTGTGGGCCGATCTTGGGCGCGCGCCGGAAATCTACGACCAGACCGGTGCGCTGTACCACGGCGGTGTCGCGGTGTACGACGAGTACTGGGGATCGGTCGACGACGCGGGCAACGCTCGCGCCGCGGCCGCCGCGATCGGCGACAGCAACATCGGTCTGCTGGCGAACCACGGCGTGGTCGTGCTCGGCAGCGACATCGAGCAGGCCTATCTGCGGGCGATGTCCTTCGAGTGGCGTTGTCGCCAGGCCTGGCGCATCGCTGCCGCCGGGGGTGGCGTACCGATGAATCGCGACGCCGCCCGCAACTACGGCGAGTTCTTCAACACGCACCCGTTCACGGGGTTGTTCCAGGCGATGGCACGTCGCGAGCTGCGCCGAGACCCCGGGGTCCTGAACTGACCGATCAGCCGGCGCGCGCGCCCGCCACGGGCGCCTCACCGCCGGGCTGTTTGATGAAGACGCTGACGTGGGAGATCAGGCCACTGTCGTTGCGCTCGAACAGGATGCACTCGGGGTACTCCGTGAGGACGCCGTCGACCTCGAAAGTCTCGCTCAACTCGACGAACGACCGCCGGTCCGAGACGTGGGACACCCGTTGCACTTTCAGCTCGTAGCCCTCGAGTGACAGGATGACGTCTCGCAGGAAGGTGACGTAGCGCTGCTTACCGGCAACGCGATCGCAGAACGGGCCGTCCCGCGTCAGACCGTCCTCGGCGATGGTGGCCGCCAAGCCATCCCAATCGTGGGCGGCCATGCACGTCAGGTAACGCTCGACCACGTCTGCGCCGATCTCGCTCACGTTGTCTCCTCACCGTTCGTCCCGCCCAACCCACAGTAGATTGCCCGTCACCCGTGGACCCCGGCCCGGCAGTGCAGCGCCGGCTACTTGGGGCACTCCACGTCGACATAAACAGTGCGCAGGCCGCCGGCGTTGGCGTCGTTTGTGTTGATCGTGTTGACCCAGCACTGGGACAGATCGACGTTGGGAACACCGTTGGTGTACTGGACCCGCACGTCGTACCCCCGGGACTGCAGGTCGCTGATCGTGGCGCCGGCGTCTTCTGAACCGGGCTCTGGCAGCGCCGGGTCTGCGGCGGCGATCGGCGCCACTGCGATCGCGGTGGCAGCCCCCGCGGAAACGAGTAGTGGCGCGAAGTATCGCGACATACGCGACATGGTGGCCCTCCTTGTACGGCAGGGCGTTGGTGGGCCCTACGTACAAGTATCGGGCGAAATTGACGCTCAAGATCAAATTAACAGGAAACGCGATAGCGGCTGTCACCTGATTGCGAGAAAGCGCGCGACGGGGTCGGTTCCAGTCAGAGCAGTCCCGCGACAAATGACGCGGCCTGGTTCGTCCTGCCGGGCACGTATTGGTGGTGGGCAGCGCTGTCGACGTTGTCACCCGGGCCGCATATTGTGTCGCCGGCGTTGCACAAGTCGATGGTCCGACCCCCGTACACGGGTGTGAGCCCTGGCAGCGGGCCCATGATTTTGTCGAACGGGTTGCCGAACGTCACAACGGCGGCCACATGATCGGCCGCCTCGGGCGGCAGCGCCGGCGCGACGCCACCGAGGGCGGCCCCCAGCGCATCCAAGCCCGGTATGGACCCGATGCCCGGCGTGACACCGATGAGCATGTCGATGACGGCCGCGCCCTGCGAGTAGCCGCCGAGGACCAGCCTGGTGGCGGGGCAGTTTCCGATCATGTTCATGACGTGACCGTTGGCATCGTTGACGCCGTCGGCGACCCTGAGGAAGTTCATGGTGGCGGCGTAGTTGACCGCGTACTGCCCGACGGACCTGCTGCCTACCTTCGAACGCAGCGCGTCGATGAAGGGCTGGCCCACATCCCCGACGCCCGGGGCATCGTTAGTCCCGCGCGCGAACACCACCTCGATGTCGGGGCAACCGTCGGCACCGGCAGAAGGTGTGCCGATCGGTGAAGCCAACAGGGCCCCGGCCGTCAGAGTCACGGCGCACAGCGAATTAGCAATCCGGCGTGGGCAGGCCATGTCAATGCTCATCCGTCGAGAATAGGGCCGGCGCACCAGGGCACTGGTACCAACACTCAGCGAGTGACGAATACGCGGCGCGGAAGAGTCAGCGGCAAGTCCAGCGAAGTGAGCAGACCCCGTGGTGCGTCAACCACATACGGAACCGCGTTCACGACACGCATAGCGGTGGCGACCATCGCGCCCGCGCCCGCGACCATCCCCGGGATACCGGCACGAGCAGGATCGCGAACGGAGACCGCCAGGGTGCAATCGATGTCCGGCTCGCCCTCGACGACCACCCGGTAGGAAAGGTCGCCCACACCTGTTGGCCAGTCCGGTGCGATGTCGTGTGCAAGCCGCGTGACGTGATCGATCACGATGGCCTCGCGTCCGTCAACCACACCGATGGCCTGCATCCGCAGCGCGGCACAGGTTCCCGCCTCGACCCTGCCGAACGCAACGTCAAATGTCCGATCGGACGTCCTGCGGTCGAAAGTCTCACGCACTTCCTCGATTTCGACGCCCAGCGCCTCGGCGACCAGTCGGAGCTGCCCTTGCCACTCGCCGGCGATGGCGCCCGGGAAGCTGATCCATGGTTGGTAGTCGAGCGGCCGACCGAATCCCAAGGCGTCGCTCATGATGTCTGCCACCGCATAGTCGTCGTACAGAGCGATCTCGTAGGCGTGGACCTTCTCGATCGACGCCGACTGCGTCATCAGCACCAGCGGCAGAAAGTCGGCCGCGAAGCCGGGTTCGATTCCCGACGCGTAGAAAGAGACCTGCCCGGTCTTGGCGGCGGCAGCCATCTGATCTCGCCATTCAGACGGCTCATACGCAGCGGGGTTGATCAGGCGTGTGGTGCTGGTGGAGACGACGTTGATGCCGGCTTCGAGGAACCGAAGGTAGTCGGGGATGGCGATCGCGTCACGCTCAGGCCCGCTGGCCGCGTATACCACGCAATCCGGCTTCAACGCGATCAGCGCATCCGCGTCGTTGGTGGCGATGACACCGACGGGCTCGCCATGGGCGAGCTCGCCCGCGTCCTCACCGGCCTTCTCGTCGGAGTGGACCCACACCCCGACCAGGTCGAGATCAGATCGCCGCTGGATCGCGCGGATGGCGATGGATCCGATGCCGCCCGTCGACCAGACCACCACCCGCTTCGCGCCTGATGCCATCGTTCCTCCTTGTTCATCGGTAGAACGGCGTTCACCGGTCGAACGGCCCGGGCTTGCCGGATGCTGGCGCTATCCGACCTAACTTTTGCTCCGGAAGGCTAACAGCACCATTGTGCGTGGTCAACAGGGTGAACGGATTGACCAAACATCTGTTCCGGCGTAGAGTCCCGCCGCGGGATGATCACGCTCCGGTTCGACATGCGCGCGCCTGCCATCGGCGCTCCGGCGACCGAGCTTTACCGCGCAGCGGTCGACATGTGCGCGTGGGCCGAAACCCGCGGCGCAATCGTCGCGGTACTTTCGGAACACCATGCCGCGCAGGACGGCCATCTGCCTGCGCCGCTGATCCTCGCATCGGCGGTCGCGGCCCGCACCGAGCGTCTCGCGATCCTGCTGGCCGCAGTGGCCCTTCCGCTCTGGGACCCGGTCCGTCTTGCCGAAGAGATCAGCGTGCTGGACATCATCAGCAAAGGGCGCGTCTGGTACGCCTTCGGTATCGGCCACCGCCCTGAGGAATACGAACACTTCGGCGTCGACAACGGGCAACGCGGGCGCCTTGCTGACGAAAACTTGGCGCTGCTTCTGCGTCTTCTCAAAGGCGAGCCCGTGATCCACGAAGGTCGCCGCATTCACGTCACCCCGCCGTGTGCTACCGCGAACGGCCCGCTGATCATGATCGCGGGCGGCAGTCCGGCAGCCGCGAAACGGGCGGCTCGGCACGGGCTCGGGTTCATCTCCCAGGTGCATTCCCCGGAGCTCAAGGAGCTCTACCAGACGGAGTGCCGTGCCAACGGTCACGAGCCAGGCATGACCCAGTTCCCCGACGTGGCCGCGCCGACGACGGTATTCGTCGCCGATGACGTGGACCGCGCGTGGGACGAGATCGGCCGGCATCTGCTTCACGACGCGATGACCGCGGCGGCCTATCGGCACGGCGACGACACGGTGGCCAGCATTTCGCGAGCCCGGAGCGTCGAAGAACTGCGCGCGGTACCGGGGCCCTACCGCATCTTCACCGTCGATGAAGCAGCCGCGTATGTGCGCGGCGGGCAGGGCTTGCAGCTTGTGCCGTTATGCGGCGGACTGGCTCCCGATCTGGCTTGGCCCTATCTCGAGCGTGCGGCGACGGCGGCCGCACGCTCGCAGGAATCCGTCGCCGAACGCTGATTGAGGAGAAGCGTGGCCGCGAACCCAATTCGTGTCGTCGTCTGGTCAACCGGAGGGGTCGGCGCCATCGCCATCGACGCGATCCGGCGTCGGCCCGACCTGGAACTCGTCGGCGTCTGGGTACATTCGCCCGAGAAGGTGGGGCGGGACGCTGGCGAACTCGCGGGCGGCGCACCGATCGGCGTGCCGGCGACAAACGACGCCGATGCGCTTATCGCGCTCCGGCCGGACTGTGTAATCTACTCGGCCAGCGGCCCGGAACGCGATGCCGGCGCTGTGCCTGACTATCTGCGATTGCTCGAGGCCGGAATCAATGTCGTCTCCACGACGTCCACCAGCCTTGTCTACCCGCCTGCCTACTTCGCCAAGGAGTGGCGCGATCAACTCGAGGCCGCAGCGAAGTCGGGCAACGTCTCGTTCTACGCGTCGGGCATCTTCCCAGGGTTCGGGTCAGATCAACTCGCACTGCTGCTGAGCACCCAGTCGAAAACCATTCGCACGATCACGGCGACCGAAGTGGCCCTCAACGACCACTATCCCGTCGCCAGCGTGATGATGGACGGGATGGGATTCGGTCGACCGCTCGACTTCGAACCGATGCTCAAGACACCGGGATTCATCGAAATGGCGTGGAACGCGCCGATTTACCTGATGGCGGATGGCCTGGGCGTCGAAGTCGAAGAAATACGCGGGTCACTCGACCGTCGACTGACGGACAGGTCCATCGAGGTTGCTTTCGGCACGATCGAAGCTGGTACGTGTGCCGCGGTCTGTACCCGCGCCGCCGGCGTTGTCGATGGCCGGGAGGCGATTGTGATCGTGCACATCATCCGGATGGCCCGTGACGTCGCGCCCGACTGGTTGAACTCGGAGCACGACGCCACGTATCGGGTCGACATCGACGGCGACCCGGACATCCACTGCGCGATGACGCTGGGTGATGCCGAAGGCCACGGCGCCGGCCGAAGTGCGATGGCGGCCACCGCGATGCGTGTGGTGAACGCAGTGCCCTACGTGGTCGAAGCCCCTGCAGGACTTCTCAGTTCGCTCGATCTGCCGATGACGGTTCCACGCTACGCATTCGGGTGAACAGTCCCGGAGGGGTTAGCCGAGCGATATCTTGCCCATGATCAGGTCAAGGATGGGCTTGCCCGGTGCGAACGATCCGGTGATGGACGACATCGCGTGCCCGTTGTCCACCAGAAGATTCACGCCACTGATTGCCCTGGCCGCATCGCTGTTGAGGAACACCATCGCGCTGGCCATCTCGTCCGGGGTGTGAACCTTGCAGCCTGTCGCCTCGCGGTAGTCCTGCGCAAAGGCAAGCCAGAGGTCGGCGTTGGCCTGGGCGAGCGGTGTGTCGGTGGGACCGGGGCAGATCGCGTTGATCCGCACCCCCTTCTTCAGGAAGGGATAGGACTGAATTGCCACGTAGGCGTTGATGACCTGCTTGCTGAAGCCGTAGTGGATGAAGCCCTCTGCCTCATGGGCCGCGACCCACTTTTCCGCGGATTCGTAGTCAGGTGTGGCCAAGAACTCCTGAATTCGGGGAAGATCGTTTTCCCAGCCAAGCCCCGCCAGTGACGAGATGAAACAGACGGACGACCCGCGGGGAAGTTGGTCGTTGTCGAGCATCCGCTCGATCAAGTGTCGGTGGCCGATGAAGTTGATTCGCATCAGGTCCGGCCCGTCGGCCACGCCGGCAGCCGAGAAGATCGCATTCACGGGCCCACCGACCTCGTCGATCGCGCCATCGATCGACGCCGGATCCCGAAGGTCGACGGTGAGCGCCTTGTCGACTGGGAAACTCACCGGAGCGTAATCCAGCACAACCACCTCGGCGCCGAGTTCTTTGGCCATCTTGGCTGCCGCGGCCCCCATGCCGGTGGCACCCCCAACCACAAGCACCCGCTTGTTGTCGTACCGGAACTGCTCGATACCAGTCATCTCGTCCTCTCCTAGAGCCGCCACTACAGCGGAACACCTGCACACTACGGGGGAACATATGTTTGGTTCAAGGTGGGCTGACCTCTAGGATGCTCGTGTGACAGGTGCGAGCGCCATCGACTTGTACTACGACCCGTTCGATTTTGAGATCGACGACAACCCGTATCCGACCTGGAAGCGGCTGCGCGATGAGTCGCCGCTCTACTACAACGGCAAGTACAACTTCTACGCGTTGAGCCGATACGAAGACGTCGCGCACGCGCTGCCCGACTGGGAAACCTATCGCTCGGGTAGGGGAACGACCCTCGACATCATTCTCAACGGCATCGAGGTTCCGCCCGGCGTCATCCTTTTCGAGGATCCCCCGCTTCACGATCTGCATCGGCGATTGCTGTCAAGGGTTTTCACGCCGCGGCGGATGGAGGCGATCGAGCCGCTGACACGGCAGTTCTGCGCGTATGTGCTCGATCCGTTGATCGGCTCGCGGGGATTCGACTTCATCGCGGACCTCGGGGCATGGGTGCCGATGCGAACCATCGGCTACCTCCTCGGCATCCCGGAAGACGACCAGGCAGCCATCCGCAAGACCACGGATAACATCCTCGAACTCAAGGACGGCAAGCAGCTTCGTGAGGTTCCGGCGGACCTGTTCGAACGGAGCTATCAACAGCTTGTCGACTACATCGACTGGCGAGCGGAGCACCCTTCCGACGATTTGATGACCCAGCTGCTGAACGCCGAGGTGGAGGAAGCGGACGGCACGCGCCGTCAGCTGACCCGCGGCGAGGTGCTCAACTACACAGCCACCATCGCCGGCGCCGGCAACGAGACGACGACACGTCTGATCGGCTTCATCGGGCAGCTGCTGTCCGAAAACCCTGACCAACGCCGGCAGGTGGTGGCCGATCCGTCACTGATTCCGCAAGCGATCGAGGAGGTGTTGCGCTATGAGGCGCCGTCGCCGGTCCAGGCGCGATACGTCGCCCAAGATCGCGAGTACTACGGACAGACGGTCCCCGAGGGCTCAGTGATGCTGCTGCTGAACGGGTCGGCCAACCGCGACGAGCGGCACTTCGAGGACCCGTACCGGTTCGACATCCGCCGCAACGGCTCGCATCTCAGCTTTGGTCAGGGACTTCATTTCTGCCTCGGTTCGGCGCTGGCCCGGATGGAAGCGCGGGTGGCGCTCGAAGAAGTGATAAAGCGCTGGCCGGATTGGGAAGTCGACTACGACAACGCCGCCATGGCGCACACCGCGAGCGTCCGCGGGTGGGCGCGACTACCGGTAACTACGAACTAAGAGCTTTGCGGTCGGCGACCCCGCGCACAACGGTGTCCCGAGCGTGAATGAGCGCCGCCCGGGTGCCTGCGGCCCGCACGATGTTTTCCGGCATCCACAGCACATCCATCACGCAACGCGACAGCAACTCGGTAGACGGACTGTCGATATGTATCTCGTTCGACTTGATCCCCTCGGACAACAGGGATTTGAGTTGCCGCAGTCGCTTGGTAAACAACAGCCCCGGGTTTGGGGTGTCGGGCGGTGACTGTCGCATCCACGCAAGCTGGATCTTCCACTCATCGGGAAACTGGTCCAACGCATTGATGTTGACCCAGCTCAGCGCGTCAAGTTTCTGGATCGGGGTGGCATCCGCGCGTAGAACGGTGGCAAATCCACCACCGACTTTGGTGCCGAACGACAACATGATCGACGCGAGAAGCTCGTCCTTGGACCCGATCAGCCGGTAGACGGTGCCGGTACCCAGGCCCGCGGCGGATGCGATGTCCCTGATGGTGGTGACTTCATAACCCTTGCGGCCAAACTCGGCTCGTGCCACTGTTCGGACGTGGGCAGCCTTGTCGTTGGCCGCAGACGCGGTCTCGTCCTTCCATGTGTCGATGGCTTTCTCAGCCGCGGCGAAGGCACTTGACCGGTCCAGTTCCTGATCACTGGGAGGCCGGATCGCCAGACCCTGCAACATGATTCGGCACAAAACCGTCGCAACCTGTTCGGGGGAGGCGTTGTGCCGGATGACGTCGAGCCCTGCGTGCAGGGTGCTCTGGCAGATCCGGTCGGCCAGTGTGGGAAGGTCGATATCGGGTCTGATGTAGCCGCTCCACCTGCCGGCACGCAACGTCTGCAGCATGGCTTGCTGAACGGCGGTCGGGGGTTCTTGAAGCAACTTGACGAGTTCTTCGTTGGAGCTGGGCGCTTCGTAGAAGGACATCTGAAGAGCGGCGCGGTGCTTCACGGCACAACGCGCGATGGCCGATCCCAGCTCGACGATCTTCTCCGAGGCGGGCCGCGAGTCGGGTTCATCCAGCTGCTCGAGAGCGATTCGGCCGACGCGATCCAGGTCGGCGTGATAACGCCTGATCAGCTCGACGAGGATTGCTTCCTTGGATTCGAAGTGATGGTACAAACTGCCCGGCAGGATCCCTGCGGCGTCGGCAATCTCCTGAAGGGAAGTACGCAGACCGGAGGATCCGATCAGCGACGCGGCGGTCTCGAGCACCTCGGTTCGGCGCTTGCCATCGGAGTCTGAAGCCCCAGACGAATGCTGAAGCGCCACAACACCTCCACGGCTATTCACGCCCGTCATGGGGAACCAATCTTTGGTACAGGTTACCAGAGGGTAACCTCGCACGGCGCCCGCTTCGGCTGGCAGAGGTCATCGACTGCGATCCAAGTCGAACTCTAGTCTGGAACAGATATTTGGTCAACCAGCTCCGCACCCGGGGGAGGGACGTGGTGTGGGACTGAAGGTCAGGTGGTAATCCCCAGTCGCTGACAGATACCGAAGACCTCGTCGAAGATCGAACCCGGCACGGTAAAGGGCTCGGTCGCGGAGATCTCGGAGAGGTGGGCGACGACGTCGTCGGCGGTGGGATTGCTGTCGGGCGCTGCGAGCCAGCCGTCACCGAGGCCCACGAACACCCGCGCGAACCTGCCGGCGCACGCCGAGTAGTTGTGGTGGCTGAACTCGCACGCATCGCTGGCGAGAAAGACGACGATCGGCACCACCAGTTCGGGCCTGATCACTTTCAGAAAGCCCGTTTCCTCAAGCGCTTTCGGATCTCCCACCGTTTCGGTGACCATTCGCGAGAAGCCGAACGGAAGGACGGTGTTCGCTCGGATACCGTGCTCTGCACCCTCGATCGCGATGACATTCGTCAAGCCCACGAGACCGGCCTTAGCCGCGGCGTAATGCGCCTCCAGCGGCTGGCCGAACATTCCTGCTGAGCTGGCAATGAAGACGAACCTGCCGTAGCCCTGTGATTTCATCACGCGGTACGCGGGCTGGCTCAGGTAGAAGCCGCCGTCGAGGTGCACGCCGAGCATGCGGCGCCAGTCTTGTGCCGAAAGCTCATCGAACGGAACGCTGTTGAAGATGCCGGCGTTGCTCACTACCGCGTCGAGGCGGCCGAAGCTCTCGATTGCGGTGTGGACGATCGCGTTTCCGCCGTCGGGGCTGTCCACGGAGTCGTGTGATGCGACCGCCACACCGCCTGCGCGCACGATCTCGTCGACGACCTGGTCGGCGACGCCGGCGTCTGCACCGTCACCGTGCATCGATCCGCCCAAGTCGTTGACCACCACGGAAGCTCCGCGGCGCGCCAATTCGAGCGCGTAGAGGCGGCCGAGGCCCCGGCCCGCTCCGGTGACGATGACTGCCTGGCCGGCAAAGTCGATCATGGTCGCCTGTCGCCTCCTGCGATTGACTTGTGGCCACGGCGGACTTTACGTTGGAACAGATATTTGGTCAAACACGCGACCGGCGTTGAAGGCGATGAACGATCTGCTGACGAGCGACACTGAGGTGGACGACCTCGAGCGGCTGGGCTTGCTCGCGTCGGCATTGTCCGGGAGTCCGCTACAGGTGGCGGCGCTCGAAGCCGGCGAACCCGCGTGGACCGACGGCAAAACGGTGTTCATCGACCCCGGCAGCGACCTACGGGACCGACTTCAGGCGCTGACCGTTCAGGCCTCCCTGCTCGCGGCCGGCAGTCTGGCGCCGGAGGTGATCGGCAAGTTCACGCGACGCCCTGCGCTGGCGCGGCGTTATCTCGCGGTTGAGGGTCATCGAGCGCTGGTGGCCAACGATCAGCTTTTGCCACCGGTCGTGCGGTCGCTCATCGACTGCGACATCGCAGCGCGCACCGACTCCCCGGCGGCCTCGCTCGCTGCCGCGCAGAGCGGACAGGAGATCGCAGATCCGCCCGCGAATTTCGGCGCCATTCGCGCGCGAAACCTGTTGGCGTCCAGGCGCCACGCCGATCGGTCGAGGCTTGCCGGCGAGCACATCCCGGGCCGGCGGTCGGGCAAAAAACAGATCGAACTCGATGAGGACGAGAACGGCGACGGAGGTGACGTCGCTGACACCTTCTCCAGCCCGGTCGGTGGTGGCGGAGCGATCGGCACGTTGCTGCAGAAGATGCTTGGCGTCGTCCGTCAACTAGGTGAAGGTGGTTCGCCCGGCGCCGACGCGCCCACCCACCGAACGCGCTCGGGTGCGCGGGGCGGCGCGAGTTCCGTGTTCTCGACGCGGCAAGTGGATGCTATCGGGGACGACGGCGACGCGCAGAGCGGAGCCACCTACCCCGAGTGGGACGTTCATCGGCGGCGTTACCGGCCGAACTGGTGCACCGTTCAGGAGGTGGAGCCGCTCCCGAAGGCGGACGACACCGCACTGGGTTTGTCGGACGCCTACGGGTTGCGTCGACCGCTGGCCCAACTGGGGGTGGGTCTCGATCGCTGCCATCGTCAAGCCCAGGGCGACGACGTCGACATCGACGCGGCCGTGGAAGCGCGGGTCGAGGTGATGGCCGGGTCCGCGCCCGACGAGGCGGTGTACCTCGACAGCCTCCGCCGCAGGCGCGACCTCGCGGTGATGCTTCTTCTCGATATCTCCGGATCGGTCGAGGAGCCCGGCGCGCAGGGCCAAACGGTGCACGAACAGCAGCAGGCCGCTGCGGCGGCGTTCACCATCGCACTCCATGATCTGGGGGATCGGGTGGCGCTCTATGCATTTCACTCTCAGGGCCGGTCGGCGGTGACGCTGATGCCGGTCAAGCGCTTCGACGACGCCGTGAACACGCTGGTAATGCGCCGCCTTCGCGGGCTTGTTCCCGGCGGCTACTCGAGGCTGGGTGCGGCCATCCGGCACGGTGCGGCGGTGCTGGAGGGTCACGGCGGGACGTCGCGGCGGCTGCTTGTGGTGGTGTCTGACGGGTTGGCCTTCGACCAGGGCTACGAACGGGATTACGGGGCAGCCGATGCGCGCCGTGCGCTAGCTGAAGCGCGTCGGCGGGGTACCGGCTGTCTGTGTTTGACGATCGGCGCAAGCACCGACGCCGGCGAGCTGCAGCGGGTGTTCGGGAGTGCCGCCCATGCGACCGTCCCTCGGCTCGAACAACTGAACCACGTGATCGGGCCGCTGTTCCGCTCGGCGCTCCGCTCGGCGGAGGTCCGACGACGAATCGGCGCGAAACAAGCTGTGACGGAGGGGAAATGATGCCTGACAAAGAGCCCCGACCGTACTACGTGCCAGTGGGCCACGAGGAGCAGGTGTTCGCGGCGGCCTTCCGGCAAGGACTGTCGGTTCTGCTCAAGGGCCCCACCGGATGCGGAAAGACGCGCTTCGTTGAGGCGATGGCATATGACCTCGAGCGTCCGCTCATCACCGTGGCCTGCCACGACGACCTGACGACTGCAGATCTCGTCGGCCGGTTCCTGCTGCGTGGCGGCGAGACGGAATGGGTTGACGGCCCGTTGACACGGGCCGTGCGGGAGGGCGCGATCTGCTATTTGGATGAGGTCGTAGAAGCGCGACAGGACACGACCGTGGTCCTGCACCCGCTGGCCGATCACCGTCGTCAACTCCCGATTGATCGGCTCGGCATCACACTCGACGCCGCTCCCGGGTTCTGTCTTGTGGTGTCGTACAACCCCGGATACCAAAGCGTGCTCAAGGACCTCAAAGATTCGACGCGCCAACGTATGGTAGCGATCGAGTTCGGCTTTCCGCCAGCGGATGTCGAGGAGAAGATCGTTGCGTGCGAGGCCGCCATCGATCACGACAACGCCGCACGGCTCGTACGGTTCGGCAATGCGATCCGCCGACTCGACACCGCGGGGCTTCGCGAGGTCGCATCGACACGGGTACTGATCGCCGCCGGCCGACTGACCGCCGAAGGCCTCACCCCGCGTGAGGCGGCGCGCGTCGCGGTGGTGGGACCGCTCACAGATGACGCCATCGTGACGAGGGGCCTGGTCGAGATGATCGACGCCTACCTTTCCGACCCGCCCTCGTGACCCGACGTTGACGGTGAAGATGTGCACCGCTAGGGTCTGAACAAATATTAGGTTTCTTGGAATGGCCCGCGCCAACGGAGGTGAGATGGGCTACGAAAGCACCGCGCAGCCGATAAAAATCGGGTACCTGATGGATTTCGTGCTGCCTGAAGGCTACCCGCAGGAGATGCGCGACGACCTCACCCGGCCGTTCGACCTGATCTTCGACGAAGGGGTGAAGCAAGGAATCATCGACCGCCCGATCGAGATTGTCTACCGAGAGGTCGAAGGCCTCCCGAAGGGATCGGTCAAGGCGGTGATTGATGCGTACGGCGAGCTCGTCGACGAAGGCTGCCTCGTGGTGTTCGGACCCCATATCACCGATAACTGCGTGCCCACCCGCGAGGCGATCGAGGAGCGCTTCCGCGTTCCAGCGGTGAGCGTGACTGGTACTGACGACTGGTTGGGTGAGTGGACGTTCTCGTTCCCACAAGGCTCGATGACCGACGAACCGATCTTCTGGGCGGACCAGCTCGCGAAGGGCGGGCACACCGAAGTTGGCGTGTTGATCGAGCAGTCGCTGGTGGGCGAGAGCTATCTCAAATATTTTCGAGCTGCATGTCGGCGCAAGGGTATTCGGATCGTGGCCGAGGCATCGATTGCGCAGACTGCTCAAGACGTGAACGACGCGGTGCGTAGCTTGCATGAGGCGAAGGCGCCAGCGGTCGTGCACATGGGCTTTGGTTTCGGCATCGTCTTCGTCAATCCAGTGCTAGAAGCACTCGACTGGGACCCTCCGCGATTCACGAGCACTGCGTTCCAGAACGCGTGGATCAATCCAATCCTGTGGAACGCCTTCATGGGCTGGACCGGCAACGACCAGTACGACGAAGAAAACGCCGTCGGACAGCGATTCCTCGACCGCTTCGAAGCGGCATACGATCGGCGGCCACAGTATTGCGTGCCCGTCGTCAACTGCGACGTCGCCACCACACTGCTGCACGCATTCACCGACGCTCATCCGCTGAGCCCCCGCGGCGTCAAGGAAGCCCTCGAGCGGGTCAAAATGCTGCCAGCGGCCTCCGGCGCCCCGGGCACGAGAGTGTCGTTCGGCAAGTGGACCCGCCGGGCATGGATGGGCGCCGGCTACCTGGTCGCCCGACGACTCGATGCCGACGGCGTCAACTCCCATCTCGTCGACCGGTTCGGTGAGGAGTAGCAAATGACCACCCAGACAACGGAATCGGCCGCCACCCCGCCGCCCGGATCGAAGAAGCGTTCGTGGGTCGGCGCCCTCTGGGTCGGGATTGCGCTGGTCCTGCTGGCGCTCATCGCGGCCAACGCCCGCATGGGTGCGGTCTCTCCCCGCATCCGCAATCCCGAAGTCACCGGCGCGCCCCGGCCGGTCGAGCCACTGTTCGGTTATCAGCACTGGCTGGGTCTGTTCCAGATCTTCACGATCATCACGATGCTCATCATCATCGCGGTGTACGTGGTCGTCTGGCGCCGACACCCTGCACATCCTGTGCTGTTGATGGGCATCGTCACGACGCTGATCGTCTGGCAGGACCCGATCATGAACTGGTCGCCCTATGCGGTGTACAACCCGCAGCTGTGGCACTGGCCCGAGGACTGGCCGCTGGCGTCCATCTCGCCCACGGTGGAACCGTTCCTGGTGATCGGGTACATCATGTTCTACCTGGGGCCGTATTTCCCGGCCATCTGGATCCTCCGCAAGATTCAGGCCCGCCGCCCCACGAACTCGTTTGTGTGGCGCCGTCCGCTGATCAGCCTGGCGTTGATCATCCTGCCCGTCGGGATCCTCATCGACGCGATGCTCGAGATGACGCTGGTGCGCACTGGTTTCTACATCTACGCGCAAGTCATTCCCTTCGGGTCCGTTTTCGTTGGACAGCCATACCAATTCCCGTTCATCTGGGAAACCGTGATGGTGACATTCGTGATGATCCCGGCGGGTGTGCTGCTCTACCGCGACGACACGGGGCGCACTGTTGCCGAGAAGTTGGCCCGGCGGGCACGCATCTTCCCGTCTCGACCGGCACTGGGCATGTTCGTGGTGATGTTCGTCATCATCAATCTCGCGTACTTCGCTTACGGCACCGGATTCGCGGTCATCAAGTGGACGCGAACGGCCACTTCCGTGGCTTGTCCGTGGCCCTATCCGGAAGCCAAAGTGTATGACCCGCAAGGGTTCTACGAGAAGAATGGGCAACCAGGACCGTATTCCGTCGGCATCTGGTCGACGTGGATGAGTGCGCAGCCGAGCGGACGGCCCCACGTGCTGCTCGGATCCGAGAGCGAGCAGTGTGCGCCCAAACAATGAGTGAACCGCGCAGCGTCGTCATCACCGGTGCCTCAAGGGGTCTCGGCTTCGCATCGGCCACGTTTCTCTACAGGCGGGGTTGGCGGGTGGTCGCGGCGATGCGCACGCCTGATGAGGGGATGGACCGTTTAAGGGAGACGACGGGCGCGCGGGCCGACGATTCCCGTCTGATCGGTGTCCAGCTTGACCTCACCGATACGGCGTCGATCACTGCGGCCGCCAAGATGATCGAGGAGACGGTCGGCGCCCCGCGCGCTCTCGTACACAACGCAGGCATCTCGGCGGCGGGAATGGCGGAGGAGACACCGATCAGCCTGTGGGAGAGGATGTTCCAGACCACGATCTTCGGACCGGTGATGCTGACCAACGCACTGCTGCCATCCATGCGCGCCGCGGGTCGAGGGCGAATCGTGATGGTATCGAGCGCAGGCGGCGTGCGCGGCATGCCGGCGACCGCGCCGTACTCCGCAGCTAAAGGAGCATTGGAGCGGTGGGGTGAGTCGCTGGCCAGCGAGATCGCGCCGTTCGGCCTGGGGGTGACGATCCTGGTCACCGGCACCTACGACACCGACATCATCACCGACGCCGGCACAACGGACTGCCGCGACTTCGACGGGGCATACGCACGTCATCACGCCACGATGGATCGGCGGGGGCGACTCGCCATGAAATACGCGGCCCGCTCGCCGGAACGTTTCGCGGCCGGACTCGCCAAGGCGCTCGACAGCACCGCGCCATTCGTCCGGCGCCCGGTGGGTCCCGACGCGCGGATGCTGCTGGCCATGAACCGCCTACTGCCACCTGCCGGATTGCACCAGATGATTCGTTTGATAATGGGACTTCCGCGGTATCGCGGCCTAACAACTGAGGAGAGCGACAACAATGGCTGACACGCCCACGGTTCGGTTCGAGCAGAAGATGATGATCGACGGCAAGCTCGTCGACGGCGAGGCCGGCACCTTCACCAACATCAACCCGGCCACCGAGGAGGTGATCGGCGAGGTCGCCGATGCGTCGACGGCGGACATGCACCGCGCCATCGACGCCGCGCGTCGCGCCTTCGACGAGACCGACTGGTCGACCGACAAAGAGTTGCGCAAGCGGTGTCTGTTGCAGCTGCATGAGGCGTTGGAGAAAGAGAAGGAAGAGCTGCGCGAGGAGCTCATCCTCGAGGTCGGAACGCCGCGGGCGATCACCTTCGGCCCGCAGCTCGACGCTCCGCTGGAGGACGCCCTCAAGTTTCCCGTGAGGCTGATCGACGAGTACGCGTGGGAGACCGATCTCGGTGACGCCTTCGTGTCTCTGACCGGCCAGAACACCACCCGCAAGGTGTGGCGCGAACCGGTCGGCGTGGTCGGAGCGATCGTGCCGTGGAACTTCCCGTTCGAGGTCACCATCCAGAAGCTCGGCCAGGCATTGGCCACCGGCAACACCATGGTGCTCAAACCCGCACCAAACACTCCGTTCAACGCGACCCGGATCGGGCGGCTGATCGCGGATTGCACCGATATCCCAGCGGGGGTTGTCAACGTCGTCACCGCATCCGACCATTTCGTCGGGGAAGAGCTCACGCTGTCCCCGAAGGTCGATCTGATCTCGTTCACCGGCTCGACTGTCGTCGGCAAGCGGATCATGGAGAAGGGCGCAGCGACCATGAAGCGCCTGTTCCTGGAGCTGGGCGGCAAGTCGGCGACCATCGTGCTGGAGGACGCCGACCTGGGGATGGCGTGCGCGATCGGCATCGCACCCTGCATGCACGCGGGGCAGGGCTGTGCCAATCCGACCCGCCTGCTGCTGCCGCGATCCAAGTACGACGAGGGCGTCGCGATGCTCAAGGCGATGTACGAAAACATCATGCCGGGGGATCCGCAGGACCCCGGCACGTTGTGTGGTCCGGTGATATCGGCCAAGCAGCGGGAACGGGTGCTCGGTTACATCCAGAAAGGCGTCGATGAAGGTGCCACGTGCCTCGTCGGCGGCCCGGATTCCCCCACCGGATTCGACAAGGGATTCTTTGTCAGGCCCACGCTTTTCACTGATGTCGACAACTCGATGACGATCGCCCAGGAGGAGATCTTCGGCCCCGTCCTCGCGGTGATTCCTTTCGACGACGAGGAAGACGCGATCCGCATCGCCAACGACAGTGTGTACGGGTTGGCCGGCAACGTGATGTCGGGTTCGGTGGAGCACTCGATCGCCGTTGCTCGCCGAATCCGCGCCGGGTTCATGGGTTTGAACGGGACTGCCGCCTACGGCGCCGACTCGCCGTTCGGCGGTTACAAGGCCAGCGGTATCGGCCGCCAGAACGGGGTCGCAGGTTTCGACCAGTACACCGAGGTCAAGACGGTAGCCCACCCGGCTGCCGGATAAGGAGATTTCATGCAGTTGTTCGACGATCTGGGCGACTTCGGGTCGTTCGACGATGCCGTAGCCGGTGACGTCCGCGATCCGTACACCGAACTGGCGCGGATTCGACACGCGGAACCCGTACAGCGACTGGACTTCTCGGTAATGCCAGGCGAGGAAGGAAAACCCGTCTTCATGGTCTACCGCCACGAAGACATCCAACAGATGCTGAAAGATAACGAGACGTACTCGTCGTCGATCATCAAGGATTTCTTCGGCATCGGCAAGCACGTCATGGTGGGGATGGACGAACCCGAACACGGCCGACATCGTGCGCTGGTCTCTAAAGCCTTTTCGCCGAAGGCACTGGCGCGCTGGGAGACCGACCTGGCGGGGCGGGTGGGCAATGACCTCATCGACGAATTCGCCGGTCAAGGTCGCGCGGAGCTGGTGAACGAGTTCACATTTCCCTACCCGAGTCAGGTCATCGCGGGGCTGTTGGGGCTGCCCCAAGAGGACTACACCCAATTCCAACGCTGGTCGATCTCGTTGCTGGCCGTGGGCGTCAATCCCGAGCGGGCCGCCGCGGCGACCGAGGCATTGGGGAAGTATCTGGTCCCGATACTTGCAGCTCGCCGCGAGGAGCCTCGTGATGATCTCACCAGCGGCCTGGCCGAAGCCGAGATCGACGGGGAGAAGCTCTCGGACGAGGAGATCTACTGCTTCCTGCACTTACTTCTGCCCGCCGGTGTCGAGACCACGTACCGCTCCCTGGGCAACCTGCTGTACGGGCTGTTGTCGAATCCCGACCAACTCGACGCGGTCCGCGACGACCGCTCACTGATTCCCCAGGCGATCGAGGAAGCAACACGGTGGGAACCCCCGCTGCTTTCGATCACCCGGGTAGCCACCCGAGACACCGAACTTGCAGGGGTACCGATCCCTGCCGGCTCATCGGTAATGCCGATGCTTGGGGCCGCCAACCGGGACGAGGTCCGCTACCCCGATCCCAACCGCTTCGACATCTTCCGCGAGCAGCGCGCACACATCGCATGGGGCCATGGCCCGCACGTCTGCATGGGAATGCATTTGGCGCGCATGGAGATGCGCGTCGCCATCAATCTCCTGCTCGACCGCCTGCCGAACCTCCGCCTGGATCCCGAGGCCGACGATCCGCACATCCGCGGACAGGTGTTTCGGTCCCCGACATCGCTGCCGGTGTTGTTCGGGACCTCGTGACGGAACTGCCCGACACCGTCTCGATCGAGCAGTAGGAGACCATCGTGAGCGACCTTGAATCCGCCGACTTCTTCACCGACCAGTCCCTCATCCCGGATCCGTACGCGTACTTCGACCAGTTGCGCTCGAAGTGCCCCGTGGCACCCGAAGCCCACCACGGCCTGCTGGCCGTCACCGGGCACCAAGAAGCACTCGAGGTGTACAAGGACCCGGCGTTCTCCTCCTGCGTCTCGGTGGCGGGGCCATACTCCGGGCTGCCGTTCGGGCCCGGGGGCGACGATGTCGGCGCGCTGATAGAGCAGTATCGCGACGGAATCCCGATGAGCGAACACATCGTGACCGAGGATCCTCCCGATCACACTCGTACCAGGGGGCTATTGAGCCGGCTTCTGACGCCAAAGCGGCTGAAGGAAAACGAAGACTTCATGTGGCGGTTGGCCGATCAGCAACTCGAGGAGTTCGTGTCCAGCGGGACATGTGAGTTCATGGACGCCTATGCGCGGCCGTTCTCGGGCTTGGTGATCGCCGATCTGCTCGGAATCCCCGTCGAGGACCACCAAGAGTTTCGCGCCGTCTTCTCAGGACAGCTAGTCGGGGCGATAGCCGACCATTCGATGACCTCCGCACACAATCCGCTCGAATGGCTCGACGACAGGTTCTCGACGTACATCGCCGAGCGCCGGCGAGAGCCGCGCGAGGACGTGTTGACCGAGCTCGCCGAGGCCAAATACTCCGACGGCTCGACGCCCGAAATCATCGACGTCGTCAGGCTCGCCGCATTCTTGTTCGCGGCCGGACAGGAAACCACGACAAAGCTACTCGGCTTCGGGATGCGAGTGATCTGTGAGCGTCCCGACATCCAGGCGTCGGTGCGCGAAGACCGCAGCCGCATTCCCGCGTTCGTCGAGGAGACGCTGCGGATCGAAAGCCCGGTGAAGTCTCACTTCCGGATGGCGCGCACGTCGACCACGGTGGGTGACATTCGCATTCCGGCCGGTACCACCGTGATGCTTCTGCCCGGAGCGAGCAATCGGGATCCGCAGAAATTCAGTGAGCCGGGCGAGTTTCACGCCGACCGCCCGAACGTGCGCGAGCATGTGGCGTTCGGGCGCGGTGTGCACTCCTGCCCCGGCGCCCCGCTGGCGCGGGCGGAGGGCCGAATCTCCTTCAACCGCATCCTCGACCGGATGGGCGACATCAGGGTTTCCGATGCCGAGCACGGTCCCCCCGACGCGCGTCGCTACGCCTTCGAGCCCACCTGGCAGCTGCGGGGCCTGACGGAACTGCACCTGGAGTTCGAGCCGGTCAACTGAATTGCTTCGGCGGTCGAACCGGCTAGCTTCTTCTGGTGGGGACAATCACGAACAGGCTCGCGGCGCAGTACGCGGCCCGTCTGGCGGTCGCACACTTCCTCGCGTGTTTGGCGAGCACCGCGATCGTGATTCCGCTGGGCGGCATCACACCCGGTCGAGCGCGCATATTCTTCACCGAGCAGAACGTGACGGCGGCCGTCGTCCTTGTCGTTGTCGGCACGACCGCCGTGGCGGTAGGCGGCATCCTGAACATCACGCCGACACTGCGGTGGTTTGTTCCCGGGCGGCAGCCAAGCCAGGATCAACGCCGGGCCGCGATGAGACTTGTCGGCCGACAGTCGGCGATCCTGTCGGCGACATGGGCGGTGAGCGGCGCGATCGTGGTGCTGTTGAATCTCGGTGCGGGAGCGGCTGTCGCGGTGCCGACCCTGATCGGTGTGGTACTCGGTGCCGCCGCGGCGGTCGGCATCGGATTAGTGCTCACCCAGGGTGCTCTTCGCCCCATTTTGGCGGCCACCACGCAGGGTTCCGAGGGATGGGTGAGGGTGCCGAGCGTGCTTGCCCGACTGGTCGGCATGTGGACGTTGGGCACCGCGCTGCCTTCCGGCGTGATCGCCAGTCTGATATTGATTCGGGCGAACGGCTGGATCATCGAGAAGAACGGCTCCGTCGAGATTCCGGTACTCGTGGTGACAGCTGCCGCGGTGCTGCTGGGCCTGCCGATAATGATCCTGACGTCACGGTCGATTGCGGATCCGGTCGGCGAGGTCGTCGACGCAATGGCCGAGGTCGAACAAGGCCGACTCGACACGCAGATCGGCGTCTATGAGCGCTCTGAAATCGGGCGACTGCAAGCCGGATTCAACCAAATGGTCGCGGGGCTCGCCGAGCGGGAACGGTTACGGGATCTGTTCGGCCGCCACGTCGGTGCCAACGTCGCCCGTCGCGCCATTGAGGAAGGCGCATCTCTGTCGGGCGACGTGCAAGACGCGGCAATCCTGTTCATCGACTTGGTGGGCTCAACACAGCTGGCGGCGAACCGGCCGCCGGAGCAGGTCGCCATGGTGCTCAACGACTTCTTCCGCATCGTTGTCAACGCCGTCGACGAACATGACGGCGCGATCAACAAATTCCAGGGCGACGCTGCGCTCGCTGTTTTCGGCGCGCCGCTGCGAACGCGCGGGGCAGCTTCGGCGGCGCTGGCAACCGCCCGCAGCCTGGGTGAGCAGCTGCGCGAGCTGCCGATGGTTGACTTTGGTATCGGTGTGTCGGCGGGACACGTGTTTGCGGGAAACATCGGTGCCGAGAACCGTTACGAGTACACGGTGATCGGCGACGCCGTCAACGAGGCCGCACGGCTGGCCGATCTCGCGAAAACCTCAGATCGGCGGATCCTGTCGTCAGCCGCCGCGATCGAGCGGGCCGACCCGGCTGAACGCCAGTACTGGGCGACTCGGGGCACCGAGGTGCTGCGCGGCCGTTCGGAAGCCACGCACATCTCCGCGCCGGTGGCCGAAGAGTAGACCCTAGGCGTCCGGCCCGACTTTGTCCTTGGCTGCGGGTGACACCGGGGGAGCGGTGCGCCAGTTCGGCAGGCCATCCTCCTCAAGGCCCACAGGGAATCTGTTCTCGTGCGCCCAGGCCCAATGCGCGTGGTTGAGTTCGTGCAGGGTGAAGCACGCGTTGAGCGCGTTGTAGAAGCCCATGTTGTCGACGGTCTGGTTGACCGCCTCCTTCATCAGCAGGGCAGCCATCGTGGGGACCCGGGCGATACGTCGCGCGAACTCCAGGGTCTTGTCGCTCAACTCAGACTCGGGAAAGATCTTCGACACCATGCCCAGTTGATACGCATCCTCGACGGTCAACGAATCGCCGGTGAGCATCAGCTCCTTGGTCTTGCGGGGCCCGAATTCCCAAGGGTGAGCGAAATACTCGACGCCGCACATGCCCAGCCGGGTTCCGACGACGTCGGCGAACCGGGTGCCCTCGGCGGCGATGATGAGGTCGCAGGCCCACATCAGCATCAGGGCAGCGGCGTAGACCTCGCCATGGACTTGCGCAACGGTGATCTTGCGGAGGTTGCGCCATCGACGCGTGTTGTCGAAGAAGTGGTGCCACTCCTGCAGCAGCAGCTTCTCGGCAGCCTCGCGCGTCCCACCGTTCACCCGGTAGCTGGGGAGCTGATCGGGTCCCGGTGTGTACTCGGCCTGCATCAACTTCGATCCCAGGTCATGACCCGATGAGAACATCGGCCCCATGCCGCCGAGGATCACGACCCGGACCTGGTCATCGGCTTCGGCCCGAAGAAACGCGTCGTTCAGCTCGACGAGCATTCCCCGATTTTGTGCGTTGCGGGCATCTGGCCGGTTGAGCATGATCCGCACGATCTGCCCGTCGTCCAACTTCTCGTAGATCAAAAACTCGTAGTTCGTCATCGTGGGTCTACCCCGTCCTTTCTCACGGTCAGAACTATGCACTAGTGCCGTGCGCGGGTGCTGTCGGCATCGAGGTTTACAAAGTAACGCAAAAGTGTCAAGAAACCGGAAAAGGCGAGGGGTCCGTAGCGCCGGGAGACCTCGGCGCTAACGTCTAGCTGTGACTACTTCAGCATTGGCGATCACCGACGAGCACCGCGACCTGGCTGACTCCGCTCACGGTCAGCTGACCAGGGTCGATAGCCGCGCGGCGGCCCGCGCGACCCTGGAGGCCGGCTCGGCTCATCCCATCGAGATCTGGAAGGCGTCGGCGGCACTGGGCTGGAACGGGCTCGCGACCGCCGAAGAGCACGGCGGGTCAGGGTTCGGCCTGTCGGAGTTGGCGATCGTGCTCGAGGCCCAGGGGCACGAGCTGTGCCCCGGGCCCTTCCTGCCCACAGTGGCGGCAGCCGCGGTGATCGACCGCTGCGGGTCGGATTCCCTTCGCGCGCAACTACTGCCGGGTCTGGCGGACGGCAGCACCGTCGGTGCGGTGGGGTTGTCCGGGAACGTCGTTGTGGAGGCGGACCTGACGGTGAGCGGCGAGAGCCCCGCGGTGCTCGGTGCACCCGATGCCGATGTGCTGCTCCTCGCCGCCGGCGAGGACATCGTCGTGTTGGACGCCGCGGCCAGCGGTGTGACGGTGACCGCGCTGGAGGGGCTCGACACCACCCGCACGATCGGGACGGTCGGGTTGAGCGGGGTTGCCGCGCCAGAAGACCGGGTGCTGCGCGGCGCGGCTCGCCGGGCGCGCACGGTGTTCCGGATCCTGGCCGCCGCCGAGGCGGTGGGGGTCAGCTGGGCGAGCCTGGAGATGGCCCGTGACTACGCGAAGGTGCGCGAGCAATTCGGTCGCACGATCGGCACGTTCCAGGCCGTCAAGCACCACCTGGCGAACATGCTGGTCGGTGCGGAAGAAACGACCGCGGCCACCTGGGATGCCGCGCGCAGCGACGATCTGGACAGCGCCTGGTTCGCCGCTGCGGTGGCCGCCGCGCATGCAGTGGAAACCCAGGTATTCAACGCGGAGAAGAACGTTCAACTGCACGGCGGCGTCGCATTCACGTGGGAGCACGACGCCCACCTATATCTTCGGCGCGCGCGCACGCTCGCAGCCGTGATGGCCGACGGCGCCGACCCCCTGGTCGACGTCGTCGATGGGCAACGCGGCGGCCTGGCGCATGGCGCGTCGTTCACGTTGCCGCCCGAGGCGGAGGATTATCGCCAGCAGGCCCGCGAGGTCGCCACCAAAGTGGGCTCGCTTCCCGAGGCCGAGCGGCGTGACTTCCTCGTCGATTCCGGATATCTGGTGCCGCATTGGCCCAAGCCGTGGGGCCGGGGCGCCGATGTCGTCGAGCAGTTGGTGATCGAGGAGGAGTTCCGCAACGTCGACGTCCCTGATCTGGGGATCACCGGCTGGGTCACGCTGACGGTCGCGCAGGCGGGCACCGACGATCAGCGTGAGCGCTGGGTCGAGCCGGTCCTGCGTGGCAAGGAGATGTGGTGCCAGCTGTTCTCCGAGCCAGGCGCCGGCTCCGATGCCGCGGCCGTGCGGACGTCGGCCAAACGGGTGGACGGCGGCTGGGAGGTCACCGGGCAGAAGGTATGGACCAGCCTGGCTCGCCAATGCCAGTGGGGTCTTGCAACCGTGCGAACCGACCCCGATGCGGCCAAACACGCCGGCGTCACGATGATGGCCATCGACATGAACGCCCCCGGCGTCGAAGTGAAACCGCTGCGCGAGATCACCGGGGACTCCCACTTCAACGAGGTGTTCTTCGATGGCGTGTTCGTGCCGGATTCCGATGTGGTCGGCGACGTGAACCGGGGTTGGCTGGTGGCCCGCGCGACGCTGGGCAATGAGCGCATCTCGATCGGTGGCGGATCGTCAACCACCATGGCCTTCTCGATCGACGATCTGGTCAAGCTGCTCGACAGCGTGCCCGGCGCGGCTTACGTTCGGCCGGCCGGCGAGGTGATCGCCCACTTCCACACGCTGCGGTTGCTCAACTTGCGCAGGGCAAGTCGCGCCATCGCGGGCGCTGAACCCGGGCCGGAGGGCAATGTGACCAAGCTCGTTCTTGCCGAGCAGCAGCAGCGCCTGACCGAGCTGGGGATGGAGCTGGCCGGGACCGCGGCCGTCGTCGGGCAGATGCCCGGGCTGATGCGGTCGTATATGGGCGGACGTGCAATGACCATCGCCGGCGGAACCTCCGAGATCTCCCGGAACACGATCGCCGAGCGCATTCTCGGCCTGCCGCGAGATCCCTTGCTCAAGTAGGGGTCCGCTTAGCAATGGAACGAATCTGGGTGTTTTCGCGATCTTGCTGGTGCGGGCCGCCTTTAGGAATGCGCATCGCGCCAGGCTTGCCAAATATCCGGGTGCAGGCGGCCGCGGTCTTGCACGGCCAAGCCGGCCGAGCGTGCCCATGCGCGCACCTCGGCGGTCGACGGTGATGCAGTTTCCCGCGCGGTTGCGGTCTCGGTGGCCTCGACAGGAATGCCGACGCGATCGACCATGGCGCGCTCGGTCTCGGCCCAGGCGTGTGCGGCCGCGAGGTAGCGGTAGGTCCATTCCTCGGCAAGCTGGCGGGTCTCATTGAAAACGATCGGGACGCTGGGCCAGCGGATCTGAAGTTCGGCGAGCCCGTCGGCGACGACTGCGGGGCGAACCCAGTCGAGTTTGAAGATCTGCGAGTAGCGGTCTTCGACGACCACGGCTGCGCGGGGCAGGGCGGCGAGGTCGCCGAGGGCATAGCGCAGCTTGCCGTTGATCAGGCTGGACACGAGATCGGCGACCGACTTACGCTCCACGGCCGCGACGAGCCGGCCGTCGACGATGATGCCGTAATCGCCGCATGGCAGTGCGCGTTTGACCGTGGTGGCCTGCTGGGTGGAGAAGCGGTAGGCGTACTGCTCGCGGGTGTCAACGAGGATCTGCAGCTCGGCGATGCCGGCTGCGCGGGCCGTCGGGGTGGTGACGTTCGGACGGGCCTGCTTGCGGGTGCGTGGTGACTGCCAGAACACCGCGTCGCGGCCGCGTGCGGTGGTAAACACCAACTGGGAGCGGCTCTCCCGACCTCGGTCGAGGATCAAGTCGATCGCTGCGCCGCGGCGGATACAGGAGCGGATGGGCGCCCGTTCGACGATGTCCGGGTCGGCTGGCCACTCGTCGATGGTGACCGGGTAGCAGTACAACGCCTTCGCGCGTGGCCAGGTGCCGGAGGTACGGAACACCATCCCGCCGCCGAGCGGTAAACGCAGCAGGTAGCCCAGCCTCGAGTCCGGGTCAGGATTGAGCGCGACGAGCAAGTCCTCCATCACGTCACGCTCCGGCGGTTCGTCGATGTCGAGGCTGGCGCTGTACGACCGCCAGCGCGCGCGACCGCCCGGTAGATCGTCGAGCGGGTGACCGGGAACAGCTCCTCGAGCTCGCCGACTGTGTGCTCGCCGGCGCGGTAGAGCTCGACCAGGTGCGCCTCCTGCCGCGGACTGAGTTTGGGCTGCTTGCCACGTAGCCGGCCCTTGGCTCGTGCGACGGCCATCCCCTCGCGCGTCCGGGCACGGGCAAGGTCGGCTTCGAACTCGGCGATCATGCTCAAAGTGGTGAACAGCAGTCGGCCGATCGGGTCGGTCGGGTCGTGCACCGAGCCGCCGATGTTGAGACGCACGCCGCCGGCGGTGAGCTCGTCAACGATATCGCGCGCGTCCGGAACGGACCGAGCGAGGCGGTCGAGCTTGGTCACGACGAGCGTGTCACCGTTACGGCAGGCGGCGAGCGCTTGGCGCAACCCGGGCCGCTCTCGGTTCGTGCCAGTCAGGCCGTGGTCAACATAGATCCGCTTCGGATCCACACCGAGCGCGGCGAGCGCCTCCCGCTGCGCCGTGAGATCTTGATCGACCGTCGACACCCGCGCGTAGCCGACCTTCAGCTCCGTCACGCAGATAGTATGCCGCTTAGGCCCCCCTCACCGGGAAGGATCACCGAACCACCCTTACGGGACAGTCGGTGGCGCGGTCCAGCGGGGTCGCGGTCGGTCGGTATCGGTGTGCCGTTTGAGGTTCGGCTAGCGGAACGTGGCGGCCATTGTCAATGACAGCCATGAGCGGCTCCTTACTGATGTCAGCCCCGTGGCCGCGCGATGATCGGGGTCATGTCGTTTGTACGCGAGCACCTTATTCTTTGCAGATGGATCTACGGTAGGAGCTCACCGAAGATGTCGCTGGTTCAATCCCAGTATCGCGCACCAGAGTTTTTGCAGGTCAGACTATATGTTTAGACTGACTTACTAGTACATGCAACTTTCATGCAAATAGCGTCCTGGCGGGTGGGCCGACACACACTTACCCGACGGCACGGTAACCCGTGCAGGACACCCCCGACACATGCCCGAAGCTGCGGATATTCCCCCGACTGGCGTGACCGGCCCGCCGTCCGCTGACCGGCGCGGCACCGACCGCGCCCGCGAGTTGGCCGATCACATCAGCGACGCGCTCGGGCACCTGCACCGGCTGGTCCGAGTGCTCGACGACAACGAACTCGACGAACTCGCACACGGCGGGTAGCGCCAAGCGCACACTACAAAAGGACAAAAGACGACCAGGAGAGCGCATATGAGCGCCAGCGGCGATGATCAACCAACCCGAAAGCGCTGGCGGCTGGTGCCGATACCGGTGCTCACCGGCGTGCTGGCGGTCATCGGTGCCGTCGTGTTGGCCGTGTTCCTATCCGGATGTCAGGGTCTGTTTGGGGGTCAGGGTCCGACCAAAGGTCCGGGTCAGGGTCCGTACAGGGTTACCGCCACGGTGCCTGTCGGCAACGATCCGCAGGTGGTGGCGGTGGATCCGGGCACCCACACTGTCTACGTCGCCAACGGCAACGACAACACGGTGTCGGTGATCGACGGCTCGACGCGCACCGTGACCGCCACCGTGCCCGTCGGCAAGGGTAATCACGGGGTGGCGGTGGATCCGATCACCCACACCGTCTACGTCGCCAACGGCAACGACAACACGGTGTCGGTGATCGACGGCTCGACGCGCACCGTCACCGCCACCGTGCCCGTCGGCAAGTTCCCGTTGGGGGTGGCGGTGGATCCGGGCACCCACACTGTCTACGTCGCCAACGGCAACGACGCCACGGTGTCGGTGATCGACGCCTCGACGCGCACCGTGACCGCCACCGTGCCCGCTGGCGAGGGCCCCAATGGTGTGGCGGTGGATCCGGGCACCCACACCGTCTACGTCACCAACCGCGACGCCAAGTCGGTGTGGGTGATCGACGCCTCGACGCGCACCGTGACCGCCACCGTGCCCGTCGGCAATCACCAGTCGGAGGGCGCGGCGGTGGATCCGGGCACCCACACCGTCTACGTCACCAACGATGTTGAGTCCCAATGGCCCAACCCCCGGCCAGGTGACGGCACGGTTTTGGTGATCGACGCCTTGACGCGCACCGTGACCGCCACCGTGCCCGTTGGCAAGATCGCGCGCCAGGTGGCGGTGGATCCGGGCACCCACACCGTCTACGTCACCACCGACGAGAACTCGGTGTCGGTGATCGACGCCTCGACGCGCACCGTGACCGCCACGGTGCCCGTCGGCAAGGTCCCGGCCTGGGCGGCGGTGGATCCGGGCACCCACACCGTCTACGTCGCCAACAAGCAAGGCAACTCGGTGTCGGTGATCGAATCTCGGTAGTGGTGTGCCTCGGCGTCTGGGCGCGGCGTGTCGGCTGTGGGCGGCGACAAACGCCACCCCGGTCAACACTTTCAGAGTGGCGCTCGACGGGTGCGGATGTCGTGGCACAACTGGCACAACGCCGTAGCGGTCATGCGAAAACTCCCCGTGCCTCATCGTGGTTAGGCGCGGAGGGTTCCTGCGGGTGTGAGCGGAACCGGTTCGGGCACCGAAACGACGAAGGCCCCCGGTCGAAACCGAGGGCCGTTCGCGGTGCCATGACGGCGCACTGGTGGGGGCAGAAGGGACACCCCGCACAAAGGTGGCGCTGGCTCCAGCCCCAGCGACGCCTCAGGATGGATAGTTCGCACCCTTCGTCCCCAAACGGATCCCCTTACGGGCGATGCCTCAGGGGCTTGCCAACCTCCGTTGACCCTGGTTAGCGTCCCTGCGATGGCGGCTCGGACCGCGGGCCGTTCGGAGGTGACATGCCGGTCCGCTACCTGTCCGATCCGGAGCTGGCCCGGCTGAGCGGCTGGCCGGACGAGATCGCCGACGAGGACGCCGTCACCTATTTCACGCTCTCCGCCGACGATGTGTCGTGGCTGGCCGGCTTCAACCGCCAGCGGAACCGCCTCGGCGTCGCCGTCCAATTGTCGACATTGCCGTGGCTGGGTTGGATTCCCGACGACCTCGCCAGTTGCCCGCCCATGGCACTGGATCGGCTCGCTGAGGCTTTGGCCATTGTGCCGGATACCTCGTCGACGTTGCTGACCGAATACGGCGGCTGGCAGGGCGAGACCCGGCGCAAGCACCGAGGCCTGGTGCTGGAGAGGCTGGGCTGGCGCTTGTGCGGCGCCGGCGAACGCAAGCTGCTCGACGAGTTCCTGCTGGCCCGGGCGCTCGAACACGATGCCCCGGGCGTCCTGCTACGTCTGGCCTGTGACTGGCTACGCGCCGAATCGATCGTCCGCCCACCGGTAGACAGCCTGACTCGTCGGGTCGCTACAGCACGCGACGCGGCACGAGCCGAGACCTACCACCGGCTCGGGCCGCTGCTGCAACCACCGAGGCCGATGCAGCTGGACGGGCTGCTCGACGTCGACTCTGACCTCGGCATCACCCGTTTGGCGTGGCTGCGCCGCGGCGCCACCGTCGCCACACCCCAGCTGCTCAAGGCCGAGCTGGACAAGCAGGAGTTCCTGCGACGCCACGGCGCCGACACTCTGGATCTGTCCCGCCTCCCGGCCGGACGACGCCGCATGCTCGCTGAGATCGGCCGCCGCTCAACCAATCAGGCGCTGCAGCGCGCTGACGTCGAGCGCCGCCACCCCGTGCTGCTCGCCACGCTGGCCGAGACCTACGCGGAGGTGCTCGACGAGCTTGTGCAACTTCTCGACCAGGCGCTGGCTGGCGCGGATTCCCGAGCCCGCCACGAGCTGTCCCAGCGTCTGGTCGACCGCGCCAAAGCCGAGGCGGACCGGGCACGGCTGCTTGATGAGATCCTCGACGTCCTCGCTGACCCCAATGTCTCGGACGCCGACGCTGGCCGTCTGGTCCGCGAGCAGATCGGAATGCCCCGGTTGGTCGCCGCCCGGCGGCCAGCCGAGCAGCGGGAGCCGCGGGACCACGGCCATTTCGATCTGCTGGCCGCCCGCTACAAGTACCTGCGCACCTTCACGCCGCCGGTGGTCGCCGCCCTGCCGCTGACCGGCAACACCGCTAGTACGACGATCGCCGCATTGCTCAAGGCCGTGGAGGTGCTGCGCGACTTGAACGCGGCCGGGCGCACCACCGTTCCGGAGGACGCGGCCGGGACGGATGCGACGGTGTTCGTGCCGACCCGCTGGCGCAGCTACCTCGACACCGCCCGAGGGCAGGGCCGCAGTGCGGCGTACCGGCACTACTGGGAATTGAGCGTGCTCTACGGGGTACAGGCCGGACTACGCTCCGGCGACCTGTGGGTGCCCGGCTCACGCCGCTACACCGACCCGGCCACCCTGCTCTTGCCACCGGATCGGTGGGCGGGGCAGCGAGACGACTTCTGCACCGTCACCGGCTCCGACCCGAACCCGTCCCGGCAACTCGAGCGACTCGAGGCCGAGTTGCATGCGGCGGTTGCGGGGTTGGAGACGATCTTGGCGGACCCCGGCGCCGAGGGACTCGCACGCCTGGGTGCTGACGGTGAGCTGATCGTGTCGCCGCTGCCTGCCGAACAGGTTCCGGCGGAAGCGGATACGCTCGCTGACGCCACATCGGCCCGGTTGCCGCGGGTGCAGTTGCCAGCGCTGCTAATCGAGGTTGACCAGCTGACCGGGTTCAGCGAGGAGTTCACCCACGCCGGCGGCGCCCAGCCACGCAACCCTGAACTGCGCCGCAACCTGTACGCGTCGCTGATCACGTACGCCTGCAACCTCGGCTACGCCGGAATGGCCGACGCCTCCGGCATCTCCGAAGACGCCCTGGCCTGGACCTCACAGTGGTACCTGCGCCAAGAGACGCTGCGGGCGGCCAACACGCGTCTGGTCAACGCCCACCACGCGCACCCGCTCGCCACACTGTGGGGCGGCGGCACGCTGTCGTCCTCCGACGGGCAGAGGTTCCCGCAGCGCGGCCACAGCCTGACCGCCCGAGCACTCTCGCGGTACTTCCTCGCCGAAGGCACGACCACGTATACCCACGTCTCCGACCAACATTCCACCTATGGCACCAAAGTAATCCCATCCACCTGGCGCGAAGCCGTCGCGGTGCTGGACGAGATCTTCGGCAACCCAACGGATTTGCCTCTCAGCGAGCACACCGTCGACACCGCCGGACAAACCCTTGCGACGTTCGCGATCTTCCACCTGGCTGGGTTGCAGTTCTCCCCGCGCATCCGAGACATCGGCCGCCTCCAGCTCTACCGCCTCGGAACCGGCTCCGCTTGGCGATCGCGCTATCCGCACGCCGGGCGGCTGCTCGGTCAGCCGATCCAGACCCAGCTGATCGCCGAACATTGGAATGACCTGCTCCGACTGGTCGCGTCGATGAAATTCGGGCACAGCACCGCAAGCCTGCTCATCGCCAAGCTGCACGCGAGCCGCCGCCAAAGCACACTCGCCAAGGCGCTCCACGAGTATGGCCGGCTGATCCGCACCCTCTACGTCTGCCGCTACGTCGCCGACGAAGAACTCCGCCGACGCGTGCGGCGTCAGCTCAATAAGGGCGAGAGTCTGCATGCGCTGCGCCGCGACCTCTTCTTCGCACGCCAGGGCCATGTCCGCGGCCGCCACCTCGATGATCAAATCGACCAGGCACTATGCCTCACGTTGGTCACCAACGCCTGCGTGCTGTGGACCACCACGTATCTGGGCGACACGATCAACGCGCTGCGCGCCGACGGCATCGAGGTCACAGACGAGATCGCCGCTCACCTGACGCCGGCGCAGCATGACCACATCAACTTTTACGGCACCTACTCCTTCGACATCGACGCCGAACTCCGTCGCGACGGGCACCGCCCGCTGCGCGTCCCCGCCTGATCCCCACAAGACCGCGAAAACACCCAGAATCGTTCCGTTACTAAGCCGACCCCAAGTAGCCGCACGCGCGGTCAGTCGCGGATGAAGCCCTTGTTCCGCATCAGGAAATCGGCCAGGAATCCCTGGTGCGGGATGTGCGGTGCCGCGTGGTGAGTGGGGTAGTGGCCGCTGTACACGTTGGTGATTGTCGGCTCGGTGACCAGGTCGTCGATGAGGTCGTCGTCATCGGTGATCACGTTGAGCACCAACGAGTTCTGCAGCGGGGCGAAACCGTGATCGCGTGACCACGTCGATACCCAAACACACGGGAACGGCAGTTCGACATTGAGTTTTTGCGGATCCGGCTCGGTCAGCAGCTGCACCGCCGGGCGCAGGGCGGCGTGGCCGTTGCCGAGGTCGTCCACCACCTGATCGGGGCCGAGGACCGGTATGGTGCCGACGGCGTTCACCGCGAGATAGCCGGCGATGGACCGCGCGCGCTCGATGGGCATCGTTGGCAGGATGGCCCGTTCGTCGGTGTTCGGCAGTGACGGAATCGCTGACAATTGCTCGGCGATCGCATGCGCCAGTGGCGCCGGATCGCCCTCGTACAGAACGGCAGTCGCATTGACGCAGGCCATTCCGCCGAGGTTGCAGATCGAATCGACGATCACGTCAAGGTAGTCCCGCCAATCGCGGTCTGCGGTGATCAGGATCTTGGTGCGCCCCGGCCCGTTGGTGAAAACCGCTGGATCACCGGCATACTTGTCCACAACATCTTGGCCGCCGTAGACCATCGCCAGATCGGCGGCACTGATCAGCTGTTCTGCTCCTGCGTAGTCGGTGGGCAGATACACCGCGTCTTCGGATCGAAAACCGGCGTGGCGCAACGCTCCGACGAGCCGGTGCGCGGTGAACGGCTCGCGACGCGACGGGCGGACCGCCACCCGATAGCCCAGCGCCAGCGCCTGCGGCCACAGACCGTGAACGCCCGGAGCGTTTCCCGGCGCGTGCACGGCCAGCACCTCGCCGCGGCGCGCCCACACCGAGCCGCCGGTCTTTGGCACTTCCCGCCAGTCCCACGCTGCGCCGACCGGCCGGGCCGGGTGGACCGAGTCGCCCGCGGTGACAAGCGATTCAGCAACACCGCGACCTCCGGCACGGGCCGCCGTCATGGGCAGGCCGGACACCAGGCAGGTGAGCTCGACGTACGCGTTGAAGTCCAGTCCTGCGATCGACGAGTCCACGAAGATATCTGCGGCCTTGGCCAGCCCTGCCGCACGTTGGTCGGCCGGCAGCGGCCGCGTTTTGCGCTGGGCGCTGACCGAGCGGGCGACGTAGAGCGGAGGCACGATGCTCAACTCGGCAACCGGCACACCGGCGGTGTCCGTGATGACGTCGCGGTTTCGCATCCTCCGGTCACCGTCCGGACCGAGAGCGTCGATCGTTATCAATACACCCCCTCGATGACCGGTTCACCGTCGAAGATCGCGACGGGCGCGACTTCGCTGATCGAATCGCCGACATGGCCGGGAGGGCCGGGGCGTCGGATCGCGGTATCGCGTTCGAGATTGTTCGGGATGAACATCCCCTTGCTGATGTGGTTCATGACGACCTGGCCGCGCGCACCGTACGGCACTTCATCACCGGTGTCAGGATCGACGACCCAGAACACCACATACGGGGTGCGCGGGTCGAAAATCCATGACTCACCGTCCGGGGCTATGCGACTGCGGGCTTGCGACAGGATCATCGTGCTGCCGAAGGCCATTGCAAACGTGGTGTCGGGGAAGATCTCTCGAAGTACGTCAAGCGTGTCCGGATCCAGGTGGGCACCGCTGAGCAGCACGTAGCGGATCTGGTGGTTGACCAGGCTTGTCAGGTCGTCGTTGCGGGCGATGGCCTCGAGGAGCGGAGGTGTGGTGTGCAGGTTCCCGACCTCCTGGGTCTTCAGGATGTAGCCGGCCTGCTCGAGGATGTGGTCGACGTATGCCGACATCTCCGCAGCGGCGGCACGGGCGGCGAGCTTCTTGACCCAGCGGGGATCCAGATCGATCGGGTAGAAGATCGAACCCAGCCGCTCGGCAACGACGCGCGAGAAGTGGCCGACGCCGTGCGGCCCGCTCGGCATCAGGAACAGCAGCCCACGACCCGGCGCGAAACCGCCGGCGGTGAAGTCTTCCATCTGCCATTCGGTCACCTGCTCGACCCAATCGGGCATCTGGACGGTCCGTTTGGGTGCGCCGGTGGTGCCGCCCGACTCGAATATCCGGGGGACCGGTGCGGGCGATCCGTACCCGCGCGGGATCAGATCGTGGGCCTGCGCACTGCGCAGTTCGTCCACGAGGTTCGGGAACAGGCGCAGATCCGTGAAGGTGCGGATCGCGGTCAGCGGATCGAAGTCCAGCTCGTTGGCCATCCGTAGCCAGAAGGGCGACCCGGTGTCCTCGCCGAAGTGCCATGCGATCGCGGTGCGCAGGTAGGTCTCCGGATCACCGATCGGGGCCTGCCGCGGCACGTCCAGCAAGGAGAAGTCGATACCGTCCACGCCGCCGATCCTGTCGCAGCTCGCCGCGGGCAGGCAATCGACACGTCAGGCTTAACCTGCCGGCTCGCTGTTGTTCATCATCCCGGGCAGGTCGGCGACCACGTCGGCGCGACTCGTGTCGAAGCTGAGGTATCCCTTGATGGGAACGCTCTCGGGTAGCGGGTCGTCGTAGCTCCAGGCGACATCCTCGACGACCGCGTCGCCGACGACAGCGGACCAGTACGTCGCCACGCCTTTGTAGTTGCAGTAGGTCGTGGTGTCCGTTCGGCGCAGCAGATCGGTGCGCACGAACGAAGGATCGACATAGAGCCGCGGGTCCAGTGCCGTCTCGAACACGATCACCGTGTCCTCGGTGTCCACCAGCGTTGTGCCGGCGACGGCCACCTTCAGGCTGCGTTTGGCGGGGCGGCAGTCGACGCGGTGGTAGGGGTTCGGCGGATAGTGAACGAGCGTGCGGCCCTCCTCGAGCCAGGTGTCAACCGCGTCCCATGGGACCACGACGTACCCCGGCGCCGCGGGTTCAGGCTCGTTGGGAAGGTCCCTGACCTCGTCTACCGGGAAGGCGTAGCTGAGCGGCCGGTTTCGGCGATGCACCATCAGTGCACGCTCGGTGTCGATAACGGTATGGCCCCTGCTGATTGCCTGGACGCGACGGGGATGCGGCTCGACGTAGACGACATCGACGGGCAACGGGGGCGAGAACCATCCAGCGGGATCCTGACTGAGCGGACCGCGCCCGGCGACCAGGCTCACCGCTGCTTGATTCCCACCGCGTGGCGAAGCTGCGCAAGGAACTCGCCGCCATCATCGCTACGGACGAGGTAGTGCGATATCGCGATCCGGATCGCAGTGGCCGCCGCGACTTCACCATTGGGCCCGGGAAGCAGCCGGTGGAGTCGTTCCCGCATGACCGGGATCACCCGGGACAACTGTCGGATGACGTGACCGGGCTCTATGTCGGCCATTCGGTAACCGGAGTACGAGTACTGGTAGTCGACGATGAACCGCAGCGCGGCGTCGAGTCTCTCTTTGCCGCGCAGACCCGCCGTTGCCCTGGCGATCCCGCGGTCGAACGTGTCTCGCTCCCAGAGGCCGAACGCGTCGAGCAATTCCTCCTTGGACGCGAACCATCGGTAGAGCGTCGGACGCGAGACCCCGGCCTGCGCGGCGACCTCCGAGAGGCTCAGCTTGATCATGCCCTTGCGACTGAGCACCTCCGCGGTCGCGACAAGCAACCGCTGACGAGTGGAGGTGTCCTCCTGGACGTGATCGTCGTCCCGCAGGGCCGGCGCTGATGGTGTCATCGCTATAGCTTTACAAATTGTTGGTGAAGTGTCATGCCGTTGCGTGATGTTCCGGATCAACAGATGGTAGTGGCCGCGCCACGCGGTACAAATGTGACATGCCGGGACCGGTGGAGGGCATCAGAGTTGTCGAGCTGGGCGTCTGGGTTGCGGGCCCGGCGGCAGGCGGCATCCTCGCAGACTGGGGCGCCGACGTCGTCAAGATCGAGCCACCGGGCGGTGATCCCGGGCGGATGTTCGGCCGGATGTTGGGATGCGATCTCGGCACGAACCCGCCATTCGAAATGGACAACCGCTCCAAGCGCAGCGTCGTGCTCGACCTGGCATCCGACGAAGGCCGCTCCGCAGCGCTGGAATTGATAAGTGACGCTGATGTTTTCCTGACGAACATCCGGTTGGGCGCCTTGAAGCGTGTCGGGTTGGACTTCGAATCGCTTGCGGCCCGCAACGATCGCCTGGTGTACGGCCTGATCACGGGATTCGGCGAGATGGGGCCGGACGCCGACCGCGCCGCGTACGACGTCGCGGCGTTCTGGGCCAGGGGCGGCATTGCGCATCTGCTGACGCGCCCCGGCGACACACCGCCGTTCCAGCGAGGCGGCATGGGCGATCACGCCGCAGGCATGACCCTGGCCGCCGCGGTGTGCGCGGCCCTGCTCGCCCGTGGCCGCACCGGCAAGGGCCAGTTGGTCACCACGTCGCTTTACCGGCAGGGTGCCTACACCGTGAGCTTCGACATCAACACCTATCTGCTCACCGGTCAACCGATCGCGATCGGCCAGCGCGAGACGATGGGCAACCCGTGCATGAACAACTACGCCGCGGGCGACGGGCGGCGGTTCTGGATCGTCGGGCTGGAGGCCAGCCGCCATTGGCCGGCGCTGTGCAGGGTCGTGGGGCGTCCCGACTGGCTCACCGAACCCCGCTATTGCGACGCGCGAAGCCGGGCGACCAACGCCGCAGAAATCATCGCCGAGCTGGATGACATCTTCGCGTCGAAACCGCTTGACGAATGGGCGGCAGTCTTTGCGACCGAACCGGATTTCTTCTGGGCACCGATCAATACGATCGAGGATCTCGTCGCCGATGATCAGTTCCACGCCGCGGGCGGCATCGTGGACGTACCGTTGCCGGACGGCGAGGGGAGCGTGTCGATGGTCGCCACACCGGCGGACTTTCATGGCACGCCGTGGGCGCCGCGGTCGGTCGCGCCGGACCTCGGCGAGCACACCGAGGAGGTTCTCGCTGAACTCAGGGCCCGGGGTGGCTCGCCGACAGTGAAATGAGCGACGCGACACGCCGATACGGCGTCGGTGAGTTCACACTCGGCGTCGGGTGCGGGGTCTAGCGGCCGGGTTTGCGGCGCACCAGCACGGCCTGCTGAATGCTGCCCACGGCCCCTTGTTCGTCGAGCAGCGTGCCCACGGTCGTGCCGACGCCATCGGGCCCATAGTTCGTCTCGGCTCGAATGCCGATCCAGTCACCTTCCGGAACCCGGAAGACATGCACCGCGAGATCGGTGTTCAAGAACGTCCACGTGCTGATGTCGATTTTGGAGCCGACACCGTTCGCGCAGTCGGCCACCGCGAACAGCCGTTGCAACGGCGTCATGGTCTCGCCCTTGACGAGGTCCACCGTCGGCTTGATCCATGACTCACCAGGGCCGTCGTTCAGCGGCGTTGTCAGCCAGAGCCAGTCCAGGCTGTGCACGTAGTTCCGGTCGAACTTCTCGGCGAGATTCCGGCTGTGAGCTTCCGCTACGGGCGGCAGCGGCGGCGCCGACGCGCGCATGACGTCGCGGGTGTCCACCTGCTGAAACCGCCAGCCGCTGGCCTTGGCGACGGGCCGCGGATGGCCGTCTGGCCCCAGGCCCAGCATCTGTGCGCTGACGAGTTCGATTTTTGTGCCGGCGCGTTCCACGTGGGCGCGCACCCAGAAATTGCCTTCGGCCGGAACGGGCCCGAGGAGATCGACCACGACCCGGCTGAGGCGGGTGTCGTCGCGCTGCGCGCATCGCTCGAGGGCACGGACCAGCAGAGCCGAGACCGGTGCGCCGTGCTGGATCGCCGCCGTCCACGTGCCGCGGACCAGGTCGGTCGCGGTGAACCTTTCGCCGGCCGGGTCGGCATCGTCGATCAGCTCGTAATAGGAGTCGCTCATGAGGCACTTTCTCACACGGTGGTCAGGGCAGTCCGGCGCCGGGTACCTCGCACCGGAGGAAAATCCATGCTTTACAGATCTGGGCCAGACTGTCACGCTGTTCTTTGTGTCGTTGTCTGCCATAACACGCCGAGAGGCGAAGCGATTAAGGAATCAGATGCCATGACCGCTCGAGCCGTTGACATTGATGACCTGAGCAGCCGGAACGGATTCCTCGGCCGCGTTCCGGAGTCCTCGGCGAGGATGCTCACGCGTTATCGGCTCGACGTGATCGCCTGCAGTGTCGGCGATGTTGTCCAGTCGGCCGGTGGCTGGTTGTTCGACCGCGCGATGGCCGGCTGGGACATCAACCTTCACATTGCCGGGTCCTGGGATGCCCGGCCACTGCGGATCTTGGGCATCGGCGTCCATCCCCTCCGCGAAACTCCGGCCTCGCCGACGACCTGGCCGCCAGAGCATTCGATTGCGGTGGCCGCCGACGTCTTCAGGACCGACGCCCGGGTCCGCAAGAACGCCGCCAGGGCGCTGGAACGCGGCCTGACCGAGGTCACCGTGTGGGGCGATACCTGGCCCCCGGAGTTCAACCGTCGCGCCGAAGCGGTACAGCACCGGCTGAGCGCGGCCGCGAGGGCCTTCAAGGCGCAGGCCTTGACGGCGGCAGCGCTTCGGTCGGATTCGATCGCCCTCACCGAGACGTTCCGCAGTTCGCGCCGGCATCCGCCGTACGAGCCTGACCTGATTCCGATGGGCTAGCGTTGGCGCAATCAAAGGCCCAGTCATTGCAGCGATTCTGATCACGGCATTCGTGGTCGGCGCATGTGGTAGCCACACCCCGACCAGCCAATCCAGCGGTGAAAGTGCCCAGGTCGTCCTGAACACGGCGACCGCAGCGGGGCTCGTTGCCGCATTCACCAAAGCCGGACTTCCGGTACCAAACCCCCACGACGTGACCCAGGCGAAGTGCCCCCCGATCGGGTGCGTCGAAGCCATCGACAGCGACACGGTTTCGATCATCAAGTTCCCCGGCACCGGCAAGGCAGAGCGGTTCGCCGGCGCGACGCCCGACATCTATCTGATCGAGGACATCGTGCTGGTGTTCACTCCGGCCGTGCCAGCCGGCCAACGAGTCACATACGAGCAGATCGCACGACGCGCCGTCGGCTCGTGACGGACGCACAGAGAGGCAGATGCCCATGACGGCCAGCGCCACCAGCGAGGTGCATTTCGACCCGTATGACGTGGAGCTGAACGCCGACCCGTATCCGATGTTCCGGCGGCTCCGCGAGGAGGCGCCGCTGTACTACAACGAGCAGCATGACTTCTATGCGTTGAGCCGCTTCGATGACGTCAACAAGGTGCTGGTCGATCACGAGACGTTCAGCTCGGCCAGGGGCGCGATTCTCGAATTGATCAAGGCGAACATCGACATCCCGAAGGGCGTGGTGATCTTCGAGGATCCACCCATCCATGACATCCATCGCAAGTTGTTGTCCAGGATGTTCACGCCGCGCAAGATCAACGGGCTCGAGCCGAAGATCCGGGAGTTCTGTGCGCAGAGCCTTGATCCGCTTACCGGCTCGGGACGATTCGACTTCGTGGCTGACCTGGGTGCGCAGATGCCGATGAAGGTCATCAGCATGCTGCTCGGCATTCCGGAGGATGGCCAGGAAGCGATCCGAGACCGCGCCAACGCCCAGTTGCGCACCGAAGCCGGCAAACCGATGAAGGCGGCCGAGCAGGGCATCGTGACGGGCGAACACTTTGCGGCGTACATCGATTGGCGCGCCGAGCATCCGTCGGACGACATCATGACCGAGTTGCTGAATGTCGAGTTCGAGGACGAGACCGGCACCGTTCGGCGGCTGACCCGAGAGGAACTGCTCGTCTACCTCAACGTGGTCGCCGGCGCCGGCAATGAGACCACCACGAGGCTGATCGGCTGGGCCGGCAAGGTGCTTGCCGAGCATCCGGACCAGAGGCGCGACCTCGTCGAGAGGCCGGGCCTGATCCCGCAGGCCGTCGAGGAGCTGCTGCGTTACGAGCCACCCGCCCCGCACGTCGCGCGGCATGTGACCCGCGACGTCGAGTACCACGGGCAGACGGTGCCCGAGGGCAGCGTGATGATGTTGCTGATCGGGGCCGCGTGCCGCGACCACCGTCAGTTCCCGCCCGACGGTGATGTTTTCGACATTCACCGCCAACCGCGTCAGCATCTGGCGTTCAGCGTGGGCACGCATTTCTGCCTCGGCTCCGCGTTGGCCAGACTGGAGGGCCGCATCGCGCTGGAGGAGATCCTCAAGCGCTTCCCGGAGTGGGATGTCGACCTCGCAAACGCCCACCTTTCGCCGACGTCCACCGTTCGTGGCTGGGAGGCCATGCCCGCCGTCGTCTAGCGAGTGGGTTGCGTCACAGCACATGAATTGCTTTGGCGTGCCGGGAATATCGTTAGAACCTCTAATGTTCTTTGGTGCAGGCGCCGGCCGCCGCCGCTCGACGCCGTCAATCCTTTAGTCATTTGCGCAGGAGACGATTCATGTCGAGCGAAACTCGCGAAGCGCGGCTGGCGCGCCGCATTGCCGATTTGTATGCGACCGACCCTCAGTTCGCCGCGGCCCGCCAAGACGAAGCGGTGACCACGGCGATCGACCAACCCGGGTTGTCGTTGCCGAAAATCGTGCGCGCCGCGATGGAGGGCTACGCCGACCGCCCCGCAGTCGGTCAGCGGGCGGCGCAGTTCGTCACCGACACCACCGGTCACACCTCACTGGAGTTGCTGCCGCGATTCGACACGATCACTTATCGCGAACTGTGGAACCGCGCCGGTGCGCTTGCCAGTGCCCTGATGACCGGTCCCGTACGCAAGGGTGATCGGGTCTGCGTGCTGGGCTTCAACAGCATCGACTATGTGGTGATCGACCTGGCCTTGATTCCGGCCGGAGCGGTGGCCGTGCCGCTGCAGACCAGCGCGCCGGTTGCCCAGTTGCGGCCCATCGTCGCCGAGACCGAGCCCGTCGTGATCGCCTCGAGCGTTGACTATCTGGCCGACGCCGTCGAACTGGCGCTGTCGGGCCACGCGCCCGCGCAACTTGTGGTGTTCGACTACCGCCCGGACGTGGATGATCAGCGGGAAGCGGTGGAGACCGCGAAGGCACGGCTGGCCGACGCCGGCGGCGCGGTGGCTCTTGAAACGCTCACCGCGTTGCTCGAGCGGGGCGACTCTCTGCCGGCCGCACAGCCGGCCGGCAGCGATGAACGGGATCTGAGGCTGCTGGTTTACACCTCGGGCAGCACCGGCACACCGAAGGGCGCCATCTACCCCGAGCGCGCGGTCGCCAACTCCTGGCGGCAGTCGAGCAGGGTGGCCTGGGGAGTCGGCGGTGTCGAGCCGTCGATCTCGCTCAACTTCCTGCCGCTGAGCCACGTGATGGGGCGCGGCATCCTGTTCGCGACGCTCGGTGCCGGTGGCACCGCCTACTTCGCGGCCAAGAGCGACCTGTCGACCCTGTTGGAAGACCTCGCGCTGGTGCGGCCCACGCAGCTCAACTTCGTTCCGCGGGTGTGGGACGTGCTGTTCGGGGAGTTCCAGAACGAACTCGACCGAAGGTCATCGGACGCCGACTCAGCGGCTGCGCAGACCCAGGTGATGGCCGATCTGGCACAGCGCCTGCTCGGCGGGCGTTTCATCGCGGCGATGACGGGCTCGGCACCCATCTCGGCCGAAGTGAAGACGTGGATCGAGTCCTTCCTTGACCTGCACCTGGTGGAGGGCTACGGCTCGACCGAGGCCGGTGTGGTGTTCGTGGACGGCGTCGTGCGCCGTCCACCGGTGATCGACTACAAACTGGTCGATGTCAGCGATCTGGGGTACTTCCGCACCGACCAACCGCACCCGCGAGGCGAGCTGCTTGTCAAAACCGCCGAACTTTTCCCCGGCTACTACAAGCGACCTGAGGTCACCGCCGAGGTGTTCGACGCCGACGGCTACTACCGGACCGGCGACGTCGTCGCCGAGGTCGGCCCCGATCAGCTGGTGTACGTCGACCGCCGCAACAACGTCTTGAAGCTGTCGCAGGGCGAGTTCGTCGCCGTCTCGAAGCTCGAAGCGGTGTTCGGCGACAGCCCCGTCGTGCGGCAGATTTACATTTACGGCAACAGCGCTCGGTCCTATCTCCTTGCCGTCGTCGTGCCCACGGACGAAGCGCTCGCTCGCCACGATGTACAGACACTGAGGGCAATAATCGGCGAATCGCTGCAGAACGTCGCGAAGGCCGCGGACTTGCAGTCCTACGAGATCCCGCGCGACTTCATCATCGAGACAACGCCTTTCACGCTGGAGAACGGATTGCTCACCGGTATCCGCAAGTTGGCTCGCCCGAAGCTGAAGGAGCGCTACGGCGAGCGGCTGGAACAGCTCTACACCGAGCTGGCCGAGAGTCAGGCCGACGAACTGCGCGCATTGCGCAAGAACGGCGCCGATCGACTGGTGCTGGAAACGATCACCAGGGCCGCGGGTGCCTTGCTGGGTGCAACGACGGGCGATCTCGCACCCGACGCGCAGTTCACCGATCTCGGCGGAGATTCGCTGTCGGCGTTGACGTTTACCAACCTGCTGCACGAGATCTTCGAGATCGACGTCCCCGTCGGTGTGATCGTCAGCCCGGCCACCGACCTGCAGGCCATCGCCGACTACGTCGAGGCGGAACGGCGGCCCGGGAGCAAGCGGCCGACCTTCGCGTCGGTGCACGGTCGTGACGCGACCGAAGTGCATGCGCGCGACCTCGCGTTGGACAAGTTCATCGACCCGCAGACGCTGGCGGCCGCCCCGTCGTTGCCGGGTCCCAGCACCGAAGTCCGAACCGTACTGCTGACCGGCGCGACCGGATTCCTCGGTCGGTACCTGGCCCTGGAATGGCTCGAACGGATGGAACTCGTCGACGGCAAGGTGATCTGCCTGGTGCGGGCCAAGGACGACGCGACCGCCCGGGAGCGCCTGGACAAGACCTTCGACAGCGGCGACCCCGATCTGCTGCGGCACTACCGCGAGCTGGCGGCAGACCACCTCGAGGTACTCGCCGGCGACAAGGGAGAGCCGAATCTCGGTTTGGATCAACAGAATTGGCAGCGGCTCGCCGACACGGTCGACCTGATCGTGGACCCCGCGGCGCTGGTCAACCACGTCCTGCCGTACAGCCAACTGTTCGGCCCCAACGCGCTGGGCACCGCCGAGCTGATCCGGATCGCGCTGACGACGAAGCTGAAGCCGTTCGTGTACGTCTCCACCGTCGGCGTTGGCGCCGGGATGGAACCGTCGGCGTTCACGGAGGACGGCGACATCCGGGTGCTCAGCCCCAGCCGCAAGGTCGACGACAGCTATGCCAACGGCTACTCGAACAGCAAGTGGGCCGGCGAGGTGCTGCTGCGCGAGGCGCACGACCTGTGCGGCCTGCCCGTTTCGGTGTTCCGGTGCGACCTGATCCTCGCGGAGACCCGATACGCGGGTCAGATCAACGTGCCGGACATGTTCACCCGGTTGATGTTCAGCCTGGTGGCCGCCGGCATCGCGCCCGGCTCGTTCTATGAACTCGACCCGGACGGCCGTCGGCAGCGGGCCCACTATGACGGTCTGCCGGTCGATTTCATCGCCGAGGCGATTTCGACTCTCGGACAGCGAGTGGCCGACGGGTTCGAGACGTACCACGTGATGAACCCCTACGACGACGGCATCGGGCTCGACGAGTACGTCGATTGGCTCATCGAGGCCGGCTACCCGATCGAGCGCATTCCGGACTACAGCACCTGGGTGCAACGGTTCGAGACCACGCTGCGGGCATTACCCGACAAGCAGCGGCAGGCGTCGTTGCTGCCGTTGCTGCACAACTACCAGAAGCCGGAGAGGCCGATCCGCGGGTCGGTCGCGCCGGCCGACCGGTTCCGCGCCGCGGTGCAGGACGCGAAAATCGGTCCGGACAAAGACATCCCGCATGTGTCCGCGCCGGTCATCGTCAAGTACATCACCGACCTGCGGCTGCTGGGCCTGCTCTGACGGTCGCACGCCGCGGATCAGCCGAGCTTGCGCGACAACGCCTTTGCGAAGGTATGGGTGTCACCGGGCCATCGCGCAGAGAGATAGGTGCCGTCGTCGACGACGAATGCCGGCCGCGAGTCGGTGGCCGTGTCGCGGGCGAGCCCGGACGTCTTCATCCGCCAGCCCGGTGAGCCGCGCACCACGTCGCAGAAGTCGCCGGGGTCCTTGAGTGCGCGGGTGACCTCGGACTGCACCGACATGTATCCGGCCGGCTGGCCGGGCTGCTCGGTGTAGGTGCGGTAGTAATCGCGATCCCAGAAGCGGGTGAGGCGGGCGATCCGCCACGCACTTCGCTCAAGCTTCCAGGTCAGCGCGGTTGTCTTGCGGGCGTACAGGACCGAGTGGCCGGTCGCCGGGTCGACGCTGCGCGCAGCCAGCAGCACCCCGTGACAGATCGCGGCCACCAGCAGCCCGCGATGGAACGCATCGACCACGAGTCGCTGCAGGATTGCGCTGTCGATGTAGCTGCGCATCCCGCGGGGGCGATGGCCACCGGGCAGCAGCAGCGCGTCGACGGCGTCCAATGTGGCGTTCGGCCAGGCCGTCGGATGGAGATACTCGGCTGATCGCAGCATCTGCGCGTAGACGGTGCGGGCGTCGGCGTTCGCGCCGAGGAAGCGACCGACGATGCTCACGCGGCCCAAAACGGGTATCGCAGACCAGAAGTCAAGCCCACGACCCGTCACCATGATGTCGTCCGCGCACGCCGGTGCGCCGCTCTCAGTGCTGAACAGCACCCGGTGCCCGTCGCCGGTCAGCACCTGCCAGCTCACCGCGACCTCGGTAGGGTCGAAGTCCCGATCGGGAATCGGTATCAGCACTGTGCCCACCCGGGTGCTCCTGTCGGCTAGCGCGCTGGATTGCTGTAGATCCGGGTCGGCGTGATCAGCACCGCTGCACGTCGTTCCCGGGCCATTGTCTCGTCGTAGGCCGGCCAGTCGTCGTGGGTGCCGCCGGCGTCGGTGAAGATGTCGCGTAGCAACGTCGGAAGCTGATCCGGACGCAGGCCCAGTGCAGCGTCGTCGGGGCCGGCGAGTTCTGCGGTGCCCTCCACGGTGATCCATTGCCAGCCGCGATGAAATGTCGCAGTCACCGCCGGCCGTTTGCGCAGGTTGGCAAGCTTCGCACCGCCACCGATCGCGACGAACGAAAGCACCCGCCGGCCTGTGACGGGGTGCGTGCTGACGCCCGCGTTCACGAGCGAGGCCTGAACAGTGCCGTCGGCGCGCGCGGTGGCGACAACGGCGAGGTGCCCGGTGGTTGCCGCCAGTTCGGCGACGTCGTTCAGATCCGCCATCATCGATCCTTTCCGACGGCCGCCATCAAGCTGCGCGGCTGTACACTGCTGCATCCTCGATGTTCACGCGTGACCGGTCCGGCAGCGCCAGCACGCAGCACACCGTAATCATTGCTGCCACAACGATGTACACCGAAATCGAGTAGGGTGTCCCGGTTTCGTGCAACAGCCATGTCGCGATCAGCGGGGCGGGCCCACCGGCAAATACGGATGCCAGCTGATAGCCGAGGCCCGCGCCGCCATAGCGCAGATGCGTCGGGAAGCTTTCGCCGATCATCGCCGCCTGCGGGCCGTACTGGACAGCGTGCAGGATGAGTGACAGCACGATCGTAATGAAGACCAGGGCGTGCCCGCCGTGGGCGAGCACGGCGAAATAGGGAAACGCGATCAGCCCCATCAGGACAGCGCCCGTCAGGTACACGCGTTTTCGGCCGACGCGGTCAGAAAGGCTTGAAAAGTATGGGATGGCCGCGAGTTCGCAGACGGCTCCTGCCAGGACGGCGTAGAGCACAAACGTCTTGCTGAACTGGTGAGCGGGCCGGGACACGACGTAGATCAGGACGTATGTGGTGAACAGGTAGAAAGGCATTTGCTCGCTGAAGCGGGTGCCCGCCGACAACAGAATCTCGCGCCAGTGGTCGCGGATCACCTGCGTCACCGGCGTGCGCACGACCTTTTGTTCGACGACCATCTTCGCGAACATCGGCGTCTCAAGGATTCTCAGCCGGATCGCCAGGCCGACGGCCACCAGCACCAGGCTGGCCAGGAACGGAATCCGCCAACCCCACGAGTTGAACGCTTCGGGTGACAGCGTCGCGGACAGCAGCGTCATCCCACCGGTGCCGAGCACGAGGCCGACAGGCACGCCGATCTGAGCGAAACTGCCCAGCAGGCCGCGCTTTTCCTGGTCGCCCCATTCCATCGCCAGCAGCACCGACCCGCTCCACTCACCGCCGATCGCGATGCCCTGTACCAACCGCAGCAAGACCAGCGACAGCGGCGCGAGGACACCGATCGTCGCGGTTCCGGGCAGCATGCCGACGATCGCCGACGAAATACCCATCACCAGCAGGGTGGTGATCAGCGTGGCCTTGCGACCGATCCGGTCACCCCAGTGACCGAAGATCGCCGCCCCGACCGGACGGGCGGCGAAGCCGATGGCATACGTCGCGAACGACTGCATCGCGCCGGCGTATGCGCTCGAGGCCGGAAAGAACAGATGCGGGAAAACGAGCGCGGCGGCTGTGTTGTACAGAAAGAAGTCGTACCACTCGATCGTCGTGCCGATCGCGCTCGCCAAAGCGGCACGCCGAACCTGTGTTCGCTGCGACCCCTGGTCGAGCTGCGTCGCTTTGGTGACCTCGTTGTCTCCGAGCGCCATCGTCCCGCCTTCCACTGACCGACGTTTCCCTCATAGTGTGCGGCCCGAACGCGCGTTGTGGTGGCGAACTCGCGACCGATTCGCGGGCCAGTGGCTGCTTCGTCAATACTGGCTACGGGTGGGTGGGATCGAGAGGATGGTCAGCGATGCGTCGGCTCACACGCTTGTCCGCCGCCGCGGCAGCGACGGTCATGCTTACAACCAGTACGGCGATGCTCGGGTTCGGCACGGGTAGCGCCGCGGCCGACGGGGCGAGCGCGGCGAGTGGTGCGCAGTTCGTGCCGCTCAGCTCCTTCTTGCGAAGGTGCGATTGGAGCGAAGCGCAGTACACGCCGTCGGAGACCCGAGGGACGGGGTACACAATCCTCAGCAGAACCGGTAACACGGTGACCGCGGAGGTGCACATGATCGACGTGACCCCGGACATCTGGTACGGCGTCAGGGTGGTTCAGGTGCCCCGGCCCGGGCTCAAATGCGCCGCCAGTGATCCGGGGGTGGGCTTCGGGCAGCTCTACACCGACGACGTGGGGACCGGAACGGTGACCGTGCAGGCGCCCGTCATGAGCGGCGCCACCGGCGCCTGGGTGTCGGTCGAGGGACCGGTCGGCGATTCGCCTCAGTTTGCGGGCGATTTCCGGACGTCCGACTACATCGCCGCGATTTAGCGCCTTTGCGGTCCGAGCGATCCCCGGCGGTGCTAGGAAATGAGCAGCAGCGCAGAAGTCATGAGCATGACGGCGGCGGTGAGGCCATGGACTCCCAAGGCGATTGACTTGGGGCCGCCGTTGCCGAGCACGATGGTCGCGTCGGCGAGCGGAATAATCGTGGCGGCCAATATCACCCAGCCGAGCAGGTGCGTGGCACCCGCGGCCATGAGAATGAAGACGATTAGCCCCGATGCGATGTCGCGGACGCCCTTGACGCTCAAATAGGCCCCGGCGGATCGCTGGCCGAGATCTGGTTGCACACCGTAGCCGGCGGCCGCGACGTGCGGCGCGACGATAAACCGTGCGCCGATGAAGATGATGCCCGCGCCGATGAGTCCGGCGAGCGGGTAGGCGATGGTCGTGGCGGTCATGTCGAACACTCCGGGGTTTTGTCAGCGAATCGGTGAGAATGATGTCGGGTCAAGCAGCACCGACTGAACGTGGACGATCTCGTCGGCATTGAAGCCGGCCATGTCGGCGGCGAATTCTGGGCTGGCCATGGCATGCCGGGTGAGTTGTTCGGGGTCGGCGCCCGGTGGGTAGCGGATCAGCGCGACGAGTCGATTCGCGCTGTCGCTTCGCTCTGTCCACGCACCGTGGGTGGTGACCCCGAATGTCTTGAAGGTTGCCAGGTGGCGGGCCCAGTGAACCGTCGCGTACCGCTGCAGAGCTTCGGGCGACCGCAGGGTGTTTATCCTGAGCTGAAACATCGAACGCCTGCCCCTTTGTCAGATCGTCAGCGCCACGCATAGGGCTGCCAGTGCCAGACCTTGCAGCGTGGCGCGGGGGCCGATGATTCGGTCCCACTTTGCTTGCAGGACGCGCCCATTCGGTAGCGGCTGCCTGGCGTCGGCGGCCGCTGTCAGTTGTCGATTGATTGGTGCACTCACCTGTGTGTAGAGCACAATCCAGACCAACAGCAGGACCAGGGCGGCAGCCGCCGCGGTCGCCTGTGCCCAGTGTGCGGTCACCGCGGCCAGCACCGCGGTTGCCGCGGTGGCGAGAACCCCGAGCACCCCGGGCACCGGCATTCGCCGGTCTCCGTATCGATGCACGCTTCCCGTCACCGCGACCAGGGCACGGTCGTCGACCAACGCCAAGGCCGGCCGCAGCACGATCGCGCAAAACACGTCGGTGCCGTAGACCACCGCGGTACCCAGCACCGCGATCAGTGCGGCGGCACGGGTGATGAGGTCCAAGGCCATGTCGTAACTCCCTTCATTTGGTAACTGCTAGCAACGCTAACCCACGGTTCGGTCTGCGTCAATAGCAGTGCTAGACCTTCTATCGGTGCTATCATGCGGTATGGCCATCGAGGATCGCCGTGAGCGTGAGCGAGCCGCCCGCCGGCGGCTGATCATCACAACGGCCCGCACGTTGGCCGAGGCCGAAGGCTGGGATGCCGTCACCACGCGCCGGCTGTCCACCGAGATCGAATACAGCCAGCCGGTGTTGTACAAGCACTTCACCGGCATGGAACAAATCGCTGAGGCCGTCGCCCTCGACGGGTTCGGCGAGCTCGCCGATGTGCTTCGGGCCGCCCGCTCCCGCGCCGGCACGGCCAGCGACGCCCTGACCCGGATCGCACACGCCTACCTGGACTTTGCCCGCGACAACCCCGCCGTCTACGACGCGATGTTCACCCGTGCGACCACCTTGCGCTTCGCCGCCCAAGACACACCGCCTCAGCTGACGGCGGCCTTCGCCGAGCTGCGCCAAGCGGTCGGCGTGGTGGCTGACGGGCATGACCCGGACGCGCTCACCGAGCTGTTTTGGGCCTCGCTGCACGGACTGGTCACCCTTGGCCGTGCCGGCCGACTACGCCCTGGCTACGACTCGGAGCGTCTCGGACTGCTCGTCAATGAGTTCACCAGCAGACGGGAAACGATGCGCTAGGGGGCACCGATCTAATGGTTGTGCTGGCCCTCGCCTGATGCCAGCGACCTCAGGCCGCCGACAACATTGCCCACCGCACCCGTTAGCCCGGTGACCGCGCCGTTCACGTTGTTGGCCACGTTTTCGCCCGGCGAATTGTTGGCGTTGGCCGTGCCACTTCCAAGGGTGGTGATGCCGGGCGTGCCGTTCGGCGCGAGCGTGTCCGCGATCGCAAACGGGGACAGGTTCGTGACCGCATTCGCCAACGTGCCTGTTATCGGCCCGGTGATGCTCGGGGCAGGCGACCCCGGCGGGTTCTTCGACGGCGGCGTCTGCGAGGCGGGAACGCTGTCCGCGCCGACATTGGTCGCGCCGGCGAGGATCGATTGCTGCCGGGGCACCGACGCTGAGCTGAACACCGGTGAACTCAACGGCGTCCACGCCGTACCAGCCGGGCCGGTACCGGTCAGGAAGTTGTTGTCGCCCAGCTGGATCGGCCCTGGCATCTCCGCGAGCGCCTCGCCAATTTTCACAGGTGACGTGCTCAACACAAACGGCGCCGGAAGCGACGACCCGCCCGGCACGCTGGCCACCAGAGCACCCGGCAGCAGCTGCGCCGTCGTGACAAACCCGACGACTACCGCCTGCGCATCACCGGGCAACGCTGACGCCGGCGGCAGCAGCGCGAACTCGACCTGCTGCGCCGGGTCGCCGGCCGTACCGGCTACGTCGGGACTGCTCGGAGGGTATCCGACGTTGATGATCGCCCGGAGCGCCGGATCGAGCGCGACGAGGATGGGCTGTGGCACGCCTAACGCAGCGAGCGGCATCTCCAGCGGCAACTCTCCCACCGGCGCCGGGACGAGGATCTCGGTCAAGTTGCCCGACGTGGTGACAATATTTGTCGAGGCATTGGGATTAACGGCCTCGTAGTTAGGGTGCACATAGTAGAAACCCAGTAACGCGTTGGCGTCCGCCACCACGTCCAACGGGTAGGCGGGGGCGTCGGCGATACCGTCGTATTCCTGGGTCACTATGACGACCGGTGCCCCGGTCGACGATGTCGGGCCGTCGGCGGTGATGCCCAGCAGGGGGATGGTCGTCCCGGTTGGCAACCGGGCCAAAATCCCGCCGTCGGGGTTCTCAGGGTCACCCAGCAGAACGAAATTGACGTTGCTGGAGGGTCCGTAGTCCGGGACTAAATTAGACGCTGCGGCGGCCCCTTCGGAGTAGCCGACGACTGTGACAGGGTTGGTCGGGCTCGGGTTCGCTGTGCTGATGTCTTGGACGACGGCCGCCTGGCCGAGGGCTATGGACTGGTCGCCGGTGGGCGCACCGAGTCCGTTGTACAAGCCGAGCGTGCCGGGATACTGCGCCTCCGTGTTGATGAAGACGAACGTGGTGGCAGGCGGCGTCGCCGGCGCGTTGAGGGGGGTGCAGGGGGCGGTGCAACCGGGGGGAGGCTGGTACTGGCCGATCAGGTACCCGTTATACGTGCCGCCCGGAGAGTCCGCGTCGAGTTCGCCCGCCATCCGCTGCGACCCATAGGGATAGTTGTTGCCGTCGATGAAGATAATCGTTCCGGCGGCCAGTAAGACATCCTCCATTATGGTGCGCATCGCGGACGCCGCCATATGCGGCTGAGGTGCCAGTACCAAACCGCCCGTTAGCAGGCCGGCCATGGAAACGGCGCTGGCCTTGATCGCCCGGCGCGCCGACTTCTTGCGTTTCCGGTGCTTGACAGCGTGTTTCGCCATGACCCTGGCCCCCACTCTATTTGCTCGTCACTCCCCGCAACTTGACCTTCGCAACCCTATAGGCGGTGTACACACGCGTCAGCCGAATCACAAGTTTGAAAGTGAATAGTTTGTGGGGCTTTTACACCCACTGCACCCAGCCCCATTGCGCGGTGCACACCAGCGCGATGCCGTCGGGAGTCTGGGCCGCCGCGGCGCCCGGTTTGTCGCACGGCTCACCGAGGTTGTGCACTCCGGACAGCGGGTAGGAGATGACCCAGAACCCGGTGTAGATCGGCGGCCACTGGTTGGGGATCCAGTGACACTGCATGGCCTCGCCGCCCGGGCCGCGCCCGAAGATGAATCGGTCCGTGTTGTCGCAGGGCGCGTCCAGCGATGCGTCATAGTTCATACCCGGTACGTCGCCCGGGTAATGTCCCGAAGGATCGTCGGCGGCAGCGCCGGGAGCCGCACTGATGGCGGCGGCCGCGATCGCAGCGGTTGTGATGAGCTGGCGAATCATGTCCCACCCTCGCGTTGTCTGACCGTCTGGCCCGTCGGCCTGCAGCAAAGCCTAACCGGTGCGAACCCGCCCACAAGGGTTTCCGGAAGGAACTACGTGTAGAAGGCGTCGAGGACCGCTTTGTTCTGATCGGCGACGACGGCCCGCTTCACCTTTAGCGAGGGCGTGAGTTCGCCGCGCTCAACGGACAGGTCGTGGTCAAGCAGCGCCCACTTCTTGATCGTCTCCCAGCGGTTGAGCCCCGAGTTGAGCTTCTTCACGTGCTCGTCGATCAACGCGTGCACCTCTGGCTGCTTGACCAGCTCGGCATACGACTTGCCGGCCAACCCTCGCTCGGCCGCCCAGCCCGAGATGGTGTCGGGGTCGAGCGCGACCAGCGCGACGCAGAAATTGCGGCCCTCACCGAAGACCAGGAACTGGCTGGCGTACGGGCATTCGGCGATGAACTTCGCCTCGATGGCCGGGGGGACGATGTACTTACCGCCCGAGGTCTTGAACATCTCTTTGAGCCGCCCGGTGATCGTCAAGAACCCGTCGGGATCCAGTACGCCCTTGTCGCCGGTTCGCAGCCAGCCGTCCTCGGTGAACGCCGCGGCGGTGGCGTCCGCCAGGTGGTGATAGCCGGCCATCACCTCGGGGCCGCTGATTTGGACTTCGCCGTCCTCGCCGATCCGCACGCCGGTTCCATCGAACGGCAGACCGACGGTGCCGAGCCGGTAGTTCTCGGGGCGGTTGATGAAGCCGGCGCCAGCGGTCTCGGTGAGCCCGTAGCCCTCCAGGATCAGCAGCCCCGCCGCGTGGAACCAATCGCCGATCTCACGGTTCAACGGTGCGGAGCCGGAGATGAAGTACCGGATGTTGCCGCCGAATGCTTGGCGCACTTTGGCGAACACCAGCCGGTCAAACAACTTGTGCTGCAACCTCATTGACAGAGGCACCGACTTGTTGGCGCGTCGGCGGCGATCGATCGCGAGACCGACGGCGAAGGCTCGTTGGAACAGCTTCTCCCGGATGCCGCCGTTCTTCTGCTGGGTGGTGAGGATGCTGGCATGCGCCTTCTCGAAGATCCGCGGCGCGGCGGCCATGAACGTGGGCTTCACCGCTGCGGCGTTCTCGATGATCTTGTCGACACGGCCGTCGACCGCGCTGACGAATCCGCACGCCAGCTGGGCGGCGATCAGCACCTTGCCGAACGAGTGCGCCAACGGCAGCCAGAGCAGCTGCGAGTCGTCCTCACCCACCACGTGCAGCGCGGCGACCGCCAGCCCGTGATACACCCACGCGCCGTGCTGGAGCCGAACGCCCTTTGGCTTGCCGGTCGTTCCCGAGGTGTAGATCAGCGTGGCCAACTGGTCCGCGGTGATCGCGTCGACGGCGTCGTGCACGCAATCGGGATGGTCGGCGAGGTACTTCATACCGAGATCAGCCAGGTCGCCAACGGTCATCACCCAGTCCGTATCGGCGGTGCCGTCGAGCATCACCACCTTGCTGAGGTCGGGCAGGTCCGCGCGGCGCTCCGTCAGCTTCGCCAGCTGGTCGGCGTTTTCGGCAAACACCACTCGGGATTCCGAGTCGGCGAGAATGTAGGCGGTGTCCGCGGCGTTGGTGTTCGCATAGACGGTGGTGGTGGCCGCCCCAGCACACATCACCGCCAGATCGGCGAGAATCCATTCGAACCTGGTGCTCGACGCGATCCCGACGCGCTGCTCCGGCTCGACGCCGAGCGCGAGCAGGCCGGCCGCCAGCGCCTCCACCCGGTCAGCGGTCTGCCGCCAGCTGACCGGCACCCACCGCCCACCGTCGAGGTGGCGAAACGCCTCTTTATCGGGCGAACACTTGACCCGCTCGAGAAACAGTGCGGCCAAGCTGGGCACGCTGGTGTGGACGGGAGATGTGGTAGTCGCCATTGTCGCCTCGCCTCGTTGAAAACGTCGGTCGCCTTCATTGTGGTCCCGATTCATTGTGGTCCCGATCGGGCCTGCCAGAGGCCGGATCAGGACACGGATACAGTCAGGCCAATGAGCTCCGGGCCGCTGGCTGCCGAACTAATGGCAGCCGTCGAAGCCTCGCCACGGGCCACCGCCCGGCATGACAAATCGGCGTGGGTGGGCCTTTTCACCGATGACGGGCGCGTTGAGGATCCCTTCGGCTCCCGTCCTCACGTCGGGCATGCCGAGATCGGGAGGTTCTACGACACCTTCATCGGCCCGCGTCAGATCACCTTCCATCGCGATCTGGACATCGTTGCCGGTACGACCGTGATCCGCGATCTGACTCTCGAGGTGGTGATGGGTTCCGGTGTGCGCATGATGATTCCCGTCTTCTTGCGCTACGACCTTCATCCGATTGAAAACGCTTGGCGGATAGCCCGATTGCGGGCTTACTGGGAACTGCCCGCGATGATGGGCCAGTTTCTCCGCAGCGGGGTGAGGTCCCTGCCCGCGTCGCTGCAGCTGTCCGCAGCGCTGGTCCGCAATCAGCGCGTCGCCGGGACCGCGGGGTTCTTGTCCGGATTCCGGGGCGCCGGCAAACGGGGCAAGCGCCTGGTCGAAGGAGCGTTGGCACACGGCCTGCTGGCGGATGAGCTAGGAGAGTGCAACTGGAGCAAGATGATCGTTGCAGGTAACACGGTCTCAGTATCGGTCACCGCAACGTCGGGCCGAGGCGTGTTGTTCACGGAAGTCGAGGGCGGCGCGATTCGCGACGTCCGCTACTTTGCCCAAAGCCCTACAGATCCAGCGTGAGCCGCTCGCCTTCGGGTGCCCGTGAGACACACACGAGCATCGTCCCGGCGTTGCGTTCGGGATCGGTGAGCAGCGTGTCGCGGTGGTCGACGTCGCCGTCCAGTGCCCGTGTCCGACAGGTTCCGCAGAACCCCTGCTGGCACGAGTACGACGCCGACACACCGGATCGTTGCAGCGCGGAAAGAAGCGTCTCCTGCGCGCCGACGTCGACGACGTTGCCAGTGGATGCGATGCACACCGAGAAGTCCCGGCCGTCGACCACCGGAGGCGCGGCGAAGCGCTCGAAGTGCAATTCGACGTCTTCTCGGCCGGCGAGCCGAGTGCGGATCCCGGTAAGCATTGGCGCCGGCCCGCACGCGTACACGGCGGTCCCGTCGGGGCAGCCGCCCAGTAGATGGTCCGCGGTGGGCAGGCCGTGAACGTCATCGGTCCGGATCTCGACCCGGTTGCCGTACCGAGACACCTCGTCGACAAACGGCAAGCTGTCCGGCGTGCGCCCGACGTACACCATCGACCAGTCGACGCCCAGCTGCTGCGCCTGGCGCAGCATCGGCAGGATCGGCGTGATCCCGATACCGCCTGCGACGAACCGGAAACGCTGCGTCGGCGAGCCGTGGCCCGGCGTCGACAGCGGGAACGCGTTGCGCGGGCCGCTGGTGGTGACCGTCGCGCCCACCGTGAGTTTGTCGTGCACCTCGATCGACCCGCCACCGCCGGCGGGGATGCGCCGCACCGCGATTCGGTATGAGTCGCGAACCGCGGGGTCGCCGTTCAACGAGTACTGCCGGACCAGGCCGCTGGGCAGATTGATGTCGATGTGCGCACCGGGGAACCACCGCGGCAGCGGCTTGCCGTCGGCGGCCGCCAGGGTAAGTGCGACCACGTCCTGATCGTGGGCGACTACGTGACGGCCCACCACGCGCAGCGCATGGGTGCGGTCTCGTTCCGGCAAGGGGGGCAGCCGCCGGATGCGCGAGGCAATGCCCCACACGCCCGCCACGACGACCTCGGCAAGACCCAGAAGCGGGTCGTGGCGCGACCGTCCCGACGCACTCGGCGGCACCTCGGCAAACCGCGGAAACGGCATCACAGATGAGCGGCCCGCGCGGCCGGCGAACTCGCAAGATAGGCCACAGCCTGAGCCGTCGAACCCATCTTCTCCGGTGTGAACCCGGGCCGGAGGTAGTCAAGGGTATTGGTGCCGAACAACTTTCGGTACCGGGGGATAAGGCGGTGCTTGGAATCGAGGTAGCGGTGTCGCTGCATCGTCAACCACCCGTAGTCCACCTCCGGGTCGGTCTTCACCAGATACCATGCGACGCGCTGGAACATGACGAACATGAAGGTCGAGGCCAGCAACATCGCACTGACGCGGTCAAGGTAGCTGTCGTTGAAGTAGGTGGCGACGTCATGGGCGACGTTGCGGTGTTCGACCTCCTCGGCAGCGTGCCACCGGAACAGATCGACCAACGTCGGATCCGCATCGAAGTCGTCCCATGCGCTGTTCAACGCGAAGTCGCCAAGCACCGCCGTGTAGTGCTCGAGTCCGGCGATGAACCACAGCCTGTCGCACAGCTGGTTGTGCCTGCGCTTCGGGTCGGCCGACGCCGACGGACCGAGCACCCGCGAGAACGCGTACTCGATCTGATCGAGTATCGGTGTGGGATCGAAGCCCCGCGCCTCCATGAACTCGTGCAGCGCCTGCTCGTGAACGTCGGCGTGGATGGCCTCCTGACCGATGAAGCCCCGCATGTCGTCGGCCAGCTTGGGGTCTTTGACCAACGGCAGCGCCTCGCCGTAGGTGGCGACGAACCACCTTTCGGCCGCGGGCAGCACCACGTTGAGGAGCCCGATCATGTCCGAGGCGACGGGGTGGCCGGGAATCCAGTGCAGCGGGACGTCCGAGAAGTCGAAGCGCACCTTGCGCGGCTGGATCTGAACCGGACCAGGGTCGACTTCGTCGTCGAAACGTTGCGGTCGCAGCATGACGGCCTCCTCCGTGACGGATGACCGCAGTCTACGGCCGCGGGGGCGCCGCGAATCGCAACGTTCAGCCCGGGACCTACCACTTGCCGAGCTTCGGCGCATGCCCACTTTCCATAAATAACGTCGAACCTTCGACGGCGAACGACGGGTGCCGGTCACTCGCCTTTCTGCGGGGGAGGGGGACGCTCAGCGACGACCGGGAACGGGCCGGTGAAGCCCATCCGCTCCTGCGCGACGGCGAGCACCCGGTTGCGAACCGCATACCAACCGACGATGAGCCCCGGAATGATGACCACGAGGGTGGCCACGGTCCAGGTCCCGATCGGCGGATCCAACGCCATCAGCACGAGTACGCCGAGCAAGAACGCCAACGTGAGGTATCCGGTGTAGGGAGCGCCCCACATCCGAAACGACGGCCGGGTCATGATGCCCCGCTTCGACCAGCGGTAAAGCTGGATCTGGCAGATCACAATCGTGCCCCAAGACGCGAGGATGCCCAGCGCCGCCATGTTCAGCACGATCTCGAACGCCTTCCCGGGCACCAGGCCGTTGAGCAGAACGCCGAACAGCCCGATCAGCGCGGTGAGGCAGATGCCGCCATAAGGGACACCCCTTTTCGACATCCGCGACGTGAACTTCGGTGCACTGCCGTTCATCGACATCGACCGCAGGATCCGACCGGTCGAGTACAGCCCGGCGTTCAGGCTGGAGAACGCCGCAGTCAGGACGACAATGTTCATGATGGTGCCCGCGCCGCTGACGCCGATCTTGGAGAAGAACGTGACGAACGGGCTCTCGCTGGCCTTGTACATGGTGTACGGAAGCAGCAGGCCCAGCAGAAACAGTGAACCGACGTAGAACAGTGCGATCCGGGCGATCACCGAGTTGATCGCCCGCGGCATGATTCTTTCCGGATATTCGGTCTCACCGGCTGCGGTTCCGACGAGTTCGACTGCGGCATAGGCGAAGACGACGCCGGAAGTGACGATCACCAGTGGGAACAGGCTGACGGGGAACAGTCCGCCGTTGCTGGCGATAACACTGAATCCGGTCGGTTCGCCCTGAATGCGGTAGCGGCCGGCGAGAAAGATCGTTCCGGCGACCAGAAATGTCACCAGCGCAATGACTTTGATCAGCGCAGCCCAGAACTCCAGCTCACCGAACACCTTGACCGAGATGAGGTTCATGCCCAGCACCACCGCCAGCGCGATCAGCGCGATCGACCATTGCGGGATGGTCTTGAACGCCGACCAGAAGTGGAAGTAGGTGGCTATCGCCGTCGAGTCGACGATCGACGTCATCGCCCAGTTCAAGAAATACATCCAGCCCGCGACGTAGGCCGTTTTCTCGCCGAAGAATTCGCGAGCGTACGACACGAACGAACCAGAAGACGGACGGTGCAGCACGAGCTCGCCAAGGGCCCGCAGGATCAGGAAGACGAAGACGCCGCAGAACGCGTAGACCAGGAACAAGCCCGGACCGGCATGGGCCAATCGGCCGCCGGCACCAAGGAACAACCCGGTGCCTATCGCGCCGCCGATCGCGATCATCTGCAACTGCCGAGGCTTGAGACCCTTGTGGTAGCCCGCGTCCTCGGCGGTCAACGAAGACGCGCGGGAGTCCGACTCCTGCGGCGTGGTGGTCATTGGGCAGTCCCGTCCGGGGGGGTGGGCGGCGGTGCGGGATCCGGCGGGTTCGACACGTCACGAAAGGTGAAGAAGAACCCGACAACGCCGAGGACGGCGGCAATCGCATAGCCGATGGCCGAATACCAACCGGCGCGTAGATATGCGGTGACCGCGACGATCGCGAGCGCCGCGAACACCATGCACATCCCGATCAACGGCACCCTGGCCCAGTATTTCGCGCGCGAGATCACACTCACCCCAATCAATCGAACCGAATCCGGTCCCAGTCAACACCGCCCGGCGAGCGTTTGCCGTCCATTCACGCGAGTCTCGTTACGGTGTGACCGGCGCCGCGTCATGGTGCGGGGGCTCGAATCCCTCGAGCAGATAGCGAAGTTGCGCCGGCGTCAGCGCTCGGCGCGTCTTCCTGCGCGTGACCAGGATGCCGACGACGGCGAGCGCCCACACTCCGTATTGGACCGTCCACGCGATGCGGAACGACTCGAACGAGTAGCCCCCCGTCGCACCGATGATCACGCCCATCGCCTGCATCACGACGATCGACGCGAGGAACCCGCCCATGTTCACCATCCCTTGCGCGGTGCCGAGGGTCGCGCGGGGATTGAACGTGCGCGCGAAGTCGAATCCGACCATCGATCCGGGTCCGCCGACCGATATCACCACCACCAGCACCGTGAGCAGCCAGAGTGGTGCCCGGTGCGGCAGTGCCAGCACGACGGTCCAGATCGCCGCGTTGCTGGCGATGATGCCGAGCACCAGCCACGATCGGCGCATCGGGTAGCGGGCCGTCAGGATGCCGATCACGACGCCGGCCACGATCGCCGTGACGACCGAGACAGACAGCAGAGCACCCGCCGTGTCCACTGAAGTTCCTTGTGCAGCAGTAAGATACGGTATACCCCACATCAGCGCGAAGACGGTCACCGAGAACTGCGTGCCCATGTGCGTAAAGAACCCCAGCCGAGTGCCCGGACGCAGCCAGACGATTTTCACGTTGGCCAGCGTGGCGCGCAGGTCCGTCTTCGCGTCTCTGACGATCGCGCCTTGCGGTTTGTCGTGCACCAAACCGAGCGTCAGTGCGATGGACAACAGACCGAGCGCGGCCACAGACGTGTAGGCGGCGGTCCATCCGGCGTGGGAGAGCAGGGCGAGGAACGGGACCGCCGAGAGCACCTGCCCCAGTTGGCCGCAGATGCCGGTCAACTGCGTCACCACCGGAACGCGACGCGCCGGAAACCAATGAGGGACGAGTCGCAGCACCGAGATGAACGTCAGCGCGTCGCCGAGTCCCAGGACCGCACGTGCCCCGATGGCCACCGGCAGTGATGTGGTGAAAGCAAGCGCGAACTGGCCTGCGGCCATGAGCGCACCGCCGGTGACGATCAGTGCCTTCGAGCCGAGCTTGTCGAGCAGCACGCCCGCCGGAACCTGGGCGGCCGCGTAGACGACCACCTGGAGCACCACGAAGGCCGACAACACGCCTGGGCTGGCCCCGAACCGGTTGGCAGCCTGCAGGCCGGACACCCCGAGCGTGGTGCGGTCGAGGACTGCGACGATGTAGGCGAGCAGCCCGACGGACCAGACGATCCAGGCGCGCATGCTCGCTCAGCCTCTCGTTCGCTACGTGCGCTGCGGCCGAAGCCGACGCGCCTGCCGAGATTCGATCGCGTCGATCGTCAGCGTGCGGCTGCGGAACCGCCACCCGGCAGCGGTTCGAACGTACTCATCGTCGTACTGCAGGTGCCACACGACGTCGATGATCTCGTCGTCGCGACGGCTCCAGTGATGGGCGATGCACGAGACGCGGCCGCGGGCGCCTTCCGGTTCTTCCGTGTAAACCTCACCGACGATCGCGTGGTGAGTCCGCTCCGCCGCGGCGACCGCGCCGACGGCCGTTCCGATCTCGGAGTGCCCGCGATGGACCACTGTGGGTTCGAGCGCCCGGGGCGGGTCAGGCACCGACAGCGTCGCGTCGTCTGCGAACAGGCCGATCACCTGGTCGAACCGGCGGTCATCCACCCCTGCGGCGTAGCGGTGCACGAGGTCCGACAAGGCAAGCCGGTCGACCGTGTCGATGGTCATGTGGCCAGGCCGAGTCGCTGGGCGCATTCCGACAGCACGTCCCGGGCCCGCTCGATGTCGGCGACGGGCGGCATCGCGAGCACGATGCGGTCGGCGCCCAGTCCGGCGAGTTTTCCGGCGCGGTCGGCGTCGATCTTGGCGACGAGGTGGCCGAGGGACAGTTCGAGTGCCCCGGGGTCGCGGCCGGCGCGAGTTGCCGCGTCACGCATGACCTCGATCAGCTCTGCAAGCCGAGGTACCGGCACGCCCAGCGGTTGGAAGCCGTCCCCGAGCCGGCCCGCCCGCTGGGCGGCCGCGACACTATGGCCGCCAACATGAATTGGCAGCCGCTCGCCCTGCGCGGGCTTCGGGTAGCAGGTGACATTCCGGAACGTGAAGAACTTGCCGTTGTGGGTTGCGCCCTGCGGGTTGTCGGCCCACAGCAGCCGCATCACCTCGAGCTGTTCGTCGGCGCGTCGGCCCCGCCGCCCATACGGCGCGCCGCATGCTTCGATCTCCTCGCGCAGCCAACCCACGCCGACGCACAGCCGCAGGCGTCCCGCCGACAGCGCATCCACCGTCGCCACCCGCTTCGCCAACACCACGGGATGATGGTTCGGCAGCACCAGCACCCCGGTAGCAAGGCCGAGTTTCGCGGTGTGCCCGGCTAGAAACGCGAGCAAGTCAAGGGGATCCGGCACCGGACAGTCGGCAGGTAACTCGACGCGGCCCGACGCATCGTACGGATAGACGCTGGCGTACGACGTCGCGAGCACCGTGTGTTCGACGGCGACGATCTCGGCGAAACCGCACGCCTCGACGTGGCGGGCGAACGCCGCGATCCACGCCGGGTCTGCGGTGACACCGGCGGCAACCGGCGCGATCACTGCGAATTTCATGTGCCGTCGCCGCCGACTGCGGCGCGCATCGCATCGGCGAGTGTCGCCGCGCGCCGGTCACGGAACACGTCCTCGAGCAGCAGTTGACGTCCTCGCGGACCGCACAGCGGCACCCGCCAGTTGGGGTACCCGTCGGTGGTACCAGGCTGGTTCTGCGTCCTTCGGTCGCCCACCGCGTCGCTCAGCGACAGCGCCAGCAGCTTGGACGGCGTCCGGCCGAGATAGTGATAAAGGGCCAGCACCGTGTCATCCACGTCGACGGTCTGTTCTGGGTCCGTGGGGAGCAGCCCGACCCGCCGAAGCTCGGTCAGCCATGCCTCCTGCTCCGCGCGATCGCCGGCGAGTTCCTCGTCGAACGAGCGGGTGAGCAGCCCGAGCCGATCGCGGAGCCGGACATGGTCGCCCGCGAGATAGCCGGCCGTCGGGGGAAGGTCGTGCGTGGTGACCGACGACAGGCAGTACTCGCGCCACCGGTCGGCGGGCAGGGGCACGCCGTCACGGTCCACTTCAAACCACAGGATCGACGTGCCGAACAGGCCGCGCTCGCGCAGGTAATCGCGCACCCATGGCTCGACTGTGCCGAGATCTTCGCCGACGACCAGTGCACCGGCGCGATGTGCCTCCAGCGCGAGAATGCCGATCATGGCCTCGTGGTCGTAGTAAACATACGTTCCTTCGGTCGGCTTGGCGCCCTTGGGAATCCACCACAACCGGAACAAACCGATGATGTGGTCGACGCGAACGCCGCCCGCGTGGCGCAGCACCGCGTTGACCATCGACCGGAACGGCCGGTATTCCCGCTCCGCCAACCCGTCCGGCCGCCACGGCGGCTGCGACCAGTCCTGGCCCTGCTGGTTGAACGCGTCCGGCGGCGCGCCCGCGCTGACGCCGAGAGCCAGAACGTCCTGCAACGCCCACGCGTCGGCGCCGTTCGGGTGGGCGCCGACCGCGAGGTCGTGCATGATCCCCAGTGCCATCCCGGCCCCGAGTGCGTGGGCCTGAGCCGCCATCAGCTGGTCGTCGAGCTGCCACTGCAACCAGCGGTGGAAGTCGACTTCGTCGGCGTGCTCGGTTGCGAACGCGGCGATTCCTGGACCGTCCGGGTGCCGCAGATCCTGCGGCCAACGATGCCAGTCGGTGCCGTGCACCTCCGCGAGCGCGCACCAGGTGGCGAAGTCGTCGAGCGTGCGTCCCTCGCGTCCGCGGAACGCGGCGTACGCCAGTTCGCGACCGGCCGATCGCGGCACTCGATAGAGCCCTTCGAGCGCGGCGCGTTTGGCGGCCCACGCGGCGTCGCGGTCGATGGTGTCGACGCGCTTTGCGCCGGCCTGCACGTCGTCTCGCATCTTGCGGAACCGTCTGCGGCCGTGGACATACGCAAACTCCGGGACCGCCTCGACCCGGAGGTAAAGCGGATTGACGAAGCGCCGCGACGTCGGCAGGTACGGCGACGGCTCCATCGGCGCGGTGGGGGCGGCGGCGTGCAGCGGGTTGACCAATACGTAGCCCGCCTTGTGCCGCGCGGCGGCCCAGACAGCCAGGTCGGTCAGATCGGTGAGATCGCCGATGCCCCAGGAACTTTTGGAACGCGTGCTGTACAGCTGCGTCGCCAGTCCCCAGGCACGGCGTGACCCGAGCCGGTCGGGAACAGTCAGGGCGGCCGGCGTGACGATGACCGCAGTGCCCTCGTCAGTGCCGGCATCGTCGAGATGCAGCCGGTGGTATCCCAACGGAAGATTTCCCGGCAGTTCGAAGGTGGCCTCGCCGACGAGACGGCCGTCGAGGTCGTAGGGGGGAGTGAAGTTGTCCAATTGACGCAGCCCCGCCCACACCGCGCCGTCCTCCAAACGAATCCACAGCCGCGCCGGGGTGCCGTGGGACACGTGCGCCCAGAACGGCGTCGGGCTCCCGGCGCGCATGACGATCACGGGTGGCAGCGGTCGGGACCAGTACGCGCGATCATGGGCACGCAGCGCGGCGCGGCACTGTCCCTCGGTCTCCGCCGCGACGCCAAGCGCGCCGAGTACGGCGACAACGGTGTGATCGGGCACGACCACCTGCCGACCGTTGGCGTCCTCGTACCGAGTGGCCACGCGATAGCGCCCGGCCAGCTCGTTGAGCGATGGGCCGGTGGCGCGGGGAGCCGAAGACTCCGGCTGCTGCTGCGAGGTCATGGTGGCCATCCTTGCCGAACTCGGCGCGCCGTGATCCCGATATCCCACTACACCCGCAGCCGGAAGTTAGGCATGCTCCATACTGGTAAGTAGCAGGTAGCCGAACGGCTCCTTAACAACGCGCGTGAGAGGCACATGACCAGCGACAACACGGTCGTCGAGACGATATACGGTCCCGTCCGCGGCATCGACAACGGGCGCGCCAGAGTCTGGAAGGGCATCCGCTACGCCGCCCCGGCGGTCGGCGACCTGCGCTGGCGCGCACCGCAACCACCGGACCCGTGGACGGTGGTCGCCGACGCGACCCGGTTCGGCCCGGTCTGCCCGCAGCCGACACTGCCGATGGTGCCGCTCGATCTCGGCGCGCCTCAGAACGAGGACTGTCTGTCGCTCAACATCTGGGCGTCAACCGTGCCGGGCGACAAGAAGCCGGTGATGGTGTGGGTGCACGGCGGTGCCTACGTGCTCGGCTCTGCCGGCCAACCGCTCTACGACGGAACCGTCCTTGCCTCAAGCGGCAACGTCGTCATCGTCACCATCAACTACCGCCTCAACGCATTCGGTTTTCTCGACCCGTCCACTTACAAAACCGCCCGGCGGCGTTATGACACCAACGTCGGACTGCGCGACGTGATCCACGCGCTGCAGTGGGTGCAGGACAACATCGCCGCGTTCGGCGGGGACCCCGACCGAGTCACGCTGTTCGGCGAGTCGGCCGGGGGCGGGATCGTCACCACGCTGTTGACCAGCCCCCCAGCCGCCGGCCTGTTCACCAGCGCGATCGTGCAAAGCTCACCCGCCACTTCGGTTTACGACACGGAGCGAGCGGGGCGGATGGCCGCATTACTGCTCGACAACCTCGGCCTTGAGCGGTCGGACATCGATCGGTTGTCAGACGTACCGGCGGCCGCGTTGGTCGCCGCGTCCCAACGTATCTTCGATACGGTCCCGGCGCAGAACCCCGGGACGCTCCCGTTCGTGCCGATCGTCGACGGCGACGTGGTGCCCGACTACCCGGTCAAACTCGCGCGGGAGGGCCGGTCGCACCCGGTTCCGCTGATCATCGGCACCAACAAGAACGAAGCCGCGCTGTTCCGGTGGATGAAGTCACCATTGATGCCCATCACGCCGCCGGCGATCAAAGCCATGTTCGCCGAAATCGCCTCGGAGCAGCCAGAGCTGGTGCTCCCCACCGAAGAGCAGATCGGCTCCGCCTACGCCGGCTTGCGCGTCAAGGCCCGTGGGATGGGCATCGCACGCGACATCGGGTTCCGGATGCCGTCGGTGTGGCTGGCCGAGGGACACAGTGCGGTCGCGCCGGTGTACCTGTACCGATTCGACTTTGCCACACCAATGCTCAAGCTCATGCGTATCGGTGCTACGCATGCCATGGAACTGCCATACGTGTGGGGCAATCTCGTGATCGGCCCCAAGGACCCGACCTACAAGCTCGGCGGTCTCAAGGCCGGCACGGCGGTGTCCGAACGAATGCGGGCGCGCTGGGTGAACTTCGCCGACCAAGGCAAACCGCTCGGCCTCGCCGACGAACCCGCATGGATCCCCTATCAGGAAGCCGACCGGGCAACCCTGGTCATTGACCGCGTCGACTCGGTGGTCAACGACATCGATCGCGACATACGCACGACCTGGGGCGACAAGGTGCTCAACTTGCGCTGAACCGGCGTCACTGCATCGTTGCGAGGTTATGCCAGAAGTTCTCGAGGCTCTCGGTGCCGCCGAACAGCGTGGTGAAGTTAGTCGAGTCGACGAGCACGATGTCACCTGCGCGTCTGCCGGCCGGGGGCATCCAGATCAGCGCATTGAACTCGGTGTTGCCCTCCGCGGTGAACGGATGGGGCCGGTCCGGGTCGACGCGCTGCCGTCCGAGCACCCGAACGGATTCGCTTTCAGGGGTGGTGAGTTCGTAGTGCGGTAAGTGCGGGTGGAAATTGAAGGTCGTCACATTGTCGAGCAGCTTGGCCGCGTCCAGATCGCGGAATCCGGTCAACGGTGCGATTTCCCGGGTGCCCTCGACGACGGCCGGACGCAGGCCCCACGTGTTGTGAACGGGCACGTCGAGCGCCGTCATCAGGGAGCGGGTGTACTGACCGAACCGCTGCTGGCGGGGGACAAGCGGGTCGCCGTGATGGTGGTATTCGACTTGTCGCTGTGCGAAGTCGTCGGTGAAACCGACGTCGTGGTGGGGTGCGAGCAGCAGGCAGGTGCCTTCCCGCTCCAGCCAGTCACCGATGGCGCTGATTTCCTCCGCTGCCGCCTGTTGTTCCGACAGGATGTGGTCGAGGCCGAACACCATCAGGGTGTCCGCGTCGGCGAGCACCCGCTCGTCGATGGGCAGCCGGTACCCCGCCTGGTCGATGCGCTGGAAGACCCCGACCGGGTGTCCGGTCGCTTCGCCGGCGAGTTCCTGGAATGCCAGCGTCGACCGGTGAAAGAGTTCCAGGGTGCCTGCGATGCCCTGCAGGAAGTTGGCTTCGTCGTACTCCGGCGTTTCATAGCCCGGCCACAATGCATTCCGTACTTCCGTCATCGTGGAGAAGCGGTTGTACATCTCGGTGGGATCGCGTTGCGCCTCCCACGGATAACTCCACGTCCAGTAGATGCTGATGCGCCGACCGCCGGTGTGCGGACGCGCGACGTGGCTCTGGTTGTAGGTCCGGGCTGCGGGAAGCGTGCTCATGGCGAGTCCTTAGTGGTCAGTCAAGTGCCGCGAGGTACCGCATAGCGTTGATACCGGGCAGAAAGAAGTACGCGCCGCCCCTGAGAGTGGTGAACGCCGGCAATCCCTTGAGGACTTTGCGAATCGGCCTCTTTGGGATCGTGAATTCCAGTGTGCCGTCCTGTGTCCCGCAGATCGGGTCGTGCTCGTTGCCGAGCTCGTGGAACGTGCGATCGTTGATCCACACGTTCTGCGCGAACTCGAACTGCCGAACAAGGCTGGCGCAGATGATGAACGCGGCGATGCCGCGATCCACGCCGTCATCGGGAGCGCCCTCGGGCAGTGCCGGCCCGTACGTGGCGCCGCGCCGAATCATCCTGCGCCGGTTCATATAGTGCGCGGTGTCGCGGGGGTTGAGCCGCCGCGCGTGCGATCCCAACGGGCACGCATACCCGTGCGGGTCCATTTCTTTGTAGTTGAAGTCGTTGTTGCGGGCCGGGTCCGCGCCGAGCTCGGGATCGTCCTTGTCGGGTGCCAGCACCAGGGGAGCGCCGCTGCGCCAGCGGCCCATGAACTTCGCCGCCAGCAACTCTTGATCGTCGGGTGTCTCCGCGTTCTGCCGGAGGTAGTCGCGGAAGAGCGCCGCGTGCTCCTGCAGTCGTCGGTACGCCAGGTAGCTACCGTTTCGAGAGAGCACTTCCGGCTGCGGCTGGTTGGCGACCGGGCCGTCTTCGTCCGGGTATCCGAGGATGAACTCGCCGGGTTTCAGCGGCGCGCCCGAACCCGGCGTGGGCTGCTCACCGGATCCCTCGATCACCGGCTGGGACAATCGGTCGCGGAACCCGAAGTGATCGTGTGCATAGTTGAACGGCGGTGTCGCGTTCAGATCCAGGAAGGAAAGGCTGCGGACCCCGTCGCAGCGGGCCACCAGCTCGTCGTGCACGCCGACGGCCCGGGCGTGTTCCGCATCGTCGCGCGCGAACAGGATCGCGATCGCGTGCAGGTCGTCGCCGGCCAGTCCGCCGACCCAGTGATCGGGATGGTTCAGCCGGGTGTCTCCGAGAATCTCCGCCCGGGCCGCCATGCCCTGGCGGAATTCCTCCGGGAACGTCGCCAGCGACTCCTCCGGCACCCCCAGCGCCCGCAGTCCAGTCCAGGTGAACGCCAGCGTGACCCAGCGTTTCGTGCCGTCCATCGTGGTTTGCACCGACGCGGCGGATTCGACGACGTCGATCAGCTCGGACAGCCAGGCCCGGCCGCCGGCCGGGTTGCCGAACGACAAGAACTCGTAGCGCCCGGTCATCGCGGGCGTTCGGGTCAGCAGGATGTGCTGTATGTCGTCGAGCTCAAGCATGTGCGCACGCCCCGGCGCAGGTCACTGCATCTGATCCAGCATCGTCGAGAACGCCGCCTTGAGCCGCAGCGCCTTCTTGATCTCGTCGGCGGTGACATAGGGGTATTCGCCGTACTCCAGGAAGCTCGGGCACTGATGCTCGCGGACGAACTTCACGAACGCCGCAGGATTCTCTTTCCAGTCCTCGGGGAAGCCCTCCAGGTTCGTGAAGACGGTGGTGATCCCGGTCGCGCTGAACAGCTGGACCGCGTCCTCGGTGTACTTGTCGAAGTCGGTGTCGAAGATGCCCTGGTACTGAAAATGCAGCCCCGACCCGACGTCGAACAGCACCCACCGCAGGTAGTGCAGTCGCAGCGGCGCGAGCACGTCGGGGCTGCCCTTGATGGCCTCTTCGATCTGCTTGCCGTAGGCGCGGACCACCTCTTCACGGCCCTCTTTCACCTTGGCGATGATCGAGAATCCGTAGCAGGCAGGGGTTCGCGGGTAGACCGGGCCGTAGCGGCCGCGCTCGAGTTCGAAGTAACCCTCCGGCGGGATGGCCATCGCCGCTGGCGTGCTCCAGTCGTGTTCGGCCATCGTTCACTCCCGCCGTTGTACCCCGATGGGCTGGACGCTAGCACGCGATCTTGTTGTGTGACCGGCATTTCGGAGCTTGGCGATCTGGTGCGAAAAGCGTCGTCGGTGACCAGCGATGCCGCCCACGTTAAGCTGGGGCAGGAGGTGTAACCGTGGACCGTGTCGCGGCTTTTCTCGACGTGCTGCCGCCGCAGATGCGCGACCCGGTGCTGTTCGCGATTCCGTTCTTCCTGCTGCTGCTGATCCTGGAGTGGACGGCCGCCCGCAAACTTCAACACATCGAGTCCGCCGATGAACGCAGTCGACTCCCGTCCGGCGCATTCCACACCCGCGACTCGTGGGCCAGCATTTCGATGGGACTCGTCTCGGTCGCCACCACCGCGGCGTGGAAGTTCATTGCATTGCTGGGCTACGCCGCGATCTATCGCGTACCTGGCGCCGTGGCACCTGTCCGCTCACAAGTGGTACACGTGGGTGATCGCGATCCTGGGCGTCGACCTGTCGTTCTACACCTACCATCGGATCGCGCACCGGGTGCGGCTGATCTGGGCCACCCATCAGGCGCATCACTCCAGCGAGTACTTCAACTTCGCCACCGCGCTGCGCCAGAAGTGGAATAACAGCGGCGAGATCCTGATGTGGATTCCGTTGCCGTTGTTGGGTGTTCCGCCGTGGATGGTGTTCGCCAGCTGGTCGGTCAACCTGATCTACCAGTTCTGGGTGCACACCGAGCGCATCGGCAAACTGTGGCGCCCGTTCGAGTTCGTGTTCAACACGCCATCGCACCATCGGGTGCACCATGGCATGGATCCGGAGTACCTCGACAAGAACTACGGGGGCATTTTCATCATCTGGGACCGGATGTTCCGGTCCTTTCAACCGGAGCTGTCCCGGCCGCACTACGGCCTGACCAAGCCCGTCAACACGTTCAACATCTGGAAGCTGCAGACGCGCGAATACGTCGCGATTGCACGCGACGTCAGGTCGGCCACGCGCTGGCAGGACAAGCTGGCCTACATCTTCGGCCCGCCGGGATGGGAGCCGGCCACCGATCAACGACGTGGCACGCCGGCATCGGCAGAGTCGTTCAGCTGAGGTTGGTCAGAAACCTACTCGCGCACTGGACCGCCGCACTGGCCCCGACGCACCGGCCCGATAGCTCAACGGCCGCTGAAGCCACCGTCGAGGTATTCGGCCCGGCACGCCCGGCGCGCCAGCTTTCCGCTGGTGGTCCGCGGGATGGCGCCCGCCGGCACCAGGCACACGTCGGATACCGACAGGCCATGTCGTTGCGACACCGCCGCCCCGATGGCCTCGATCGCCGGCCGGGGATCGGCGCGGCCGACCCCGGCGGCGCGTTCGGCGACGATCACCAGCGCTTCGCCGGTGTCTTCACCGTCAGATTGCGGTATCGCGTTGGCCGGCACGGTGAACGCCGCGACATATCCCCGCCGCACGGCCGGCGAGGCCTGCGCCGTCGTGGCCTCGATGTCCTGCGGATAGTGGCTTCCACCCGCGATTCTCACCTGGTCTGCAAGCCGGCCGGTCACGTAGAGCTCCCCGTCGAGGTACACCCCGAGGTCGCCGGTGCGCAGCCAGCTGCCCTGGGGCACTGTCCCTTCCGCGTGGCTCCCGCGCGGAAGGCGGGCCCCCAGCGTGGCGCTGAAAGTGAAACGGGTCTCCTCGGGCCGCCGCCAATACCCACGGGCGATGTTGTTGCCGTGCAACCAAATCTCGCCCACCTGGCCGTCGGGCAGCTCCGCGCCGGAGCCGGGGTCGACGATCACGCACCACTGGCTGCGCGCGACCTGGCCGCACGACACGTGCGCGGTAGCGCCGGGAGCATCGGCGGTGACTCGCACGGCTGCGCCCGCCGCCAGCTGCGCGCGGTCCAGGTACACGCTGGTCGCGTGCGCCGACGGCGCGATGGTCGAAACGAAAAGGGTGGCCTCGGCGATGCCGTAGGAGGGCTTGATCGCCGTGCGCGGTAGCCCGTAGTTCGCGAAAGCCTTGCTGAACATCGCGATCGCGTCAATGCTCACCGGTTCGGAGCCGATGATCATCACGACGTTGCGCAGGTCGATGTCCGCGCCCGGCGCGGGCAACCCGCGCTGGGCGGTCCACTCGTAGGCGAAGTTCGGCGCAGCAGTGATCACCCGGGCATGGCGCGCCTCGGTGGACAGCGCCTGGATCCAGCGTTGTGGTCGGCGGATGAACGCCGTCGGTGACATCAGGGTGGAGTGTCCCCCGTACACCGCCGGGAACCCGATCATCGAGAGGCCCATGTCGTGGTAGAGCGGCAACCAACTGACGCCGTGGGTGTTTCGGTCCAACAGGTCGATCGACAGGATCATCTGCAGCAGGTTGACGCCGACGGCCCGGTGGGTGACTTCCACGCCGACGGGAGGGCGGGTGGAGCCCGAGGTGTACTGCAGGTGGGAGATGTCGTCGACGTCGAGGTGGACCGGCACGAACCCGGCTGCGGCTGAGTCGGGAATCGCGTCGATCACCAGGACGTCGGGCCGGTGTCGGTCGTTAGGCAGCGTCGCCAGGAAGGCCTCCACGGTGCGCAGGGCCGCCGTGGTGGTGAGCACGACGGAGGGCCGGGCGTCGCTGATCGCTGTCTCAAGGCGCTCGGCATGGCCCTGTAGTTCGGGCGCGAACAACGGCACCGCGATTGTTCCCGCCTTGACCGCGGCGTGAAACCCGGCGACGTAGTCCAGGCCCTGCGGCGCGAGGATCGCCACCCGGTCGTTGCGCGCGGCGGCCTGTTGCAGGCGTGCGCCGATGGCGCGCAGTCGGGTTCCCAGCTGGGTCCAGGTCAGTTCGACTTGCCCGTCGGGCGATGCGGTGTCGTCCAGGTAGCGATAGGCCACCTGGTCACCGACATTGGCGATGTTGCGCTCGATCAGGGATATCAGCGTGATCCCCGGCGGTAAATCGATGTCGCCCTGGGCATTCAGGCAGTCCTCGATCTGCAGCAGGCCGCTCGCGCCCTCGATGTATTCCTGCACCCCTCGATCATGCCTGCAGTCGTGGCGTCGCCGCCGACCGGCGACTCACCGGATACGCTTGCTAACGGTAAGGCGATCGTCGGCGATATGCGTTTCGATGGAGTACATGCCGGCCGGGGAGACAGCAACACGAGCAAACGACCGGTAATGTGCAATACCTGGTCGGGGGATCCCGACCCGCGATTGATCGGAGCAAACGGGAGCGACGGATCCTCGTGCGCCTTCTCGCGGTATTCGCGAGTGGGATCGCGGCGGTCGCGCTGCCATCCCCACCGGCCCACGCCAGCCCGGTACCGATCTATCCGGGCATGGAGATACACCAGATACGCCAGGACACCAACCTGTGCACGCTGGGCTACGTCGAACCCAATCTGCGGATCGCGGTGACGGCCGGGCACTGCCGTGGCTCCGGCACCGTCACCGACAAGGACGGCAACTACATCGGGACCATGGCGATGTTCCGCTGAGGTTCTTTTCGACGACAATTCGATCCGGCACGTGGCATCCGCTGACATGATCGGCGGATGTCCGGTCAGGTTTGTCGGCTGCGGGACGGGCGCCGGTTGGGCTACGTGGAATACGGCGACCCGGCCGGCTTCGCCGTTGTGAATTGTCACGGCGGCCTCGCGTGCCGACTCGACGTGGCCGCGGCGGACGCCATCGCCCGCGAGGCGGCTATCCGGTTGATCTCCCCGGACCGGCCTGGCGTCGGACTATCGGATCCGAATCCGGGCCGCACGGTGCTGGACTGGGCGGCCGACGCCGAGGACTTGATGAAACACCTCGGCGTCGGCCGATTCGCGGTGATGGGTTGGTCAATGGGCGGCCCGTACGCCGCCGCTGTCGGGTATCGGCTGCGGGCACAGGTGAGCCGGATCGCAATCATCGCGGGGGCGCTGCCGCTCAACGAACCTGGCGTGTTCGCAGAGTTGCCTCTGATTGATCGGGCCTACACCCGGCTGTCGCAGCGCGCACCGTGGGTGGCGCGACGGTGCTTTCGCGCCATGTCCTGGGTGGCCGGCGCGGCGCCCGCGATCTATGGTCGGTTCGCCGCTCGCGACCTCGGTGTCACCGACGCGCAGGTGATACGCGACGAGGGCTTCGGGGCTTTCGCGCGAATGTCCTGGGAGGCGCTGCGCCAGCCGTCGGGTGTAGTCGAGGAATACCGAGCCTGGATGCGGCCATGGGGGTTTGCCCCCGAAGATCTCAGCATCGGCGCGGACGTATGGGTGGGAAGCGAAGACAAACTGCTCGACCCCCGGTGGCCACATGAACTGGCGCGGCGGATTCCGCGGGGCACACTTCACGTTCGCTCGGGCGGCCACCTGATGGCTCATCTGCATTACCGCGAGATTTTCGACGCACTTCGAGAAGTCTGATTTTGCTAACGGTAAGGCGATCGGCGGCGATATGCGTTTCGATGGAGGTACATTCCGACAGGGGAGAGTAGCCGCGGTCAGAATCAGCGGCACGAGCCAACGACCGGTAATGTGCAAAACCTGGCCGGGGCATCCCGACCCGCGATTGATCGGAGCAAACGGGTGCGACGGATCCTCGTGCGCCTTCTCGCGGTATTCGCGACTGGGATCGCGGCGCTCGCGCTGCCATCCCCACCGGCCCACGCCAGCCCGGTACCGATTTATCCGGGCATGGAGATACACCAGGACACGAACCTGTGCACGCTGGGCTACGTCGAACCCAATCTGCGGATCGCGGTGACGGCCGGACACTGCCGTGGCTCCGGCACCGTCACCGACAAGGACGGCAACTACATCGGGACCATGGCGATGTTCCGCGACAACACGCCCAACGGCGCGACGGTGTCCACGAACGACACGATCAGCGACTACGAGGGAGTCACCCTGGCGGTCGACGCGTCGCCCAGCAACGTGCTGCCGGGTGGGCGATCGCTGGTGTCCGACCCCGGGGTCACCATCGGCCCGGGCCGGCCAGTGTGCCACTACGGCGTCGTGACTCACGAGACCTGCGGCACCGTGGAGGCCGTCTACAACGGCTGGTTCACGATGTCGAATGGAATACTCAGCCAGAAGGGCGATTCCGGGGGACCCGTGTACGTCGACACCGACGACGGCAAGGCCGTGCTCGTCGGCGTGTTCAACAGCACGTGGGGCGATTTCCCCGCGGCGGTGGCGTGGAATGCGATCCGTCAGCAGATCTCACAGGATGTGAACGCACCGGCGGCACCGGTTCAAGGGGCGGCTTGGCAGCTGAGGCCCTAGCCATTTCACGCGCCTCGGAGCTGCCGCACAGAAACTAGAACGTGTTTCACTTCCAGGCCCGCGGTGGACTATTCTGCGAGGCGATGAGTTCCGCTGTCCGAACACCTGTCCAGATTGCCTGGGTCACGGCCGACCTCGACGCGACCGAATGCGCGTTGACCGGCCTGCTGGGCGCCAGGAAGTGGGTGCGGATGCCTGCGGTGCACTTCGGGCCAGACACCTGCACCTATCGCGGGCGACCCGCCGACTTCCGTGCCGACATCTCGCTGAGCTACGCGGGGGACATGCAGCTGGAGCTGATCGCACCGGTGTCCGGCGAAAGTATCTATACCGAGTACCTGCGGGACCGCGGGCCCGGACTGCACCACATCGCGATCGAAGCCGACGGCGCCGAGGAGCTCGCCAAGGCCATCGAGCACGCGGTGGCCGATGGCGCAACCGTGGTACAGCAGGGCGTGATGCCAGGGGGCATGGAGTTCGCCTACGTCTCGACGGTCACCGCCGGCATCCCGTATCTGGAGATCGCACACATCCCGGTGAAGATCCGGGCGTTTTTCGACTACGTGAAGCAGGAGCAGAAGTGAATTCAGACATCCCGCCGACCATCCGCGCAGGCGATGTCCAGGAGTGGTCAGACGACGTGGACGTGGTGGTGGTCGGTTTCGGCATCGCGGGCGGGTGCGCTGCCGTGAGTGCCGCCGCGGCGGGCGCGCGCGTGCTGGTGCTGGAAAAGGCGGCTGCCGCGGGTGGCAGCACCGCGATGGCAGGAGGTCACTTCTATCTCGGCGGCGGCACCGCTGTCCAGCAGGCCACCGGCAACCCGGACACAGCCGACGAGATGTACAAATACCTGGTGGCGGTGTCATCGAAGCCAGACCACGCCAGGATTCGCGCATATTGCGACGGGAGCGTCGAGCACTTCGACTGGTTGGAGGACTTGGGCTTTCAGTTCGAACGTAGCTACTGCCGGGACAAGGTGGTCGTCCCTCCGGGCACCGAGGGCTTGTCGTACACGGGCAACGAGAAGGTGTGGCCGTTCTGCGAGCAAGCAAAGCCTGCACCGCGCGGGCACTCCGTGCCGGTGCCCGGTGAATTGGGTGGCGCGGCGATGGTCATCGACCTGCTGGTCAAACGCGCCGAACAACTCGGCGTGCAGATCCGTTACGAAACCGGGGCGACAAACCTGGTCATCGACGGCGCTGCAGTGGTCGGTGTCGCGTGGAAACATTTCAGCGAAACCGGTGTGGTCAAGGCGAATTCGGTGATCATGGCGGCCGGCGGTTTTGCGATGAACCCGGAGATGGTCGCCGAGCACGCACCCGCGCTCGGCCAGAAGCGGCGCACCAAGCATCACGGCATCGTAGAGCCCTACATTCTGGGCAACCCGAACGATGACGGTCTGGGCATCCGGATGGGTGTCTCGGCGGGTGGGGTCGCGAAGAACCTGGATCAGTTCTTCATCACGGCCGCCGCCTACCCACCGGCGATCCTGCTCACCGGGCTGGTCGTCAACAAAGACGGCAAGCGGTTCGTGGCCGAGGACTCCTACCACTCGCGCACATCGGCCTTCGTGCTCGAGCAACCTGACCAAACGGCGTTCCTCATCGTCGACGACGCACACACCGAAATGCCGTTGATGCCGCTGATCAAGTTCATCGACGGCTGGGAAACGGTTGCCGAGATGGAGTCCGCCCTGGGCATCCCCGAGGGTAACCTGGTGGCGACCCTCGACCGTTACAACAAGTACGCGGCCGCCTGCGAAGATCCCGACTTCCACAAACAGCCGGAATTCCTTGCCGCACAAAACAAGGGCCCATGGGCGGCCTTCGACCTGTCGCTGGGCCGGGCGATGTACTCCGGGTTCACCCTGGGTGGTCTGGCTGTGACGCTCGACGGTGAGGTACTGCGTGAGGACAGCAGCGTCATCCCCGGCCTGTATGCCGCGGGAGCTTGCGCGCTGAACATCACCCAGGACTGCAAAGGCTACGCGAGCGGCACGCAGTTGGGTGAAGGCTCGTTCTTCGGGCGCCGCGCCGGGGCACACGCCGCAAAGCAGCGGGTCTAGACGGGCGCGGTCTCCTTCTCGACGGGCCTGAGCCACCATTTGCCGCCCTCGCCAAGCAGGGTCAGGTGCCTCTCGTGGTGCTGCGCCACAGTGGGCCGGTGGCTCACGGACACCACGATGCACTGCGGGCAGTCGGTCCGAATCAGTTGATACAACGTCATTTCCAGCCCGGGGTCGAGCGCGGAAGTGGCCTCGTCGAGGAACACCGCTTTCGGCTGGTTCAACAGGATGCGCGCGAACGCGACGCGCTGCTGCTCACCGGGAGAGAGCACCTTGGCCCAGTCCTGGATCTCGTCGAGGCGATCGAGCAGATGTGGCAGCGCAACCTTGACAAGCGCCTGCTGAATCTGGTCGTCCGGAATATCGCCGGGCTCAGCGGGATACGAAACGACCGCCCGCAGGTCGCCCAGCGGCACGTATGGCAGCTGCGACAGGAACATCGTTTCGTTCCCGTTGCTGGGGTAGCGCATCGTGCCGGACGCGTACGGCCACAACTGCGCCAGGCTGCGCAGCAGCGTTGTCTTGCCGGTGCCTGACCGACCGGTGATCACCAGTCCGTCCCCGGGGTCGAGATGCAGATCCAGCGGTGAAACCAGTTGAGTGCCATCCGGAGTGCGCACTTCGATGTCATCGAGTTCGACGATGTCGTTTTCGCTGGCCTCGGTGTTGATGGTCGGCAATTGGCGCGCCCGCTCATTGGCGTCGACCAGCCCGTCGAGCCGGATGATGGCCGCGCGCAACACGGCGAACCCGTCATAGGCGTTCCGAAAGAAGGACAGCGAGTCGGAGATTTTGCCGTACGCGCTCGCGGTTTGACCGACGTCACCGAACTTGATTTCACCTGCGAACAGTCGCGGCGCCTGAATTATCCACGGCACCACAACGTTTGCCTGGCTGATCGACCAGTTCCACGCATTGAACCCGATTTCGCGGCGCACGAAGCGGCGGTAGTTGGTGATGATCGGGATGAATCGCTGCTGCAGCAGTTGGCGCTCGGCGCGTTCGCCGCGGTAGAAGCCCACCGCCTCCGCCGCATCGCGGAGCCGCACCAATGCATAGCGGAACGCGGCGTTGGTTCTCTCGTTGCGGAAGCTCAGCCAGATCAGCGGGCGGCCGATCCAGAACGCGAAAACTGTCGCGACCAGCACGATGGCGACGACAATCCAGAACATCGCCTTGGGGAAGGTAAAGCCAAAGACGGTCAGCGGACCGGACAGCTTCCACAGAATCGCTGCGAACGAGACGACCGAGAGCACCGCCTCGATGGCGCCGAACAACAGGGTGCTACGGGATCCGTTCGACGGCACGTTGGTCACGCCGCCGCTCCCGGCGGTGAAGGTGTCGACGTCCTGCTGGATGCGCTGGTCGGGGTTGTCGATGGTGTCATCGATGAACCGGCCGCGGTAATACGCCCGGCCATCGAGCCAGTCCACGGTGAGGTGGTCGGTCAACCAGACGCGCCACGCGACGATGAAACGTTGGGTGAGGTACAGGTCCAGCATCAGCCTCGCGATGTACAGCGCCGCCAAGACGCTGAACACTTTGATTGATAGCCAAAAGCCTTCGACTCCGGAGTGTTTGATGGTGGCGTTGCCACCTGCGGCACCCTCGAACGCTGTTTGAGCGCCGGTGTACAAGTCGTTGCCCTGATAACTGAACAGCACGTCGAGCCGGACCGACACAACGATGGACAGCAACAGCACCCCGAGCATCAGCCACACCCGCCCCGACTGTGGCCCGACGAAGTAGCCGCGGGTGATGCGCCAGTACTGGCGACCCCACACCGCCACGTAGCGCAGCGTTATGAGCACCACCACGAGACAGATCGCGCTGATGACCCAGGCCTTGCCGATCCAGATCAGCGAATCCATCGGCGCCGCGCCCCAGTTGTACGACGGCGTAAACAGCTCCGGTTCCATGCAACCTCCTGACGAACTCTGGCGAAGCTACCTCAGCGGGCGGCGTTCAGCCCGTTCTCAGCGTTTAGGCTCAACGGCATGAGCATCGACGCTGCCACGACAGTGCATGCCGGCCGGTTGATCGCGCGGCGCCTGAAAGCCAGCGGCATAGACACCGTATTCACCCTGTCCGGCGGTCACCTGTTCCCTTTCTACGACGGTTGCCGTAGCGAAGGCATCCGGCTGGTGGACACGCGGCACGAGCAGACCGCCGCGTTTGCGGCCGAGGGCTGGTCGAAGGTGACCCGAATCCCCGGGGTGGCCGCCCTGACGGCGGGACCGGGCGTCACCAACGGGATGAGTGCGATGGCGGCGGCCCAGCAGAACCAATCGCCGCTGTTGGTCCTGGGTGGACGGGCGCCCGCACTGCGTTGGGGTCAGGGGTCCCTGCAGGAGATCGACCATGTGCCGATGGTGGCTCCGCTGGCCCGGTTCGCGGCGACCGCATCCTCGGCGGAAGCGGCTGCGACGCTGGTCGACGAGGCACTGGCGGCGGCAGTGGCCGCACCGTCGGGGGTGGCATTCGTCGACTTCCCGATGGACCACATGTTCGGTGAGGCTCCCGACGGCGCACACCCGGGAGCGCTGAGCGACCTGACCCGCGGGCCCGCAGTTGACGGCGCCGCGCTGGACCGCGCCGCCGACCTGCTGGCCGGTGCCGAGCGCCCGGTGATCATGGCGGGCACCAACGTGTGGTGGGGCCGTGCCGAGTCGGCGCTGCTGGGGCTCGCCGAGCGGGGACGGATTCCCGTGCTGATGAACGGGATGGCCCGCGGCGTCGTGCCCGCAGACCACGAACTGGCGTTCTCACGGGCCCGGTCCCGCGCGTTGAAACAGGCCGACGTCGCGCTCGTCGTCGGTGTCCCGATGGATTTCCGGCTCGGCTTCGGCGGCGTGTTCGGCGCCGACACGCAGCTGATCGTCGCCGACCGCGTCGAACCGGCGCGCGCGCACCCGCGCCCGGTCGCCGCCGAGCTCTACGGCGACCTGCCCGCGGTGCTGTCGGCGCTCGCGGAGGGCCGGTCGCCCGACCGTGAACCATGGATCGCCGACTTGCGCGCGATCGAGTCCGCGGCAAGGGCGGGCGAGCAGGCCGAGTTCTCCGACGACCGCACCCCACTGCACCCGATGCGGGTATACGCCGAACTGACCCCAATGCTGGACCGGGACGCGATCGTGGTCATCGACGCCGGTGACTTCGGCTCGTACGCCGGGCGGGTCATCGACAGCTATGTGCCCGGCGCGTGGCTCGACAGCGGGCCGTTCGGGTGCCTGGGTTCCGGGCCCGGCTACGCCCTGGCGGCCAAGCTTGCGCGGCCGGACCGTCAGGTGGTGCTGCTGCAGGGCGACGGCGCGTTCGGGTTCTCCGGCATGGAGTGGGACACGCTGGTCCGCCACGATGTGCAGGTGGTGTCCGTGATAGGCAACAACGGCATCTGGGCGTTGGAGAAGCATCCGATGGAGATGCTTTATGGATACTCGGTGGTCGCGGAGCTGCGGCCCGGCACCCGCTACGACGAGGTGGTGCGTGCGCTCGGCGGGCACGGCGAGCTGGTGGCCAGCCCGGCTGAGCTTCGGCCCGCGCTGGACCGAGCCTTCGCCGCGCGATTGCCCGCCGTGGTCAACGTGCTGACCGACCCGAGTGTGGCGTATCCCCGGCGCTCGAACCTGGGTTGAGCTGCCGGGCGCAGATGCCGGGCCGCGTACCGTTGTGCTGTGGCGAAATCGAGCAGCGCTAAGCCGGGCCGCCTGAGCAGCACGTTCTGGAAGCTGCTCGGCGCCACCACCGAAAAGGACCAGAGCCGTTCACTCAACTCAGTCGAGCAATCGACCGCGTTCGACAAGAAGGCCGCCGATCTCGACGACGCGCAGTTGCGCAAGGCTTCGAAGCTGCTTGAACTCGAGGACCTCGCGGACTCCGACGACATCCCGCAGTTCCTCGCGATCGCCCGGGAAGCGGCCGAGCGAAACACCGGCCTGCGACCGTTCGACGTCCAGCTTCTCGGCGCGCTGCGGATGCTGGCCGGCGACGTCGTCGAGATGGCCACCGGTGAGGGCAAGACGCTGTCCGGCGCGATCGCGGCGGCCGGGTACGCGCTCGGCGGCCGACACGTGCACGTCATCACCATCAACGACTACCTGGCCCGCCGCGATGCCGAGTGGATGGGCCCGCTGCTGGAGGCGATGGGGCTGACCGCGGGCTGGGTGGCCGCCGAATCCACCGCCGAGGAGCGGCGCAAGGCCTACAAGTGCAACGTCACCTACGCATCGGTCAACGAGATCGGCTTCGACGTGCTGCGCGACCAACTGGTCACCGACGTGGACGACCTGGTGTCACCCAACCCCGACGTCGCGCTCATCGACGAGGCCGACTCGGTGCTGGTCGATGAGGCGCTGGTGCCGCTGGTGCTGGCCGGCACCACGCACCGCGAGACGCCGAAGGTGGAGATCATCCGTCTTGTCGGTCAGCTGAACCCGGGCAAGGATTACGACACCGACGCCGACAGCCGCAATGTGCATCTCACCGAGAGCGGCGCGCAGAAGGTCGAAGCGAAACTCGGTGGGATAGACCTCTATTCGGAAGAACACGTGGGCACGACGCTCACCGAAGTCAACGTCGCCCTGCATGCGCACGTGCTGCTGCAGCGCGACGTGCACTACATCGTCCGCGACGATGCGGTGCACCTGATCAACGCGTCGCGCGGGCGGATCGCCCAGTTGCAGCGCTGGCCCGATGGCCTTCAGGCCGCGGTCGAGGCCAAGGAGGGCATCGAGACCACCGAGACCGGCGAAGTGCTTGACACGATCACCGTGCAGGCGTTGATCAACCGGTACCCGACGGTGTGCGGGATGACCGGCACCGCGCTTGCCGCCGGTGAGCAGCTGCGGCAGTTCTACAAGCTGGGTGTGTCGCCGATCCCGCCGAACACGCCGAACATCCGCGAGGACGAATCCGATCGGGTGTACATCACCGCAGCGGCGAAGAACGACGCGATCGTCGAACACATCGCCGAGATGCACGAGACGCGCCAGCCGGTGCTGATCGGCACGCGCGACGTCGCCGAGTCCGAAGAGTTGCATGAACGGCTGGTGAGGGCCGATGTCCCCGCGGTCGTCCTGAACGCGAAGAACGACGCGGAGGAAGCGCGGATCATCGCCGAGGCGGGCAAGCTCGGCGCAGTGACGGTGTCGACGCAGATCGCAGGCCGCGGCACCGACATCCGGCTGGGCGGTTCCGACGAGGCCGACCACGACGAGGTTGCCGACCTGGGCGGCCTGCACGTGGTCGGCACGGGCCGCCACCACACCGAGCGCCTGGACAACCAGCTCCGCGGCCGCGCCGGCCGTCAGGGCGATCCGGGGTCGTCGGTGTTCTTCTCGAGTGCCGAAGACGACGTCGTGATCGCCAACCTCGAACCGGGCAAACTCCCCACCGAAACAGACGACGACGGGCGCCTGGTCAGCACCAAGGCCGCGGGACTGCTCGATCACGCTCAGCGGGCGGCCGAAGGCAAGCTGCTCGACGTGCACGCCAACACGTGGCGGTACAACGAGCTGATCGCCCAACAGAGGGCGATCATCGTCGAGCGCCGCGACACGCTGTTGCGGACCCCGGCCGCTCGTGAGGAGCTGGAGGAACGGTCGCCGAAGCGCTACGAGGAGCTCTCCGAGGACCTCAGCGAGGAGGGGCTGGAGCGCATCTGCCGGCTGATCATGCTCTATCACCTCGACCGCGGGTGGGCCGATCACCTCGCCTATCTGGCTGACATCCGGGAAAGCATCCACCTGCGCGCGCTCGGCAGGCAGAACCCGCTCGACGAATTTCACCGGATGGCCGTCGATGCGTTCGCATCCTTGGCGGCCGACGCCATCGAAGCGGCGCAGCAGACGTTCGAGACCGCCAATGTGCTGGACGAGGAGCCCGGACTCGACCTGTCGAAGCTGGCGCGGCCGACGTCGACGTGGACATACATGGTGCACGACAACCCGCTGGCCGACGACACCCTGTCGGCGCTGAGCCTGCCTGGGGTTTTCCGCTAAGGTTCGGCCATGGCGGAGCCGCGCCTGCGAGACCGCAACCGGGTGCTGACCGTTCCCAACGTGCTCAGCGTGATCCGGCTCGCGCTGGTGCCGGTGTTCCTATGGCTGCTGCTCGTCGAACACGCCTACGCGTGGGCCACCGGGATCCTGATGTTCACCGGCGCGTCGGACTGGGCCGACGGCAAGATCGCGCGGCTGATGAACCAGTCATCACGGCTGGGCGAGCTGCTCGATCCGGCGGTCGACCGCATCTACGTGATCACGATCCCCGTTGCGTTCGCGCTCAGGCATCTTGTCCCGTGGTGGTTCGTCATCGTGCTGATCGCCCGCGACGCCATCCTGGCGGCGACGCTTCCCGCGTTACGCAGCCGCGGACTGACGTCGCTGCCCGTCACCTACATCGGCAAGGGTGCGACGTTCGCGTTGATGTCGGGGTTCCCGCTGATCCTGTTGGGCCAGTTCGACGGGTTGTGGAGCCGGGTCGTGCTGGCGATCGGCTGGGGATTCACGATCTGGGGGTTTGCGCTCTATTTGTGGAGCTTCGTGTTGTACATGGCGCAGTTCGTGCTGGTCCTGCGCCGGATGCCCAAGGTGGGCGACCACCGTGACTGATCCGGATCGGACGCTCGGGGGCTACGACCCGCACGCCGGGCTGAGCGCCCACGAGGCGGGTCAACCGGATTTCAGCCCGGTGCCGTCACTGCTGCGCTCACTGTTATCCGAGCACCTCGACCCCGGCTATGCCGCCGCGGCCGCCAAACGCGCGGCGGACAACCCGCCCCGGCCGCGCCGGGCGGCGTGGGCGTGGCAGGCCGCGGCGGCGCTGCTGATCGCGCTCGTGTTCGCCGCGGCCGTCGGGCAGGCCCGGTGGACGGCGCCCGGGGTCAAGGAGACACAGCAGGTCCTGGTGTCGAGTGTGCGCGCCGCGCAGGCCGGTACGAACGCGCTGGCCGCTCAGCGTGGCGGGCTGACCGCGGAGGTGGACAACCTGAGGCGCAGCCAGCTCGAGGGCGATGCCGAGGGCCAACGGTTGTTGCAGCGATTGGACCAGCTGGGCTTCGCGGGCGCGATGACCAAGGTGACCGGACCAGGGCTCACGGTGACGCTGACAGATCCCGGCGTGTCGCCCGACTTGTCCGATGTCTCGAAGGAGCGGATTCCCGGCAGCCGGCAGGCGGTGCTGGACCGGGATCTACAGCTGGTGGTCAACTCGCTGTGGGCCAGCGGTGCCGAGACCATCGCGGTCGGCGGGGTGCGGATCGGGCCCAATGTGACGATCCGTCAGGCGGGCGGCGCGATTCTGGTTGACAACCAGCCGATCAACAGCCCGTACGTGGTCATCGCGGTCGGCCCGCCGCATGCGATGCAGGACGCGTTCGAGCGCAGCCCGGGGTTCGAGCGGATCGGGTTGCTGGAGGCGTCCTACGGCGTGGCCGCCACCGTCAGCACGCACGATTCGTTGACCGTGCCGGCGGGCAGCGGGCGAGAAGTGAAGTACGCCAACGAGCGTTGAGGGAGAGGCATGATCGGTATCGCCGCGCTGATCGTGGGCATCGTGCTGGGGCTGGTGTTTCATCCCAGCGTGCCGGAACTGGTGCAGCCGTACCTTCCCATCGCCGTCGTGGCGGCGCTCGACGCGGTGTTCGGTGGCCTGCGCGCCTACCTTGACCGGATCTTCGACTCCAAGGTCTTCGTCGTCTCGTTCGTGTTCAACGTCCTGGTCGCCGCCCTGATCGTGTACCTCGGCGATCAGCTCGGTGTAGGCACGCAGCTGTCCACCGCGATCATCGTCGTGCTAGGCATCCGGATCTTCGGGAACGCCGCGGCCCTGAGACGCAAGCTGTTCGGCGCGTGAACGAATGAACGCGCACGAGCCCAACCCGACACACCATGGCCGCCACGAACTGCCGCCCGACGCCACGCCGCCGAAGATCGGTGATGTCCAGCCGCGCAGAAGGTTCGGAGCGCTGCGACGGCCGACGTCGTTCGGGATACTGGCCGTCGTTCTGTGTGTGGTGCTCGGCGTGGCGATCGCGACACAAGTCAGACGGACGCAGACAGGTGACGCACTGGAGTCGGCGCGGCCGGCCGACCTCGTCGTGCTGCTCGACTCGTTGCAACAGCGCGAGGCGTCGCTGAACAAGGAAGTGGCAGATCTGCAGCGAACGCTTGCCGCGCTGAAGACCTCGGGATCCGATGACCAGGCCGCGATCGCCGATGCGCAGGCGCGGCTCGCGGCGCTGTCGATCCTCGTCGGCACCGTCGCCGCGAGCGGCCCGGGCATCACTCTTACGATCGGCGACACCGTCGACGGCGTATCCCCGGAGACGATGATCGACGTCATCAACGAGCTGCGGGCGGCCGGTGCGGAGGCGATAGAGATCCGCGGCTCCCGGGGCCAGCCCGCGGTGCGCGTCGGCGTCGACACCTGGGTGGTCGGCAACCCAGGAGCACTGTCGGTCGACGGCCAGACCCTGAGCCCACCGTATTTGGTTCTGGCCATTGGGGATCCGCCGACCCTGGCGGCCGCCGTCAACATTCCGGGCGGTGCAGTCGACAGCGTCGAACGCGTCGGCGGCACGATCGCGGTCCAGCAGTCGGACCGGGTCGACGTCACCGCCTTGCGGCAACCGAAACCGCGCCAATACGCTCAGCCCGTCAAGTGACCGCGCGACAGCCGCGAAGAACCGCACCAGGTTAGGAGTCCCGTGAGCGAAATCCCGTCCGACCTGCACTACACCTCCGAACACGAGTGGGTGCGCCGCACGGGCTCCGACTCCGTCCGGGTGGGCATCACCGACTTCGCACAGTCGTCGCTGGGCGACGTGGTGTTCGTGCAGCTGCCCGATGTAGGCGCCGAGGCGACTGCCGGCGAACCGTTCGGCGAGGTGGAGTCGACGAAGTCGGTGTCGGACCTGTACGCACCGCTGACAGCGAAAGTCATTGCGGTCAACGGCGATTTGGAGGGAAACCCGCAACTGGTCAACTCCGAACCGTACGGCGGTGGATGGCTCGTGGAGTTGTCGGCCGACGCCGCGGCACTCGACGACGGCATCGCCGCGCTGCTGGACGCCGACGGCTACCGCAAGACGGTCACCGAGTGACGTGGTTGTTAGGGTTCACCGACAGATTTCGCCCCGCGGGGCACCGGAGCCTGCTACGAAATGGGCAATCCCCATAAGTAAGTCCGCAGGGTACGGTTTTAGGGGCAGCGCGCACGTTGGCTTGGGAATTCGCAGGAAAACCGCGGCCGACGCCGCCAGAGCAGCCAGGAGGAGCAGCGGGTGACCGACAAGGACAACGACCAGACGTCTGAAGATGTCACCGTGGAAACGACCTCCGTTTTTCGCGCGGACTTCCTCAACGAACTGGACGCGCCGGCCCAAGCGGGCACGGAAACCGCGGTATCGGGCGTCGAAGGCCTCCCACAAGGGTCGGCTTTGCTCGTCGTCAAACGCGGTCCCAACGCCGGATCGCGCTTCCTGCTCGACCAGGCCGTGACGTCGGCCGGCCGCCATCCCGACAGCGACATCTTCCTCGATGACGTCACCGTCAGCCGTCGGCATGCCGAGTTCCGACTGGAGAACGCCGAATTCCAAGTTGTGGACGTCGGCAGCCTCAACGGCACCTACGTCAACCGCGAGCCGGTGGACTCGGCCGTTCTGGCCAACGGCGACGAGGTGCAGATCGGCAAGTTCCGCCTGGTGTTCTTGACCGGCCCCAGGGGTGACGACGGCGAGTCCGGTTCCGGGTAGACCGTGAGCGCCCCCGATGCGGCCGCACTGGCCGGTATGTCGATCGGAGCGGTGCTCGACCTGCTCCGGCGGGAGTTCCCCGACGTCACGATCTCCAAGATCCGGTTCCTCGAGGCCGAGGGACTGGTGACGCCTCGGCGCAGCGCATCGGGATACCGGCGGTTCACCGCCTACGACTGCGCCCGACTGCGCTACATCCTGACGGCGCAGCGTGACCACTATCTGCCGCTGAAGGTGATCAAGGCGCATCTTGATGCGCAACCCGATGGTGAACTGCCACCGGCGGCCGGGTTCGCCTTCGCCGCACCGCGATTGGTGACAGTCGCCGATCACCGCGACGATTCCGAGGCCGGGTTGGACGCGGCCGCGGCCGTCGCACCCACGCAGGTCAGGCTGAGCCGCGAAGACCTGGTTGAGCAAGCCGGGGTTGATCACGCATTGTTGGCCGCGCTGACGAAAGCCGGCGTGGTGGTCGCGGGCCGCGCGGGCCTGTTCGATGAGCACGACGTGGTGATCCTGCAGTGCGCCAAGGCGTTGGCGGAGTTCGGCGTCGAGCCGCGGCACCTGCGCGCCTTCCGGTCCGCCGCTGACCGTCAGTCGGACCTGATCGCACAGATCGCCGGGCCAGTCGGCAAAGGGGGCCAGACCGGTGCCCGCGACCGCGCCGATGACCTAGCCCGCGAGGTCGCGGCGTTGGCGATCACGTTGCACACGGCCTTGGTGAAGTCGGCTGTGCGCGACGTTCTCGACCGCTGAGGATTAGACTGACGCCAACGGCTTCGTCGCATGAGGTCCGACGTCGGACGGGGCCGCAGATACCCGCGGAGGGCAGACACACATGGGTGAGGTCCGGGTCGTCGGTATTCGTGTTGAGCAGCCGCAGAACCAGCCGGTATTGCTGCTGCGAGAGGCCAACGGCGACCGGTATCTGCCCATTTGGATCGGCCAGTCGGAGGCCGCGGCGATCGCGCTCGAGCAGCAGGGTGTCGAGCCTGCGCGGCCCTTGACTCACGACCTGTTCCGAGATGTCATTGCCGCGCTTGGGCATTCGCTCAAGGAGGTTCGGATCGTGGATCTGCAGGAAGGTACCTTCTACGCCGACCTGATCTTCGACCGCAATATCAAGGTGTCGGCACGGCCGTCGGACTCCGTGGCCATCGCGCTGCGGGTGGGGGTGCCGATCTATGTTGAGGAGGCGGTGCTCGCGGAGGCGGGTCTGCTCATTCCCGACGAGAACGACGACGAGGCGGCGGGCGCGGTTCGGGAGGAGGAGGTCGAGAAATTCAAGGAGTTTCTCGACAGCGTCTCACCGGATGATTTCAAGGCGACCTGACGGGCGATCCGCACATTACGGATGCGTCTCAACTTGCCAGACCCGTTCCGACACGCGGGAGAGGTCACGGCAACCGGTCGCCGCAGCGGCCATAATTTTGGTCGTAACGGCAGGCGCAGTGGCCCGCCAACCGCGTATGCTCGAGCGACTCGAGCCGTTACGCGAACGATGGCCAGTCGGCAGCCACGCGACAGGCGGGAGGTAGCACGGTGGACGATGATCCGGGTCAAGAGCAACTGGACCTGAACGCGAGCGACGCTGTCGCGACGCGCCGCGAGACCACGCCGAGCGAGCCAATGCAGCCCGGCCTGTTCCCCGACGACTCGATACCCGACGAACTCGTCGGCTACCGGGGCCCCAGCGCTTGCCAGATCGCGGGCATCACTTATCGCCAGCTGGACTACTGGGCTCGAACGTCCCTGGTGGTGCCATCGATCCGCAGCGCGGCCGGTTCGGGAAGCCAACGGCTGTATTCGTTCAAGGACATCCTGGTCCTCAAGATCGTCAAGCGGCTGCTCGACACCGGGATCTCGTTGCAGAACATCCGCGTCGCGGTGGACCATCTGCGGCAGCGCGGTGTGCAGGACCTGGCGAACATCACGCTGTTCTCCGACGGCACCACCGTGTATGAGTGCACGTCCGCGGAAGAGGTCGTCGACCTGCTGCAGGGTGGCCAGGGCGTGTTCGGGATAGCGGTCAGCGGCGCCATGCGGGAACTGACCGGCGCGATTGCGGACTTCCCGGGCGAGCGGGCCGACGGCGGTGAATCGATCGCCACGCCGGAGGACGAACTGGCCTCCCGGCGCAAGCACCGCGACCGCAAGATCGGCTGACTCGGCTGAATCGGCCGCAGAGGTAAACTCGACTCTGCATCGCCCGGTAGCGGGAGAGTTCCGTGATCGCCAGTCACGGACGCCGAAGGAGCAACACCTCTCCGTCAACCTCTCAGGCAGCCAGGACCGCGCAGGGCATGATGCCTCTGGAAAGTGGCGAGCCGCGCTCGTCCGCCGATGGGGAAAGGCGCAAGCCGAAGCTCTCAGGCGCCCGGTTTCTGGGCGGAGACAGAGGGAGAGGGCCCGCCGTCCTCTGCCGTCAGGAGCCCGCCCGTGAATAATCGCTCGACGTTCGCCGACCGCCACATTGGACCGAATGCCGACGACATCGCAACGATGCTCACCGTCATCGGTGTCGATTCGCTCGACGAACTCGCCGCCAAGGCCGTCCCGACGCGGATTCTGGACGCGCTGACGGCCGACGTCGCGCCCGGCCTCGACGGGCTGCCACCCGCGGCCACCGAAGATGAGGCGCTGGCCGAGATGCGCCGCCTGGCCGACACCAACACCGTGGCGGTGTCGATGATCGGGCAGGGCTATTTCGACACGCTGACTCCAGCGGTGTTGCGCCGCAACATCGTTGAGAACCCGGCCTGGTACACGGCATACACGCCGTATCAGCCGGAGATCAGCCAGGGCAGGCTCGAGGCGCTGCTGAACTTTCAGACGATGATCGCCGACCTCACCGGCCTTGAGATCGCCAACGCGTCGATGCTCGACGAAGGCACCGCCGCCGCGGAGGCGATGACGCTGATGCATCGCGGCGCCCGTGGGAGATCGAACCGGCTCGCTGTCGACACCGACCTTTACCGCCAGACCGCTGCGGTGCTTCACACCCGCGCCGCGCCCCTGGATATCGAAATCGTCACCGCCGACCTGCGCAACGGATTGCCCGACGGCGAGTTCTTCGGCGTGATCGCACAGCTGCCCGGGGCCAGTGGCGCGCTGGTCGACTGGACCTCGCTTGCCACGGCAGCTCACGAGCGCGGCACGCTGGTGGCGCTCGGCGCCGACCTGCTGGCGCTCACCCTCGTCACCCCACCCGGCGAGCTCGGCGCCGACGTCGCCTTCGGCAGCACGCAACGCTTCGGTGTGCCAATGGGTTTCGGCGGTCCGCACGCCGGATACATCGCGGTAGGAAGCAACAATGCCCGTCAGCTGCCCGGCCGACTGGTCGGGGTGTCCGTGGACGCCGACGGAACGCCCGCGTACCGGCTGGCCCTGCAGACCCGCGAGCAGCACATCCGTCGCGACAAGGCGACCAGCAACATCTGCACAGCACAGGTGCTGTTGGCGGTGCTTGCCGCGATGTACGCGTGCTACCACGGCGCGGAGGGCCTGACCGCGATCGCACGGCGGGTACACGGCCACGCCCGCGCACTGGCGGCAGGGTTGTCGGCGGCGGGCGTCGACGTGATGCACCGATCCTTCTTCGATACGGTCCTTGCCCACGTGCCGGGCCGGGCAGTCCAGATCCGCGATCAGGCCAAGACCCGCGGCATCAACGTCTGGGTGGTTGACGGCGACCATGTGTCGGTGTCATGCGACGAGGCGACCACCGACGTCCACATCGGCCTCGTGCTCGAGGCGTTCCATGCCACGCCTGTCGACGACGCATTTGACGGCCCGGACATCGCAACCCGCACAAGCGAATTCCTGACCCACCGGGCTTTTACGCGGTACCGCACCGAAACTGAGATGATGCGCTACCTGCGCACGCTGGCCGACAAGGACATCGCGCTGGACCGCAGCATGATTCCGCTGGGGTCGTGCACCATGAAACTCAACGCCGCCGCCGAGATGGAACCCATCACCTGGCCCGAGTTCGCCCGTCAACATCCGTTCGCGCCAGCGTCGGACACACCCGGCCTGCGCAGGATGATTGCGGATCTCGAGACCTGGCTGGCGCAGATGACGGGCTACGAGGCGGTATCGCTGCAGCCCAACGCCGGCTCGCAAGGGGAGTACGCCGGGCTGCTGGCCATCCACGCCTACCATGCCGGCCGCGGTGAGCCGCACCGCGATGTCTGCCTGATCCCGTCCAGCGCGCATGGCACCAACGCGGCTTCGGCCGCGCTGGCCGGAATGCGCGTCGTCGTGGTCGCCTGCCGCGAGAACGGTGACGTCGACCTCGACGATCTGCGCACCAAGGCGGCCGAACACGCCGACAACCTCGCCGCGCTGATGATCACATACCCGTCGACGCACGGGGTCTACGAACACGACGTCGCCGATATCTGCGCTGCGGTGCATGAGGCGGGTGGCCAGGTGTACGTCGACGGCGCGAACCTCAACGCGCTGGTCGGACTCGCCCGCCCCGGCCGGTTCGGTGGCGACGTGAGCCACCTGAACCTGCACAAGACGTTTTGCATCCCGCACGGCGGCGGCGGTCCCGGCGTCGGCCCGGTCGCTGTCCGCGAACATCTGCGGCCGTATCTGCCCGGCCATCCGCTGGCCGACGAACTGCCCGACCAGCCGACGGTGTCGTCCGCCCCGTACGGCTCGGCGTCGATCCTGCCCATCACCTGGGCGTACATCCGGATGATGGGTTCCGCGGGCCTGCGCGCGGCGTCGCTCACCGCGATCGCGTCGGCCAACTACATCGCGCGACGACTCGACGAGTACTACCCGGTGCTGTACACCGGCGCGAACGGCATGGTGGCACATGAGTGCATTCTCGACCTGCGCGGCATCACCAAGGCCACCGGCGTGACCGTCGATGATGTCGCAAAGCGGCTGGCGGACTTTGGTTTCCACGCCCCGACCATGAGCTTCCCGGTGGCGGGCACGTTGATGGTCGAGCCCACCGAGAGCGAAAGCCTGGCCGAGGTCGACGCGTTCTGCGACGCGATGATCGCCATCCGCGGTGAGATCGACAGAGTCGGGGCGGGTGAATGGCTGGCTGACGACAACCCGCTGCGCGGCGCACCGCACACGGCGGCGTGCCTGCTGGTTGACACGTGGGAGCACCCCTACACCCGCGAGCAGGCGGCCTACCCGCTGGGCCACGGGTTTCGGCCGAAGGTATGGCCACCGGTGCGCCGCATCGACGGTGCGTACGGTGACCGCAACCTGATCTGCTCGTGCCCGCCCGTGGAGGCGTTCGCCTGAGTGACGCTCAGCCGAACACGTCGTTGAGCGTGACGGTCTGCAAATTGCGGCTCGCGATGATGTCGAGCAACTGTGGGTACGTGTGCGTGACGGGCGGCAGGTTCGCGTGGGCAAGCACAATTTGCTGACCCGTGAACGCCTGCTGCGCGAAGCCGATCAGCTGCTGTTCGTTGATCACTTGCGAGTCACCGACGGTGGCGCTCCACATCGTGATCGTGCGGTAGCCCAGGTCAGCCGCGATCTGGTCCGTCGCGGGACTGTGTGCCCCGTACGGCGGACGGAAATACGGCGTGCCGTCGACGCCGTAGGTGTCGGCAAGGAAGGTCTTGTTCCGGTTGATCTGGTCGGCGACCGCGGCGGGGTTGATCCGGGTGATGTCGGGATGGGACCAGGTGTGGTTGCCGACCTGGATCTGGCCCGATTCAACCATCGGGCGCAGTTGCGGCGCGTTGATCGACCAGGATGGGTTCACCCCGTTGACAAAGAAGGTGATCCGGGTACCGCTGTCGCGACAGAACGCAGCGAATGCCGCGACCACCTCGGTGCTCACGCCGTCATCGACGGTCAATGCCAACAGATTTCCGTCGCCGGGCAGACGAGTCAGCACGCCGTTCGGCGGGGGCACCCGCCCGGTAGGGCTCTTGGGTGGCGGGCCGGCCAGCGCCGTGGCGGGCCGACTCATCGCGGCAAGCACACCAACCGCGACGGCCTTCATCAGTGTGCGTCGATCGACCCTGCTCGACACGAGTCAACGGTATAACGCCGACCTTACGTCGACATGAATGTGGACTGTACATCTGCTGGAGGCCAGCGGTTTTGGGCTGCGTCAGCTGATGAAGGTGGCTACCGCAGTAGCCAAGTCGGGGGAGTCCGACCGGGACAGGTTCTGGTAGCCGCCGCCGGATGTCTGCGCGACCGATTGCCACGCGGCGCGGTCGGGATCGGACCCGAAGTCGATCACGTTGATCGCAACAGGCCGTGCGGGATCGAACGCCGTGTGCACGTAGTCCGGAAGGGCCGAGCCGTCCATCGAATGGTCGGTGTGCGGGCCTGCCGTGATCACCAGCACGGAGTTGTTCATGCCGGGACGGTAACCGGCCACCGCGCCGTCATAGATCATCTTCAGCGTCGTAAACGACACCGCGCCGCCGTTCGACGCAAACTGCTTGTCCAGGGCGGCCGTCAGCGCCGCCGATCGCGGCTGGCCGTTCAGCTGATCGGACAGCGGCCCGGTCGGCACCTCGCTGCGGCCGTCGACACCGTCGAACGTCCACAGTCCGACGACCGCGTTCGGCGGCAGGGTTGCGAGCTTGCCCTTCAGCGCCGCAACGACATTCGCCAGCCGGCTCTTGCCACCCTCCTGGGTGTTCAAGGACTGGTCGAGCATGATCGTTACGGCGTCGCCGCCGGCCGGGGCGGTGACCGCATCGGCCAATGTCACCCGCGCCGTGTCATCGCCCACGGACAGAGTGTTGGACAGCGGTGAGAAACTCGTCACGTCGCTCTTGGGCAGCGCGGCATTCCCGGCCCGGAACCCGGCCTTGGCCAACTCCGCCTGCTGATCCGGCTTTTGGAGGAACTTCTTGAATTCGCTGGCGGCGGTGACCTGTTCCTCAGACAGCCAGTCGCCGGCAAGCGAGGCCATCGGGTAGTCGGCCACCGCGGCCGGGCCGGGTGGCAGCCACGAGCTGACGACCTCCTTTGCGTCCGACAGTTTCGCCGACCGCTGATAGAGCTGCTGCTCGGTGATCGCCACCGCGTGCACGGGTGCGGCCGCGGGGTCCCCGCCGGCCAGCACCGCATCCATCGCCGCCGACAGGCTCGGGTTCGGCAGCTTGGGCTGCCCGGCCATCAGGGTGCTGATCGCACCGACGCCCGCGGTGGCGGGCGCGTTGGGTGGCGCCGACGCGGCCGCCACCGCCTCGGCGGCCAGATATGTGGCATCGCTGTCGTCGGAGGTCGGCAACGCCAGCCGCAACGACCCCCAACCGGGCATGTTCTTCGCGTCCAGCGCCACCGGGTTGGTCTGAAGCGCTGGAAGCGTGCCCCAGTTCTGTTCTGTCAAAGCGGGTTTGAGCTGCGGCTTGATGGCCAGCAGCACGGGGGAGCTGACCAGAGAGCGGCTGTCTGTGATGATTTTGGGGCCGGCCGCCGCCTGCAATCGGGAGGTAGAGACCGAGCTGGCAGGGATCCACAACGCAGGCCGGTCCCCGAGTTCGGACGGCCATTCGCCGACGAATCCGTTGATGACGTCGCCGGAATCGGCCGGCTTCACGCCGAGCTTGACGCAGCGGTCGCCGATCGGACCCGCCGACCTGTTGTAGCGGTTGGCGAACTCCGCGATCTTGTCGGCGATCGACGGATCCGCGACGACGGCAACCGGCACGTCGCTGCCCGAGCAGGTGGCCGCGGCCGCGTCGGAGCGGTTCGACAGCATTCCACCGAAGAACCGCCACAGAATGACCACGCTGACAAAGGCCACGATGGCCACCAGGGCGACGATCACGCCGATACTCACGCCCCGCGGTTTCTCTTCCGTGCTGCGGTGACCGCCCTGCCACGCGCCGTCGGCGAAGTGGCCGCCGGAGTGCTCGCCGACCGGTTCGGGACCGTCCGCAGTCCCGGGGGCATACTCGCCCTCGATGGGCAGGTACGCCGGATACGGCGTACGCGGGGGCCGCACGGACGGGGGGATCGCGGGCAACGGCTCTCTGGGCGTGTCGTCAGGGCCGGGGATGCTGTGCCTACCCATGCCCTGCGCGTCCTTTCAATCGACCCACCGAAAGTCTAATCGCGGTCGACGCAGAACAGTTGGAGCTCGTCAGCAGCCGAACCGTGTCTTCGCCTCGCGCCGTCGCCGATGCAGGATCGGCTCCGTGTAGCCGTTGGGCTGCTCGGTTCCTGACAGGATCAGTTCCTGCGCGGCGAGGAACGCGATGCTGTCGTCGAAGTCGGGCGCCATCGGACGGTACGCGGGGTCGCCCGCGTTCTGCCGATCCACCACCGGCGCCATCCGCTCCAGGCTGGCCCGCACGTCCTCGGCGGTGATGATGCCGTGCCGCAGCCAGTTGGCCAGCAACTGGCTCGAAATGCGGAGGGTGGCGCGGTCTTCCATCAATGCGGTGTTGTGGATATCCGGCACCTTCGAGCAGCCGACACCCTCGTCGATCCAGCGCACCACATAGCCCAGGATCGACTGGCAGTTGTTGTCAACCTCTTCCCGGATTTCTTCGGGCGCCCACGCCAGCTCCTCGGTCAACAGCGGGATCGTGAGCAGCTGGTCCACGGTGGCGCGCCGCCCCTGCCCGGCGAGTTCCTTCTGCACGGCGCCCACGTCGACCTGGTGGTAGTGCATCGCGTGCAGGGTGGCCGCAGTCGGCGACGGCACCCAGGCCGTCGACGCACCCGCTCTCGGCTGACCGATCTTCTGCTCCACCATGTCGGCCATCAGATCGGTCATCGCCCACATGCCCTTGCCGATCTGGGCGTGCCCGGGCAGTCCCGTGGCCAGACCGACATCGACATTGTTGTCCTCGTACGCCAGGATCCACGGCTGCGTCTTCATCGCCGCCTTGCGCACCATCGGCCCGGCCTCCATCGAGGTGTGGATCTCGTCACCGGTGCGGTCCAGGAAGCCCGTGTTGATGAACGCCACCCGGTCGGCGGCCGCCTTGATGCAGGCCTTCAGGTTGACTGTGGTGCGCCGCTCCTCGTCCATGATGCCGACCTTGATCGTCGACTGCGGGAGCCCGAGCACGTCCTCGACGCGGCTGAACAACTCGACCGTGAACGCGACCTCGTCGGGGCCATGCATCTTCGGCTTCACGATGTAGATGGAGCCGGCGCGGCTGTTCACCAACGGGCCGCTGGCCTCGGTCGACTTCAGCCCGTGCACCGCGATCAGGCTGGTGAGCGCCGCATCCATCAGACCTTCGAAGACCTCATTGCCGTCGGCGTCGACGATGGCGTCGTTGGTCATCAGATGGCCCACGTTGCGGACGAACAGCAAACTGCGGCCCGGAAGCGCGAACTCGCTGCCGTCGGGCCCGGTATAGCGGCGATCCTCGTGCAAGGACCGGGTGAACGTCTTGCCGTCCTTCGTCACCTCTTCAGCGAGGTCGCCTCTGTTGAGGCCCAGCCAGTTGCGGTACCCGAGCACCTTGTCGTCGGCGTCGACGGCGGCCACCGAGTCCTCGAAGTCCACGATCGTGGTGACCGCCGACTCCAAGACGACGTCCTTGATGCCGGCCTTGTCGGTCTTACCGATCGGGGACTCCGGATCGATCTGGATGTCGATGTGCAGGCCGTGGTTGACCAGCAGCACCGAATCCGGCGTCGCCGGGTTGCCGGTGTAGCCGACGAACTGGCCGGGCTGGGCGAGCGTGGTGTCCCGGCCCTCGTCCAGCGTGACGATCAGCCGGCCGTCCTCGACCTTGAGCCCGGTGATGTCGGAGTAGGAGCCGATGGCCAGCGGAACGGCCTGGTCCAAGAAGTTGCGAGCGTAGGCGATCACCTTGTCGCCACGCACCTTGTTGTAGCTGCCGCCCTTCTCGGCGCCGCCGGACTCCGGAATGACGTCGGTGCCGTACAGGGCGTCATACAGCGAGCCCCAGCGGGCGTTTGCGGCGTTCAGCGCGAACCGTGCGTTCAACACCGGCACCACCAGCTGCGGGCCGGCCGTCGAGGTGATTTCGGCGTCCACGTTGGCGGTGGTGACCGCGAAGTCCTCGGGCTCTGGCAGCAGGTATCCGATCTCCGCGAGGAACTGCTTATAGGCCTCGAGGTTGATCGGCTCGATCACCCGCTGCCGATGCCACTTGTCGATCTGTGCCTGCAGCTCGTCGCGCCGGGCCAGCAGGTCCCGGTTGCGCGGGCCCAGGTCGGTGACCACCTTGTCCACGCCGGCCCAGAACGTGTCAGGGTCGATGTCGGTGCCGGGTAACGCCTCGTCGTTGATGAAGTCGTACAGCACCTTGGCCACCCGCAAGTTGCCGGTGGCCACCCGCTCCGTCATGCATCCTCCCTGAGTTGTGTCAACCCAGCTTACCCAGCGGTAACGTCGCTGCGGTGATGCGCGCCGACCAGGCGCTGCTGCTACCTGAGCCGCCGCGTCGATCAGCGCCCGGCACCTTGCCACCAGCGCCCGCCTGACAATTGCCGCGCCGTCGGCGACGACCGCCTGCTCGCGCACGTATTCCGCACGTCCGGAGGGTGTCTCGATTCGTACGGGTTCAAGGCCGAGCGCTCGCAGGTCATACGGGCTGTGGTGTCGCCCACCTTGGACTGGCACGATCCCGTCGCCGTCGACGCAGATCTCGATCGACACCCGCCGACGCAGACCATCTCGCCGTGCCCGTTCATGATTCCGCTTTCGCGCTCATCGATGGCGGCCCTTTGTTCAGAGCTCAATCCGGAGCAGCTGAGCGCGACGGATGATGCCATCCGGGGGTGGTTCGGCGGCGCCCCCGTCGGTGGTGACATACGCAAGGTGGCCGTAGTCGTTGGGTCCGCGGCCCCAGGCGGCGCTCGACGGTCCAACGAGTTGTGCGGTGAACGTCTCACCAGCCACGATGTCACGACCCACACCATGCTGGCCGGGCCGCAATGGCACGCGGTCGATGGTGTTTTCGCGATGGGTGGTCACGTAGGCCTCGCCGGCGTTTTCATCGATGCAAAAGTCATCGGCCATGGTGCCGCCGGCGATGAATTCGGGTTCGCCGGCCGGTTCGTGGGTTTGCGGGTCGACGCGCACGCGCATGAAAAGCTTTCGCGTGGTGGAGGTGTAGTACAAGCAGTTGGTTCGCGAGTCGTAGCGGACCCCGTTGACTCCCGGCTGGGGGTTGAGCGGATTGTCAGGGTCGAACGCCATGCTGTCATGGTGCAGCCACACCTGCGCGGTCGCCGTCAGACCGTCCTCGGCCAGATCGACACGCCAAATCTGACCGGCAACTGAGTCGGCTACCAGCAGCAAATCTGGGGCGATCAGGCAGCAGCCGTTGAGCGCCACGCCAGACGAGTCGAAGCTGAGCACCCGGCTGACGTTGGCCGGCGCACCGGGGCTCCACATGCGCAGGTCGACACGCTCCACCGTGGCTGGTCCGAACGTGCAGACATAGAACACATCGGCCTTGGCCTCCACGATGCCCATCGGCAGAGATTCGAAGGTGTGCACCAGGACCGGATCGACCGGCAGCTCGGTGGCAGGGGCGGGCACATACCAGAGTTGCCTGTGGTTGAGGACGGTCACCAGGATCGACCCATCGGCGCGGACAGCGAGGTTCTCCAGGAAGAACTGCTCCGGAAAGTACGCAATGGTGGTGAGTTTCGCGCGCGTCACGTTGTCGGTTGTCATCCTGGATTTCCATAGCGAGCAATTGTCTGCTCGCGTGTCACGCTTGACCCGCGGCCGTGAGGTCGGTGGCACACCGCAGCAATTCTTGACACCTGGTGAGCAGTGCTGCTCTGACGCTTGCCGAGCGCGCGGACAACGAGGCCTGGCGCTGGACATATTCTGCACGCCCGGAAGGTGTCTCGATCCGCACAGCATTGTAGCCGAATGCGCTCAGATCGTAGGGGCTCGCCCGCATGTCGAGTTCCCGCGCCAGGAAGGCCAGTTCGAACGCGTCCATCAGGGTTTCTGAGTCCATCAACGGCAGCAACTTCGCCGAGAACTTGTACAGGTCCATTGCCGCATGAAGGCAACCCGGCTGCTCCACGGCGATCTGGGTCTCCCTAGTGAGCTGGACGGCGTTCCGAGGCCGCGCGGGGCTGGCGAAGAACCTAAAGGCGTCGTAGTGCGTGCACCGCAGTGGCAACGACTCGACCACGGCGTTGATGCCATCATGTCCAAGGCGAAGCGGAACACCGCGGTGTCGCACTTCATCGGGACTGGTCCGGTAAACCATCGCCCATTCATGCAGACCGAAGCAGTTCAGACTGGCAGGCCGGTTGGCGGTGGCCTCTAACAGCCGAACGACACATTCAATAGCCATACGGCGTTTGATCAAGTGCCTGGGGTCGACGGCCACCCCGTCATCGGTGCGGCGATACCCGCTCAGCAGCGTGTACCCGTCCGCTGACCGGCCCGAAAGGCAGATGCCGAACCCCGGATGCCAGCGTTCGAGCTGACCCGGCCGCAGCATGTAGTAGGTGAACAGGAAGTCGATGACGGGGTGGGCCTGGCCGTCGCCGTGCCGGTCGAGGTACGGGTCCAGCAGGGCGGCGACGCGCTGTCGGTGCCGATCCCGGCGTCGCGTCCAGTGCGCCTCGGTGAGAACCTCAGACACGGTGTGTCCCGTCACGCACGGTGCCGACCAGGTCCTCCACCAGATCCTCCAGCGCCACGATCGCGACGACGGCACCGTCGGGTCCGCTTACCAGCGCCAGGTGAGAGTTGTTGCGCCTCAGCCGCGTCAGCGCGTCGGGCAGCGGCAGCGCCTCGGGCACCTCGGGCAACGGGCGGATCGTCGAGTGATCGACGACCGCCTCGGGATCGTCGACGGCAGGCAGCACATCCTTGATGTGCACGTAACCGACGAACCGGCCGGTGGGGCCGACCACCGGGAAGCGCGAGTATCCGGTCTCGCCCAGCGCCTGCTGGATCGCCGCGACGGTCGGGCCGTCGCCGCCTGCGGCGACCTCCACCACCCGGACCTGTTTCAACGGGATGGCGACGTCGGCGACCACGCGGTTGCGGATTTGCAGCGCCCTGGAAAGCCGCATGTGCTCCTCGAGGTCGAGCAGGCCCTCCGAGCGTGATTCCGCGATCATCTCGGAGAGCTCGACCATCGAGACGGTGTTCTCGAGTTCGGTCTTGGGCTCGACCCGCAACGCCCGCAACGTCATGTGCGCGCACCAGTCGTAGAACGCGATGACCGGACGGACGGCCCGCACCCACAGCAGGTAGGGCGGCACAAGCAGCATCGCGGCGGACTCGGGCCCGGCGATCGCGATGTTCTTCGGCACCATCTCACCGAGCAGCACGTGCAGGACCACGACGATCGTGATCGCGACCACGAACGACACCGTGTGCAGTACCGCGTCGGGCACGCCGAACAAGTCGAACGGTCTCTCCAGCACGTCCGCCACTGCGGGTTCGCCGATCCGCCCCAACAGGATTGAGCACACGGTGATACCCAGCTGCGCACCGGCCAGCATCACCGAGAGGTTCTGCCCGGCACGAATCACTGTGACGGCGCTGCGCTTGCCCTGCTCGCTGAGCGCTTCCAGCCGGTCCCGCCGGGCAGAGATCAGCGCGAATTCGGCTCCGACAAAGAAAGCATTCGCAAGCAACAGCACAAGGGTCAGCACGACGTCGAGCGCATCAGCCATCCGCGACCACCGCGCTCCCGTCGCGTCGTGGAAGCTCGATCAGAACCAGCTGATCGATGCGACGACCGTCCATCTTCGCGACCGTCGCGCGCCATCGGAGCGCGTCCAGGGCCGAATCGGGCTCGAACGCCTTGAGTTCCACCGACTCACCGGCCTCGGGGATGTGGCCGAGCTCGTGCATGACCAACCCGCCGATCGTCTCGTATTCGCCGTCATGACCGCGGAATCCGGTGGCGGCGGCCACTTCGTCGATACGCAGCAGGCCAGACACCCGCCACCCACCGCCGGCGCGCACGACATCCGGTGTCGACTCGTCGTGTTCGTCACGGATGTCGCCGACGATCTCCTCGATCAGGTCCTCGACGGTCACCATGCCCGCGATGCCGCCATACTCGTCGGCCACCAACGCAGTTTGAAGACCGTTCGCGCGGATCTGCGTCATCAGCGAGTCGCCGTCGAGGGTGGACGGCACCACCGCCACCGGGCGCGCCACATCGGACAACCGCGTGCGCGCAAGCTCCTGGTGCGGCACCTCGAACACCTGCTTGACGTGCACGAGTCCGATCGTCTCGTCGAGGTCGCCCTCGGTGACCGGAAAACGTGAGTATCCGGTCTCCATCGCCTTGGCCACCAGGTCCGACATCGTGTCGCCGGCCGCCAGGGACTCGATCTTCGACCTCGGCGTCATCAGCTCCTCGGCGGTGCGCGCCCCGAACTGCAACGACCGGTCGACAAGCACGGCCGTCACCGGATCCAGTGAGCCGCGGCGCGCCGAGTTGCGCACCAACGACCCCAGCTCCTGCGGGGAGCGCGCGGACCGAAGCTCCTCGGCCGGCTCGATGCCCAGCCGCCGCAAGATCCAGTTCGCACTGCCGTTGGTCAGGTGGATCAGCGGCGTGGCCAGCATCGAGAACAACAGCTGGGGCCCCGCGACAGCGCGGGCGGTCTGCAACGGCCGGGCCACGGCCAGATACTGGGCGACCAGCTCGCCGAACACCATCGACACCGAGGTGGCGATCAACAGGGCAATCACCAACGCGGTCGGATCCACCCAGCGCCCGGGAACCGATATCGCCGTCATCAAAGGTCGCAGTGACCGCGCGATGAGCGGCTCGGCCAGGTAGCCGGTGATCAGCGTGGTGATCGAGATGCCGATCTGAGCGCCGGACAGCTGAATGGACAGCGTCCGGTGTGCGCGCTGCACCAACCTGTCCCGGCGCCCGCCACTACGGGCGTTCGCGTCGACGGTGCTGCGTTCCAGCGCGGTGAGCGAGAACTCGGCGGCCACGAAAATCGCGGTACCGAAGGTGAGCACGACGAAGCCCGCCAGGCTGAGCAGAATCAGGACGGCGCTCATCGCGCGCTCGCCGGCCGCTCGGCCCGGAAGCCAGTGGCCTCGACGGGTGCCTGCGGCACGTGATCCCTTTCCCTAGGGTCAGCCGCCGCGGGGCGGCGCGATGAAAGCCTCATGTTAGCCGGGTTCACCGCCGGCGCCGACTCACCAGCCCGTGGGCAGCGGGTGGCCTTCGGCGAACCCAGCGGCCGATTGCACGCCGACCACAGCCAATTCGTGTAGCTCGGCGAGCGTCGACGCCCCGACGTAGGTACAGGTGCTGCGCACTCCCGAGGTGATGTGGTCGAGCAGATCCTCGACGCCGCCGCGGTCGGGATCCAGGCCCATCTTCGACGTCGAGATGCCCTCCTCGAACAGCGCCTTGCGGGCCCGCTCGTAGGCGCTGTCGGCAACGGCGCGCGCCGCCACCGCCCGCTTGGAGGCCATTCCGTAGCTCTCCTTGTACGGCTGGTCGTCACGGTCGTACAAGAGATCGCCCGGCGATTCGTACGTGCCGGCGAACCAGGATCCGATCATCACGTTCGCCGCACCGGCCGCCAGCGCCAAGGCAACGTCGCGAGGATGCCGCACGCCGCCGTCGGCCCAGACGTGCCCACCCATTTGCGTTGCAGCAGAAGCACATTCGAGCACAGCCGAGAACTGCGGCCGACCCACGCCGGTCATCATCCGGGTGGTGCACATGGCGCCGGGTCCGACACCGACCTTCACGATCGTCGCCCCCGCGGTCAGCAGGTCACGGGTGCCCTCGGCGGAGACGACGTTGCCGGCCGCTACCGGCACACCCAGATCGAGTGAGGTAACCGCCTTGATGGCGTCGATCATCTTCGCCTGGTGGCCGTGAGCGGTGTCGATTACCAGCAGGTCGACGCCGGCCTCGACGAGCGCGGTGGCTCTCGCGCCGACATCCCCGTTGATCCCGACCGCCGCGCCGATGCGCAGCCGGCCGGCGCCGTCGACGGCGGGCGTGTACAGGCCCGCGCGCAGGGCGCCCGTCCGGGTCAGCACCCCGGCCAGGTTGCCGTCCGGCTCGGTGAGCACGGCGACGTCGATCGGCGCGTGCTCGAGCAGATCGAAAACCCGTCGCGGATCTGTGCCGGCTGGCGCGGTGACGAAGTCGCTGACCAGTACGTCGCGTACCCGCGTGAATCTGTCCAACCCGGTGCACACGGCGTCGGTAACGAGCCCGACCGGACGGCCCTCGAAGACCACCACGGCCGCACCGTGCGCCCGCTTGTGGATCAGCGCGCACGCGTCGGACACGGAGTCGTCCGGCTCCAGCGTCACAGGCGTGTCGGCCACCAGGTCACGGCTCTTGACGAAATTCACCGTATGTTCGACCGCGGTGATCGGCAGGTCTTGGGGCAACACGACGATGCCGCCCCGGCGGGCCACGGTTTCGGCCATCCGGCGGCCTGCGACCGCGCTCATGTTGGCCACCACGACCGGAATCGTGGTGCCTGACCCGTCAACCGTCGACAGGTCGACGTCGAACCTCGACGCCACGTCCGAGCGATTCGGGACGATGAACACGTCGCTGTAGGTCAGGTCGTACGGGGGCGGGTGGCCCTCCAGAAAGTGCATCGCACCGATTTTAATGCGGTTCAGGCCTCCACCTCAGTGCGGTCGCCGCTCCACAGAGTATGGAATTTCTTGCCGCGATCCGCGTCGATGCGCTCGTAGGTGTGTGCGCCGAAGAAGTCGCGCTGGGCCTGCGTCAGCGCGGCGGGCAGCCGCTCGGTGCGCAGCGCGTCGTAATAGGACAGCGCGGACCCGAAGCCGGGAATCGGGATGCCGAGCCGGGCCGCGGCCGCGACCACCCGGCGCCAGCTGTCGATGCCCGCTTCGACCTTGTCGCGAAAGTACGGCGCCACGATCAGCGTTGCGAGGTCCGCATCGTCGTCGAAAGCTTCCTTGATCCGGTTGAGGAACTTGGCCCGGATGATGCAGCCACCGCGCCAGATGGTGGCCAAGTCTCCCGGTCTGATGCCCCAGTCGTACTCGGCGCTGCCGGCCTGAATCTGGTTGAAGCCCTGGGCGTAAGCGACGATTTTCGATGCGTAAAGGGCCTGACGCACGTCCTCGGTGAATTCATCTGCGTCACTTGGCTTATCACCGAGAGAACCGGAGGCCAGCCCGATGCTGGCCGTCCGTTGGGCCACCGACCCCGAAAGCGCACGGGCGAACACCGCCTCCGCGATGCCGGTGACGGGCACGCCGAGATCGAGCGCCGACTTGACGGTCCAGCGCCCGGTGCCCTTCTGCTCGGCCTCGTCGCGGATCACGTCGACCAGCGGCTTGCCGGTCTTCGCGTCGGTCTGGCGCAGCACCTCGGCGGTGATCCCGATCAGGTAGCTGTCCAGGTCGCCCTTGTTCCACTCGGCGAACACGTCGGCCATCTGCGGCGCCGATAAACCCAGCCCGTCGCGCAGCAGCTGGTAGGCCTCGCCGATGAGCTGCATGTCGGAGTACTCGATGCCGTTGTGCACCATCTTGACGAAGTGGCCGGACCCGTCGGGCCCGATGTGGGTGCAGCACGGCACACCGTCGACGTGCGCGGAAATCTCCTCGAGCAGCGGACCCAGTGACTTGTAAGACTCCGCAGGGCCGCCGGGCATGATCGACGGGCCGTTGAGTGCGCCCTCCTCACCGCCAGAGATGCCGGCGCCGACGAAGTGCAAGCCGCGCTGCGCCATCGCCTTCTCGCGGCGGATGGTGTCGGTGAAGAGCGCGTTGCCGCCGTCGATGATGATGTCGCCCTTTTCGAACACGTCGGCCAGTTCGTTGATCACGGCGTCAGTCGGGTCGCCGGCCTTGACCATGATCAGGGCGCGGCGCGGCTTCTCCAGTGCCGCAGCGAATTCCACCATGGTCTCGGTGCGCACGAACTTGCCTTCGGAGCCGTGTTGGTCCAGCAGGGCGTCAGTCTTGGCGACAGACCGGTTGTGCAGCGCGACGGTATAGCCGTGGTGCGCGAAGTTGCGGGCGAGGTTGCTGCCCATCACGGCCAGCCCAGTGACGCCGATCTGGGCGGTGCCGGTGGTATCTGCTGCTGGAGGCGTCATCGGTTGCCTTTCGTGTTCGGTTGTCGCGCAAGGGATTTCTACCAAAAATGAGACTATGCGACGAAGAGCCGGTGTAACTCGGTGAGCCACGGCACCGCCAACGCTACCGTGGGCACGACCAGCACGGCCGCCGCAGCCAGATATGCGCCGGTGGCCACCGCAAGGCTGTTGCCGCGGCCGCCCAGACGGCGCAGCCGTACCACGGTGCTCGGGCCGCCGGCGGCCAGCGCGCCCGAAGGCGTGCGCCCCGCCGCGCACGCCACCAGCGCGCGGGCCAGCGGAGCGGGGCCCGTCGCGCGGACCGCGGCGTCGTCGGCCAGCATCTCGACGAGAACCCGCACCGCGTCGAGAGCCCTGGCGCTGCGGACGAACCGCGGGAACGCGGCGTGCACCGCGGTGAACATCTCGAGGACGAGGTCGTGGCGCGCCCGGAGATGCGCCCGCTCGTGCCTGAGGATCGCGGCGATCTCGTTGTCGCTCAACGTGTTCAGCGTGCCGTTGCTCAAGACCACGCGACTTCGGACGCCGGGCAGACAGTAGGCCAGCGGCTCGGAGACGTCCAGGATGCGAAGGTGCCCGGTCCCGGTGGAGGTGGCATCGTCGCGGGCCACCCCGAGCAGATCGACGAGCATGCGGTGGTGGGCGCGCCGACGCCGCGTCTTGATCGCCACCTGAAGCACCGCGATGAGCAGCCGCGCGCCGATCAGCAGCGTGATCGCGAAGACGCTGACGTAGGCGAGCCACAACGGCAGGCCGAGTGCCCGTATCTCACTGGTGATCGTCGCGGTGGGCCGGCCGTCGGAGCCGGGCACCAGCAACCGGCTCGCGATCGCGATTCCGGCGCTGAACGCCGAGAGTACGGCCGCCACCGCAACGGCCTGCCACAGCACGATCGCCGCCCGCGGCGCTCGTGTCGGCCACTCGGCCCAGGCCAGTATCTCGGGGACGGGACCGACCAGGAGCAGCCCGACGAGGGTGAAGGCCAGCGCGGACACGCGGTTAGTCTCCCTCAGCTGGTGTCCGGGCTGCCACCCGGTAGGAGATGCTTCGCCTCAAGTTCAGCCAACGCTCGTCTCAACGCTGCCGCTTCGTCCGCGCCGACACGTTCGACGAAGTGCACAAGGGCGGCCTCGCGACCCCCAGAATCGGCTGCCTGATCGAGCGCGTCGACCATCAGACCCGCGACGAGCTCGTCGCGACCGTGGGTAGGCGCGTAGCGATGGGCGCGGTCATCTCGGTGCTGTACGACAAGGTTCTTCTTCGCAAGCCGCTGCAACACCGTCATGATCGTCGTGTACGCGAGGTCGCGCTGCGCCGATAGCGCTTCATGCACCTGACGGACCGTCTGGGGTTCGGGCGACGCCCATAGGTGATCCATGACCGCGCGTTCGAGTTCACCCAACCGAGTGGATTTGGCCATCATCATTCATCTCCTGCGGCAACGGGTTAAGCGTACTACTTGGTTACTACTGCGTGTCGTATGCGGCACAAAGTCTGGTCTTCGCCCGCGCAAGCCGATATGGTTAGGCTAACCTAATTTAGGTGACCTGGAGGTGCCCATGACTGTGCTCGCCGATGATCCGTTGATCGCCGGGATGGTCATCGCCGACCCGCTGCCGCTGCACGAATCAAGCGGTCGCCTGCGTGAGTTGTATCCCGCGTGCCCACGCGTGTACGGCGTCGCGGTGATGGCAGACGTCGGCCGGCGGCGCTGGTGGCCGCTTGCCTGGGCGCTGACCACCGACCGGCTGCGCCGGATGTTCGTCACCACCGCCGGTGAGATGGACAGCCGGGCCGCCGCGTCGCAGCTGGCCGCAACGCTCGCGTACACCGTGGCGGGGCGGGTAGTCGCGCTGGTGATCCTCGAGGGACGGGCGTGGGACCCGGGGCTGGAAAACCTGTGGGTGCACTGCGACTCCGACGGCGCCATCGACTGGGTCGGTGTCGTCGACGCCACCCTCCGGGTGCTGCCGAACGATCCCGCCGTCGGTGACAACGTGGTACGGCTGCCAAGTGAAGCAGCCTTGGCCACCTGGACCGCGCACCGGTGCCACCACGCACTGCAACCGCTGTTCTCGCGGTTGCACGACGTGAGCCGGGGCGCGGTGGCGGAGTCCGAGATGTGGGGAATGGTCGGATCGGCTGTCGTCGCCACCGCCGCGCAGGTTCCGCTGTTGGCCGGCTCATCGCAGGTCGGCGGCATGCGTCGGGGCCAGGCGGTGTTGGACGCGTTGGCGTCCTTCGGCCTTCCGGTGCGCGGGGTGCCCCGGAAACGGTTGCTTAATTAGGCAAGGCTTGCCTATCGTGGTAACGCAGAGACAACCGGACCGCGCCGGAGTCCTGTGGGCTGCAGAGACTCCCGGTCCATCCCAAACGGGGCCCCGCGCGCGATGCGCGGGGCCCCGTTTCATCCGGCCGGGCGCGCGGCGTGTAAACACAGTGGCGTGTCATCACCGAAACCTGATTTCGGCAAGGGCTTCGACACCGAAATCGGGCTGACGTATCTGGAAGTCACCCCGGACGAGGGCCGAGCCCGGCTGGACATCCACGACAAGCTGCTGCAGCCGTGGGGCATCCTCCACGGCGGCGTCTACTGCGCGATCGTCGAAAGCCTGTCCAGCGTCTGCGGCCACGTCTGGCTCTCGGAGAACGGCGGAGGCACCGTCGTCGGGGTCAACAACAACACCGATTTCCTGCGCGCGATCAGCGGCGGGACGGTGTATGCCGTTGCGACGCCGGTCCATCGTGGCCGCAGCCAGCAGCTTTGGGTGACCACGATCACCGACGACAACGATCGGGTGGTGGCGCGCGGTCAGGTCCGGCTGCAGAACCTCGCCGACCACTAGACGCCGAAACTAGCTCGCCGCCTCGTTCTGCACCGTCGCGGCGAACTCCTCCAACGCTTCAATCCGCGTTCGGGCGAACGCCTGCTGCTCGGTGACGGTCAGCTGGCCGCGATTGCGGCCGAGGAACGTGACCGTCCAGGACAGCAGCGTGGTGATCTTGGTCTTGAAGCCGACGAGATACACCAGGTGCAGCACCAGCCAGGCCAGCCACGCGATGAATCCGCCGAACTCCAGACGGCCGATCTTCGCGACGGCGTTGAAGCGCGACACCGTGGCCATCGAGCCCTTGTCGAAGTAGTGGAACGGCTCCCGGTTGGCCGGGTCGGCACCCTTGAGCTCCGAAGTGATGGCCTTGGCCGCGTACTTGGCGCCCTGGATCGCGCCCTGCGCCATCCCGGGCACCCCCTCGACGTACGCCATGTCGCCGATCACGAAGACGTTCGGGTGACCGGGAATCGTCAAGTGGGGCGACACCTTCACCCGGCCGGCGCGGTCGAGTTCGACAGATGTCTGGTCAGCGAGCTGCTTGCCCAGCGGGCTGGCCTGCACGCCGGCCGACCACACCTTGCAGGCGGACTCGATGCGGCGGGTGGTGCCGTCCGAATCCTTCACGGTCAGCCCGTTGCGGTCGACATTGGTGACCATCGCACCGAGCTGAATCTCGACGCCCATCTTCTCCAGGCGGGCGGCCGCCTTCTTGCCGAGCTTCTCGCCCATCGGCGGTAGCACCACCGGCGCGGCGTCGAGCAAAATCACCCGCGCGGTCGTCGAGTCGATGCTGCGGAACGCGCCCTTGAGCGTGTCATTGGCGAGTTCAGCGATCTGGCCCGCCATCTCCACCCCGGTCGGTCCGGCGCCGATGACGGTGAAGGTGAGCAACTTTTCGCGGCGGGACACGTCGGTGGACCGCTCGGCCTGCTCGAAGGCCGAGAGAATACGGGCGCGCAGCTCGAGCGCATCGTCGATGGTCTTCATGCCGGGCGCGAACTCGGCGAAGTGGTCGTTGCCGAAATACGACTGGCCGGCCCCCGCCGCGATGATCAACGTGTCGTACGGGGTGACGTAGCTGTGGCCGAGCAGCTCGGAGGTCACCTTCTGATTCCTCAGATCGATCCCGGTGACGTCGCCGAGCAGCACCTGCGTGTTCTTCTGCCTGCGCAGGATCACCCGGGTCGCGGGCGCAATCTCGCCTTCGGAGATGATCCCGGTGGCGACCTGGTACAGCAGCGGCTGGAACAGGTGGTGAGTGGTCTGCGCGATCATCTTGATGTCGACGTCGGCGTGTTTGAGGGCCTTCGTCGCGGTCAGCCCGCCGAACCCAGACCCGATGACGACGATTCGATGTCGTGGTTTCGGTTCGGCCGTGGCGTTCATGGCTACAACGCTAGTCGCGGCCACGCCGCCCGTCGCGGCGATTTCCAGTGGTATTCGCCACGAACCAACACTTGTTGCTATCCGGTTGCTATCCGGCCACCACCGGTTTGAGTGCCTCGCCCAGTTTGGCCACCCCACCCGGCGAGTAGAACGGCACGTTGATGACCACGCCGTCGATGCCCGCGTCGAAGACCTTGGTCTTGATCTGATCGGCGATCGAATCGGGACTGCCGACCACCATGCGCTGACTCATTTCGGCCGGGATCGCGTCCGCCGAGGCGTTCTCGTCGATCAACGCCGTCACCAGCATGCTGGTCTCCAGCGTCGCCGGATCGCGGCCGACCTCTTCGCAGCGCTGCTTCAGCACGGCCAGTTTGCGTGGCAGTTCGTCGAAGCCGGCGATGACGTTCAGGTGGTCGAAATGCTGGGCCGCCAACCGGAACGTTTTCTTCTCGCCGCGGCCGCCGATCATCAGCGGGATGTGGTCGCGGAAACGCGGGTTCGCCATCGCCTCTTTGGTGTGGTACCACTTGCCCGAGAAGGTCGGCCGCTCGCCTTTGATCATCGGCACGATGATCTGCAGCGCCTCCTCGAGCCGGTTGAACCGGTCGGTGAAGGTGCCGAACTCAAAGCCCAGTTGCTCGTGCTCGAGCTCGAACCAGCCGGTGCCGATGCCCAGGATCGCGCGACCGCCACTGACCACGTCCAGGGTGGTGATGATCTTGGCCAGCAAGGTGGGGTTGCGGTAGGTGTTGCCCGTCACCAGCGTGCCCAGTTGCACTCGCTTGGTGGCCGTCGCCAACGCTCCCAGGGCGGTGTACGCCTCCAACATGGGCTGGCCGGGGTCGCCGAGCATCGGCAGTTGGTAGAAGTGGTCCATCACCAGCACGGTGTCGAAACCGCCTTCCTCAGCCTCCTGCGCCTGGCGGATGACCGTGGGGAAGAGTTCCGATACTCCTGTGCCGTAAGAAAAATTCGGGATCTGAAAACCGAGTCGAATCGTCACGGGACCGACCCTAGTCCCGCGTTCCGGGTCAGCCCCAGTTGGTCAGCGCGCCGTGGCTGGCGTGCAAGGTCTGCCCGGTGATGTGGCGGGCCGCGGGGGTGGCCAAAAACAGAGCAAGCCTGGTGATTTCACCCGCGGCGCTGGCCGGCACGCCGGTCGACAACCCCACGTACCCGGGCTCGACACCACGGCCGGAGGCCACCGTGTTGATCGTGATGCCGCGGGTGCCGAAGTACTCGGCCTGGCCCGCAGTCCAGTTCGACAGCGCGGCCTTCACGGCAGCATCTGCACTGCCCTCGCGCGGGTTCTCTGCGACGACGTTGACGATCGAGCCGCCGGAGCGCAGGTGATCGCCGATCGCGTTGACCATCAGCACGGCCGTCAGCACGGTTGCGTCGAGATTGTTGCGCCACGCGGCGGCCCGCTCGACGAGCGTGTAGACGCGGGGATCACCGGGGTCGAATGCGGGCGCCGGCACGTTGATGATCGCGTCCAGATGATGAGGCAGCAGTGGAACGGCGTCGGCGAGCGCGACGGGATCGGTGCAGTCGCAGGTCACCGCGTCGACGTCAAGTTCCTTCGCGGCGACCTCCAGATCGTCGCGGTGCGCGCCGGTGATAACCACCTGGTGTCCGGCGTCACGGAAGCCCTCTGCGATCGTGCGACCGAGGTAGGCGTCGCCGCCGGTGACAAGCACGTCCATCGCCCGTGCCTCCTAACGCCCGTCGGACGGGCAGATCAATCGTGTCGGGCGTCTTCGCCCCGGACGATGTTACTGGACAGTAGCTAAAGGGTGAAGTTGGGCGCGCCGAGGCGCCAGATCGGGGAGCGCGAGAACCCGGCGGTCCCGCCGCGCGAAATGGATGTCTATCAGGTCTGAGAACCCTCTAATTCTCACCACCTCTTACTTGCGTCACGGCGGTAACACGGTAGTTTCGTCGTCATGAAAACGCCGGAGGGGAAATCACGCCGCGGTGCATTTTGGACCACGCTGGCGATGACCGCGTTCGCCGGGGCCGGCGTAGTCGCGCTGACGCTGCCGATGACCGTGGCATACGCCGATCCGCCAGCACCACAGCCAGCACCGCCGCCGGCGCCGGTCGACCCTAACGCTGCACCGGCGCCCGTCAACCCCTTCGCACCGCCGCCCGCGCCCGACCCCGATACACCACCGCCACCGCCTGAGCCCGGCCGGATCAACGTGCCCGCGGGTGGCTTCAGCTATCTGCTTCCGGCCGGCTGGACCGCGGGCGACGCGTCGCGGGTCAGCTACGGCCAGGCGGTGCTGCTGAAGACCCCCCCGGCGGGCCGGCCGCCGGCCGCCGACACCAGCATTCTGCTGGGAAAGCTGGACTTGAGGCTGTACGCCGGCGGCGAGCAAGACGACCAGGCGGCGGCAATTCGGCTGGCCTCCGACATGGGCGAGTTCTACATGCCGTTCCCCGGCACCAGGATCAACCAGCAGACCCTCGCGCTCAATGCTGCCGGGATGCCGGGCGCCGCCGCGTATTACGAGGTGAAGTTCACCGATCCGAACAAGCCCAACGGCCAGATCTGGGCTGCTGCCCTCGGCACGATGACGCCCCGGATCGGGGCGACGCCCCCGCAGAACGACAGGTGGTTCGTCGTGTGGCTCGGCGCAGCCGACAACCCGATCGACACGGCCGCGGCCACGACGCTGGCCGAGTCGATCCGGCCGTACGCCCCGCCACCGCCGCCACCTCCGCCGGACGCACCGCCGCCCGACGCAGGGGCTCCCGGTGCCCCGCCGGCCGATTCGGGGGCACCCGCGGCCCCGGCCCCGCCGACCAAGCCGCAGGTGGGCGTGCCGGTCCCCGTCGCGCCGGAGCAGGCGCCGGGAATGACGCCGCCGGCATAGTGCTGGCCTGGCGGGTGCGGCGCCCAGGGCCAATGCGGAGCCACCCGCTGGAGCGGGTGACGGCCGACACCCCGCGTCCAGCCGACGACGAGCTGTTGGTCGCGGTGCGGGCATGCGGAGTCTGTCGGACCGACCTGCACGTCAGCGAGGGCGACCTGCCCGTGCATCGACCCGGTGTGACGCCGGGGCATGAGGTGGTGGGCGAGGTCGTGCAGATCGGTTCGGCCGTCGAACCCCAAACGGGTCCATCCTTTTCCGTCGGCGACCGGGTCGGGATCGCTTGGCTTCGGCACACCTGCGGGGTGTGCCGGTATTGCGTGCGCGGAGACGAGAACCTCTGCCCCGAGTCGCGCTACACCGGCTGGGACGCCGATGGCGGATACGCCGAATTCGCCACTGTGCCAGCGGCATTTGCGCACCGGCTGCCTGCGGGGTACTCCGACGCCGAGCTGGCGCCACTGCTGTGCGCGGGCATCATCGGCTACCGGTCGCTGCTGCGCGCCGACGTGCCGCCGGGCGGGCGGTTGGGGTTGTACGGGTTCGGTGGCAGCGCGCACATCACCGCGCAGGTGGCGCTCGCCCAGGGAATCGAAGTGCATGTGATGACGCGTGGTGCGGCGGCCCAGGAGCTGGCGCGTTCCCTCGGTGCGGCGTCGGTGCAGGGCGCGGCGGAGCCACCGCCGGTGCCGCTGGACGCGGCGATCCTGTTCGCGCCGGTCGGCGATCTGGTGCTGCCGGCGCTGGAGGCGCTCGACCGTGGCGGCACGTTGGCCATCGCCGGGATCCATCTGAGCGACATCCCGTCGTTGAACTACCAGCGGCACCTGTTCTACGAGCGCCAGTTGAGGTCCGTGACCTCAAACACCAGGGCCGACGCGCGCGAGTTCTTGGCGTTCGCGGCGCAACACCGCATCGAGGTCAGCCATCCGACCTATCCGCTCGGTCAGGCCGACCAGGCCCTGACCGACCTGGCCGACGGGCGAATCGCCGGCGCCGCTGTGCTGCTGCCGTGATGCGTGCGCTCAGGAGGCCAGGTGCCACACCAGGGCCGCGGCGAGCGCGCCCATGCCGTTCAGGGACCAGTGCAGCGCAATCGGCGCGAGCAGGCTGCCGCTGCGCCGGCGCAGCCAGGTGAAGGCGAACCCGGCGGCCGCGGTCGCGGCCACCGCCAGCAGCACGCCGGCCACCTCGCCGGCGACGCCGCCGCCGAACAGCCGGGTGAAACCGACGTTGCCCTTGGTGAGCCCCAGCGACGTGGCCACGTGCCAAAGCCCGAACAGCAGCGATCCCGCCGCCGCGACGCCCCGGAAGCCCCACGCCCGGTTCAACGCCCCGTGCAGCACGCCGCGGAACGCGAGCTCCTCGGGGATCACGGTCTGCAGCGGAATGATCACCATCGACGCGATCAGCGCTCCCGACACCGTTGCGTAGTGGTTGTTCATGAACATCGGCCGCGTCCACGGCAACAGCGCACCTACCGCGATGACGGTCAGCACCAGCGCCGCTGCGGCCACCGCGTAGCCCAGGCCGGTCTTCCAGTGTTCGCGGCCCAACCCCAGTTCGGCCCACCCCAGGCCCCTCGACCGCAGCAACACCAGCAGTCCCACCGCGGCGGCCGGCACGGTGGCCACACTTGCCCACGGCGTCGTGAAATGCGCGACGAGGTTCGTCACCGCCAGCACGACGACCACTACCGCGATATCGACGTAGACACCGAACCGGTGCAGCGCGGCCAATTGCGACGCGATCGGGTGCGGGTGCGCGGCCGGCACGCTGACGACAGACATGGTGCCGACGAGTTTACCTGCGCGGGGGTGCGCCCCTGGTCAGCCATTACGCTGACCTGCGTGGTGGGATTCGCGTTGCCGCTCGCCGGTGTACGCGTGCTCGACCTGACGCTGCGCGACGGCGAGGCGGTCACCCGGCTGCTGGCCGACCTCGGCGCTGACGTGCTGAAGATCGAGCCGCCGGGCGGCAGCCCGGCCCGCGGTGCACCGCCGAGCGTGGCGGGCACCTCCGTCGCGTTCACCGTTCACAACGCCAACAAGCGCAGCACCGTGCTCGACCCCGGCGACGATGGCGACCGGCGCCGGTTCCTCGACCTCGTCGCGGGTGCCGACATTCTCGCCGACGACGGGGTACCGGGTCAGGCCGTGCGGCTGGGCGCCACCGGCGAAGAGCTGTCCCGGCGGTTCAGCCATCTGGTGGCGTTGTCGGTCACCGACTTCGGTACGTCGGGGCCGCATGCGTCGTGGCAGGCCACCGACCCCGTTTTGGGCGCGATGTCGACGGCGCTGTCACTGTCGGGTCCGCCAACCGGGGCGCCGGTGATGCCGCCGGACGGCATTGCGTCCGCCACCGCCGCGGTGCAGGCAACGTGGGCCGCGCTGGCTGCGTATTACCAGCGCCTTCGATGCGGTAAGGGCGATTACATCGACTTCTCGCGGTTCGAGGCGGTCGTCCAGACCCTCGACCCACCGTTCGGCACGATGGGGCAGGGCGCCTTGGCGCAACGCTCCAACACGTGGCGCGGCCGACCGCGAAACCAGGATGTGTACCCGATCTTCGCCTGCAAGGACGGCTATGTGCGCACCTGCGTGATGTCCGCACGCCAGTGGCATGCGATGCGGGCCTGGCTCGGGGAGCCCGAACAGTTCCAGGATCCGAGGTACGACGGGATTGGCGCCCGGTTCTCGGCTACCCGCGAGATCGGCGCGCTGGTCACCGAGTTGTTCGCCGACCAGACGATGGACGAACTCGTGGCGGCGGGGCCGCGGCACAAGATACCGATCGCCGCGGTGCTGACACCCGCAGAGGTGCTGTCGTCGGCGCACCTTCGTGAGGTCGGCGCGCTGGCGATGCTCGAGCTGACGCCCGGCGTCGACGTTGCGGGGCCGTGCGGACCTTTCGTCGTCGACGGACACCGCGCCGGTCTGCGCCGACCCGCTCCGCGGGTGGGCGCAGACGCTGCGGAGTGGCTCGCCGATGCCGTCCCGGCCTCGGATGCCGGATGCACGGGCCACCGGCCCTTCGAGGGATTGCGCATACTTGACCTCGGCATCATCGTCGCCGGGGGAGAGCTGGGCCGCTTGTTCGCCGACCTCGGCGCCGAGGTGATCAAGGTGGAGAGCCAGACGTATCCCGACGGGTTGCGCCAGACCCGCGCGGGCCAGCCGATGAGTGAAGCGTTCGCGTGGGCACACCGCAACGAACAGGGATTTGGGGTGGACCTTCGCAGGCCCGAGGGCGCGCAGATCCTTCGCCGCCTGGTCGCCGACGCCGACGCCGTGTTCGCCAACTTCAAGCCCGGAACACTGGCCGGGTTGGGCTTTTCGTATCAGGACCTGCGAAAAATCAACTCCGGCATCGTGCTTGCCGAAAGCAGCGCGTTCGGCGACCGGGGCCCATGGAGCGACCGGATGGGTTACGGCCCGCTGGTCCGGGCCGCCACGGGAATCACCCGGCTGTGGACGTCGGGCGAGGCCGGCGACGGTGGTCGGCCCAGTTTCGACGCGGTTACGGTGTTCCCCGATCACATCGCCGCGCGAATCACCGCGATCGCCGCGCTGGCCGCCCTGATCCGTCGCGACCGCACCGGACAGGGCGCCCACGTTCACATCTCGCAGGCCGAGGTCGCGGTCAACCTGCTGGACACCACATTCGTCACCGAGGAGGCCCGCGCGACAGGTCTGCGTGTTTCCGACGACACGGCGACACACGGCGTGTATGCGTGCGCCGGTGACGACGAGTGGTGTGTAATCTCTGTTCGCGACGACGCCGACTGGACGGCGCTTGCCACCGCGATGGGCCGAGAAGGCTTGCGCCGCACCGACTGCGACGTCACCGCGGTGATCGCCGCGTGGACCAGGTCGCTGGACAAGGCCGAGATCACCCAACGACTGCAGCGGGCCGGCGTGCCCGCGGGCCCGATGAACCGGCCCGCCGACGTGCTCGCTGACCCGCAGCTCGAGTACCGAAAGTTGTTCACCGACATGGCTCATCCGCTGTTCGATGTATCCCTGCCGAGCGAAACCGGCCCGGCGCCGTTCCGCAACATCCCGCCCGCGGAGCTGCGGCCCGCGCCGATGCCGGGCGAGCACACCCGCGAGGTGTGCCAGAAACTACTCGGCCTCGATACTGCGGAGATCGACCGGCTGATCGCCGACGGTGTGCTTTTCACGTCGCCGATCACGTCGCGGAGACCCGAGTGATCCCGATCGATCCGAGAACGCCCGTTCTGATCGGCTCCGGACAAGTCAACCAGCATGACGGTGCCGAGGCGCCCGATCCGGTCGGTTTGATGGCTGTGGCAGCACGTCAAGCGGCCGAAGCGCGGGTGCTGGAGGCCGTCGACGCGATCCGTGTCGTGAACATTCTGTCGTGGCGGTACCGCGATCCCGGCCTGCTGCTCGGCGAGGCGATCGGCGCCGCGAACTTCACCACTCGCTACAGCGGGGTCGGCGGCAATGTTCCGCAGTCGCTGGTCAACCAGGCTTGCCTGGACATCCAGCGCGGAATCGCCGAAGTGGTGCTGATCGGCGGTGGCGAAAGATGGCGCACCAGAATGCGACTGCGCGCCGAGGGTGGTAAACCCGACTGGCCGCAGCAGGACCACGCGGTGCCGGTGCCCAACGGCGGCGAGGATGACGTCCCGTTGGCCGGGCCCGCCGAGCAGCGAATCGAACTCGTCCGGCCCGCGCACGTCTACCCTTTGTTCGAGCAGGCGCTGCGGATCGCGGCAGGCGAGTCTTCCGACGACCACCGCAACCGCATCAGCGCGTTATGGTCGCGGTTCAGCGCGGTCGCCGAGAGCAACCCGCACGCATGGACCCGCAAACGATTCTCCGCCGATGAGATCTCGCAGCCTGCACCGAGCAACCGGATGATCAGCTGGCCCTACACCAAGCTGATGAACTCCAACAACATGGTCGACCAGGCCGCCGTTGTCATCTTGGCGTCCGCACAGGCGGCCACTCGGTTGGGGATTGGGTCTGACACGTGGGTATTCCCTTATGCGGGAACAGATTCACATGACACGTACGCACTCGGGGAGCGGATCGACTACCACAGCTCGCCGGCCATCAGAATCGCCGGACGCCGAGCCCTTGAACTTGCCGGATGCGGCACCGGTGACCTGGAGTTCGTTGACATCTACTCGTGTTTTCCGTCCGCCGTTCAGGTCGCCGCAACCGAATTGGGTTTTCCGCTCGCCGCCACGCAACGTCCGCTCACCGTCACCGGTGGCCTGACATTCGCCGGCGGTCCATGGAACAACTACGTGACACACTCGATCGGCACGATGGCCGAACTGCTCATCGAGACGCCCGGCAGCCTGGGGCTGATCACCGCGAATGGCGGTTATCTGACCAAGCACAGCATCGGCGTCTATGGCACGCGGGCGCCCAGCACCGAATTCCGTTGGGAAGATGTGCAGTCCGAGGTCGACCGCGAGCCGACGCGCACCGCCCTGGAACAATGGGAGGGCATCGGCACGGTTGAGGCCTGGACGGCGCCGTTTGACCGGGACGGCCGGCCGGAGAAGGCGTTCCTGGCGGTGCGAACGCCCGGTGAGGCGCGCACGCTGGCAGTGATGAAGTCGCCGCCGGATGTGGAGGCCACCGTCACCGACGACATCGCGGGCGCCGAGGTGCAGGTCAACGCCAATGGGACCGCAACGTTGCGCTGATCACCCGGGCACCGGGGTGTATTGCGGCAGGTACCCGGTCGCGGAGAAGGTAAAGCCCTTCTGGGTCATCTCATTCAGGCACGACACACCGGCGTCCTGGACGTTGCAGCGAAAACCGCCCGCTGCCAACGTCTTGCTGAAGTCCAACGTCAACACCTTTCCGGACTTCAGCGAGAAGCCAGGCACGTCAAGCCAAGTGAAACCGGGGTCGGCCGCCTCCGCGACGGCGATCGCGTCAGGGGCCACCGGCGCACCGTCCGGGCCGGGCACCGTATCGGGCTCACCGGGGATGCCGAGGCGCGCAGCGCCTGCTGCGGTCTGGCAACCCGCCTCGGTGCGCGGCACGATCGCACAATTCCACTTTCCGCTCGGGGTGGTGAAGTAGTACCCCCGCGCGCCGTCAGTCTCGGCGTAAAAGTCATGGGCATTAACCAAATTCGGGTCGGACTGGCCGGTCGGCGGCGGCAGCGGTACGGTGGTTTCCGCGCGCGACGGGCTCTCACCGGTCTCCACCACCGCCGTGCTCGCGCAGCCCCCCGTCAGCGCGGCGGTCAGCGCACAGACAACCAGCCGCTGCACAAGCAATTTCAGCTGCCGGCGAAGTCGGTCAGCGGGTGCTGCGGGTCGGCCAGCTGTTCAGGCGCCACGGCCGCCCGCGAGGTGATCAACGCCTTGACGTCATCGACGACGTCCCACACGTTCACGTTCATGCCGGCCAGCACCCGGTCCTCGCCGTCGAGCCAGAACGCGATGAATTCCCGGCCGGCCACGTCGCCCCTGAACACCACCCGCTCGTAGGTTGGCGCGTGACCCACATATTCCATGCCCAGGTCGTACTGATCGGTGAAGAAATACGGCAGCTCGGCGTATTCAATTGGCTTGTCCGGGTGCTTGTCCGAGTGGTTGTCCAGCATGTTCGCCGCCGCGACCACGGGTTGTTTGAGGGCGTTCGCCCAGTGCTCGGTGCGGATGCGGGTTTTGTAGAACGGGTGCTCGGCCGCGGCGATGTCGCCGACGGCGAACACCGCCGGGTCGCTGCTGCGGAGGGTCGCGTCCACCAACACGCCGCCGTCACCCATTTCCAGGCCCGCCGCATCCGCGAGTTCGATGTTCGGTGCCGCACCGACCGCCACCAGCACTGCGTCGGCGTCGACCGTCGACCCGTTGCCGAGCTTCAATCCGGTCGCCGCGCCGGACGCGGTCGAGATCGCGGCGACGTCCGTCTCGAGCAGGAGGTTTACCCCGTGTTGAGTGTGCAGGTCCGCGAACACCTGCGCCGCTTCCGCGCCGAGGGCCGCGAGCAGCGGCAACCGGGCGGTCTCGACGACGGTGACGTCGACGCCTCTGCCGCGCGCGGATGCGGCAACCTCGAGCCCGATCCAGCCCGCGCCGACGATGGCCAACGAAGAGCCCTCGCGCAGTGCGGAATTCAGCTCGACGGCGTCGTCGAAGGTGCGCAGGTAGTGCACTCCGGCGGCATCGGAGCCGGGTATCGGTGGTCGTCGCGAGCGCGACCCCGTCGCGAGCAACAATTTGTCGAAGTGCACGGGGCTGTCGTCGGCCAGGGTGACGACGCGGGCAGAACGGTCGATGGCGGTGACCACCGTGCCGAGTCGCAGGTCGATGCCGGAATCGGAGTACCAGGCCGAGTTGTGGACCGTGAAATCGGCGAGCGACTTCTTGCCGGCCAGGAACTCCTTGGACAACGGCGGACGCTCGTAGGGGAGATGGGGTTCCTGCGCGATGAGCACGATGTCACCGTCAAACTCGTTGGCCCGCAATGCCTCCGCCGCCTTAGCCGCGGCAAGGCCCCCTCCGACGATGAGGATCGTCGACGTCCCTGTCATCTCAACCAGCGTACTCGCGGACCGCCCGGCTCCCGGTGAGCTCGTCGAGATCGGGCAGCGGCCGGCGGCAGATCTCCGCGGCGTCAGCGGCCGGCAACCCGAACATGATCAACACGTCTTCGGTGACGCGGTCGGAGGCCCCGGCGTCGTCGCGGTCCGGCTGGTCCTGCAACAGTTGACCGAGCCCCAACAAAGCGCCGCCGGCCACGGCCAGCGCGAGAATGGGATCGTTGACGGCGAAGCGGCCAGCGCGCATCGCGGCGTCGATGTCGCGCAGCGCCCGCGGTGCGAGCCCACGGTCGGACGAGATCAGCGCCAGCCCACTGTTGAGGAGCACCCGGCTCAACTCGGGCCGGCGCCGGAACAGCCGTCCGGTCAGCCGGAAGCTCCGAGCGAACGTCTCGGCCGGATCCTCGTGGTCCCCGGTCAGCCTGTCCAGCAGCGTGGCGTGCGCATCGAGCGCTTCGTCGATCGCGGCCTGGAAAAGCTGTTCCTTGCTCTCGAAGTGGTTGTAGAACGAGCCCATGCCGACGTCCGCGGCCCGGGTGATCTCGAGCACCGGCACATTCAGCTTGCCCTCGGCGATGAATGTCTGCGCGGCCCGGAGGAGGGCCGCCCGGGTGCGCATCTTGCGTCGCTCCAGGCGGTTGTCCATGCACCGATGTTAGCAAGTGATCATCAGTTCTGAGGAATTCGTCAGAACGACTTGACTGACGAGCTGCTCGTAAGTGACGATATCGTCAGTCCAGTGAGGAGAGCATCGTGAACACCCCCGTCGACAGCCATCGTGATCTGCACAGCGAGCAGGGCGGCCGGCACGGAGAGCATCCGGGACGGTCGCGAAATCCCGTGATCAAAGTCCGTGACCTGGCCTGGCTGGAGTTCGAGAAACCGGACCTGGTCGACGCCGAGGCCTTCGCCCGAGCGTTCGGATTCAGCACGGTGCTGCACACCGCCGACGAGGTGCAGCTGCGCGGTACCGACGCCGGCACGCCGTGCGTGATCATCAGACGCGGACCCCGATCGCGGTTCGTCGGTCCGGCGTTCGCCGCGGCCGACGAGGCGGACGTCAAGCGACTCGCCGCCGCGACGGATGCACACATCCGCGCGCTGCCGGAGGCGATCGGTGGTGTGGCGGTGGACCTGACCGACCCGAACGGGGTGGCGGTCCGTGTCGTCGCAGGCACCCATGCGCTCGCGGAGCTCCCGGGTCAGCAAGCGCACACCTTCAACTTCGGCCACGAGCTGCGGCGCGCCAACGCCACTCAGCGGCCGCGTCGCGAGCCGGCTCTCGTGCAGCGCCTGGGACACCTCGTGGTGCAGACCACCAAGTACCGCGAATCGCTGGACTGGTATCTCGATCACTTCGGGCTGATCGTCAGCGACTTTCAGTACTACGCGGACCAGCGCGACCGTGGGCCGGTGCTGAGCTTCATCCGCTGCGACCGGGGAGCAACGCCCGCCGATCACCACACGCTGGCCCTGGTGTTGGGCCCGTCGAACCGCTATATCCACTCCGCCTATCAGGTGTGCGATCTGGACGCGATCGCAGCGGGCGGTGAATACCTGAGCGAGTTGGGCTACCACCGCTCCTGGGGGATCGGCCGACACATCCAGGGCAGCCAGATCTTCGATTACTGGCGTGACCCGGATGGGTTCATGGTCGAGCACTTCAGCGACGGCGACATGTTCGACGCCACGGTCGAACCCGGCTGGGCGCCGATGACCGCGTCGGGGCTGGCTCAGTGGGGCCCACCGGCGACGAAAGACTTTCTCGGAATGGCTCCGAACCGGGAATTGATCCGGGAGCTGCGGTCGACGCTGACCGCGATCCGTGGCGACACCGAATTCGACATCACCCGCCTGCGCGGGCTACTGAAAGTGGCAAGGTCATGAGCATTTCGATTTTCCGTACCGCGGACGCCTGGTGGGCCGGCACGCCTGACGGTGTCGCGAAGGTGGCCACGCCTGCGACGACGACAGCACAGCTGCTTGCCGACCGGCCGGCGATCGAGCGAGCCGCGGCGAGCACCGACACCGTCGCGCCGAGCAGCCTCGAGCTGCGCTCACCGGTGACGGCGCCGTGCCGGGTGGTTGCCCAGATGACCAACTTCGCATCGCACGTCACGGACGCCGGCATGAAGCCGACGACGGTGCCGCTCACGTTCTTCCGCAAAGCATCCGGGTCCATCACCGGGCCGGTGGCCGAGATCGTGAAGCCCGGTCACGTCCGCCTGCTGGACTACGAGGTGGAGATCGGCCTTGTGATCGGCCGCGACATCGCGGTGGGCACGACGGTCACCGCCGACAACCTCGCGGACTACGTCTGCGGCCTGGTGGTGACCAACGACGTGTCGGCACGCGATGTGCAGCTGACGAAAACCCAGTTCTACGAATCGAAGTCGTATCCGACGTTCACACCTGTCGGACCGGCAGTCGTGCTGCTCGACGCCGACGAACTCAACCGTTTCGGGGAGCTGCGCATGCAGTTGCGGGTGAACGGCGAACTGCGGCAAGACACCGTTGTCGAGGGCGACATGATCTATCGGCCCGTCCAGGCGCTCGCGGCGCTCGCGCGGTTCCAGCAACTGTCCGCCGGCGATCTCGTCATGACGGGCACTCCCGTCGGCACCGCACTGAGCGCACCGCCCAAGGCGGTGATGGTGATCGGGTCGCTGCTGCCCGCCGACGTCAAGTGGAAGGTGTTCTTCTCTCGTCAAGCCAAGAACGCCAAGTACCTGCACGACGGCGATGTCGTCGAAGCGACCGTGGCAACCGATGACCACAAGATCGATCTCGGCACCCAACGTAACGTGGTCCGGTACGGATGAGCACCGCGTCCGACGTCGCGGGCGTCGTCCCAGTCGTGATCGTCGGCGCCGGGCCCACCGGGGTCACTACCGCAACGTTGCTCGCGCAGCACGGCATCGACTGCCTCGTCCTCGATCGCTGGGAGAACGTGTACACGCAGCCCCGTGCGGTCCACCTCGACGACGAGATCGCCCGCATCATCGCCCGATTGGGCATCGCCGACGAGTTCTCGACGATCTCGCGACCGGCCCGCGGTCTGCAGCTACGCGACGGGAACATGCGCGTGCTCGCCGAGTTCCGGCGCGACTCGTCCGAAAGTGCCCACGGATACCCGCGAGCCAACATGTTCGACCAGCCCGAATTGGAGACACTGCTGCGGGCAAACCTCAAGCGGTATCCGCGCGCGACGCTGCGAGGCAACTCGGAGGTGACCGACATCGTCAAGATCGATCCCGAACGAGTCCAGGTCAGATTCACCGACCGGGTCAGCGGTCACGAGCACCACGTCGAGGCGAATTACCTGCTCGGCTGCGACGGCGCCAACAGCGTGGTGCGCGCCTCAATCCACGCGTCGATGGAAGACCTGAAGTTTCAACAGCGTTGGCTGGTCGTTGACATCGCGACTGCCGCGGACCTCGACCAGTGGGACGGCGTGCACCAGATATGCGATCCGCACCGCGCAGCCACCTTCATGCGGATCGGAGAGACCCGGTACCGGTGGGAGTTCCGGCTTCTTGACGGGGAGACAGCCGCCGATTTCAGCACGATGGCGCAGCTCCACCCGCTGATTCGGCCGTGGGTGGAGGGTATCGCGGCGGGGCGGCTTGAGGTCGTCCGCGTCGCGGAGTACACGTTCCGGGCGCAACTGGCCGACGGCTGGCATCGCGACAACATCTTCCTTCTCGGCGACGCCGCCCACCTGACGCCGCCGTTCATCGGCCAAGGGATGGGAGCGGGAATCCGGGACGCGATGAACCTGTCGTGGAAGCTGGCAGGCGTGATCAACGGATGGCTCCCGCAGACCGTGCTGAACACCTATGAGCAGGAGCGAAAACCGCACGTGCGCTCCCTGATCCGACTCGCACTCGCGATGGGCCGTGCCATGACGGCAGGCGGAGAGCCCGGCAACTTCATCCGCCGCGTCATGGTCCCGCGCATCCGCCTGATCCCCGGGCTGCGCGAGAAGATCGTTGAGAGCGCAACACCGGGGCTGCACAGAAGCGCGCTGGTGGTCAAGCCACGCCGCCGGCCTCGACTGGCGGGCAGCCTGTGCCCGAACCCGGTTCTGGCGGACGGAAAGCGGCTCGACACCGTTGTCGGGAACCGGTTCGCCGTGATCGCCGCCACGTCGCTCAGCCGGCCGCAGCGCGACGGGCTGGTCCGGCGCGGCGCTGTCGTCGCAGCCGCCGAACCGGACTCCGAACTGGCGCGCTGGCTGAGGTCCGGCCACGCCACCGCCGCCGTCGTCCGACCCGACCGGACCGTGCTGTGCGCGAGCCATGACGCCGCCAAGGTCTGCCGCGCCGTACCCGTTTTCGCTCCCCCAGAAGGAACCAGAACCGATGCGTAGACCCGCGGGCCTGCCGGCCTACGAACCCAATCTGTATTCCACCCGCGCGATCCTGGACCCGTACCCGCACTATGAGCAGCTGCGCCGACTTGGTCCCGCGGTGTGGCTGACAAAGCAGCGGGTCTATGCCCTGCCCCGCTATGCAGAATGCAAGGCGGCGCTTCGCGACGACAAGACATTTCTGTCCGGCGCCGGGGTGGGCTTGAACCCCCTGGTGAACAAGCTGTCACGCGGCACCACACTCAACAGCGACGGTGACGCGCACGATCAGCGGCGCAAGCTTGTGGCGCACCGGCTGCTACCCCGAGCGTTGCGCGACATGAGCGATCTCATTGAACGCCAAGCCGATCAGATCGTCGACGCGGCGGTAGCCCGACGCGAGGTGGACGGGGTAGTGGAGCTGGCAAGGCCACTGCCGCTGTCTGTGGTCCCAGACCTCGTCGGCTGGCCGGAGTACGGCCGCAGGAATCTCCTGCGCTGGGGTGCAGCGACCTTCGACATGATCGGCCCGATGAACCGCCAGATGGCCAGGGCGATTCCGGCGAGCATGCAGATGCTGCGCTTTTCCAAACATGTGGTGCGCCGCCGAACCGTGTCCGACGGAAGCATGGGGCACGACATCCTCGTCGCCGCCGACGCGGGAAAGCTTGCCCATCGCGAGTGCTCCGCTTTGATGGTCGACTACCTGGTGCCGTCACTGGACACCACGATCAGCGGGATCGCCAATACGCTGGCGCTGTTCGCCACGCACCCCGACCAATGGGAGCTGCTGCGGGCTGAGCCGGCACTGGTGCCGAACGCGATCAACGAGGTGCTGCGCTACGAGTCGCCGCTACGGGCGTTCACCCGAAAAGCCGTACGGCCCACCGTGATCGCCGATGTCGCCGTCCCGGCCGGGGCCCGGGTTCTGGTGTTGTACGCATCGGCGAACCGCGATGAGCGAGAGTGGTCGGAGCCGCACACTTTCGATATTCGCCGGGATGCGAACCGCCAGCTGGGATTCGGGCATGGCACCCATGTGTGCGCCGGTCAGGCGCTGGCTCGTCTCGAGATGCAGGCGATGCTCTGCGCGCTGCTTGGCCGCGTCGAGCGGATCGAACTGACCGGAGAACCCAGTTGGGCGCTCAACAACATCATCCGCTGTCACAAGCGGCTGCCGTTGCGGCTTATTTCGGCTTGAGCGTCTTCGCATAGCCTGTGCCGCGCGAAACCCAGCCCTGCAGTTGACGTTTCGTCTTCACACCGTCAGCGCCCACCCGCAACCAGCCGCGCGTTTCACGCCCGGCCATCACCATCGTGCTGACGTGCTTACCGTCGATGAGCTTTTCGGTGTCGTCAGGCGGCACGCGGACCAGCAGGCCGCCCTGACCGCTGGCCGCGACGGACATGTTGCCATTGATCAGAAAGGCCAGCCCGCCGAACATCCGCTTCTCCTCGACGCCGCGTTCACCGCTCAGCAGCTCGCGGATCCGGTCGGCGAGGTCTTCGTCGTAGGCCACGATCAGTCCAGGTCGACCCGGATCGTGAGCAGGTCACTGCCCATCATCCGAACCACGGCGCTGTTCAGCTCCGGCAGCTGACTCAACCGGGCGATGGGATCGTCCTCGGGGAGCAGGTGCGCGGTCCCGGTCCGCCAGCGACCCCGGATTCGGATGCGCACGCGGGGATCGCCCTTGATGTTGAGCACGTAATGCGAATGCTCGCCGTGCTCGGAGACCATCCAGAACTGGTTGTCGATCACACGACCGCCGACCGCGGTGCGCCGCGGTTGCCCGGTCTTGCGGCCGGTGGTCTCGAGCATCGTGACCGGCAACCGCCGTCCGATCGGGTTGACGACGTGCCGCTGCACACCGTGAACTACTCGCCTCTTGAGCGCATGCAGATCCGCCATGCCTCGTATTCTTGCCGGTCGCTCATCCCGCACCAGAGGCGGCGTCGATTCGTCAGGCGGCGACGGTCGCCGCCGGATCGAGCTCCAGTGCGAGGGCGACGATGTCCGCGACATCGGTCATCGGCTTCACGTCCAGCGCCTCGAGCACCTCGGCAGGAACGTCGTCCAGGTCGGGCTCGTTGCGCTGCGGGATGAAAACCGTCGACAGGCCGGCCCGCTGCGCAGCCAGAAGCTTCTGCTTGACGCCGCCGATCGGCAGCACCCGGCCGTTCAGCGTCACCTCGCCGGTCATCCCGACTTCGGAGCGGACCTGCCGCCCGGTGGCCATCGACACCAGAGCGGTGACCATCGTCACCCCCGCGGACGGGCCGTCTTTCGGCACCGCGCCTGCCGGCACGTGCACGTGGATCTTGCGGTCCAGCGACTTCGGGTCGACACCCAACTGCTCGACATGCGAGCGGACGTAGGACAGCGCGATCTGCGCCGACTCCTTCATCACGTCGCCCAGCTGGCCGGTCAGTTGCAGGCTGGGCTCGCCGTCGGTTGCGCCCGCCTCGATGTACAGCACGTCGCCGCCCAGCCCGGTCACCGCCAGACCTGTCGCGACACCGGGCACCGCCGTGCGCTCCGCCGACTCCGGCGTGAACCGCGGACGGCCAAGGTAGCCGACGAGATCCGGCTCGTCGATGGTGACGGGTGCCGGGTCGGCGGCCAGCTTGGTGGTTGCCTTGCGCAACGCCTTGGCCAACAGCCGCTCAAACTGCCGGACACCCGGTTCGCGGGTGTAGTCGGCGGCGATCTTGCGCAGCGCGTCTTCGGTGACGGTGACCTCGTCGCCGGTCAACGCCGCCTTCTCACGCTGCCGCGGCAACAGGAAGTCGCGGGCGATCGCGATCTTGTCGTCCTCGGTGTAGCCGTCAAGCTGCACCAGCTCCATCCTGTCCAGCAGCGCCGAGGGAATGTTCTCGATGACGTTGGCAGTGGCCAGGAAGACCACGTCGGACAGGTCCAGATCCAGGTCGAGGTAGTGGTCGCGGAACGTGTGGTTCTGCGCCGGGTCCAACACCTCGAGCAGCGCCGCGCTGGGATCGCCGCGGTAATCCGACCCGACCTTGTCGATCTCGTCGAGCAGCACCACCGGGTTCATCGAACCGGCCTCGTTGATCGCACGCACGATCCGGCCGGGCAGCGCGCCGACGTAGGTACGCCGGTGGCCGCGGATCTCGGCCTCATCGCGTACACCGCCCAGCGCAACGCGGACGAACTTGCGGCCCAACGCCCGGGCCACGCTTTCACCCAGCGACGTCTTGCCGACACCGGGCGGACCGGCCAGCACCATCACGGCGCCGGAGCCGCGGCCACCCACGACGACCATTCCGCGCTGCGCGCGCCGCGCCCGCACCGCCAGGTACTCGACGATGCGGTCCTTGACGTCGCCCAACCCGTGGTGGTCGGCGTCCAGAACTTCCCGCGCCGCCTTCAGGTCGGTGGAGTCCTCGGTGGTGACGTTCCACGGCATCTCCAGCACGGTGTCCAGCCAGGTGCGGATCCAGCCGCCTTCGGGGCTCTGCTCGCTGGTGCGTTCCAGCTTGCCGACCTCGCGCAACGCCGCCTCGCGAACCTTCTCGGGCAGGTCGGCGGCCTCGACCCGGGTGCGGTAGTCAGCTGGATCTCCAGCGCCGTCGTCTCCAATTTCGCCGAGTTCCTTGCGGATCGCCGCCATCTGTTGGCGCAGCAGAAACTCCTTCTGCTGCTTCTCCATCCCGGTGCGCACATCCTCAGCGATCTTGTCGCTGACCTCTGTTTCCGCCAGGTGGTGGCCGGTCCATTCGATCAGCGCCCGCAGCCGTTCGGCGACGTCCGGGGTCTCCAACAGCTGTCGCTTCTGTACATCGCTCAGATACGAGGCGTACCCCGACGTGTCGGCCAGCGCCGACGGGTCGGTCAGCTGGTTCACGACGTCCACGATCTGCCAGGCCTCGCGCCGCTGCAGCATCGCCAGCAGCAGCTTCTTGTATTCGGCGGCCAGCGCCCGCGTCTCGTCGGTGGGTTCACCCTCGTCGACCTCGGTCACCTCCACCGAGAGCGCGGTGCCCGGTCCGTTGGCCCCGGCGCCGATATGCGCCCTGCGCGCACCGCGAACGACGGCGGCGACTCCGCCGGCCACGCGTCCGACCTGCAGGATCGACGCGATCACGCCGTACGACGGGTAACGGTCGTCCAGCCGCGGGGCGATCAGCAACTTGCCCGAATCGGTCGCGCGGGCCGCCTCGACGGCAGCGCGCGCCGCGTCGTCGAGTGCGATCGGCACCACCATCCCGGGCAGCACCACTTGATCGGCGACAAACAGCACCGGCACGGTAATGGGTTCAGACATTCGTCCTCCAAAGTTAAGCCTGACCCACTCAACCCTGGCTGTACCCGGTTTGTTCCCGGCACGGTCATGATCGGCGGACGGCCCGCGCACTAGGCTTTCCCCGGGGGATGAGACGCCGAAGGGAATGCGCATGCCTGGTTCTAAGCCGAACATCCTGGTGATCTGGGGCGACGATATCGGTATATCGAACCTGAGCTGCTACAGCCGCGGGCTGATGGGCTACTTCACTCCGAACATCGACCGGATCGCCGATGAGGGAATGCTCTTCACCGACTCCTACGGCGAGCAGAGCTGCACCGCGGGCCGGTCATCGTTCATTACCGGCCAGAGCGTGTACCGCACCGGGATGAGCAAGGTAGGCATGCCCGGTGTCGACGTCGGGTTACAGAAAGAAGACCCGACGATCGCCGAGCTGCTCAAGCCGCTGGGGTATGCGACCGGTCAATTCGGCAAGAATCATCTCGGTGACCTGAACAAGTTCCTGCCGACCGCTCACGGGTTCGACGAGTTCTTCGGGAACCTGTATCACCTCAACGCCGAGGAGGAGCCGGAGGCCCCGGATTACCCCACCGCGGAGGAAGCGCCCATTCTGCGCGCGGCGCTACTCCCGCGTGGCGTCATCCATTCTTGGGCCACCGAGGAAGATTCGGGCGACGTGGACGACCGGTACGGGCCAGTGGGCAAGCAACGCATCGAGGACACCGGGCCGCTGACCAAGAAGCGGATGGAAACCATCGACGACGAGACCACGGGTGCTTGCATCGACTTCATCAAGCGCCAGCACGAGGCAAAGACGCCGTTCTTCGTCTGGATGAACATGACGCACATGCATTTCCGGACGCACACCAAGCCGGAAAGCCTCGGCCAGGCCGGCCGGTGGCAGTCGCCGTACCACGACACGATGATCGACCACGACCGCAATGTCGGCCAGTTGCTCGATCTGGTCGACGAACTCGGAATCGCCGAAGACACCATTGTCATCTACAGCACCGACAACGGCCCGCACGCCAACAGTTGGCCGGACGGCGCCACCACGCCGTTCCGCAGCGAAAAGGCCACCAACTGGGAAGGGGCATTCCGGATTCCGGAATTGATCCGCTGGCCCGGCAAGATCAAGTCGCGCACCGTGTCCAACGAGATCGTGCAGCACCATGACTGGCTCCCCACCTTCCTCGCAGCCGCCGGCGAACCGGACATCGTCGAGAAGCTGAAGGTCGGCCACCGGGCCGGTGACATGACGTACAAGGTCCACATCGACGGCTACAACCTGCTGCCCTACCTCACCGGCGAGGTGGACAAGAGCCCGCGGCGGGGGCTGATCTACTTCTCCGACGACGGCGACGTCTTGGGCATCCGGGCCGAGAATTGGAAGATCGTGTTCATGGAGCAGCGCTGCCCGGGCACGCTTCAGGTGTGGTTCGAGCCGTTCGTCAAGCTGCGGGCGCCCAAGTTGTTCAACCTGCGCACCGATCCCTACGAACACGCAGACGTCACGTCGAACACATACTGGGACTGGTTGATTGACCGCCTTTACCTGATGTTCTACGGCTCCGCGATCGTGACTCAGTTCCTGGAGACCTTCAAGGAGTTCCCGCCGCGCCAGGAACCGGCGTCGTTCACCATCAACCACGCTGTCGACGAGCTCAACAAGTTCCTCGCCTCGCGGGGCGGGTGAGCGTGGGCGACCTCGCGTCGTGGACCGAGGGACCCGTGAAGTCGGCGATCGTCGACTTCGTGGACCGTGTCACCACCACAGTCCACCCGGATTTTGTTGAACCGGAGGCGCGTATCGCAGTCTTCGACAACGACGGCACGCTGTGGGCCGAGAAGCCGATGTACATCCAGCTCGACTTCCTGGTACGCCGGTTCGCCGAGCAGGCGCGCGCCGACGCGGTCCTGCGCGACAAGCAGCCGTACAAAGCGGCCTACGAGGGTGACCTCAGATGGCTGAGCGAAGCGGTGACCAAGCACGATCACGGCGACGACGCCGACTTCGCCACGCTGGTGGCCGCGGTGCTCAGCGCCCACGAGTCGATCACCATCGAGGAGCACGCCTCGCGTGTGCGCGCATTCTTCGCCGACGCGACCCATCCGACGCTAGATCGGCCGTACACCTCGTGCGGGTATCAACCGATGGTGGAACTGCTGCGTTACCTGGAGTCTCACGCCTTCACCTGCTACATCGTCTCGGGCGGCGGGCGCGACTTCATGCGCCCGGTCGCCGCGGCGCTGTACGGGATCCCGCCGGAGCGGGTGATCGGCAGCTCGGTCGGGCTCGTCTACCGCGACACAGCACTGTTCACCACCGCCCAGCCCGAGTTCCTCGACGACGGCCCGATGAAGCCGGTGCGGATCTGGGGCCGGATAGGCCGGCGACCAATCTTGGCGGCGGGCAACTCGAACGGCGACATCGAGATGCTCCAGTACACCGGAACGGCGGGCGGCTGCGCGCTGCGGATGCTCGTCTCCCACGATGACGCCGATCATGAATTCGCCTACGCCGCAGGCGCCGAGAAGGCCCAGGAGCTAGCAGCCGCCGACGGCTGGACCATAGTGAGCATGCGAGATGACTGGGCCACCATCTTCAGTGACTAGCCGGCTGGTCCACATCCCCGGCCAGACCGCCATGCTCGGCTCCGACGATCACTATCCGGAGGAGGCGCCGGCCCGCGAGGTCACCGTCGGGGACTTTTGGATCCAGCCACACCTGGTGACCAATGCGCAGTTCGCAGAATTCGTCGACGCCACCGGATTTCTCACCGTCGCTGAGCGGCCGCTCGACCCGGTGAACTATCCCGGCGCACCCGCGGAGAACCTGCAGCCCGGCTCGATGGTGTTCAACCGCACCCGCGGACCAGTCGACCTGCGCCACCTCAGCCAGTGGTGGACGTGGACGCCAGGCGCTTCGTGGCGCCATCCGGTCGGGCCGCACTCTTCGGTCGCCAAACGCGCCGACCATCCGGTCGTACATGTCGCCTACGACGATGCGCAGGCCTACGCGCAGTGGGCCGGGCTCTCGTTGCCGACCGAGGCCGAATGGGAGACCGCGGCCCGGGGCGGCCTGGTCGGTGCCACCTACACCTGGGGCGACGAGCCTGAGCGCGCCGACCAGCGTCTGGCGAACTACTGGCACGGCGACTTTCCGTGGCGGCCGGTCCCCGGATACGGCCGCACCGCCCCCGTCGGGAGCTTCCCCGCCAACGGGTACGGCCTGTTCGACATGGCCGGCAACGTATGGGAGTGGACCACCGACTGGTACACGGACCGCCCCGCGGAGGGCGCCTGTTGCGCGGCGGACAGCTACGACCCGCGTCAGCCACAGTTCGCCGTGCCCCGGCGGGTGATCAAAGGCGGCTCCTTCCTGTGTGCGGACGTCTACTGCCTGCGCTACCGCCCGGCCGCGCGTCGACCGCAGCCGGTTGATACCGGCATGAGCCACGTCGGGTTTCGCTGCATTCGTCGGCCGCACTGACGCGAGCGCCGTCTCCATCCGGACGAATCGCACAAATTTACGGCGCCGTGAACCCTCGCCACCTGACGTTCGTCATCACGTTAGGAAGTGCCACCAGCCGGCGACGCCGACGGCCCGATGAGAGGGACGGACCTGCTACAACGGATCGCACAGCTGGCCATCGCCGCGCCTCGCCGGGTCATCTTCGTCGCGGCGCTGCTGACGCTTGCGCTCGCGATCTTTGGCGTTCCCGTCGCGAAAAGCCTGTCCGCGAGCGGTTTCCAGGATCCGACATCGGAGTCGTCGAAGGCCAGCCAGCTGTTGACCGACAAGTTCGGCCAGGGCGGGGTCCAGTTGTTGCTCACCGTCTCGGCGAATGCCGGCGTCGACAGCCCGCAGGCCAGGGCAGTGGGCATCGACATCGTCGACCAACTGCGCCGGTCACCTCACGTTGCCAGCGTGACATCGCCGTGGACCATCGCTGGGCCGGCGGCCAACGACCTGATCAGTAAGAAAGGCACCGCCGGCCTGATCATCGCGGGCATCAACGGCACCGAAAGTCAACAGCAGAAGTTTGCCAAACAGCTGTCCGAGCAGGTGACGCACGATCGTGACGGCGTCACCGTGCGCTCGGGCGGGGTGGCGATGGTCAACGTGCAGATCACCGACCAATCGCAGCACGACCTGCTGTTGATGGAGTCGATCGCCATTCCGCTGAGCTTCTTGGTGCTGGTCTGGGTGTTCGGTGGCCTGTTGGCCGCGGCGCTGCCGGTCGCGGTCGGCGGCATGGCGATCCTGGGTGCGCTTGCGGTACTGCGGGCGATCTCCTTCACGACGGACGTCTCGATCTTTGCGCTCAACCTGACCACCGCGATGGGTCTGGCCCTGGCGATCGACTACACGCTGCTGATGATCAGCCGATACCGCGATGAGTTGGCCGACGGCGCGAACCATGAGGACGCGGTCGTTCGCACCATGAGGTCGGCGGGCCGCACCGTGCTGTTCTCCGCGACCACGGTCGCGCTGTCGGTGTCGGTCATGGTGCTGTTCCCGATGCACTTTCTGAAGTCGTTCGCGTACGCGGGCGTCGCCACCGTCGCATTCGCCGCGGCCGCTGCGCTCATCGTGACGCCCGCCGCGCTTGTTCTGCTCGGGGACCGACTGAACTCGCTGGACATCCGCCGGGCCGCCCGGCGCCTGCTCGGCCGACCAGAGCCGGTCCCTACGCCGGTCGAGCGATTGTTCTGGTACCGATGGACGAAATCTATTCTGCGCCATGCTTTTCCGATGGGTCTGGCTGGCGTCGCGTTATTGCTTCTGCTCGGCGCGCCGTTCCTCGGGGTCAGGTGGGGCTTCCCCGACGATCGGGTACTGCCGCGCTCCGCCGCCGCCCACCAAGTGGGCGACCAATTGCGCCGAGACTTCGTCGACAACTCCGAGACCGCCGTCACCATCGTCGTTCCCGACGCCAACCAAATCACGCCCGGCGATATGCAGCGATACGCCGCCGATCTGTCGCGGGTACCAGATGTCTCGGCGGTTTCCGTCCCGACGGGCACGTTCGTCGAGGGAAACCGGGTCGGCCCACCGTCCGCGCCCACCGACGAGACCGGGGGCAGCGCGTTCCTCACCGCCGACAGCACTGCTCCGCTGTTCTCCGACCGGTCCGAGGCCCAACTCGATCGCCTGCACGCGGTGCCGGGTCCCGCCGGCAAGCGCGTCGACATCACCGGCACCGCCCAGATCAACCGCGACAGCGTGCACGCCATCACGTCACGGCTGCCGCTGGTGCTCGGACTGATCGCCGGGATCATGCTTGTGCTGTTGTTCCTGCTGACGGGCAGCGTGGTGATGCCTCTGAAAGCCTTGGCGCTCAACGTGCTTTCACTGACCGCCGCGTTCGGCGCGATGGTGTGGATATTCCAGGACGGGCACCTGGGCGCGTTCGGTACGACGCCCACCGGAACGTTGGTCGCGAACGTGCCGGTGCTGCTGTTCTGCATCGCGTTCGGCTTGTCGATGGACTACGAGGTGTTCCTGGTGTCCCGCATCCGCGAGTTCTGGCTCAATTCTGGAGTCCCAGCGCCGACGACATCGGGCTGGCGCCGGACCCGGGCAGACAACGACGAGAGCGTCGTCCTGGGGATCGCCCGCACCGGCCGAGTGATCACGGCTGCCGCGCTGGTGATGTCGATCTCGTTCGCGGCGCTCGTCGCTGCGCATGTGTCGTTCATGCGAATGTTCGGGCTCGGCCTGGCGCTGGCGGTGCTGGCCGACGCCACGCTGGTGCGAATGGTCCTGGTGCCGGCGTTCATGCACGTGATGGGCGAGTGGAACTGGTGGGCGCCCAAGTGGATGGTGTTGGTGCACCGGCACCTTGGATTCAACGGCGATCACGCCGTAGCCAGGACGGACGCGACGGAAGCTCAGCAACCCGTGAAAGTGGACTTTCGCAGCTGGTGAACCGATCGGCGTCACAACTCGTGTCCAAGGAGTGGATGCCGTGACCGTTATTGCCGGGGTGCAGGGTGCGCTGCCGGCGCACCGTTACACGCAAAACGAAATTACCGAAGCCTTCCTCCAGAACACGGCCTTCAGCGGTTTCGAGGAGATCCTCCGCAAACTGCATGCCAACGCGAAGGTCAACAGTCGCTACTTCGCGCTACCGATTGAGCGATACCCATCGTTGACCGACTTCGGCGAGGCGAACGACCTGTTCATCGAGAATGCCGTCGAACTCGGATGCGCGGCCATCTCCGGCGCGCTCGAGGAGGCGGGGCTTGGCCCGCAGGACGTCGATCTGATCATCACGACCACCGTGACGGGTGTGGCGGCGCCGTCGCTCGATGCCCGCATCGCCGGGCGGCTGGGGCTGCGACCCGATGTCCGCCGGGTGCCGATCTTCGGGCTCGGCTGCGTCGCGGGAGCGGCCGGCCTCGCGCGTTTGCATGACTATCTACTGGGTGCGCCCGACGGTGTCGCGGTGCTGTTGTCGGTGGAGTTGTGTTCACTGGTCTTCCGGCCCGCCGAGCCGTCGATGGCCCTTCTGGTCGGCAGTGGCCTGTTCGCCGATGGCGCCGCAGCGGTTGTCGCGGTAGGGGAGCGGCGCGCCGCGCAGATCGATGCCCGCGGGCCCGACGTCCTGGCCTCGTGCAGCCGGCTGTACCCAGACTCGCTGGGCACGATGGGCTGGAACGTCAGATCCACGGGATTTGAGCTGGTGTTGTCGCCGGATCTGCCGGATCTCATTGAGCGCTACCTGTCGGACGACGTGACGACGTTCCTGGCGGACCACGACCTGACTATCGACGACATCGGTGCCTGGGTGAGCCATCCGGGAGGCCCGAAGGTCATGGAGTCGATCAGCGCGGCCGTCGGCCTGCCTGACGATGCTCTCGAGTTGAGCTGGCGCTCGCTGAGCGAGATCGGCAACCTTTCGTCGGCGTCGGTGCTGTGCGTGCTGCGCGACACCCTCGCCAAGCGGCCGCCCAGTGGCAGCCCGGGCCTGATGATGGCGATGGGTCCGGGCTTCTGTTCGGAACTGGTGCTGCTGCGCTGGCACTGATCTGTAGATGCCGCCGATGGCCTGGTATGTAGTGCTGATCGCCGCGGTGGCGGTCGAGCGGATCGCGGAGCTGGTGGTCTCGACGCGCAACCTGGCCTGGAGCCGCGCGCGCGGCGGCGTCGAGTTCGGTGCGCGCCACTACCCGGTGATGGTCGTCCTGCACTTCGGGCTGCTGGTCGGATGCCTGCTGGAGCCGATCGTGTTGCACCGGCCGTTCCTTCCGGCGCTCGGGTGGCCGATGCTTGTGGTCGTGCTCGCGGCTCAGGGCCTGCGCTGGTGGTGCATCGCGGCGTTGGGCCACCAGTGGAACACTCGCGTCGTGGTGATCCCCGACGCGCCCCGGGTGACCGCGGGCCCCTATCGGTTTCTGTCCCATCCCAACTACGTAGCAGTGGTCGTCGAGGGGATCACATTGCCGTTGGTGCACACGGCCTGGATCACCGCGTCGGTGTTCACCGTGCTCAACGCCGTGCTGTTGAGGACGCGGGTCAAGGTCGAGAGCGCCGCCCTCGCGGGGCTTCGGTGATCGACCTGCTGGTCGCCGGTGGGGGTCCCGCCGGCCTGGCCACCGCGCTTTTCGCCGCCAGGGCCGGACTTGACGTGGTGGTCGTGGAAAGGCGCGTCGGCCCCATCGACAAGGCATGCGGAGAAGGGCTGATGCCGCACGCGGTCGCGCAACTGGACCGCCTCGGCGTCACTGCGAAGGGCAAAGCGTTCCACGGCATCAGCTACCTGGACGGCACGCGTCGCGTCAGCGCGCAATTTCGATCGGGCGCCGGGCGCGGCGTGCGAAGAACAGCCTTGCATGCCGCACTCATGGAAGCGGCGACCAAGGCAGGCGTTTCCATCGCACAGGGCGACGTCGGCGAGGTCAGCCAGGACACGAATTCGGTTCGCTGCGCCGACTTTCAGGCCCGTTACCTGGCCGCCGCCGATGGACTGCACTCGCCGATCCGCGCGTCGCTCGGTCTTGCAATGGCACCGGGCCGCCGGCGCCGGTGGGGAATCCGCCGCCACATCCAGATCGCGCCGTGGAGCGACAACGTCGAGGTGTACTGGTCCGCCGACGCCGAAGCGTATGTCACGCCGGTGGCCGAAGACTCTGTCGGAATCGCGGTCCTGACCTCGTGCCGGGGCGGATTCGATAAACACCTCAACGCATTCCCGGTTCTCAGGGACCGGGTGAATGGGCACCCGCACGGCCCGGATCGCGCCGCCGGCCCGTTGCGCCAGAAGGTAAAGAGCCGAACAGCCGGGCGGGTTCTTCTGGTCGGCGACGCGGCGGGCTACGTCGATGCGCTGACCGGGGAGGGTCTAGGCATCTCCTTCAGCGCCGCCGAACTATTGGTGGATTGCGTGGTCGCCGGCCGGCCTGCCGACTACGACCGTCAGTGGCGGTCGATGTCGCGCCGCTACCGGCTGCTGACCGCAACGATATTGCACGCCAGCGCAATTCGACCGGTGCGCTCGCTCATCGTGCCAGCCGCGTCGCGGCTGCCGATGGTTTTCACTGCGCTCGTCAACCGGCTCGCCGAATAGCCACCGCGCTACCGTGACCACGGCACCAACCGGTGCAGCTGGGTCACGTGCCGCGGTGACAGTTCCTCCAGACACGTCACACCGAGCAGCTTCATGGTTCGGGTCAGCTGGCTGGACAGGATCTCGATCGCACGGTCGACACCGGCTCGGCCGCCCGCCATCAGCCCGTACAGGTAGGCGCGCCCGACGAGCGTGAACCGCGCACCCAGTGCGACGGCCGCCACCACATCGGCCCCGGACATGATGCCGGTGTCCACGATGATCTCGACATCAGAACCGAATTCCGTTGCGACGCGTGGCAACAGGTGAAACGGCACCGGCGCCCGGTCGAGCTGACGGCCCCCGTGGTTGGACAGCACGATCCCGTCCACGCCGAGCTGCACCACGCGGCGGGCATCTTCGACGGTCTGAATGCCTTTCACCACGAACTTCCCCGGCCATTGCGACTTGATCCAGGCGAGGTCGTCGAAGCTCAGCGTCGGGTCGAACATCGTGTCCAGCAGGTCTGCCACGGTGCCGGGCCAGCGATCGAAGCTCGCGAACGACAGTTTCTCGGTCGTCAGGAAGTTGATCCACCACCGTGGCCGCCACAGCGCGTCGAGAATGATCCGGGCCGTCAGCGCGGGCGGAATCGTCATGCCGTTGCGGGTGTCTCGCAGCCGGGCCCCTGCGACCGGTACGTCGACGGTGACGAGCAGCGTGTCGAACCCGGCTACGACAGCTCGCTCGGCCAGCGCCATCGATGCGTCACGGTCTCGCCACATGTAAAGCTGAAACCAGTTGCGGCCAGCCGGGTTTGCTGCTTTGACATCCTCGATCGACGTGGTGCCGAGCGTCGAAAGCGAGAACGGAATACCCGCCTGACCGGCTGCGGACGCCCCGGCGATCTCGCCTTCGGTCTGCATCATCCGGGTGAATCCGGTGGGAGCAATGCCGAAGGGCAGCGCGACGGGCGAGCCAAGGACGTCCCACCCGGTACTCACGTGCGAAACGTCGCGCAGAATTTCGGGATGAAACTCGATGTCGCGGAACGCCTGCCGCGCCCGCGCCAGCGAGATCTCGGCCTCGGCGGCACCTTCGGTGTAGTCGAACGCCGCCTTCGGTGTGCGCCTGCGTGCTATCGCGCGCAAATCCTCGATGGTCAGCGCCGCGGACAGCCGCCTCGTGGTGGGACCGCGCACTGGCCCGTCCTACTCCGCGACGTCAGCCATCGCCTGCGTGACGTGGCTGCGCCGCTCCTCGATGAGTCGGCCGAGCTCCTGAAGAAGCAACGGCTTCGCTTGGAGCACACCTTCGATGTGCTCGCGACCGATCTGCACGGCGGTGACTTCGCCCAGCGCCTGCGCGTCGGTCAGAACCGGTTGCCGTGTCAGCGCCGTCTGCCCGAGGAATGACCCCGCGTCCAGCGTCGTGATTGTCACGAGCGAACCGTCGTCGCCGGGCGCGGACACCCGGACACGGCCTGACACGATGAAGGTCATTCGGGCAGGCACATCGCCGACGTGCTCGATGATCTCGTCGGCACCGAATCTCACCACTGTCGCGTTCGGGGTCAGATGCTGCTGGTCGGCCGGGCTCAGCCGCAGCATCGGTGCAACCACGGTGCGCACCGCGTCCTCGACCAGGTCCGGTGTGCCGAACTCGTCTTCGGCCTCGTCGAGGTGAAGCCCGTCGCGCCGGGCGGCGTACCAGACCCAGCGCAAGAACGTCGCCTTGGCGGCGGAATCGTCGGCCGGTGATTGCAATGGGATGCTGGTGCGGTATTGGAGGCCGCCAAGTGGGATCGACTTGGGTGTGCTGTCCGGCTTGAGCTGCGGGAGTTCGGCGGCCACCCGGGAGAGCATCGCACATACCCGGTCCGGGGGATCATCTACCGCGAACACCATGTCTACCTTGATCTTGTACGTCCCGGGGGGGCGGCTCAGGTTAGTGAACGACGCGACCGCCAACACCGAATTCGGGGTGATCTGCAATCCGGTGCCGGTGTCGATATGCACTGCGCGCCAATTGACTTCGACGACCCGACCGCGGGCTGCCGACGTCTGGATCCAGTCGCCGAGCCGGAAGGGCTGTTCGAACAGCATGAGCAGCCCGGAGATGATCTGGCCCACCGAGTTCTGCAGTGTCAGGCCGATGACGATGGAGCTGATTCCCAGCGCGGTGAACAGGCCTCTGACGTGGGCCCCCCAGATGTAGGAGAAGATGATCGCCAGGCCAACGGCAATCAGCAGGAACCGCACGACATCGACGAAGATCGCCGGAATGCGTTTGCGCCACGTTCCCTCGGGCGCCGCCTGGAACAGGGTCGCGTTGACTCCTGACAGCAGCAGCACCAGCACCACGAAGCCAAACAGTGTGGCGACAACCTTGACCGGCGTGTCCCGGGTTGGGATCTCGGTTGCCTTGATAAGCAGCAGAAGCAGAGCGCCGAGCGGCAGGAGGTAGTTGCGCAGCAGGCTGATGGGCCGCGCCAAAAAACTCTTCTTGCGCGCAAGCGAGTGCTGCCACTCGGTGAGAACAACGAGTCCGACGGGCAGTCCCACTGCCACGCCGACGGCCCAGTAGAACCAGGGCGAGGTCAGGACATCGTTCATTCGGGCTGCTCCACCACCCGCCAGATCGGCTGCGCCGACCCGTCGACGGTGATCGTGCCAGCCGACGCGAAAGCGACCGCGTCCCCAATGGTCTCGTACACCTTCTGGCTGACATAGATTCCCGGCTGCGGCGAACCGCTTTGAACCTGATAGGCGAGACTGACTGCGGCGCCCCACATGTCGTAGATGATCGAGGACCGCCCCACCAGTCCGCTGCTGACCCGGCCGGTGTCGATGCCGGCGCGCAGGCTCAGGTGGTGGCCGGTTTCGGTGTTGAACCGGTCGATGATGCGCTGAGTCTCAAGCGCGAAATCAACCGTGCGACGAACGTTGTCAAGCCGCGGCACGTTGAGGCCGCAGCTGGCCAGGTAGCCGTTGTGAACGGTGCGTACCGGCTCGACTCCCAGATCTTGTGCCGCGCCGTCAATTTGGCGGGCGATCTCGTTGATGATCGCCAGCGAGTCCGCCGACTTGAGGTCGGCTTGCAGCCGATCCAGGCCCATGATGTCGGCGAAGATCACGCTGACGTCCTGGTGGTCCTGTGCGATGATCTCCTCGCCCTGCCGATAGCGCTCCACCACCCGTTCGGGCATCAGCAACAACAGCAGCCGGTCGTTTTCCCGGCGCTGCTCGTTGAGCAGGTCTTCCTTGATGCCGAGGTTGCGGGTCATCTCGTTGAAGGCCTGCGTGAGGTCGCCGATCTCGTCGCGGGATTCCACCGGGAGGGCGGCGTCGTAATTTCCGGCGCTGACCTTCTGCGCACCCGCCTCCAGCTTGCGCAGCGGTCGCACGAACAGTTGCGCGGCGACCGTTGCCGCCAGGCAGACCACGAAAATTATTCCGACGGTGGACAACACCATGGTTCTGGTGAACGCCGATTCCCGCGCGAAGGCCTCCGCGGTATCGATCTTGGCGACGATCGACCAATGCAGCGGGCTGCCTGAAATATCCACCGGGGCGTAGGCCTGCAGCGTTTCCTGACCGAGGTAATCGGTGGTGATGATGGTTCCGGACTGGCCCTTTTGCGCCGTGCGGGTGGCGTCGCTGATGATCGGCTGTACCAGGGTGGTGCCGCCCAGCCGAATCGCGTCATCGGCGACGTCGGGCGGAGTACCCGCCTCCACCACGTCCTGTTTGTACTGGGCCGGGTTCTGCAGAAACATTCGCGAGTCCGAGCGCATCAGGTTGTCCGGGCCCGCGAGGAAGCTCTCGCCGGTCTTGCCCATCCCTGACGGAGCCCACTGTTTGTCGAAGGTCATCAACCTGTTGATCTTCGTGATCGGGAATTGCAGCGCCATCACGCCATACGTGCGGCCGTCGACGCTCACCGGCGACACCATCCAGGCGGTGGGCTGGCCCTCCGCCGGTTGATAGATCTCGAAGTCGGTGATTCCGACATAGTCATCGGAATTGGACGCCATGGCTTTTTCGTAGGCACCGCGCAGTTTTGACCCGTTGTACGGCCCGGTGAGGATGTTGGTGCCGAGGTCGACATCTTTGTACGCGGTGTAGATGACGTTCCCACTATTGTCGAGAAGAAGCACATCCTGAAACTCGAATCGCTGGCAGATCTGCCGGAAGAAGTCTTGATAGCGGGCGTTGGCGGCCGACCACGCACTGCCGTCGTGCTGGTCGTCGATCTGGATGGCGACGTCGTCGGACTGTCGCTTCGCGGTGTAGTTCGCCTGCAGGTACTTCTGCGCGTTCGATGTCGGCAGCACCGCGGCAAGGTCGGGTTTCATGTTGCTGTACTGCTCGGTCTGCTTGATGAAGTTGTTGTTGTAGTAGTCGACGATCGACTGTTGCTGCGCCGGATCGATCGTCGTGTTGGCCAGCTGATCGAAGCCGGCCCCGAACGCCTGAATCGCCGGAACGGTGACCGCTCCGTGGGAATAGATGACCAGCGAGTTCTTCAGGTCGTTGAATTCGGTGGTGAGGGAGCGTAACTGGGCCTCACGCACTTCGGTCAGTCGGCTGAACACCTGGTTGCGCATCGAACTCCGGCCGGCCTGGAAGGCGATGAATCCCACCACCGCGGCCGCGATGACGGTGCACAGCACCATCATCACGACGAGTTTGGACTGGATGGAGAACCGCGACAGCAGCCTGCGGTGCCGCAGGCGCCTGAACCGTCCCGTTGCCTCGGCCCGCTCCTGGGCCTGCTCCTCGGTCGGCGGATCCGTCACCGCAGTTTCGTCGTCAGACGATCGCAGCATCGGCTTCCTTCTCTCGGTGGATCACGCAGCAGACTAACTTGAAAACCAGTCGTCGAAAGGCAGGACAGGCTGTGAATGGAGCGCGCGCACTGATCACCACGCTCGTCGACAGCGGTGTCGACGTGTGTTTCGCAAATCCGGGCACCTCCGAGATGCATTTCGTCGCCGCACTGGACGCGGTGCCCAAGATGCGCGGGGTGCTGACCCTGTTCGAGGGGGTCGCGACCGGCGCGGCCGACGGATATGCCCGCATCGCCGGGCGGCCGGCGGCGGTGCTGCTGCATCTCGGCCCCGGGCTGGGCAACGGGCTGGCTAACCTGCACAACGCGAAGCGTGCCCGGGTGCCGGTGCTGGTGGTCGTCGGCGATCACGCGACCTACCACAAGAAATATGACGCGCCGCTGGAGTCGGACATCGACGCACTTGCCCACAGCGTGTCCGGCTGGGTCCGGCGAAGTGCTGCGGCCCATGACGTGGGCGCCGACACCGCCGACGCGATCCGGGCCGCGACCGCCGCACCGGGGCAGATCGCCACGCTGATCCTGCCCGCCGATGTGTCGTGGACCGACGGCGCCGAACCCGGACGGGTGCTATCGACCCCCACAGCGGGCCCACCGGCCGGGCAGGCCGTGGACGTGGCGGCGAAGCTGCTGCGCGGCGGTGAGCCGGCGCTGCTGTTCCTCGGCCACGACGCCACCGGCGAGGCGGGCCTGCGCGCGGCGTCGCGTATCGCCGCGGCGACCGGCGCCCGGCTGTTGTGCGAGACATTCCCGACCAGGCTGTCGCGTGGAGCCGGCCTGCCCGCGATCGACCGGCTCGGTTATTTCGCCGAAGCAGCCGAGGCACAGCTCGACGGCGTGAAGCATCTGATCCTGGCCGGTGCCCGCTCTCCGGTGTCGTTCTTCGCCTATCCGGGCAGGCCGAGCGACTTGGTGCCGGCCGGCTGCGACGTCCATGTCCTCGCCGAGGCCGGCCAGGCGACCGCGGCGCTGACGGCGCTCGCCGACGACGTCGCCCCGGGCACCGCGGCGGCCGTCGCGACGCCCAGCCGGCCGCCGCTACCCACCGGGGCGTTGACAGGGCAGAGCATCGCCGAGGCGGTCGGTGCGCTGCTCCCGGAGCGCGCGATCGTGGTCGACGAGTCGAACACGGGCGGGTTGACGCTGCCGGCCGCCACGGCCGGCGCGCCCGCGCACGACTGGCTCACGCTGACCGGCGGTGCGATCGGGTACGGCCTGCCGAACGGGGTGGGCGCCGCGATTGCCGCGCCAGACAGACCGGTGTTGTGCCTGCAGGCCGACGGTTCGGCGATGTACACGCCGGCGGCGCTGTGGACGATGGCCCGTGAACAGCTCAACGTGACCACGGTGATCTACAACAACGGCGCCTACGACATCCTGCGGCTGGAACTGCAGCGGGTCGGCGCCCAGACCGACGGCGGCACGACGGGACCGCGGGCCGAAGCCATGCTCGACCTCGATCCGCCGCGAATGGATTTCGTTGCGCTGGCCACCGGCATGGGGGTGCCGGCCCGGCGTGCCACCACGGCCGAGGAATTCACCTCGGCGTTGGCCGAGGCGCTGGCCGCCCCGGGGCCGCAACTGATCGATGCGATCATCCCGTCGCTGATGGGGTGAGCGTGACCGACGCCTTCAACCTGCAGCGGTTCGTCGACGCCCAGGCGCCGGTGTACGGCACCGTCGTCGACGAGCTGCGGGCAGGAGCCAAGCGCACCCATTGGATCTGGTTCGTGTTTCCGCAACTCGAGGGGCTCGGCCGCAGCCCAACCGCTGAACGGTTTGCCATCTCATCGTTGGCCGAGGCGCAGGCGTACCTGGACCACGTCGTACTGGGCCCACGGTTGCGCGAATGCACCAACCTGGTCAACGCGATCGAGGGGAGGTCGGTCGAGAGGATCTTCGGCCGGCCCGACAACCTCAAGGTCCGATCGTCGATGACGCTGTTCGCGGCAGCCACGGCCGACAACGCGGAGTTCGTCCGTCTTCTCACCACGTTCTACGGCGGCGAGCACGACCCGGTCACACTGGCCCGGCTGGGGCAACGCCCGCAGATCTAGCCGGGGCCCGGGCACTGCGCGGGTTCCACGGCGCCCCTCGACCCCGTGTCAGCGGGTAGCAGCACAGTCCGATCAGCACCGCGCAGACGTGCCCCAGTGCGGTGAACCCGGGGTAGCACACCAGGCCCACGATGACGGCGAGCAGCACGGCGGCCACATACCCCCACCGCCACGGCCGTGCGATGTGGTAGCTGAGCACGGCGACGATGCCCACCGCGAAATAGCTAACGCCGACGTCGCTGACATTCTCCATGCTCTGCGGCGCTGCTCCGCGAGCGATCTGCCACGCCAGCCAGCCCTCGCTGAGGTAGGTGGCGCCGACGTGAGCGGTCAGCCCGACCAATACCCACCGCAGCCAGCCCAGCCAGCGCTCGGCCGGGGCGAGAAAAATGGTGAACAACAGCAGGTACGGCAACAAGTACCGGCCATCGATCCACAACAGGCTCTCGATCAGCACCTTGATCGACGTGATCGGGCCGGTGGCGAGGTGACGCAGATTCGTGGAGCGCTGAACCAGAATGTGGTGCAGCCGACGGTGATTGACGTCGTGCGCGATGGCGGTCGTGTAAGCCAGAATGATCAGCCACAGGTAGGTCAGGGGCGCTGACCGGACGAACCGCCAGATCCTGCGGAGCCTGTCCACGGATACCACCATCGCACGGGTGCGCCGGTGGCAGCACCCAACTCGACAGCGCCGAGTAGAACATGTTCTAGTGCACAGATGCTGGAGTTCACGCAAGCCGACCTGAGTGACGCGGACCTCGACCGGCTTCGGCGGATCTATCAGCCGCTGACGCGGTCGGTGCGCGAGTTGATCGACGCCACCATCAGGACCCAAGTCGACGCCACGACAGTCGCCGACGTGACCGCCCAGATCGACGCCGCGACGGCGCGACTTCGCAGCACACAGCTGCCAGGACCATTCGGCGTGCGCTACACCCACGAGGGGAACGGCATGCCCTGGGGCAATCCGGTGATCGGGACACGCAACCCGATCGCGCCGCCGCTGGTCCTCAACTACGACGAATCGGGCAAGGTCTGGACGGACTTTCACCTCGGCGCCGCATACGAAGGGCCGCCCGGCAACGTCCACGGCGGCGTCTGCGCAATGGTTCTCGATCATGTGCTCGGCGAGGCCGCGAGCTGCGGCATGACCCGGCCGGCGTTCACCGGCACGATCAGCTGCCGCTATCTGCGCTTCACCCGCCTGGGCGCACTGCACGCCGAGGCCATCGTCGAACGCACCGAGGGGGTCAAGATATTCGCGGTCGGGCATCTCGCCGACGACGAGGGCATCACCGTGGAGGCCGAGGGTGTGTTCGTTGTGCCCAAATGGGCGCGATGATGGCCGGTTTGGACTTCGACCGCTACTGCTCCGAGATCGTCACGCAGACAAAGCTGTTGGCCGGCGCGATCGACGGCGCCGACATGACGGTCGAGGTAACGTCGTGCCCGGGTTGGAACGTCGGCCAGCTCGTCCGCCATCTCGGCGGCGCCCAGCGCTGGGCCGCGGATATGGTGCGGACCGCAGCGGCTGAACCATTGCCGGACAGCCACTTTCGCGACCTGTCCGGATACACCCACGAGGACCCGGCCGCGCTGGCGCCGTGGCTGTTCGACAGCGCGATCACACTCGCCGACGCACTGGGCGCGGCCGGACCATACTCTGCGGTCGGCACCGGGCCGATACCCGACGGGGTCGCCGCGTTCTACGCGCGCCGCTTCACCCACGAGACGGCGATGCACCGCGCCGACGCGATGCTCGCGCTGGGCAGGGCGTACGCCCTCGAACGTGACGTCGCGATCGATGGCGTCGACGAGTGGATGCGGTTGGGTTCGCTGCCAATGCATTCCGAGCTGCATCCGTGGACGCGGGAACTGCTGGGCCCAGGCCGTACGCTGCATTTCCATGCCACCGACACGACCCCCGATGACGATGCCGAGTGGGTGTTCGACCTGACCGGTGACATGCTGGCCTGGCGACGCGCGCACGAGAAGGCCGCGGTCGCGGTGCGCGGACCGGTCACCGAACTGCTGCTGGTCATCTACAAACGGCGATCACCGCGCGACGGCACCGTGGAGGTGCTCGGCGAGCAGGATCTGCTCGACTTCTGGCTGGACCGGATGAGCTTCGGGTAGCGGATGTCGAACGCAACGAGGGCCGACACACTAGATTGGTCACCCATGCAGGGTGATCCCGAGGTTCTCAAATTGCTCAACGAGCAGCTCACCAGCGAGTTGACCGCGATCAACCAATATTTCCTGCACTCGAAGATGCAGGAGAACTGGGGCTTCACAGAGCTGGCCAAGCGGACCCGCGAAGAGTCGTTCGAGGAGATGCACCACGCCGAGTGGATCACCGATCGCATCCTGCTGCTCGACGGCCTGCCCAACTACCAGCGCTTGTTCTCGCTTCGCGTCGGCCAATCGCTGCGCGAACAGTTCGAAAGCGATCTCGCCGTCGAAATGGAAGTAAAGGCGCGGCTGTCTCCGGGGATCGTGATGTGCCGCCAAAAAGAAGACTCGACCAGTGCCGTTCTTTTCGAGAGGATCATGGCCGACGAGGAGAAGCACATCGACTGGCTGGAAACGCAGCTGGAGCTGATGGACAAGCTGGGCGAGCCGCTCTACGCGGCACAGTGTGTGTCACGGCCGCCGAGCTGAGCCGCCTGCTGTCACGAGGCGATCCTCCGCCCAATCCCGTTGCACAAGTACGCGATGCGCGATCCGCTCCAGTGCTGCCTGAATCTCGTCGCGGTCGGGTCTTCCGTCGAACGTCGGTGACTGCTCCAGCTTGTCCGCCCAGTACTCGACGATTGCCGACGACAAGAAATCGACCTGGCGTCGACCGGCCTGTGTGAGCCACAAACTATCGTCGGTACGCAGCGCGTAACCACCTTCAATCAACCGATCGAAGGTCGGCTCGAGCACCTCCTGCGGCAAGCGCCGAGGGTCGGCGATATCGCCCAGCCGAGCCACGCCGAACACCTGCGCGTAGCGGTAGATCTGCAGCAGCGCCCAGGTCTCGGCGATGTCGAGTTCGCAGCCCACGCTCGCGCACAGGGCGCGCAACCGGACCGCGGGGCTGTGGCGCATCATGCGGCCGATCGCCATCTCCAACACCTTGTCGGGCGTTTCGCTGCTGGGCATCGCGAAACCCTCGCCCAGGTCAAGGCCGACGGCTTCGGTGTCGCGCAGCGGCACCGCCTTGAGCGTCAGCGCCACGACGAAACCGACCACCGCGACCGGCGCAGCGCACAGGAACACGAGATCGAGCGATTGGGCATATGCGTGCACCACCGGCGCCGCGACCTCGTGCGGAAGCTGATGCAGCACCTTGGGGTCCTGCGCCGCTCTCGGCGGGGCACCGCCTGCCGCCAGGGCCGGGCCTATCCGATTGCGCAGGAAGTTGGTGAAGAGCGAGCCAAACACGGCTGCCCCGAACGAGCTACCGATGGTGCGGAAGAACGTCACCCCGGACGTCGCGACGCCCAGGTCGGCGAAATCGGAGGTGTTCTGCACGATGAGCACCAGCACCTGCATACACATGCCGATGCCGGTGCCGAGCACGAACAGCGACAGCGACTGCATCACCGCGGATGTCGACGCGTCCATGCGCGACAACAGCACGAAGCCCACGGCCATGATCAGCGTTCCCGCGACCGGGAAGACCTTGTAGCGCCCGGTACGCCCGACGAGTGTTCCGCTGCTGATCGAAGTGAGCAGCAAGCCGGCCACCATCGGCAGCGTGCGCAGTCCCGACGTGGTGGCCGACACGCCGTCGACGAACTGCATGAAGGTCGGCAGGAAGGTCAGCGCGCCCAGCATCGCAAAGCCGACGACGAACGACAGCACGCAGCACACGGCGAACACCGGATTGGCGAACAGCCGAATAGGCAGCACGGGTTCGGGGGCACGCAGTTCGACCAGCACGAAGATCACCAGCACGGCAGTCGATCCGGCGAACAGACCGATGATCGTCGGGGAGCCCCACGGGTGTGTGCTGCCGCCCCAGCTGGTGGCCAACGTCAGACCCGAAGCGCCGAGCCCGACCAACACGATTCCGGCGTAGTCGATCCGGGGTTTGGAGGTTCGGCCCATCGCCGGAATGGCAGCGGTGGCCACCAGAAGCACCACCACGGCCACCGGCACGTTGATCCAGAACGCCCACCGCCATGTCAGATGGTCGACGAAGAAGCCACCCAGCAGAGGGCCGATCACGGTCGTCACCCCGAACACCGCGCCGAGCGCACCCTGATACCGGCCCCGCTCGCGCAGCGGAACGACCTCGCCGATCAGCGCGGCGGCGGTGACCATGATCGCGCCGCCGCCGATGCCCTGCAGCGCCCGGGACGCGACCAACATCGACATCGACTGCGCCAGTCCGCACAGCACGGAACCGGCCAGGAAGAACACCACCGCCGTCTGGAAGACGGCCTTGCGGCCGAACAGGTCACCCAGTTTGCCGACAATTGCGGTCACGATCGTCGACGCCAGCAGGTAGCTCGTCACGACCCACGACTGGTGACCCGCACCGCCGAGATCCGCCACCACGGTCGGCAAGGCGGTGGCCACGATCGTCTGGTCGAGGGCGGCCAGCAACATGCCGAACAAGATCGCCGTGAAGATGAAGTTGCGGCGCTGCGGGCTGATCAGCGCGCTGCCGGCCTGGGGATCGGCGGCCTGCCCGGCCTGTTCGGTCACCGGGCCAGCCATGGTGAGAGCCTACGGCCTGCGATCAGTCGTTTCTGCTGTGCCAGCCCGCGACGCCGACCGCGATCATTCGCAGCTGCTTGATCGCGATGCGCTTGATCTCCTCCTGCGAGGCAACATCCTGCGCGTCCTCGATGGCCTCCGCGATCACGATCATCGAGTTCACGAACAGGCTCGCGAGAACGTTGAGATCCTCGGTGCTCCAGTCGTTCAGGCCCGGGAAGCGCGCCAGGTCGGTCGCGAGCTCGGCGGTGATCAGCCGGATCTCGGTGCGGATTGCGTACCGCAGCACCGTCACCCCGCTGGAACGTTCCCGGCCGATGAACCGCCAGTGCTCTCGCTGCGCGGCGATGCTGCCGACCACGATCTCGACCGACGACTCGATCACCCGGTTCGGGTCCAGCTTGCCCGCGCGCGCGGACCGCAGCATGTCTCGCAGCACGCGGAATGACTCGTCGATCAGGACTAGGCCCAGCGCCTCCATCGACTCGAAATGCCGATAGAAGGCCGCCGGCACGATCCCGGCCTCGCGGGTCACCTCGCGAAGGCTCAACGCGCTGAAGCTGCGGTCATCGAGAAGCTTCAGCGCGGCCGCCACGATCGCCCGCCGGGTGGCCAGTTTGCGCTCCTCACGGGACTGCTTTGGCCGCGACGACGAGGAGCCAGACCGGTGGGAGCGTGATATAGGAGTACGACTGTTCACTGGTGTGAAGCCTACCACAACCTGGCTTTTTCCTTGACTTTCCGCCGGTTCGCACATCACTGTATACATATGTTCACTCAAAAGCTTGCCAACCGGATGCTGGGTTCCGGCCTGGTTGACCTGCTCACCGGACCACACGGCGTTGACCGCTACACCGAGTTGGTCGCCCCGACGTGGTCGCTGGGTGATGCCCGCGCGAAGGTAGTCGGTGTGCGGCGACACACGCCGCGCAGTGTCACGCTGCAGCTCGCGCCGAATCGGGCATTCCAAGGATTCAAGGCCGGCCAGCACATCAACCTCTCGGTCGAGATCGACGGCCGGCGCCGCACCCGCTGCTATTCGCCCGCCAGCCGCGAGGGCGCGTCGCTGATCGAGCTGACCATCGGCCTGCACGACGGCGGCCTGGTGTCGACGTACCTGCACCGCCATGCGCGGCCGGGCATGGTGCTCGGGCTGCACAACGTCGGCGGCGATTTCGTGCTACCGGCCCAGCGGCCCCGGCGGATCCTGTTCGTCTCCGGCGGCAGCGGCATCACCCCGGTGATGTCGATGCTTCGCACGCTGAAGGCCGAAGGCTTCGACGGCGAAATCGCGTTCGTGCACTACGCCAGGTCGGCCGACGAGGCCGGCTATCGCGATGAGCTGGCCAGCATGGCCGGCGTGCGAGTTCTGCACGGTTTCACCCGATCCGGTGACGTCGGCGATCTGCGCGGCCACTTCGACGCGGACCATCTGGCGGCCGCGATGCCCTCACCGGAAGCGGTGTATGTCTGCGGGCCGCCCTCGCTGGCCGATGCGGTGCGCAAGCACTGCGACGACGTCAGCACCGAAACCTTTGTGCCACCCGTGTTCGACGTGCCGGCACAAACTTCCGGTGGCCAGATCTCGTTCAGCGACAGCCGTGTTGATCTCACCGACGACGGCCGACCGCTGCTGCAGCAGGCCGAGGCCGCCGGCCTGACACCCGAAAGCGGATGCCGGATGGGCATCTGTCACACCTGCACTCGCCGCAAGACCCGCGGCGCCGTCAAGAACCTGATCACCGGCGTGGTGTCGACATCCGAGGAGGAGGACGTGCAGATCTGCGTGTCCGTCCCGGTCGGCGATGTCGAACTCGCGCTGTGACATGTCAAGAAAGGAACCGTCCATGCCCACACAACACATCACCCTGACTGACGAACAGACCGAGGCGTTCGGCCGGGAGCTCGACGGGCTCAAGGAACGCGTCACGGCCGACCTGGGGGAGCGCGACGCCACCTACATCCGCCGCGTGATCAAGGCGCAACGCGCACTCGAGGTCGGCGGGCGGGGCCTGCTGATGGCAGGGATTCTGCCGCCCGCCTGGCTGGCAGGCACCGCCATGCTCGCGCTCTCAAAGATCTTGGACAACATGGAGATCGGCCACAACGTGATGCACGGCCAATACGACTGGATGGGTGATCCGTCGCTGTCCAGCCGCGGCTTCGAATGGGACACGGCGTGCCCCGGCGACCAGTGGCGCTATTCGCATAACTACATGCACCACACCTACACCAACATCGTCGGGATGGACCGCGACATCGGTTACGGCATCCTCCGGATGAGCGAGGATCAGCGCTGGCGGCCGTATTTCCTGGGCAACCCCGTGTACGCGGTCCTGTTGATGGTGCTGTTCCAGTACGGGGTGGCGCTGCATGAGCTGGAGACCGAACGCATCAGGGCCGGCGAGATCACGCTGGCCGACAAGCGCGACATTCTCGACGGCATCTGGCGCAAGACCAAACGGCAGACGCTGAAGGACTACGTTGCCTTCCCGCTGCTGGCCGGTCCGTTCGCGCCGTTCGTCGGGGCCGGCAACCTGACCGCCAACCTGGTCCGAAACGTCTGGTCGTTCATGATCATCTTCTGCGGGCACTTTCCTGAAGACACGCAGCAGTTTTCGATCGAGGAAACCGCGAACGAGACACGGGGCCAGTGGTACCTCCGGCAGATCCTCGGCTCGGCGAACCTGACCGGAGGCAAGCTGTTCCACCTGCTGTCCGGCAACCTGTCCTTCCAGATCGAGCACCACCTGTTTCCCGATATCCCGGCACACCGGCACGCGGAGATCGCTGTCGAGGTGCAGGAGATCTGCGAACGGTACGGAGTCCCGTACAACACCGGACCCTTGCACCGGCAGTTCGGCACCGTGGTCCGCAAGATCGGAAAACTTGCGCTCCCGCCGAAGCGACAGCTCGCTGATGTCGTGCCGTTCATGAAGCGGCGGCATGACCCAGCGGCGGTCGCGGCGTAGCATCGCGTGTCATGAGCCGCATCGGAAACTTCGCCGACGATGACCTGACCAGCTGGTTCGCCGCATCGCCCGAGCTGGGTGGCGCGATTGGGAAATTCCAGCATGCGGTCTACCACCGCAGCCGGCTGCCGCTGCGGGTGCGCGAGATCGCTCGGATGGCCATCGCGCTGGACAACGAGTGCGCGGTGTGTGAGAACACCCGCTTCGCGGACGGCCCGGCCGACGGCGTCGATGAGGAGTTCTACGCGCACGTACCCCAGTGGCGGACGTGGCCCGGCTACAGCCAGCAGGAGCGGATCGCCGCCGAATTCGGCGAACGCTTCGCCTCCGACCACACCGGGCTGCGCGACGACGAGGAGTTCTGGGCGCGCTGCAAGGAACAGTTCTCCGACGAGATGCTGACCGACCTCGCGCTGTCGTGTGCGTTGTGGATCGGCATGGGCCGCGTGCTGCGCACGCTCGACATCGGCCAGGCCTGCAAGCTCACCGTCTGAGCAATGGCCGGTTACGGCTGATCGAGCCGCAGGTCGACAGCGACGCGGCCGTTGTCGTCGCGATGCGCAACCGCGTGCCCGGTCCGGTCGCGGCCGTCGAGCGTGATCGTCAGCGGCGCGCCGTCGCCGAGGAAGTTCCGCCACCAGGTCTTGGCGTCGGGCATCGAGACGGTGATCACGACGTCGTCGCCGCTGCGACGATATCCGACCGGCAGGCTGATGACCCGGCCCGATTTTCGTCCGGTGTAGGTGACGATGGCGAAGGTGCGGCCCAGGAACCGGCCCCATCGCGGCGAGGTGGTGAGTGCGACCACCGGCGCGTTGAAGATCGGCGCGGCGCGCATGATGAACCGAGGAACTTGCACGCGGAAAGCCTACCCGCCAATAACGTTCAACCGCTGTGAACCAGGAGCCAGCCATGAGCTACCAGACGATCCGCTACGCCACCGACGGCCCGATCGCGACCATCACGCTGAACCGGCCTGCGGAGCTGAACGCGATCGTGGCGCCGATGCCCGACGAAGTCGAGGACGCGGTCAACACCGCGGTGCGCGACCAGGCGGTGAAGGTGATGATCCTGCGCGGGGCCGGGCGCGCATTCTGCGCCGGGTACAACTTCGGTGGCGGATTCCAGTACGGCGCCGAGTTTCTCAGCACCGACGGTCGGTGGGACCCCGGCAAGGACATGATGCACACCACCGCCGCCGCGACCTCGCCGCACCAGAAGTTCATGAGCATCTGGCGCTCGCCGAAACCCGTCATCGCGCAGGTACACGGCTGGTGCGTCGGGGGCGGCAGCGACTATGCGCTGTGCGCCGACCTGGTGATCGCGAGCGAAGACGCGCAGATCGGCACTCCGTATTCACGGGTGTGGGGTGCGTACCTGTCCGGGATGTGGATTTATCGCCTCGGCCTGACCCGCGCCAAGTACTACGCGCTGACCGGCAAGCCGTTGTCCGGCCGGGAGGCGGCCGACATCGGCTTGATCAACCGGGCCGTGCCGTTCGACCAGCTGGAGGCGGTGGTGCGCACCCAGGCCGAGGAACTCGCGTCGTTGCCGATGGGGCAACTCGCGGCGCAGAAGTTGATCGTCAACCAGGCCTACGAGAACATGGGGCTGGCGTCAACCCAGACGCTCGGTGCAGTCCTCGACGGGATCATGCGCAACATCCCCGAAGCCCATGCGTTCATCGATCATGCTGCAGAACACGGCGTTTCGTCTGCGGTAGCCGAACGGGACGGCCGGTTCGCCGATTACAGCCAGGCGCCGGACGCGGGCAAGCCGGATCCGGGCCACATCATCGTGCCGTGAGGGCTGTTCACCGCTTGTTAAAGGACACGTCAGCCGCGCGTGGCACACCGCACATGCGCGGCGCTTCTGATGAGCCCGATGCGCGTCGTGCAAGTGGCCAACTTCTACGGGCCGCGGTCGGGCGGCCTGCGCACGGCCGTCGACCGGCTCGGCGCCGAATACTGCGCCGCGGGCCACGACGTATTCCTCATCGTCCCCGGCCCCACCGCGTCGCGCACGCAGCTCGCCAGCGGCGTGATCCGAATCACAGTGCCGGCCAGACAGATTCCGTTCACCGGCGGTTACCGCGCTGTGCTGCCACAACCCGTCAAGCGAACAGTGTCCTCGCTCGATCCGGACGCGCTCGAGGTCTCGGATCGACTGACGCTGCGCTCCATGGGCCGCTGGGGCCGCGAGCACGACGCCATCACGGTGATGATCAGCCACGAGCGTCTCGACCGGCTCGCCGGTATGGTGCTGCCGCCCGGATGGGCCAGGCGCCTGGCGGATTTCGCCAACCGGCGCACCGCGTCCAACTACGACGTCGTCGTGTGTACCACCGGCTTCGCGCGGGAGGAATTCGACCGGATCGGTTCGCCGAATGTCAGGACGGTGCCGTTGGGCGTGGACTTGGAAACCTTCCATCCACGTAACCATTCGTCGCAGCTGCGCGAGCACTGGGCGACACCCAGTCAGACGCTGCTGGTGCATTGCGGCCGGCTGTCAGTCGAGAAACGAGTGGACCGCAGCATCGATGCGCTTGCCGCACTGCGTGATTCAGGCCTCGACGCGCGGTTGCTGATCATCGGCGAAGGGCCGCTGCGGCGTAAGCTCGAGCGTCACGCCGGGCGGTTGCCGGTCAGTTTCACCGGGTTCCTGGACAACCGCGCCGAGGTTGCCGCGCTGCTGGCTTCGGCCGATGTGGCCCTGGCGCCCGGCCCACACGAAACCTTCGGTCTGGCAGCACTGGAGGCGCTCGCGTCCGGCACGCCTGCCGTGGTGTCCTGCAGCTCTGCGCTGCGGGAGATCGTCACCGCCGACAGCGGCGCGCACGCCGCGAACGACCCCGACTCGATCGCGCGCGGGGTGGTGGAGATCATCAGCCGGCCACTGCGACGGCGCCGTCGAGGTGCACGCCGGCGCGCCGAGCAGTTCACCTGGTCACGAGCCGCCGACGGAATGCTCAGCGTCTTGGCGCCCCAGGCGTACCCCCCGGCGGCGAACGAATAGCTGGTGCCCACCGCCGATCGGCCGCCCGGCACAATGCTTTAGATGACAGACGAACGCACGTCCGCGCCGTCAATCGCCGGGCTTGACGCCCTCGGGATCGAGACGGTGGTGGGCACCGTGGTCAATCCGGCGGGTCTCACCCACGCGAAGACGGTGCCGCCGCGCCGATTGACGGCGTTCGCCGACCCGGGCCTGGGCGCAAGCCCCGTCTGGCACGTGTTCGCGATCGACCAGACCGGCATCGCGTTGACGAAAGACCTCGGCGTCGTCGGCGACGAGCGCATCCGGATCGACCTGACCGCGCTGAAAACGCTCGGCGACGGCCTGGCCTGGGCGCCGGGCTCGTTCTTCGACCAGGACGGCGCGCCGGTGCCGGCCTGCAGCCGTGGCACGCTGCGCCGGATGGAAGAACGACTCCAGGCCGCCGACATCGACGCGTTGTTCGGCCACGAGATCGAGTTTCTCCTCGTCGGCGCCGACGGCAGCCGCCTGCCGTCGGACCTGTGGGCGCAATACGGTCTCGCCGGTGTACTCGAACACGAGGGGTTCGTCCGCGATGTCACCACGGCAGCCGCGGCGGCCGGCGTCGGCATCGAACAGTTCCACCCCGAATACGGTCAGAACCAGTTCGAAATCTCGTTGGCACCGTTGACCCCCGTCGCCGCGGCAGATCAGCTGGTCCTGATGCGAATAATCATCGGCCGGGTGGCCCGTCGCCATGGAGTGCGCGTCAGCCTGTCACCCGTGCCATTCGCCGGTAGCGTGGGATCCGGCGCACACCAACATTTTTCGCTGATGAAAGCCGGTGCGCCGGTGTTCTCCGGCGGATCGGGCAGCCACGGAATGACCGAAGATGGCGAACACGCGATCGGGGGAGTTCTCGCCGGGTTGCCGGACGCGCAGGGCGTGTTCTGCGGCTCGATCCTGTCGGGGCTGCGGATGCAGCCGGGGTTCTGGTCCGGAGCCAGCGTGTGCTGGGGAACGGAGAACCGGGAGGCATCCGTCAGATTCCTGGTCGCCGGGCCGGCAAATCCGTACGGGGCCAACGTGGAAGTCAAGGTGGTCGACCCGTCCGCCAACCCGTATTTCGCGTCCGCCACGATCCTCGGGCTGGCGCTGGACGGGATCGAACAGCGCGCGCCGCTGCCGCCGGAAGTGACGGTCGATCCGGCCGAGTTGTCCGATGACGAGCGCAGCAGCTCGAAGGTGGTCGTGCTGCCCACCGACCAGGCGTCGGTGATCTCCACGCTCGACGGCGCGAGCCGGATCCGCAGCATCCTCGGCGACGCGGCCGTCGATGCCGTCGTCGCGGTGCGCCGTTACGAGCAGCAGACCTACGGGGATCTCGAGCCTGCAGAACTTGCCGACAGGTTCCGGATGGCGTGGAGTTTGTGACCATGCCGGCCGGCGCCTCGACGCTAGCGGAACATGTCGGCGATCTGCGGCTGGTGGATCACCACGCGCACGGCTGCTGGGTCGAATCGGGCGACCGGCGCCGGTTCGAAAACGCGCTGAACGAAGCCAACACCGAGCCGATCGCCGATTTCGACTCCGGCTTCGACACGCAGATCGGGTTCGCCGTGCGCGCCCACTGCGCACCGCTGCTCGGCCTGCCGCCGCACGCGACGGCCGACGAATACTGGCAACGCCGAACGGAATTCGCCGAGGTGGAGCTGGCACGGCTGTTTCTGCGGGCCGCGGGGGTGTCCGACTGGCTGGTCGATACCGGGCTTTCGCAAGGCACCGCCGACGTGGCCGGCATGGCCGCATTCTCCGGCGGGAAAGCCCACGAGGTGATCCGGCTGGAGCAGATCGCCGAAGATGCTGCGGCGGACGGCGTCGATTACCCCGCCGCATTCGACGCCCACCTGCAGCGGCGGGCCGTCACCGCGGTGGCGACCAAGTCGATCCTGGCCTACCGCGGCGGCTTCGACGGCGATCTGTCCGAACCGACACCCAACGAGGTCGCTGACGCCGCCGCGCGCTGGCGCGAGCGCGGCGGTCGTCTCACCGATCGGGTGCTGCTGCGGTTCGGGCTGCATCGCGCGCTGGCGGTCGGCAAGCCGTTGCAGCTGCATGTCGGTCTGGGAGACCGCGATTGCGACCTGCACAAGGCGAACCCGCTGCTGCTGCTGGACTTCCTGCGCACCAGCGGCGACACACCGATCATGCTGCTGCACTGCTACCCGTACGAGCGCGAGGCCGGGTACCTGGCGCAGGCGTTCAACAACGTCTACGTGGACGGCGGGCTGTCGATCAACCAACTCGGGGCGCGCGCAGGCGAGGTGATCGGCCGGTTGCTCGAGCTGGCGCCGTTTCGCAAGATCCTGTACTCGTCTGACGGATTCGGCCCCGCGGAGCTGCATTTCCTCGGAGCATTGCTGTGGCGCAACGGGGTTTGTGATCTGCTGCACCGATTCGTCTCCTCGGGGGAGTGGAGCGAGGCCGACGCCGTGCGGGTAACGGATCTGATCGGCAATCGCAACGCCACCCGTGTGTACGGGCTGCACGCTGACGACGGAGCCGCCTGACCATGGCCGTGAACACCACCACCACGCTGCGGTTTGCGGTGATGCTGACCGCCGCAAACGGCTTCCTCGACGCCTACACCTACGTCACCCGCGGTGGCGTGTTTGCCAACGTGCAGACCGGCAACGTCATCCTGTTCGCGATCGAGCTAACCCACCGGCATTGGGGCACCACCCTGGCGCACCTGTGGCCGATCTTCGCTTTCCTTCTCGGCGTGCTGCTTTCGGCGCACATCAAATCCGGCCGCGCCGAGAAGCTGGTGTCTCATCCGTTGCGGTGGACGATGGGTGTTCAGGCGCTCGCGTTCGCCGTCGTCGGCTTCGTGCCGGCCACGGTGCCCAACAGCGCCGTGACGATCCCGATCTCGTTTCTCGCGGCCATGCAGTTCACCCTGTTCCGCAGCATCGGCGAGCTGACCTACATCGCAGTGGCCACCACCGGCAATCTCATGCGATTCGTCGAGTCCGCATACTCCCTCTACGTCGACAAGGACGACGCGGCGCACCCGGCGTTCCTCGTCTACGGCACGTTGATCGCGACCTTCTCGGGCGGTGCGGTCCTCGGTGCGTTCGCCAGCCTGTACTGGGGGATCCACGCGGTCTGGTTGCCCGCCGCATTCCTGGCGATCACACTGGTCTTCTTCATCATCGACGAGCGCGAGGGCAAGGAACCGTGACGCGCGGTCGCGCTAAGAAACCTGCCAACTCATGTTCTCGGCAAACGCGAGCGCATCGTCGGAGGCCGTTGATAGGCTCACGCAGCGCTCGATGTAGCCCTTGAGCATCACCATGAAGTTCATCGGGTTGTAGGCGTCCTCCTCATAGCTCCACAGCCCGTCGCCCGCGTATTTCAGCACCGTGATGTTCGCCGATTCGTGGATGCTGCCGTCGCCGGGATCCTTCATCCGGTTGAGCACCTCGCAGAACACCCAGCCCTTCTCGTCGTCGATCGCGTGCCACGACGTCGGGAACAGGGGCATCTCGCTGCCCGGAAAGGTATTCATCGTGCCCACGATCCACTCGCGAATCGGCTCGCGGCCACGGAACGTGCCCAATGCATGCTCGACGTAGAGAGCATCCTGGGTGAACTCGTCGGCGAACCGCGACCAGTCCCAGCTCTGCCCGATCTGCACCACCACCTGCTCGTGCTTGGCGAAAGCGGCCTCAATCTCCGCGCGTGACCATTGGCCCATGCCGACTGTGTTACCACACGGGACGCGTCGCGACCTGCGGATTGTCAGCACGGCTTCGGGGCCGTCGGCGACGTCGTTGACTCATACGTTTTTATTACGGATTTATTACGAAGCCGTCGGAGTGGGTATGCGATCGGCATGAGCACAACGGATCACCGATCGGCGGATCTTCAGAGACAAGCTGATCAGCACGCTGACCGGCTACGTCAGCAGATGGACCGGCGACGGGCCGACCAGGACGGCGGTGTCAGCGGCTGGGTGGCCCAGCGTGCGGGCGAGTGGGACCTCAGCGGAACCGACGAGCAGACCATGCAGCGGCAGAAGTACATCTGGAACGCGCTGGTCGACTACTGGTTCCGGATGGAGATCGACGGGTGGGAGAACCTTCCCGCACCCCCCGCGTTGCTGATCGGCATCCACTCGGGTGCACCTTTCGTGTGGGACGCCTGGACGGTCGGCGTCCAGTGGTGGCGCCGATTCGGTGCCGACCGGCCACTGCACGGCACCGCGCACGACGCGCTGATGGCGATCCCGCTGATCGGCCGGTACTTCCGGGCGATGGGAGTGCTGCCCGCCGCGCCCGACTCGATCGCCACCGCCCTCGCCGAGGGACGCGATGTGGCGTTGTGGCCGGGAGGAGAGGTCGATTCGCTGCGCCCGTGGAGCCAGCGCGATCGCGCCAATCTGGCCGGCCGGACCGGGTTCGTCAAGATGGCCATCCGTGCCGGCGTGCCAATCGTGCCGATCGCAACGGTTGGCGGCGCCGACGCCATGCCGGTTCTGATTCGCGGTGACCAATTGTCGCGAACGCTGCGCCTGGACAAGGTTTTGCGGCTCAAGGTCTTTCCGCTCGCGATCTCGCTGCCGTGGGGCATCGCCCCGGCCGCACTGCCCCAATTTCCGCTGCCTGCGAAGATCCGGACCCGGCTGATGCCGGTGGTCGAACTGGACCACGCTCCCGACCGGGCCAACGACGATGAATATGTCGGGCGCAAGTACCGGGACGTGCAAGGCAGCATTCAGGCCGGCATGGACGCGTTGGCGCGCAAGCGTGCGCTGCCGCTGTTCGGCTAATTCGCCGTCTGGCAGTACGAGCGGGTGGCGAAGTCAAGAGCCTGGCGATACAGCGGGTCCAGTCCGCGTGCACCGGCAACGGCGTCGACGGCGTCGTCCCGGTCGGCGGCGCAGTCCGGCGACCGCAGCACCTGCCACTGGGCGGCGATCTCGGTGACCATCGCCTTGTTGAGCACGTCGATCGCCGATCGGGACGCGGACAAGTCGGGCGCAGTCGCCGGGGCGGCGGCGGGATCGAGCTTCCACTGCGAGAAGCGGCCGTACTCGACGCCCTCGGTGGCCGCGATCTGGTCGGCGAACACCTGTCTGACGTAACGGGGGTCGACCGCGGCCGCCACCGCGTCGGCGGTCACCGCCGCCCGCACCTGATCCACTCGGGCAGGGTCCTCGATGCTGCCCTTTGTGATCCACTTCGACGCCGCCACCGGATCGGCGGTCTGCAACCGCACCGCCGCGGAGTCCACCAACGCCGTCAATGGGCTGGGCCCGGTCGCCTCGGCACCGCCTGACGTCGCGACGGCGGCACACGTCAACGGGAGGATGCACGCGAGGATGCAGATGCCTCTTCGAAATCCGAACACAACACAGTTTTATCAGGCGCAACACCGCTTTCATACGGCGTAACGGGTGGTGCGGGGGCCACCGGGATGGCCAGCTGCCGGCCACGGGACGCCCTGCGCCCTGGCTCCGGCGAACATCTCGTACCATCGTGGGACGGGATCACCCCGAAGACAACCACGACGGGCCGTTGTCCGAAGCCACATCACAGTCGCGAACAGGATCGACATTGCGAGAATCACCAGCTGAAGGTCGGAGGCTGACGCCTCACTTCGAGCACGTGCAGCACCACTACGACCTGTCCGACGACTTCTACCGGTTGTTCCTCGACCCCACGCAGACCTACAGCTGCGCGTATTTCGAGCGCGACGACATGACACTCGAGCAAGCACAGATCGCCAAAATCGATCTGGCGCTCGGCAAGCTGGTGCTGCAGCCGGGAATGACGCTGCTGGATATCGGCTGCGGCTGGGGGGCCACCCTGATGCGCGCCGTCGAGAAGTACGACGTCAACGTCATCGGGTTGACGCTGTCGAAGAACCAACAGGCGCACGTCGAGAAGCTGTTCGCGCAATCCCACAGCCCGCGCTCCAAGCGGGTGCTGCTGGAGGGTTGGGAGCAGTTCCACGAACCCGTGGACCGCATCGTGTCCATCGGCGCGTTCGAGCACTTCGGCTTCGACCGCTACGACCCGTTCTTCACGATGGCGCACGATGTGCTGCCGCACGACGGCGTGATGCTGCTGCACACGATCATCCAGGCGAGCGATGAAGAGATCAAAGAGCGCGGGCTGCCCTTGACGATGAAGATTGTCCGGTTCGTCAAATTCATCATGGAGGAGATCTTCCCCGGCGGGCGGCTGCCGAAGGTGGCTCGTGTCGAAGAGCATGCGACCAAGGCCGGCTTCGACGTCACGCGCGTGCAGTCACTGCGGTTGCACTATGCGCGGACGCTCGACCAGTGGGCCACGGCCCTGGCGTCCCACAAGGACGAGGCGATCGCGATCCAGTCCGAAGAGGTCTACGACCGCTACGCCAGGTACCTGACCGGCTGCGCGGAGCTGTTCCGCGAGGGCTACATCGACGTCTGCCAGTTCACCTGCGAAAAGGGCTGACGCAGGGCGCGGCAGTGGATGAAGCCGTCGACCGACTGGCTGCCGATTACGATGCGGCGCAACACGTTGCCCCAGCGCCTGGCGGGGTTCACGTTGTGGCGGACAGCGTAATCAGGCGAGCCTTTGTGCGCCGATCTTCTCGATCGCTCCGACGACTGCAGCGGGATCATCCAGCGCCACAAATGTTTTGGCGTCCGGCACCTCGATAAGTGTCGAGTGCGGAAACTGATCAGCCAGTCGCCGTCCCAGCGACGGGGTGAAACAACGATCCGCCTGACCCCAGACGAGCGTGACCGGCTTGGTGAACCTCGGCAGCCGGCTCGCGACGTCGGTCAGATCGGTCGCGGCCACGCGGCGCAACAGCCGTGCCAGGTCGCGGCAAATGCGCGAGTCCGTCCGACACGGTCGCAACCACGAAGCCGTCAGCGCCGGATCGGGGTGGCGAACCAGCAGCCCGAATCCGAGCGGAGAGTGTCGCAGCGCTTTCAGTCGCATCGTCGCGAACAGGGTCTTGATCGACATCGGACCGCGCAGCAACGCGAACACGGCATCGAACGGGAACGGCGGGAACTTGTCGAAGGCATCACAGTTGGTGAGCACGACACGGCCAACGTGATCGGGGTAGGCATCGATCACGAGTTGGCACAACCCGCCCCCGGTGTCGCTTCCCGCCAGCGTCACATCCGTGAGGTCGAGTGCGACGATCAGGTCGCGAATCATCGTGGCTACGCCGCGCGGTGACAGATCGGCGCCGTCGTCGACGGGAATGGTGTGCGATCCGAGCGGCCAATCCGGAAGGATGCACCGGAATCCTCGGCCCGCCAACTCTTCTGCGACTTTCAGCCACAGCTGATGGTCGACGAGGATTCCGTGGACGAACAGCACCGGCGGGTGGGGCGAGTCGTCCGGGCCCAACACGCGGTACTCGATTGTCGCGTGATCCAGCGTCGCTTGAGGCATGTCCGCTATCCTCTCCCTACTGCAACTTACAAACACTCGGTATGGAAGTTACGTGCAAGCTGTATGAAAGTCAAGTCCGGCAGCGCGCCACCGGCTCGCAGAACGCAAGCCGAGCGGACCGCGGCGACCAGGGCGCGGTTGATCGACAGCGCCCGAAAGCTGTTCGCCGAGAAGGGATTCAGCGCTGTATCGACCGAGGCGATCGTCGCCGCCGCAGGTGTGACGCGCGGCGCGCTGTATCACCAGTTCCACGACAAAGCCGCGCTGTTCGCAGCGGTGTACGAAGAGGTTGAGCGCGAGCTGGTCGTGGATGTCGGGCAGCGCATCGTGGCCGAGCGGCCCGCCGACCCGCTGCAGGCGATGCGGATCGGCGCCCGCCTCTTCCTGGATCTCGTTTCGGCCCCGGATGTTCAGCAGATCGTGCTGATCGACGCGCCCGCCGTCCTGGGGTGGGAGCAGTGGCGCACGGTCGGGATGAAATACGGACTCGGGGTCATCGAGGCGATGCTGGCGCAGGCGATTGCGGACGGGGTGGTGCCAGACCAGCCGGTGCGCCCGACCGCTCACGTGCTGCTCGGCGCGCTCGACGAGGCCGCACTGTACGTCTCCCGCGCCGCCGACGCCGATGGGGTGCGGGCAGAGATGCATCTGGTGTGCGATCGGTTGATCGCCGGCATCGCGGGCTCCCAGGTCGCCGCGTTACCCGCGGCGCGGTTCACGCCGTCTCGGCGACGTCCTTGATCCGTTCGAGCGTCTTACGCATGTCGCGGATGTTGCGTCGCCGGCGCAGCGGACCGATCGTCGCCGTGTACACCCGCAGCACCGGGGACCCCGTCAGCCGGAATGACTCCGTGACGTCGGTGCCGTCACCGCTGGGCGCGAACTCGTAGTGCCAGTGGTTGACCGGATCATCGCCCATCATCACGTCGAACCCGAACTCGCGACCGGGTTCGCACGCGGTGATGCGGCACGTCGTCCAGTAGACGGGCCCGATCTCATTGCGTTTGACATGCCCGCGGAACCGAGCACCCACCGCCGGGCCAGTCGCGTCTTCGAGCCACTCCGCCTCGAAGACTTCCGGCGAGAACCGGCCTGTGTTTCGAACGTCGGCCACCAGATCCCAGATCTTCATCGGGGGCGCGGCCATGTGCACCGTTACTGACCCTTCCATGCCTGCCATGCCGCGATCTAAGCAGAACGTCCGTTAGGCTGGAAGCACAACGAGGTGCTCAAAGTGCGGGAAGTGACCGGCGGCAGAACCAGACGGGCCGGCCCGTCGCGATCACTGGTGCTGGTGCTGGTGCTGGTTGCGCTCGCCGCGCTGGTGGCTGCGGGCGCAGCGTTCCTCGTGCTCCGGACCCGCGGGGACCCGCAGAGCGGTCCGACGCAACCGCTGAGTGACGAACAGGCCAAGACCCAAGTCATCGAGCCGGCGAAGCAGATCGTCGCGGTCGCCAAGCTGCACGGCGCCAGCGGCGGCTACATCTTGATGTCGTGCATGAATGAGGCTGATCCGCCGTACCAGGGCGCGATCTACGTGACGTTCGACCTGCCCCAGTCAGTGGACTACTTCGACCAGGTTGGGGCGGCGATGGTGGCCCACGGCTGGCAGAAGGGCCTACCGCCCAGCCAGTACCTGTTCGGCACCACGCTGCACAAGGACGGCGTCACGGCCATCTTGTACCGCGACCCCGACCACCTCACCTCCGGGGTGATGAAGGTGTACGGCGAGTGCCGGAACACCGCGAACCATCGCAACGACAGCACCGGCTGGACCGATATCACCGATCAACTCCATTGGTGACGGACCGTCGGGTCGTTCCGTCGTTTACGACGCCAGCCAGGTCAGCTCGTCAGGCAGTTGGGCTCGCCAGAACGTGCCATCGTGACCACCCTCCGAGAAGCTGCCCGACACCTGCCTCGGCAGTTGCGCCACGAATTGCCGGGCGGCCCCGTAGAACCTGTCACTGGTGCCGCAGTCCACCCGGATCGGGATCGACCCGAGCTGCTGCAGCCCGAACACCGTGTTGGTAGCCCAGTCGTCGGAGCTGTCGAAGGCGCCGTCGTCGGTCTGCAGATATGACGTCCACAACGCCGGACTGACCGCGCAGATGCCCGCCGTCCGCGCAGGGCCGAGCCGCGCGCCCAACAGCAGGGCGCCATAACCGCCCATCGACCAGCCCATGAAGGCCACCCGAGAAGTGTCGAGGCCCTGCGTGGCGAGGAATGGCAGCAGCTCCGTGAGCACCATCGCGCCGGAGTCTGCACCTGACGCCCGTCTGTGCCAGTAGGTGTTGCCGCCGTCGACGCTGACGACGGCGAACGGCGGCAGGCCGGCCTTGACCACCCGCGCCAGACCGTCAGGGACACCGAGTTCCATCACGCCCGCTGCGTCGCCGTCCCGGCCGTGCAGAGCGATGACTGTGGGCAACGTCTGCGTCTGTCCCGGCGGCCGGGCGATCGCCCACTTGGTCTCGATGCCGCCGCGTGCAGCCGACATGAACGAGCCGGTGATGTATGGCAGTGAAGTGGACGTTGCTGCGGACGGTTCGCCGCGAGATATCCCGGGGACCAACAGATTTGCCAGCACGTAAGTACCCGCCGCCAGGCCGCCGGCCTGCAAGGCCGCTCGACGTGTCACCCGCGCCATGCGGGCAATCATGTCAGTGGAGGCCGCCCGACTTGAGAACGCGTTTGCACCAAAGCGATTACAGTCCGGAAACGACTGCGCCGGAGGTGCGGGTTGGTGCCGCCGACGCCAACGGCATGCGCTAATTAGCGGCACAGGTGGCGACACCCGGCAGGCAAATCCTGTCGAATTGCTGTGACATCCCACGCGACGCGGTCCTGCGGCGTTAACTGACCGGATGACGGAGTGGAGCGGCGAAGACTACGCCAACATCAGCGCTCTGCAGCGGGCAATGGCGGAAGAGGCCGTCGCGTCGGTTGAACTCGCGGGCAGTGAACAAGTTCTCGACGTGGGATGTGGCGACGGCCACGTCACCCGGATGATTGCCGACATGGTGCCCGACGGGTATGTCGTCGGAATCGATCCCTCACACGGAATGCTAAGCGAGGCGGTGCGCGGCGATCGTCCGGGCCCGTCCGGGCCGTCGTTTGCACGAGCAGATGTCCGCGACCTGCCGTTCGCCGAAAACTTCGATTTTGCAGTGTCATTCAACGCGCTTCACTGGGTTCCACAGCAACAGCGCGCACTGAAGCAGATCGCCTCCGTGGTGCGTCCAGGCGCCCACGTGCTGATCCAGGTGGTCTGCGCCGGCGAGCGGCCAAGCGTGGAAGCGGTCGCGATGACGCTGTGCGACCGGCCGCACTGGGCGCCGCGGTTCGCCGGCTTCAGCGCGCCGTTCATCCATGTGGACCCGGAGTACTTCGGCGAGTTGGCCACGAGGGCTGGGCTTTCGGTTGCTGATCTCACCGTCACGGATCGGCAGTGGGACTTCGACACGCGCGAGCGTTTCTCGCGCTGGTGTGCGGTGGGCAGCGCCGCCTGGACAGACAGATTGACCGTGGACGACCGGACGAGGTTCATCGCCGAGCTGGTGAGTGCCTACGAGGCCGTGTCGGGGCAACCGGGCCTGTTCCGGTTCACCCAGCTGCGCGCCGGGCTCATCAGGAAATAGAGTTGGCCGATCGCCCTTCGCCGTGCAGGTTCTTGGCCGTTGCCGAAGTGGCGACGGTCGCCGGAGCAGGCGAGGTGCGCAAGACCCGATCCGCGGTGCTCGCACTGGTGACGGTGAACCAGTAATGTTCGTTCTTGTAGTGATGAAGCCGGTGGTGCCGCCAGATAGCGTGACAGACACTGGTTTTCGGCTTGTAGTCGCTGTGGATGAGGTAGTGGCTCCACTCGTAGCCGGCGCCGAGCACCGCCAGGAAGACCAAGAACGTCAGGCCCATGGCGGGTCGCGGAAACGCCAGCAGCGCGATCGCGATCGCGCTCACCGTCGCGGTCAGCAGGGACTGCCACGGGATGAATATCAACGGGACATCGCGAGGGTCGAGATGGTGCCTTCGATGCTTGCGGGCCAGCAGCCAGTCAACCGTGACCCCGCCTACCCGGCGCGGCCGCCAGTGCAGGATGAACACGTGAATCACCCACTCCACGAACGGGAAAACCGCGATCATCACCACCGGCACGATCGCATCGGTGATCTGCCAGTCGCCGACCGCCACGCGGGCGGCGAGCGCGCCCACCAGCATCGCGGCGATCATCCACGGCGAGGGGTGCTTCCAGAACTCGCGCCACGCATCCAAGAGGGAAAACGGCCTGCGGGTGGTGTGCGCAATCGTGGTCATCGTTGATCAGCCAGGCTGTTGAGCGCCGCCGTCAGTGCGCCGGTGGCCGGTTCGAGTAGCGCTCGGGCGGCGTGCGCGGCGCGGTCCGCGTCGCCCGCGGCAATCGCATCGGCCAGGCGGCGGTAGGCGTCGGGCCGGCCGACCTCGGCCTGCATGACGGTGGCCAGCGCGGGCAACGCCGGCTCATAGGCGGCCCGAAGGGTGTTGTACATCAACCGGAATACGATGGAGTCGGCGCCGTCCACGACGTGATCCCAGAATGTCAGGGCACAGCGCTGGCGCTCGATCGGGTCCTCTTCGGATTCCAGCCGGCGCACGGAATCATCCAGCAGCGCTGCCAATTCCGGTCGGCGACGGTGGGCCGCCAACTCGGCAACCCTCGGCCCGTTGTGCAGGCGAGCCTCCAGAATGCTTCGCGCAACGTCGAGGTCGAGTTCGCCGGCGCGCAGCAACAGGCTGGGCAGCAGATCAAGCCCGGCATGCCGCCGGAAATCGCGTACCGTCGTCGAATCTCCTTGACGGACCTCGACGAGGCCCGCCGCCGACACCCTCTTGAGCGCCTCACGCACCGCCGGCCGCGAAACCCCGAGGACCTCCGCGAGCCGGCGCTCACTGGGCAGGCTTTCACCGGGCTGCATCTGACCGCTGAGCACTTCGGCGACGATCTGCTCGAACACGTCCCCAGGTACCGAACGGCGACTGACGGGCTGCAATGCCATATCCCCACCATCGTCTGCACGGAGGTCAGACGTCAAGTGGTCAGACCAGTTAGCTCTGTCCGTTACTCTCCTGTGATCCCCGGCGCGACGCGGCCGCGGTGCGCGGGTAGGCTCACGCGACGTAACTGGACGAACAACTTTGTCCCGGTCCATGTGGCAGTGGTCGCGGTTCCGTTGCGGCTGAAACCGCCGCGAACCTGCAGGTCGCAGCATGTGGGACCAGGTACGTAAGAGGTGCGAACTGGACACGGTACTCGGACTGTCGATGACGCCGACCGCGGTCGGCTTGGTCCTCGTCGAAGGGCACGGAGCCGACGGCGAGATCATGGACCAAGACGCCTTCGACGTCCCCACGCGGCGGGGCGCGGCCGCCATCAGTACCTCCGAATATGTCGCCGGCGCCATGTCGCGGACCCGCGCGATGGCCGACGGTCGCCGACCGCACGCCATCGGGGTGACCTGGACCGCTGAGTCCGAGTTGGAGGCGTCGCTGCTTCTCACGTCGTTGACGGATGCCGGATTCGACAACATCGTCGCCGTGCGGTCTCCGGAGGCCGGCGAGGCGCTGGCGCGCGGGATCGGACGCGCGGTCGGCTATCAGCAGACCGCGCTTTGTTTACTCGAGCCGGAATCCGTCGTGGTGTCGATGGTGGACACACATCACGAGGCCGTGCACACCGTCACCTACCACGAGGATGACACCAACCGCGGCTTAATCGGTTGGCTTTCAGGCGTTTTCGGCGAGGACGACTGGCACCCCGAATGCCTGATCATCGTCGGCCCCGACGCCGGCCTCACCGCGCTCGCCAAGCGACTCGAGCAGGCGTTGGGCATCCCGGTGTTCGCACCTCCCGAGGCGGAGTTGGCGCTTGCGCGCGGCGCGGCGTTGGCATCAGCGCAGAGCCCGGAATACATCCTCGGCGAGTACGCCCCGTCGGGTATCGGCCGTCAGGCGCGCCGGCGATCGAGGTCGGCCCCACATACCGCGGCGCTGACAATGCTGGTCGTCGGTGTCCTGGCGTTCGTTGTGTCGGTCTCCCTGGCGGCAGGGCTGAAGCTGACGTCGAGCTACAGTGCGGCCCCGGCCGAACAGCGGGCGGCCAAGCCGCCGGCACCGCCCGTTGCCGCCGAGGTCGTGGTGCCGCCGGTGGCCCTGCCGCCGCTGCAGACCGCGCCGCCTCCTCAGGCCGCGCCGGTGCTACCACCGCCGGCCGTTGTGATTCCGACGGTCCAAGCACCCATCAGCCCCGCCGAGGAGGTGTCTGCCGGCGAGCCGGAGCAGGCGCCTGCGCCGGACGGTGCACCGCCCCCGGCGGCCGATCCGGCGGCGGCCGCGGCGCCCCCGGTGCCCCCGGTGCCGAGCGAAAAACCGCCGCTGCTGACCCGAATCCTGTCGCACATCCCCGGCCTTCACTCAGACGGGCAGCCGCCTGCGCCCGACAACTCCACACCGACGGACGGTCCGCCACCACCGCCGCCTGGGTGATCAGCTAGTGCGCGACTGGGCATTTCCCGGCGTAGTCGACCTGCCAGTGCTTGATGCCGTTGAGCCACCCCGACCTCAGCCGCTCTGGCTTGGTCAACGGCGTTAGGTCGGGGATGTTGTCCGCGATCGCGCTGAACATCAGATCGATCGTCATCCTGGCCAGGTTCGCGCCGATGCAGTAGTGCGCGCCGGTGCCGCCAAAACCCACGTGCGGGTTGGGATCACGCAGGATGTTGAACGTGTAGGGGTCCTCGAAGACGTCCTCGTCGAAGTTGGCCGACCGATAGACCATCACGACCCGCTGGTCTTTCTTGATCTGCACACCGGACAACTCGGTGTCTTCGAGCGCGGTCCGCTGGAAAGACGTGACCGGCGTTGCCCAGCGGACGATCTCGTCGGCCGCGGTGACCGGACGTTCCTTCTTGTACAGCTCCCACTGGTCGGGGAAATCGGTGAACGCCATCATGCCCTGGGTGATGGAGTTGCGGGTCGTCTCGTTTCCCGCGACCGCCAGCAGGATGACGAAGAACCCGAGCTCGTCGTCGGAGAGCTTGTGTCCCTCGACGTCGGCCTGGACCAGCTTGGTGACGAGGTCCTCGCCGGGTTGATCGGCCCGTTCGGCGGCCATTTTCATGCCGTACATGATCAGTTCGACCGAAGCGGCGATCGCGTCATTCCCGGCGAACTCCGGATCCATGTCGCCGACCATCTGGTTGGACCAGTGGAACAGCTTCATCCGGTCTTCTTGCGGCACACCCATCAGGCTGGCGATCGCCTGCAACGGCAGCTCGCAGGAGACCTGTTCGACGAAGTCGCCGGATCCCTCCGCCGCTGCCGCCTTCACGATGTTCTGTGCACGCTGGTTGAGGTCGTCCCGCAGGCGATCGATCGCCCGCGGCGTGAATGCGCGCGAAACGATCTTGCGCAGGTGGGTGTGGTGCGGCGCATCCATGTTCAGCAGCACGAACTTGCCGCGATCGACCTGTTCATCCACCGTGCCGTCCTTGTACCGGGGGAGCGCGGTTTTCTTCAGGCTGGAGAAGACGTCGCTTCGCAGCGACACCTCCTTCACGTCCTTGTGCTTGGTGACCACCCAGAAACCACCGTCGTCGAAGCCGCCGACGCCCATCGGCTGCTCGTTCCACCAGATCGGTGCCGTCCGGCGCATCTCGGCAAGCTCTTCAACCGGAAGCCGCTCGGCGTAGATGTCCGGGTCGGTGAAATCAAATCCCGGGGGCAGGTTCGGGGTCGCCATTGACACACTTCCTCACTAGAACGTGTTCTCGTTGCGCTTAAGCAATTGCTACACCACAAACCCGGGTCTCGTCACGGGGTCGCGGAAACGTGGCGGAACCTGTCAGCGCAGCGCCGCAGCGGTTGCCTCGTCAGCGGGCAGGAATGCCTCGATGCTGAGCTCGGCCGCCGTCAGATCGAGCGCCGTTCCGAACGTGGTGACGGTGGTCAAGAACGTCAGCAGCCGCCCTGATGTGGTGTGAACTTGCAGCGGGACGGCGACACCGCCCAGATCGCGGGAGTTCTCGAAACCGCCCGGGTAGGACTCGATCTCGGCCAGCAGCGACGACAGGTGATCCGAACCGCTCACCGCGGCCGCACGGCGAAGCCGGTCGAGGACGTGGTGGCGCCACTGTGCCAGGTTCCGGATCCGTGGGGCCAGGCCGTCGGGGTGCAGCGAGATGCGGAGCGCGTTGGGTTGTTCGAGGAGATGGGCCGCGACCCCGTCCAGCAGCACCGCGGCGCCGGCGTTGAACCGCAGGACACGCCAGCCGCGGTCGACCGCCAGACAGGGAAATGGGTCATACGCCGCCAATACCTGCTTGACGCCATTGCGTACCGCTGCCATGTCAGGATCGTCGAAAGAACGCTCGGCGTACGCCGGAGCCAGTCCCGCGGCGATCAGCAGGTGGTTTTGTTCGCGGGGTGGCACATCGAGCACGGCGGTTAGCCGCAACACCATCGCCCGGCTGGGGATCGACCGCCCCGTCTCGATGAAGCTGACGTGCCGCGACGAGACGCCGGCGGCGACGGCCAGGTCGAGCTGGCTCATTCGACGCTTCCGTCGCCATTCGCGCAGCACGTCTCCCAATGAGGCGGTCTGGACCCGGGTGGGCGTCACCGCCTCAGTCTGATCCGGCACGGTCAGCGCTACCACTACCTCGGAGGTAATTGCAATGCCTACCTAGGGGCGGCAGCCTGAGACCACCACGCGAAGGGAGCGCGATGCGGACCGACATGACGACCGGGCACCCGGTTCCATGGTGGCTGCGACTCGTGATGGTTTCGGACCGCGCGGGGTCGTCCTGGTACGTCGGCATGGGTTTCTTCTTCGCGCCACTGCTCGCGGTGGTGTCGCCGTGGCCGACGCTCACCACCGTGCTGTGGGTTCTGATCGCTCTCGCGGGACTTTGGCTCGGACTTCTGGGCATCGCGATGGCCACGGGCCTGGCCATGGTGCTGCGGGCGGGCGCCGAGATACCGGAGGACTATTGGTGGTCGATCCTCGACGGCAAACGGGCGGGATCAGCCGGCACTGCGGCTAGACGGACGCGGCCTCGTTGAGTTCGTTGAGTGTGCTCGTCGCCTCGAGGTACTCCTGCACCCACCGCCCGATGACAGCGGAGGTCTTTTCGACCTTGGTGAACTGCCCGACGACCTGACCGATCGGGTTGAACGCAACGTCGATGGTCTGGTCGGGGTACTTGTGCGTCGCGGAGACCGCAATGCCGGACACCATGTACTGCAACGGCATCGCGAGCGGCTCGGGGTTGCCGGGCGTCTCCCAGGCCTCGGTCCAGTCGTTGCGCAGCATTCGGGCAGGTTTGCCCGTGAACGACCGGCTGCGCACGGTGTCGCGGCTGGACGCTTTTGCGTACGCGGCCTGCTGAACGGGCGTGTTTTGCGCTTCCTCGACCATCAGCCACTGCGATCCGGTCCACGCGCCCTGCGCGCCAAGGGCCAGCGCCGCGGCAATCTGCTGTCCGCTGGCGATGCCCCCAGCCGCCAGCACCGGCACCGGCGCGATCTCCTTGACGACCTGCGGCCACAGCACGATAGAGCCGACCTCGCCGCAGTGCCCGCCCGCTTCACCGCCCTGCGCGATGACGATGTCGACACCCGCGTCGGCGTGCTTGCGCGCCTGCGAGGGCGAGCCGCACAATGCGGCCACCTTGCGACCCTCGTCGTGGATGTGCTTGATCATGTCGGGCGGGGGAGTGCCGAGCGCGTTCGCGATGAGCGTCATCTTTGGATGCCGCAACGCCACCTCGACCTGCGGGGTCGCGGTCGCCTCGGACCAGCCCAGCATCCGCAACGCGCTCTCGTCGCTGTCGTCCACCGGTACGCCGTGGTCGGCCAGGATCTTCTTGGCGAAATCGAGGTGCTCCTGCGGCACCATCGACTGCAACATCTTCGTCAGCTCGTCGGCGGACAAACCCGAGTCCATGCCCTCGTACTTGTTCGGGATCACGATGTCGACGCCGTACGAGTGGTCGCCGATGTGCTCATCGATCCAGGTGAGTTCGATCTCGAGTTGTTCGGGCGTGAAGCCGACGGCGCCCAGTACGCCGTAACCACCGGCCTTGCTCACCGCGACGACGACGTCGCGGCAGTGCGTGAAGGCGAAGATCGGGAACTCGATTCCGAGTTCATCGCAAATGGCCGTGTGCATTACCTGCTCCTTCGGAGGCGGTCGGCGAATTGAAACGTGTTCTAGTATAGCATTGATCAATCACATCGTTGCAGGCCAGGGATGGTTTCTGGGCTGGTCAGTGACCGGCGTGCCAGTAACGTGCCACTAACAGGTCTTCCATCGCGGTGATCGTATCGTCTGGACCTTCGCCAGCGGCGCCCAGGTAAGGCCTACGCGCTCCACCTCAGCAGCAGCGTTGTCTTCACACCACTGCGCCAACTGCGCCAACTGGATGGCTGGTCAATGCTCGGCAGATCACGCACGTCCGCACCGATGGGGTAGCCGCGACCCTGGCCGGGCCACATGCAGTACATCCCGTTCTCCTGCTGATGCACGCGGAAGATCGACCCCGATCACCGCGAGCGCTCTGCCCCCGTTGTTGAGGATCTGTGTGGATAGGTCGGTGTGTGAGTCCATGGCCCCGATCACCGCGCCGACGAACTCGTTCTGCGGGTCCGGGCTGGCCCCTTACGTCGGCACCGCAACCCCCAGCGCGAGGCAGCAATCCGGGCACAGGCGGCGCACGCTGAGCACGGTCTGGCTCCAGTACTGGCCGACGCCGATGCGGACGTGGTACCACGGGTCATCGGCGGGCCGCTGCACCCCGCACTCGTCACACCTCGGCATGTCGCGGCAACGCTCGCTCGCGGTCATCACCGGTCGCCTTCCTCGCTGTTCAACGCGGCCAGTGGCGCGAGTAAGGATTGGATTGCTTTGCGAGATCTCATGTAGTCACTTCACCTCTTCGGCACGCCGCTGTGCGTACTCTCCGGTCAGATAGCGGATGCTGAGGTAAACGGCGCTTGCCTTAGACATTCCGCTGGGACCCCAAAGATCAATAGAGCAGTTGGACCTCTTGCTTTGAGCCCCAATGCCCGAATGGTGCCGACAACGGGGCCAGAGCGCGTCGTGCCGTCCGTGGTCTCAAGCGCCGTACGCACTCCTGGGCGATTGGACTTCTTCTTCCCTTTGCCATCCGGACTCGTGGCGGGGTATTCGGGGTTGGCGTTCCGTCTCGGTGGGAGTCCCGCAGCGACTATTGTCGCTTCGGCAAATAAACTGAGTTAACCCATGATGGATCTGCTGTATGTGGCGGGTTGCGGAATGATGACGGTGCACAGCTAAATGTTGTGAACGGACTACACATCTTGTGACCAAGGTCCCGCGCTTGAGGAGTCTTTGTGTAGTTACTTCGCACGGGAGCGCGACTTAGGGTTCGTAGGAGGGAAACGGGATCCAACGAAAGTGGTGGTCAGCCCACTTGTGGCTAACTACCGTTCCATCGGGACCGATGGACCCCAGGCAGGAAGCTCCAAATGAAGCAGTCCATCATTCTGGCGGGCGAAGCCCGCATGGCGTGGGTGTCGAAGGCGCGGTGTCTCTCAACCGATCCCGACGAACTCTTCGTTCGCGGAGCGGCGCAGAGGAAAGTGACTGTGATTTGCCGCCAATGTCCCGTCATCGCCGAGTGCCTTGCCGACGCGCTCGACAACCAGATCGAGTTCGGTGTCTGGGGCGGTATGACCGAACGCCAGCGGCGGGCGCTGCTCAAGCGGCACCCTGAGGTGGATTCCTGGTCCGAGTTCTTCGCCATCCAGCGCAAGCACCGCAAAGCCGGCGAATCGGCGCAACCTTGACCTACGACCGGCCGTCGATGCGGGCACAGATCTACCAGTTGCTGCATGCGGTCCTGGCCAGCGCGGTGACCGATGAACTGATCGACGCCAACCCGGCAAGGATCAAGGGTGCGGATCTACCCAAGCGCAAACACACGATCACCGTCGCGACGCTGGCCTCGTGGTGTGCGCTGAGGTATAGCGAGATCGCCGAGCTACGTCGTGGTGACGTTGACCTGGCGGAAAACGTAATCCGGCTGCGCCGTGGTGCGGTGGTGGTCAAGGGTGGCTGGCACATCGGAGACCCCAAGACCGAAGCTGGCAGCCGTGACGTAGCCATCCCGCCACACCTGATTCCCGCCATCGAGGCCCACCTGGACGACCACGTTGGACCTAAGCACGATGCGCTGCTGTTCTGGGCAACACGCAACGGTGGGAACCTGCGGCAAAGCACCGCGTACTGGCACTTCAACAAGGCCAGGAAGGCTGCGGAGCGGGCTGACTTGCGGTTTCATGACCTGAGGCATTCCGGACTGACGATGGCTGCCCAAGAGGGAGCTACGACCGCTGAGCTAATGGCCCGAGGCGGGCACAGCACAGCCGAGATGGCGATGCGCGAGCAGCATGCCGTCCAGAGTCGTGATCAGGAGATCGCGGCGCGGCTGTCCAAGGCGCCGTTTCGCCTGAACACCAACAAGATCGAGACCGAGAGCGTCCTGGCGGACTATCCCATCCAAACCGATGTCTCCCGGCTTACCGGACACGCCACAACACACCTACCAGGTCCTAACGAAGCGGAGCCTGCGACTGCGGCGTGTAGCCGAAAAGCTTGACTGGTCAGCCAATCTCTGGATGGGCGTTCCCGTAGAGAACGCCGAGGCATTGGCGCGGGTGGACCACCTACGCGATGTTCCCGCAGCCGCGACGAGGCGATCGACCGGGTGCTGCGCGACCACGTCTCCGTCACGCGGACGCCCTTTCTCGGTCCCGTGACATCGGCACCGATGAGCCAGACGCGCGGCGGTGCACGACCGCTCGGCCGCCGCGGCCGGGCGCCATCACAACCCCGCGTGAATGGATCCGTTCGCCCTTGGCATACGTTGTGCCGAATTCGAATTCGCGCAACAGAGTGCGCAGCGTCACGTTCATCTCCATGTTGGCGAACGCCGCTCCGATGCACCGCTGCGCGCCGCCCCCGAACGGTATCCACGTATGCATGTCGGGCGTGGCGCCGAGGAACCGGTCGGGGTTAAAGGCGTTCGGGTTCGCGAAGTTCCTCTCATCGGAGTGCACCACACTGATGCTGACGATCACGACGCTTTTTTCGGGAATCACCCAATCCCCGAGGCGGATTCGCTTTCGGGTCATCCGCAGGAAGCCGTCGACCACCGGCCGGGTGCGTTGCACCTCCCAGATAGTCGCCTGTCGCAGCTCGGATCCGCCGGAGTCGACCTCATCGGTCAACCGGGTCAGCAGCCGCGGATGGCGGCGAAGTCGCTCGATCGCCCACGCCAGCGTCGTCGCGGTGGTCTCGTGACCGGCGGCGAGCAGTGTTAGCAGCTCGTCGGCCACATGCCGATCCGAGATCGGGTCACCATTCTCGTATCGCGCCTGAAGCAACAGCGACAGCACGTCGGAGCGGTCGTCGAACGCCGGGTCGGAACGCGCCTCGGCTATCAGTCTGTCGATTACGGCATCGCAGCGTCGCCGGTAGCGCAGGAACCGGCCCCACGGGCTCCACCGGCCGAGATCCCGCCGCACGAACGCGGGCATCATAGCGAGCCGTGAACCGAGCGCCACCGCCACTGGAAGCAGTTTTCGCAATTCGTCCAACGCGTCGCCCTGCCCACCGAAGACCGCCCGCAGGATGGCGTTCAGGGTGATCCGCATCATCGGCTGCAACGTCGGGAATTCGACGCCATCCAGCCAGGTGGCGATCTCACGCATCACTTCTTCTTCGATGATCTGCTCGTAGCCCTGCATCCGCTTGCCGTGAAACGGCGGGACGAGCAGCTTGCGACGCTCTCGATGCTCCTTGCCGTCGAGGCTGAAGGTGGACCCGGGGCCGAAGATGACGCCCAGGTTCAACGCGCGGCCGACGAGTTCGGAGCCGGACGTGAACAGGTCTTTGATCACGACCGGATCGCTGACGACGACGGACTCACCGAAGTTCGGAAGGTTGATGGTAAAGGCTGAGCCGTACCGCTTGGCCAAGGCGCTGACCACTTTTGTGCGTGCCCCGATGAAGCCCAGCCCAGCGGCGATCTTCGGTATCGGAGGCGCCGGTGGAAGTCGCACGGGATCGGTGGTCGCCTGGCCCAATGTCCCTACCTTCCCATCGCGGTACCCCAACGCACCACGGTACGGTACCCGGTGGTACCGCTTCGGACCATCGCTGCACCGGGGGATGCCCAGAGCGGCTGCTAATGCACATCGTCCCACGCAATCCTCATATAACTGCCCCGCTTCTGGTTCGCATCGGTTCGGGAAAGGTCACACGCGTCACTTGAGTAACTTCCGCCACACCCTTACCTTCGGGCTGGGCTTCCAACACGAGGAATGGGAAACACATGTCACGGATCGGCACTCGCATCGCCACCATCGCGGCCGCAGCAGGAGGCCTCGCCACGGCCTTTCTGGCGTTGAGCCCCATTGCCGCAGCCGACTCGGCGCCGGAAATCCCCGGGCTGCCGGGTATCAACGTGGTTCAGCAGCTGGCCAACGCTCCCGCGATGGCCTCAATGTTGCTGCAGAACGCCGCAACAATGCTTCAGCCCGCGCCCGCGGCGCCGCCGGCTTCGGCCACCGCGCCGCTCAATCTCCCGCAGCCGCCGTTGTCGGCGCCGATGAACAGCGCCGTCGGGACAGTGCCCACGTCGGGCATTCCGCTGCTGAGCCAGCTTGGCCTGCCGAGCACCCTGGGCTCGCTACCACTGGCGAATCTGGGCGGCTCTCCGGCTGTTCCGGCGGCGACGCCCGCGATACCGGGCCAGCCCGCGCTCCCACCGGCTCTCGACCCGTTCTCAGCGCTGCCCTGAGAACCCCGGACTGCAGCCGCCTGCCAATGAGGAGAGGGCAGGCGGCTGCGCTATGTTGCGACTAAGTGACTGCGCGACAGCTGATCTCCATGCTGTCGGACTTTCGCACGGGAAAGTTGACGCTCACGTAGCCGTTGTCAGGGTCGCGGACGTAGTCGACGTAGGGCTTGGTGCCAGCCAGTTCGGTGTTGTCTGCAACGACCAATGTTCCCGGTGACAGCCGCGGTTCGAGCAACCCGATGACGGGCAGGTAGAGCTCCTTCCAGCCGTCGAGGAGCACGAAGTCGACCGCGCCGTCCAGCGTCGGCAGTGTTGCGAGCGCGTCGCCCTCGAGCACGGTGATCACGTCGTCCACACCCGTCTGGGTGAACGTCTTCTTCGCGGCGGCCACCTTCGCGGCGCTGAGCTCGGTAGTGACCACGCGGCCGTGGCCGTTGTCTTTCACCGCGGCGGCAAGGTGCAGCGCGGAGATGCCGAATGACATGCCGAACTCGACGACAGTGCTTGGGCGCCCCGCGCGTACCAGTGCATACAACAACCGTCCGGCCTCCGGGGTGACCGGCATGTAGATGTCACTGAGCGCGTCAGCGCGCTCCTGAGCACTCGCCGACTCGAGTTGTGCCAGCTCGCCCTGCCTTTCACGCAAGACGGCCGACTGCGCATTCGCCTCGCGGTACATCTGCTCGAGGGCAACCGCGACTCTGGGATCTTGAAGTGTTGTCGTCACAGCATCGAGACTAGGCCGCGACAGCGAGCCACCAGCCGAGGAACGCAACCATCAGGCCCAGGCACAGCACGTGATCGTTGAAGATCGCGCGCGCAAGGCGCGTCTGCTCGGTCAGAGTGTCCACGCGCTTGCCAACCCGAACGGCGTTGGGGACGGTGCGCAGCAACGCCAACACGATCGGAATACCGGCCAGCGCCGTCGACACGGCCACGAACCATCCGGGGTCGTCGCCGAATATCGCCCGAAGGGCCAACGTCATCAACAGAATCACCATGACCAGTGCGATCAGGGTGCTCATCGGCCGCGATGACGTGGTCGCGCGGTGGTAATAGGACGCGATCGAAGCGAGCACCGGCTCGGGTAGTGGGTCAGGCGAATGACGGTGCGCCAGAACCTGGCTGTCGAACATCAGATCCATCCACAGCACGGCGACCAAGAAGCCGCCGCACGCGGTGACTGCCAACGGTATTGCACTCATCATCGGCGGCGCGTGAGCGCCGACCAGCCGACGTTTCCCGCTCTGCGTAACGATGTCCTCCGGCTCCGGCCGGCGGGTCCGGCGATCCGAAGCACCGGCCACCCCCGTTGAGCCGCCGTCGCGGCGAGCCCGCGCCGAGGGTTGACCGGTCTGGGATTGCCGACCAGAGACATCAGCGGGACGTCTTCTTCACCATCGGCATAGAAGTAACTACGTTGCAGGTCGATGTCATTGGCACTGCAGTACTGTTGGACGGCGGAAGCCTTCTTCGGGCCCCATAGGATGGGCTTGACGATGTCGCCGGTCAAAGCGCCGTGCTCATCGAGTTCAAAGTGGTTACACAGCACCTGAGTCATCCCCAGGAAGCGCGCCACCGGTTCGGCATGAATCGTCAGTGCGGACGAACTCAGTACGACAGTGTGGGCGCGCTCCTGGTGCGCTCGGACGATCTCCTGCATGTGCGGGTACATCCGCGATGCGATGTTGTGCGCGAACAGCTGCTCGCCGAGTTCGTCGAGGTCGCTGATCAGCTCGCCGCAGAGATAGCCCGCCGCCCGGACAAGTAGTCGCTCGAACTGCATGCGGCCCAATCGGTAACGCACCGATGCTTCGAGGATTCCGAGCAGTTCGCCGATGCTCGCCTGGCCGCGCCGAATCCGGTCACCGGCGTGAGCGGTTGCGGTGAAGCCGGCAACGAGCGTGCCGTCGAGGTCGAAGAAGGCGCCGACGTGCGGCCCTGGCGTACTCGCGGCGATCGCCGCGGCCGAATCTGACAGCTGCGCTGCCGGGAAACTTCGCATGCTAGGTAGCACGGTAAACGAAGAAGGCGCGTTCGAGGGTGCAGCGCGCAACACCAGGCCCGAACTGGAACAGGTTCTAGTTCCTAAGGTAGCGTGACCGGTCATGGGACGCGTGGATGGAAAAGTTGCACTGATCAGCGGCGGTGCCCGCGGGATGGGTGAATCTCACGCCCGGATGCTTGTCGCCGAGGGCGCAAAGGTGGTGATCGGCGACATTCTCGACGACGAGGGCAAAGCGCTGGCCGACCAGCTGGGTGACGCCGTGCGCTACGTCCACCTCGACGTCACCGTGCCCGACCAATGGAAAGCGGCGGTAACCACCGCAGTCGACGAATTCGGAAAGCTCAACGTGCTGGTGAACAACGCCGGCACGGTGGCCCTCGGCCCGCTGGTGACCCACGACCTGAAAAAGTGGCAGCAGGTCATCGATGTGAACCTGACCGGCACGTTCCTCGGGATGCAGGCTGCCATCGAGCCGATGATCGCCGCCGACGGTGGCTCGATCATCAACGTCTCATCGATCGAGGGTCTGCGGGGGGCGCCGTGGGTGCACGGCTATGTGGCGTCCAAATGGGCGGTGCGCGGTCTCACCAAGTCGGCGGCGCTTGAGCTGGCACCGCAGAAGATCCGCGTCAACTCGATACATCCGGGCTTCATCCGCACCCCGATGACCAAGCACCTGCCCGACGACATGGTCAAGGCGCCACTCGGCCGCCCCGGCAGGCCCGAAGAGGTGTCGACGTTCGTGCTGTTCCTGGCCAGCGACGAGTCCTCGTTCGCCACCGGCGCCGAGTTCGTGATGGACGGCGGCCTGGTGGCCGATGTTCCGCACAGGGATTTCTAGCGGATTTCTACTGGATTTCTAGTGCACCCCCGCCATGCGGCGGGTCACGCGCGGAGTGAGAGCGAACACCACGACACCTGCGAGAATCGCGACGGCTCCGGTCACCCCGAAGTAGGTGAATTCGTGAGCGGGATCGTAATAGCGCGCCAATACGCCGGACATCGACGTGCCGAGGCCGACCGAGAAGAAGTACAGCGCCATCATCTGAGCCCGAAAGGCCGCCGGCGCAAGCTTTGTGGTAACCGCCAGTCCGATCGGCGAGATCAAGAGCTCAGAGACTGCGAACACGGCCATGATGCCGACCACCAGCAACGCCGGAACCGCCCTGCCTGAGGTTGAAGCCATCGGCAAAAACAGCAGAAATGCAAGACCCATCCCGATCACGCCATAGGCGAACTTGCGCGGGGTGGTCGGGGCACGCGTTCCGAGCCGTGTCCACAGGATCGCGAAAACCGGTGAGAGCGCGATGATCCAGACCGGTTCTATCGAGCCGATCCAGTTCGACGGCGCGGTCCAGCCGAAGATGGACCAGTTCATCCGCTCATCGGAGTACACCGCGAGGACCGTGAAGATCTGTTGGAACAGCGACCAAAACACCGCGTTCGCGACGAACAGCAGGATGAACGCGCGCACGCGGGATCGCTCGATCGGCGTCACCCTCGAGCTGGTCAGCATCGTCACGAAATATGCGATGGCCGCGACGACGATCACCCCGGTGGTGACTTGCGACAGGTTGGACAGCGTGACCACGCCGCTGCGCAGCGCGATGCCGATCACCGCGACGGCGGCGAGCGCGACCACGACTGCCCAGCCAACAGCGCTGCGGGGCAATGGGTTCGGCACATCACGGCCGTGTGCGCCCAGATTGCGGCGGAACACCACGTACTGCGCCAGCCCCGCCGCCATGCCGATCGCCGCAGCACCGAAACCGTAGTGGAAGCCCAGGTGCGTCTGGAGCAGGCCGGTGAGTAGCGGACCGCTGAACGCGCCGAGGTTGACGCCCAGGTAGAACAGCGTGAAGCCACCGTCGGCGCGGGCGTCGTCCTTCTCGTAGAGAGTCCCCAGCAGTGACGACGCGTTGGCCTTCAGCGCACCCGACCCCAGCGCAACCAGTACCAGACCCAGACCGACTCCGGAAAGGCCGGGCACGATCGCGAGCGCGATATGTCCCGCCATCACAACGACGCCGCCGTAGAGCAACGTCCGCTCCATGCCGAGCAACCGGTCGGCGATCCAGCCGCCCAGCACGGTCGACAGATACACCAGGCCGCCGTAAGCACCGACGATGCCGGTGCCGGTGCTCTTGGGCAGCCCCAACCCGCCATCGGTGACGGAGTAGTACAGGTAGTAGCCAAGAATCGTGAGCATCCCGTAGAACGAAAAACGTTCCCAGAGCTCGACTCCGAACAAGTTGGCCAACCCGATCGGGTGCCCGAACACGGTCCGCGCATCCACCCGCCCGGTTTCTGGCCCAGCGTCCGTCATCGGACAGACCACCTATTCGGTGATGTGTGCGGGCTTGACTGTGGCGTCCTCGCGTGCGAGCGCATGGAGCGCCCAAACGCCCGGCACGCCTTTGAGTTCATACTCACCGCGGGCGGCGAACTTGCGCCGCGATCCGGTGACGATCTCGCGCACGGTGGACGACACGAGCACCTCGCTCGGCCCCGCGAACGCAGCGACGCGCGCGCCGATGTGCACAGCCATGCCGGCCACGTCGGCGCCACGCACCTCGACCTCGCCCACGTGAATTCCTACCCGCACCTCGATGCCGAGCACACGGACCGCGTCGACAATCGCCTCCGCGCAATCGATCGCGACGCTCGGGGTGGTGAAGGTCGCGACGAATCCATCGCCGGCGGTGTTCACTTCGCGGCCGCCGAACCGGTCCAGTTCGTGACGGACGACCTTGTCGTGCTTGTCGAGCAGGTCGTGCCAGCGGTGGTCGCCCAGCGCAGCAGCGCGCTTGGTCGAGCCGACGATGTCGGTGAACACGATCGTGGTGAGTATCCGTTCGGCGTCGAAATGACCGCGCACGCCGGTGATGAACTCCTCGATCTCGTCAAGCATCGGCACGGAGTCGCCGACCCAGTACGGCACATCGGCGCCGGGCAACTCGACATAGCGTGATCCCGCGATGTGCTCGGCCAGGTAGCGACCGTGCCCGACCGGGACGAAGGTCGTTTTTTCGCGGTGCAGGATCAACGTCGGCGCGGTGACGCGCGGAAGTGAATCACGGACGTCTGATTCTGTGACGGCCTTGGAGATCGCTCGGGCCATGCTCGGCGATGCAGCGCGGTTGCCCGCGAGATCCCACCAGGTGCGAAACGCCTGATCATCGGCAACGCTGGGCGCTACCAGCCTGAGGGTGTCGAAACCCTGCTCGATCGCGTCGGGCTCCATTGCCACCGTCATGAAGGGTTCGGTGAGCTCCACTCGGGCTCCGACAGGGTAGTCAGGCGCCCAGAGCGCACGCGCCGCGCCGTTGACGATCACCAGGCTCCGCACCCGGTCGGGGTGATCGGCCGCGAGAACGAGTCCGCTCGTCGCGGTCCAGCTCGGCGCTAATATCGTCGCCTGTTCGCATCCGACTGCGTCCAGCACTGCGATGGCGTCCTCGGCCCAATACTTCGGCCCAAGGACATCCAGCGAGGGAACCCGTGATGACATGCCGGTTCCACGCTGGTCGAACCGGATCACCCGGCTGAACGTTGCAAGGCGGCGATGGAAGCGGTACATCGACGGCTCGTCGTCGATCGTGTCGATCGGAATGGCCGGGCCCGGCAAAACGAGAAGGTCGATCGGCCCGTTGCCGAAGACCTGGTAGGCGATGTCCATATCGCCGCAGTTCGCGTAGCGAGTCCGCGGAACCGGCGCCACGGCTAGAGGCTACTTCACGCACCGCTTCCGGGTGAGCCGCCTGAACAGGTGGCGCATCACCCGAGGTGCGCCGACAGCAGCCAGGCTGCTATCGACTTGCGGCCCTTCGGTTCATCCCGGAGCTCGATGCCACCGAAGCCGTCGAATCCCTGCGGGATGTTGCCGTGAATTCGGGCGTGCCTGACGTCGTCGACAACCCAGTATCGCGACACCACGTCGCGCAGTTCGTCCTCGGTGACCGGGTTGGCGGGTCCCGGCAGGTGCCCTTCGGGCACCGCCGTGCGGTCGAACACGAGGATGAAGTAGGAAGCCCCGGGTGCAGCGGCCCGCACGATGGACTGCTGGTATCCCTCACGGGCTTCGACCGGCATCGAGTGGAACAGCGTGCTGTCGACGATCGTGCCGAAACGTCCGTCGTAGCCGGTGAATGATGAGATGTCGGCGACCTCGAACGTCGCGTTGGTCAGGCGTCGGCGGGCGGCCTCCGCGCGGGCCAAATCGATCGCGGTGGGTGACATGTCGAGCCCGACGGTGGTGTAGCCGCGCTCGGCAAGGTCAATCGAGAGCGCGGCTTCACCGCAGCCGGCGTCGAGCACATCCCCGTGGATCTTGCCCTGCTCGATCAGCGCTGCGATTTCGGGCTGCGGCTCCCCGATACTCCACGGCGGCCGCACGCCGGCGCCAAAGGCTGCCGTCTCGCCGCGGTAGGCCGATTCGAACTCGAGGTCTTCTGGTGTGGTCATGCCACTTGTATAGCCGTGGCGTCCAGATGGACCATGACCGGGCCCCTCCTTGCGGGCGCGCGATGCCCAGCTGCGTAGCCTCATACGCGGTGAGCGCACGCGCGGGCATTGTCGTCACGGGGACAGAGGTCCTGACGGGGCGCGTCCAGGACCGCAACGGACCCTGGATCGCCGACCGGCTCTTAGAGCTGGGGGTCGAACTCGCGCACATCACCATCTGCGGTGATCGTTCGCACGACATCGAAGCTCAACTGCGCTTTCTGGCGAACGAGGGAGTGGACCTGATCGTCACGAGCGGCGGCCTGGGGCCCACCGCCGACGACATGACGGTGGCGACGGTGGCCCGATTCTGTGGGCGCGAGCTGGTGCTTGACGCCGAGCTCGAGGACAAGATCACCGACATCCTCAAGCGCTTCATGGCGCGTTTCGACAACGTGGATCTAGAAGCGGTGCGTGCCGCCAACCGCAAGCAGGCCATGATTCCGGCCGGTTCGCATGTCATCGACCCGGTCGGTACCGCGCCCGGCGTCGTCGTGCCCGGCAAGCCATGTGTCGTGGTGCTGCCGGGACCACCGCGTGAGCTGCAGCCGATGTGGGCGAAGGCGGTGCAGACCGATGCCGTCCAGCACGCCATCGCCGGCCGAACAAGCTACCGGCAGGACACGGTTCGGATGTTCGGGCTGCCGGAGTCGGGCCTCGCCGAGACCTTGCGCGAGGCCGAGGGACAGGTCGCGGGCTTCGAGCGGCTGGAGATCACGACGTGTCTGCGGCGCGGGGAGATCGAGATGGTCACCCGCTACGAGCCCGCCGCCGCGCCGGTATACGAACAGCTCGTGAAGCTGTTGCGAAACCGGCACCAGCGCGAGATCTATTCCGAGGACGGCTCGCGGGTGGACGACCAGGTCGCGCGGCTGCTGGCCGGTCGCCGGATCGCGACCGCGGAGTCGTGCACAGCAGGGCTGGTGGCGGCGCGGCTCACGGACCGGCCGGGTTCGTCGGCATATGTCGCCGGGGGAGTCGTGGCATATTCCAACGACGCGAAAACCGACCTCCTCGGTGTGGACACGGCGCTGATCGAAAAGCATGGTGCGGTATCGGAGCCGGTGGCCGAGGCGATGGCCCACGGTGCGCTGAGCCGTTTCGGCGCCGACACTTCAGTCGCAATCACCGGGATCGCCGGGCCCGGCGGGGGAACGCCGGGCAAACCGGTCGGGACGGTCTGCTTCAGCGTGATGGTGGCGGGCGGACCAACGCAGACGCGAACCCTGATGCTGCCCGGCGATCGAGCGGATATCCGCGAGCGCTCGACCACCGTCGCGATGCACATGTTGCGGAGCGCGCTGGCCGGCCGCCAGAAATAATTCGGCGGCCAGCCCCGTTGTCGGCCAAGGTTAAGCGAACACACCGACACCGCCAGGAGACACCCAATGGACCAGATCACCTCGCTCGTCACCGGGGCCAACCGCGGACTGGGAAGGCAACTAACCGCCGAGCTCGTCGCACGCGGCGCGAAGGTCTACGCCGCCGCACGCCGCCCAGAGACGGTCGACCTTCCAGGTGTCGTCCCGATCCAACTCGACATCACCGATCTCGAATCGGTGCGCCGCGCCGCAGAAGCCGCACCCGATGTGACCGTCCTGGTGAACAACGCCGGCGTATCGACGCGCGCGTCGTTGCTTACCGGGCGGCTGGAGGATATCCGGCTCGAGATGGACACCCACTACTTCGGCACGCTGAACGTGACCCGGGCTTTCGCGCCGATCATCGAGCGCAATGGCGGGGGAGCCATTCTCAATGTGCTGTCGGTGTTGTCGTGGGCGCACCCGCCGACGTCCGGTGCCTACTCGGCGGCCAAGGCGGCAGAGTGGGCGATGACCGACGCAGTGCGTGCCGAACTCGAGCCCCACGGCATTCACGTGACAGCTCTGCACGTGGGGTTCATGGACACCGACATGGCCAGCTTCGCCCCGGCAGATCAGAAAAGCGACCCCGCTGCCGTGGCCAAGCAGGCATTGGACGGGCTGTTTGCCGGGGAGCGCGAGGTCCTTGCCGACGAACTGTCCCGTAACGTCAAGGCGCAGCTCTCCGGGACGACGTCCGCGTAGCCGCCTGGGTTGGGCCGCTACCTCTGGTCTACCTCTGGTCCTGGCGGTCCCAGACGTCCAACATGGTTCGCAGGATTTCCTCGCCGCGACCCAGACCGGCGAGGTGACTCTCGCCTGGCAAGTGGTACAACTCGGCATCCGGGAGACGAGCCACGACGTGTTGCCCGTGCGCAAACGGAACGATGTGGTCGTGGTCGCCGTGCCACCAGCGAACCGGCACCTTCACCTGGTCGAGATGGAAGCCCCAATACCGGGCAAACACGACGACGTCGGCGAACGGCGCGGCCAGTTGCTTGCGGCTGCCGTTGAGCAGATCGTCGAGAAACATCGCCTTCAACTCGGGCCGCGCAAGCAGGCGGCGGTCAGCCGGCGGAGACACAAGGCCATACAGGTCGGCCATCGGGGACGCGATCGGTCGGACCAACCGGATCAACAAGCTCGCGGTTAACCCGATGGGAGTGCCCGCCACCTCGAGAAACGGAGCAACCAGAGCACCGAGGGCCATGGCGCCGCCGCCGATGGATTCTGGGCCGCTGGCCGGAGCAACACCACCGAGAACGCCGGCGGCCACGACGCGGTCCGGCATTGCCGCGGCACAGCCGAGGGCGTAAGGACCGCCACCGGACAGACCGACGACGGCCATCCTGTCGATGCCCAGAACGTCTGCAATGGTTCGCATGTCGTCGGCAAACTCAAGGACTGTCTCGTACTGGTGCGGCGTCGACGAACCGATACCGGGCCGGTCGATGCCGATCAGCCGGATGTTCTCGCGCTCCGCGAAGACCCGGGCCTCGGTGGGGATCTGACGGCGGGCACCTGGAGTTCCGTGCAGCCAGAAGACCGCGCGGCCCTGCGGGTCGCCAAACTCAGCAAAGCCGATCTGGCGATCGTCACCGACCGCGATGTTGCCCTCCAACTTTGGACGGGCGATTACTACAGCCATGCCCAGAGTGTCGCATGAGGCCATCGGCCGGAATTGCCCACTCCGGCGCGACCGCGCGCCCCTACCTGGGGAGAACCGCCTCGATAGCCTCGACCACCTCGGGCGCATCCGGCTCGGTGCGCGGCCGAAATCGGTTGACGATCTGTCCGCCCGGGGCGATAAGGAACTTTTCGAAGTTCCACTGGATGTCGCCGGCGGCTCCGTCGCCGTCTGGTGTCTTGGTGAGCTCGGCGTACAGCGGATGCCGTCCTTCGCCGTTGACCTCTGCCTTCTCCAGCAGCGAGAACGTCACACCGTACGTGGTCGCGCAGAAGGTCTTGATCTCCTCTGCGCTGCCCGGTTCCTGTCCCATGAATTGGTTGCACGGCACACCGATCACCGTCAACCCGCGGTCGCTGTAGTCAGCCGCCAGCTTCTGCAGCGCGCCGTACTGGGGAGTCAGGCCGCACTTGGATGCGACGTTCACCACAAGCACCGCCCGATCAGCGAACTGCGACAGCGAGATTGGGTCGCCGTCGAGCGTGGTCAGCGGGATGTTGTCAATCGACGAAGCTGTCATGCGGACCACGTTACCGCGAGGCCTGACGGAACCGAACACGTGGCGCCATCGCACGGCGTCGATCATCGTTTGCGGTGACGTAACCAGCAGGGCACCAATGCTTCATGCAGCGACCATCCAATTCGCGGTGTGTTGCTTTAACCCGCGGGTGTTGTTGTGTCACAGTGGAATCACTATGACGATCGACTCCAAGCCAATACCGGTGCCGGTCTGGCGTGATCCGCTGTCGGTGTGCTTTGAGACACACCGCCGGTTCCTGGTTATGCGTTTGCGGCGGCGACAGCGTGTGGCCGCGCGAACACGGCCAACGTGGTCCACGCGGCCGCGATCGGAAAAGCGGCCACGGCAGCTCTCAGCGGAGCGGGATGTCGTGGCCTAGCCCGCGGTCATCGGCGGGCCGCGGACCGAAGTAACGGCGTTCGCCCTCGTTGATGTGGACGTCGTTGATGCTGGCCTCCCGTCGCCGCATCAGACCGCCGTCGTCGAATTCCCACAGCTCATTGCCGTAGCTCCGGTACCACTGGCCCGAGATGTCGTGCCACTCGTATTGGAACCGGACTGCAATGCGATTCTCCCGAAAGCCCCAGAGGCTCTTGCGCAAGACGTAGTCGAGTTCATTCGCCCATTTGGCGGTGAGGAAGGCGACGATCTCCTCGCGCCCGGTGATGAATAGGTCACGGTTCCGCCAGACGGAGTCCCCGGTGTAAGCGAGACTGACCCGATGCGGTTCGCGGGTATTCCAAGCATCCTCGGCGGCTTGAGTTTTCGCGATGGCACTGTCGAGATCGAAGGGCGGAAACGGCGGCCGTGGCTCGTCCATCGTTGACCTTTCTTCGACCTCGTTTCACTCATTGCTCTAACAACGTATCCCGGTCGTGAACCGCGTCGCCCTCCAGGTCTTGCGACTCGCGCCAGTGCGAAGACCCAGGTGGCGGAACGACACTTCCGGGGCTGGTGATCGCGGGTTAGCCTGCGGTGATGGCCATCGACCCCAAGACCACAGCCATCGTGCTGATCGAGTATCAGCAACAGTGGCGATCGAGCTGTGACATCAAGGGAACAATATGATCGAGAGGCCGGGCCCCAAAAGAAACAGGACTGCTGTGATTGCGGTAGTAGTGGTGAGCGCCGTCGCCGTCGTGATCGGTGTGCTCTACAGCAACTGGTACAACTCACCGGAACAGCAACTCAAACGCTGCACGGATCACGTCCTCGCGACCACCCCATGGCCTCCCGACACCAGCCCTACCAGCAACGCCATGACCGCAAGGACGTTGTGCGAACTGGCTCGCAACCACGGAAACCCGCAATGAAGCGGGCACGTCTCGTGTGCAGGCCAGGTGGCCTGCGGTGATGGCCATCGACCCGAAGACCACAGCCATCGTGCTGATCGAGTATCAGAACGACTTCACCACCGAGGGCGGTGTGTTGCACGAGGCGGTCTCGGAGGTGATGGACAAGACTCACATGCTGGCCCATACACAGAAAGTCGTGAAAGCGGCGCGGAATGCCGGGGCCACGGTCATGCACGCCCCGATTGCCTTCACCGAAGGGTACGGCGAGATCACCAACCGCCCGTACGGCATTCTGAAGGGTGTCGTCGACGGCCAAGCATTCGTCAAAGGTTCGTGGGGCGCGGAGATCATCGACGAACTGACGCCGGCTGCCGGTGACATCGTCGTCGAGGGAAAGCGCGGCCTGGACACCTTCGCCAGCACCAACCTCGATTTCATCCTGCGCAGCAAGGGAATTTCGACGGTTGCCCTCGGCGGATTCCTCACCAACTGCTGCGTCGAGTCAACCATGCGCAGTGCTTACGAGAACGGCTACCGGGTCATCACCCTGAGCGACTGCGTCGCCGCAACATCGGTTGAGGAGCACGAGAACGCGCTGAAGTACGACTATCCGATGTTCTCCCTGCCCATGACCGCCGACGAGTTCGTCAGCGAGCTGAACACGTAGTGCGCCCGCGTACAGTCCGCCCGATGGACATCGACGTGGAGCTGCCCGCCGGGCGTATCCGGGCCCGACGGTGGGGTGCCGATGGCGCGCCGTTGCTCCTGTGCGTCCACGGCCTGTCCGCGAACCTCTGCGGCTTCACGGACCTCGCCGAGCGGTTGGCCGGCAGCGACCGCCGGGTCGTTGCGATTGACCTTCGCGGCCGCGGCCGCAGCGAGCTCACGCCGCCCGGCACGTACGGGCTGGAAAACCACGCCCGCGACGTTCTCGCCGTCGCAACCGCCCTCGGCGCGGCCGAATTCGACCTCGTCGGTTGGTCGCTCGGCGCATTGATCTCAATGCGGGTTGCGCTGCGGGACGGCGACCGCCTGCACAGCGTCACCCTGATCGACCACACCGGCCCGGTGGACGCTGCGGCGTTGGCGCCGATCCGCGCCGGTCTGAACCGCCTCGACGCCGTCGTGCCGACACCGGACGCTTATCTCCAGACGATCCGCGGCGGCGGCGTGATCAACCCCTGGTCGCCGTTCTGGGACGCCTACTACACGTACGAGCTCGAACAGCTCCCCGACGGCTCGTGGCGCCCGTCGACCTCGCGCGCCGCCGCCGAAGAGGACCTCTATCACGAGTGGCCGCGCGACTGGAGCGAGCATTGGCGCGCGCTCACCATGCCGACCCTGGTGGTGCGGGCCATGAAACCACTCAACGGTGCACTCATCGTCCCCGACCACGCGATCGCGGCTCTCGCAGCGACGAATCCGGCGGTTCGTGTGGTGGAGACGCCCGAGAGCAACCACTTCACCTGCATTGTCGATCCCGTGACTGTCGCTGCGATCCAGGAGATTTCGCAACTGTGACCGCGCGGCTGAAGGTGGCAATCCTCGACGACTATCAGAATGTCGCTCTCGACATGGCGGACTGGACCCCGGTGGCCGAACGCGCCGACATCACCGTTTTCAACGATCACATCGCCGACCCCAATGCCTTCGTTGATCGGCTCGCAGGGTTCGACATCGTGTTCGTGATGCGGGAACGCACACCGCTGCCGCGGGCGATCATCGAGCGGCTTCCGCGGCTGAAGATGATTGCCTCCACCGGACCTTTCAACGCCTCGATCGACACGGCGGCCGCGGCGGACCACGGTATTCACGTCGGAACAACCGGCGGCACGATCGCCTCGACCGTCGAGTTGACGTGGGCGCTCATCCTGTCTGCGGTACGCAACATCGTCGCCGAGAACATGGCTGTACGCGGAGGTAAGTGGCAGGTATCCGTCGGCATCGAGTTGGCCGGACGTGTGCTTGGCGTCTTGGGACTTGGCAACATCGGCAACCGAATTGCCCGAATTGGCAACGCCTTCGGGATGGACGTCGTCGCGTGGAGTCAGAACCTCACCGAGGACGCGGCGGCGGAGGCAGGTGCCCGTTACGTCGGCAAGGATGAACTGTTCCGCACGTCGGACGTACTGACTATCCACTTGAGGCTGAGTGAGCGCTCACGAAACTTGGTCGGGGCGGCCGAGTTAGCGGCAATGAAACCAACGGCGCTGCTCGTCAACACTTCTCGTGGACCGATTGTCGACGAGTCGGCATTAGTCGACGCTATTCGGTCGCGGTCGATCGGCGGCGCGGCACTTGACGTATTCAACACCGAGCCGTTGCCGATCGGGCACCCGCTACGGACCCTTGACAACGTGCTTGCCACCCCGCACATCGGGTATGTCGCGGATCGTCCGTACACAATCTTCTATCGCGACGCGGTGGCCGCCATTACCAACTGGCTCGACGACCGCCAGTAAGCCGGAGGTTCTCAACCGACAAGTCGCGTTGAGCTCGCCAGTCTGTGCACCGACACCGCGTAATTGCCGCCGTCGAACGGCTCGCGGTCCCAGGTGGCCCACCGCGCCACCGGCTCAAAGCCGGCCGCCGCCGCGAGCCTGTCATATTCCTCGAACGACATGCGGCCAGGCCGAATCTGGAAGCCCGATACGAGGAGGCCCTTGGGCGCCAGGTGCGTGCCGAGTTCATGCATAACGGTCTCCTCGGTCCCCGGGTCGAGGAAGATCATGACGTTCCCGGCCAACATCGCGAGATCAAATTCGGCATCGAGCCTGACAGTGAGATCGGTAAGATCCGCCTCGATCCAGCGGAGGGCCGGATCTTTGGTGTGCGCCACGGCGAGCATCGTTGCATCGGAATCAACGCCGATCACCGAAAAACCTCGCCGTGCCAACTCGATCGCCACACGTCCGGTGCCGCAGCCGGCGTCGAGGACACGCGACCCGCCCGACTCGCGAAGCAAGATCTCGACCAGGTCCGCTTCGCCGTGAATGTTCTGGCCTTGGGCGGCCAGGGAATCCCACCGCGCGTCGTATTCACCGCCCCGCGGCGCCCCGCTTTCCCGCCACCGGGTGCCCACGAAAGCCATCCTGCCACAGGCATGGGGGACCATCGCCTAATTCTTGTGAGGCGCAACAGCCTTGAGCGTGAGGCTGCGATCGGGCGGTTGGTGATCCCGTTACTGTGGGGGATTAATCAATGGTGGACGGCACACGTTCGCGGTCGGATCCCACCACCAGCCGTTATCGCATCCGAGCGGTTGCGGCCCGACGCCCAGCGGCCGGCACACGTTAGCCGTCGGGTCCCACCACTGGCCCGCGCCGCATGCCAAGGGCTGCGGCCCCACGCCCAGCGGCCGGCATACATTAGCCGTCGGGTCCCACCACTGGCCGGCGTCGCATGGCAGAGCTAGCGGCGCGTCTGGCGCCCGGCACACGTTCGCCTTCGGATCCCACCACTGGCCGTTCGCGCATTGCGCCGAGCTCACTGCCGGCGTCGCGACGGTCACGAACCCCATCGCCGCTATCGTCGCCATGACAGCAACTGTCAGACCGCGAAGAAACATCCTCATTGCAAGCCTCCTCATCCGACGGTCCCGACCCTCGGCGTATTTCAAGCATTTACCCAAAACTCGAGGAAGCTATGCGGATCAGCGTGCCCGATTGGACGAGTAGCTCACGCGGTCAATCGAGCGAGCCGTTCGTCGAGGGCGGCGTGGAAGTGTCCGATCGCGCTTTCGTGGCGCCCGAACTCCACAAACGAGTTCGCGCCTGCGTGCAAGCCGCGTTGCACCCCCGCCGACATCTCGTTGTCCTCCAACGCACCCCGCGCCAGTAGCGTGTTGGGACCCCCGGGCTCACCACCTCGGCTGGCGTTGACCGATACTCGTTCGGCGACATCGGGTGTGACCATCGCATACACGGTGACCGTCGATTGACCGACGTCAACCGGGTCGATCACTACCAGGAGCACGAAATCGGGGAACGTCGCCACCATGACGTTCGGGAACAGCTGATACACATACGTCACCCGTGCGTCCGTCGTCCAGGTTGACTCCGGACGGTCACGCAGCCTTTCAATATTGCTGTATGGGAACGTAATTCGGCTGTTGGGTCCGAAGGTCTCGACCACGTTGAGGTCATCGTATTGCAGCGGGAAGAACGTGTTCGTGTGCGTCGAGCGGATGTGATAGCCCTCCAGGAACTGCTCGACGAGAACCTTCCAGTTCATCTCGCGCCGAGTGGATTCCACATACAGGAGCCGCTCAGCGGGCAGTAATTTGTCCCGCCACGGGCTGCCGTCGGTCAGCGCGGCCATCGCCGCATCGGCGCAGGCTTGCGACGCCGTGGGGGTGTGCAACGGGCCGACGATGATGAGGCCGCCGACTTCACGGCTCGCGACCTCGACCAGACCGCGCGTCGACTCATCCAGGTCGGGAAAAGCATCGGCATGCGGAACGTGCGAAAGCGAACCGTCCAGACGGTACGTCCAGCCGTGATACCGGCACACCAGCGCGGCCGAGCAACCGGCGCCTTCGACGAGGGCCATCCCGCGATGGCGACACGCGTTGCGGAACACCCGCGCCCGCTGGTCACGCCCGCGAACGGCGAAAAGCGGCACGCCGAAAGCGTCACGTTCGACGTGATCGCCCGGCCTGGAGATCGCCGCGGCGGGAGCAAACACGCTCGGCATCGAGCGCAGCAGTTGGAGTTCGTCGGCGAATCGATCAGGGTCGACGTAGTTCTCGACGGGCTCACGCCATGCCTCGCCCTCGTCGGTAGTGCCTGCGTCGATATGAGCGAGGATGCGCCGAACGATCTCGACGTCATCGGCAACCAGGGACTTTGTCGGAGCGCTCATGTGTGTCAGTATCACGCGATGGGCATCACGCGTCAACGATCCTGTGATATGTGCGGCCGTGTCCACGGCTGACGGGCCCCGAACCCGGGTGAGCCAGTTGACAGGCGACCGCCCGCTGAGCGCGCGCTCGGTGCTGGCGTCGGCCTTGTTGGGCGCCGACCAGCCTCATCTCACGGTGGGGGAGCTGGTGGCGATGGCCTCCTTGTTCGGTATCAGCGAGGGCGCCGCGCGCACGTGCCTGTGGCGAATGGTGTCCGCCGCAGAACTCACCAGCGACGGCGGGAGCTATGCGCTCGCCGGGCGGTTGTCGGAACGACGCCAGCGCGTCGACGAAGCGTCCAGGATCGACGAAGCGGCTGCGCGACCATGGGACGGAACCTGGGAACTGGCAGTCGTCTCGCTGGAGCGCCGGCCGGCAGCCGATCGCCTCGGGCTACGGAAGGCAGCCACTGCGTTGCATCTGGCCGAACTCAGAGAGGGAGTGTGGATACGGCCGGATAACCTTGACCCGCAACGGCTTCCGATGTCGCGAGCCGTGCTGGACCAGCAGTGCACCCACTTTCACAGTGCGGCTACCGACATCACCGCCGACACGATACGATCGCTGTTCGCGCTGGACGCCTGGGCCGACGACGCGATCGTTCTCCTCGAGGCGATGAAGGACGAACTCGACGCCGCACGCGATGATGCGACCGAGAGCTTCACCTACCAGTTCGCGCTGTCGATCGCGGTGGTCCGGCATCTTCAGCTGGACCCGCAGCTACCTGTCGAGCTCATTCCAGCACATTGGCCGGGGCACGCGTTGCGAAGCAGCTACCGGGGTTTCGACGCAGCATTCAAGCAACGAATGAACCGCGCCTTCCGACAGTCACCGCGATGAGGGGGCGCGTTGCCGTTCAGTTCAGGACGACTCGGCCCGCGGCGCTCCTTGCACTCGTCGGTCACCACCGTCGCGAACGGCCGGCCGCCCTCTGCGACGTTCCGGCGAGCGATGTCGACGGTGCGTTGTGCGAAATCCACGGCACGACAACCTAGGTCAGTCGCGTGACGTGGCCCGCGTAGCCGAGCGCGTGCTCATACGTCCGAAGGTTGTCGCGCGAAATCTTTGCGTGCACCGGACGTTCGAGAAGAAAACGCAGCACCGGGTTGTAGGCGTGATATGTCTCGTGGAACGTCAGCACTGTGGTTCCATCGGGCTGTTCCTCGAGTTCGTGATAGCCCTCCGCGCGGGACCAGAGCGGCTTGCCGACAGCCACGTAACGTGACAGTTTGTCGATCTTCGCCTCGGTCACCGACTCCCACGAGCGGCCCTTGCCACCCGACAGTAGGTACTTGGGCACTTCGAAGACACAGGTGCGGACCAGACCCTCACCGGCTTCGTCGCCTTCGTTGAGGATTTCCATGCGGCCCGTCGGCCACTCGAGGACGCGGGGGCGCGGTGAGTTCGGCGGGACCTTTGGATGCAGTACGCGCCACACCTTCCTCGGGGGTGCGTCGATATGGAATCTCACGGTGTAGGACTGCATCAGTGCTCTCCCCAGGTGTTCCAGAAAGTGATCGACTCGGCGGGCGGCCTTGAGGCCGGCCGGAAGTCAGTACCTATCGTGTACGCCACCGGGAACAGCGCCGCCTGGGTCGCAGTGGCGGGGATTCCCAGCAACTCTCCGACCTCGCGCTCCTTGGCCAGATGCATCGTCGTCCAGACCGATCCCAATCCGCGGGAACGAAGGGCAAGGAGGAAACTCCAGCCGGCGGGGATGATCGACGCCCAGGCCGAGGCGGCTGCCAACAGGTTGCTTCCGTCGAAACGGCCATTCAGACAAGGGATTACGTGGACGGGCACCTTGGCGAGTGTCTCGGTGAGGCCGAGTGCGCTTTGGTAAACCCGCCGAGTCTGCGGGTCGGACGAGGTGGCCGCGGCGTGGGCCAAGTACTCGGCACCGATGCTCTGGTAGATGTCGGCGATGGCGGCCCGCTTGTCGGCATCGGTCACCACCACCCATCGCCAGTCCTGCTCGTTGCTCGCGGTGGGCGCCTGCATCGCCAGCCGTATGCACTCGAGGATGACGTCACGACCGACCGGCCGCGTCAGATCGAGGCGTTTGCGCACTGCCCGCGTGGTGGTGAGCAGTTCGTCGACCGAGGAGATGTCCACCCGCGCTCAGACGTCGATCGCGCAGGACTGGTCAACGCCGAGCACGGCCAGTGACCGGCCCAGGCCCAGGAACACGGCGACGCACAGCGTGAGGTCGAGGATCTCCGCGTCGGTGAACAGCCCGCGCAGGCGCTCGAAAAACGCGTCGTCGATGGAGGCCGGCTCACCGGCGAAACGCTCGGCGTACTCAATGGCAAGGCGCTGCCTCGGGGTGTAGCCGGGGTAGGTGGAGTACGCCGCGACGTTCTCGTAAAGGTCCGGCGGGATGCCCGCGTCGAGCACCGACGGCGCCCGGAAGTCCGAGCACGCGATGCAGTCGTTGAGCTGGGCAATGCGCATTCTGGCCAGCTCGCGTTCCTCCGGCGGAAGGATGCTTTCCTGGTAGGCGCCGCGGATCATCCGCTCGACCATGCCCCCCAGCTCGGGCCGCAAGGTCCAAATCATCGCGGCCTCGCCACCGGGGCCGTTCGGCACGTCGAGCCTGGCCATGACGCAACTTCCTGAGTGAGAGGACCGATACCCTTGTGAGGAAACCAGATTCTCGGCGTCGGTGTCCAGATGCTGCGCCGGCAGACGGGAGGTCTCCGCGTGCTGTTCATGCACGAGGCGCACAAGGTGCGGGGCAGCGTCGAAGACGAGTTCGAGGCCGCCTTCCGAGACGGATGGATGCCCACCCTCGGCGCCGGCGACGACGCCCGGTTGCTGTGGTACACCAACCACGCACACGGCAGCGGCCCGGCATATACGGTCGTCACGGTGACCGCGGTTCGCGACGGGGCGGCGTTCGAACGCCTCGCGCTTCGCGTGCAGAAGGGCGATCTGCAGCGGTGGATGCGCGAACTGGATGAGCTTCGCCATGATGTCGATGCCAAATTGCTTGTGCCGCTTCCGTGGTCGCCGCTGCAAGACGTGGAGTTCGATGAGGTGGCGGTCGACGGGCGCGAGCACGAGCTGACCCTGTACATGGAAGACACCATGTGGCCGCACGAGGATAAGTTCCTCGAGTACATCGACCGATGCGGGGAGGTGTACGCCAAGAGCATCGACCGGCCGGCACCGTTGCTGACAATCGCGGCAGCATTCCAGCCCGCCCTCGGCAGCCACGTGCGCCGCGAGGTGGCGCTGATGCAACGCATCCACCAACCGGACGCACTGCTCAAACTGCTTCAGACCGAGATTGCTCCCGAACACCGCGCGCCCGGGACGTGGATGCACGACGCCCTGGAGCTGCGCGACCAGTGGACCAGCAGGCTGCTGCGGACCTCCTCGTGGTCACCCCTGTACTGAGCGGCGGCAGATGAACATCAGCACCATCATCGACGCCGCCGCGGCCGGCGATCCCGATCGCACCGCACTCATCATCGATGGACGGGCCATCAGTTACGCCGAGCTGGCAGCCGCCGTCGAGCAGTGCGCCGCTCACCTGGCCGCCGACGAGTTGGCCGGCACCTGCGTCGCGGTCGTCGACGTCGCCAGTCTGCTGTCGATCGCGACGGTGCTCGGTGCGGCACGAATCGGCGCTGCGGCGGCGCTGATGAACCCCGCCCTGACCCCGCCGGAGTTACAGGGGCTGGTTAACAACGCTGAATGTGCCGACGTCGGGGTTGCCGGGGAGGCGTACGCCGGCCGGCTCCGCGAGGCGGGCGTGTCCACCGTGCTCACCTCGACCGACCTTTTGGGTGGCGGCGAGGTGACGGCACCGCCGCCCGCCGAGGACGTCGGCGACCGCGACGCGCTGATCCTGTTCACCAGTGGGACGACCGGGCTGCCGAAGGCAATCGGCATCACCAACGGGCAGCTCAGCGCGCGAATCACTGACGTGGCTATCCCCTTCCGTGCGGATGTGCCACCCACGGTGAGCATGATGAGCGTCCCGTTCTTTCACGTCGGCGGTGCGATCGGCACGCTCGGAAACCTGTTCTCGGGTAATACCTACGTGGTCCAGGACCGGTTCGACGCAGGAGCGTGGTTGCGTCTGGTGCAAGAGCACCGGGTGACGTCCACCTTCTTGGTGCCGACGATGCTCCAGCGGATCATCGACCATCCCGACTTCGGCAGCACCGACCTGACGTCTCTCGTCGCGATCGCCTACGGCGCGGCCGCCGCACCCGTCGCGTTGATGCGCACGGCGATGGCCGCGATGCCGCATGTCGGGTTCGCCAACGTGTTTGGTCAAACCGAGACCCTGGGCGCCTACACGACTCTGCTGCCTGACGATCATCGCGATCCTGACCGCATTGGGTCGGTCGGCCGCCCGCTTCCGGGTGTCGAGGTCCGGGTGGTGGACCCCGAGACCGGAGTCGATGTCGAGCCCGGGACGGTCGGCGAGTTGTGGGTGAACACCAGCCAGAACGTCATCGGAGGCTGGCTGCACACCGGGGACCTCGCCCGCCAAGATCCCGACGGCTACATCTACCCGAGCGGCCGGCTGAAGGACACCATCAATCGCGGGGGAGAGAAGTTCGGGCCGATCGAGGTCGAGGAGGCCCTGCGGGCGCACCCGGCGATACGCGACGTTGCGGTCGCCGGAGTCGCCGACGAGGAGATGGGCCAGCGGGTGGGTGCTGCGGTGGTGGCCTGCTCGCCGGTGACACTCGAGGAGCTGCGAGACCACTGTCGCGAGCTGATCGCCTATTTCAAGCTTCCCGAGCGGATGATCATCGTCGACCAGATCCCATACAACGACACTGGCAAGGTCAACCGCCGACGGCTCGCTGCGCTGATCGCGGACGGGACCTGAGCCGACAGGACGGAGGCGCTGTGCTGTTTGTTCACGAGACCCACAAGGTGGTGGGCGCGCGCGAGGACGAGTTCGAGGCGGCTTATCGCGAGGGCTGGATGCCCACGCTAGCCGGAGAGGACAGCGCTCGACTTCTTTGGTACACCAACCTCGCTCACGGCTCCGGGCTGTCCTACAACGTGGTCACCATCACGGGCATCGCGGACGGAGCGGCGTGGGAAAGGCTTGCCCGCCGCGCCCAAACGGGGGACCTTCGGCCGTGGATGCGCGAGCTGGACAACCTGCGCCACGAGGTGACCGGCAAGATCCTGCTGCCGGTCGAGTGGTCGCCGCTGCAGGAAGTCGACCTGGGGACCGTGCCCACCGATGCCGCGACTCATCCGCTGAGTCTGTTCATGGAGGACACCGGCTGGCCCTCCGCACCGCTGGACGATTACATCCGCTCGTGGGACGAGATCTACTACCGGCCCCTGTCCACATCATCGCGGCTGCTCGACATCCAGGCATGTTTCCAGGTGGCGCACGGGAGCTACCGGCGACGCGAGGCGATGCTGTGGCAGAAGATCGACGCGTCCAACGACTACGAGGTGCTCGTCCGTTTGTTGACCAGCGACATCCCACCCGAGCATCGGGGACCGGGCACCTACATGTTCGATGCGCTGAAGTACCGCGATCAATGGGAGAGCCGACTTCTGCGGACCTCCGCTTGGTCGCCGCTGTACTAAGGGTGAGGCAGCGGTGCGTCGCCGACCTGGCGGGCGCCGTTGTTGATGGTGTTGATGTAGTCGCCCAATTGGGCGCCGGCATTCTGCGGCGAGGCGGCCGCGGGTGGCGGCGCATCCGTGATCTGCCACGGCTGGCAGCCGCTGGTCTTGAAGGACGCGTCGCTTGAATCGATCTGCACGGTCTGCGCCTTCTTGGTCAGCGCATTGTCGATGATTTCGCCGCTGCTGCTCACCCGCTTCCAGTAGCACGTACCGCTGCCCACTGGTCCCGGTGAGCTGTAGGTGCCCGGCACGATGTCGGTTCCCACCGTGTAAATGCCGTCATGGTCCATGGTCGTCGCGGGTGCGGCGGGTGCGGCGGCTGCGGCGGCTGCGGCCGGTGGCGGGGGTCCGGGCGGAGGGCCGGGCAGGGGTCCGGTCGGATCCGCGATCGCGGTGCCGGCCCAGAGGCAGCAGCCCGCAAGAGCGAGCGTTGCGGCGGCTGTCGTTGCTGTCCAAGAACTCACAACAGAAGGGTACGCGGGCGGGCGACCACGGCGATCAGCCGTACGCGAGCAACAGCGGGACATGCTGTTCGGCGCTCGTCAGCGATCCATGGTGGCCAATGAGCGACGACTCCAGCGGCTCAACCGTGCGGCGCACCACCGCTGCCGCCCCGCGAGCCGCCGCGATGATGTCGCCGATGCGCGGCCGCACCTCGTCACGGACCCGGTCGCCGAACCATCCGGCGGCGATCGCCTCCTCGCGGGACACCACCCACGCCCGCTCGCCCAGCGTCTCGCGCCACGCATCGAGTACCGCGTCGGCGGCGCCGTCGGCAGCGTAGACATGCCGGGCCCGCGGCTCCCCGCCAATGGCCTCCACACCGTCCAAGAGCGGCTCGCACTCGTCAACGTTGATGAGATCGGAGGTCTCGACCGCAACCATCCCATGGTCGGCCACCACCGCGAGCAGCCCGCCGGGCGGAAGGCTCTCCAGGATGGACTGCACCAGCCGATCGACGTGTCGCAACTGCATCCGCCAGGCCGCCGACCCCGGGCCGTACAGATGCCCGAGCAGATCGAGTTCGCTGTGGTAGCCGTAGCAGAACCCGCCGTCGGCGATCGCGGCGCGCACGCACGCGGCCAGATCTCCGAGAGCCTGCACGCCGACGTACCGGGCCCCGCGCAGGACGGCGCGAGTCAGCCCCGAGTCACTGAACTCCGCGCCGCAGACCACGCTCACCGCGACCCTCGCGGACGCGGCCCGTTCGAACATCGTCGGGATTGTCTGCACCTGCTCGGGCGGAAGGTCGTCACGAAGGTCATCGCCCCATGGGTGCGGACGCCAGCGCAGGGCGTTGACCACGCCGGTGCCGGGCAGGCGGAACGAGTAGCCGACCATGCCGTGCTCGCCGGCGCGACAGCCTGTGCCGACGGCCGCGAGTCCGGCCACGGTGGTGGACGGGAACCCGACCTGCAGCGTTTGCCCGCGCAGACCCGCGAGCACGGGGGCGTCTTCGGCGTAGGTGGCGAGCAGCTCGGCGCCGAGTCCGTCGACGAGCAGCACACACGCCCCGGCGAGGATCCCCCGCAAGGGAATTCGGCCGTCGAAGCCCGCGACACCCATCGCGGCCAGCACCGACGGCACCACGTCTGCCAGGTGCGGGGTGGCCGGATCAGGCTGTGGCACGTCCACGGTTCGAGCCTGCCACCGCTGAGGGCTCAAATGGCCCGCGCGGGCGCGCGAATTTGGGATCAGCGAGTCTGCAGTATCGCGGTCGCGACCGCCAGCAAGATGGCGATCACCGCGGGTGCCGTCTTGGCGAACCCGTCGGAGGCGCGCACGTGAAAGGCGACTGCTCCGACTGAGAGCAGAGCCAGACCGATCGCTGCGGCCACGCCGATCGGCGGCCAGGCCAGGCCCGCCAGCGCTCCTATGACGCCCGCCAGCTCCAACAGTCCGATCACCCGCCAGAACACCGGCGTGACGCCGAGGTGATCGCGGATCGCAAGCGATTGCGGAGCCCCGAGCAGCTTGATGGAGCTGGCAAACGTGAAAAGTATCGCCAGCAGGACCGTCGCGATTACGGTGGCAAGCACCATCGCAGCGTATACGGACAGCAGAACGGTGGACTCCTTTGAACCGTTTCGGGTTTGATGCCGCCACTACGCTCACACGATGATCAAGGTTTTCGGATATCTGAAGCGCAAGCCCGGCCTGTCGTCGCAGGAGTTCGCCGACTACTACGAGCAGAACCACGTGCCACTCGTGCTGAGCAAGGCATTCGTGCCACTGGTCTACAAGCGCAACTACATCCAGCGTGGGGACGCCTTCAACATCGAAGGTGATGAGATGATCTGCGCTTGTGCAGAAGTTTTCCGGAATGTCCGAGACGGAGGCAAAGAAGTTCACTGATCGATGGCTGCCCGCGTGGACCGGCAACGATCCCGAGCGCCTGGCCGCCTTCTATGCGGGCGATGCTGTCTACAGTGATCCGGGTGTACCTGCCGGGGTGCGGGGCCACGACGAGATCCTCGGGTACTTTCGCCGCCTCCTGGCCCGCTATCCGGACTGGGTGTGGACAAACACCCGGGTGCGACCGCTCAACGACGGATTCTTGAACTACTGGCACGCGGTCATTCCCGACGGTGAACGGATCGTCGAGTGCGACGGCGTGTGCACGGTGACAGTTAAAGACGGGCTGATCAGCCGCAACGAGGTGTACTTCGACCGGACGCCGCTTCTGCTCGGAAAGGGCCAAGAACACACCTAAGGCTTGTCCGCATCCCTCCGGTGGGATCCCTGAGCATTTGCTGCTGATGTTCTCTGAGGGGCGGTGCGGCCAGGGCCGAGCTGTTACCTTCCCAATCGGTCGGGGCTTCCTCCTTTCGAAAGGACTGTGCAATGCACGTCTCCAAGTTCCGGTTGATCGTTGCCGGAGTCCTCACCGCAGTCAGTTTCAGCCTCCTGGGTGCCGGCACGGCGTACGCGGTGCAAACGCACATGTTCAACGCCAGGGACGATCTGAACAACGCGCTGAACGAACTGCAAATAGCCATCCCGGACAAGGGCGGACATCGGGTCCAAGCAATCGATTTGGTCAACCAGGCCATCGATCAGGTCAATCAAGGTATCCAGTTCGGCGCGCAATAGTCCTGTCCAGTCGACGGCGGCCGGTGAGGACTGGGCTGGCGGTCACGTTGTCCGACGGGGTCCTGCGGGTCACCCTCAACCGTCCGGACAGCCTTAATTCGCTCGACGAAGAGGTGCTCGTCGGCATCGCTGAGGTGTTGACCGAGGCGGCGACCGACCCCCAGATAAGAGCTGTGCGACTAGGGGGCGCAGGCCGCGCCTTCAGCTCGGGCGGCAGCATCGGGGCCGCGGATCTGGCCGCTGCTTCGGCGCGCCCTCCCGCAGATCTCATCGGTGCGGCAAACCGCGCTGTGCGCGCGATCGCCGCCATCCCACATCCGGTAGTCGCCGCGGTCCATGGTCCGGCGGTCGGTGGGGGCGTATCGCTGGCACTGGCCTGCGATATCGTAATAGCTTCAGACGCTGCGTATTTCATGCTCTCCGCCACCAAGATCGGCCTGATGCCGGACTGCGGGGCGTCTGCGTTGATCGCCGCGTCGGCGGGCCGGATTCGTGCAATGCGGATGGCGCTGCTGGCGGAGCGGATCTCGGCGGCCGAGGCGCTGCAATGGGGCTTGGTCACCGCGGTTCACCCGGCGGACAGCTTCGACGCCGAAGTCGACAGGATGCTGGCCGCCCTGGTCGCCGGCCCCGCCGTGGCGATAGCCAAGACCAAAGAGGCGATCAACGTCGCCAGCCTCACTGAACTCGAGTCCGCGCTGGAGCGTGAAAAACGCAGCCAGAGTGCGCTACTCGAGTCGCCTGACTTCGTTGAAGGCGCCACGGCGTTCCAGCAACGACGAGGGCCCCGGTTCACCGACTCCTAACCCCACCGGTAACCAGGTGCGCCGGTCACGGTCGGCGCGCGTACCGCGCGGCGAAGCAGCGCAAGACCACTGGAGGATGTTCGACATCAGTTTCCCGCGAAGCCGACTTCAGTGCCTCAGCCGCCTCGGGGGCGAAGTAGCCATCGTTCTTGTAGACATCAATTCGCGTGCAGATTCCCTCGGCATCGAGTTCGGGGTGGAATTGCGTCGCATACACGTTGTTGCCCACACGGAACGCCTGGACGGGGCAGGCCGCCGAGTACGCGAGGCGCACGGCATGAGCGGGGAGCGAACTGGCTGCCTCCTTGTGCCCACCGTACGCATCGAAGACATCGGGCAGATCTTGGAAGAGGGGATCAGCGCGACCGGCAGGTGTCCGTGTGATCCCACCGACCACACCAACGGGCTCGCTGTAGGTGCGGTCGACAGTGGCGCCGACAACCGAACCGAGCGTGCCGATGCCGTAACAACAACCGAGAAAGGGAAAGTCGCGATCAACGAGACGACTGATCAGGGGGAGTAACTCGGATTCAACACGCCGTTGCGTCGCGGACTTCGATTCCGGAGTGTCGCTGACATTGTACGGTCCGCCGCCCAGGATGATGCCGGACCAGTCGGTGAGGTCGATCGGTCCTAAAGGCTGGTGGGTCAGGCGGATTCGTTGCAGGCCACATTCATCGAGACCGGCGAAGCGCATCATCGCCGAATACTCGTCGTCGGCCGCGTCGTCCTCGGCACGGATCGACAGCATCAGGAACGGGGCGTGATCCACGTCTATCGCCACCCCGCGAGCCGTGTCAGCTCGCGGGGTGCCGCAGGAGGTTATCGAGGATCAGAGATCGAACCGATCGTTGTTCATCACCTTGACCCACGCCTTGACGAACTCTGCCACGAACTTGTCCTTCGCATCGTCGGTGGCGTAAGCCTCGGCCAGCGAACGCAGGATGGAGTTGGAACCGAAGACCAGATCCGCACCGGTCGCGGTCCACTTCGACGCGCCCGTGTTGCGGTCGCTGCCCTGGTACACGTTCTCCGTCGACTCCGACACCGTCCACACCGTGCCCATGTCGAGCAGGTTGACGAAGAAGTCGTTGGTCAGCGCGCCGGGACGGTCGGTGAAGACGCCGTGCTTGGTCTTGCCGTTGCCCAGCACCCGCAAACCGCCGATGAGAACCGTCATCTCGGGTGCGGTCAGGTTCAACATGTAGGCCCGGTCCACCAGAAGGTGCTCCGCCGGAGTCTTCTCCCCGGCCCTCTGGTAGTTGCGGAAGCCGTCGGCCCGTGGTTCGAGCACCGCGAAGGTCTCCACATCGGTCTGTTCCTGCGAGGCGTCCGTGCGCCCCGGCGCAAACGGCACCGTGATGTCGTGCCCGGCGTCCCTGGCCGCTTTCTCGACGGCCGCGGAGCCCCCAAGCACGATGAGATCGGCGAGCGAGATTTTCTTCCCGCCGGACGCCGAACCGTTGAAGTCCGACTGGATCTTCTCCAGGGCGGGCAGTACGGCGTCAAGGTCGGCGGTCTTGTTGACCTCCCAACCCTTCTGCGGCGCAAGGCGAATGCGTGCGCCGTTAGCGCCGCCTCGCAGGTCGGTACCGCGGAAGCTGGCCGCCGACGCCCACGCCGCCGAGACCAACTGCGAGACCGAAAGACCTGAGTCCAGGATCTTGGCTTTCAGGGCCTTCACGTCCTCGTCTGTGACCAGTGCATGGTCGACCGCCGGGACGGGATCCTGCCACAACTGCGGCTCAGCAACCCACGGACCCAGGTAGCGCGACACCGGTCCCATGTCGCGGTGCAGCAGTTTGTACCAGGCTTTCGCGAACGCCTCGGACAACTCCTCCGGGTGATCCAGCCAGCGCCGGGTGATCTCACCATAGATCGGGTCCACCCGCATGGTGATATCCGTGACCAACATCGTTGGTGTGCGAGCCGGCCCACCGAATGGATCGGGGATCGTGCCCGCGCCGGCGCCGTCTTTCGCCGTGAACTGCCAGGCGCCGGCCGGGCTCTTGGTCAGCTCCCACTCGTACCCGTACAGCATCTCCAAGAACGTGTTGTCCCACGTGGTTGGGGTGGGTGTCCAGACGACCTCAAGGCCGCTGGTAATGGCGTCCTTGCCCACGCCGGTGCCAAACGAGCTCTTCCAGCCGAGACCCTGCAGTTCGAGCGGGCAGCCCTCGGGTTCGGGACCGACGAGGTCGCCGTCGCCCGCGCCGTGGGTCTTGCCGACGGAGTGGCCGCCGACGATCAGCGCGGCCGTCTCCTCGTCGTTCATCGCCATCCGACCGAAAGTCTCGCGGATATCCTTCGCCGCTGCCGCAGGATCGGGTTGTCCTTCGGGACCCTCCGGGTTCACGTAGATCAGGCCCATGGTTGTCGCGCCGTAGGGATTCGCGAGGTCCCGGTCGCCCGAATAGCGCCTGCCGGTGCCCAGCCAGGTCTCCTCTTCGCCGAACAGGATCTCCTCAGGTTCCCAAATGTCGTCGCGCCCAAAGCCGAAGCCAAAGGTCTTCAATCCCATTGACTCGTACGCACAGTTGCCCGCGAAGATGATCAGGTCGGCCCACGAGATCTTCCTGCCGTACTTCTGCTTGAGCGGCCAGAGCAGCCGGCGTGCCTTGTCCAGGCTCACGTTGTCGGGCCAGCTGTTCAACGGGGCGAAGCGCTGCGCGCCTTCACCGCCGCCGCCGCGGCCGTCGGAGATGCGGTAGGTACCGGCGGCATGCCAGCTCATTCGGATGAAGAGTGGTCCGTAGTGGCCGTAGTCGGCTGGCCACCAGTCCTGCGAATTCGTCATCAGCTCGAACATGTCGCGCTTGAGCGCCTCGACGTCGAGCTTGCCGAATTCCTCGGCATAGTTGAAGTCATCGCCCATCGGGCTGGCCTGCGGCGCGTGCTTCTTAAGAACCGACAAGTCAACCTGATTCGGCCACCAGTCCTGGTTCGTCAGGGGCTGATGCGCCTTGGGGGTAGGCGAAGCAACAGCCGGGCTTTCGCTTTCGCTGCGGCTCGCCGTGTGTTCGGCAGAGGCAGGCGGGTTGTCAGACACAACATTCCTTCCGGGGGTTGGTGAACGGCGCTGTGATCACGGGCGTGATCGCGAAGGGTCTGGTGCCGAACAGTCCTGGCACAGACCCCAGTAAATGACCTCGGCCTCGTCGAGCAGGAAACCGTTGTCATCAGAAGCGGTCAGGCAGGGCGCGTCGCCAACGGCGCAGTCCACGTCGGCGATGACACCGCAGGTGCGGCAAACGATGTGGTGGTGGTTGTCGCCGACCCGAGACTCGTAGCGGGCGACAGACCCGGACGGCTGTATTCGGCGCACCAGGCCGACGACGGTCAGGGCTGCGAGCACGTCGTAGACGGCTTGGCGCGACACCTCGGGTAGGCCCGCCCGCACGGCACCGAAAATCGACTCCGTGTCGGCGTGCGGATTGGCCTGCACCGCCTCCAACACAGCGAGCCGTGGGCGGGTCACACGGAGGTCAGCCGTGCGCAGCTGCTCCGCGTAATCCGGTGACGACGTCACCCGACCACGATTACGCCTTTTTCTGGAATGAGTCAAGACTTTTTCTGGAACGAGTCGAGATTGCGGAGGTCAGACTATGCGCCTACGCCGACTTTCTGACCAGCGGCAGCAGCAGTTGACGGCGTCGGACGATCACGTCTGCGAACTGGTTGAGCGCCTCGGGCACCGAGCGTGCGATCGGACTCATCGCCTCGTATCCGAAGTCGCGCAGCATCTGATCGACATCGGGACCTGCGACCAGCGTCCACTCCACCTCGGCCCGGCGGCAGTCCTCGCCAACCAGGCACAAAAGCGAAATACATTCCGCAGCAGAGAATTTCACGTCCCTCAAGTCGAGGACTAGCGGATCTCTCGCGAGTATCAAGCGTCGGATATACCTGATCGCCGGTTCGACGTTGCCGGCATCTATCTCGCCGTGGATCGTCACTACCGTCGCCAGGTGCCGAAAAAGCCGTCGAATCTGGGCGCGCCCGCAGTCGAAGGCAGACGTGGTGATCGTGGCGGTCATGGCGGCCTCGTCTCGGTGGAACACAGATGGCTGGCTAAGCGGGCCAATTGCCTCTGACGTTAACGTCAAATCCTAAGGCGGCGGAGAGCAGCGTCTAACCGCTTGCTAAGAAATATGTTTCGGGCGCCCGCCACCACATGCTGCCGAAGGGCAGCCGGGCGTCCTTTAGTCCTCCTTGCGAATCAACCGCCACAGCGCCTTGCGATCCGGCGCCAGCAGCTCGTCGATGCGCGGGTGGTTCACGTCGGCGACGATGATCTCGCCGACCTCCTGGTGGACGTCGCCGAAGATGCCATGGGACTTCATCTTTTCGGTCTGATAGATGTTGTCCTCCGTGGGGGTCACGTAGTACACCGCGTCGGCCTTGAATCGGTGCACCAGCCAGAGGTGTACCAACGTCATCAGGCGCTTTTGGCGGAGCTTTTCGGCGAACGTGTTCTGGTCGCGCACCGTGAGGATGCTGCGACCATGGCGGTCCTTGATGGGGTCGACGATCACATTGGCGAGCTTCTCCTCGCCATCGTCGCGTTCGCCATAAATGCCGAGCTCGAGCACGTCCGAGCCCGCTCGCGTCGGCCGCAGCTGCACACGGAGTTTCTCGCCGAGCTGGTAGTGCTCGCTCCACATCGCCAGCCATTCCTCCAGCAGCTTCTTCGGCACCTCGGTCTGCACGAGATGCTGACTCTGCGTGGAGCCTTCGCCCATGGCCTTGGTGGTCGCCGTGCGCCCCGAGGAGGCGGCCAGCGCCGCGTCGCTGCGCGGCCCGCCGACCAGGGTCTGCGGCGTGCGGTAAGGCGACTCGACCAGGCGTAGCTTTCGCTGCAAGCGAGCCAGCGCCAGCATGCCGTCCTGTTTGAGGTTGGTGGCGAACTCCTCGGCGGCGACGCCGTCGATCTGGTGTCCGCCGTAGGTCATGAAGTTGAAGACGAAACCCATCTTGCCGAGCTCTTCGGGGAAGGCCCGCATCTCCTCGTCGCTCATCCCGGTGGTGTCCCAGTTGAACGACGGGGAGAGGTTGTAGGCCATCATCTTGTCAGGGAACTGCGCGTGGATCGCATCGGCGAATTGCCGGGCATCGGCAAGATCCGCGGTCTTTGTCTCCATCCAGAGCAAGTCGGCGAACGGCGCCGCCGCCAACGACTTGGCGATCGCATACGGGATGCCGCCGCGGAGTTGGTAATAACCTTCGGGCGTCTTCGCCCGCTCGCAGTCCCATCCGGCGTCGGCGCTCAACTCCCGCGCCTTTTCCCGGGCTTCGTAAAGTGACGCGCGCTCAGCGAACTGCCGCCAGTCCGCGGCGCTCATGTCGGGCGATTCGCCCTCGCTCTCGCGGAATTCGAGCAGCTCCGCCACGGCCTCGCCGTAGGTCTCCAGCCCGGCGTCTGCCTCCCAGGCGGCGACAAAGCGCGATTCGACATCGTCGAACAGTGCGTCAAGCGATTGCTCGCCATCCTTCTGCCACTCCGCGGCCGCCTCGGCGACAAACCCGAGGATGCCCTGGCGCTCCAGCCAGGTGGTCGCCAGGGCGTACTCGGCTTCGGGCAGAGAGTAGAGGAGATGTCCGTTGACCTCTTTGACTCCCAGCTCGTAGAAGCGGCGCAACATCGCCAGGAAACAGGATTTGTAGGAGGGAATCCTCAGGTTGGTGACGCCGAGCAGGAACGGCTGGTCGCGTTCGTCGGCGCGGCTGTCGATCAGGTTCGCCGCCTCGGCGTCTGTGCGCGCCACGATGATGCCGGGCACCCGCATCACGTCCAACTGGAAGCGGGCGGCGTTAAGGCGCTTGATCTGTTCGTCGGAAGGCACCAGAACCTTGCCGCCCTGATGACCGCATTTCTTCGTGCCGGGGCGCTGGTCCTCGATGTGATAGCCCGGCACGCCCACCTCCACGAAGCGCCGGATCAGATTGCGTACGTGCGGATCCCCACCGTGGCCGGTGTCGGCGTCGGCGATGATGAACGGGCGGTAGTCGGTCGCCGGGGTCGCGGCACGTTGCGCTTCTGTCATGCGCAGGCGCAGGTACTGCTGATTGCGGTCTGCAGTGAGAAGGGCGCGCACAAGGCCGGCGGCCTCGTCCGGCACCTGGCTCAAGGGGTAGCTGGCGAGATCGGGTCCCGGATCCTCGCTGAGGGAGCCCTTCGCAGACGTCGCCCAGCCGCCCAGGTAGATCCCCTCGATGCCCATGCGCTTCATCGTTACGGCCTGCCCCGGCGAGTAGGGGCCGAAGGTGGTGATGCTCTTGCGCTGGGCGAACAGCTCACGCAGCCGGTCGTAGAAAGCCGCCGCCGCCTGGCGGGCAATGATGTAGTCGGCGGGGATCGTGCCGCGCTGCTCGACGACCTGGCGGGCACTGTAAAGGCGAATGATCCCGTCGAAGCGCGGACTGTCGAAGTATCGCTGCGTTGCCGCGACGTCCTGCTCGAACGGGTTACTGGTCTCTAGATCCTCTTCGATGATGGCCATGGCGCTCCGTTCAGCGCGGTTCCCGTTGACGATGCGAGTGTATCCCCGGGCCGCGAACGCTACGCCACCCGCCCAAGCAGCGGTCCAGGCAGCAACGACGCGCGAAGCTGCGCCGCGTTCGCTGATTCACTCTAATTACCAGTGTTGACGCCGCGAGGACGTTAGCGCGACCGGTGGTGCCAGCCAATCGGCGCCAGCGCGGTCGCAGCGTGCGCGTGCCGATTCTGTGAGCTAGTGTCAGTCCGCGGTCCGAGCGAAAAGGTGATGACGATGACTACCCCTGGACAACTGAGCGATACCGCGGTGCGCGGCATGGACAGAACACGCCTCATTGTGGGCGCGATCGCCCTTGTCGCTCTCGCCGTGCTGGGTGCCGTCGGCGTAACGCTCGCCGGTACACCGGCGCCCGGCGGACCGTCGACGATATCCGTCGAAAACGTTGCCACCACGACCAATTCGAGCACCACCTCAACCTCCAGCACCACATCGACGTCCGCCACTGCCACCACCGGCACATCGACGACCACATCCACGCCAACCCCGACGGCGACGCCTCTGGACAACCTTTACCGCGTCATGCCAGCGGGCTATAACGCAACCTCGTGCGGGCCGTCGGACGACCCGACCCCGCAGGCCCTGGCAACGGTGGACTGCGGCGCGCCGGACGGGGCCACTGGGCCGACAAACGCGCGCTTCTCGCTGTTCGCCGACGCGAACGCACTGGCCAGCCAATTCCAGGATGGTGTCAACACCGATGCGGTCTCACAATGCCCGGGCAGCATCGATTCGCCGCGCTCCTGGAGCTACGACGCCACCCCGGCCTTCAACGCAGGGTCGCTGGTCTGCGGAACGCACAACAATGCGCCCGTCCTGATGTGGACAAAGGACGACGTACTGCTGCTCGGGCAAGTCCAGGGGCCAGACCTGTCCAACCTGTACGGGTGGTGGCTGAGCCTCGGCTAACCTGCTGGCCTGATCCGCAGGGCATTGCCCACGACCCGGCAGTGCTCTCCACGCTGGTATTCGACCCGGTTACATTCTTCCGACCCGACGACGTCGGGCCAGGTCAGGGGAGTGGCTGCCGATCAGACAGCCAGGCCGGTCACCATTCGGTCACGGTACGAAAAAAATATCCCGCGGGGTGACGCGACCATGCGAGCGACTGGCACCATTGTTGTAGAAGTGATGCGAGTGGCTGTTGTGACCCCGATGGTTCACCTTTGATGAGGACCGGAGAGAAGTGGAAATCAAATGAGACGCATCTGCGCCGTCGTGCTGGGTCTGGCCCTGTTGGTGGCGACGCCCGGCCTGGCGACCGCTGACAACTCCTGGACGGGAACCCGCCAGCAGGCCATCGACTACGTAATCCAACGCGGCCTCTCTCAGAGCGGCGTGCCGTATCTGTATGGAGGCGGCGACGCTGCAGGCCCCACCCCCGGTACCGGCCTGTACGCGAACACGGCCGGATTCGACGCTTCGGGTCTGATCGTGTACGCCTTCGCCGGGGTCGGGATCAAGATGCCACGCACGTCGACCCAGCAGTACATGGTCGGCCGCAAGATCCCGCCGGCTGAGGCGCTTCGCGGCGACTTGATCTTCTACGGCCCCAACGGCAGTGAAAGCGTCGCAATGTACCTGGGAAACGGCCAGATGCTGGAGGCCACCGATCCCGCGGTCGTGGTCTCGCCGGTACGCACCAACGGCATGACTCCATACCTGACCCGGATCATCGAATGGTCATGATCGTCGAGCGGTAGGATTTCGGGTCGATAGCCATCCTCGCCGGCATCGGGGAGACGATGAGCATTTCACGGATAGCTTTGGCGCGAATTCTGTTGTGCTGGCTGGCGCTGGGTGCGCTTTCCGGATGTAACGGAGGGCACGGAGGCGGCCCCGTCGCGTCGCCGTCTCCGAGCGCCGTTACATCATCTGCGATGGCGATGCCCGGCAGCGTGCCCGCTGGTACTGAAGGCCCCGCGTCGCTGCTCGGCGAGGTGCGCCGGGAGCTGGCCGCAATGCGAACCACCCGCTACCAGCACAAGACCGAGGTTGACGAGGCCAGCGGCAGGTTCTTCTACGACTGCTCGGGGCTGCTGGACTACGCACTGCGTCACGCGCTGCCGACTGCCGCTTCGGCGCTGCCGACCAGCACCTCGGTACGGCCGCTGGCCGGCGACATCGAGCGCTACCTGCACGGCGGCCTCACCGCACCTATCGATGAGTGGCAGGCGGTTGGCCGCGTCGATGCGCTGCAGTCCGGCGACGTCGTGGCCTGGCTGGCCACCGAGGATTCCACGACCGGGGATACCGGCCACGTCATGATCGCGCTCGCCGCCCCCGTCGCCAACCCTGCTCGCGCCGGCGAGTGGCTGCTACCGGTTGCCGACTCCACCCTGAACCCGCATGCCTCCGACAGCCGCCACCCCGGCGACACCGGCCTGGGCACAGGCACCATCGGGCTGGTCGCCGACAGCACGGGCGTCCCAACCGCTTTCTACTGGCAGGGCGGCGTGTCCAAACACCCCAAGCCCACCGAGATCGCGCTGGGCCGGCCGCAGTGACGCTGGCAAGTCGGCGTTTCTAGCCGAAGAAACCACTCACGCCGGAATGCGAGACTCGATCTTGCTCACGATCGAATTCGCTTGATCGCTGATCGTATGACCGCAGGCCGAAATGTCGATGATGATGTTGTTGTTGACCGCGAGGGCACGTTGACACGACGCACCGCCATCGCTGCTGCTCATGATCATCGTGAGCTCGGTGTCGGTCTTTGTGAGACTGCCGAATGTCAAAGTGATTTGTGAGCGGCCGCTTTGGGTCATGTTCACCACATGGTTGGTGCAGTGCGACCATCGGTCCGCCGAATCGGCAAAGAACTTGTTGGCGGCGTCCGCGGCCGCGTAGGACACCACCGCCTGCACCACTAGCGAATTCCAGTTGCCGGTGTCGGGGTCGCGCAACACCTGACCGCGGATGGCGGTGAACCCGCTCGGGTCGTAGATCGCCTTCTCACCGACCTCCCAGATGCCGAGGCAGTTGAGGTTCGGAAGCAGATCGCGGTGATCCCGCGTCGCGGTAAACGACTCATGGGGTGTCATCGTCGTGCCCATCACAGCGTTGACATCCCCGATGGTCGGAAACAATCCGTCGAGCGCGGACGTCGGCACCGGCTTGGGTGTCGACGGTTGGGTGGTGATGGCACTGCTCGAGCACCCTGCCACGGCGATCGCCGCCGCGAGCACGGCCACTGCATGTCTAAACAAACACCCCTCCTAGCGTCGGCTGACTGTCCGTGGCCGAGGTGAATAGCAGGTGACGCGACCATGGCCGGCCCTACGGTGATCGGTTACTCGCGCATTAACACCGTGGCCGCGGTTGTGGAAGTCGCCGCGGTGGATGCCGTTCTGCCTCACGGATATTGTGGTTTCGACAGGCCGTGATTGGAGACTCGTCGAAACACCGTGGGCACGTATGTGCAGGCGGAGCCGCTGCATCACGAGCCGCCGTGGCCCGGTCGTAAACTTCGCCGGGTGAGGATGGAACGGACGGCGCCGGTCGCCCTGGCCCAGTGGGCCATCTGTCTGTCCGCACTCCTACTGACATCGTGTGGCACACCGCCACCGGTCACGCCCCAAGGCACAACACCCACGCCTACGCCGCCACCTCTGCCGACGCAACCGCCGACCGGCACGTGGCTCGGCGATGGCACCTACAGAGTTGGCGTCGACATCAGAGCGGGTAGGTGGCATACGGATGGCCCACGGAACCAGCGCGCGGACGACCCAGTCGACGACGTAGTCGGGGCGTCGAAGTGCGTGTGGAGACTCGGTTGGTTGGACATCAGGTTTGGCGTCCCCAAGATGATTCCCATCGCGAGAGACGATGATTCAGGGCCGGCGGACGTTGAGGTCGGTCCTGACGGGGTCGCGTTTGAAACCAACGGCTGCAAAGTGTGGTACCAGCGCCAAACGCCGTGATGAATTCCGACCGGGAGGCACGCGATGGGACACAAGGCAACAGTGGAACTCGTGCTCGACTGTCGAGACCCAAAGAGGCTCGCCAAGTTCTGGCGCGAGGCGCTCGACTATCGCGACCACCACACGGACGCGAATTTGGCCGTGCTCGTTCCCAAAGAAGGGGTTGCTTCACCGCTTCTCCTTCAGGGCGTACCCGAACCAAAAGCGGGCAAGAACCGCATGCACGTCGACATAGTGGTCGACGGTATCGAGGCCGAGGTCGAACGGCTGCAGGCACTCGGCGCTCGTCGCATCGACGAAGGCGTGCAGAGCTTCGGGGGAACCCGATGGGTTCGAATGTCGGACCCTGAGCAGAACGAGTTCTGCGTCTCCACCGGCGTGGAGTGGTGAGGCGTATCGCAGTCGACGCAATCAGCTGATGGCCCGGACCGCGGCCTCGGCTGCCCGGCTGGTCGCCACCTTCGACCCTCTGGCCAGGCGGACCAGGCGGGGGATGACCCCGGGGTGCCTGACCAGCAAACAGGCGACGGCGTGGGCGTTCGTCGTGCCGTCCTGGTGGCTGAGGCCGAAAACCTCGACGTCCACGGTGCCGTCGCCGGCCCGATCGCTGATCGCACGCACCACCGACCACGGCACCCCGCGTTCCTCGCACACCTGCGCGATCGCCGCCGTCTCCATGTCGAGCGACACGACGCCCTGGGCCCGAAGGTCAGCGTGTACCTCGGGGTCGAGGAGGAGCTGGTCGGTGGTCCACATCTTCCCGTGGGGGTTCCCGACGGGGAGCGGTTTAGGCCGGTGCTCGGAGCCGTCGGCGCCGTTGACGACGAGCTCGGGTAGCACCAGCGTGCCGATCGGGGTCTCGTTCCCGATAGCGCCGGTGATGCCGACGACGATCACCCAATCGGCGTCCACCGCGGCCAGCAGTTGGACGGCCGCCGCGCGGGCCAGGGCGGTGCCCATCCCAGTGACCACCGCGATTACTTCACGATCGCCCACCCGCCCGGCGTAACCGAGGCCGCTCCGTCGGAGGCCGAGGCGCCGTCGCAACGGACGCAGCTCTCTGGGCATCGCGCAGACGAAGGCGATTACGGTGCGCTCCGCCATGAGGCGTCCTTTTCCGTGGGTTGGTCAGTACGCCCGGGCAATATAGGCGAGCACACCTGCTTCGCGACCGGTTTCGGGCAGCGATCCATCGCTGAGTTGTAGGCATCTCACCGTGAGGCCGGCGGCCGCGAGATCCTGTTCGCCGGAGGTGCCGACCAACTCCCACGGCAGGCGGGCGACGCCCGTCTGCGCAACGTCGCGCGCCTGGTGGAGCGTCGTGCAGTCAAAGGTACGGGCATCGCGGCGTGCCGTCGCGGCTTCGAGCATGTCCATCTGGATGCGGCCTGTCAGCCGTTGTGCCTCGTCAACGACACTGTTGACGCCCACCTTGTTCTTCTCGCGGGTGTCCCGCCGGTACAGGAGGGCGGCCTGCTCGGCGAGGTCCCGTGGCCCGAGTTCCACCCGGATCGGCACGCCCTGCAAGTCCCAATCGGTGGCCCGCCGGCCGAAGCCCTGAGCGATGTTGTCGTCCAGTCGTACCCGCACGCCACGTACCTCGAGCTCCTCGACCAGGGCAGCGGCGGTGCGTGTGACCGCACCGTCGGTGTCCTTGACCACCACGACGACGACTTGTACCGGCGCGAGCGCCGGCGGCAGGACGAGTCCGAAGTCATCGCCGTGGCACATGATCAGACCGCCCAGCATCCGGGTCGATGCGCCCCATGAGGTTGTCCAGCACAGCTCGGTCGCGCCGTCGGCGCTGGAGTAGCTGATGTTAAAGGCGCGGCTGAACCTCTGGCCGAGCTCGTGCGAGGTCGCCATTTGCAGGGCCTTGCCGTCACGCATGATGCCCTCACAGGTCATGGTGTTCTCCGCCCCGGCGAACCGCTCGCCGGCGGTCTTACGGCCAACGATCACAGGCATGGCCAGGACGCCGCGCATGAAATCCAGGTAGACGTCGTGCAGAATGCGGCGGGCATAGTTCCGCGCGTCGGATTCCGTGGCATGGGCGGTGTGACCTTCCTGCCACAAGAACTCCGTGGTGCGCAGGAAGATTCGCGGCCGGAGTTCCCACCGGACGACGTTGGCCCACTGATTGAGAAGCAGCGGCAGATCGCGGTAGCTATCGATCCACTTGGCCATGTATTCACCGATAACCGCTTCGCTTGTCGGACGGATGGCAAGCGACTCGGTCAACTCTTTGCCCCCGCCGTGCGTCACGACGGCAAGCTCAGGACTGAATCCCTCGACATGCTCAGCCTCACGCTCGAAGAAGCTCATCGGGATCAGCAACGGGAAGTACGCGTTCTGCGCTCCGGCGGCCTTGATCCGTACGTCCACCTCCGCCTGTATCCGTTCCCATATCGCGTAGCCGTTCGGCCGGATCACCATGGTTCCGCGGGCTGGACCGTTCTCGGCCAGCTTCGCCTTGGTCAGGACATCTTGGTACCAGCGCGGAAAATCGTCTTGCTGAGGAGTCAGCACCGGCATCTTCAGCGGCCCCGCCATTCCGGTTTGCGCTTCTCGCGCAACGCTCGAAGACCTTCGGCCACATCCTCGGTCGCGCCGACGACCTTGCGCATGGTCTCACCGAACCGAACCGACTCGATCCAGCCCATGTCCGCGGTTCGCCACGCCACCTCCTTGGTCGCCCGTTGGGCCAGGGGTGCAGCCTGGGTCAGGGTATGGGCCCACGCCCGAGCCTCGGCCTGCAACTCGTCGGGCCCGACCAGCTTCCACACCAGATCGATTTCCTTGGCCCGTGTGGCGCTCATCGGTTTCCCTGTCAGGAGCAGTTCCATGGCGCTGGCCCAGCCCACCCGCCTGGGGAGTCGAATAGCCCCGACGATGGTGGCAACCCCGATCGAAACCTCGGGGTAGCAGAACATGGCCTCGGTGCTGGCGATCACAAAGTCGCAGAACAGCACTCCGGTCAGGCCGTAGCCGATACACGGACCGTGCACGGCGGCGATGGTCGGCTTGAACAGTTCCATCCCGCTCTCAAAGGAGTTGATCGTCGGCTTCTCCCAGAACGTGCCGCCAAAGGTGCCGACCGAACCCTCACCGTCTTTGAGGTCGGCCCCGGCACAGAAAACATCGCCGTTGGCCGTCAGGACCCCGACCCAGGCCTCCTCCTCGTCACGAAACCGGTCCCAGGCTGCGTTCAAGTCCTGCCGGAGGGCGCCGTTGATGGCGTTGCGAGCCTCGGGGCGGTTGAGGGTGATGGTGGCGATGTGGTCTTCCAGCTGGTAGGTGACGAGACTCATGGCTGCACCCTAGTTTCGCTCGGCGTCGTTGCGCCGGGGGGTGACGCTGACCAGCCCAACGGCCGCAGCGTAGAGCAGCGCGGCAATCGTCGGGAAGCGCCCGTCCGGCGCGAACCCCTCGATCGAAAAACGTGACAGCGTCAGCGTTGCGATCCCGATGCCGACGAGCAGCAATGCTGCTGTACTCCACGCCGGCAACGGAATACCTATCGCGGGCAGTGGCCGGCTGAACACCGACCGCGCCAGCCAGAGCAGCACCAGAGCGGCTGCGGTCACCACCGACAGAATCACCAGCCACACCAACCGAAACAGAAACCACGGCGCAGTTCCGAGCGCCGGCTGGGGGAGCAGGCCCGTCGGATAGCCGACAACTGCGACGACGACGACGGGGATCATCTGCCAGAGATACAGCGCCATCACGCTCTTGTTCGCCACCGCCATCGGCCGTCCCCACCGTGACCGCCGCAGCCAGCGTGTCGCCGCGGGCGCCGCGGCGACCAAGAGCCCGGCCTGTGCGGTGCCGAATGCGAGCAATGCCACGGTCGGAGGAAAGTTGTTCTGCGCGGACGCGCCGGGCGCCCCGACCATGCTGATCGGGTAACACCGGAATACGAGCAGCATCGCCGTCACGATGGCGGCCGCAGTGGCGAGCAACACCGGCCGAGGTCCGCTCAGCGCCCCGGCCCGCCAGCAGATGCCGATTTGGTAGACCGCCCCCCAACACAGCAGGTAGTTCGCCCAGCCGACACCCGGTGCGGTTCGCGCGGCGGCGTCGACACCGATGACGGCAAGCGCCAGGACGGCCGGCACCATCAGCCCCCACCGCCGATGGGCCGCCACGGCCGCGGGCGTCAGCGCCACCACGACGAGGTACACGGGCACAAACCACAGATGCATGGCGACCGCCCATCCCCCGAACGACAGCGGTGAGCGGTCGACACCGACCCGGATCAGCACCGCGACCGTTGCTAGCATCAGCACGACATACACCGATGTCGGGCCCAGAATCGCGCCCAGCCGGTGCCGAACCCAGTCCGGCCATCGGCGCCCGCCGGTGTCACGCCATCGCGTCCAGGATGCAGCGCTCGCGTAGCCGCCCACCAGAAAGAACACCGGCACAACTTGGAATACCAGGGTCAGCCATTGTGTCCAGGGCAGCACGGCGAGGGGATAGTCGTTGCCAAACCGGCCGTCCCGGAAGGTCACCGCCGAGACGAGCCAGTGGCCGATCACGACAATCACCACGGCCAGCACCCGATAGAAGTCAGCCGACGGCTCGCGGGCCGGTAGCGTGTCGGGGTCGCTGTCGGCGGGCACACCCGCAGACGGAAGAGCGCGATCACCGACCATGTACCGGCCCTTCATGAGCGCAGGCAAGACCCTCTCACCGAGCCTATCGGCTGGTCGAGCCACGTCGTGGACTACCGGTGGCGGAGCCCCGCGATGACGAGCTGCACCATGCGACGCGCGTCGTAGTCGGGATCGGTGTCCGCGCCGATGCCAGGCGTGTTATCGGGAGTGTCGGTCGACCTTGGCCTGCCAAGCCACCAGTAAAGGCATCCCGATCAGCTCGAGAACAATCGCGCCGACGAACAACGGATGAGGGCGGCCGGTGCGACGCCACGACACCAGTCGGGCCAGACCGCCGAGAAACACCACACCGCACACCGCGCGCAGGCGTGGGCCCTGTTTGTCGATGTGGGGCACCGTCGACCAGATGACCGGCGCGGTGGCGAACCAAAAGGTGCTGGCGAAGCGGTACTCGCTGTCGGCGGTGGGTTCAAGTCGACTGTCATCGCCGGGCAGCGTCGACGGACCGGCGATCATCGCCGCGAGACCTGATAGGAACGGGATGGCCGCCAACGTTGCCGCCACGATCTGGAGCTGCCTGCGACCGCCGTCGCGACCGTCCGAACGCATCTCGGCCCCCTCTCAATTGCTTGCTCTGGCCGTTGCATGCCTACCGCGGGATTTGGCCCACGTAGTATCCGAGCCGATTCTCGACATCCCCGGGCTTGTGGAAGCCGCGGGCCATCAGTGCGTTGATTCCGTCCTGGGCGGCGGGTCGCCCGAGCGAGGCGATGCACGCATCCCACCCGGCGGCGAGTTCGACGTCCGGCGGCAAGCTGGTGTTGACGAGGCGCTTGGTATTGGCGATCGCCCATTTGTCGAACCCGGCGATCCGGGTGGCTAGCGCCTCTACGAACGCGTCCAGATCGCTGTCGGGCAGGGCGCGATTGACGTAGCCGTAGGCCTCGGCCTGGTCTCCCCGGATGTCTTCGGAGCTCAAGAGCACCTCGAGGGCGCGGTTTCGGCCGATGAGTTGGGGCAGTCGGGCCATCGGGCCGCCGCCGGCTACCATCCCCACGCCCACCTCCCATTGCGAGAGGATCGCCTTTTCGCGGCTGGCGAAACTCATGTCGCAGGCAAGCGTGATCTCGCTGCCGTTGCCTGTCGCACGGCCGCGAATGAGGGCGATGGAGACGACTGGCACGCGGGTCAGACGCACGAGAAAGTCTGGCCAAGGCGGCAAGCCTGTCGGACCAGCCGGTAGTGCGGTCAGATCGTCGAGCTTGGCCAGGAAATCGGAGTGATTCAGGAAGTAGTCGTCGACCGCGCTGTCGAAGACCACCACCCTGACATTCTCGTCGACCTCGAGGGCGTTGATGACTTCCTGAAACTGCAGGATTATTTCCGGGCCCATAACGTTGATCGGCGGGTTGTCGATTGTGACACGCCAATAGGCAGGCGACCGTTGGGTCAGGCGAATCTGTTCGGGTTTCGCAGGTGGGTTCACTGTTGTCATGGGGATTCTCCTCTGTGGTTGTTTGGCTGCGTAAACCGGCCGATTGCCCTTCACGGCTTTCTCCACGTACCAAACTGAGCGACCGGGTCGTTGCCCCCGAGAAGTCGACGGTGTTCTCATTCGGGCAGTTCGGCACCGGTCTGTTCGGCGACCATGTATTCGGCGTACCACGTCGGCCAGTCCGGATCAGGCCGGCCGATCCGGTTCTCGTGTTCTCCGTGAGCGATCGCCGCGCGCCGAAGTGCGCTCGTAAGCTCGCTGGCAGAACTGAATGACGTTTTGGCGTCAATTCGCCCGGGCAACCGAGCCGTTATCTCTTGCAGCCACCATCCGTTGCCGTCGGGGTCGCTGAAAGAGACGAACGAGGCGTAGCTGCGGTGCTCCGGATCCGGACCGGAGACTCTGCCGTCGGTGCCGGCGTGGTGAAATATTCCACCAACATCGTGAAAGGTCTCGCTCGCCTCGACTCCCGCTGCCACCAATTCGGTTCGCGCCGCGTCGATATCGGTGACTACGAGGTGCAGCCCTGTGACAGGGGCCGTTCCCACTGTGGTGATCCCGGTACCGAAAATGATCGAGCACGGTGAGCCGGGAGCCGTCAGTTGAACGACACGGAAATCGTCGCCTGTGGCAACATCGGCGTCCAGACGCCATCCCAGGGACAGGTAGAACTGTTTGGCCCGGTCGACGTCGGTCACGGGAAGCACGACGACTTCGAGTTTCATATCCATGCTTTCGTTCCTATGTGATGTCACTTGACGGTGGCAGGGTCACTGGGGTGGGGCGAAAGTTGCGTAGTTGTCGCTGTCATCCAGACGTAGAGGGGCAGCGACTCAAGGATGCTGTCGAGCTCGGCAAGGTCGCGCGCGTTCCACAAGCCTAAAGTTCGACGCCCAGGCCCTTCTGCCGGGAGCGCCCACAGCCGCCGGAGGTTGCCCTGGCCGGAAAGCTCGCGAGCACGCCGGGCTTCGCGGTTCAGCCTGTCATCCACTGCGCTGGACGGCGTCCCGTCCGGGGCGGCAATCGTCATGGCGATCAGAAATTCATGGCCGGGCCCGACGCCGGGCAGGGCGGGGTCGTTCGGGTGCAGCGATAGCGGCATGACTTCGTCCGTGCGCCAGATCCGGAGTGGCATTGACGCGAGCACGCTTTCAAGTTCGTCGGCGCTTTCTGCAACGAAGAGGCCCAACGTGCGCCACTCGCCGGGTTCCAATGGGGGCCGCCACAAACGGCGCAGGCTCCCGCGCTCCGCGAGGTCCCGCGAGTGGGCGGCCTCTCGCTGCCGCACCTCGGACACAGTCTCCTCAGTCGTGCCCTGGGGGACGTGGGTAATCATGGTCACAAGGAAATCCATGGTGCCTCCTAGCCGAAACTATCCGTGAGCCAAGAGCTTTCGAATCGTACGCTCGCGCGCCGGCGGTGGCAATGGTTAGCAAAGTCCGGCTCCCGATCGGAACGGCTGATTTTGAGCGATGAACACGATGCCGACCGCACGAAACACGTTGTGTCACCGTCGAATATCTCGCCTGGGAGTGGAACTGCACGATGGATACGTTCGAGGCGGCGCAAGGGCGAGTGGTCAATCTACGCGAGCGACCCGGCGCTGCGCTGAGCCGGGCACGCTTGTTGGCGACCGCACATCTTGCGGTGATAAGCGGGGACGGTCACCTTGGGCATTGCGTCGGCCCCAATTCACAAAAACCACATCCATCACACAGACCACACCGGCATCAATATTCATTTTGATTCACAATTAACACTTTAGAACCGCAGGCCCCAAAACTATGAACCGCCACATCACGGTTCGCTGAAATGCCACACCAGTGGCAACTGAGACCGCCATCGGGACCACTTAAGGATGCCTTGCTGACCTGCAGTTATACGTGGGCAGCGCTGTCCTCAGCGGTCTCATTGGCCTCATAAGACGCATAACCATTAAATAAACTCAGAGAATATATTAAGACTCATTAGCACAGCTGTATAACTCTCGTCACAGCAGTAAGCTCAGCATCACGACGCGTAGGGAATCGCCTCGCGCCTGGCCTTTAACCGGCGTGCGTCCGCGCACGACCTTACGAAGGGATCGACATGCGTGTGCACAGGGTCGTCACCGTGCTCGCGATAACCGGTGCGATCGCGATGGCTCAATTGATCGTGGAAGTCCCATCCGCTGAGGCTGAACCCAACTGGGACGCAATGGCTCAATGCGAATCGGGAGGGAACTGGGCAGCCAACACCGGCAACGGCTACTACGGCGGACTTCAGTTCACCCCAGCCACGTGGGCGGCGAACGGGGGTGTCGGATCACCCGACGGCGCGAGTCGCGACGAGCAAATACGGGTAGCGCGCAACGTAATGCAGACCCAGGGAATCGGAGCTTGGCCGGTCTGCGGCGGGCCAATGGGTATGGCGTCTGGGACGTGCCGCGCAATCGTGGCCTGGATTCCGCTCGGGAATCTGCCCCATCTGTGCACCGTGCTGCTCAATCCCTTCGCGTGAGGCGCGATTTCGTCGCCGCGGCACCCGCTCCCGGCGACGTGGGGTCGCTCATGGGTTTCCGAACCAGATGGTCAGCGCGTGGCGCAATCCGGTATCTGTGCCGTCGCTGACCCAGGCGATGTAGCCGTCGGGTCTGATCAGCACGGCAGCGGGCGCTGCTACTTGGCCCAGGACCGGAAGCTCCCAATTTCCGGCGTATTTGGCGTCGATCGCCGACACGCGATGTGCCCACGGGGGGATGTCGAAACCCCGAGGCTTGCCAAGGTTCAGAAGGACAGCGTGGGCGTCATGGAGGAGGGCGAATGTTCGTACCGTGCCACCGCGGGTGACCAGGTCGAGATCGGGCAGGCGGCGCCCGAGCAGGGGGTGTCCCTCCCCAAGGTCGTAGTGAATGTCCAGACCAGACATCATCGCGGCCAACCGCTTGCGCGGCTCGTCCATGCTCAGCAGCCCGGACATGGTGTCGCGCAACGCATCCATCCGCTCGCCGGGGGCGATCAGCGCGACTTGCGCCATAGTGTTGCGCAACACGCGCGCGGCGACCGGGTACCGCTCCGCATGGTAGGTATCCAGGAGGCCATCTGGCGATGTCTCGTTGACCACTTGGGCCAGCTTCCATCCCAGATTTACCGCGTCCTGAACACCGGTGTTGAGGCCCTGCCCACCGGTTGGGAAGTGCACGTGTGCGGAGTCACCAGCCAGCAGCACCCGTCTGTCCCGGTAGGACGCCGCCTGCCGAGTCACATCGCTGAACCTGGATATCCAGGTGGCACTGTGCATCCCGTAATCCGTCCCGCGTACGGCGATGAGCGCCTCACTGAGATCGCTGAGGGTGGGTTCGCCGGTCTGTCCGACCTGCGGTTCGGTCACCAGGACCCGCACCGGCCCGCCATCCTCCAACCTGCTGAGGGAATGGATGCCGAGGGGGTCGTGGCGGATGCCCCATTCCGGCTCCTCGGCCATCTCGACCTCGGCGATCAGGCAACTCATTGTCGGATCCCACCCGGGGAACTCGATGCCGGCTGCTTTACGGATCACACTGCTCCCTCCGTCGCACCCGACGAGATATTCCGCCCGCATCGACTGGCCGCCGGACAGCCCGACGTCGACGCCGGTGTCGTCTTGCGCGAAGCCCGTCACCTCACGTCCGCGATAGATCGGAACCCCCAGCTCGTCAACCCAGCCGGCCAGTATGTGCTCAATGCGGTCCTGCCACAGCCCGAGGCCGTAGTTGTGCCGGGTCGGGAAATCGCTGATGTCCAGCGGAATCATGCCGAATCGTGCCACCTGGGCTATCTGCCCCTGTGACAGGAACCGATCAGCGATTCCACGCTGATCAAGAACCTCGATGCTGCGTGAATGCAGACCGCCCGCGCGGGAGCCAACGAGGCCCTGGCTGGCACGCCGCTCGACAATGGCAGCGTCGACCCCGGCCAACGCCAACTCACCCGCCAACATCAGCCCCGTCGGGCCTGCTCCACCAATCACCACCGCATGGTCGGCCACCGGGTCGACGTCCGCACGCGACCCATACGTCGACACCGACACACGCATTCCACGACTCCCATGTCCGCAGGTTCTGGTCTCGGCCAGCGATTCTGCGGCACGACCCGGGTCTTGCCGCAAGCCCCCCGGCGCGCTATAAGTTGAAAGTGGAGGGGAGTGCTGGGTAATCCGACGCCCGTCCGTCGTCCATATTATTTCTCAGGCGAATAGTGTTGCGGCACGTCGCGAATCGGGACAACCTATAGGGCTACAGGGCGGCGCTGTCCTCTGGACCGAGGGCGCCCTGGGCCGCCTTCGCGCCGGCCGCAGTTGCCCGACCCTTCAAGATGTACTCAAACCCGACCGCGATGGTCGCGCCGATCATCGGTCCGACAAGGTAGATCCAATACGTGCTCAGCTGCCCGCCGACGACGGCGGGTGCAAGCGAGCGCATCGGATTCATCGACGCACCCGTGACCGGCGCACCCCACACGGCGACGATTCCGATGTATCCGCCAACCGCGATCGCTGCGTTCGTTCCGATGTTTCGGGCCCCGGACGACGTGCCCAGGATCACGCTGACGAGGCCGAGCGTCAGCACACCCTCGATCGCGACGCCCACCCAGTCCGACACACCCGAAGCCGGCACCGTCGCGCCGTTCCTGACCCCACCGATCGTCCACCGCAGGAACAGGCACGCCAGGAACGCCCCGATCGCCTGCGCCACAACGTAACCGGGCACGCGGCGCCACGGGAAATTGCCGCGCAACGCGAAGGCCCAGGTCACAGCCGGATTCAAATGTGCACCCGAGACGGTGCCCATGAAATAAATGATTGCCATGACCATCACACCGGGCGCTATCACCTTCACAGGAAGGGTGAGTCCGGCGCCGTAGGGCTGTGCGCCGACCGCGCCGGCACCGGTGGCGACCAGCACCAGCAGGAACGTCCCCCAGATCTCCGAGAACAATCGGCGGTACTCCAGCCGGCCATCGAGGAACTCAGTCAGTCCGGGTGCTTCGCGCTCATCCGTCATCGCTCAGCCTGGAATGTCGCCTACGCTTTCGGCGGTGCCGTTTGATACATCCTGTCCAGGGCCTCCGGCGAGTGTAGTCAACGACGGATGGATTGCTGTTGGTTGAGTCGTGAGTCAATGTCGTTACCCTTCAGTGTGGATCGAGTAAGTTCACTGCCAGCGAGGGAGAAGCACACGGGGGAGCACATCGCGCGGACACCGACGTGGCCATGAGCTGCCCGAATCACGGTTCGCAATTCGCTCTCTTCGGCAACCTACGCTCCCACGCTTGTAACAGCGTCCGAATGACGCAAAAGTCGACGGAGTCGCGCAAACGTGGTCCAGCGACGAAGGAGAATCGATGATCGAGGTATTGGACGACATGCCGCAGGGAGTGGTCGGCATTCGCGTCTCGGGCCGGCTGAGCGGTGACGAGCTGCGCGATTTCAAGCCAGTTATGGCGGAACTCCTGAACACCGGCGAGCTCAGAATCGTGGAGGTGGTGGCGCCAGATTACGAGGGCTTCGGGCCTGGCGGTCTGGCCGAGGACCTGAAGATGGGCCTCGGTGCCCTGATCCAACATCATTCGGCATTCAAGCGAATTGCGGTCGTGTCCGACAAGGATTGGGTCTCCCATGCGATGCACGCCTTCGCCTGGATGGTCCCCGGCGAGCTCGCGATGTTCGGCCTCGACGATCTGGAGCGGGCCAAGGAGTGGGCCGCCGGCTAATGACAGGATGACCCCGTGGCCGAGCGCGTCAGGTTTCCCAGCACCACCGGACCCGTCCTGGCGGGTCTCGTCGATCTCCCCGAACGCGAGGTCCGTGGATGGGGTGTCTTCGCCCACGGCTTCACGCTCGGCAAGGACAGCCCGGCTGCGAGCCGAATCTGTAAGCAGCTCGCCAGCGAGGGCATCGGCATGCTCCGCTTTGACAACCTCGGCTTGGGCGACTCCGAGGGCGACTGGGGCGACGGGTCGTTCTCGCACAAGGTCGCCGACACAGTCCGCGCGGTGGACTTCATGAACGCATCGGGCCGCGAGGCACGCCTGCTCGTCGGGCATTCCTTTGGGGGCTCGGCCGTCATCGCCGCCGCGCACGAGTGCCAGACAGTGGCGGCGGTGGCCAGTATCGGCGCGCCGTTCCAACCGGCCCACGTAGAGCGCAACTACGACGCCCTGGTCCAGCGGATCGAGGCCGACGGCGAAGCACAGTTCCTCGTCATCGGCGGCAAAGCGCTGACCCTCAAGCGACATTTCGTGGAGGACGTCCGCGCCGCCGATCTCCGACAACGGATCCGCACCTTGCACCGGGCGCTGCTCGTCATGCATTCGCCGACCGACAACACTGTTGGCATCGCCAACGCGAGTGAGATCTTCCGCGCCGCCCGGCACCCCCGCAGCTTCGTGTCGTTGGAAGGCGCCGACCATCTCCTCACAGGGAAGAACCAGGCGGCGCGGGCGGCCCGGATCATCAGCGCGTGGGCCGACCCATATCTGTGAGTCGCTATCTGTGGTCGCCTCAGCGCAACCACCGCTGGTTGATGTCATACGGTCCGACACGAAGACTCGCTGCGGGCCAACCAGTCCGCAGCCGCAGAAATTCTGCCAATCGACGAAAGTGAACACAGTGAGCCGTAACCGTCTCGTCGCTGCGCGGCCGCTTGTCCTCGGCACGATCGTGTTCGCACTCGTCGGCTGTTCACCATCAACAGCACCGCCAACCACACGGGCGGTGGCCGCCTCAACCGCAACGACGCTGGCCGCCACCGCGCTTGCGACAACCACAACAACGGTGGCCGGCCCGGCGAGCACGCCCGGGGGCGCCCAGCCTCGGCTGGCGTCAGACCCCGCGCAGCTGGCCGACGACCTTGTCGCCGACGAGCTGGCGCTGCGTGACCCGTCGACGGCGGAGGCCGCGCTGGTGGCGGCGGCGCGCCGCCAGCAGGCGGCCTACCGCGCCATCGGGCGCCACCCGGAATGGGATGCGATCACGCGACCGCGAATCCCGCCGTCGTTACTCAATGTCTACGACCGCAATGTCGACGCCCGCCGGCAGCTCACCGCGATGGCACACGTGAAGGACACGGTGCCTGCGTGGCTCATCGAGCCTCCGGCTCCGGCCGACGAGCTGCTTAGTTACTACCGCGAGGCGGAGTCGGCGTCCGGCGTCGGCTGGAACTACCTGGCCGCGATCAACCTGATAGAGACCCACTTCGGCAGCATCGTCGGCGCGAGCACTGCCGGCGCGCAAGGCCCCATGCAGTTCTTGCCCTCGACGTTCGCCGCCTACGGCGCGGGCGGCGATATCCACTCGCCCCGCGACAGCATCATGGCGGCGGGCCGTTACCTCGCCGCCAATGGCTTTGCCAACGATCGTGATCGCGCCATCTACCACTACAACAACGCGCACGAATACGTGCAGGCGGTCAGCCAATACGCAGCCGTTCTGGCAGCCGATCCCGCTACGTTTGCCGACTACTACCGGTGGGACGTCTATTACGACACGACCGCCGGCGACGTGTTGCTACCCATCGGGTACGCCGCGACCTCACCGATTCCGGTCGAAGACTACCTGCAGACCCACCTGCAGTAACTCGTCGCGGCGAGGTTCGAACAGGTGACGTGGTGTCCGGGGGTTGCGGTGAGCGCGTAACGTGGTTACGTCTGCTAAGTATCTGGATTCGGTATCAATGCAGGAGTCATGCTCATGACCTTGTTCAAGACCACATTGCCTGCCATCGCAGTCGCGAGCGGGCTCACTGCAGCCATACTCGGCCTGGGGGCTGCTGCGGCGAGCGCCGATCCGCCGCCGCCGGCGCCCGTCCAAGGCGACCAGCCGCCGGCCTGGGCGCCGCCGAAGCCCGCCGAGTTCTGGGACGGGCAGCCCGTGGTGTGGACCACGGGCTGGGGCGGACGCTGGGGAGTGTGGATCAACGGCGGCTTCATCACGCTGTCGTCAAACCCTGTCAACGGTGGCGGCTAATGCCGATAAGTCAGCTACCGGTGTAGCTCGCCTTACGGTGATCCGGCGACCGCTAGACCTGCTAACCTGATCCGCAGGCCGCCGCTGACCACCAGCCCGCCCGCTCCGACCTCCTCGGGAGAACCTCATGGCGACATACAAGCGTCCCAACGCCTTCGTCCGCGCCAGTGTGGCAGCCCTGGCTGTCGGCGCCAGCCTGGCGGCGGTGCCCGGCATCGCGTCGGCGGACGCCACCGACGACTATCCGATCCCGAACCGGATCCTGAGAACCACGTGCACCGTCGACCAGTACATGGCCGCGGCCCGCGACGTCGAGCCGATCTACTACGAGCGCTACATGATCGACTACAACAACCGGCCGGTCGACGTCGAGGACGCTGCCCGCGACCGGATCTACTGGTTCTTCTCGCTGGACTACACCGGCCGCCGGCAGTACTCCGAGGACACGGCGACCAACGTCTACTACGAGCAGGTGGCGACCCACTGGGGCAACTGGGCCAAGCTGTTCTTCAACAACAAGGGCGTCGCCGCGCGCTCGACCGACGTCTGCGCGCAGTACCCGCCCAGCGATCCGAGCGTATGGAACTGGGGCCCTAACGAGAGGCCTGATGATTCTCCCTAGCTGAACGTCAGCAGGTGAGGGGATGCGGCGTGAGGTGGCTGTCCGGTCTTTTTCGTGAACTAGCTTTTGAGGACCGTCATCCGGGGCCGCCAACTGCTGTGCGTAGCCTCGCCTCGAGCTCGTGGCTGACATCACGCAAGGGTTCTAGGTTGCGGCGGGCGCGGCACAGGACGATCGCGCCCTCGATGGCGGCGACGACCAGGGTGGCGAGCCGGCGCGCCTGGGCGCTGCCGACTCCGGCGTCGCGCAGCTTGCAGGCGATGAGGTCCTGCCAGCGGATGAAGGCTTCGGCAGTCGCGACGGTGACGTCTGACCCCGCGTCGGCCTCGACCGCGACGGCGACGAGTGGGCAACCGGCCCGAAAGTCGCTGTCCGTCAAGATTTCCTGCCAGGTATCGATAAAGGCGCGCAGCACGGCGATCACGTCGCCGCTGCCTGCGGCGCGTTCAATCCGGCGCGCGATCACCTCTCCTGCCCAGGCCACCGTCTCCGCAGCCAGTTGAGCTTTTCCGCCTGGGAAGTGGTGGTAGATCGAGCCACGCGGCGCACCGCTGTGCTCGATGACGTCGCGGAAACCCGTGCCGCTGTAGCCCTGCTCCCGGAAGAGCAAGGCCGCGCTCTGGATCATTCGCTCTCGACTGCCGCTGGCTATGACGATCATCATAGGTTACGCTCTGTGACTATGCCAAATGTCATAGAGGTCGAGAAGTGCGGCCACGTCCTCCGTATCGGCCTCAATCGGGCCGCGAAGCGCAACGCGTTCAACGTCGAGATGCTCGAGGAGCTTGGACGCGCCTACGAGCGGCTCGAAAATGACGAGGACGTGCGCGTGGGCGTTCTGTACGCCCACGGCGACCACTTCACCGCGGGCCTCGACCTCGCCGAGGTGGGACCGCGCCTGGCCGGCGGGGGACTGGATTGGCCTGTCGACGCTCGCAATCCCTGGCGCAACGACGGGCGGCCGTGGACCAAGCCCGTAGTGGCCGCCGCCCAGGGCTGGTGCATGACGTTGGGTATTGAGCTGCTGCTAGCCGCCGACATTCGAATCGCGAGCGCCGACACGCGCTTCGCCCAGCTTGAGGTCCTGCGCGGCATCTATCCATTCGGCGGTGCCACCACCCGCCTTCCGCGAGAAGCCGGCTGGGGCAATGCGATGCGGTGGCTACTGACCGGCGACGAGTTCGACGCCGCCGAGGCGCTGCGACTGGGATTGGTGCAGGAGATCGTGCGGCCCGGCGCGCAGATAGATCGCGCCGTCGAGCTGGCCGAACGGATCGCCACGCGCTCGGCGCCCCTGGCGGTGCGCACGACTCTCATCGCAGCCCAGCGGGCCACGCGCGAGGGCGAACAAGCCGCGGCGGAGCAATTCACCAACGACGTCGTTGCGCTGTTCAAGACCAATGACGCCGCGGAGGGAATCTTGTCGTTCGTGGAGCGCCGCGCAGCCCGATTCGTCGGAGCATAAGCCGGTGCGGGCCCTGTACTGGGACGGCATCGGCGCGTTGGAATGGCGCGAGGATCCCGAGCCGGTGATCCTCGAGGCCACCGACGCGCTTGTCCGGCCGATCGCGGTGTCCACCTGTGACCTTGACCAACTGATCGTGCGTGCCGCTTCGCCTGTTCCCGGCTCCCAACAACCGTTCGCCATCGGCCACGAGGGCGTCGGGGAGGTATTGGAAGTCGGGCCAGCGGTCACAAGTCTGCGAACAGGCGACGTCGTGGCCATCAGCTATCACCTTTCCTGTGGCTCCTGCGATCGCTGCAGCCAGCAGTCGCCCTTGTTCTGCCGCGCCACCTACGAACAAGTCATCGCGACCTACGGCATCCCCATCGGACGCGACTACGGCGGGCTGTTCTCCGATGTCGTCCGGGTGCCGCTCGCCGATCACAGCCTGGTCCGGCTCCCACCAACCGTGTCCGCGATCGAGGCTGTGTCGGTCGGCGACAACCTCACCGACGCGTGGCGGACGGTAGTTCCACACCTTGCATTGCGACCCGGCGCGGATGTTCTCATTCTCGGCGCCGGCTCGATCGGCCTGTACGCGGTTGACATCGCACGCGCCCACGGGGCCGGCCACATCAGTTATGTCGACCGCCACCCGTTACGGCGCAGGCTCGCCGAACAATTCGGCGCCAGCGCATACGTTCCTCAAGACTTCGACCCCCACGTGCGGCAATACCCAATCACGGTAAACGCCACCGATGACGGGTCCGGCGATGCGCTACAAACCTGCATATTGGCCACCGAGCCCGCCGGCGTCTGTGTGAACACCGTTCTTCACTTTGCCGACCCGACGGTGCCGCTGATGCATATGTTCCTCAACTGCCTGACGCTGACCGGGGGCCTCTCGCACGCGCGGACCAACATCCCGGCAGCGCTCGCGCTCTTAGCGGGGGATCGGCTCCATACGCGCGCCGTCGCCACCGACATCTTGCCTTTCCACGAGGCCGACACCCTGACAACCGCAGGCTTCAAGCCGGTGTTCGTCCGCGAGCCGATCATCGCCCCCGCGAATCGCCTCCATCCCGCGAGCACATAAAGCCGCGTATTCGTTTCCGTCGTATTCGGTCATGTTGGCACGCCGATTGGTAGGGGAGTAGGGCGGCGCGTGTTCGCGACGCATGTACATAGCCGGACCGTTGCGTCTGGGACGGCAAGGCGCCGCGGCGGTTCGGGATTCAGTGGGTCAATTCCGCGATCCATCGGCGAGATCGCCTACCGGGAATAGTGAAGCCTGTTCTGCAGCAAGGACATGGCGGTCTAGACCGCTGGATCGTCGCCCCGCACGACAGTCGATTTCGTGAACGCAACTACTAGGTTTCGGTCACCGACCGCAGCTCCTCCAGCGATTCGTCTATCAGCCGACGCAACGCGGTCGGGTCGTCCTGCTGCACCCATTGAGCGAATGCCACGTGAAAGACGGTCACGCCCGCCTGGGCGGCCAGGATCGCCGCGCTCACTGCGACGCCCCGCTCCACCAGGGCGCCTTTGATCGCGGCGGCGAGGCGCTGCAGCTTGATCAGTTCACGCTCCTGTAGCTCGGGGTTGGCCTCGATGATCTGAGAGCGGATCCGGGCGAAAGGGTGGCGCTCGGTGAACATCTCCGCGACCGGATCGAGTCCGACGGTCACGACCGCGAGTGGACTCGCCTCCGCCGGCGCGGCGGCAAGCCCCTCCAGCCAGAGGCGTTGGAGCTCCTGGCTGCCGCTGAACAGCACCTCGCGCTTGTCTGGGAAGTACCGGAAGAAGGTGCGCTTGGTCAGCCCGGCGCGCTCGGCGATCTCGGCGACAGTCGTCGCCTCGTATCCGTGCTCGTCGAACAGTTCGATTGCGGCGCTCATCAGGCGGGCCTGTGCGTCCGGTTTCCAGCGTGACATCGCCTCTGAGCATAGTTGATGACACCAAGTGTCATACTCGTGGTAGTGTGATGACACCAGGTGACATCCCCCCACGGACTGGAGATTCCAATGCGCGTATTCGTAACCGGCGCCTCAGGCCATATCGCCGCCGCCGTCATCCCCGAACTGCTCAACAACGGTCACCACGTCGTCGGCCTGGCCCGCTCCGACGCTTCGGCCGAGGCCGTTGGCGCGATGGGCGCCGAGGTCCGCCGCGGCGACCTCGACGACCTCGACGGTTTGGCGGCCGCTGCTGCTGAGGCCGACGGCGTCATCCATCTCGCCTTCAGGCACGAGGCGATGCGTACCGGCGACTTCGTGGGCGCGGTCGACTCCGACATGGCCGCCCATCAGGCGATCGGCAAGGCCCTGGTCGGCACCGACAAGCCCTTTGTGTCGACCGGCGGCACCTTGATCCTCGCCGTGGCGGGGATCACCGGCCGCCCTGGCACCGAGGACGACCAGCCCGAGGGTGGTCCCCGGGCCGACGCGGCGAACTACACCGTCGCTCTCGGCCAACAGGGCGTGCGCTCCTCCGTCGTTCGGCTCGCGCCGATGGTGCACAGCGATCTCGACCACCACGGCTTCACGCATGCGCTGATCGGCTTTGCCCAGGAGAGCGGGGTCGCGGCCTACACCGGCGACGGTTCCAACGTCTGGCCGGCGGCCAACACCAACGACATCGGCGTGCTCTACCGCCTGGCGCTGGAGAAGGCCCCTGCCGGCTCCACGCTGCACGGCGTGGGTGACACGGGTATCCCGCGCAAGGTGATCGCCCAGACGATCGCCGGCAAGCTGGGAATCGAGACCAAGAGCATCAGCGCTGAGGAGGCGCCGCAATACCTCGGCTTCCTCGCCGCCTTCGCCGGACTTGACAACCCGACCTCAAATGACAGGACTCGCCAGCTGCTGGGGTGGGAACCGACCCATCCGGGCTGGGTCGAGGACGTGGAGACAGGCCACTACTTCAGGGGAGGGCGTTGATTCACCTGCTGCAATACGCCCGTCGTAGTTGACATAATGTGGCTTATCGGCATAAACCGAGGTGGGCTCGATGAAGCGCTCGCACCCGGCTGACGATTGGATGACATTGGCTGATCCAGAGCAGCTGCCGGCTGTTGAGGGATCGCTTGCGGCGGGTGTGCGTACGCCCGGTCGGCTGTCTTAGGGAAACCTGACGGGTGCGCTCGGGACGTGCGCTTGGTGGCCGCGCTTCCCCCGCGGTATAGCTGCCAATACGTCACTGTGACGAATTAGTGTGCGGTGCGGCCACAAGGCGCCCGACCGGATCGGCAATCGCCGACAGTGAAACAAGCGACGCGACACGCCGATTCGGCGTCGGTGAGTTCACACTCGGCGCCTCGTCCCGCAAAGCGTCACGGTAAAGTTTCGGATGGCCAGCGCGGGCGAAGATTCGACCTCAGCCGAGTCACGGGTGCCGCCCATTTCGCAGCACTTTTACGGTCAACGTTCCGGTCAATGGGCTACGCTCAGGCTGATTTTGCAAACCGGTTGTCACACCTCAACACCCGCGGGTGCCTCCCTGGAGGGGCCACCTTCGAGCGAATAGGAGCGAGTTATGAAGATCGGCACCGGCATCATGGCGGCGGGGGCATCCGCTGTAATCGCGGCCGGCGGGATCATCGGCGCACCACTCGCGTCGGCGGCCCCCCAGGTCGCGAAGTTGGGTGCGTGGCAGAAGCTGCAAGACGATAACGGAATGGTCATCACCGCGTGGGGCATCGCCGACCTGAGGCCCAGCAACGACGTCATCAACTACCCGCTGGCCGGCAAGCTGTATGAAGCCAACGCCGGCTACAAGGCCATCAGGGGCACCGGGACCCCGATCATCCCCGACCTGAACGCGCGCGCCGACAACGGCCAGAACTACCAGGTCCTCTGGCAGGCCTTCGCACCCAACGGCATTAGTGCTGCCACGCTTCAGCAGGGTGATGTGTCCAAGGGCAAGATCTACTTCGATGTCACTGGGGCCCCTCCGACGAAGGTGGCCTACAACGACGGCGCCGAAGATCTCCTCATCTGGCAGTAGCTCGAGAAGTAGGAGCTGCGTTGAGGGGTCGACGGGACACGCACGCCAATTCGCGCCGGAATCACCTCGTCACGCGCCACCTGGGTGCACTATCTACATAGGTGGGCGACAGTAGGGGTGCATGCTATGCCCGGTCGCGCGGAGATCGGTACCGCGAAGGTCGAATGGGGCGTGGCCACGCACATAGGTGCGAACCACGAGCGCAACCAGGATGCGTACTGCACGCAGCCGCCGGTGTTCGTCGTCGCAGACGGCATCGGAGGTCATACCGACGGTGAGCTCGCGAGCCGGGAAGTGGTGCAGGCGCTGCTGGCCCTGTCCGGGCAAGTGTCGGTTGACTTCGGTAGGCTCGCCGAGGCGCTGGGAGATGCGCGGGAGCGCATTGGCCGGATACCGTCCAGCGGCGGGCGCCCGCCCGGAAGCACGCTGACTGGGGTGATCATCACCCAGGCTGACGGCACGCCATCTTGGATGGTCGTCAATATCGGTGATTCACGCACATACCGGTTGGATTCCGCCGGATTGAGCCAGGTGACGGTGGACCACTCCGTCGTCCAGCATCTGATCGACGCAGGTGCGGTGGTTCAGTCTGCGGGACGAGAACTTCCGTTCCGGAACTTGCTGACACGGGCGTTGTTCGCAGACGCAGATCACCAGCCCGATGTGTCGTTGTTGCCGGTGACCGTCGGTGACCGCATTCTGGCGTGCTCTGACGGTGTTCACGGAGCGTTCGACGCGTCGGTCATCGAGCAGGTGTTGCGCGCCCATCGAGATCCCCAATCTGCAGCCGATGAACTGGTCGCGATGGCGCTGAAGGCCGACGGCCACGACGACATGACCGCCCTGGTGGTCGACGCCGTCGGGCGCCGATGACCCCAACGATCTACGCGACCCATCCTCGCTACGTCGAGCACGACTACCCCGGGCATCCCGAGAACGCAGAGCGAATTCGCGCCATCTGGCACGGACTTGACGAGAGCGGCCTACGCGCCCGGATGTGGTGCCTCGAGCCTGAGGCAGTCGACACAGACTGGGTGCTCAACGTGCACACCGAGGCCTATCTCGACCTGCTGAGGCGCGTCAGCGTCACGGCAGCACCGACGTTCCTCGACGCCGACACCTATGCCGGTCCGGACGCGCTGACAATCGCACTGTTGTCGGCCGGCGGCGCGCTCGGCGCCTGCGACGGAGTGCTCAGCGGATCGGCAGACAATGGGCTTGCAGCGATTCGACCGCCAGGGCATCACGCAATGCCCAGTCGCGCGATGGGTTTCTGCCTGCTGGGAAATGTCGCCATCGCGGCGCGCTATGCGCAGAGGCAGTACGGGATCGAGCGCGTCCTGATCGTCGACTACGACGTGCATCACGGCAACGGCACCGAAGCGATGTTCTACGACGATCCGTCGGTGCTGTTTGTCTCGACGCACCAGTACCCCTTCTATCCGGCCACGGGCGCGGTGACCGACATCGGCACGGGGCACGGCGAGGGCTACACGGTGAACATCGCGCTGCCCGCCGGAAGTGGCGACGCCAACTACGCGAAGGTTTTCGAACAGATCGTCTGGCCCGCCGCCGAGCGCTTCGAGCCGCAGTTGATCCTCGTCTCGTTAGGGTTCGACGCGTACTGGGAAGACCCGCTTGCCGGGATGCGGGTGACGTTGAGCGGATACTCCCATCTGGCCGGCGAAGTGATTCGAATGGCACAGCGGTACTGCAAGGGCAAAGTCGTGTTCATGCTCGAGGGCGGCTACAGTCTCGACGCCCTTCGCTATGGCGTCAGCAACGTGGCGCGGCTGCTACTCGGTGACCCGCCGACCGACCCGCTGGGCGCCCCGCCGGAAGCGCGGCCCGAGCCCGACATCGCAGGTCTGGTTGTACAGCTTCAGAAGCTGCACCGGCTCTAGTCTCGGCACAATGAACATGACGATATTGATTTCCGGGGCCAGCGTGGCCGGGCCCGTGCTCGCCTACTGGCTCACTGAGTACGGCTTCGAAGTCACCGTCGTCGAACGCGCGCCCACGCTACGCAAGACTGGCGGTCACGCCGTCGACCTCTTCCGGCCGGCGATGCAGATTGTGACGAAAATGGACCTGCTGGAACAGATCCGGGGCAAGGCGACGGGCACGGAAACCCTCGTCATCCATCGTCCGGGCCGCAAACCGGTCACCGCTGACCTCCGCAAGATATACACGGCCGTCTCCGACGATCATCTGGAGATCATGCGCGATGACCTCAGCGAGATCTTCTACGACGCCACGCGCGACAACGTTGAATATTTGTTCGCCGACTCCATCACGTCGATCTCTGACGACGGCGAGGTCACTTTCGAGCACGGCCGGCCACGCCGATTCGACGTGATCGTCGGCGCCGACGGACTGCATTCCAATGTGCGGGCTCTGACCTTCGGTCCGGAGGGCGGCTTCTCGACGTGGATCGGCGCCTACTTGTCAGTGGTCTCGATGCCCAACTACCTGAACCTGGACGGGGTGATGGAAACTTTCGCCGAGGTTGGGCGAATCGCCGGCGTCTACAGCGCCGCCCACCTGGACGATGCACGCGCAGTGTTCCTGTTTCGCACTCGCGAGCCGTTGCAGTATCACCACCGAGACGCACCGCGGCAGAAGCAGCTGCTGCGTGAGCATTTCGCCGATGCGGGCTGGGAGGTTCCGCGCCTGCTGGCCGCACTCGATGACACTCCGACGTTCTACTTCGACTCGATCACACAGCTGCGACTGGACACCTGGTCGCGGGGGCGCGTCACATTGGTGGGCGACGCAGGCTACTGCCCGGGGCCGGCCGTCGGTGGCAGCACTAGCCTGGCGGTCGTTGGCGCATACATCTTGGCGGGAGAGCTCGCCACTCACGCACCGGACCACACCGCCGCGTTCGCGGCGTACGAGCGCGAGATCGGCGACTACGTGAAGCGCAGCCGAGCATTCGCGACCTCGGCGGCCAAGAAGGTCGTGCCGGCCCGTCCGCTCGATCTCTGGATAGTTGTGAACGCGGCGCGGTTGACCAACATGCTGCCGGGATCGGTGAGCCGTGCGATCGCGAAACTCGATTTCGGCACCATTCGCCTGCATGACAGCATCTCCCTGAAGGATTACCCGCGGCCGGAGACGACCGCGGGTTGAAGGGTCGTACAGTGACCGCAGACCACGTTCGTGAACGGAGCCGCGATGTCCGCCGAAGATCATCCCAACAACGCCCCCGGCGTGCCGATGAAGTTCCCGTTCAACCTGATGCTGGTGGAACGGCTGCAGATCAAGTACCTCAACCCCGTGATCAAGCCGGCCGCCCGATATCTGCCGACATTCGCGATTATCAAACACCGCGGCCGCACGTCGGGCAAGGAGTACGAGACCGTGGTCAACGCGTTCCGGAAGGGCAACGTGCTGGCTGTCGGGCTGGCCCACGGCAAGACCAACTGGGTGAAGAATGTGCTGGCCGCCGGCGAGGCCGACGTGCACCTGTTCCGGCGGGACGTGCACATCGCCAACCCCCGGGTGCTGCCGGCCGGCAGCGACGACCCGGCGCTGCCGCAAATCAGTCGTCGGATGGCGCGGAGCACGGGTGTTTTCGTAGCCGATATCACCTGAACGGCGGGAACGGAAGGAGCGCGCAATGGCGACCGATCTGACGCTGTATCTCGATGACCAGCCCGGCGAGCTGGCCCGTCTCGGAGACGTGCTCGGCCAGGCAGGTGCCAACATCGAAGGCCTGTGCGCCCTCACCAGTGCCGGTGGCGCGGCGGAGGTCCACATCCTTGTTCAGGATCCGACGCCCGCCTTCGAAGCGCTCCAGCGCGCCGGGATCAAGATCGCCGCAGAGGAAGAGGTGATCGTCCTGACCATCGACGACCGCCCCGGCATGCTCGGTGAGGTCGCCCACAAGCTCGGCAGTGCCGACGTGAACCTCACCACCGCGTACCTCGCGACCAATACCCGCCTGGTGCTGGCGGCCGACAACCTCGCCGCGGCAAAGTCCGCGCTCGCCTGACCGGCTTGGGGCACCGATGCCAACCTTCACTCGTGACGGCGCCACAATTCACTACACGGACACCGGGACGCCGGCGGGCCGGCCAGACGCGTGGACCGTGTTCTTCGGCCATGGACTGCTGTTCAGTGGCTGGATGTTCCATCCGCAGATCACCGCGCTTCAAGATGAATACCGCTGTGTGGCAATCGATTGGCGAGGCCAGGGCCAAAGCGCGGCGACCAAAGACGGCTACGACATGGATACCCTCGCCGACGACGCTGTTGCGCTCATCGAATCGCTCGGCGTCGCGCCGGTCCACTATGTCGGCCTCTCGATGGGAGGCTTCGTCGGCCAGCGCATCGCGGCCCGCCGGCCCGAACTGGTCCGCACGCTGGCGCTTCTGGACACCAGCGCCGGACCCGAGGACCCCGACAAGATCAAGCGCTACAAAATGCTCGGACGGATCTACCGGGTCACCGGCATCTCGCCATTGCGAAAAGCGGTGCTGCCGATCATGTTCGGTCCCGCCTTCTTGGCCGATGGTTCCCGCAAACCGGTCATCGACGAGTGGGAACGCCAGCTGAAGGCCAGCCGGCGCTCCGGTGTCACCAAGGCGGTGATGGGCGTCGCGAACCGGCTCCCGGTCGAGGACGAGATCTCCCACATCGTCGCACCCACGTTGGTGATCGTCGGCGTCGACGATGCCGCGACCCCGCCCATCAAATCGCAGCTCATCACGGAGCGGATCCCCGACGCCCGGCTCGCGCAAATCCCCGACTGTGGTCACACCAGCACACTCGAGCAACCCGACACCGTCATCCGGCTGCTGCGAGCGTTACTGACGCAGAACGCCTAGGAGACTCCTGCTTTTCCGGCAGGTCAGTAGTACAGCGGCATCCACACGCCGAAGTACCAATAACCCCATCCGCCGAACTGCCAGTTGAAGACTGGGATGACCATGAAGGTGTCAAAGTTGAACGGGCCGAAATCAACCTGTGCGACGACGACGTCGCGCGGTGGCCCGTCCCAACGGCGGTTCCAGCCACCGGGAGGCGGCGGACCGTCCCAGCCGCCCGGAGGTGGCGGGCCGACCCAGTTGGGTGGCGGGCCACCAGGTGGCGGGCCGTCATTCCAACCGTACCCTCGCTCCCGCGGCGGAGGCGGCGCGCCACGGCCCACGATGCTGAAGCCGACCGAGGTGTCCCGCGGACCGCCGACGTCCGCGCTGGCCTGAATGAAAACTCCCTGCGGAATGTAGGGCGGGTGAGGCGGTTGGGTGCTCGGCGCAGCCAACGGCCTGTTTCGCGTGCTGGATCCGGTAGTGCTCTCCGTGCTGGACGCGCTAGTGCTGCTGGACGCGCTGCTGCTGCTTGTGCTGCTGGGCGCGCTGGTGCTTTCTGCGCTGGACGCGCTGGTGGTGGTTAGCGCGCTGGACGCGCTCGTGGTGGTTGGCGTGCTGGAAGACGCCGTGGTGGTTGGCGTGCTGGAAGACGCCGTGGTGGTTGGCGTGCTGGAGGACGCGCTGGCGCTTTGCGTGCTCTGCGTTTCGCTGCTCGGCGGGCTCTGCGTTTCGCTGTGTTCCGGACCCCGCGTGCGTTCCGTGTTCGGCGGCGCGGTGGTGGTGACTGGGCTTGGTGGGTCCTCCGGAACGGCGGAGGCGAACCCCGCGTTTTGCGTCAGTGCCGATACCCCGACACTTGCGGCGACCGCCGCGGCGCCAACGACGCGTTTCATAGACATACCTGTTCGTCCCCTTCCGGGCTTCGGGTGTGGGATGACCTGCGCTATGGGCAGGTCACGTCCATCTCGAATGTCTTGGTCACCTGCTTCGGCTGCTGCGGGTCGGTCATATCGACACCCGTTGCCGTGCCCTTGATCGCGTAAGACTTGCCGTCCTGTGCGGCTCCAGCGTTGCCGCCTTGATTCGGTGCGGCGTCGGAGAAACCCATCGTGATGCCGTTGACGCTGCCCAATCCGACCGCATGGACAATGGGTGGATTGTCATTGCTGACCACTGCGCCAACTCCGTTTTCCGCATCGCCGATGCCGATGGTGGTGTTGCCGTTGTTCGGGCTGCAGCTGACCTGACCAGTGACTGGCTGACTCTGACCGTCGATGGTGACCTGCGGGCCGGCCGGCGCTGAGGCCGAGCTCGATGAGCTCGCATTCGTACTGGATTTGTTGCTTGAACAGCCGGCCAAACCGGCGACCACCATGGCTACGCCGGCTACGCCGACCACGATCCCACGCTTCACCGCTGATCTCCTTTGTGTCGCTGGTGTCGCTCTTCCGTTCCGTTTCGGGGCGGATACCCAGTGCCGCGGGTTGCAAACGGCGGGCCGCCGGCGCCGGATGGGCCGGGCGACGGCAGAAGTCTAGAGCAAGGAGATGGATGACACTAGGACCTTTTTATTTAGCTTGTTTATTTAGCTTGTTCAGGGGTCTCTAGCCGCTGAGGACCACGGGGTCCGGGACGGGTTGGATCCGGGCCGGGACGTGCTTGTGCCACGGCGTACCCGCGTAAGCGTCCCGCCACTCGGTGGATGTCAGCGCGTTGGGGGCGACACCGGGGACCCGTGTGGTGCCGTCGTCAGCGATGAAATCCAGGCCGAAGCCGTTCGGCAACGACACGTGACCGGGAAGCATCGCCTCGGTGATCTCGACGCTCGCCTCGGCACTTCCGGCCGCAGTGGTGATTCGCGCGCGGCCGCCCTCGACGAGCCCGAGCGTTTCGGCGTCCTGGAGGCTGACCCGCAGCGCGCCGTCAGCGTCGCGTTTGCGCCACGACGGGTCGCGGAAGATGTCGTTCGCCGTATACGCACGGCGCTCACCGGCCGACAGCACTATCGGAAACTCCGTCGTCGTCAGCGCGGACCGTGAATCACGCAAAGCGGTTATCTCGTACAGCATTTCGGGCATGTCGAGGGCGATCTTGTGATCCGGATGGGTGATCAGATCGAAGTCGTCCTCATACTCGTGCACGGTGAACGTGACGCCCGAGCGATTCTGCAGGATCGCGTCGAAGAGCGCATTGCCGTCAGCATGCCCGGCGCGCCGAACCGCCTCCGGGTAGGTGAACGCCGTCTTCTGGGCCAGCCCCCATAGCGCCGCGGCCCCGGCCAGGCCATCGGGCAACGTCGGGCCCAACGTCTCGTACAAAACGAACGGCAGCACCCTGTTCAGAGCCGGGTTGCTGCTGACAGCCGCCATAAATGCTTGCGCGTACGCCTCGAGTCCTTCTTTCGCGGCATCGCACAGCGGCCGGAGCTCGGCATCGTCGACAACGCCGAGCTCACGAATCAGGCGTGCCCAGATCTCGGGTTCGGGCAGCGTGCCAGCGAGCGGCTCGAGCAATGGATGGCGTAGGTGAAAGTTGTTGTGCGGGAACTCGAGATTGAAGAACGTCGCCTCGGGCTTTTCGTATTGGGTGGCCGCGGGCAGGACGTAGTGGGCCGTCCGAGCAGTTTCGGTCATCGCAACGTCGATGACCACCACCAGTTCCAGCGATTCGAGCGCGGCCCGCACGGATCTGGAGTCGGCCACGGAGTGGGCCGGATTGCTGCTCTCGACGATCATCGCGCGGAACCTGTCCGGGTGGTCGGTCAGGATCTCTTCGGGCAGCACATTGGACGGCACGAGGCCGGCGATCACCGGAGCTCCGGTAACGGGCGTGCGCCCGACCCCGCTGGCGGCAAACAGCGGTGCGAACGACGAATGCAGATGCTGGCCACCGCGTTTGGCGAAGCTGCCGGTCAGGATCCACAGCAGTTTGTTGAGATAGGAGCACAGAGTGCTGTTAGGCGCCTGCTGAATGCCCAGGTCCTCAAAGACCGCGACGCTGTCGGCACGTGCGATGCGCCGCACCGCTGCGCGTAGCAACTCCTCGTCGAGGCCGCAGCGGTCGGCATAGTCGCGCACCGGGACGTCACGCAGTAGCTCGCGGACCGTGTTTGCGCCGTTGACGTGCTCGGCCAAAAACGCCTCGTTGCACAGATTTTCCTGCACAAGGACCGCCGCCATTGCCGCCAGGCACCAGGCGTCGGTTCCGGGGCGCACCCGCAGGTGGAAGTCGGCCATCTTGGCCGTGTCGGTGATCACGGGATCGATGACGAGCATCGCGCGGTCGGGGTCTTTGGCGATCTCATTGAGGACAACCCGCGCCCGCGGGAAGCTCTGCGACATCCAGGGATTCTTGCCGACGAACACCGACACTTCGGCGTGTTCGAACTCACCGCGGGTATGGCCGCCGTACAGGTGCCTGTCGACCCAGTGCTCCCCTGTTTTCTCCTGCGCCAGCGCATTTGAGCGATAGCGAGAACCGAGGGCCTTGAGGAATGCGCCGCTGTAGGCCCCGCCGAGATGGTTACCCTGGCCGCCGCCACCGTAGTAGAAGATCTTGTCGCCGCCGTAGGTGTCACGAATGTGCTTGAAACCCTCGGCGATTTCGCTGATCGCGGTGTCCCAGTCGATTTCCTGGTAGCTGCCGTCTGGGTTCCGGCGCATCGGGGACGTCAGCCTGTTGGAGTTGTTCTGGTAGTGGTCGAGGCGTAACGCCTTGTTGCAGGTGTAGCCGGCCGACGCCGGGTGGTCCTTGTCGCCGCGGATCTTGGCGAGGTTGCGACCGTCGAGTTGCACGACGATGCCGCAGTTGCACTCGCACAGGATGCACGCGGTGGGTTTCCAGTCAGCGGTCATCGGTGGCCTTTCGGTCCGGGGATTCCGCCAGCACCAGTGCACGCAGCTGGCGATGAACCAGGTCGAGGGGTTTCAGATCGCGAGAGCTGCGGGCGACGATGATTGCGCCCTCGATCGCGGTGGTCATCAGCATCGAGAGCTCCTCGGCACGCGACGGCTCAACGCCGTCGGACACCAGCCTCTGGGTGATCAGATCGGTCCAGCGGCTGAACACCGCTGCGGACCGCTCGATCAGCGGAGTCGCACGACCCGGGTCGTCGGGATCGCCGGCTTCGACCGCGACTGCGACGATCGGGCAACCCGCCCGGTAGTCGCTGCTGAGCAGCTGTTCGCGATAAGACTCGATGAGCGTGTCGAGCACGTCGATCGCATGCTCCCCGTTGGCGATTCGCCTGGCGATGTACTCCCCCGCGTAATCGACAGCCTCGCAGAGCAATTGCGTGCGACCGTCGGGAAAGTAGTGGTACGCCGACCCGCGCGGCGCTCCGCTGTGTTTGAGCACGTCGGAGATCGCGGTTGCCTTCGCGCCGCGCTCCCGAATCAGCAGAGCGGCGGACCGCACCATGCGCTCCCGCGGACCAGCCATCTTATATATGTTGACATACATAACAGGTTCGCACCAGCCTGACGTCGCTGGCTCGGCGCCGGCCGCGGCAGGCTCACCCGCCGCCGAGTGCCGGGAACCATCGATTCCAAATCACGCAGCGACTACGACGAGCGGCTGCGACGCTCGGTCGGGTAGATCGTGCCGCGCAGGTCCGGCCACGGCGGGCGACGAACCATTGCCAGTGTCGCCAGCGTCGCCGCGACGAACCCGGTCAGCACGCCAACGAGCGCGATGGCCGTCGCGTCGATCGCAGGCTCCCACTTCACGTCGCCGCCGCGCAGCACGAACACGCCGACCGGTTTCGCGCGAACCGCAACCTCCTCGCCGGCCGCGTCCGGCCCGTCGGCCTTCACCGGGCGGACCTTCCCGCGGACCTTTGCCACCGCGATGACCGTGACGCCGTCGGCGATGTCATACGGCTGACTGTAGACATGCATGGGCCGACCGTCGGTCGATATTGCGTCCAGTGCGTCGCGAAGCTTCACCGGTCCTCCTCCGTCATGCGGTGCGATTCCGACCCCACCAAGGTACGGAATCGGTTGCGGGCGTCTGCGCGATCCGCGAATGTGACAACGTGGGCATGACGATGGCGGCCACACGACGACAGTTTCTCGGTCGCGGCGCTGCTGCTGCCGCCGCGATCGCTGTCGGCCCGTCGTTGCTGGCCGCGTGCGGCTCGAAAACGGCCCCATCCGAAGCCGTCACGAACGCGCTGCGGATTTCGAATTGGCCCTTCTACATGGTCGACGGGTTCATCGCCGAGTTCCAGAACAGGACCGGTATCACCGTCGACTACAAGGAAGACTTCAACGACAACGAGGAGTGGTTCGCCAAAGTCAGGGAACCGCTGTCGCGCAAGCAGGACATCGGTTGTGATCTCGTGGTGCCGACATCGTTCATGGTCGGTCGCCTGCACAGCCTCGGCTGGCTCGACAACTTCAACGCGGCGAACATCCCGAACCTGAAGAACATGCGGCCCGACCTGCTCAACGCCGCCGTTGACCCTGGCCGAAAGTTCAGTGCCCCCTACATGTCCGGCCTGGTTGGGCTTGCTTACAACAGGGCGGTCACCGGACGTGACATCAAGACGATCGAAGATCTGTGGGACCCCGCCTTCAAGGGCAAGATCAGCCTGTTCTCCGATGCCCAGGACGGGCTTGGGATGATCATGCTGTCGCAGGGCAATTCGCCGGAGAACCCGACCACCGAAGCCGTCCGCGGAGCGGTCGACCTCGTCAAGGAGCAGAAAGACAAGGGACAGGTACGCAGGTTCACCGGCAACGACTACACAAACGACCTTGCCGCCGGCAACATCGTTGTAGGACAGGCATATTCGGGTGACGTCGTCCAGCTACAGGTTGACAATCCCGACCTGCAGTTCGTGATACCCCAGACCGGCGGGACAGCGTTCATCGACACGATGGTCATCCCGTACACCGCCCAGCATCAGGACTGGGCGGAGACGTGGATCAACTACGTCTACGACCGGCCGAACTACGCCAAGCTGATCGGGTACACCAAGTACGTGCCGGTGCTGTCGAACATGGTTGACGAGCTGAACAAGATCGACCCCAAGCTGGCGGCCAACCCCCTGATCAATCCGCCACCGTCGGTTCTTGACAACGTGAAATCGTGGCCGGCGCTGTCCGATCAGCAAACCCAGGAGTTCGACACAATGTACGCTGCTGTGACCGGCTGAAGGTGCCCTGGACTCAGGCCGCCTTGTCGTCGCGCCGACGGCGGCGCGACCGGGTATCGGCTGTCCACACATGTCCGCAGCCGGGGCACTGAAGGTGCACCAGCCAGGCCTGGTTGCTCAGCAGGAACTGCCAGTGGGTGGCGCAGTTGCGGCTGCTCTGGCATTCGGTGCAGCGAGCGCCGTGATCGCAGCGCGGGCACGGCAGCCAGGCGCGCCTGCCCCGGTCGGCGTGCGGGTCAATCGGCAACACTGTTCGCCGCCCGATCCGGGAGCACGCCGGCGCTCACCAACTCGTCGTACATCCGCTGCTGTTCGTCGTCGAGGCCGGAGTACAGCATGTCCCATGCCAACTCCTCTTCGGTGAGCGCCTGGATGGGATCCCAGTCGTCTCCGATAGCCTCGAGCACAGCGGTCCGCCGGCGCGCTTCGTCGAGCGTCAGGTCGTAGGCAAACGCAAGTTCATTCGGTTTTTGGGTCACGGCTATCCCCAATACAACTCTTCGTGGTGAAACGCCCAGGGTGAAGGTTGCGATGCCGGCGCAGCAATGACGTGCGTCACGTTTTTCGTTTGACATTCGTCACAGTGGAGATACCGGCCGCAGCCAGCCCCTGTGGGGCCGGCGACGCCGGGTTTGCCGATCGACCCGGCTGGGCATTCAAAAGCCATGTTAGTTCGCAGGATTGCGCGACCGCTTCTGTCGGCAGTGTTCATCGGGCAAGGGATCGAGGCGTTGCGGCGACCCGAACAGGCGGCCGAGAGGGCTCGCCCGACTGTCGAGGGCCTTCACAAATTGCCCGAGGCGGCGGCAACAAAGGTTTCGCTGGACCCCGAATCGTTAGCCCGGGTGACCGCGGCGGTGCAGATCGGCGGCGGTCTGCTGCTGGCGACCGGCAAGCTACCCCGGCTGGCATCCGTAGCGCTGGCCTGCTCTGTGGTGCCGGGCAGCCTCGGCGGTCACCTGTTCTGGACCGAGACCGACCCGGAGCGGAAGGTCCAGCAGCGGCACGAATTCTTCACGGACTTAAGCCTGATAGGCGGCCTGATGATCGCATCGGTCGACACAGAGGGGAAGCCGTCGCTCGGCTGGCGCGGCCGGCGGGCCGCGCGCCGCGTCGCCGACGCCGTCTCGGCTGCACTGCCGTCGGAGACGTCGGCCAACAGCGCGGTGCTGGATACCATCGCGGAACGGGGCCGCGAACTCGCCGATGTAGCGGGCGAGCGGGTCCCGCCGCTGATCGACGCCGCGCGGGAACGGGGCCGCGAACTCGCCGATGTAGCCGGCGAGCGGGTCCCGCCGCTGCTCGACGCCGCGCGGGAACGCGGCGCGGAATTGGCGGTTACGGCCAAAAGGCGCGGCAAGAAGGCGGCACAGAAAGCGCAGAAGCGGCTCGAGAAGTTCGCTTGAGGATCGACACCCGGTCAGATCACCAGGCCCAGCAAAAAAACCAGTACGAAGCCCACAACCGACAGCAGGGTTTCCATCACCGACCAGGTCTTGATGGTCTGACCGACGGTCATGCCGAAGTACTGGTTCACCAGCCAGAAGCCGGCATCGTTGACATGCGAGAAGAACAGCGAGCCCGCGCCGACGGCGAGTACCACCAGCGCGACCTGGCCACTGCTCATGCCCTCGACAAGGCCGAGCATCAACGATGACGCGGTCACCGTTGCGACAGTCGCAGACCCGGTCGCGAGCCGGATCAGCGCGGCAATCACCCACGCCAGCAGCAACACCGAAACGTGAGCGCCCTTGGCCCAGTCGGCGAGCATGGTGCCGATCCCGCTGTCCACCAAAATCTGCTTGAACCCGCCGCCGGCCGCGACGATCAAGATGATGCCCGCCACGGGCGGAAGTCCGGACGCAACACATTTCGCCAACTGGTCCCTCGACATGCCGACGCCGACGCCGAAGGTGAACATGCCGACGACGACCGCGATGAGCAGCGCCACCAACGGGGTGCCGAGAACGTCGAAAACAATCCGGGCCGGCTGGCTGTCTTTCTTGATGAGGACGTCAACGAGCGCTTTGCCGAGCATCAACACCACCGGCAGCAAAATGCTGAACAACGTGATGCGGAACGAAGGCTGTCGCCACCCCTCGTCCGTTTCGTCGCGGCGGATTTCGTCGGCCGGACCCGACCCGCTCGTGGAGAACGTGTCCGGCGCCTCGATCACTACCCAACGGCCCGCCAGCCTGCCGAACAGTGGGCCCGCGACGATCACCGTCGGTATCGCCACCGCCACACCGAGTGCCAGGGTGATTCCCAGATCGGCGTGCAGATTGGAGATCGCGACGAGCGGCCCGGGATGCGGAGGTACCAGGCCGTGCATCACCGACAAGCCGGCCAACGCCGGAATCCCGACGGTGATCAGCGACTGCTGGGATCGCCGGGCGACCAGATAGATCACGGGCATCAGCAGGACCAGGCCGATCTCGAAGAACATCGGCAGCCCGATGATCGCGCCGACCAGCGCCATGGCCCAAGGAAGCGCACGCGGCGACGCATGGCCAACGACGGTGTCGACGATTTCGTCGGCGCCGCCAGAATCGGCGAGAAGCTTCGCGAACATCGCACCCAGTGCGATCAAGATGCCCACACTGGCGGCGGTCGAGCCGAACCCGTCTGCGAACGAATTCAACACCTTCTCGGGGTTCTCCCCCGCCACGCTGCCAACGGCGAGACTGCCGAAGATCAATGCGAGGAACGGGTGCAATTTGGCGATGGTGATCAGCACAACGATCAACGCGATGCCGACCAGTGCAGCCAGAATCAGCTGCCACCACACCGCGACCGGCCGGGGCATATCGGCGGCGAGCAATATCCGCCTCATCACGTCTCCTTGGGATGTGCCTGCGCGAGATAGCTTCCGACGATCGAGTCGATATCGTGGGTAACGTCCAGGGTGATGCCGCGCTCATCCGGCGCGAGCGGTTCGAGCGTGGCGAACTGCGACGCCATCAGCGATGTGGGCATGAAATGACCTGGCCGGCTTGCCTGCCGCGCGGCGATCACCTCCAGTGAGCCACTCAGATGCACGAATTCGGTTTGCGGACAATGCTTCCGCAATTGATCGCGGTACTTACGCTTGAGCGCCGAGCAGCTCATCACCCCCCCATCTCGACATTGTTCGGCCAGCCAGCGGCCGATCGCCTCCAGCCAGGGATGCCTGTCGTCATCGTCGAGGGGGATGCCGGCCTTCATCTTCGCGATATTGGCGGGCGGGTGAAAGTCGTCGGCGTCGGCAAACGGCACGCCCAACCGCTGCGCCAGTGCGGCCCCGACCGTCGACTTGCCCGAACCCGACACCCCCATCACAACCAGTGGTGATCGCATGCCTGTCCTTAGCCCGGTCCACGCGCCCGTATGCAGGTTGAGGTTAACTCTGGTCGTGAACCGACGACCCGAACTTGCCCGCCGCTTCTTCCATCGTTTCGAACCCGTGCATGCGGTGACCTACTTCGCGCCCGAGGCACGCGCGGCCCTCGACGATCTTGGTTATCCCGGTTTTTGGGTGGGATACTTCGCGGCCCGCTCAGCGCCGCTGGGCAAGGTGCCGGCGGAGGTGGTCACCGCGATGTTCTACAACTTCGCACCGGAACGGGTCGCTAAGGCGCTGCCCAGGGCCTGGGCGGTCGCCGGGCCCGAGGCGGCCTTGCTCGCGCGTCACGAATCGGCGGTAGCCGCGCTGCGCCGCTACGGCGTCGATGACAGCGAGAGGGTGCGGACCGCGGCCGAATTGGCCGGTAGAGCTGCACAGCATGCGGGTGTCGACGGGCGTCCGCTGTTCGCTGCGAACCGGGCACTGCCGTGGCCGGACGAGCCGGTTCTGGCGCTGTGGCATGCCGTCACTCTGCTGCGAGAGCACCGCGGCGACGCCCACATCGCTGTGTTGATCGCGGAGGGCGTCTCGGGTCGAGAGTCCAATGTGCTGCACGCGGCCGCCGGAAAGGTGCCCCGCGAATACATGATGGCGGCCCGCGACTACGACGACGATTCGTGGCGTACACACGAGATCGCCCTGGCCACGCGCGGGCTTCTCGATGACCAGGGAACGTTGACGCCATCGGGCGCTGATCTCAAGAACCACATCGAATCCTCCACCGACCGACTCGCCCTACGTGCACTCGACGCGCTCGACGATGACGACGTCGAGGAGTTGTTCGCCGCGCTGACGCCGATCACCCGGCAGGTCATCGCCGGCGGCGATATTCCCTCGCTGACACCGATGGGATTGAGCCGCGACGATCTCGACGACGCCAGCGCCCGGTCGTGACGGCGCCGCGCACGGCGTGTGCGCCGACCGCGGCCAACAGCAGCATTGCCCACACCTCCAACGGCGGATGCGTCAGCTCGGCGGTGAAAACCGCGGCGAACACCGGAGCATTTTGGGTGACCCCGAGAACTGCCGCGCCACCGATCAGCGCCAGCGTCGGAACGCTGGCCTCGCCACCGAGGCGATCGACCGCCAGCGCCACGAGAGCGCCCATCGCAACACCCGTGGACAACGCGGGCGTGATCATGCCGCCCACCGCGCCGGCCCGGATGAACAACGCGGTGAGCACCGGTTTGAGAACCACCGCGACGGCGACCGCGACCAGGGTGTCGCCGCCCGCGAGACTTTCCAGCACGATGCTCTTGCCGTTGCCCGGCATCTGCGGCATCCAGATCGATGCGGTACCGGTTGCGAGCCCGGCCATCCCGACTGCCGGTATCAGGGTCCACGACTTCGGCGGCACCTGCGGTTTGACCCGCGCCATCAGGCCGTTGAACCCGGCGCCGACCAGCGCGGCGAGCGGCATCGCGGTGATCGCGAACACGAACGCCTTCCAGGTGAAATGCGTATCGGGCCAAAGGAACGTCGGCGCGCCGTGCGTGACGGGCCATACCGTGACCGTCGCGATGGATGAAGTGGCCACGGCGACGAACACCGCGAGCGGCCGCCAGCTGCGCAACACGAGGCCCAGCGCGAACAACACGCCCGCGGCGGGCACGTTGTAGACGGCCGCCAGCCCCGCGCCGGCCGCGCAGCCCAGCAGGATCTGACGGTGCGCGGGCGGGATGGATCCGACGCGGATCAGCAACTCGGTGGAGGCGGCGGCGAACAGGCGGGGCGCTTGCTCTCGCCCCAGCGATGCCCCGGAGCCGACCGCCAGAACCTGCACTAGCGCATCGACCGCCATCGGGCGCTGCGCAAGTGGGCGCCCCTCGCGGATCGACTCGTTGAGATCGGGCACCGTGGTCCGCCGCCGCAGCAGCATCCAGCCCAACCCGGCGAGCGCGCAGCCGATCGCCGGTCCAAGCAGCCGCCGTTCCACCGGCGCGTCCTTAACGCCGGTGAGCAGAGGGCCTTGGGCAAACCCGTAGGCCACATGCTCGATGGCTTTGACGAGCACAGTCGTGAAGCCGCCTGCGATACCGCTGAGCACGCCGGTGACCAGAATGGCAGCGGCGAAGGTCAGGTACTGCTGGGTGCGGTTCACCGGAAGTTGCGGTTCCACTCGATCCAGCCGACACCGTCGCGCCCGTCCGGCGTGGTCACCGTCGCCCAGGCTCGTGCGAACCAGGCGACCCGGCCGTCGGGCGCCTCGAGCCGCAGCGGCGCGTGACCCTGGATGTCGGCGACCACCTCCACCGCGCCAGCGTTGAAGGTGATCGCGGTGGCCACCGGTAACCCGTCGTCCGCGAACGACGCTCGGGAGGTGACGGCTTGCAGTTCGGTCAGCCCGGCTCCCCGCCTCTGGATGTATCCGACACCGATAGGCGGCACACCGGGCAGCCGGATGTCCACGCCGTGAATGTGAGTGCCGTCGTCGAGATGCAGTGCGTTCCAGACCCAATCCATTCCCCACCAGTCGCGGACCCCCCACGAGTGGTCCCGCTGTCCGGGCACAGCGTCGACCGTGATCCGCCGGCCATCGACGCTGACACTGCCCGTTACCGTGCAGGGGATTTCGTAGCGCGGCGTCAGGCGGTACTGATACGGGGTGCCGACAGTGGACCACTCCAAGTCCATGCTGACGTCCACACCGCGACCGGGCTCGCCACGCAGCAGCGCGGCCGGATCATCATGGGAGTCCCCGCGACCCGACACGTGAACGCGGTACGTCTGCAGCTCGGACACGACCTCATGGGTGAAGTCGATGGTGTTTGTCCGCAAGGTAAACGGGTCATCGAGTGGGGCCCTGAAGTCGAGCACCGCGACGGTCGGCTGATCGGGACCGCACAGCAGAGCGGTGAACCACGCCACCCCCTCGTTGGGGGTCAACCCGAGCCGGACATATCCGCCGATGCGTTGATGCGGGTCGGCGAAATCGCAGTACCAGCTCTCATTCCACATCGGCTCGGTACCGGCAGGGTGTGCGAACTCGTCAGCGGGATCCGGTTGTAAGGGCTGCGGCGCAACGGGTTCCGGCAGTAGTGCCAACGCGTCGTAATCGAGCACCTGCTCACAATGCCGCTCGAGCATGGCCATAAACATCTCGTCGCCCCGCTCTGTGCGCTGCACGAGCATCGGTGACACGATCGTCATCATCACCCCTGCGAACGTCTGTCGCCGCACTCCGTCACGCACGTCGTCGAGGGTCAGCGTGGCCGCGGAGCCCAGCGCCCGGTGATAGCACGCCGTCAGCTCGTCGGCGTGCGCCCGCCGCGCGGGCACCGGTAGCGCGCAACCGAGGAAATAGGCGAGGTCGGTCATCGCCGGCCCCAAGCTGACGGTCTGCCAGTCGACAACCGTCAGCGGCCGGTCGGCGCCCGGCAGGCCGAACAGCATGTTGTCGAGTCGATAGTCGCCGTGGACCAGACCCTTAGGACCGCCGGCCAGTTCGTCGGCACCCAGGTACGCGTCGAAGCTCGCGACGAACCGGTCGCACACCTCGCGGTGTTGCGGCGCGATGCGGTTCCCGTACCGTTCGACAAATCCGGCATACAGCTGGGCAAGCAACGCCTGGCTGATCGGTGCTTCGCGGTTCAGCCACGCGATGCCTGCCAGGGCCGGGTCGCCGATGGCGGGGCCGTGCAGGCGTCCCAGTTCCGAGACTGCCAGCCGTGCGCGCTCGACCGAGGTGCCTTCGATCTCGTTGCCGACCTCCGCGGGCCCGGCGTCGCCGAGCAGCAGCGCGAACGTCCCCGCGGCCGGATCGAAGGAGGCGTGGTAACACGGCGCGATCGGACCTACGAGCCGCGGCGCCACGTCCGTGTAGAACTGCACCTCGCGTTCGTAAAGGCCCAGTGCAACCCCGGTTTGGCGGCTCACCGGATCCGACGCCGCGACTTTGAGGACCACCGACGCGGGCGCGGGCGCGTCGCCGTCGCACTCGAGGGTGACGCGATAACACTCGCTCATCTGTCCGGTGCCGATGCGCTCGGCGCGAAACGCACGGACCGGCGCATTCACCTGCGCGGTCAACCACTCGGTGTTCAGCTCATCGGCCCGCATGGGCTGACCCTAGGGTTCAGCGGACCAGCGTGAAACCCTCCCACGCCTTCCGGCGCGCCGGATCCGGGTCGTGCTCAACCCGCGAGCGCTTGTCGAACACCATGACCGGCCGGTCCTGGTCGTACGCCGGCCAGCCGTCCCCAGGCACCCCCGTCCTGCTGAACCTGCGCCACCGCGACTGAACGTTGTTGCTCACCCGCAGCGCGGATCGCTGGTCGGCGGCCAGCGTCAGCAGCGAGCCCCATCGGGTCCGGTAGAGGTCGAACACCGCGAGCAACTCCATCCCGTGGGTGGCGCCGAGCCCCGTCCAGTTGAGGGCCCGCGGCGCGTAGTCGTAGCGGTACATGTACGTCGGCGCGTGCTTGCTGTGCGCTTCGGCAAGCCGCCACGCCGCCGACCCAAAAAACATGTCGGCGCTGAGTTGCATACACGCGTCGGGATGCGGGTAGTCGGGGTACGCGGCGGTGATGCGTTCTCGGGCAGCAGGATCGGCGGCACCGAGCAGGCGCTCGATCGTGGTCTCACTCGTCGGCATCATCTTGAGCCAACGGGTGAACAGCCTGGCTTCTTCGGCATTGTTGCCGACGATCAGCGGAACGGGATGGGCCTCGCCGCGCGCGATCGCCTGGAACGGATCCCGCGGAAGATAGTCGCCATCGGCGATCGGCCCGATCGCGAACGAACCCGCGGGATCTTCGATCAAGCGGGCAAGCAGTTGGTCGAGCGCCTTGACGAAACGATGGGGTTCGGTCTGCATCAGCGCCGCGGCGGCGTTCCGCGGATCGACGCCCAGGATCTCGGCGAATTGGGCGGCGAATCTGGGCGCTTCTCGGGGCGCCACGACCATCCCGCTGGCGGGGCTTTCGGAGATCGCCCCCGCGAACAGTCCGCGGGCGGCCGGCACCGCGAGCAGGGTCGCGACAGCGTGCGCGCCGGCGCTCTCGCCGAAGATGGTCACCCTGTCCGCGTCCCCGCCGAACGATGCGATGTTGTCGCGCACCCACTCCAGCGCGAGCACCAGGTCGCGCAGGAACAGGTTGCTGTCGATCGGATGGTCCGGCGTCGCCAGCGACGACAGGTCGAGGCAGCCGAGCGCGCCGAGCCGATAGTTCACCGAGACATAGACGCAGCCGCGCCGCGCCAGCGCGGCACCGTCGTATATCGGTGTCGCGGAGCTGCCCAGCATGTATCCGCCGCCGTGGATGAAGAACAGCACCGGCAGCGGCTCGCCGGCCGGCATGGCGGGTGCGACCACGTTGACGGTCAGGCAGTCTTCGCTCATCGGCTGGTACTTGTTCACGCCGAGGATGGTGTATCGGCGCCGTTGCGGCGCGCAGAACGCGAAATCGTGGCAGTAGCGGACCCCGCGCCACGGGATCGGCGGCTGTGGCGCCCGCAGTCGCAGCCGGCCCACGGGCGGCCGGGCGTAGGGGACGGACCGCCATCTCCTCACGCCGTCCCTGGTCACTCCCTCGACCGTGCCGCTCGTCGTCGTCACCCGGTTATTGCGATCGACCATTCCTTGACGTTAGCGAAGCCCCCGCCATTCGTCCGGTTGGGACTCGCCAATCCGGTTGCGCCGTCATCACAGACTCGGCGGATACGGTGTCATCCATGCGTTGTTGGGCCGCGGCGGTGTCCGCGTTGATGCTGGTGGCCGGCTGCTCGCAGACCGTTGGGGGCCAGTCTCAACCAACTAAATTGACCCCGATGTCGAGCTTGCCGTCGAGGTCGTCATCATCGACCACGACGCCAGCGCCCACGGCCGCACCTAACCCCGGTGCGCCGATCGCGGACGTCATCGCGTGGATCGCCGCCGGGGAACCAGCCGATGTCGCCGGCTTTCACACGGCCACCCGCGACGGCACCGCAACTGACCTGGGCGACGATGTCGCATTCACCACCCCGTCCGGCAAAACGACGTGCGCGACGATGTCGAGCTACAGCAGTGAGTTGATGTGCCTGGTGCAGCTGAAGAACCCACCGCCGCGTCCCACCGGAATGGAGATTCATTGGGCCGGAGGCTGGGTGGATTTCGACGGTGCGTCGCTGTCAGTGGGCAGCTTCCACGGCGACCCGGGTCCGTTCGCGAACGGTGACGGTCCACAACTCCCGTACGGCAAGACACTGAAATTCAGTGACTACCAATGCCGTACCGATCAGGTCGGCTTGTACTGCGTAAACTACGCACATCAGTCGGCGGCGCGGTACAGCGACGCCGGCATCGAGCCGTTCGGGTGTCTGAAACCGGCGGCTCCCCCGCCCGATATCGGGCTGAAGTTCAGCTGCTAGCGGTCGGCACCCAGCAGGTCGGTCAGCGCCACCGCCATGTCGTGCAGGCCGGTCCTCAGCGAATAGGTCTTGTCGGCCGTCCAGTTCATCAGGCCACCGAACAGCGCACCCACAATGATGTCCGCCAGCGTCTGTGGGTCGTGCCGTGCACTGATGTCACCGTCGGCGACGCCGTCCTTGACGAGCTCCAGGAAAGTGTCGTGCAGACCGAAGCCGCGGTGAACGCCGTAGCCGGTGCTTGCGAACATCTCACCGATCATCTCCCGGTAGGTGTCGCCCGACTTGACCAACGTCGCGGCGATGTCGTCGAAGACGCCGACGAGCCTTTCGGTTGCGGAGCCGCCTGCGCGGCTTGACACGACGTCGTGCAGGTTCAGCAGCCGACGCTCCGCCAGCGCGCGCACCATGTCCTGGCGGGTTGCAAAGTGGTTGAAGAACGTCCTATTCGCAACGTCAGCACGGTCGCAAATGTCTTCAATCGTGGTCGCCGCAACACCTTGCAGCAGAAACAAATCGAATGCGGCGGCAAGAATCCGATCACGGACTTCTTGCTTTCGCCTGTCGGTTCGATTCATCGCTGGACTGCCTGCGTGGCGCCACACATGCTCTCGGACAGCGCCCACAGTTGGGCGGCCCGCCCCTGGTCGATCGCGTACGGGGCAACGTTATCGCTGATCCGGCAGTCCTCGAGGTACACCGATCCGACGCCGGTCAAATCCGCGCTGGTCGCCGCCCACACCTGGGTGGCGGCCCCCACCGCAGGCATGGTGAAGTCGATGGTGGTGCCGCCGGCGTGCTTGCGCAACGCCGAGAAATCCGCGCTGGACATGTGCCGGGCCAGCGATGTCGCGACGGCCCCCGGGCAGACCGAGAAAGCGCGGACGCCGAAACCTCGCAGGCGCCGGTCGAGTTCCACCATGTGCAGGATATTCGCGGTCTTCGAGGCACCGTACGCGGCGAACTTGTCGTAGTCGCGCTGCTCCCAGTTGGGATCGGCAAAACTGATGTCCCCCAGGCTATGGCCGCCGGACGAGAGGATCACCACTCTTGCGCTGTCCGCGGCGACCAGCGTGGGCGTGAGCAGCCGAGTCAGCGCGAAGTGACCGAGATGGTTTGTCGCCAGCTGGATCTCGAACCCGTCGGCGCTGCGGCCCAACGGCGTGAACATCACCCCGGCGTTGTTCATCAGCACATCGAGCGCAGGCGTGATCTCACGGATCGCCGCGGCTGCAGTCCGAACGCTTGCCAGAGACGTCAGATCCAGATGGACGACCGACGTGTGGGCGCTGGGAAACTCCGCGCGGATCCATGCCTGTGTTTCTGCGACGGCAACACGATCACGCGCGGCCAGCACCACGTGTGCGCCCGCGGCCGCCAACGCTCTTGCCGACTCCCTCCCCAGCCCGGATGACGCCCCGGTGATGACACAGGCCTTCCCGGACAGGTCGACCCCGGCGACGACCTCCAGAGCGGTGAGGCGCTGCGTCATGACTGCGGCACACCGGCGGTGGCTCGGCCAAGTTGCCACAGTGGGATCACCACGTCCGGATCACACTCTTCGTCGACGATCCACTTGCACATCCGCCGGATCGGTTCGATGGCGTCCTGGGGCATGGCGATCGCGACGCTGCACGCATAGCCGAGACTGGTCAGTCGCTGCGCGCCGAACAGCGGCAGGATGTCGCGCAGCTCATGCTTGAGCGACTCGGGGTAAATGCCGATCGTTTGCGTATATGCATTCACTGCCGCGGTCACCTTGTCGATGCTTTCCACCGGCACGATGTTGGCGACCCGGCCCGACAGCATCGGTGAGTAGTCGACCGGTTCGTCGAACTGCGACACGACGATCGCGCCTTCTTTTTGGTGCCCGCCGATCACCCGGTAAAAGTCCTCGGTCATCCGCGAGGACTCAAGGTGCTCGAAGAGATCTCGATTCGGGTACATGGGCGACGTACTGATAAACGACGGCAACGCCATGAGCTCCTCGTAGATCATCGCTCCGAGCCGGTTCGCGTTGGCCAGGCCGACGTCGTCAGTTCCGCTGAGCGCGTAGATGACTCGGGCGTTGGCGCATCCCTCCTGATTGGCCACACCGATGTCGACGGCGGCCCGCTGTGCGACTTCTCGCATCGTCGCGTCGTCCTTGAACGCCTCCGCGCCGATGATGGTCGCGCTGCGCTTCGGGTCCAGCGCGATCAGTTCCAGGCCGGGCTGGATGTAACGGGTGACGTGCTTCACTGAGGCCAATCCGCCCCAGGCTACGATCTTTTCGATGTGCTGGGGCTGGTAGAGGATCTCCTCGACGGCGGCGTCGCCGCCCTTCCAGTAACCCACCGCAAGGTGTCTGGTGATCGGATGGTCCGGCGCCACATCGGCCAACGTGCGCGCGATCGCAATCGCGGTCAGCGGGTCGTTGGACGGTGCCTTGATGATGACGTCCGAGCGGGTGATCACCGACCGCAGGATGGTCACCGCCGACACGAGGCCGCCATTGCCGGCGGGGATGTGCAGCACCCGGGACCCGAAGGCGCGCACCCGCAGTTCGCGGCCGTCGAGCAGTCGGTGCGGCACCCATCCGTTGAGGTAGTCCAGCCCGACCTGGCTGTCGGCGATCTCGAGGACGTTCTCCCGGGTGAACAGCGGCTGCAGCACCCGGTAGCTCGTCTTCAGCATGTCCGCGGGAAGGACATTGGCCACCAGTGACGCCTCATACGCCTGCTGCAGATGGACGTTGGAGTCGAAATCCAGCGCGTCGCCCAGCGCACCGAGGACGTCGAGGATGTCGTCGAAGCTGAGCTGGTAGAGATCGGTCATCTCCGCCGGGCTCTTGAGCGGGAGTTGCCCGACATACTTGCTCATGTCGGGCGCCTGGAATTGCGCACTCCCGTTGCGCGTCTCGAATGCGACCAGGTTGTCGGTGATGGTTTCGCCGCGCAGGAACAGCGGGACGATGTAGGCGCCAGTCACAGGTTCACACTCTTCATGAAGTCGACCGCCTCGTTCTGCACCTCGTGTGTCGCCGCGCAGGTGATGCGGTCGTCCTCCACGCCCTCCTTTTCGCTGTAGCGCATGATGTCGTTCTCGTAGGCGACACTCGTTCGGCCACAGGGGCACAGCAGGTCCCAGTCGATCGTCACTTCGTCCCCGGAGATCACACCGCCCCAGTGCGCCTTGAGCAGGATGTCGTAAACGGCCGCCCGCCCCGTCTGCCGGCCGGTGCGCGGCAGTGGCTCACTGGTGTCGGGATCGAGCACGAAGGGAATGACCCACGGCATGACGTGGTAGCGGCCTTGGGCGCAAGCCCAGTGGAAGGTGCTGGCTTCGGAGAAGCCATAGCCGACCTGGATACGATCGACACCGAGAAACTCCGTGATGACGTCCATGAAATCGGCGGGCAGCACAATGCCTTTCATGCCCCCGCCGGTGAGGATCGCGGAGTCTTTAGCGAAGACCTCCTTGATTCCGCGTTCGAGGCCGGCCTTGGCGATGTCGTACATCAAGCCGTAGGTGCCGATCATGAACACCCGCTTGCCGCGCAGTTCCTCGGTGATCCTGGCGAAGAACGCGTCAAGTTCTTGTGGTTGCCGCGCTTGCATCGCGATGAACTCGTCTTTGCGCGCCGCCAGCGCCGGGTCAATCTCGAGACGGTCGAGTTCTCCGCGCGAGGCCGCGGCGCGCATCTTCGACGCCAGAAACATCAGATCGGTTTCCACGGCGCCGGAGTAGAGCGGGTGGAACTTGGTCTCGTCGCCGCCGGTGAAGCCGCGTCTGATCATGCTGGCGATGCGCAGGTGTCCGAGCTTGCCACTGGCGAAATTCGGCCAGATCACCTCGACGGAGGGGTGGAGTTGCTGCTCGGTGGGCTCCTCACCGAATGTCTGGAAGAGGCAGATCTTCCAGATCTGCATGCCTTCCTCCGCGCCCCGCTTGTCTTTGGGAATGATCGACAGCGTGCCGGTGGTGCCGCTGGAGGTAATCACCTCCAGCGGGGTCTGCTGGTCGAGTCGGTCGATCCATTCATCAATGCTGTTGCACCCGTTCGTGTCGACGCGTGACAGGTCGTAGCTCGTCAGCTTGTCCAACCACTTGGTCATCAGATCAAATCGCTTCTTGTCGATCAGCGCAGCCGGATACGACTTGAATGCGGTATGCGAAAACAGCAGCGGTACAACGTCATTGAATTTGGTGAGTGCCTTGATCTCCAGCCGGTCGGCAAGCTTACGCAGGATCTCGATGCTCTCATGGTGTTGCCGGAAGCGAATGGCGATGGCCTGTCGTTGCAGCTCCGCGAGCTCTGGACGACCGATGGTGTGCATCTGGGTATACGACCGACCGAAGAAGTTGATGGGGTCGTCCATGAACTGAGTCAAGTTGATCGGGTCATCCATGAACCGGGTCACCGACTGCGACGGCGTCACTGTGCGAGTCATATCTCGCACAGTAGGTTCTCTTGCAGTTTCATGCAACATTACATATTCATGCAAGTAGGTGAGAGCGCTTCGCTGCCGCGGGAAACGGGGTTCTTCGCGTCAGCGCCAGCCGTCGGCGGCCTTCGCCGCGGTCAGCAGGGTGTCACACAGGTCGCGTAGTTCGGCCGTGCCCGCGCCCTCGTTGATGGCGGTGGAAACGTCCTCGGCGGCGCAACGCAGCTGGTAGACGCGGTCTGACAGCCGGGTGGCTTCGTCTGCCGAGAGCACCACCGCATCGATCGGCAGAGTTGTCCCGCGCACCGCGGCGCGGTGTTCGTATGCGCGTTGCCGGCAGGATTGGCGACAGTACTGGCGTCGGCGCCCCATTCCGGCGTCTGCGACTTCTCGTCCGCACCATAGGCACGGCTGCGTGCGACGGGCCACGCCTGACGACTCTAGACGGCGCTGGCAGCTGAGCCCGGTATCCTTGAGAGTGTCGCGTCGCGTACGGCGTGGGAACTGCCAGCGCGGCTTTTGCGTTGCTTAGCTGGACGATATGCGCGGATACGCAGTGGATGGAGAGTGTTGACGATGGCTGATCGCGTCCTCAGGGGCAGCCGGCTTGGAGCCGTGAGCTACGAGACCGACCGCAACCACGACCTGGCGCCGCGTCAGATCGCGCGGTATCGCACCGAGAACGGCGAGGAGTTCGAGGTCCCGTTCGCCGATGACGCCGAGATCCCCGGCACCTGGCAGTGCCGCAACGGCATGGAGGGCACCCTGATCGAGGGCGACCTGCCCGAGCCGAAGAAGGTCAAGCCTCCCCGCACGCACTGGGACATGCTGCTGGAGCGCCGCTCGGTCGAGGAACTCGACGAGTTGCTCAAGGAGCGGCTGGACATCATCCGGCAACGCCGCCGCGGCTAGCGCCGCTCGACCGCAGCCACCCCGCGCGTCCGGTCGATCCGCCCGCGGATGCCCCATCGGGCCACCTTGACGAGCGCCTCGCGGATGTTGGATCCGCTCATCTTCGACACGCCCAGTTCACGCTCGACGAAGGTGATCGGCACCTCGACCGCGGTGAATCCGTCGTTGATCGTGCGCAACGTCAGGTCGATCTGGAAGCAGTACCCCTTCGAGTCGACCGACGACAGGTCGATCTTCTCGAGGACTTCCCGTCGGTACGCCCGATAACCGGCGGTGATGTCGTTGATGTCGGTACCCAGCAGCGTGCGCGAGTACCAGTTCGCGGTTCGCGAGAGCACCAGCCGCCGCCACGGCCAGTTGCGGACTTCGCCGCCCGGCACGTAGCGAGAGCCGATCGCCAGATCCGCCCCGGCGTCGACGGCGTCGAGCAGCCGCCACAGCTGTTCGGGCGCGTGACTGCCGTCGGCGTCCATCTCGACGAGCACCGAGTACTGGCGGCTCAGCCCCCATGCGAAACCGGCCAGGTAGGCGGCACCCAGGCCGTCCTTGGCCGTTCGATGTATCACGTGGATCCGGTCGGGATCCGCCAACGCCAGTTCGTCGGCAAGGTCGCCGGTGCCGTCCGGGCTGCCATCGTCGACGACGAGGACGTGTACGGCGGGAAGCGCCTTGTGCACACGCTCGACGATCAGGGGCAAGTTCTCGCGTTCGTTGTACGTGGGGATGATCGCCAGCGTGCGCTCACTCGGCCGGGCGCCGGTCATGTGGCTCCTCTGTTCTTGCCGCGCGGCCTCAGCCGGCGGATGAACCATCCATTGTGCAGTATCGCGACGACAAGGGCCGAACCGCCGACAACGACGAGCGCCCCCTGAACGATCGGCCCCCACCGTGTGGCCGGCGTCATATCGACCTTGAGGTGCACCTGTTTATCCAGGTAGGCGGGCTCAAAGAAGTGAGTACGGGCCACCTCATGACCGTCCGGGGCGATGATCGCGCTGATCCCTGTGGTCCCCGCAACAACGGTGTAGCGGTCATGCTCGACCGCCCGCACCTTCGCGATGGCCAGTTGCTGCTCACTCATCGGGGGCCCGAACAGCGCATTGTTGGTCGGGACGGCCAGCAGTTGGGCACCGTTGAGGACGGACTCGCGGGCGGCACGGTCAAAGATCACCTCCCAGCACGTGGTGACGCCGACTGGCACGCCGGCAGCGTGAACAACGCCATCGCCCTCGACCGGGACGAAGTAGCCCGCCCGGTTGGCGTACGGAGACAGCAGTGAAAAGAAGCTCCGCCACGGCAGGTACTCACCGAACGGCTGCACGATCTGCTTGTCGTGCCGCTCCCCCGGACCCCGGGCGGGGTCCCACGCGATCACCGTGTTCGTCGACGCCGGGTTGTCGACGGAGTAGTCCGCGCGCTCCAGTACCGCACCGACGAGGATCGGCGCGTGGATGACCGTTGCAGCCGTTGAAATCTCTTGCGCTGCATCAGCGTTACGAAGCGGGTCGATATCCGACGAATTCTCCGGCCAGATGACCAGCTGGGGTTGCGGGGCGCGTCCCGCCAGGACGTCATCGGCAAGGTGGATGGTTTCGCGGACGTGATAATCGAGCACGGCGCGGCGCTGGGCGTTGAAATCAAGACCGAGCCGGGGCACGTTGCCCTGAATCGCGGCAACGGTGATCACCCGGTCGTTGCTCGCACCGGTGCCCGAATGCCGGACCCCGGGCCACGTACCGGCGATCGCGAACAGCACCGCGCAGATGCACACGCCGGGCAGCAGGACACTCGGCGGGCTGTCGTCGCGGTTGTGCCACCAGCGATGTACCTCGAGCGCCAGCGCGGTCACGCTGAACCCGGCCAGCGCCACCGCGAACGACAGCAGCGGAGCCCCGCCCAGCCGCACGATCGGCAGCATCGGACCGCCGGTCTGACCGAATGCGACCACACCCCACGGAAATCCGCCGAACGGGATGGTGCATTTCAGCCATTCGGCCGCGACCCACAGCGAGGCGAACCAGATGGGCCAGCCACCCAGTCGCCGGACGGCGACCGCCGCGACACCGAACAGCCCCGGAAACAGCGCGGACATCGCCGATAGCGCGAGCCATGGGACGGCGCCCACCAATTGGCCTGTCCACGGCAGCAGCGGGATGTTGAACGCCAGGCCGAAAAGGAACCCGTAGCCGAACCCGCCGGCGGGTGTGGTGGACTCGCGCAGCAGCACCCAGGTCAACACTGCGAACGCAATGATCGCGCAGTACCACCATCCGAACGGCGGGAAGCTCACGCACAGCAGCAGGCCTGCGCCGACCGCCGCCACCAGGGCGGGTATGCGTTCGACGAAGGCCCGGCCGAGGCCGGGCAGGCGGTCGAGGATGTTGCGGCCCACTCGGCCGACTTGGGCAGCGGCGACCGGCTCGTCATCGATGATCGCCGGAAAGGTCTCGGTGTCGTCGGTCGCATGTTCCGTGTCGAGGGCGGCGTGCCGCCCGGAGCGGAACGATGGCCCGTCGGCGTCAGCCATGGATCACTTCGCCGCGGTGAACCGTGCGCAGGCACTTCGGCAACGGAGCGTCGTGGTCCAGCCGAGGCAATGCCGGAACCCGTGACCTCGGATCCGTGGACCATCGCTGCACGGCATCCGATGGCGCGCTGACCGCCAACGGTCCGGTGTCCCAGATCGCGTACGAGGCGGGCGCACCGGGAACCAGGGTCCCGGTGACGCCGTCACGGACCCCGGCTGCCCGCCAGGCGCCGCGGGTGGCCGCGGCGAACGCCGCGCGCACCGAGACGGCGCTGCCCGGCGTGCGGTGCTGCGCGGCGGCCCGCACCGTCGCCCAGGGATCCATGCTCGTCACCGGAGTGTCGGAGCCGAACGCGAGGGGCACGCCTTCGGATGCTAACAGCGCCAACGGGTTCAGCTGACGGCCTCGCCCGGGGCCCAACCGCTCGGCGTACATGCCGTCATCGCCGCCCCACAGCGCGTCGAAATTCGGCTGCACACTGGCGATCACACCCCACGACCCCAACCGGTCGGCCTGCTGCGCGTTGACCATTTCCAGGTGCTCCAGGCGGTGCCCGCAGCGGGCGACCGCGGCGACCCCGCACCGGTCGACCACATCGGCGAACGCCGCCACGGCGGCGGTGACGGCCGCGTCGCCGATCACGTGAAAGCCGGCCGGGATGCCCGCCTCGGTGCAGGCGTAGACGTGCGCGGTGATCGCGCCGGGTTCGAGATAGCGATTCCCGCAGTGGCCGACGTCGGCGTACGGCTCGCTGAGCCAGGCGGTGTGCGAGCCCAATGCGCCGTCGACGAACAGGTCGCCGGCCAGACCGCGGGCCCCCGTGCTCGCAAGCAGCTCGGCGGCCTCGTCGACGCTGGTGACGGCCTGTCCCCAGTAGCCGACCACCTCGACGCCGTGCTCGGTGTCGCGCAGTTCCTGCCAGTCGCCGAGACCGCCGATATCCGGTCCGGCGCATTCGTGGACCGCCACGATGCCCAGCGCCGCCGCGGCGTCCAGCGCAGCGACGCGAGCCTGCGCACGCTGCGCCGGGCTGAGCAGCCCGCGGGCGACGGCGCGCACGTGATGGTGCGCCTCGGCGGTGAGAGCGGCTTGAGGATGAAACCCGGCACGGGTATCGAGCTGCGCCGCAAGCCGTCGCAGCGCCGTGGAGGCAGCGGCCGAGTGGCCATCGACCCGCGCCAGATATGCGGGCCGGTCGCCGACCACCGTGTCCACGTCGGCGGTGGTCGGGGCGACGGGGCGCGGCCATCTGGAGTCGTCCCAGCCGTGGGCCCACAGCGGACCGTCGGGATGCGCCCGGGCGTACTCCCCGATCCGGCGGAGGCAGTCGTCCACCGACGTGGCCGGGCTCAGATCCAGTCCCGTCAACGTCAGGCCGGTCCCGGTGACGTGAACGTGGCTGTCGACGAAAGCGGGCGTGACGAAAGCGCCGTCCAGTTCGACGATCTCAGCGTCGGGGAACTGGTCGCGGCCGATGTCGTCGCCGCCCAGCCACGCGACCACACCGTCACGGACCGCCATCGCGGTGGCCCCGGGATGCGTCGGGCTGTGCACCCGGCCGCGGATCAGGAGTGTCGTCACCGAGGGGAAAGCTAGGTCGGCGGGCGCGGGAGCGCAGGCGGCTCGACGTCGACGACGTCGATGACCTCGCCGTCGATGTAGTCGCCGTGTCCGGCGGGGGCCGCAGTGTTCAACGGGACCCGCCGCGCCACCAGCCGCGACAAAACCGGGCGAGCGGCGGCCCTGGTGGGTGGCGACAGCAGCAGCAGACCCACCGCGGAGGTGACCAGACCGGGTACCACGACGAGCAGCGTGCCGACTCCGATCAGGGCACTATCGGTGAGCGCACCCTGCGGGTCGTCGAAACCGCTGCGCAGCCGCCGGAAATGCCGTTTGACCTGGGAACCGGCCAGCACCAGCCCGATGGCGAAGGTGGCGAGCAGCAGCAGCGCCGTCCAGCCGATACCAATCGTGGACGCCAAGGCGACGACGGCCGCCAGTTCGACGACGACATAAATCAGGAACCACCGCATCACCATGAGAGAGAAACGCACCGGGTTCGGCCTGGGTTCCGAGCCAGCCGGGCCACGTCAGACGGCCGCTCGCAACTCAAGCCCGACGTTGCTCTGCATGCCGTTGCGCACGTACTTGCTGAACAGGTTGAACACCCGCCCGAGAAGTCCGTACCGCTTGCCGATCGCGTCGTAGACCAGACCGGTCTGCGATTTGTCGAGAACGGTTGCGGTGGCGTCGATGGCCTCGCTCTTCGGGTTACCCCGCATATCGCATACCGCCAGCGTGACGCGCGGGGTGTTGCGAATCCGCTTGACCTTCCACGACCCTTCCTCGGTGATGACCAGCAGCCGGTCGCCGTCGGGCGCGGCCCAGATCGGCGTCGGCTTGGGCCGGCCGTCCTTGGTGAATGTCGTCAGCAGGAGGTACTTCGCGTTGGAAACCTCGTCGAATGTCGGTGCCACCGCTTCAATCTAGCGGGTGGTCATGCTGGCGGGTGGTTCATGCCTCCAGCTCGCCCTCGGTTTCCAGCAGCACCCGCCTTAGCCCGTCGACGGTCTCGTCTCGCGGGTCCGCCCACATGCCGCGGCTGACCGCTTCCAGCAACCGCTCGGCTATTCCGTGCAGTGCCCATGGGTTGGACTGGGTCATGAACTTGCGGTTGACATCGTCGAACACGTACTGCTCGGTCAGACGTTCGTACATCCAGTCGGCCATCACACCCGCGGTAGCGTCGTAGCCGAACAAGCAGTCGACCGTGGCGGCCATCTCGAATGCTCCCTTGTACCCGTGCCTGCGCATCGCGGCCATCCAGCGCGGGTTGGTGACACGGGCCCGGAACACCCGCGACGTCTCTTCCGACAGGCTGCGGGTACGCACGGTGTCGGGACGGGTGTTGTCGCCGATGTAGGCGGCCGGATCGCGGCCGGTCAGCGCGCGCACCGTGGCCACCATGCCGCCGTGGTACTGGAAGTAGTCGTCGGAATCGGCGATGTCGTGCTCTTGCGTATCGGTGTTCTTGGCGGCCACCGCGATCCGCCGGTATTGGCGCTGCATGTCATCAGATGCCGGCGCGCCGTCCAGCCCGCGGCCGTACGCGAAGCCGCCCCATGCCGTGTAGACCTCTGCAAGGTCGGCGTCGCTGCGCCACGCGCGGCTGTCGATCAACTGCAGCAGGCCAGCGCCGTATGTCCCGGGCTTCGAGCCGAAAATTCTCGTGGTGGAACGCCTCTCATCGGCGTGCTCGGCGAGGTCGGCTTGCACGTGGGCTCGGACGTAGTTGTCTTCCGCGGGTTCGTCAAGACCAGCGGCGAGCTGGACCGCGTCGTCGAGCATCGTGACGACGTGTGGAAACGCGTCGCGGAAGAACCCAGAGATCCGGATCGTGACGTCGATTCGCGGCCGGCCCAGCTCGGCCAGCGGGATCGGCTCCAGCCCTGTCACCCGCCGCGACGCGTCGTCCCACTGCGGTCGAATGCCCAGCAACGCAAGCACTTCGGCGATGTCGTCGCCGGCGGTGCGCATCGCCGATGTGCCCCACACCGACAGGCCGACCGACTGCGGCCAGTCACCGAACTCTTCGCGATAGCGGATCAGCAGCGAATCAGCCAGTGCCGCGCCGGTTTCAGCCGCCAGCCGTGACGGCACCGCCTTGGGGTCGACGGAATAGAAGTTGCGTCCGGTGGGCAGCACATTGACAAGGCCGCGCAGCGGCGACCCCGACGGCCCGGCCGCGATGAACCGGCCGTCCAGCGCGGCCAGCACCTGGTCGATTTCGGCCGCGGTGCCGGCGAGCCGGGGCACCACCTCGGTGGCGGCAAAGGCCAGGATGGCCGCGATCTGCGGGTCGTCGGTGATGGCGTCGACCGCGGCGGGATCCCAGTCGGCCTTCTGCAGCGCCGTGACCAGTGCCCGGGCGTCCGCCTCGGCGGCGTCGACGGCGGCGCGGTCGTTGGTTGCATCTTCGGCGAGCCCGAGCGCCTCCCGCAGGCCTGGCAACGACTGGTCACCGGCCCACAATTGGCGAGCGCGCAGAATCGCGAGCACCAGATCGAGCTGGTGATCGCCCTCCGGCGCGGCACCGAGGATATGGAGGCCGTCGCGGATCTGGACGTCCTTGATCTCACACAGCCACCCGTCGACGTGCAACAGCAGTTCGTCGAACTGCTCGTCGGCGGGCCGTTCCGACAACCCCAGATCGTGGTCCATTTTGGCGGCGGACAGCAGCGTCCAGATCTGCTGACGGATCGCGGGCAGCTTCGCGGGATCCAGTGCGGCGATGGCGGCGTGCTCGTCGAGCAGCTGTTCCAACCGGGCCATGTCGCCGTATGTTTCGGCTCGCGCCATCGGCGGGATGAGGTGGTCGATAAGCACCGCGTGCGCACGCCGCTTGGCCTGGGTGCCCTCGCCGGGGTCGTTGACCAGGAACGGGTAGATGAGCGGCAGATCACCAAGCGCGGCATCGGGTCCGCAGGCCGCCGACATGCCAAGCGTCTTGCCGGGCAGCCATTCGAGGTTGCCGTGCTTACCGAGGTGCACGATCGCGTCGGCGCCAAAGCCCGCGTTCAGCCAGTGGTAGGCGGCCAGGTAGTGATGGCTGGGCGGCAGGTCGGGATCGTGGTAGATCGCCACCGGGTTGTCTCCGAACCCCCTCGGCGGCTGCACCATCAGCACGACGTTGCCGGATTGGATTGCGGCGACCACGATTTCGCCGTCGGGATCGCGGCTTCGGTCGACGAACAACTGTCCCGGCGGCTGTCCCCAGTGCCGCAGCACCCGGTCCTTGAGCTCGGTTGGCAGCGTCTCGAACCACTTTCGATACTCGGCTGCCGGCACGCGGACCGGGTTGCCCTCGAGCTGGCCTGCGGTCAGCCAGTCCGGATCCTGTCCGCCGCGCTCGATGAGCGCGTGCACCAACGCGTCACCATCGCGGGCGTCGAGGCCGGGAACGTCACCGAGCCGGTAGCCGCGCTCACGCATCGCCTCCAGAAGCGCGATCGCGCTGGCAGGGGTGTCCAGGCCGACGGCGTTTCCGATGCGCGCGTGCTTGGTGGGGTACGCCGAGAACACCAGCGCCACCCGCTTGTCGGCCGGCGCGATGCGGCGTAACCGCGCCTGCCGGATGGCGGTGCCCGCGACCCGCGCGCAGCGCTCGGTGTCCGGCACGTACGCGATCAGCCCCTCGTCGTCGATCTCCTTGAACGAGAACGGGACTGTGATGATCCTGCCGTCGAACTCCGGCAGGGCAACCTGGCTGGCGACGTCGAGCGGGGTGAGGCCGCCGTCGTTGGCCGCCCAGGCGGCGCGTGGACTGGTGGGGCACAGCCCCTGAAGGATCGGGATGTCCAGCGCAGCAAGGTGTGCGACGTTCCAGCTGTCATCGTTGCCACCGGCGGTCGCGGTGGCGGGGATCGCTCCCCCGGCGGCCAGCACTGTCACTACAAGCGCGTCGGCAGTTCCCAGTAGCTCGATCATCTCCGATTCGGCGGTGCGCAGCGATGCGCAGTACACCGGCAGCGCACGGCCGCCGGCGTTTTCGATCGCACTGCACAGCGCCTCGACGTATCCGGTGTTGCCCGCCAGTTGCTGCGCGCGGTAGTACAGCACCGCAATCGTGGGTCCGTCAGTATCGATCTCGGGACGCTCGAGCACACCCCAGGTCGGCGACGGGACAGGTGGGGCGAACCCGTACCCGGTCATCAGCACGGTGTCAGACAGGAATGCGTGTAGCTGACGAAGGTTGTCGGCACCGCCGTGGGCGAGGTAGAGGTGCGTCTGCACCGCGATACCGGCTGGGACAGTGGACCGGTCCGTCAGCTCCGCGTCGGCGGCCTGCTCGCCGCTGACCAGCGCGGCGGGCACGCCGCTGGACGTCACCGCGTCGATGCCGTCCTGCCAGGACCGATAGCCGCCGAGAATGCGCACGACCACGACGTCGACGCCGGTGAGCAGGTCTGGAAGATCGTCGATGTGCAGGCGCGAGGGGTTGGCCCACCGGTATGTCGCGCCGCTCGACCGGGCGGTGAGGAGGTCGGTGTCGGAGGTCGACAGCAGCAGGACGGTCGGCTCAGGCACCCGTCATTCGTACCGCACCCGCTCCATGTCGTACTGCTCAGCCCGAAGGGGCCCCTATGCCGTGATATTTGAAAACGCAAGAATTAGTTCATCATCGATCGCTAAATTGTGCGATCGTTGTTGCCGAAACCACCTAGCACACTGCGATATTGACACGGATGTAGGGACGCAAGCGTCGCTACAGCGACAAAGGGGTTTATGCCCAACAAACCGATCTAGCAGGCATGGACAGGCGGCTATGAGCTCACAACCGGAGAATCCATGGCAGCAACCACCGTACGTTGGTTGGCAGGAACCGCAGAATGCGATGCCGGCGCCTTCCTACGGTGCACTGCCGCAACCACCGCAGCTGCCCCGACAGGCCGGTCGCGGACTTGGGTGTGCCATTGCTGCGATCGTTGCGGTCGTCGCATTGGTCGTGATCGGCGGCGTGATCTGGGGCGGCGTCGCCCTCTACCATCTCAAGGACCGCATTCCAGGCATGCACAAAGAGCAGTTCCAGACGGTCGCCGGCCTGAACCGGGTGATGGACCTGACCCGACAGCGGTTCGGGGACACGACGGGCTATGAGCTCGGCGTGGGTCCCCAATCATTTTCGATAGACCGCGTCGACCCAGACAACCCTCAAAAGATGGCCACCTACTACTGGTACTCCTGGAGGGGCCATTTTGAGGACCCGACAGCCATTATCGATCCGTCATTCACGCACCCCACTGGCCCTGTCGATCTCAGCAAATTCGATGCCAATGCGGTGGTGAAAGCTCTGAACGACGCACCCAACACGCTGCACATCGATCCCACCGCCGTAAAAAGCACCTTCCTGACGATCACAGCGGCCAAAGACGGTCCGCCGGGAGCAGTTGAGGAGGAGGTGAACCTCGACACCACCAAGGGGGCCGGACACATCGTGCTCGCCGCTGACGGAACCGTAAAGTCGACCTCAGCCGACTTTTGATACCGGAGTGCCGCTCATCTTCCACTCCGGCTCGCCGCAGATCACTAACGACGGGGCTCGGGCCATTACTTCGTCAGGGTGAATTGACCCACGTTGCAGATACCCCGTTGGAAGAAGTCCGCGCAACCGGTCAGATTCCGGATATAGCGGTCGTAGACTCTTCGGACTGGCTGGAGGTGGCGCGTTCGCGATTAGCCTGCAGATTGGCCGCCCAGATGTCCAAGGTCCGCTGATAATGCTGCTGCAGGAGTTGGATTTTCTCGACCGAGAACCCGCTCCCCTGCGCATATTCGACGATATCCTCTTTGGCCGGCAGTTCCCCACCGGGGAAGATTTCCCTTCCGATGAACAGGCCCAGCTTAAAATCACTCATCGTCAGCGCGATACCATGCTCCCGCATGTACTTCCACGGATACGTCATTATGGTGTGCAGCAGCATTCTTCCGTCGTCGGGCAGAATCTCGTAAGCTCTTTCGAAGAATGCGGAATAGCGCACTTTCTTGAACGCTTCGAATGCGCCGATAGTGACGATCCGATCGACCTTGTCAGAGAACTCTTCCCAGCCCTGCAGCCGCACCTCGACATGGCGCGTTGTCGAGATCTTGGCCAGCTTAGCCTCGCTGTACTGGCACTGATTGCGGCTGAGCGTGATACCGATGACGTTGACGTCGTAGTTCTCGATCGCGCGCTGCATCCCGCCGCCCCACCCGCAGCCGATGTCGAGCAGTGTCATCCCGGGCTCGAGGTTCAGCTTGCCAAGTGCCAGATCGAACTTGGCGTTTTGCGCTTCCTCGAGAGTCATGTCGTCACGCTCGAAGTATGCGCAAGTGTAGGCCATTGTGGGGTCTAAGAATAACGAGAAGAACTCGTCTGAAATATCATAGATCGATTGGGACTCTGCATAAAACGGCTTCAACTCAGACATTCGTAACAGCTACTCCCACTCTCGTTGGGGCCAACCCCAGGCACAATCCGCCCATCACGTGATGTCTACGCTTTCGTGTCGCTCAGCAGGAGCCGCCGTGGCCCCTGTTAGGAGCAGGGGCGCGCCATGACTGTGTCTATAGCACGAGATGTTGCACTGTCGCGGACCGACGCGCAGCGCGAACCGACCTATAGCCAGCTGCTGCAGTCGTGGAGGTCGATCTTCGAGCCGGGCCCCGCACCGTCTAAGGCTGCCGCATCAGCGGCGTCTTGGGTGGGCGCGACTCGCCCGGCTACCGTTTTCCCATCGCTGCTCTCCGCGAGCGAGAGACAACCCAGTCCCGATGTGACTACATTGCAGTCGTTCGTTTTGCCAAGGACGTCGCACCACAAGACGGCTTTGTCCTCCGCTCTTTGTTGAGTCGTAGCGTTGGTAATCATCTCTTCTTGTCCGGTCGAGGGCGACTCCGCGAGTGCGCCCCAGCATCCTGGCTTGCATTCAAAATCGAGATCAGCTTTGGCCGCTGGGGCAGCCACCAGCGATCCAGCGACGACGACGAGGCCGATCACCGCGGACAACGCAACGTTTCTCATGTCCCGACCTCATCTACCCCGTTGATGAATGACATTCACCGTCGCACCCGCAGTTGGGAATGGGCTATGAACTGACTCTGAGAGGCGTTAGAACGGGGCCGGAGTTTGCACCGGCAGGCCAGGAACGGTAAGCAGACGGGCTGCTATTCGACGCCCTCGGTAAACCTGTGGATCTCAATGCTGTGGATTGGCATGTCAGACACCGGAATCCGTCGGCGTCACCGTTGGAAGTGCAGAACGAAACCCTGGAAGTCATTCGCGCCCTGGTAGGCGAGGGACTGGTCACCCTGGGAGCGGTGGGTGAGGAGGAAAGATCTCACACAGCTACGTCAAACACTACGACGATCCCGAGAAATGGATGTTTGCCGCGTGGATTTTTCTCACCGAAAAGGGTGAACAGCTCGCACGATCACTCGAAGAGAAAGACGTCGAGGGATATCGCGGTCGAGGCTAGAAGGGTGGCGGTTCGTAGGTGGCGGCGAGCCAGGCCTCGTATTGTCGGCGTTCGTCGGCGATGCGTTGCTCGTTGATGCGCCGCTCGGCGTCGATGCGGTCGTGTTGTTCTTGGTAGCGGGTGCGTTTGTGCCGCGGCATCATGAGGCCGCGGGCCTGGGTGGGCATGGTGATGAGTTTGCGGATGGTGGCTTCGCCGGTGGGGGTGGCCAATATCGGGAAGAACAGAGCCCCGCCGGGCTTGGTGGTGTAAGTGCGCCCAGACGGCGAGGTCCAGGTGATGGTTCCGTCGGGCAGTTGTTTGTCGGCCCAGCCGCCGGCGCCGGTGTAGAAGGTTTTCAGCAAGTGATGACACCGGATCACTAAAGAACCCTTTGAGGCTCCGTTCACCGAGGAATACGGCGGCGGCACCGTGGACAGCCACCTCACCGTCGATGACGCACGCCGCCCCTTCGTCGAAGCGGGATGGCTTGATGGGTGACGAAACGTACCCCAGCGAGCTCGGTCACGGAACGCTATCCCACTCCTCGTCGGCTACATCGGCCAGGCAGTGGTACGCGATCACCGGAGTCCCAGGCTGCGCCACACCGCCGAAAACGTTGAGGCAGGGACCGAGAGCACTCGTGACCTGGCCGTCGGGCTGGGCATTCCAACGCCCGTTGTTCGCATTGGCCTGACAACGCAAGAGGCTCACCGGGGTGCCATCCGCTGCGTCGCTGATGCTCAGGCAACCCCCGGGGAAGGCCGCGCTCTCGATCTGACCGGCAGAGTTGAAAACCCAGAGCTGCGACTTCGACCCATTGCAGGGGTTGACCATCGCCGCAGTGTTGTTTCCATTCGGGCCGTCGAGACACCAATTGCCCAATCGGCTCTTCAACTGGACCGGGTCCGCGGCACTCGCAACACCAGCGCTGAGCAACGCGACACCGAACACCGCGCCGACTACGACATGGGGCGGGCGCGGGCCGCCCATCAACCGCGATTCATGCATTTCAGCCTCATCCTCCCGTCCTGATCCATCCTCACTCACCACAGGCGGCGCAGGCTACACCGAGACTGGAACCGGTCTGTCGAAGAACATCGACCGAATATGGATCGGAATCACGGCCTCGCGCTAGAAGGGTGGCGGTTCGTCCGCGGCCATCGATTGTCGGTGCTTTTCGAGTTCTTCGAACCGCCATCGTTGCCGTCTGAGGCGTTGCTCGTTGATGCGCCGCTCGGCGGTGATGCGTTCGTCGCGCTCCTGTCCCGGGTGCGCGTGCGCCGAGGCATCATCAAGCCGCGATGCTCCCCTGGCTCGGTGGTGAGTTTGCCGATCGCGACTTCGCCGGTGGGCGTGGCCAATATCGGGAAGAACAGGGCCCCGCCAGGCTTGGTCGTGTAGGTCCGACCGGTGGGGGCTGTCCAGGTCACGGTGCCATCGGGGGACTGTTTGTCTGCCCATCCCCCACTACCGGTGTAGAAGGTTTTCAGCAGATGATGGGATCGATTGTCTGAAGTACGTTTTAACCGACCGAATCGAGAGGGCAACAGAATTGACCGTCACCACACCGGCGATGGTTGGAGGCCCCCTCCCCTCTCGCCGGTGACGGGGGATTTGTTGGGCCTGACATCGCTGGCCGCGCTCATTGGGGCAACTTCGCGGCGAGGACCTCGGCCGGGAGGATCTCTGGTGGCCGGTCCAGGAGTCGTTCTGCATTGGCCAGCAGGGACGAGGCGATCGCGCCCTCCAGGTGCGCCGTGCGTTCACGATCGGACGGAAACGCATCGACGATCCAAAAGGTGGTCGTGTCGGTGCGCAGCGCGAACCAGGCGATGGTGCCCGGCTCCTGGTTGGCGAGCCTGACGGCGTCAGCGAGGAAGGTGCTGACCTCCTCCGCCTCAGCTGGCTTGGCCACTAGCTTCACGACAAGGGCCACGGTGGGTGAAAGGGTGCCGGCGCTCATTGGTTGCTCCTCGTGGGTTCGCGTCGCCAGTGCGGCGCTCTGATGCCAGCGTATGAGCCGAGGGCGCCGGCTCCGACGGCGTCGCGAAGTCGGTGGGCTTGTTCTTCTGCTGAAACCGGCACAGCAGCTTCAGATTCGACGGATGAGTCAGACCGCCCAGCTGATAGGGCACGGTGTGGTCGATGTCGCAGAACTCGGCGGCCTGCTCGCAGCCCGGGAACCGGCAGGTCAGATCGCGGCACCGAACGAACTCGGCCAACGCCGCCGACGGGCGATACCCCGGCTCCGCCGGCGTCGCCGGGTTCGGGATCGCCAACGGCTTCACCTTGGACGTCGCCGCCAGGCTTTGCACCGCGCCGACCGGCAGCGGCCCGAATCCGGGCACACAGCCCGGCGTCACCCCGATCCCCTCGACGGTGGACTGCTCGGCCAGCACATGAATGACCATGTTGTGGCCGGCGGGCCGTTGCGCCGCGCTGCAGTCAGCCGACGCGCACTCACATTTCAGTTCGCTCAGCCCGGCCGCCAACGCCCCCAACGCATCCGCACGCCGCTGCCTGCGGTTACGCGGATCATCGCGGCACACACCGTCGGCCAACGCATCGAGCCGCCGTTCCAACGCCGCCCCGTCGGTGGCACGCAACTGGGCATCCACCACCGCCACACCCGAATCGGTCGGCCAAATCCCCACATAACGGTCCTCAACCTGCCGATGCGGATACCGCCGCCCGGCCGGATCAAGACGCTCAACCCACCAATCGATGCGCTCCTCAAGCTTGGGCCCCGACAACCGCATCCACTTAGGCGCGCACCTGGCCAACGCCACATCCAGCTTGCCCATCAACACCGGCTCGGTGACCAGACACACCCGGTTCACCATCGCGATCACCATCCGCATATCCACGGCACCCGTCCTGAACACCCGCATCAGCTGCGGCAGCTTCTCGCGCAGATGGATCGCATACCGCAACTGGCCCCGAGCACGACCCCGACTGATATGCAGCTCAGCCGAAATCTCGGCCACAACGTTCTCATGGCCATCAATGGCCCAATTGATCCGGTCGGTCTCATCCTCAGGCGCCCGCCGCGCATACAGCTCACCCATCGCCGCCAACCGCCGCGCACACGCCGCGTTCTCCTGCCGCGCCGCCACCCCAATCGCCGCCACCACCCCGGCGTCATCAAGTGACTCGAACATACGTTCGATAGTACACGGGGCCACCCTCGCGCGCATCTTGACATGAGGCAACACGGACCGACAAGTGGTTACGACTGTTCCAGCGCACGCAGTTCGTCGGCGAGGTTGGCGCGCGCCCGGGACTCCCAGCGGCTACGCGCCAACGGCGTATGAAACACGGCCGGACCCGACAGCAGCCCGCGCACCACCCGGGCCCGTCCCGTGCTGAAGTCGTGGTCGGGCACGTGGGCGTACTCGGCCCGGATCGCGGCGGAGTTCGCGCGGTAGCGACCCGGTTCCACGCCGAGGGCGCCGAGGTCGGCATCGCAAATCGTCTCCCCGTTGCGATCGCCGTGCCCGGGTTGGTGGCGGATCGTCAGGAGCACGAGTCTGGCGACCTCGGCTACCAGGGACGGGTCGACGCCCAGGGCCGCGAGATCAGCCTCCGCGAGCTGCGCGCTGCGCTCCTCGTCGTCCGGTTGGCCTTGATAGACGGCGTCGTGGTACCAGGCGGCCAGCCGAACCGCGTCGGGGTCGACCGCGTGGTCGGCCAGTTCCTCAACGCGGGTGAGCGCACCGCGAAGATGGCTGAGCGAGTGATACCGCCGGTGCGGCTCGGCCCAGCGGCCGAGCAGGGCCCGCCCCGTCGCGGCAGCCGCCGGATCGGTGGTGTGCCGCCCGATCAGGTCGTCCCAGGCGACAGTCAGATCCTCATCCGGCACGTGGGGGCCCGCTTTCGCGTGGAGTGATGCGCTGACCGCGCAGGAACGGCCAAGCGGCCAGCAGAAACATCAGCACAACCGCCGGCGGAGCCACCAAGGGCAGCCACGGCAAGTTCAGCGGCACCGACGTCGCGCCGATCCCGATGACTGTGAAGGTGACCATCGCGATCACGGTCGGGCGAGTCGTGGTGACGACCCCTGCCTCGGCGGCGTGCCGGATGACGAGATAGGCAGCGGCCGACAGCCCGGACAGCGCCGCGAACAGTGGCGGCGGAACGGACAACACGATTGCGGCGATGACCGACAGTACCGAAAGGGTTGCGGCAGCCCGATATCGAAGCCCGACAAGCAGGGCGACGACGGCAACTCCGATCGCGACAGCGCCTGCCCGGTCGGTGTTGATTGCCGCGGCGGTCACCATCAGCAACCCAAACGCGGTCGAGAATGCGAGCGGCGCAGGCTGGATCGAGGACGTCATCTCACCGCCGCCCCGCCGTCTGGCGGCCATGGTCGGGCACCAGGCGCATCGACTGATCCAGCGTGACTTCCGCCGGCCAGGCCACCACATCGACGCCGATCACCGCCATGTCGCGATACATCGCAGACCGCTGCAGCGCCCACATTCGCGTGATGATCGGGTCCTGTTCCTCCGCGAACGGAGCGGCATGCAATATGTCGACGGCAATCACCGAATGCCCGCGTTTGCGCAGATCGATCAGCGCCAGCGCGAACTCCGTGTCAAGCAGCGTCGAGAACGCAATGATGATCGCACCCGCCGGGACGGCGGCGCGGGGTGCCAATGTGCCTGTGGTGACTTCGAACTCACGTCCAACACCCAGTACCGCGTCGAGCACGCGGTAGAACTGGCGCCGCCCGATGTCGGCGCCGAGCCACCGGGGGCCACGGCCACCCAACGCGACGATCCCCGCCCGATCGCCGTTGCGCAGCGCGGTCTGCACCACCTGCACCGCGCCGCGGACCGCCCGTTCGGTGGATTCCGTCGCCGGGCCCGCAGCCTGCGTGCTCATGTCGATCAGCACCACGACGTCGGCGGCGCGGTCGGTCAACCTCTCGGTGACATGAAGGGTGCCGCGGCGGGCGCTGACCGCCCAGTTGACAGTGCGCAACTGGTCGCCCGGCAGATATGCGCGGACGTCGGCGTATTCGACGCCCGGCCCGATATGCCTGGTGAGATGCGTGCCGAGGCGGTCCGGCAATTCGGTGCGAGGTATTCCCGTCGACTGCGGTGGCGCCAGCGGGAACACAAAGATCTCAGCGATCTCAACCGTCGCCGTCCCCGCCAACAGACCGCCGGCTGAGACGGCCTTCAGCTGGGCGGAGAGCGGGTACCTGCCCCAACGCTGCGCCCGAGCGGCAACGGTTTTCGGCAGGGCAGAGCTGTCCTGCCGAACGTCGATCTCCATGCCCGCCGGTGCCGTGATTTCGAACTCCACCCCGACGTCGGTGGACTCCGTCGTTACCCAGGCGGTGATCGTTTCCTCTTCGTCTTCGAAACAGCGCACCAAAACCGGCTCCGCATGGACATGGATTTTCGACGCACTGCTCTGCCACGGGATCGAGCACAACACCCCAAGCAGCGGCGCCACGAACGCGACCATGTGCCAGCGTCCGTCGATCAGTGCCGCGGCCAGACCCACCGCCGCACAGGTGGCGATCGCTCTGGTCAACCGTGAAGTGCCCCAGCGGAACTCGATCTCGCTCACTTCGGCCGCGCCCGCGGGACCGGCAGGCGGGCCAACAGCTGCTCGACGACATCGGAGCCGTGAACGCTGCGCACCCACATCTCCGGCCGCAAGCTGATCCGGTGTGAGATCGCCGCAACGGCAAGTGTCTTGACGTCCTCGGGTATCACGTAATCGCGGCCGCACAACAGTGCGCGCGCGCGTGCCAGTTGCACGAGGTCGAGCTCGGCCCGCGGGCTGGCCCCGACCGCGACCTGGGGGTGGTTTCGCGACGCCGCCGCCAGCGACACCACGTAGTGCAGGATGTCCTCGTGCACGGTGACCGCCTCGACCGACTCGCGCATCGCGAGGAGATCGTTTGCGTCCACGATGCGGTTCAACTTCGGTTGCGCCGAACCTCGTTCCAGCCGCCGGCGCAACATGGACGTCTCGTCCTGCTGGGATAGGTATTTGAGCTCCAGCCTGATCGCGAACCGGTCCAGCTGCGCCTCGGGAAGCGGATACGTGCCCTCGTACTCGATCGGGTTGTCCGTGGCCAACACGATGAACGGCGAAGGGAGCGTGTGGGTTTCACCGTCGACGCTGACCTGGCCTTCGGCCATCGCCTCCAGCAGCGCCGCCTGCGTCTTGGGTGGTGTTCGGTTGATCTCGTCGCCGAGCAGCAGGTTGGTGAAGATGGGCCCGCGGCGGAATTCGAAGTGGCCGGACTGCATATCGTAGACCGTCGAGCCGAGCAGGTCCGCGGGCAACAGGTCGGGCGTGAACTGGACACGGGTGAACTGCAGACCCAGCGCCGCAGCGAACGACCGCGCGATCAGCGTCTTGCCGAGACCGGGAAGGTCCTCGATCAGGACATGCCCGCCCGCCAGCATCGTGGTGAGGATCAGCGTCAACGCGGCACGCTTTCCGACCACCACCCGCTCGATCTCGTCGAGCACCGCCTCGGCATTCGCGGTGGTCACCGTCGCCGGCATCGTCATACCTGTTCCAGCCTCTCGAGAATTTCGCTGAGCGCCGCACGTCCCGGCCCCGGCTCGTGACCGCCGGTCTGGGCGACGTTGCTCGGATCGACCCATTGCCAGAGGTCGTCGCCGAACACCATCCGGCCGGTCGCCTGCAGCGACGCCGGGTCCTTACCCACACGCTGGCCGGTGGCCACGATGAATTCCCTTGCAAGCCTGGGCCGTAAATGGCGATCCCAGTCCCGTCGGCTGGAATCGGCCCAGCGGACCATCGTCTCGGTCCGGGCGATCCATCGCCGCATCGACTCGGCGGGGCCGTCGGCGAGCAACTCGGGGTTCTGCACGCCGGATTCGCGATCCAGCAGCCGGCGGCCGGCGAGCAACACCAGCGCCGCCGCTGCACCCGAAACCCACATCACGAAGCGATGCCCGGCCATCACAAACCCCATTGTCTCCATCGCCACGACCAGGCCGAGGCCAAGCACGACAAGTTTGTTCATGCCGGGCTCTTGAGTTCCGCGAGCACCAGCTGAAGTGCGCGCACCGCGACCTCCCGATGCCCTTCGTTCATCACGTGCGGGCTGAACCGGGCCTCGGCGAACAGGTCCACCAGCCCGGTCGCGGTGCCGGCGTGAATCGCATCGTGGTCGACGGCCCGGGCCAGCACTTCTGAGGGCGTGTCCGAGTCCTGTGGCGCCGCTCCCGGTGAGTTCGCGAGCGCATCCTCCATCGCGGCGTAGCAGGCAATGATCGCCTCGCGCGGTTCGCGGCTGAAGGTCACCCATCTCGGCCAGCCCGCGCTCGGCCGCCACCGCGAGCGAGTGCGGCCCAGGCTGAAGTGGCGGCTCGGCCGCCTCCCCGATGACGGGCTGCACTGTCTGTGCGCGCCGATGCCGCACCAGCGCGACGACCATCCCGGCGGTCCACAACACCAGCATGAACATGGTGGTGGCGAACAGGTACCAGAACGCGTCTCCGCCCGGCTGCTTGGGCCCCTGCGGCGGAGATGCCTGCGGCGGCGGGGCCGGACCGGCGGCGGGCGCAGCCGTGGACGGGGCGCTGGCCGCCGGCGGGTGACCGAGATCTACGAACTCGCTGAGCTCCAGCAGCAGCACGACCACGATCAGCCAGGCGAGGATCACGCCGAGCACAATCAGCAGCATGCGCAGCGACGGCCGGGTGCGCTGGCCGCCGGATGCTCGGTTCAGATGCTGGGCGCCGTGGCGCGCCGGACGCGGCTGGCGCAGTGACGCGACGATCGCGACCGTCATGATGACGATCGCCGCGCCGAGCAGCGCGATCACCGCGATCCCCGCCGCCGGGTTGTGGCTCGGCTCCGCGGGCGTCGAACGGCCCGCGCCCGGCAGGTGTCCGCGCAGCGCTATGCCAGTCAGAACCAACAGCGCGATCAGAGCGACCATGCGCGCCCGATTGCTACCCGGCTTGATACCCGGCATAGGCACCCATGGTGGCACGTCACGGTGCCCTACGGTGGGGAGATGGTCCGCACGCGCGACGTTGACGCCTGCCCTGGGTTGCTGTCGTTGCACAGCGCCGCTGACGGACCGCTGGCAAGAATCCGGCTGCCCGGCGGCATGATCACGGCGTCGGGGCTCAAGGCCCTCGCGCGCGCGGCGACGGACTTCGGCTCCCCGGCGATGGAGCTGACGTCGCGCGGCAACATCCAGATCCGCGGCATCACGGACGAGACTGCCGTGGCGGAGGCGGTGGCCGCCGCGGGTCTGCTGCCGTCGGCCACTCACGAGAAGGTGCGCAACATCGTCGCCTCGCCGTTGTCCGGACGGGTCGGTGATCACCCCGACGTGCGGTCGTGGGTCGGCGAGCTCGACGCGGCGATCCGCGCGGAGAAGGCGCTGACCGCGCTGTCGGGAAGGTTCTGGTTCGGCATCGACGACGGGCGCGGCGACGTGTCGGGTCTTGCGCCCGACATCGGGGCGCATGTCGTGGGAGACAGGGCCGCATTGCTGTTGGCCGGACGTGACACCGGAGTCCGCGTGCCGTATGAGGAGGCGGTGACGATGCTGGTCAGCGTCGCGACACGCTTCACCAGAAGCCGCGGAAAGTTCTGGCGGGTAGGCGAATTGGCGGACGTTGGTGCGCTGCTCGAAGGGCTGACGGTCTCGGCGGAGCCGGGAGCCAGGTGGCGCCCGGTGACGAGGGCGTGCGTCGGCTGGCTGACCCAGAACGACGGCCGCGTCACGCTGGGCGCCGCGGCCCCGCTTGGCGTGCTGGCCGCCCGCACCGCCGAACTCCTCGCCGCGATCGACGCGCCGATGGTGATCACGCCGTGGCGGTCGGTGCTGGTGTGCGACCTCGACGAAGGGGTCGCCGACACGTCGCTGCGGGTGCTGGCCCCGACGGGCCTGGTGTTCGACGAGCACTCACCGTGGCTGGGCGTCAGCTCGTGCACCGGAAGCCCCGGCTGTGCGCACTCTGCTGCCGATGTGCGCGCAGACGCGGCGAATGCTCTGGATGTTGTCGGCGGGCGCCATCGGCACTACGTGGGCTGCGAGCGGGCATGTGGCAGCCGGGCCGGCGATGAGGTGCTGGTGGCCACCGGTGACGGATACCGGCGCCTGCGTTCGTAGGGTGAGCGCGTGCTCGACTACATCCGGGACCCGGCCGAGATCTATCGGCAGTCGTTCGCGACGATTCGCGACGAGGCCGACCTGTCCCGGTTCCCCGAGGATGTCGCCGCCGTCGTGGTGCGGCTGATCCACACCTGCGGCCAGGTCGACCTCGCCGGGCACATCGCCTACACCGACAACGTCGTCACCAGGACGACGGAGGCGTTGGCCGCGGGCGCGCCGGTGCTCTGCGACTCGTCGATGGTGGCGGCCGGCATCACCCGGCTATCGGGCGGAAACGACGTGGTCCCGCTGGTCGCCGATCCCCGCGCCGCCGAGGTGGCCGCCCGGCTGCAGACCACCCGGTCGGCGGCCGCGGTCGAGTTGTCCGCAGATCGCATCGGCGGCGCCGTGCTGGCGATCGGCAACGCACCGACGGCGTTGTTTCGGCTGCTCGAGCTGGTCGACGAGGGTCTGCCCGCGCCTGCGGCGGTGCTCGGCGGGCCGGTCGGCTTCGTCGGGTCAACGCAGTCCAAGCAGGAGCTGATCGCGCGCCCGCGCGGCATCTCCTATCTGCTGGTGACCGGACGGCGAGGCGGTAGCGCGATGGCCGCGGCCGCGGTCAATGCGATCGCAGGCGGCGCGGCATGACAACCCGCGGCACGCTGTGGGGGGTGGGGCTGGGACCCGGCGATCCCGAACTCGTCACGGTCAAGGCGGCCCGCGTCATCGGCGAGGCCGCCGTGGTGGCGTATCACAGCGCGCGCCACGGCCGCAGCATCGCGCGCGGCATCGCGGAGCCTTACCTGCGGCCGGGTCAGATCGAGGAGCACCTCATTTACCCGGTGACCACCGAGACCGTCGACCACCCGGGTGGCTACGCCGGCGCGATGGAGGACTTCTACCGCGAATGCACCGACCGGATCGCGGCACATCTGGAGGCGGGCCGGGACGTGGCGCTGCTCGCCGAGGGCGATCCGCTGTTTTACAGCTCCTACATGCATATGCACACCCGGCTCACCGAACGGTTCGACGCGGTAATCGTGCCGGGCGTGACGTCGGTGAGCGCCGCATCAGCGGCCATTGCGAGGCCCTTGGTGCAGGGCGATGAGGTGCTGGCGATCCTGCCCGGAACGCTGCCGGTGGCGGAGCTGGCGAGGCATCTGTCCGACGCCGACGCCGCCGTGGTGCTCAAGCTGGGTCGGTCGTATCCCGCTGTGAGGGAGGCGCTTTCGCTCGCCGGTCGGCTCGACCACGCGTTCTATGTGGAGCGGGCCAGCACATCGGCCGAGCGGGTGCTGCCTGCCGCCGCGGTCGATGACGGTTCGGTGCCGTACTTCTCGTTGGCGCTGGTGCCGGGTGCGCGCAGTGCACGGCCATCGGTGGGCGGCGTCGCCGTGGTCGGCCTGGGTCCCGGCACGATGGACTGGATGACGCCGCAGAGCCGGCGCGAACTCGCGGCGGCGACCGACCTCATCGGCTACGGGCCGTACCTGGACCGGGTGCCGGCTCGCGACGGGCAGTGCCGCCACCCCAGCGACAACACCGACGAGCCGTCCCGGGCCCGGCTGGCCTGCACACTCGCCGAGCAGGGCCACGCGGTGGCCGTGGTGTCGTCGGGCGACCCGGGCGTGTTCGCGATGGCGACCGCGGTGCTCGAGGAGGCCAAGCAGTGGCCCGGGGTGCGGGTGCGGGTCATCCCGGCGATGACGGCGGCGCAGGCGGTCGCCAGCCGGGTCGGGGCACCGCTAGGCCACGACTACGCCGTGTTGTCGCTGTCCGACCGGCTCAAGTCGTGGGACGTCATCGAGGCGCGCCTGACCGCGGCCGCACAGGCCGACCTGGTGCTCGCGATCTACAACCCGGCATCGACGACCCGAAGATGGCAGGTCGGCGCGATGCGGGAGCTACTGCTGCGGCACCGCGATCCGGGCACGCCGGTGGTGATCGGGCGCGATGTGTCGGGCCCCGGGGAAGATGTGCGCGTCGTGCGGCTGGCCGATCTCGACCCGGCCAGCATCGACATGCGCTGCCTGCTCATCGTCGGCTCTTCGCAGACGCAGTGGTATGGCGAGACCGTCTTCACCCCGCGCCGCTACCCATCCTGACCGCCGCGCAGGTCCGCCAGCCAAACAACGGCCTCATCGACGGTCTCGACTCTGCTGACACCGGGCGGCAGCGGCGGCCGGTCGACCATCACGACGGGGATGTAGAGCGCGGCGGCGGCGTCCAATTTGGCGCGGGTGTAGTCGCCGCCGCTGTTCTTCGTGACGAGCACGTGGATGCGGTGCTCGAACATCAGCGCAAGCTCATCTTCGTAGGTGTACGGCCCGCGAGACAGCAGCAGGGTGTGACGCGCCGGAAGCGCGTCGGCGTGCGGTGCGATGACCACTCGAATCAAAAACCAGGCATCCGAATGTGCGAATGAACCGATAGTGGATCGCCCGCTCGTCAGGAACACCCGTGAATATCGTTGGTGTTCCACGACTTCAGCGGCTTTCGCCGCGGAGCCCACCACGATGGAACCGGTTGAATCCCACGGTGGCCTGTACAGCACCAGGTGCGGGAGCGCCAGCTCATCGCATACCCGGGCGGTCCGCTCCGTCATCACCGCGGCGAACGGATGCGTCGCGTCGACGACAGCGTCCACGCGGCGGTCGACAAGCCATTGCCGCATCGCCCCGGCGCCGCCGAACCCGCCGATCCGGACTTCGCCGGCCGGCAGTGCGGGGCCGGGCACGCGTCCGGCCAACGAGCTGATCACGTCGATGTCGGGGTGCAGGCGATCGGCGAGTGCCCGGGCCTCGGCGGTGCCGCCCAGCAGCAACACGCGCATCAGTGCCGCCCGGTGCGCCGGCGCGCCGCCGAATACAGATAACTGTCGGCGAACCCGTCGACCGTGAGGACGTCGCCGACCACGATCACCGCCGTGCGGGTGATGCCTGCGGCGTGCATCTGGCCCGCGATGTCTGCCAGCGTGCCGTGCAGGACCTGCTGCTCCGGCCGACTGACGAAAGCCACCACCGCACAGGGGGTTTCAGCTCGATAACCGCCGTCGAGCAGCTGTGGCACAACGGCGTCGATCTGGGCGGCGGCAAGATGGAGCACCAGCGTCGCACCGGGCGTCGACAGCGTCGTCAGGTCCTCCCCCGGCGGCATTGCCGTCGACAGGGTTGCCACCCGGCTGAGCGTGACGGTCTGCGCGACGCCCGGCACCGTCAGCTCGCGGCGCAGCACCGCGGCCGCGGCGGCGAAAGCCGGTACGCCCGGCACGATTTCGTAGTCGATGCGCAGCGCGTCGAGGCGCCGGCATTGTTCGGCGACCGCGCTGTACAAAGACGGGTCCCCCGAGTGCAGCCGGGCGACATCGTGACCGGCGGCGTCGGCGGCCGCCAGCTCCTTGACGATCTGATCGAGCGTCAGCGTCCCGGTGTCGACGACACGGGCGTCCGGCGGACACAGTGCGAGCAGATCCCCGGGCATGATCGAACCCGCGTACAGGCACACCGGGCAGCGCATCAGCAGCCGCTGGCCCCGCACCGTGATCAGATCCGCGGCCCCCGGTCCGGCACCGACGAAGTAGACGGTCATCTCTTCGTGACCGCCCACTGCGTGACGGGCATCGCGGGGCGCCAGCCGGTGAACTTGCCCAGTGGCTCGCCCGCATAGTGCTGGTACCGTCGCAACTCACCGCCCAGTGACGAATACCATTGTACGAGAGTGGCTTCCGACTCAGCGGTGACGGCGTTGGCAACGAGCCGGCCGTTGACGGGCAGCCGGTCAAAGCAGGCGTCCAGCAGGCCGGGACGGGTGAGGCTGCCGCCGACGAAGATCACCGACGGGTCTGCGGCACCGTCGAACGCATCCGGCGCGGGCCCGCGCACTTCGACGTTCACGCCGAACGCGACCGCGTTGCGCGCGATCCGGTCACGGCGCTGTTCGTCCCTTTCGAACGCGATGGCCGCGCAGCCGGCTGCACTGCGGGCAAACTCGACGGCGATGCTGCCCGAGCCGGCGCCGACGTCCCACAGCAGCTCGCCCGGTCGCGCCGCCAGGGCTGCCAGCGTCACCGCGCGGACACCGTGCTTGGTGATCTGCCCGTCGTGGTCGAACGCCGTGTCGGGCAACCACGCGACGCGCTCGTCGGGCAGGTACTGCACCGCGACGACGTTGAGGTCGTCGACGTCGGCAGGCGGCCGGTCCGCCCAGTCGGAGGCCGTCGCGTCCCGGCGGCGCTCGGCCGGTCCGCCGAGCAGCTCGAGAACACTGAGCCGCGAGTCACCTCGGCCGGTGTCGGTGAGCAGCCGCGCCAGCGTCGCGGGCGTCGAGGCGTCCCGCGACAGCACGACAGCACGGCCGCCGCGGCGGACCGCGGTGTGCGGCTCGGCCGTCACCAGGCTGATCACCTCGGTGTCGTGCCCGGTCCAGCCCATCCGCGCGCAGGCCAGCGCGGCGCTCGAGATATGCGGCAGGACCCTCACCTGCTCTGCCCCGAACAACCGGACGAGCGTGCCGCCGACGCCGTGCAGCAGTGGGTCGCCGCTGGCCAGTACGTGCACGCCGGCCGGCAGTGCACGCAGCGCAGGCAGCATCGGCGACGGCCACTCGCGACGCTGCGCCGACACGGAGTCGTCGAGCAGATCCAGCTGCCTGCGCGAGCCGTAGATCGTCTGTGCCCGCGCCAATTCGGCACGGGCCTGGGCCGACAGGCCGGCCATCCCGTCCGCGCCGATGCCGACAACAACGATCACCTTGGCAGCCTCCGCCACAACGCCTGCGGCAACAGCCGCATCCCGAAGAACACCGGCCGCAGCACCCACGGCACCCACACCGTCCGGCGACCTCTGGCCAACGCGCGAGCCGTCGCGGCAGCCACCTGCTTCGGTGTGCTGGAGAACGGCGCCGAGGTCATGCCCTGCGTCATCCGCCCGATCACGAAGCCGGGCCGGACCAGCAGCAGCCGGACCTGGGAGCCGTGGAGTGCGTCGGCCAGCCCGCTGGCGAATCCGTCCAGTCCGGCCTTCGCGGAGCCGTAGACGTAGTTGGCGCGGCGCACACGCACGCCCGCCACCGAGGAGAACACCACTAACCGCCCGCGGCCGGCCGCGCGCATGGCCCGCGCCAAATGCGTCAGCATGCTGACCTGCGCGACGTAGTCGGTCTGCACGATCTGCACGGCATGGGCGGCGTCGTCCTCGGCACGGCGCTGGTCGCCGAGAATCCCGAACGCCAGCACCGCGGTGGTGATCTCACCGTGGTCGGCGACAAGCGAATCCACCAGCGCGCCGTGGGTGGCGAAATCGTCGGCATCGAAGGCCACGGCATGCACCGCCGCGGCGCCCGCCGCGCGGACCGTGTCGGCCTGCTCGTCGAGGTTCTGCGGGTCGCGCGCGGCCAGCACCACCGTCGCGCCCGGCGCAAGCAAAGCCGCGAGTTCGGTGCCGATCTCGCTGCGGCCGCCGAAGATCACCACCACGTCGGTGCCCGTGTCGCCCACGCCTGGAGACTATCCCCTGCGCTAGCGTGGTCTGCGATGGCGAATTCGCCGACCACGCGGTTGACCACCGAAGCCCTGGCCTTCCTCACCGAGCGCCACCTGGCCATGCTGACCACACTGCGCGAAGACAACACGCCGCACGTCGTGGCGGTGGGCTTCACGTTCGACCCCAAGACGCATACCGCCAGGGTGATCACCTCCGGTGGGTCGCAGAAGGCGGTCAACGCGCAACGGGGCGGCATCGCCGTGCTGAGCCAGGTGGACGGCGCGCGGTGGCTGTCGCTGGAGGGCCGAGCCAGCGTCAACGCCGAAACGCGCGCGGTGCGCGACGCCGAGCTCCGCTACGCGCAGCGCTATCGCACCCCGCGGGAGAACCCGAACCGGGTCGTCATCGAGGTTCACATCGAACGGGTGCTGGGGTCGTCGGACCTGCTGGACCGCGGCTAAGCGCTCGGGAGCGGCACCATCGTCAGATCGTGCGGCCGGTGGTTCACGGGCTCCGCCCCGTAGGGCGTGACGACCACGATGTCCTCGATGCGTGCGCCCCACTTCCCCGGGAAATAGATGCCCGGTTCGACGCTGAACGCCATGCCCTGCCGCAACGGCAACCGGTTGCCCGCCACGATGTATGGCTCCTCGTGCACCGAAAGGCCGATGCCGTGACCGGTGCGGTGCACGAACGCGTCAGCGAGCCCCGCCTGGGCCAGCACGCCGCGCGCGACGGTGTCCACCTGCTCGGCCGTGACACCGGGCCGCACCGCCGCGACGGCCGCCTGCTGCGCACGTTGGAGGATCGAATACTGTCGCGCCACTTCAGGATCCGGCTCGCCCAGGCTGTAGGTTCGGGTGCAGTCCGAGTGATATCCCGGTTCGTAGGCACCCCCGATGTCGACGACCACGATGTCACCGGCCTGCAACACGCGCTCCGAACACTCGTGGTGTGGATCGGCGCCGTGCGGACCCGACCCGACGATGATGAACGCGACGCCTGAATGTCCCTCCGCCACAATCGCCTTGGCGATGTCCGCGGCGACATCCGCCTCGGTCCGGCCCGGTACCAGGAAGTCCGGTACCAGCGCGTGCACACGATCAATCGCCGCCCCGGCCTTGCGGAGCGCATCAATCTCGCTGTGATCCTTGATCATCCGCAGCTGCCGCAACACATTGGTCGCGAGCACGGGCGTAACGCCCAGCAAATGGGTAAGTGGCAGCAAGTGTAGCGCCGGCATGGAGTCCGTGACCGCCGTCGCGACAGGCGCGCCTCCCAGCGCATTGGCCACCAGCGTGTAGGGATCTTCGCCGTCGGTCCAATCGCGCACCGCCAGACCCAGTTCCGCCGCCGCGGACTCCTTCAGCGACGCCAGCTCCAGCCGCGGCACGACAACGGTCGCTGCGCGGCCTGCGGGCAGCACCAACGCGGTGAGCCGCTCAAACGTCTGCGCACGCGAGCCGATCAGATACCGAAGGTCGTAACCGGGAGTGACGATCAGACCAGCCAACCCGGCCGCCGCGGTGGCCGTTGAGGCCTCGTGCAGCCGGCGAGCGTAGACGTCGACGCTGAACCTGGAACTCACGGCGTCAACGCTAACGCCCGAGGCGGCTGGCAGGATGACGACATGCCCGCTCCCCTGCTGCTGCTCGACGGCGCGAGCATGTGGTTCCGCTCGTTCTACGGCGTTCCGTCGTCGATCACCTCGCCGGACGGCAGGCCCGTCAACGCCCTGCGCGGCTTTCTGGACGCGGTCGCGACACTGATCACACGCGAGCGCCCAGGCAGGCTGGTCGTGTGCCTCGACCTCGACTGGCGGCCCCAGTTCCGGGTGGCACTGGTGCCGTCCTACAAGGCCCATCGGGTCGCCGACGCCAACCCGGACGGCGAGGTCGACGTCGAAGAGGTGCCAGACGAGCTGAGCCCGCAAGTCGACTGGATCCTCGACGTCCTCGACGCGTACGGCATCGCCACCGGCGGCGCGCCCGGCTACGAGGCCGACGACGTGCTCGGCACGTTGGCGGCGCGCGAGCGCACCGATCCGGTGGTCGTCGTCAGCGGAGACCGCGACCTTCTGCAAGTCGTCGCCGACGAGCCGGTTCCGGTCAAGGTGCTGTACCTGGGCCGCGGCCTGGCGAACGCGACGATGTTCGGCCCGGCCGAGGTGGCCGAACGCTACGGGGTGCCTGCGCACCGCGCGGGACCCGGCTACGCGGAGCTGGCACTGCTGCGCGGCGACCCGTCCGATGGGTTACCCGGCGTGGCGGGCATCGGCGAGAAGAGCGCGATGACGTTGCTTTCTCGGTACGGCTCACTGGAATGCATCATCGAGGCGGCCGACGACCCGAAATCCAAACTGTCCAAGCCATTCCGCACGAAGCTGCTGGCCGCACGGGGCTATCTGGACGCCGCGTTACCGGTGGTGCGGGTGGCCACCGACGCCCCGGTGACGCTGTCGAAACCGACCGACGTCCTGCCGCTGTCCGCGGCCGACCCCCAGCGGGTGGCCACGTTGGCCGGGCAACACGGCGTCGGCTCGTCGATCGGCCGACTGCAGAAGGCGTTGGATGCGCTGCCCGCGAACTGACTACTTGGGTCGGCCAACCTCGTAGGTGCCGGTGTTGTCCTGGAACGTCACGGTCACCTGCTTGTGCTGACCGTCGACGCTGACATCGCAAGTGAACGTGTCGCCCTTTTTCACGGTCGGGTCCTGGCCGTTGTTGCACTTGATGTTGTCGGCGGACTTCACGCCGTAACCGTTGGTCTGGTCGGTCAGGATCTGCTGCACCCCGGCCTGCGCCTTGTTCACGTCGAGCTTCGTCGTGACAAAGAAGCCCGGCTTCCAGAATCCCATGACGAGGACGGCGGCGACAATGATCACACCGAGCACGCCGACGATGCCGAGGATTATCGTCAGCGAACTCCTCGAGCGCTTGCCCGGCGGGGCCTCCCCGAAGGCCGGCGGGGCTTGCCCGTACTGCGTTCCCGGCGGGGCGTACTGCGGCGGGTAGGGACCCGGCTGGAATTGGCCCGGCTGGCCGTACTGCGTGGCCTGCTGGCTGAACTCCTGGCCCGGCGGCGGGTACTGCGGTGTGCTCGGATACGGCTGCGGCTGCCCATACTGCGTCGGCGCATACGCGGGCGGATGCCAGCCGGCCTGAGCGGTCGGTTCCGCCGGGGCCGGCGGTGGCGGTGAGCCGGCCTCGGCCGTCGGTTGCTCCGGGGCCGGCGGTGGCTGTGTGCCGGCCTGGGCAGTCTGGTCCTCTGACGCCGGCGGCTGCTCCGCGGGCTGGTCCGGTGCCCACTGCTGATTGGGATCCTGCCCCTGAGGTCCGCTCATCGTGCTTCAGTTCTCCTACTCATCGCGATCGTGTGCCACCGTAGCGTTCGCCCCACCCTACCCGCCATCAACAGCGACAACGCCGCGCCGAATGTCGTCGATCGCGCGTTTGGCCGAGTTCCGCAACCCGTCGTCGATAGCGGCCTTCCGGATCTGGTCCAGCAGGTCGACCACCTGGCGACACCAGCGCACGAAATCGCCCGCAGGCAGCGGCGTCCCGGTGCCGGTGACGTCGGAGGCGGCCAGCGCCGCGGCCAGGTCAGCCGTGGTCACCCAGCGGTACACCGCTGTCACAAACCCCTCGTCGGGTTCGCGGCTCAGGTTAAGGCGGTGCCGGTGCTCTTCGGTGCGCAGGGTGGCCGACAACCGCCGGGTCTCGGCCAGCGCCCGCCGCAGGGGTGCGGTCGGGACCTCGGCTGTACCCGGCGACGCGGGCCCGTCTGCGCCGCGGGTTTCGTACACCACGGCCGACACCACTGCGGCCAGCTCGGCGGGCCCCAGGTCACGCCAGAGGCCGCCACGCAGGCACTCGGCCACCAAGAGATCGCTCTCCGAATAGATTCGGGCCAGGAACCGTCCATCGTCGGTCACGTGCAGTGCACCATCGGGTCCCTCGTCGATGAACCGCCGTTCGGTGAGCAGGCCGACGATCCGGTCGAAGGTGCGCGCCAGCGAGTTGGTGGCCGCCGCGGCCTTTCGGCGCAGCTGCTCGGTCTCCAGCTCAAGGCGCAGGTACCGCTCCGCGATGCGGACTTTGGCCTCCCGGTCGGCAATCAGCTGCGCCGGATGGTGCCGCAGCTCGTCCCGCAGCGCCCGCAGTTCCGGATCCGCGTCCGGCTCGCTGCGCCGGCCGCCCTTGCGGCCCGGAACCGTCAGACCCGCCGCCGCGGACCGCAGCGCCGACGCCATGTCGCGGCGCACCCGCGGCTGGCGGTGTTCGACACGCTTGGGCAGCGTCATCGAACCCAGCGGCGCCGACGCGTCCGAGTAGTCCGCCGACGAAATCCTTCCGGCCCAGCGATTTTCGGTCAGCACGAGGGGGCGCGGGTCGGTGGAGTCGCGGTCTGCCTCCAACACGACGGCCAGCCCGCCCCGCTTGCCGTGCGTGATCGAGATGATGTCGCCGCGGCGCAACGACGACAGCGCCTCGTTGGCCAGCTGCCTGCGATGCAGCCGCGACGACCGGGCCTGCGCCCGTTCCCGTTCGCTGAGCTTCGCGCGCAGCCGCGCATAGTCGATCACCGTCTCATCGTGCTCATCGCCCAGTTCGGCGCCGACCTGCTGCATCAGCTGCTCATTGCGGCTGATGGCACGGACCAGCCCGACCACCGACCGGTCGGCCTGATACTGCGCGAAAGAGCGTTCCAACAGCTCGTGGGCCTGGTCGGGCCCCATCTGATGGACAAGGTTGATCGTCATGTTGTACGACGGCACGAACGAACTGCGAAGTGGGAACGTGCGCGTTGAGGCGAGCCCGGCGACTTCGGCGGGGTCGACATCGGGCTGCCACAACACCACCGCATGACCTTCGACGTCGATCCCGCGACGCCCGGCCCTGCCGGTCAGCTGGGTGTACTCACCGGGTGTGAGCGGAACGTGCTGCTCGCCGTTGAACTTCACGAGGCGCTCCAGCACTACCGTGCGGGCCGGCATGTTGATGCCGAGCGCCAGCGTCTCGGTGGCGTAGACGACCTTGGTCAGGCCCTCGGTGAACAACTCCTCGACCGTGTGCCGGAAGATCGGCAGCATTCCGGCGTGGTGCGCGGCGACTCCACGCAGCAATCCTTCGCGCCATTCGTAGTAGCCCAGCACCACCAGGTCGGCGTCGGACAGGTCCGCGGTGCGCCGGTCGATGACTTCGGCGATCCGATCGCGTTCCTGGTCGTCGGTCAGCCGCAGTGCCGACCGCAGGCACTGGCCCACCGCGGCATCGCAGCCCGCGCGGGAGAAGACGAACACGATCGCAGGCAGCAACGCACTGTGGTCCAGCACCGAGACCACGTCATAGCGCGACGGGGTCCGATAGAACCGCGGCCGCGAACCATGGCCACGGCCACGTGGCGCGTCGAGCAGCCGGTCGGCCTCCCGCCGATTGGCGATGTGGCGCAACAACTCGGCATTGACCAGGCTGGAGTCGTCGAAGAGATCGAACAGCCGCTTGCCGACCATCATGTGCTGCGACAGCGGGACGGGCCGCTGTTCGTCGACGACGACGGTCGTGTCGCCGCGCACCGTTTGGATCCACCCGCCGAACTCTTCGGCATTGGAGACCGTTGCGGACAGGCTCACCAGGCGGACCTCTTCGGGCAGATGCAAGATGACTTCTTCCCACACTGCGCCGCGCATCCGGTCGGCGAGGAAGTGCACCTCGTCCATCACGACATATGAAAGTCCCTCCAGCGCATCGGAATCCGCGTACAGCATGTTGCGCAGCACTTCGGTGGTCATCACCACCACGGGAGCGCCCGGGTTGTTCGACACGTCGCCGGTGAGCAATCCGATCTTGTCCGGGCCGTACCGGTGCACCAAATCGGTGTGCTTCTGATTGCTCAGCGCCTTTATCGGGGTGGTGTAGAAGCACTTGCGGCCCGCTTCGAGCGCGAGGTGGACCGCGAACTCCCCAACCACCGTCTTGCCGGCACCGGTGGGCGCGCACACCAGCACGCCGTGCCCGGATTCCAGTGCCGAGCAGGCCTGGACCTGGAACGAGTCGAGCGTGAACGGAAGAAGCGCAGTGAACGTCTCAAGCTCGCTGCTGGTGGCGCTCGGTGTCATGACTTACGTGGCGTCACTTACGTGGCGTCCAACGGCACCGTCGAGGCCGGCGGCAGCGTCGACGGTGGCTCGATCGGCGCGGCTTCGTCGTCGGGGCCCGCCCAGCCCGCGGCGGCGTCCCGTTTGGCCTTGCGCTTGTCGTGTATCCGTGCAACCTGAATCGCGAATTCAAGCAACATGGTCAGCGCAAGCCCCAGCACGATCATCGAGAACGGATCGGAGCCAGGAGTCGCGAACGCCGCGAACACGAACATCCCGAAGATCAACCCGCGCCGCCACGACTTCAACCGCGCGTAGCTGACCATGCCGATCAAGTTGAGCATGATAATCAGCAGCGGGAACTCGAAGCTGACCCCGAACACCAGCAGCAGGTTGATCAGGAAGCCGAAATACCGGTCACCCGACAGCGCGGTCACCTGCACGTTGCTCCCGACGGTCAGCAGGAAGTGCAGCGCCTTGGACAGCACGACGTAGGCGAGCACGGCGCCGGCGACGAACAGCACCGCTGCGAAGGACACGAACAGCACGGCGAACCGCCGCTCGTTCTTGTACAGGCCCGGCGTGATGAACGCCCAGAGTTCGTAGAGCCACACCGGGCAGGCCAGCACCAGGCCGGCGGTGATGCCGACCTTGAACCTCAGCATGAATTGGTCGAACGGCGCGGTCGCGAGCAGGCGACAGCCGCCGTCGGCGGTGATGTCGGCACGGGCGGACGCCGGCAGTGAGCAGTACGGATGACGCAGCCACTCGCCGAGGCTCTCCATGCCGAAGAACCCGTGGCTGTACCAGATGAAACCGACGATCGTGGTGACCGAAATCGCCGCCATCGAGATCAGCAACCGCGTGCGCAGTTCGCGGAGGTGGTCGACGAGCGACATCGTCCCGTCGGGGTTGACACGACTGCGACGACGGCGGGGGTCGAGCCGGCGCAGGAAACCGGGAGTTTTCACAGGCGGTTTTCAGTGGCGCCGCGGTGTGCGGCGGATGGTGCCGGCGAGGCGCGCCTCAGGCCGGCCGGGCGTCGGTGGGCTTCTCGTCGGGAGCCGGCGTGTCGACCCGCTCGGACTGCACAGGGTTGGGCTTAGGCGGATCTTCCGACTTGCCCTCGTGCTGCAACTCACGAATCTCCGACTTGAAGATCCGCATCGATTTTCCGAGCGAGCGGGCGGCGTCGGGCATCCTCTTGGCACCGAACATGAGGACGAGCAAAGCTACGATGATCACCAGGTGCCAACCTGTGAAGAGATTTTCCCACATGGCTTACCTCCAGACGTCAGTTCGATGTTACCGCAGCCGCTGCACCTCATAGGCGCGCAGCGCCGCCGCCGCACTGTGTTGCACACGTTCTGCGAGTGAATCGGGTTCGACAATCTTGACCGCGGCCCCGAACCCCAGCACCAGCCGCGCCATCCACTCCTCCGACGCGTACGTCATCTCCGCCTCGCAGGAGCCGTCGGGAAGTTCGCGCAGCATGCGCATCGGGAAGTAGTCGAACATCCAGGTCGCGCTCGGCGCGATGTGCAGGGTCGCCGACGGCAGGGACGGATCGGCGTCGAACAACGACGTGTCGGGCCCTGCCTCTAAGGCAGGGGGCGGGGGCGCCGACGGCTCGTCGAGCACCTCGGCCGCGTCGATGCGGTCGAATCTGAACAGCCGCACGCCGTCGGCGCTGCGGCACCACGCCTCCAGGTAGCTCTGGTCGCCCACGAACACGATCCGGATCGGGTCGACGATCCGCTGTGACGACGTGTCGCGTGAGGCCGAGTAATACTCGATCGACAGCGCCCTGTGACGCCGGACGGCCTCGCGGACCGCCGTTGCCGCGGGACTTTCTTCGGGGACCGCCGGGTGCTCTGCCCGCTGCGGCTCCCCCGCGGCCGACTCGATCTTCGCGATCGCACTGCGGGCGGCCTGCGGGTCGACCATGCCCGGCACCTCCTGAAGCGCCCGAAGCGCGACGAGCACGGCCGTCGCCTCCGGCGAGGTCAGCCGCAGGGGCCGGTCCATCCCGGCGGAGAACGTCACCTCGATGCTTTCCTCAGAGAACGACAGGTCGATCAGGTCCCCGGGGCCGTATCCGGGCAGCCCGCACATCCACAGCTGGTTGAGATCCGTCATCAGCTGCTTGGTGCTCACCCCGAGGGCGGCGGCCGCCTCGGCTGCGCTGATCCCCGGGTTGGCCTGGAAGTACGGCACCATGTTCAGCAGCCGCACCAGCCGCGTAGACAGCTGGTTCATGCCGACACCGCCTGCGCCCGCAGCCGCGCGAGGACCTCGTCGCGCAGCGATTCCGGCTCGAGCACCACGGCGTCGGCGCCGTATCCGGCGACCTCTCGGGCCAGCCGGTCCGTCGAGCCGATCTCGATCGCCACCACGTCGCCGTCGCGGCCGCGCAGCGTCATCTTCTCGACCACCGTGCCCGCGCGGCGCAGCGCGGTGGCGCGGTCGGAGGCCACCCAAACCCGCGCCTGCACGCCGGTCGGGGCCTCTCCGACGGCGTTCGCCACGATATCGCGCAGATCGGCGCCGTCGGGTTTGCGCACACTGCCGACCGGGCCGATCGTGGTCAGCTCTGCGCCGATCCGCGACAACCGGAAGGTTCGGACAGCATCGCGATCGCGGTCCCTGCCGACCAGGTACCACCGGCCGCGGTCGGTCACCACGCCCCACGGTTCGACCGTGCGGGTGCTATACGGCTCGATCCGCGAAGAGCGGTGCTGAAATTGAACGGCCTGGCCGGAATCGATAGCTCCCAACAGGATTGGAAGCAGCGACTCGGACCCGCGGATGCCCGGCAGGGCGGATGCCGACGGGATGACCACGCTGACGTCGGCGGCGTCGACGTCGACGCCGGCCGCCCGCAGCTTCAGCAGCGCGCCCTGGGTGGCCGTGATGAGTTCCGGCGATTGCCACAGCTGCACAGCGACGGCGACGGCCGCGGCCTCGTCGGCGGTCAGCGAAATGTCGGGCAGCGCATAGTCGTCCTGCCTGATCCGGTAGCCCTCGGTGGAATCGAGCGACACCCGACCGGTCTCCAACGGGATGCCCAAATCCCGAAGTTCGTTCTTGTCGCGCTCCAACATTCGGCTGAACGCGTCATCGGTCGGGCAGTCCGCGTAGCCGGCGACGACCCGTCGGATCCGGTCCGCGGTGATGTAGGTCCGGGTGGACAACAGCGCGATGACGAGGTTCATCAACCGTTCGACTCTGGAGATCGCCACCGCACCAGGGTAGGTGCTCACATGCTCGCGATCAGCCGCTTAACACGCTCGTCGACAGACCGGAACGGATCCTTGCACAGCACGGTCCGCTGCGCCTGGTCGTTGAGCTTCAGATGCACCCAGTCGACCGTGAAATCCCGGCCGGCCTCCTGGGCGGCGCTGATGAATTCACCGCGCAGCTTGGCCCGCGTCGTCTGCGGCGGCGTGTCGACCGCCTCTTCGATTTCCTCGTCGGTGGTGACCCGGGTAGCCAGGCCCTTGCGCTGCAGCAGGTCGAAGACGCCCCGGCCGCGCTTGATGTCGTGGTAGGCCAGGTCCAGCTGGGCGATCTTGGGGTCGGAGAGCTCCAGGTTGAACCTGTCCTGGTAGCGCTGAAACAGCTTGCGCTTGATCACCCAGTCGATCTCGGTGTCCACTTTGGCGAAGTCCTGGCTGTCCACCGCGTCGAGCTGGCGGCCCCACAGGTCCACGACCTGCTCGATCTGCGCGTTGGGTTCGCGGGTCTGCAGGTGTTCCAGTGCGCGGGCGTGGTACTCGCGCTGGATGTCCAGGGCGCTGGCCTGCCGGCCGCCCGCGAGCCGCACGGGACGACGGCCGGTGAGGTCGTGGCTGACCTCGCGGATCGCGCGGATGGGGTTGTCCAGCGAGAAGTCGCGGAACGGGACCCCGGATTCGATCATTTCAAGGACGAGCGCGGCGGTGCCGACCTTCAGCATCGTCGTGGTCTCGCACATGTTCGAGTCGCCGACGATCACGTGCAGCCGGCGGTATTTCTCGGCGTCGGCGTGCGGCTCGTCACGGGTGTTGATGATCGGCCTGCTGCGGGTGGTGGCCGACGAGACGCCCTCCCAGATGTGCTCGGCGCGCTGGCTCAGGCAGAACGTGGCCGCCTTCGGCGTCTGCAGCACCTTGCCCGCGCCACAGATCAGCTGGCGGGTGACCAAAAACGGCAGCAGCACGTCGGAGATCCGGGAGAACTCGCCGGCCCGGACGATCAGGTAGTTCTCGTGGCAGCCGTACGAGTTGCCCGCCGAGTCGGTGTTGTTCTTGAACAGGTAGATGTCGCCGCCGATGCCCTCATCGGCGAGCCGCTGCTCCGCGTCGATCAGCAGGTCTTCGAGAACCCGCTCGCCCGCGCGGTCGTGGGTGACCAGCTGCACCAGGCTGTCGCACTCCGCGGTGGCGTACTCGGGGTGGCTGCCGACATCCAGGTACAGGCGCGCGCCATTACGCAGGAAGACGTTCGAGCTGCGGCCCCACGACACCACACGGCGGAACAGGTAGCGCGCCACCTCGTCCGGGCTGAGCCGGCGGTGGCCGTGGAACGTGCAGGTGACACCGAATTCGGTCTCGATTCCCATGATCCGACGCTGCACCCAATCGAGCGTACTGGTTAGGCGGGCGCGCCGAGGCGCGACACCGCTAATCAGGCTCGGGCAGGAGCGTTTCCAGGGCCGACCCGGTGATCCGGCGGAACGCCCGGCGGGGCCGGCTCTGATCGAGGATCGCCACCTCGAGCGTGGAGACGCTGAGCGTGTTCGGCTCGGTCGAGCCCGACCCGTTGCCGCTCGTGCCCGCCTCGAGAGCCTTCACCGCGATGCCGACCGCCTCGGCGAGCGTGGCCTGCTCGCGGTACGAGTCCTTCAGCGCGGTGGTGATCGGATCAGTCGTTCCGCCCATCACCACGTAATGCGGTTCGTCGTTGATCGAGCCGTCATAGGTGATCCGATACAGCTCAGGTGGTTTCGTCTCGCCGTGGTGGGCGACCTCGGCCACGCACAACTCGACCTCATACGGCTTGGCCTGCTCGGTGAAGATCGAGCCCAGCGTCTGGGCGTACACGTTGGCCAGCTGCCGGCCCGTCACGTCGCGACGGTCGTAGGCATACCCGCGAGTGTCGGCGAACTGGATGCCACCGCGGCGCAGGTTGTCGAACTCGTTGAACCGGCCGACGGCGGCGAAGCCCACCCGGTCGTACAGCTCGCTGACCTTCTGCAGCGACCGTGACGGGTTCTCCGCGACGAACAGCACGCCACCGGCGTAGGCAAGCGCGACGACGCTGCGGCCCCTGGCGATGCCCTTGCGTGCGAGCTCGGACCGCTCGCGCATCGCCTGCTCGGGCGAGATGAAGTATGGGAAAGTCACGGCCCGCCCCGGGCGTCAGTGGACTCGGTGAAATCGGAACGCGAAGTCCTGGTTCCGGAACGGTTTTCGATGACTTCGCCGGCTAGTTCCGCGATCCGCGCCTCCGGCACCTCGCTGGCACCGTCGGCGCCGATCGTCACCGCTGTCGGGTAGATGCCACGCACCAGGTCTGGTCCGCCGGTCGCCGAGTCGTCGTCCGCCGCGTCGTAAAGGCTTTCCACCGCCACCCGCAGCGCCGAATCCCCGTCGACCACTTGGCCATACAGCTTCTTGATCGACGAGCGGGCGAACACCGAGCCCGAACCCACCGCCTGGTAGCCCTCTTCTTCGACGTTCCAGCCGCCGGCCGCGTCGAACGACACGATCCGCCCAGCCGACTCGGGGTTGGGGTCAGCGATGTCGTAGCCGATCAGTAGCGGAAGTGCCACCAGGCCCTGCATCGCCGCGCCAAGGTTGCCGCGCACCATGATTGCCAGCCGATTGACCTTGCCCGCGAAGGTCAGCGGCACGCCTTCGAGCTTCTCGTAGTGCTCCAGTTCGACGGCGTAGAGCCGGGCGAACTCAACCGCTATCGCCGCGGTGCCCGCGATGCCGGTCGCGGTGTAGTCGTCGGTGATGTACACCTTCTTCACATCGCGGCTCGCGATCATGTTGCCCTGAGTGGCGCGGCGGTCGCCGGCGATGACCACGCCGCCGGGAAAGTTCAACGCGACGATCGTGGTGCCGTGCGCCAGCTGAGCGCCTGCGCCGATAGCGCCGCCCGCTCCGCCGACAGGAAGAAGCTGCGGCGCCTGCCGGCTCAGATGATCACAGAAGGACGACAAGTCCACCGGTACGGGTGAGACTCCGGAGAAGGGATTAGGGATGGCCGGCTGTTCGTGACGCGGCCAGGTCACTGTCCGCCCTTTTGGACGTACGCGCGCACGAAATCCTCGGCGTTCTCTTCAAGCACATCGTCGATCTCGTCCAGCAGGTCGTCTGTTTCCTCGGTCAGCTTTTCGCGACGCTCCTGCCCGGCGCCAGCGTTGCCGGTGAGGTCGTCGTCATCGCCGCCACCACCGCCACGCTTGGTCTGCTCCTGAGCCATCGCTGCCTCCTGCTCCGTCATCGGCGGCCTCACAGCCACCGGTACTTCCACCCTACCGGTCAGCGCAGGAATTGCCGGGAACAGGTCAGGACGTGGTGAGCTGATCCACCAGGTCGGCAGCAGTCTTGGCGGACTCCAGCAACGCGCCGACGTGAGCCTTGCTGCCGCGCAGCGGTTCCAGTGTCGGGATGCGTACCAGCGAGTCGCCGCCAAGGTCGAAAATCACGGAATCCCAGCTCGCCGCGGCGATGTCGGCGCCGAACCGCCGAAGGCATTCGCCGCGGAAGTAGGCGCGCGTGTCCGTGGGTGGATTGTCGACCGCGTCGAGCACCTGCTGCTCGGTGACCAGCCGTTTCATCGACCCGCGGGCCACCAGCCGGTTGTAGAGGCCTTTGTCGAGCCGAACGTCCGAGTACTGCAGGTCGACGAGGTGCAGGCGCGGCGCCGACCAGGTCAGGTTCTCCCGGAGCCGGAAGCCGTCGAGCAGGCGAAGCTTGGCCGGCCAGTCCAGCAGATCGGCGCACTCCATCGGGTCGCGCTCAAGCAAATCCAGCACATTTGCCCAGGTCTGCACGACGTCGGCGGCGCGAGGGTCAGCGTCGCGGCTGTCCACCAGCTTGGCCACCCGGTCCAGATAAATGCGTTGCAGCGCCAGAGCAGTCAGTTCGCGCCCGTCGGCAAGAGCCACCGTGGCGCGCAGCGAGGGATCACGGCTGACCACGTGCACCGCGTGCACCGGCCGCGCCAGCGCCAGGTCCGACAGGTCGACGCCTTCTTCGATGAGATCGAGCACCAGCGCGGTCGTGCCGAGCTTGAGATAGGTCGACGTCTCGGCCAGGTTCGCATCGCCGATGATCACGTGCAGCCGCCGGTACTTGTCGGCGTCGGCGTGCGGCTCGTCGCGGGTGTTGATGATGCCGCGCTTCAGCGTGGTCTCCAGGCCGACCTCGACTTCGATGTAGTCGGCGCGCTGCGACAGCTGAAACCCTGGTTCGTCGCCGGCCGGCCCGATCCCGACGCGCCCCGAACCGACGATCACCTGCCGCGACACCAGAAACGGCGTCAGCCCGGCGATCACCGCGGAGAACGGGGTCTGCCGCGACATCAGGTAGTTCTCGTGCGAGCCGTAGGACGCGCCCTTGCCGTCGACGTTGTTCTTGTAGAGCTGCAGCTTCGCCGCACCCGGCACGCTGGCGACATGCCGCGCGGCGGCCTCCATCACGCGCTCGCCTGCCTTGTCCCAAACAACCGCGTCCAGCGGATCGGTGCATTCGGGCGCCGAGTACTCCGGGTGCGCGTGATCGACATACAGTCGGGCGCCGTTGGTCAGAATCATGTTGGCCGCGCCGACCTCGTCGGCGTCGACGATCGGCGGCGGACCCGCGGAGCGGGAAAGGTCGAACCCGCGCGCGTCGCGCAGCGGCGATTCCACCTCGTAGTCCCACCGCGTGCGCTTGGCGCGCTGGATCCCCGCGGCGGCGGCATAGGCCAGCACCGCCTGCGTGGACGTCAGGATCGGATTCGCGGTCGGGTCGGACGGCGACGAAATGCCGTACTCGACCTCGGTCCCGATAATCCGCTGCATGACGTCAGCCTATGCGACGTGCGAATCTTGCCCGCGGGTGATGATGTCCCCATGCCGCCGCCCGATGCCAACCGCCGTGCCGCCGAGCGATGGTTCCTCGACAACGGGTTGCCGTCGGTGGTGACGCGGCGCGCCAGGTGGCGCGGGCTGTGGCCGCGGTCCGCTCCGGTGCTCACCGGCTATGCGGCGCTGATGGTGGTCGGGCTGCTGATCTCCCTGCTGGTGGGCAACGTTCACGTGGACATCGACCGCGAACCAACGCCCGTGGAGTGGATCGTGCTGGCCGTGCTCGTGTTAACGGTGCCGTTCGTCGTCTTCACCGGCTGGCTGGTGTCCCGGCTGCGCAGTACCCGGGCGCGGTTCGTTGCCGCCACCGTCGCCGCCGCGGTGGCACTGGTGAGCGACGCGGTCGACGGCGACGTCACCGTTGTGGCAGGCACCGCGCTCAGCCTGCTCATCGTTCCGCTGCTGACCGCGACGGGACTCGGCTCGGTGCTGGGCTGGGCGACTCGGCTTGCGGTATCGCAATTCGGCTTGGTCGGGCAGCTGATGCTGCGGGCGCTGCCGGTGGTGTTACTGACCGTGCTGGTGTTCTTCAACTCCCCGGTCTGGCTGATGGCCGCGTCGGTGGGCCGCGGCCGGTTGTGGTCGGCGTTGGTGTTCTTGGGCACGATCGCAGCGGTGTTCCTTGCGTCGAGCACCCTCGAGCGCATCCGGCCGATGCTGAAAGACCCGAGCGCACCCGCGGACCCGACACGCGCCTTGGCGGGGACCCCGTTCGCTTCGATGCCCGACCCCGCAGCCGCCGACCCGTTGAAGCACCGCGAGCGGTTCAATGTGGCGTTCCTGTTGATCGTGTCCCAGTTGGTTCAAGTGCTCGCGGTGGCCGTGGTCACCTCGATGATCTTCTTCGTGCTGGGTCTGATTCTGCTCAATCCGCAGTTGCTCGAGGCGTGGACGCGCAACGGTACGAGCGACGGAAAGTTGCTGTGGATGACGATCCCGGTACCGGACGCGCTGATTCAGGTCACGTTGTTTCTCGGCGCGCTGACGTTCATGTACCTCAGCGCGCGCGCCGTCAGCGACACTGAGTACCGGTCCCACTTCCTGGACCCGCTGATCGATGACCTGCGGCTGACACTGGTGGCGCGGAACCGGTATCGCGCTACAGGTACTGGCCGAGGTTCGACTCGGTGTCAATAGCCCGGCTGGCACTCGACGACTTGCCGGTGACCAGCGTGCGGATGTAGACGATCCGTTCGCCCTTCTTGCCCGAGATCCGTGCCCAGTCATCGGGATTCGTGGTGTTGGGCAGGTCCTCGTTCTCGGCGAACTCGTCGACGATGGAGTCGAGCAGGTGCTGAATGCGCAGACCCCGCTGTCCGGTCTCCAGCACCGACTTGATCGCGTACTTCTTGGCGCGATCCACCACGTTCTGGATCATCGCCCCGGAGTTGAAGTCCTTGAAGTACATGACCTCCTTGTCGCCGTTGGCGTAGGTGACCTCCAGGAAGCGGTTGTCGTCGATCTCGGCGTACATCCGGTCGACGACCTTGACGATCATCGCCTCGATGCACGCGGTGCGGTCGCCGTCGAACTCCGCAAGGTCGTCGGCGTTCACCGGCAGGTCCTCGGTGAGGTACTTGCTGTAGATGTCCTGGGCCGCTTCGGCATCCGGCCGCTCGATCTTGATCTTGACGTCAAGTCGGCCGGGCCGCAGGATCGCCGGATCGATCATGTCCTCGCGGTTGGAGGCGCCGATCACGATGACGTTCTCCAGCCCCTCGACGCCGTCGATCTCGGAAAGCAGCTGCGGCACAACCGTGGTCTCCACGTCCGAGCTCACCCCGGTGCCGCGGGTGCGGAAGATCGAGTCCATCTCGTCGAAAAACACGATCACCGGCGTGCCTTCGGACGCCTTTTCGCGGGCCCGCTGGAAGATCAGCCTGATGTGGCGCTCGGTTTCGCCGACGAACTTGTTGAGCAGCTCCGGGCCCTTGATGTTGAGGAAATACGACTTCGCCTCACGGGAGTCGTCGCCGCGCACCTCGGCCATCTTCTTGGCCAGCGAGTTGGCCACCGCCTTGGCGATCAGGGTCTTGCCGCAGCCGGGCGGCCCGTAGAGCAGCACGCCCTTCGGCGGCCTGAGCAGATACTCGCGGTAGAGCTCCTTGTGCAGGAACGGCAACTCGACCGCGTCGCGGATCTGCTCGATCTGGCGAGTCAGCCCGCCGATGTCGTTGTAGCTGACGTCGGGCACCTCTTCGAGCACCAGGTCCTCGACCTCGGCCTTGGGGATCCGCTCGAACGCGTACCCGGCCTTGGTGTCGACCAGCAGCGAGTCACCCGGCCGCAGCCTGCGGGGCCGGTCGAGCTCGTCGATCAGGTCGGCAACCTCGGGTGCCATGTCCTCGACGGCCAGCAGCGGCTCGGCCAGCCAGACGATGCGCTCCTCATCGGCGTGCCCCACGACGAGTGCGCGGTGGCCGTCGGAGAGGATCTCGCGCAGCGTGCTGATCTCACCGACCGCCTCGAAATGGCCGGCCTCGACGACCGTGAGAGCTTCGTTCAGCCGGACCGTCTGGCCCTGCTTGAGCGACTGCACCTCGATATTCGGCGAGCAGGTGAGCCGCATCTTGCGACCCGACGTGAAGACGTCGACCGTGTCGTCATCCTGAACTGAGAGCAGCACGCCGTAGCCGCTGGGCGGCTGACCCAGGCGATCGACCTCTTCGCGCAGCGCCAGCAGTTGTTGGCGTGCTTCTTTAAGAGTCTCCATTAATTTCGAGTTCCGCGCGGCGAGAGAGTCGATGCGGGCTTCGAGCTGGTGAACATCGCGGGCATTACGCAGGCCGCCCTGGGCACTCAGGGTGGTGTCGAGTTGTTCCCGAAGCGCAGCTGCCTCGCGGCGCAGTTCTTCAAGTTCGGCAGCATCATCGCTGGACATCGGTGTTCCGAAGGCCTCGGAACGCTCTGATTCACTCATGGTGCGCTCCTCTCCCGCACCGGAAATTGGTGCGGCGGATACCTCAACGCTACCGGCCAAATCCCCTTCATGTGCGGTCTAAAAAGCTGGCGCGCCGGGTGAACTGATAGCGTTACGTTTCAACTGGGCGAAGCGAAAGGACATTTGTGAGCCTGAAATCCGTAATCACTGGCGTCGCAGCGGCCACTTTGGTCGGCGCCGCGGCCGTCGGTGTGACTTCCATTGCATCCGTCCCTACAACCGTGTCGCCGGCGATCGCGCCGGTGGTGTTCGGCGCTCCACTGCCGCTGGACAACGACCCTGACCTCGCGGGTCAGCTGACGGGGATCCTGAACCAACTCGCCAACGCGCCGACGATCACCGAAAACGCCGGCCTGATCGAAGGCGGCGTCGGCATCCTCGAGGGCCGCACCGCGAACCGGTTGTTGGCCCAGGCCCACCAGAACGGCGACTTTCCACTGACGCTCTCGGTGACCAACGTCTCACCGCCTGCGCCCGACGGATCCGTTACGGCATCCGTCAACGCGTCCGGGCCGAAGACGCCCCCCACCACCCAGCAGATGACCTTCGTGCCCGGCGGGCCCAGCGGCTGGATGGTGTCCCGGTCGTCCGCCCTGGCGCTGATGCAGGCGGCGCTGTCCTCCCCCAGTTGACCGGTTTGACAGCGCGGCGGCGTCTCGCGTGTGCGGCCGGGGTCGCCGCTGCAGTGTTGGCATCCGCGCCTGCACTGGCCGCGTGCGGCAACGACCCTCATCCGGCGGCGTCGGACTCCACGTCGGCCGCCCCATCGTCGGCGGTGGCGGCTGCGCCGGCACCTGAGGCCCCATTGCCGCCACCCGAGGCGCTCACCGACGTGCTGTACCGGCTCGCCGACACCTCGGTGCCCGGGGACGCGAAGGTCGCACTGGTCGAGGGTGCCAGCAGCGACGACGCGGCCAGGCTCGACAAGTTCGGCAAGGCCCTGCAGGACAGCGGCTATCTGCCGCTGGGCTTCACGGCCGAGAACATCGCGTGGGCCGCCAACCCGCCCGGGAACGTGACTTCGGACGTGACCGTGCACAGCCAGAATCCGGCGATGACCAACGGGTTCACGTTCCCGATGGAGTTCAAGCCCGCTCCGGACGGCGGGTGGCAGCTATCACGCACGACCGCCGACATCCTGTTGACGTTCAACCAGAATCCGGCGACGCCGACTCCCCCGCCGCCGGCCCCTCCGACGCCGACGCCGACGGGCTGAGCGGTCCGGTGTGGATCGGGTGGCTGGAGCTCGACCTGCTGCTCGGAGATGTGCACTCTCTGAAAGAAAAGCGCTCAGTGGTGCGGCCGATCGTCGCCGAGCTGCGCCGCAGGTTCAGCGTCTCTGCGGCCGAGACGGGTGCGCTGGATCTTTACCGTCGCGCCGGCCTGGGCGTTGCCCTGACCGCGGCGGACCAGGTGCACGTGAGCGAGGTGCTCGACGCGGCGGAACGGCTGGTCGCCGCGCGGCCCGAGGTCACCCTGCTGTCGGCCCACCGCGGCCTGCACCGCAGCGACGACTTCTGACGGCTACAGGTGGCGCTTGCGCCGCACCGGGGCCGGGGCGACCGCCCCGGGCGCGAGCCGGCGGGCGCTGATCAGAAACGCGGTGTGGCCGCGCATTCTGTGCTCGGGGCGCACGGCCAGGCCCACGACGTCCCAGCCGCGCTGCAGGGTCTCCCACGCGCGCGGCTCGGTCCAGCACTGTTGATCACGCAAGGCCTCTACCGTGCGGGAGAGCTGGGTGACCGTCGCGACGTAGACGATCAGCACCCCGCCCGCCACCAACGCGCTGGCCGCCGCGTCAAGCACCTCCCACGGCGCGAGCATGTCGAGAACCACCCGGTCGACCTGGCCGCCGGAGAAGTCAGCGACGTCGCCGATCACGAGGTCCCAGTTCTCGGGCCGGGCCCCGAAAAAGCTGACGACGTTGCGTTCGGCGTGCTCGGCGTGGTCGTCGCGCTTGTCGTAGGAGATCACCCGGCCGGTCGGCCCGACGGCCCGCAGCAGCGAGCATGTCATCGCGCCCGAGCCGGCCCCGGCCTCCAGCACCCAGGCGCCCGGGAAGATGTCGCCCTCGTGCACGATCTGGGCGGCGTCCTTCGGATAGATCACCTGGGCGCCGCGCGGCATCGACATCACGTAGTCGACCAACAGCGGTCGCAGCACCAGGAACTGATCGCCGTTGGTGGCCTTGACCACGCTGCCCTCGGGCTGGCCGATCACCGAGTCGTGGGGCACACAGCCGCGGTGGGTGTGAAACTCCGCTCCCCGGGTCAGCAGCATCGTGTAGTGACGTCCCTTGGGGTCGGTGAGCTGCACGCGATCACCCACGGCGAACACACCGGTACCTGGCACGGCTTCACCCTGCCAGCAGACGCGCCGCCTGACGTGCCCGGGGTTGTCGGCGCGTCGACCTACGCTTCCCCCATGGCTTCCCCCGTGGACGAGCAGCCGGTCGCGACGAGCTCTCGGCCCGCCTTGTCCCCGTCGCGGGCCAGCGACTTCAAGCAGTGCCCGCTGCTGTACCGGTTCCGCGCCATCGACCGGCTGCCCGAACCGACGTCGGCGGCACAGCTGCGTGGCTCCGTGGTGCACGCCGCGCTGGAGCAGCTGTACGCGCTGCCTGCCGCCCAGCGGCTCCCCGACAACGCGATATCGCTCGTCGGCCCGGCGTGGGACCGCGTGCTCGCCGCCGAGCCTGAGTTGGCCGCCAGTATCAGCCCAGAGCAGCGGGCCGCGTTGCTCGCCGAGGCGTGCGCGCTGCTATCCGGCTACTACCGCCTCGAGGACCCGACCCGGTTCGACCCGGAGAGTTGCGAGCAGCGCATCGAGGTCGAGTTGTCGGACGGCACCCTGCTGCGCGGTTTCATCGACCGCATCGACGTCGCGGCCACGGGTGAACTTCGTGTCGTCGACTACAAGACCGGAAAGTCTCCGCCCGAAGCCTGGGCGCTGGCCGAGTTCAAGGCGATGTTCCAGATGAAGTTCTACGCGGTCGCGCTGCTGCGGTCGCGCGGCGTGCTGGCGACGCGGCTGCGACTGGTGTACCTCGCGGACAGCCAAATACTCGACTACTCGCCCGACCTCGACGAGCTGCTTCGATTCGAAAAGACGCTGATCGCTATCTGGCGCGCCATCCAAACTGCCGGTGCGACAGGCGATTTCCGGCCCAGCCCGTCACGGTTGTGTGAGTGGTGCGTGCACCAGTCCCGGTGCCCCGCGTTCGGCGGCACGCCACCGGAGTATCCCGGCTGGCCCGAACGCCCGGGATCGCCTATAGCGGCTTCATCTCCTGAAGCATCGTCGGCACCAGCTCGCTGACTGTCGGATGGATGTGCATCGTCCGCGCCAGCGTTTCGTAGGGCGCCTTGGCCGACATGATGTCCAGGATTGTGTGGATCACCTCGTCGCCGCCGACACCAAGGATCGCGGCGCCCAGGATCTGGTGGGTGTCGGCATCAACGACGACCTTCATAAACCCTTGTGTCTCACCCTTTTCCACCGCGCGACCGACTCGGGTCATCGGGCGAAACCCCAGCAGGGCCTTGCGGCCGGACGCCTGCACCTGGCTGACGGTCTCCCCGACCCGGCCCAGCGGCGGGTCGATGTACAGCGCATAGGTCGGAATCCGGTCGCTCACCCGGCGTGGATCGTTGTCGAGCAGGTTGGCGGCCACGATTTCGAAGTCGTTGTACGACGTGTGCGTGAACGCCCCTCGCCGATTGCAATCGCCCATCGCCCAGATGTGTTCGACGTTCGTGCGCAACTGGTCGTCGACCACGACGAAACCGCGGTCGTCGGTGTCCACCCCGGCGCGGTCCAGACCCAGATCGTCGGTGTTGGGGATGCGGCCCACCGCCATCAGCAGGTGTGAGCCGAGGATCGCTCCGGCGCCGGCGCGGGGGGTCACGGCGATGCCGTCAGGGTTGCGCGAGACGCGGATGTCGTCGGCGCCGAGCTGGATAGCGATGCCCTCGTTCTCGAGGATGTCCTTGATCGCCGCCGATACGTCGGGGTCCTCACGGCCGGCGAGTCGCGAGGCACGCTCGAACACGGTGACCTCCGCGCCGAAACGCCGGTACATCTGAGCGAACTCCAGCGCGATGTAGCTGCCGCCGATGATCAGAAGATGAGTTGGGAGACAATCGAGTTCGAGAATCCCGACGTTGGTCAAGTAATCGACTTCGGCCAGTCCCGGGATGTCAGGGATCACCGCTCGGCCGCCGACATTGAGGAAGACCTTGTCAGCCGAAATCAGCTCGTCGTTGACGCGCAACGTGTTCGGGTCCTCGAAGCGGGCGTGGCCCCGGATGAGCGTGCAACCGTTCATCCCGGCCAGCCACTTCTCGACGCCGGACCGATCGTTCAGCATGATGCGGTCCTTGCGGGCCTTGACCTTGGCCATATCGACCGCGACGGATCCGGTGCCGACGCCATACTCTGCACCGCGACGCGCAGTCTGCGCAGTGTGAGCGCTGGCCACCAGGGTCTTGGTCGGGATGCACCCGGTGTTGACGCAGGTACCACCGACGTGTTTGCGCTCGACCACGGCGACGGTCTGACCGGCGTCGGTGAGCCTGCCCGCCAGCGGCGGGCCTGCCTGCCCGGCACCGACGATGATCGCGTCGAACCGCCGGGTCAAGACGAGCCCACAAAATAGACGACGAGAAAGCCGCCACCGACGGCAATCACGTCTTCGAGCAGCGCGATCGGCAGATCCCGGCCTCCGGTGGCAGCCACCAACCGGTGGCGGAACTCGTAGCCGCCGAGCGTGCCCAGCACCGCGCCGACGGCGCCTGCGCCCAGGCTGCTCCAGGTGAAGTGTGACGCCGCGCCGAGCACTGCTCCCGCGAACCCGCCGAAGATGATGCGCGGAGCGAACCCGAGCGGCGTCTTTCGACTCGGCGTTTTCGGCAGCTTATCGGTGACCAATTCGATGGCGGCCAAGATGGTCAGAACCGCCACGGTCGCGGGGTGACCGACCCAGTGAAGCCACCTGTTGTCGAGGTCAATCCATCCCAGAAACACCGCCCAACTCACCACCGCCGGCGCGGTGAGAGAACGCAACCCGGCGACCACGCCGATCAGAAGGGCGAATCCCAGAACCGCAATGTGTGACATCGGAACTCCTCCCATCGGCCCCCGCCCGGGACGCTAGCAGGCAGTCAGCTCAGAAGCGACAAAAGCGAATATCCGAGGCCAGGATCGCTTTCGCGCCAATGCCGGCCAACTCGTCCATGATCGTGTTGACGTCTTTGCGGGGCACCAGCGCCCGCACCGCCACCCAGTCGGGATCTGCCAGCGGTGCAATCGTCGGCGACTCCAGACCCGGCGTGATCGCCGCGGCCCGGTCGACGACCGCGCGCGGGCAGTCGTAGTCGAGCATCAGGTACTGCTGTCCGAACACCACGCCCTGCACCCTGGCGGCCAGCTGGTCGCGTGCGGCCGCGGTCGTCGGCTCGGGGACCTCCCGCTCGATCAGCACCGCTTCCGAATCACACAGCGGCGCACCGAAAGCGACGAGGCTGTGGCTGCGAAGCGTGCGGCCGGATCCGACGACGTCGGCGACGGCGTCGGCCAGGCCCAGCTGAACCGAAATCTCGACTGCGCCGTCCAGCCGGATCACCGTCGCATCGATCCCGTTGTCCGCGAGGTCTTTCCGCACCAGATTGGGGTACGCGGTCGCTATCCGTTTGCCCGCGAGGTCCGGGACGGTCCAGTCGCGGCCTTCCGGCGCCGCATAGCGAAAGCTCGACGACCCGAAACCCAACGTGAGTCGCTCGCGCACCGGTGCCTGCGATTCCTGAGCGAGATCCCGCCCCGTGATGCCGAGATCGAGATCGCCGGATCCGACGTAGATCGCGATGTCTTTCGGCCGCAGAAAGAAGAACTCGACGTCGTTGGCGCGATCGATGACGGTCAAGTCCTTGGGATCGCTGCGACGGCGGTACCCGGCCTCGACCAAGATCTCGGTGGCCGGTTCACTCAGTGCGCCTTTGTTCGGCACCGCGACTCTGAGCATCTACAGCGTCCGGTACACGTCGTCGAGGGACAACCCGCGTGAAATCATCAGCACCTGCGTCCAGTAGAGCAGCTGGCTGATCTCGGCGGCCAGCTCGTCGTCGCCTTGATGTTCTGCGGCCAGCCAGACCTCGCCGGCCTCCTCGAGGACCTTCTTGCCCAGGCCGTGGACACCACCGTCGAGCGCAGCGACGGTGCCACTGCCCGCGGGACGGGTCCGCGCCTTTTCGCTCAGCTCAGCGAACAGCGCATCGAAGGTCTTCACGGCTCGCGATTGTGTCATGCGAGGCATGAGCCGGTCACGCGGGTTTCGCCAACGCCTCCTGGTGCATGTCTTCCAGCGACTTGCCCTTCGTCTCTTCAACCCAGCGCCACACGAACAGGAACGACAGCAGCGCGCAGAGTGCATAGAACCCGTACGCGAAGCCCAGCGCATGGCGCAGGCCGGGGAAGGTCACCGTGATCAGCCAGTTGGCCGCCCACTGTCCGGCGGCTGCCAGACCCAACGCGGCCGCCCTGATGCGGTTCGGGAACATCTCGCCGAGCAGCACCCACACCACCGGGCCCCACGACATGCCGAATGCCACCACGAACAAGTTGGCCGCGATCAGCGCGGTCGGGCCTGCCACACCGCCGAGGTGCGGCTTGCCATCCACCAAGGTGGCCGTGCCGAAGATCACCGCCATCGCGCCCAGCGTGATCGCCATGCCCGTCGAGCCGATCAGCAGCAGTGGCTTGCGGCCGACCTTGTCGATCAGCGCGATCGCGATCAGCGTGGTCAGGATGTTCGTCACCGAGGTGATCACCGTGATCGTGAAGGACGATCGCTCGCCGAACCCGACCGCCTGCCACAGCACGTTCGAGTAGTAGAAGATCACGTTGATACCGACGAACTGCTGGAAGATCGACAACCCGAGGCCGACCCACACGATGCCGTAGACCCCGCCGGTCGGCTTGCGCAGATCCCGCCAGGACGGCGGCTTCTCCGCGCGCAATGTCTCCTGGATCCGATTGATGGTGAGCTCCAGGTTCTTCGCGCCCAGCAAAGTGGTGAGCACCTTGCGCGCCTCCGGAATCCGGTGAGTGGCAACCAGATACCGGGGCGATTCCGGGATCGTGTAGGCAAGCACGCCGTAGACGATCGCGGGCACGGCCATCACCAGGAACATCCAGCGCCAGGCTTCCATTTTCAGCCAGAGTTCGGCATTCGCGCCGCCGGCGAGGTGGGCCAGCACCCAGTCGACGAGCAGCGAAAGGAAGATGCCGGACACGATCGCCAACTGCTGCAACGAACCGAGCCGGCCGCGGATACTCGGGGGCGACGTCTCCGCGATGTAGGCCGGCGCGATGACGGACGCCACTCCGACGCCGACTCCGCCGACGATCCGGAACACCACGACGAGCCAGACGTTGAGGGCCAGTCCGGTACCGATCGCACTGACCAAGAACAGCAGCGCAGCGAGTCTCATCACCGCGAGGCGGCCGACCCGGTCGGCGATGCGGCCGGCAGTCACGGCGCCGAGCGCCGCACCCAGCAAAGCTGAGGCAACGGCGAAGCCCAGGGAGGCGTCGTTGATGTGGAAATGCTCCTGGATCGACTTCACGGCGCCGTTGATGACGGCGCTGTCGTAGCCGAACAACAGCCCGCCGAGGGCGGCTACCGACGCGATCCGGACAGCGCTGCGACCTGAGACGAATTCGTCGTCCTCCATCAGGCGTCCCTCCTCGGCGTTGAGTGATGGGACTCACATTCAAGCACCGAACAAGGGGTCAGGCGGTGCGTTCCTCCAACTCGTTATCCAGCTCCGCGTAGATCGCACACAGCGCCGCGACGTCAAGTTGGGCAAGCGATCCGAGATGCCGACGCCGCGGGCCACGCGGCACGTCGACGTCGTTGGGTACCACCAACACCGGGCAACCGGCGCTTTCCGCCGATGCCGTGCCGGTCACCGAATCTTCAATGGCCAGGCAGCGCTCCGGGGGCTCGCCGAGCAGCATGGCAGCACGTAGGTACGGATCGGGCGCGGGCTTTCCGGCCGCCACCTCGTCGCCGCACACGGTTGCCGAAAAATACTGTCTGCCAATGCTTTTCAGTACCCACTCGGTGAGCGAGCGCCGGGTGTTGGTGACGAGCGCCATCGGAACGCCCTCAATCGCCAACGCCTCCAGTAACTCCCGGGCACCCTCACACCACGGCAATCCTTGGCCGAACAAGTCAGCGGTGTAATCGTGTAGCCAGTCGGCGGTTGCGGCCATGCCGACGGGGTCCGGCTCAAGGCCGAGGTCGGCGTAGACAATGCGCATCACACCCTCAGCCGAGCCGCCGACCGTGGCCGCGCGCACCTCGGGCGTCAACACTGCACCGAAGCGGTCGTAGAGCGCGTGCATCGCCACATCCCAGTGCTTTTCGGAGTCGACGAGGGTGCCGTCCATGTCCCACAGAACCGCGCGCATCAGGCTCTACACATTGAAGTACTTGGCCTCCGGGTGGTGCAGCACGAAGGCGTCGGTCGACTGTTCGGGGTGCAGTTGCAACTCCTCGGACAGCGTGACGCCGATACGCTCCGGTTCGAGCAGGGCCATCATCTTGGTGCGGTCCTCCAGATTCGGGCACGCACCGTACCCGAACGAGAACCGCGCGCCGCGGTATCCGAGCTTGAAGTAGTCCTCCACCGCTGCGGGATCCTCCGCCGCCATCGCGTGGTCGGCGAACTTCAACTCCTCGCGCACCCGGCGGTGCCAGTACTCCGCCAGCGCCTCGGTCAGCTGCACGCCGATGCCGTGCACCTCCAGGTAGTCGCGGTAGCTGTCCGCGGCGAACAGCTCGTTGGCGAACTCGGCGATCGGCTGTCCCATCGTCACGAGCTGGAACGGCAGCACATCAACCCGCCCGGTGTCCGTGGCCCGCTCGCGCGATCGGATGAAGTCGGCGATGCACAGGAAGCGGCCACGCTGCTGGCGGGGGAAGGTGAACCGGAATCGTTCGGGCGCATCCGGTCTCGGCTCGGTCAGCACGATGACGTCGTCACCTTCTGACACCGCAGGGAAATACCCGTACACCACCGCGGCGCTGGCGAGAATGCCGTCGGTGGACAGCCGGTCCAGCCAGTAGCGCAGCCGCGGGCGGCCCTCGGATTCCACCAACTCCTCGTATGACGGCCCGTCGCCGCCGCGGACCCCGCGCAGACCCCACTGACCCAGGAACAGTGCACGTTCGTCGAGCAGACCGGTGTAGTCGGCGAGCGCGACCCCTTTGACGATCCGGGTGCCCCAGAACGGCGGCTCCGGCACATCGACGTCGGCCGCGACGTCTGACCGGGCCGGCACCTCGACCGGCGTCTCGGCCGCCTTGCGCTGCGCGGCAATGCGTTTGGAGCGCTCGTGGCGGGCCTTGCGTTCGGCTTCCTTTTCCCGGGCGGCGATCGCCTCGGGACTGTCGGTGTCCGGTGCCACCCCTCGCTTTGCGTTCATGATCTGGTCCATCAGGTGCAGGCCTTCGAACGCGTCCCGCGCGTAATGCACTTGGCCCTGGTAGACCTCGGTCAGGTCGTTCTCGACGTAACCGCGAGTCAGCGCCGCACCGCCGAGCAGCACGGGGAACTTGTCGGCCACCCCGCGGTGGTTCATCTCCTCGAGGTTTTCCCTCATCACCACGGTGGACTTGACGAGCAGCCCGGACATGCCCACCACGTCGGCGCCCTTGTCCTGGGCGACCTCGAGAATGGTGGCGATCGGCTGCTTGATGCCGATGTTGACCACCTCGTAGCCGTTGTTGCTCAAGATGATGTCGACCAGGTTCTTGCCGATGTCGTGGACGTCACCCTTGACGGTGGCGAGGACTATTCGTCCTTTCCCGCTTTCCGGGTCGTCGGACTTGTCCATGTGCGGCTCGAGGTAGGCCACCGCCGTCTTCATCACCTCGGCGGACTGCAGCACGAAAGGCAACTGCATCTGGCCGGAACCGAACAGTTCCCCCACGGTTTTCATGCCGGCCAACAGGTCTTCGTTGATGATGTCCAGCGGTGGCTTCTGCGTCATCGCCTCGTCGAGGTCGTGCTCCAGGCCGTTGCGCTCGCCGTCGACGATGCGCCGGGCCAGCCTCTCCAGCAGAGGTAGCGCGGCCAGTTCAGCTGCCCGCGACTCCTTCGACGACGACGCCGACACGCCCTCGAACAGCTGCATGAGTTCCTGCAGAGGGTCGTAGCCGTCGCGGCGGCGGTCGTAGACGAGATCCAGCGCGACGTCGCGTTGATCCTCCGGGATGCGGTTGATCGGCACGATCTTGCTGGCGTGCACGATGGCGGAGTCCAACCCCGCTTCCTGGCACTCGTGCAGGAACACCGAGTTGAGCACCTGCCGGGCGGCCGGGTTCAGGCCGAACGAGATGTTCGACAAGCCGAGCGTGGTCTGGACCTGGGGGTGACGCCTCTTCAGCTGGCGGATCGCCTCGATGGTCTCGATGCCGTCGCGACGCGACTCCTCTTGGCCCGTGCAGATCGTGAACGTCAGGCAGTCGATCAGAATCGACGACTCGTCAACGCCCCAATTCGTGGTGATGTCGTCGATCAGCCGCTCGGCAATCTCCACCTTCTTCTCGGCGGTGCGGGCCTGGCCTTCCTCGTTGATCGTCAACGCGACCACCGCCGCGCCGTGCTCGGCGACCAGTTCCATCGTCTTGTGGAATCGGGACTCGGGGCCGTCGCCGTCCTCGTAGTTCACGGAGTTGATCACACAGCGCCCGCCCAGGTGCTCCAAACCCGCTCTCAGCACCGGAGTTTCGGTGGAGTCCAGCATGATCGGCAGCGTGGACGCGGTGGCCAGCCTGCTTGCCAGCGCGTTCATGTCCGCGACACCGTCTCGGCCGACGTAGTCGATGCACAGGTCGAGGAGGTGCGCACCGTCGCGCGTCTGGTCCTTGGCGATGTCGAGGCACCTCTGGTAATCCTCGGCAATCATCGCATCGCGAAAAGCCTTGGAGCCGTTGGCGTTCGTCCGCTCGCCGATCATCAGCACCGAGGCATCCTGCGCGAACGGTGTGGCCGCATACAGCGACGACACGGCCGGCTCGTAGGTCACGTTCCGGGCGGCCCGCTCGAGATCGCGTACCGCCCCGGCGACCTGACGAATGTGCTCAGGCGTGGTACCGCAGCAGCCACCCACCAGCGAAAGCCCGAACTCGGTGACGAACCCCGACAGGGCCTCAGCCAGTTCCTCCGGGCGCAGCGGGTATTCCGCACCGTTGGCGCCGAGCACCGGCAGCCCCGCGTTCGGCATCACCGAAACCGGGGTGCGGGCATGACGGGACAGGTGGCGCAGATGCTCGCTCATCTCGGCGGGCCCGGTAGCGCAGTTCAGCCCGATCATGTCGACACCGAGGGGTTCGACCGCGGTGAGGGCCGCGCCGATCTCGCTGCCCAGCAACATCGTTCCGGTGGTCTCCACGGTGACGTGCGCGAACACCGGGATGTGCCGACCCGCCTGCGCCATCGCTCGCCTCGACCCGAGCACAGCCGCCTTGAGCTGCAACAGGTCCTGGCATGTCTCGACCAGAATCGCGTCCGCGCCGCCGTCCAGCATGCCAAGCGCTGCCTGCTGGTAAGCGTCGCGGATCAGTGCGTACTCGGTGTGCCCGAGCGTCGGCAGTTTGGTGCCCGGGCCCATCGAGCCCAGCACGTAGCGCTTGCGGTCGGACGTGGCCATCTCATCGGCGACGCGACGCGCGATCGCGGTGCCCTTCTCCGACAGATCGCGAATCCGGTCGCCGATGTCGTAGTCGCCGAGGTTGGACATGTTGCAGCCAAACGTGTTCGTCTCGACGGCGTCGGCGCCCGCCTCGAAGTACGCCCGGTGAATGTGCTCGAGTACGTCGGGTCGGGTGTCGTTGAGGATCTCGTTGCAGCCCTCGAGCCCTCTGAAGTCGTCGAGCGTCAGGTCCGCGGCCTGAAGCATCGTGCCCATCGCCCCGTCACCCACCACGACCCGGTCCGACAGGGTCGTCAGCAGGTCGGTGTCATAGTCGCGACGGGAGGGGGCAGTCACGTTAACAGGGTAGTCGGCCTAGCAAAATTTGGGATTGAGCCAAGACGCTCGTGCGGTCAAAACACGCTCTACGCTGAACTTATGACCCCGTCGGATGCTACAGGAGGTTTCGAACTGCCCGAGCTGAACGACGCCGTGGTGGTAGCGGCATTCGAAGGCTGGAACGACGCCGGTGACGCGGCCAGCGACGCGCTGGAGCATCTGGACGCGATCTGGGAGGCCGAGCCGATCGTCGAGATCGACGATGAGGCGTATTACGACTACCAGGTGAACCGTCCGGTGATCCGTCAGGTCGACGGCGTCACGCGGGAACTGGTGTGGCCGTCGATGCGCATCTCGCACTGCCGCCCGCCGGGCAGCAACCGCGACATCGTGCTGATGCACGGCGTCGAGCCGAACATGCGGTGGCGCACGTTCTGCGCAGAGCTGCTGGCCATCGCCGACAAGCTGAACACCTCAACCGTCGTCATCCTCGGCGCGCTGCTGGCCGACACGCCCCACACCCGGCCGGTGCCGGTGTCGGGCGCGGCGTACTCGCCGGAGTCAGCGCACTTCTTCGGGCTCGAGGAAACCCGTTACGAGGGGCCGACCGGGATCGCGGGGGTGTTCCAGGACGCGTGTGTGAACGCCGGGATCCCGGCGGTGACGTTCTGGGCGGCGGTGCCCCATTACGTGTCCCAGCCGCCAAGCCCGAAGGCAACCGTCGCGCTGCTCCGGCGTGTCGAGGACGTGCTCGACATCGAGGTGCCGCTGGCCGACCTGCCCGCGCAGGCCGAGGAGTGGGAGGCCGCCGTCACCGAGATGACGTCCGACGACGAGGAGATCGCCGAGTACGTCGCTCAGCTCGAGCAGCGCGGCGACGCGGAGGTCGACATGACCGAGGCGCTGAGCAAGGTCGACGGCGACACGCTGGCCGCAGAGTTCGAGCGCTATCTGCGCCGCCGTGGCCCGGGTTTCCGGGGTTAGATCCGCTTCTTCTCCAGCGCGTCGGTGCGAGCGCTCATCGACCGCCCGAGCGCAGCGACTTCGGCGTCCATCCGGGGCAACAGGTCAGGCACGAACCTGAGTGTCTGCGCCTCGCCGATCGGCGAGGCGAGCAACGGCCGAAGCCACCGGATCAGGCCAACCCAGCCGGGACAGTTGATCCGCCGTTTGCGGCCCTCGATGCCCTTCGTGAACGCCTCACCGCACGCCTGCACCGACGTGGTCTTGCTGAGCGGGCCGGGCAACTTGCTCAACATTTCAGCGAACGTGGGGAGGTCAGACTTGGCTTCCTGCACCAGCGGGGTGTCGATCCAGGACATGTGCGCCGAGCCGACGTCGACGCCCAGGTGGGCGACCTCGAGCCGCAGTGCGTTCGCGAAATGTTCGACCGCCGCCTTGGCGGCGTTGTAGGGCGCCAGGCCCGGCGCCGCAGCGTAGGCGGCCAGCGACGACACGATCAGCACATAGCCGCGGCGGTCGATCACCGACGGCAGCGCGGCCCGCACCGTGTTGAACACTCCCATCACGTTGACGTCCATCAGCGTCTTGACCGCCTGAGGATCAACCTGCAGCACCGAGCCCATGGTCGCGATCCCGGCGTTGGCCACCACGACGTCGATTCCGCCGAAGCGGCCGATCGCCCGGCTGACGGCGCCCTGCATCCCCGCGAAATCGCGGACGTCTGCAACGAGGGTCAGGACGCGGTCTGACTTGAGGTCGCCTGCGAGGTCGTGCAGCGGCGACTCATCGAGATCCGTCAGCACCAATTTCGCACCCTTGGCATGCAACCGCCGGGCCACTTCCGCGCCGACTCCCCGGGCGCCGCCCGAAATGAAGACGACTTTGTCCTTCACTGAGTTCATCGGCAAAATCTACAGTTCCACGCCAAGCAACGCGTCCACCGCGGTCCGCACCAGCGCGGGTGCGCCGGCATCACTGCCGCCGTACTCCAGTGCATCTGTCGACCAACCATCCAGGGCGGCAATGGTTTTCGGCGTGTTGAGGTCGTCGGCTAGATAACCGCGGACGCGGGCCAGCACATTGGTTGCATCCGGTCCCGACGGCAGCGCGACAGCCTGGCGCCAGCGCGCCAGCCTGGCCTGTGCCTCGTGGAGCAGGTCAGCACTCCACGATCGGTCCGCTCGGTAGTGGCCGGCCAGCAGGCCCAGCCGGATCGCCGCCGGCTCGACGCCGTCGGCCCGCAGCCTCGACACCAGCACGAGGTTTCCGCGGCTCTTGGACATCTTGTGCCCGTCCCATCCGATCATCCCGGCGTGCACGTAGTGGCGCGCGAAACGCCGCTCCCCCGTCACGCATTCGGCGTGTGCCGCCGAGAACTCGTGGTGCGGGAAGATCAGGTCCGAGCCGCCGCCCTGGATGTCAAGGCCGGTGCCGATACGGCTGAGAGCGATCGCCGCGCATTCGACGTGCCAGCCCGGCCGTCCGGGGCCGAACGGCGAGGCCCAGCTCGGCTCGCCCTCGCGCGGGGCCGACCACAGCAGCGCGTCGAGTTCGTCGGCCTTCCCTGGCCGCTCCGGGTCGCCGCCGCGCTCGGCGAACAGCCGGGCCATCGTCGTGCGGTCGTAGCCCGATTCATAGCCGAACTGCGACGTGGCGTCGGCCCGGTAGTACACGTCCGGGTGATCCGGGTCGTCGACGATGTACGCCGCCCCCGACGCCAGCATCTTCTCGACGAGCTCGACCACCTCGTCGATGGCCTCGGTGGCGGCGACGTACTCGCGCGGCGGCAACACCCGCAGCGCCGCCATGTCGTCGCGGAACAGCTCGATCTCGCGGTTGCCCAGCTCGCGCCAGTCCACCCCGTCGCGGTTCGCCCGCTCGAACAGCGGATCGTCGGCGTCGGTGATGTTCTGCACGTAGTGCACGTGATGGCCGGCGTCGACCCATATCCGATTGATCAGATCGAACGCCAGGTATGTCGCGGCATGCCCCAAATGGGTGGCGTCGTAGGGGGTGATGCCGCAGACGTACATCGTCGCCGTCGGCCCGGACGCCACCGGCCGCACCTGGCGATCGGCGCTGTCGTACAACCGAAGTTCCGGTCCGCGGCCCGGCAGGGCCGGTACCGGGGCGGACGACCACGATTGCATGCTGTCGAGGGTAAGCCGGGCCGGTTACCAGACCGCTCGCTGGATGGCCGCCAGCAGAGTCGGAGCGATCGCCGGTTGGCACATCAGGAAGTCGGGCAGGTAGGGATCGAACTGGTTGTAGCGCAGTGGCGAGCCGTCCAGGCGCGACGCATGCAGCCCGGCCGCCAGCACCACACCGGCCGGTGCCGCGTTATCCCACTCCCATTGACCGCCGGCGTGCAGGTAGGCGTCCACATCGCCGCGGACCAGCGCCATCGCCTTGGCGCCCGCCGACCCGATCGCCACCGCCTCCATCTCCACGTCGTGCCGCATGCGGTACAGCAGCGACGGTGCCCTGGTCGCACTCACCGCGACCCGGATCGGCCGACCGGCCCCGTCGCCAGTCGCGTCGGTAGTCGCGTCGGTAGTCGCGTCGATGCTGACCGTGTCGGTGCGGTAGAGCTCGCCGAGGGCAGGCAGAGCGACTGCGGCATCGGTGATTTCGGAACCGGCCTGCCAGAGCGCGACGTGCACAGCCCAGTCGTCGTGGCCGCGCGTGGAGAACTCGCGGGTGCCGTCGAGCGGGTCGATGATCCAGACCCGGCCTTTCTTCAGCCGGGCCAGGTCGTCGTTGGCCTCTTCGCTCAAGACGCCGTCGTCGGGCCGTTCGTCGCGCAGCCGATCCAGGATCATCGTGTTGGCGCGTTTGTCGCCCGCCGCGCCAAGCGCCCACCGGTCGCTGAATCCGAGATCGTCGCGGACGCCCAGTAGCAGCCGGCCTGCGGCCTCGGCGAGCTCGGCGGCCAGGGCTGCGTCGGTGAGGGGCTCGGCTGCCACGCTAGAACGCCGGCCACGGGATCGGACGACGCCGATCGGGCGACGGCATCACCGGATTCTCCAGCAGCGCCTCGGCGCGCCGACGAAGCGCAACGACCTCACGGTGGGTGAGATGCGAATGCAGCTCGTCAGCAAGCGAGCCCCGCAGCGCCTCAGCCAGTCTTGACACCGCGGACAGTGTGTCGTCGTCGATCGGCTTGCCCGCCCACCCCCACAGCACGGTGCGCAGCTTGTCCTCCACATGCAGGCTCACGCCGTGGTCGACGCCGTACACGTCGCCGTCCAGCCCGACCAGGACGTGGCCGCCCTTGCGGTCCGCATTGTTGATCAGCACATCGAACACCGCCATCCGGAACAACCGCACGTCGTCGGAGTGCACCAGCGTGACCTCGTCGCCTGCGTAGTCGTGGGCCCGGAGCACCCCCAGGTAGCCCGACGGCACCTTTTCCGCGGGGAAGAGGTCGACGAGGTCCGGCGTGGTCCTCTCGAAGTCCGTCGACGAGTCGCCGGGCTCCTCGATCCACAGCTGCACCATCCCGCTGCCGGCTGGGCCGTCGCGAATAATGGTGTGCGGCACGATATTCCAGCCCAGGGCGACTGAAACCAGGTATGCGCTCAGTTCTCGGCCCGCCAGGGTGCCGTCAGGGAAATCCCAGAGCGGCGCCTCGCCGGCGATCGGCTTGTAGACGCAGTGCGTTCGGTGGTCCCCCCGCTGCGCCTCGCAGAGAAACGTTGCGTTACTTGCAGAGCGGATGCGCCCGATGACCGTCAGCTCGCCGCGGCTCAGCGCCTCAACATCGTCACGACTCGGCGTCATCCGCCGACCCGTACAGCGCGCCGCGCCGATAGCCGTTGGTGCGCACGCAGATGTGGCCTGCGGGATCGAGCGGCTCGTCGCACAGCGGGCATGGCGGGCGCCCCGCAGAAATGACGGCATTGGACCGGGCGGCGAACTGCCGCGCAGACTCCGGGGACAGGAAAACCCGCACCGCATCGGGGCCCTCCTCCGCATCGTCGAGCACCACCGATGCGTCGAACTCGGTGTCGGTAACCGCGAGCAGCTCGACGACGACGGTCTGGGCCTCCGAGTCCCAGCCCAGCCCCATCGTGCCCACCCGGAATTCCGCGTCGATCGGCGTCACAAGCGGGTTGAGGTCGTCGACGTCGGCGTTCTCCGGCGGGATCGGGGTGCCGAAGCGACGGTTGACTTCGGTGAGCAGCGCGCCGATCCGCTCCGCGAGCACGGCGACCTGTTGCTTCTCCAACACCACCGAGACGATGCGGGAATCGTGCACCGCCTGCAGATAAAACGTCCGGTTTCCGGGCTGCCCGACAGTCCCGGCCACGAAGCGGTCGGGCGAACGAAAAACGTGGATAGCGCGGGACATGACACATCCAAAATACCGGTAGATGCAGCACCTTCGTAATCGGTGAACGTTCGCGGCTATTCGGTGGAGCCGCCCACCACCGCGTCCGACGCCGGCACCTCCCCGTCGGCCGGGGGCGGTTTGAGCCCCGACGCCAGGTCGTCTCCGGTGTTGTTGACGTGCAGCACGAACGGCCGCATCGGCGTGTAGCGGATCACACTGGTCGACGCCGGGTCTGCCACGATTCGCTGAAAGCTGTCCAAGTGCGTACCGAGCGCGTCGGCGACCACCGCCTTGATCACATCGCCGTGGGTGCAGGCCAGCCACAGCGCGTCACCCCCCTGCTCATCGGCAATGCGACGGTCGTGCTCGCGAACGGCCGTCACTGCCCGGGCCTGCACCTGGGCCAGACCTTCGCCGCCGGGGAACACCGCGGCGCTCGGCTGGGCCTGCACCACTTTCCACAGCGGCTCATTGACCAGGTCGCCCAGCTTGCGGCCGGTCCATTGGCCGTAGTCGACCTCGGAGAGCCGTTCGTCGACGATCGGTTCGACGCCCAGCGCGGTGGCCAGCGGCCCGATCGTGCGGATGCAGCGCAGCAGCGGCGATGACACCAGCGCGCGGATCGGCAACGACCCGAGCCGGCCGACGAGCGCGTCGGCCTGTTGGCCGCCGCGCTCGTCGAGGTCGACGCCTTCGGAGCGGCCCGCCAGCACGTGTGCGGTGTTCGACGTGGAGCGGCCGTGCCGCAACAGGATGACCGTCATGTCGCGGCCACGCCGACTAGAGGGCCGATTTGGAACCGGCGCGGCGCACGGGTTGCGCGTTAGCCACCGCGTCGCGGACCGCGGCCACCAGGCTGCGCTCATCGGTGACGTCGACGTCCGTCAGCCGGCGGGTGGCGACCGCGATCACATCGTCGGCGTTGGGCACCGGGCCCGCCAGCCGTGGCCGGTACACCTCGACGATCAACTGGTGGCGGTCGGTGCGGAACGCGAAGCTGCGGCCATCGCCGGTCTTGCCAAAACCGTTGGCGTAGATGCCCGTGTTCACGTCCTCGACGAGGAACTCGTTGCTGGAACAATCGCTGTCGGCGGCGAGAGTCATGGCGCGACCATACCGCCGTGGGCGCTGCGCCGTACGCCAGACTGTCACTGTGATTGCCGCGACTGGAACTAACCGGTGGTTGGTGGTTAGCCTGCTGGCGCTCGGCGCGGTGTCGTGCTCGGCACATCGGGACCAGGGCCCCCCGCCGACGATCGTTGCGGCCAGCCCCGCGGTATCTCCGCCGATTACCACCTCGCCGGCCGGTGAGGTGCGCCCGCTGCCCGGCAGGGCCCGCGCCGCCGTGTTCGATGCGGCGACATTCTCGCTGGTAGTGCTCTCGGACGACGGCCTCACGGTGATGCCGTCTGGCGGCGGGGTGCGCACGGTGGCGCTGCCCACCGGGGCGACCGCGCTGACCGGCGACGGGCAGGGGCTGGTGTATCTGGCCACCCGCGGCGGCTACCTCCGCGTGGACGTGCGCACCGGTGCGGCCAGCACGTTGCGCGTCGACGGCCACGACAACACGGAATTCACTGCGATCGCCCGGCGCTCCGACGGCCGCCTCGTCCTCGGCAGCGCCGACGGTGCCGTGTTGACGCTGGGTTCGGACGCCGCGGTCGCCGCCGAGGTCAAGATCTTCGCCCGGGTGGACAGCATCGTGACGCAAGGGAATACAGCGGTGGTGCTGGACCGCGGGCAAACGTCGGTGACCACGATCGACGCCAGCGGCAGCAAGGCGCAGCATGCCCTGCGGGCCGGTGAGGGCGCCACGACACTTGCCGCGGATCCGGCGGGCCGGGTGCTGGTCGCGGACACTCGCGGCGACGAATTGCTGGTGTTCGGCACGGACCCCCTGATGCTGCGCCAGCGCTACCCGGTGCGAAACGCACCGTACGGGCTCGCCGGCACCCGTACCCTGGCGTGGGTATCACTGACGGCGGCCAACGTCGTCGTTGGTTACGATCTGGCCACCGGAATACCTGTGGAGAAGGTGCGTTACCCAACTGTGCGACAACCTGATGTGCTGGCCTTCGACGACGCCACGGACACGCTGTACGTGGCGTCGGCCAGCGGGGACGGTGTGCAGGTCCTGATCAACGCCGGCAGGCCGCATTGACGGCTGCGAGCGGACGGCTGCCGAAGGGTTGGGACATCGACTCTTCCGACGACTACGAGTGGGCCCCGCTGCGGCTGCCTCCCGACGTGACCCGGCTGTCCGCGTCGACGCGGTTGTCCATCGAGGCCGAATACCGCGGCTGGGAGCTGACGCGGGTTCGGTTGTACACTGACGGTAGCCGACGAGTTCTGTTGCGGCGCAGGAAGACTGAACGACCAAGCGACCAGCCGGGATTGTAATGAGCTACGGCGCGGTGCGGCGGGTGATGTTCCTGGTGCCCGCCGAGCGGATTCACACCTGGGTGTTCGCGGCGTTGCGGCTGGTGACCGCGACCGCGGTTGTGCGCCGGATGCTGAGGCGGCGGCTGGGCCCGCACGATCCGATCCTGGCCAGCACGGTGTTCGGTGTCCGATTCCCCGGTCCCCTTGGCCTGGCGGCCGGCTTCGACAAGGACGGCTTCGGACTCGACGCGTGGGGCGCGCTCGGATTCGGCTTCGCCGAGGTCGGCACGGTCACCGCCGCCCCGCAGCCGGGCAATCCGGTACCTCGCCTGTTCCGGCTGCCCGCCGACCGCGCGCTGCTCAACCGGATGGGATTCAACAACCGGGGCGCCGGCGAGCTGGCGATGCGCCTCACCCGGCACCGCGCCGACATACCGATCGGGGTCAACATCGGCAAGACCAAAGTCGCGCCGCCCGAACTGGCGGCCGACGATTACCGGATCAGCGCCCGGCTGGTCGGTCCGCTGGCGGACTTCCTCGTGGTCAACGTCAGCTCGCCGAACACGCCCGGACTTCGTGATCTGCAGGCAGTGGAGTCGTTGCGCCCGATTCTGGAGGCGGTGCGCTCGGAGACGTCGACGCCGGTGCTGGTCAAGATCGCGCCGGATCTCACCGACGCTGAGATCGACGAGATCGCCGACCTGGCCGTCGAGCTCGGACTGGCCGGCATCGTCGCGACCAACACCACCGTGTCGCGCGCGGGGCTGGAAACCCCCGGTGTGGAGATGCTGGGTGAAGGCGGGTTGTCGGGACCGCCGCTGGCCGTGCGGTCGCTCGACGTGCTGCGCAGGCTCCACGCGCGCGTCGGTGACAAGCTCGTGCTGATCAGTGTCGGCGGCATCGAGACCATCGACGATGCCTGGCAGCGGATCACGGCAGGCGCGTCACTGGTGCAGGGCTACACCGGTTTCATCTACGGCGGCGGTCTGTGGGCCAAACGGATCCAGGACGGCATCGCCAACCGGTTGCATGACGGTGGTTTTCACAGCCTGGCCGGCGCGGTCGGGTCAGCGGCGCACCGCTAGCCCTACTTCTGCTCGTACGTGCCGTGGATGACGGCGCGCGCGATCGCGTTCATGAACAGGTTGAAGCCGAGAAAGGCCGGGCTGGCATCCTCGGTCAGCTCCAGCTTCTCGACCTTCACGGCGTGCACCGCCACGTAGTAGTGGTGCACGCCGTGCCCGGGCGGCGGCGCGGCGCCGAGATAGCGGCGCATGCCGGCATCGTTCACCAAAGTCATCGCGTCGCCGGGCAATTCGCTGCCCTCACCGACACCGACGGGCAGCTCGGTGCACGTCGCAGGCAGGTTGGCCACCGCCCAGTGCCAGAAACCCGACGCGGTGGGCGCGTCGGGGTCGTAGACCGTGACGGCGAAGCTGCGCGTCTCCTCGGGGAAGCCCGACCAGCTCAGTTGCGGGGACACGTCCTCGCCGCCCGCCCCCATGATGCCGCTGACCTGGGGCATCTTCAGCGGCTGGCCGTCGCTGATGTCGTCGGACGTCAGCGTGAAGGCGGGCAGCTTCGGTAAGGAGTCGTAGGGGTTGTACGCCATGTTGGTCCTTTCTCCTAACTCAGTTGTTCAACAGAAAGTGCTCGAGAACACCGACGCCGAACGCCAGCGCGTCCACGGGTACCCGCTCGTCGACACCATGGAACAACGACGCGAAGTCGAGCTCGGGTGGCAGCTTCAACGGCACGAAACCAAAACACCGAATCCCCAAGCGGGCGAAGGCTTTTGCATCGGTGCCACCGGACAGCATGTACGGCACGGTCCGGGCATCGGGATCAGCGGACAACAGTGCCGCGTTCATCGCATCGAGCAGTTCGCCGTCGAAGGTCGTCTCATATGACGGCAGGTCGACAATCCACTCACGAGCGACGTCGGGACCGATCAGCTCGTCGACCTCCCGCTCGAACGCCGGCAGCCGGCCGGGCAGCACCCGGCAGTCCACCACCGCCTCCGCGGTGGCCGGGATCACGTTGGCCTTGTAACCGGCTTTCAGCATGGTCGGGTTGGCAGTATCACGAAGGGTGGCGCCGACGATCCTGGCGATCGTGCCCAGCTTGCCCACCGCCCCGTCAAGATCCGGGGAACTCCAGTCGAAGGAGTACCCGGTCTCCTCGGCGACAGCCGCCAGGAACTGCTGGACGGCGTCGGTCATCACGATCGGGAACCGGTGGCGACCCAGCCGCGCGGCCGCCTCGGCGACAGCAGTGACGGCGTTGTCGTCGTGGATCATCGACCCGTGCCCGGCGCGGCCGCGTGCGGTGAGCCGCATCCACATCATCGCCTTCTCGGCGGTCTCGATCAGGTAGAGCGTGCGGTCGCCACCGTCGCGGCGCGGCACCGTCAGCGAGAAGCCGCCGACCTCGCCGATCGCCTCGGTGACGCCGGCGAAGAGGTCGGGCCGGTGGTCGACCAGCCAGTGGCTGCCGAACTTGCCGCCGGCCTCCTCGTCGGACACGAAAGCGAACACCAGATCGCGCGGCGGAACGATGCCGGTGCGCTTGAAATGCCGAGCGACGGCGAGGGTCATGCCGACCATGTTCTTCATGTCGACCGCGCCGCGGCCCCACACGTAGCCGTCCTCGACTGCACCGGAGAAGGGGTGCACGCTCCAGTCGGCGGCCTCGGCGGGCACGACGTCGAGGTGCCCGTGGATCAGCAGCGCGCCGCGGCTGGGGTCCCGGCCGTTGAGGCGCGCGAAGACATTTCCGCGTCCCGCGGCGCCGGCCTCGACGTATTCCGTCTGGTAACCGACCTCTTCGAGCTGCGCGGCCACCCACTGCGCGCACTCGCGTTCGCCCTTGGTGGTCTCGGGGTCACCGGTGTTGGAGGTGTCGAAGCGGATCAACGCGCTGACGAGGTCGACCACCTCATCGACGGGACCTGTCACAGTCCCCTTTCCTACCATTGGTTCGGGTCGCAAGTTTGGGTCCGGCTCGCAGAATCCGTTAGCCTAAGCTGCCCGCACAAGGTCCGAGTGGCGGAATGGCAGACGCGCTAGCTTGAGGTGCTAGTGCCCTATTAACGGGCGTGGGGGTTCAAG
>CAVXAG010000017.1:0-766140 GCA_963759655.1 uncultured Actinomycetota bacterium | reverse complement strand
CCGCTCCCATTGGCCGCTCGGGCAACCTGCCTTGGTGCGACTAGCAGGGTACAACGGTGATGTACCCCAGTCACAAACCAGGGGAAAGGCCAGTAAAGCTGGCCACCGCTGACAGCACGGGCCACACGTGACGTGAACGATTTGGCACGGATCGGCCTTGGCGCAAAAGGCGGTGACAGGTGATCTTGTCATCGATGTGGACCAGCGTGTTGGTACTCGCCATGGCGGTGAACTTCGAACCGATCCGCATCGGTCTGATTGCGCTGATGCTGAGCAGGCCACCGCCTTTGCTGCAAATGTCCGCGTTCATAACCGGCAGTGTTGCGATGAGCACCAGCGTGGGATTTCCCGTGTTGGTCGTATTTCATCATGGGCTTTTCGGCGTAGCCGATACCGATGGCTCCAAGGTTCAGATCGTGATCGGCGTGTTCATCCTGCTGATCGCGGTGCTGCTGGCCACCGACTTGCCTGCGGGCAGGTTCGGGCGCCGGCCGACCGCGCCGATAGACAAGCCGGTGCAGAAGCCGACCGAGAAGCCGACGACACCGACGACGACGCCGATGCAGAGGCTGTCCACCCGTGCGCGAGGCCTTCTGCAGGGAGGTTCACCGTGGTTCTCGGGGGTGATGGGGATGAGTGGGGCCCTGCCCTCCGTCGACTACATGGCCCTGTTGGTTCTCATTGCCGCCTCGGGGGCTACCCCGGTGACGCAGGCCGGCGCCCTTCTGACGTTCATCGTCGTCGCAAACGCGTTGGCCGCGGTCCCGCTCGGGTGCTACCTCATCGCTCCTGCCAAGACGCACGCATTGTTGGGTACTTTCCAGGCTGGATCCGGGCGCGTCGTCGCCGTGACTTTGCGGTCCTGCTGGCAAGTTGGCCGCTCGGGCGACCTGCCTGCATGCGCGCAGCGGCAAACGGCGAGGATGTAGACACACACTCAGCCAAAACCACCCGGGAGGATCGAATCCAATGGCGGATTCATCGTTCGACGTCGTCAGCAAGGTCGACCACCAGGAGGTCGACAACGCGCTGAACCAAGCCGCTAAGGAGCTGGCCACCCGCTTCGACTTCCGCGGCACCGAGACCGGGATCGCCTGGAAGGGCGACGAAGTCATCGAGATCACCAGCTCCACCGAGGAACGCGCCAAGGCCGCCGTAGACGTCTTCAAGGAGAAGCTCATCCGCCGCGACATCTCCATGAAGGCCTTCGACGCCGGCGAGCCGCAGGCCTCCGGCAAGACCTACAAGGTCAGCGGCACCATCAAGCAGGGCATCTCCAGCGAGAACGCCAAGAAGATCACCAAGCTCATCCGCGACGACGGGCCCAAGAACGTCAAGACCCAGATCCAGGGCGACGAGGTCCGCGTCAGCAGCAAGAAGCGCGACGACCTGCAGACCGTCATCGCCATGCTCAAGAAGGCCGACCTCGACGTCGCCCTTCAGTTCGTCAACTACCGCTGAGCTGCCCTCGGACCGGCTAACGTGTCGGCGAGCCGTTCACCAGCACGGCCCTGGCGCCGATCCGAAAGATCGTTCGAACCATGCGAGTTGACGGGCGGGAGATCACCGTTTCCGGCAGCTTGCTGCAACCGCTGACTCGACGGACCAACGACATCCTGCGGGTCTGCCTCGCGGCCCTGTTCCTCACGATCGTGATCGCAGGTTCGCTGATCACCCGCAACAAATGGGTCGAGCTCGAGAAATCCATCTCGAGAATCGTCGGAGTTCTCACGCCCACTCAGGCCACCCTGGTTTATCTGATCTACGGCGTCGTGATTCTGGCGTTGCCGTTCGTGATCCTGATCAGCCTCGTTCTCAGCCGTCAGTTCAAACTCCTCGGCGCGTATGCAGCCGCCGCGTTTATCTCCCTTCTCGCCCTGTCGATCAGCGGCAACGGCATCGCTGCGCCGAAATGGCACTTCGACCTGTCGGACCGCCTCGCGACGGTCTCGTCGCAGTTCATCGACGACCCACGCTGGATCGCGATGCTCGCCGCGGTGCTCACGGTGTCGGGCCCGTGGCAGCCCGCGCGGTGGCGTCGGTGGTGGTGGACGCTGCTGCTGGCGTTCGTGCCGATCCACCTCGTCGTCAGCGCGGTGGTGCCGGCCCGCTCGTTGCTGGGGCTGGGGGTGGGCTGGCTCGTCGGCGCATTGGTGGTCCTGGTCGTCGGGACCCCCGCGTTGGAGGTGCCGCTCGAGGGCGCCGTCCGCGCGATGGCCGGGCGCGGATTTTTCGTGGACGCGCTCAGGGTCGTGCGGCCGGCCGGGCACGGACCGCTCGAGCTGGCCGCGAGTACGCCGCAACCGGATTCGGTCGCGATCGTCGAGATGTACGGCCCGAACCAGCGCATCGGCGGCACGCTGCGCCAGCTCTGGCAGAAACTGCGACTCCGCGATACCGAAACCGCGCCGCTGCAGACCTCCATGCGCCGCGCCGTCGAGCATCGGGCGCTGATGGCCATTGCCATCGGGGATCTCAACCTTGCCAACACGTCGACGATCGCGGTCGCCGCGCTGGACCGGGGATGGACGCTGTATGCGCACACCCCCGCCCGCGGAACCCCGATCAACGAATGCACAGACGCCACACCCGTTGCCCGGGTCTGGGATTCGCTGCACATCTTGCACAACCACCAGATCTCCCACGGTGACCTGCGCAGCGAGGAGATCACCGTCGACGACGGCACCGTGCGCTTCGGCGGCTTCGGCGAATCCGAATACGGCGCCACCGACATTCAGCTTCAGTCGGATATCGCCCAACTCCTGGTGACGACCACCGATCTGTATGACGCGAAGTCCGCGGTGGGCGCGGCGATCGACTCCCTCGGCAAAGATGCGGTGCTGATGGCATCCCGTCGACTCACGAAATCCGCTGTGCCATCCCGGATTCGCGGCCCGGTTGGCAATACGGGCGCCGTCATCTCTGGCGCGCGTGACGAGGTCAAACGCCAAACCGGTGCCGATCAGATCAAGACCGAGACCACCACCCGGTTCACCCGCAACCAGGTCATCCAAATGGTGCTGCTCGTCGTGCTGGTCTACGTCGCCTACCCGTTCATCAGCACAGTGCCCACGTTCTTTTCTGAGCTTGGCAAGGCCAACTGGTGGTGGGCACTGGCGGGGCTGGCGGTCTCGGGGCTGACCTACCTCGGCGCGGCCGCCGCGCTGTGGGCCTGTGCCGACGGGGCGGTGAGCTATCGGAATCTGGTCATCGTCCAGTTCGCCAGCACTTTTGCCGCGACGACCACCCCCGCGGGCGTCGGCGGGCTTGCGCTCAGTACCCGATTCCTGCACAAGAACGGCCTGGGCGCGGTGCGCGCGACCGCGTCAGTGGCGATGCAACAGGCTGTGCAGGTGATCAGCCACGTCGCACTACTGGTCATCTTCAGCGCCGCCGCGGGCGCGACGACCAACCTGTCCCATTTCGTCCCCTCCGCAACGATTCTTTACCTGATCGCCGGGTTGGCCCTCGGACTCCTCGGCGCGTTCCTGATCGTGCCCAGGCTGCGCAAGTGGCTCGGCACGGCGGTGCGGCCCCGGCTCAAGGAGGTCGGGGTGGATCTCATTGAACTCACCCGCGAACCCAAGCGGCTCACCCTAATCATTTCCGGTTGTGCCACAACGACTCTCGGCTCAGCATTGGCGTTGTGGGCAAGCGTCGAGGCGTTCGGCGGCAACCCCTCGTTCGTCACGGTCACCATCGTGACGATGGTCGGCGGAACCCTTGCCTCGGCGGCCCCCACCCCCGGCGGCGTGGGCGCTGTCGAAGCGGCCCTGATCGGCGGTCTGGCGGCATTCGCTGTGCCCGCGGCCGCGGGCGTGCCGGCCGTGCTGCTCTACCGGATTCTGACCTGCTGGCTGCCGGTGTTCATCGGCTGGCCGATCATGCGGTGGCTGACCGACAACGACATGATTTAGTTACGGACGGCACCCCTGCGGCTGGGGCAACCGCGTGATCATCACGCCACCGTCGATGAACGACACGCCGATCGTGTCGGCGGCATATCCCCATGCCCAGGACGTGATGGCGTCGTTCAACTCGCCGCACCACGGCATCCCGTTCAGCGCCGCGAAAGTGGGCAGCTCGGACCGCATCTGCGCCACCAGGTCGCCGCGGCCGCCCGGCACCTCCCAGAACTCGAATCCCGGCGGCGTCGGCTTGCCAACGTAGGGCCGCGCCCCGACCGGCAGCGACATCTCAGGGACCAGACTTGAATGCGGGCCACCCAGGTCCGGAAGCGGGGCCGTGCTCGCAGGCGAACTGGTGGCCGCGACCGGCGCCGGCGTGTTTGGGACCGACGGCGACCCATTCGCCACCAGCACGCCGATGATCACGGCGCTGACGGTCACGGCTCCGGCGGCAAGGGCCAGCCACCCCCGCGCCGGCATCGGCCCTTGTGGCCTCATTCGTCCCCCTCGCACCGCTGGTAATCGGTGTCTTTCAGGGGCTATCCGACCACAGTCGGCTCTCCGCCGCGCTCTGATGGACAAACTTTCAGGGAGCACTCAGCCAGACCTATTAATCTCGATACCGTTTGACGCCACGCAGCAAACATTAGAAAGTTAGGGAATGACCGCTATCGAGTTCCTCACCGACATTCGACGTCAGATGGCAACCCTCGGCGCGCAACACCTGCGCCGCCTGTCAGTGGCTGCCGTCTCGGCATTGCTGTTGAGCGGGCTGGCAGTGCTCGGCGGCCCGGCCAGCGCACATGCGTTCTCCCGGCCGGGACTGCCGGTGGAGTACCTGCAGGTGCCGTCGGCCTCGATGGGCCGCGACATCAAGGTCGAATTCCAGAGCGGCGGCGACAACTCGCACGCGATCTACCTGCTCGACGGGCTGCGGGCCACCGACGACTGGAGCGGTTGGGACATCAACACGAACGCGTTCGAGATGTATTACCAGTCCGGGTTGTCGGTCGTGATGCCAGTGGGTGGGCAGTCCAGCTTCTACACGAACTGGTACAAGCCCGCCTGCGGTAAGAGCGGCTGCCTCACCTACAACTGGGAGACTTTCCTCACACAAGAGCTGCCGCAATGGCTACAGGCCAACCGCCAGGTCGATCCGAACGGCAACGCCGCGGTAGGGCTCTCGATGGCCGGCTCGGCATCGATGATCCTGGCGATGTACTACCCGCAGGAGTTCATCTACGCCGCCTCCCTGTCGGGGTTTCTGAACCTGTCCGAGGGCTGGTGGCCGACGCTCGTCGGCATGTCGATGAATGATGCGGGCGGCTACAAGGCCGAGGACATGTGGGGCCCGTCCAGCGACCCGGCGTGGAAGCGCAACGACCCGATGGTCAACATCCAGAAGCTGGTGGACAACAACACCCGACTGTGGGTGTACTGCGGCAACGGCAAGCCCAACGAACTCGGCGGCGACAACTTCAACGCGAAGTTCCTGGAGGGCTTCACCCTTCGCACCAACAAGACCTTCCAGGACAACTACATCGCCGCAGGCGGCAAGAACGCGGTGTTCAACTTCCCCGAATCCGGCACCCACAGCTGGGAGTACTGGGGCCAGCAGCTGCAGGCGATGAAACCCGACGTGCAGCGCGTGCTGGGCGCCACCCCCCAAGCCTGAACCAAAACCCCCGCGCCGACACTTAACCAGTTGCGAAGACACGCCGGGTCAGAGTTCGGCGCAGTGTGTCGGGAAAGGCTTTGATCGTGGCCGTCATCGCCTCGGCGACGACATCGGCGGTGCGGTTACCGGGCAGATGCAGAAGTTGGACAAAGCCGGTGCTGCGTTCGACCAGGGTGCCGATCTGAGAGGTCAGGTTCTTGCCGATAATCAAATCGCCCTCCCAATGACCAGGCACCGCCCGATCCGCCGCTTCAGCCGGCCGTTCGGAGATGTTGACCATGCCCGGAATCCGAACCCCACGCTGAACGGAGTTGCGGCGCGGCTTACGCACCGCCCGCCCAGTGCGTAGACAGCGGGTCAACTCGCGACGTAATTCGCCGCGTCCTTGCACGTAGAGGGCCTTGTAGATGGTTTCGTGGGACACCCACATCTCCGGACGGTCGGGATAGGTCTTGATCAGCAGACCAGCGATCTGCTCGGGACTGAGATGGTTACGCAGCCCAGCCTGCACGAACTCCCGCAGCGCGGCACACCGCTTGATCTTGCCGGAGTAGCGCAGCCGCTTCAGTTTCGGCGACTGCCGATCATTTGATCGCTCCGTTGATCACCGGTTTGTCGATCATCCCCTTGTCGACTCCCCACATGGTGGCGATGGTCCGGTACTCACCGGTCTGCATCAGATGCTCCAGCGCTTTCCGCAGCGACTCCGCCAGCGGCGAGCCTTTTGCCACCGGCCAGCCGTAGGGTGCGGAATCGAAGACCGCCCCCGCCGGCTCGAGCGCGCCGGCGCTCAGCTTGATCGCAAAACCTGTCACCGGCGAGTCGGCCGTCATCGCGTCCACCTTCCCGGCGATCAGGGCCGCGGTGAGGTCGTCCTGGCGCTGGTAGACAACCCTGTCAATCGGTCCAAGGCCCGCCCCCACACACGCATCGCTCTTGGCGGGCAGCTCCTTCGTTTCCTGGATCGAACCTGTCACCACGCCGACCCGCAGCCCGCACGCGGCGTCGGGGTCGATCGCAGTCCCGGGCCGTTGCGCCCACAGCGTGCCCGCCTGGAAGTACGTGACGAAGTCGACCATCGACTGGCGCTCCGCAGTGTCGGTGAACGACGACATCCCGACGTTGAACTGCCGTCCCTGCACGGAGGGAATGATGTTCTCGAACTCGACCTCGCGGTAGTCCGGGGCCAGCCCAAGGGTTTTCGCCATTGCGTTCATCAGGTCGACATCGAAGCCGACGATCTGGCCGTCGGAATTCTTGAATTCATTTGGCGCGTAAGGGACATTGACACCGATCACCAGCCGGCCCGTCGCCCTGATGTCCTTCGGCACGCTCGCGGCGATCGCCGGGTCGGCCCCCTGCGGCAGGGTCTCGCCGCGTTCGTGTTTTCCCCACCACAGCCACGCCCCGAACGTGCAGGCCGCGACCAGCACTACTGCGGCGAGCCCCACGACCAGGCCTCGCCTCCGGGTGCGCCACCGTGCGGGCGTGCGGGCGCGCTGGGCCGAATGCCGCGAGCCGCCGGCGGTGCGCACGGGCGCATTCAGTGCCCGCCGAGCGGCGGCGGCCAACTCGCCTGCCGTTTGGTAGCGCTTGTCCGGCTTCTTGGCCATGCCCGTCGCGATCACGTCGTCGAACGCCGCCAGCTTCGGGTCTGTCGCCGACGGTCGGGGCGGCGGGGACACCACGTGGCCCGTGATCTGCTGCTCGATGCTGTCCGCCGGATAGGGCCGCGAACCGGTGAGGCATTCGTACAGCACACAGGTCAGCGCGTAGATGTCCGAACGCGGATCGGCTTGCCCGTCGTCGAAACGCTCCGGTGCCATGTACGCCAACGTGCCGAGCGTGGTGCCGGCCGTGGTCACGCCTTCCTCATCGGCGGTGCGGGCCAGCCCGAAGTCGATCAGGTACACGAAGTCATGCTCGGTGATCAAGATGTTCGACGGTTTGACGTCCCGGTGGATCAGGCCCGCTTCGTGAGCGGCATCCAGCGCCGCCGCGACCTGCTCCACCACGTTCACCGCAAACGCCGGTGCGAGCGGCTTATGACTGTCCTTGAGGATCGTGCCGAGGTCGCGGCCCTCGATCAGCCGCATGTCCAGATAAAGTCGGCCGTCGATTTCACCGAAACCGTGGATCGGCACCACATGAGGTTCGTTGAGCCCGGCCGCGGCCTGCGATTCATGTCTGAAGCGCCGCTGGAACGTGCTGTCGTCAGCTAGCTGGGGCGGCAACACCTTGACCGCGACGACGCGATCGGTGTTGGTGTCGTAGGCGCGGTAGACCTCGCCCATCCCACCCCGGCCCAGCAGGTCCTGCAACTGATAGTGCCCGAATGGTGTCGCATCCACCGTTTACTCCTCGGCATCAGCCAACCCCGCGTCGGTGTGTCGATTGAAGCTACATCATTCCAAGGATTTGCCAAGTGCCTTGCTGGAGGCTTCTCTCCAACGCCAACACCCCAATCGGAAGGAGAAGACGATGCGGAAACCTGTGAGGCGCCACTTGCGGCCCGTACGCGACGTCGCCCCTCCGTCGCTGCAATTCCGCACCATCCACGGCTACCGCCGCGCCTTCCGCGTCGCCGGGTCCGGACCCGCGATCCTGCTGCTCCACGGCGTCGGCGACAACTCCACCACCTGGGAGACCGTGCACGCGCAACTCGCGCAACGGTTCACCGTCATCGCACCGGACCTGCTGGGCCACGGCGAGTCCGACAAGCCACGCGCCGACTATTCGTTGGCTGCCTTCGCAAATGGCATGCGCGACCTGCTCAGCGTGCTCGGTATCGACCGGGTCACCATCGTCGGGCATTCGCTTGGCGGCGGCATCGCAATGCAATTCGCCTATCAGTACCCGCACCTGGTCGAGCGCATCGTGCTGGTGAGCAGTGGCGGCATCACGAAGGACGTGAGCCTGGCGCTGCGGTTGGCGGCGCTGCCGATGGGCAGCGAAGCGCTCGCGGTGCTGCGCGCACCGGGCGCGCTACCAGCGTTGCAACTCGTCGGTCGCGTCGTCGGAAAGACACTGGGTTCCAGCAAGTTCGGGCGCGACGTGCCCGACGCCCTGCGCTTCGTCGAGGGGTTGCAGAAGCCGGGAGCATTGTCGGCGTTCTCGCGTACCTTACGCTCAGTGGTGGACGAGCGCGGCCAGTTCGTCACCATGCTGGATCGCAGCTACCTCATGCAATCGATTCCGCTGCAATTGATTTGGGGCGAGGACGACCTCGTGATCCCGGTCAGCCATGCTGAGATCGCCCACCAGGCGATTCCCGGTTCGCGCCTTGAGATCTTCGAGAACTCTGGGCATATGCCGTTTCGCGACCACCCCGCCCGCTTCGTCGAAGTAGTCGAACGGTTCATCGACTCGAGCGAACCGGGCGACCACGACCCCGATCCCGACCTCATGCGCACGCAGCTGCAGACCGGCATCTGCCAGGTCACCACCGCTGGGTCGGCGCGCAGCGCCTGACGCGATCGGGTCGAGACCGGTTACGTTTGGACAATGACCGACTTTCGCACCGAACCGCACGCCATGACACGTGTCGACATCAACACCGGAATGCCTTTTGCCGCGTTCGTGACCGCATTCGAGGACGCGGCTCCGGCGTTCGATCCCGCGCCCATGCAGCGCATCGTCGACACCGGCGGAACCTGGGACGACGTCCGGGCCGAGGTGGTCAAGAACGCCCCGAACGAATTGATGCGGTACGCGAAGATCGACGCGGCACCACTGCTGGGTGTGGCAGGGCACCGAACCCAGGCGATCGAGTACCTGGTGGGCAACCACGTGATCGCCGAGAGCATGTTCCGCCACGACCCGAAGGCGATGCTGTACGCGCCGCTGCGAATGCTGGTGTACAGCGACGCCGATTCAAATGCGGTCTTCACGATGGACAAGCCCAGCGACGCGTTCGGGAGCCTGGGCATCTCCGAGGTCACCGCCGTCGGTGAGGGCCTCGACCGCAAGGTGGTGAACCTGCTGCGCATCGTCGGCGTGGACGCCGAGCAGGCGTTCATCTGACATGAAAACGGGTACGAGGCGTGCGTGAACATGCTTGGTTTACCGCCGCAGGTACGCGCCTGCCTATTCGATCTCGACGGTGTGCTCACCGACACGGCCAGCGTTCACCGCCGGGCCTGGAAGACAATGTTCGATGCCTATCTGCAACAGCGGGCGCAAAGATTCAACGTCCCGTTCGTCCCGTTCGACCCTGACCACGACTACCTGACCTACGTCGACGGCAAGAAACGCGAAGACGGCGTCCGCTCCTTCCTCGCCAGCCGCGGCATCACCCTTCCCGACGGCCAACCCGACGACGACCCGGCCACCGAAACCATTAATGGCCTGGGCAACCGCAAGAACAAGCTCTTCCAGGAGACGCTGCGCCGCGACGGTGTCGACGTCTTCGACGGATCGCGGCGTTACCTCGAGGCGGTCAGCAAGGCCGGCCTGGGCGTCGCGGTGGTGTCGTCGAGCGCCAACACACGCGAGGTGCTCGAGGCCACCGGACTCGACGCGTTCGTCGAGCACCGCGTCGATGGCGTCACCATGAGGGCTGAACACATTGCCGGCAAACCCGCTCCGGACTCGTTTCTGCGGGGCGCGCAACTGCTCAACGTGGTGCCCCGGGCGGCCGCTGTTTTCGAAGACGCGCTCTCCGGGGTCGCCGCTGGCCGCGCCGGACACTTCGGGCTCGTCGTCGGGGTCGACCGCATCGGCCAAGCCGAGGCACTGCGGCACAACGGCGCCGACATCGTCGTCACCGATCTGAGCGAACTGCTGACTACGTCATGATCACCGAAGACAACTTTCCCATCGAGCCGTGGCAGATCCGAGAGAGCCGCCTCGATCTCGACGTGCTGGCCCAATCCGAATCGGTGTTTGCTTTGTCCAACGGACACATTGGACTGCGCGGCAACCTCGACGAGGGCGAGCCCCACGGCATTCCGGGCACGTATCTCAACTCTTTCTACGAAGCCCGTCCCCTGCCGTACGCGGAAGCGGGCTACGGCTACCCGGAGGACGGCCAGAGCCTCATCGACGTCACCAACGGCAAGATCATCCGACTGCTCGTCGACGATGAGCCGTTCGACGTGCGCTACGGCAGACTGCTCGAACACGAACGCATCCTGGATATGCGCGCAGGCACCCTCACCCGCTCGGCGTGCTGGAAGTCGCCGACGGGGAAGCAGGTGCACGTGCGGTCGACCCGCCTTGTCTCACTGACCCAGCGCGGTGTCGCAGCCATCGAATACATCGTCGAAGCGGCCGACGAATTCGTCCACGCCACCGTGCAATCGGAACTCGTCGCCAACGAGGACCAGCCCGCGCCGTCCTGGGATCCCCGCGTGGCCGCCGCATTGAAGTACCCGTTGGAGCCGATCCGCCACGATGCTAACGGGTGCCAGGCCCTTTTGATTCATCGAACGAAGGCGAGCGGATTGTCGATGGCCGCGGCCATGGATCACGAGGTCGACGTGCCCGGCCGCATGGAAGCGTCGACGACTGCCCACGAGGACCTGGCGCGCACCACCGTGATCTGCGGCCTGCGTCCCGGTCAACGGTTACGCATCGTCAAGTACTTGGCATACGGGTGGTCGAGCCTGCGGTCGCGTCCCGCGCTGGCCGATCAGGTGATGGGAGCGCTCGCCGGAGCCCGCTACATCGGCTGGCAGGGACTTCTGGAGTCACAGCGCAAATATCTGGACGAGTTCTGGGACTGCGCAGACGTCGAGGTCGAGGGCGATTCGCTCGCTCAGCAGGCGGTGCGGTTCGGGCTGTTCCACATGCTGCAGGCAAGCGCGCGCGCCGAGCGTCGGGCGATCCCCGGCAAGGGTCTGACCGGCACCGGCTACGACGGCCACGCGTTCTGGGACACCGAGGGATTCGTGCTTCCGGTACTCACCTACACCGCGCCGTACGCCACGGCCGACGCGCTGCGCTGGCGGGCATCGACCCTGGATTTGGCCCGCGAACGGGCCGCCGAACTCGGACTCGCGGGCGCGAGCTTCCCCTGGCGGACGATCCGCGGCCAGGAGTGCGGGGCGTACTGGCCGGCGGGCACGGCGGCCTGGCACGTCAACGCGGACATCGCGATGGCCTTCGAGCGGTACCGCGTCGTGACCGGAGATGAGTCCCTGGAAGCGGAGTGCGGGCTGCAGGTGCTGGTCGAAACCGCACGGCTGTGGCTGTCTCTCGGCCACCACGACCGGCACGGGGTATGGCACCTCGACGGTGTCACGGGTCCCGACGAGTACACCGCGATTGTGCGCGACAACGTCTTCACCAACCTCATGGCCGCCTACAACCTGCGCACCGCCGCCGAAGCGTGCGCCCGTCACCCCGACGCCGCCGCGGCGATGGGAGTGACCACCGAGGAGACGGCCTCCTGGCGCGACGCCACCAAGAATGTCCACGTGCCCTACGACGAAGAGCTGGGCGTGCATCAGCAATGCGAGGGATTCACCACGCTGCGGGAGTGGAACTTCACCGACGACGCCGAGTATCCGCTGTTTTTGCACGAGGCCTACGTGCGCCTGTACCCGTCTCAAGTGGCCAAACAGGCCGATCTCGTGCTGGCCATGCACTGGCAGAGCCACGCGTTCACCGCCGAGCAAAAGGCGCGCAACGTCGACTACTACGAATCCCGCACCGTGCGGGATTCGTCGCTCTCCGCGTGCACTCAGGCCGTGTTGTGCGCCGAAGTCGGACACCTCGAGCTGGCCCACGACTACCTCGTCGAGGCGACGCTTATCGACCTTCGCGACCTTCACCACAACACCCGCAACGGCTTGCACATGGCTTCCCTGGCCGGAGCGTGGACCGCGCTGGTCGCCGGCTTTGGCGGCCTCCGCGACGACGAGGGCGTGCTGGCGTTGGACCCACACCTGCCCGACGGCATCTCGCGGCTGCGATTCCGGTTGCGGTGGCGAGGCTTTCGGCTCACTGTCGACGTCAAACACAGCGACATCACTTACACGTTGGGCGCCGAAGCCGACGGCGACGGTGAGTTGGTGATCCGGCACGCCGGCGGTAACCTCACGCTTCGGACCGATTCACCGTCGACCATTTCAGTGAAGGAACGTAAACCGCTGCTGGCTGCCCCGCTGCAGCCGCCAGGACGCGCGCCGATGCGTCAGCACGGCTGATTCGTCCGCCCCGGCGAAAAAAGATCGGTCACACTGAGAACGTGACTGCCACCAAGTCCTTCGACGTCGTCATCATCGGTGCGGGCATCTCCGGGATCGGCGCCGCGTATCGGATCAACGAGCGCAACCCCGGTCTCACCTACACGATCCTCGAGCGCAGGTCCAACGTCGGCGGGACCTGGGACCTCTTTCGCTACCCCGGCATCCGGTCCGACAGCAGCATCTTCACGCTGAGCTTCCCGTTCGAGCCCTGGCAGCGGTCCGAAGGCATCGCGGACGGCGTCCACATCCGCGAGTACCTCACCGACACCGCCCGCAAGCACGGGATCTACCAGCACATCCGGTTCGGTCATCGCGCCCGCTCGGCCGACTGGGACTCTGACACCGACACCTGGACCGTGCATGCCGACCGCGACGGCGCGGACACCACCTTCACCGGTCGCTTCGTGTTCTTCGCGACCGGCTACTACAACTACGACCAGGGCTACACGCCCGACTTCCCGGGCATCGATCAGTTCACCGGCCGAGTCGTCCATCCGCAGCACTGGCCGGCGGACCTGGACTACACCGGCAAGACGATGGTGGTCATCGGCAGCGGCGCGACCGCCGTCACACTCGTCCCGTCCCTTGCCGATCGCGCAGACAAGGTCGTCATGCTGCAGCGCACGCCCAGCTACATCGGCACCTTTCCGAGAACCGATACGCTCACCGAGGGCATTCGAAAGATTTTGCCACGACGTGCTTTTCACTCCGTGATCAGATTTCGCAACGCGCTGCAGGAAGCGATCGGCTGGTTCCTCGCGCGCAAGACCCCGGCCGTCATGAAGTACCTCTTCCGGCGGATGCAAACCAAGCGGCTGCCGGAGGGTTACGACATCGACACACATTTCAACCCGCCGTACAAACCGTGGGACCAGCGGATCTGCCTGGCCGCCGACGGCGACCTGTTCGACGCGATCAGCGCCGGGCACGTCGAGATGGTGACCGACCAGGTCGACCACTTCGATGCCGGCGGTATCGCACTGGCGTCGGGTCGTCACCTCCCGGCCGACATCGTCGTGACCGCGACCGGCATGGATCTGCAGGCACTGGGCGGGGTCGCGGTCAGCCTCGACGGCGCCGAGATCAAGCCCCAGGACCGCTTTGTCTACAAGGCGCACATGCTCGAAGACGTCCCGAATCTGTTCTGGTGCATCGGCTACACGAACGCGTCGTGGACACTGCGCGCCGACATGACGGCTCGCGCGACGGCCAGGCTGCTGGCGCACATGACCGCTCGCGGCTACACCTCGGCCTACCCGCACCACGACGGCGCGCCGATGCCCGAGAAGCTGTCCTGGGACATCGAGGCGGGTTATGTGCTGCGCAATCTGCACGCGCTGCCGAAGTCGGGCACCAAGCGGCCGTGGAACGTGCGGCAGAACTACTTGGCCGACGCGATCGACTACCGGTTCGACCGGATCACCGAGTCGATGGTGTTCGGCGGATCTGCCTGGGACGTGCGCCCTAGACCTGCGCCCTAAGACTTGCGCAACCGCCAACCGGCGAACGCGATGGCGAGGCCGATCAGCGCGATGATCGGACCGAGAACGGACCACTCCGTCGTGTTGCTCATCGGGCTGCCCAACACCACCCCAAACCCCTGGAGCGCGAAGAGCACGCCGAAAGCCGCAACGAGAATGCCGACGATCACGAGCAGGACACTGCGCATGCCCCCAGTCTGCAGTTCGTGATCTGGCCGTGAACGGGTGGGCCTCCCCCATAAGGTGGCAGGCATGACAGCTGCTCGTCGCGAACCCCGAGTCGTAGTGCTAGGTGGCGGCTCCTGGGGCACCACCGTCGCGTCCATCGCCGCCCGCCGCGCCGACACCCTGCAGTGGGTGCGCTCCGCCGAGACCGCCGAGGACATCAACGAGCGTCACCGCAACACCCGTTATCTGGGCGACGAGGTCGAGCTGACGCCGAGCCTGACGGCCACCAGCGACTTCCAGGAAGCCGCCGACTGCGCCGACGTCGTGGTGATGGCGGTGCCCTCGCACAGCTTCCGCGACGTCTTGATGGACCTGAGGTCCTGCCTGCGGCCGTGGGTGCCGATCGTCTCGTTGGTCAAAGGGCTGGAGCAGGGCACCAGCCTGCGGATGTCGCAGATTGTCGAAGAGGTGTTGCCCGGACATCCCGCCGGCATCCTCGCGGGGCCGAACATCGCTCGCGAGGTCGCAGAGGGATACGCCGCCGCAGCGGTGATGTCGATGCCGGATCAGCACCTGTCGACCCGCCTGGCGCAGATGTTCCAGACCCAGCGGTTCCGCGTGTACACCACCGACGACGTGATCGGTGTCGAGATGGCCGGCGCCTTGAAGAACGTCTTCGCGATCGCGGTCGGCATGGGCTATTCGCTCGGTATCGGCGAGAACACCCGGGCGTTGGTGATCGCCCGCTCGCTGCGCGAGATGACCAAGCTCGGCGTGGCGATGGGCGGCAAGCCCGAAACGTTCCCCGGCCTGGCGGGCCTGGGCGATTTGATCGTCACGTGCACCAGCGCGCGCAGCCGCAACCGGCATGTCGGCGAGCAGATCGGCGCGGGCAAGCCGATCGAGGAGATCCTCGCGTCGATGGACCAGGTCGCCGAGGGCGTCAAGGCCGCGAGCGTGATCATGGAGCTCTCCGAGCGCTACGGCGTGCACATGCCGATCGCACGCGAGGTCGACGGCGTCATCAACCACGGCCACACCGTCGAAGTTGCGTACAAGGGCCTGGCCGCCGAGACGCCCGGCCACGAAATCCACGGCGCCGGCTTTTAGGTTCTACCCCACCTTTTAGGTTCTACCCCACCTTTTAGGTTCTACCCCACCTTTTAGGTTCTACCCCACCTTTTAGGTTCTGCCCCACCTTTAGGTTCTACCCGACGTAGCTGCCCGCCGGGCTCAGCACGAACCCGTGCTGGCTGGAGGTGTTCTCGCACACCGTCGCCCCGCCGGCGTCGATCGCGCAGGCCACATTGCGATAAGCCAGCCGCGTTTGCGGCGGCAACGGCTTCACCGGTCCGGCGACCAGGAACAACGGCCCTGCGGCGCTGGCGAATGTGGGCTCCTCGGCGCCGATGGCGCTGACCATGTTGGCACCATCCGGCGCGGCCGGGATTGCCCCGCTGCAGCCGAACCCGTTACGACCCTTGTCGATCACGCACGTCAGGCCGTCCGGCGTCCCGAACGCGTACCAGGCCCCGCCCAGCACCGCGAACTCGGCGGGAGAAATCGGCGGGTAGGCGTTGACGTTCGGAAGCGGCGGGGGTGGTTCGTCGGCCCAGGCGACGGGCGTTGTCGCGATCAGCACCGCCCCTGCGGCACCGGCTGAGCCCGTCAACAATTTACTAAGCACGGAATCAAACCCTAGGCCACCGCATTGCCCGACGCATCACGACCGCTGGACTACGGCAGCTGGGCGCCCGGTGCGCGGACGACCATCGGCACCGCCGGGAAATAGCCCGCCATCTCTGACCGTGCCTTGCGCAGCGCTGCGGTGCCGTAGCCCTTTTTCCGGTGGTCGGGATGAATCCAGATCCTCACGTTGACCTCGCCGTCGACGAGGTCTCCGAAGACCATTCCGACCTTTTCCGTGCCGACGACCGCGACCAGCCAGGCAGCGTCTTCGAGGTTGATTCGTCCCAGACCCGAACGAATCTCGTCGTCGAGCTCGCCGGCGGGCCCGCCCGATCCGTCACCGGCGGCACGCATGTCCTCGGTTCTGGTGGCGAAGATGTCGCGGTCCGGACCGGCACTGAAAGGCCGCAGTGTTAGGTCCTCGCCGGAGCTTGCAGGCCGCTCGACGAAGGTGAACGTCAGCTGCTTGTTCAGATCCTCGAGCTCGTCGGCGATCTTCTTCCGCGAATCCTTGGTGAGGCTGTCGAACGACATCCCGATCACGGCCTCACCGCCGAGGCGCGAGGTGCCGAGCAGCTTGCCGATCGCGTCGACGGCCGCTGCGCGATCGTCGGCCTCCACCAGCACATCGAGCACCTCGTGACGGCGCTCGAGCGCGTTGACGAGAGCATCGGCAATTTCGCGGCGAGCTGCAGCCCGGTCGTGGTCGGTCATCACCCAAGCGTAAGACTAGGCGGCGCTCAGTACGACCCGCGGGCCATCGCTTCAAGCCGCCTGATCCGTTCCTCGATTGGCGGGTGCGTGGAAAACAGCGACCCGATCCGCTCGCCGTCGCGGAACGGGTTCGCGATCATCAGGTGCGCCTCGCTGGCCAGGCTCGGCTCCGGCGGCAGCGGCGCCGCCTGGACACCGCCGGAGATCTTGCGCAGCGCCGACGCCAACGCCAGCGGATCGCCCGTCAGCTCGGCACCCGACTGGTCAGCCTGGTACTCCCGCGACCGGGATACCGCCAGCCGCACAACCGTCGCCGCGATCGGGCCCAGCAGCGAAACTAACAACAGCGCGAATGGATTCGAGCCGTCGCGGTTACCGCCGAACAGGCTCATGATCAATGCCAGGTTGGCCAAACCAGAGATCACCGCGGCCAACGCGCCTGCCACACAAGATATCAGGATGTCGCGGTTGTACACATGCGACAGCTCGTGCCCCAGCACGGCCCGCAACTCACGCTCATTGAGAATCGCCAGAATCCCGGTCGTGCAGCACACCGCCGCGTTCCGCGGATTGCGCCCGGTCGCGAACGCGTTCGGGTTGGCGGTGTCGCTGATGTACAGCCGCGGCATCGGCTGATGCGCCGTCGTCGCCAGCTCCCGCACAATCCGGTACATCACCGGCTCGGCCAACTCGGTCACCGGCTGCGCATGCATCGCCCGCAGCGCCAGCTTGTCGCTGTTGAAGTACACCCAGACGTTCATGCCGACCGCGAACAGGATCGACAGAATCAGAATCGACTTTCCGAACAACGACCCGACGAACACGATCAGGGCGGACATCAGCCCGAGCAGCAGCACCGTCTTGATGCCGTTGCCCCATCCGTGGCCCATCGTCAACTCCCCTTCACGAGATACCAATCGGTAAGAGAACGCTGAGGGACGGCGACAGGTTCCGTCAACCGTGCCGGGAAATGGTGTAGTCGACGAGCGTGGCCAGCGCCCGCCGCCCAGCCCCGTCGGGCAGCCCGGCCAGCTCCTCGCGGGCCTGCGCGGCATACCGGGCGACCGTGTCCTTCGCCTTTGTCATCCCTGCCGACGCCCGGAGCAGCGCCAACGCCTCGACCACGTGCTCGTCGTCGTTCATCGGGCCTGCCAACAGCTCGCGCAGCCGGTCCGCGTCCGGGCCGGTCTCCCGCAGCGCGTACAGCACCGGAAGCGTGTGCACGCCCTCGCGCAGGTCGGTGCCCGGCGTCTTGCCCGACTCGTCGGAGTCGCTGGCGATGTCGATGATGTCGTCGGAGATCTGGAACGCGGTGCCGACGATCCCGCCCAGCCGGCTCAGCCGCGCGACCTCGTCGTCCGACGCGCCCGAGAACGTCGCACCGAATTGACCCGACGCGGCGATCAGCGAGCCGGTCTTCTCGTGCACCACCCGCATGTAGTGGTCGACCGAGTCAACATGCTCGGCCGCCCCGCGGGTCTCCCGCATCTGGCCCGTCACCAGCTCGGCGAACGTCTCGGCGATCACCCGCACGGCGTCCGGGCCCAGTCTGCTGACCAGCCGCGATGCGGTCGCGAACAGATAGTCGCCCGCCAGGATCGCGATGTTGTTGCTCCACCGGGCGTTGGCGCTGGGTGCGCCGCGGCGGACGTTCGCCTCATCCATCACGTCGTCGTGGTACAGCGTTGCCAGGTGGACCAGCTCGATGACCGCGCCCGCGACCGTCACCTGCCACGCGTCCGGGTTCGGCCCCAGCTGCGCCGACAGCACCGTGAATAGCGGGCGGAACCGTTTGCCGCCCGCCTCGAAAAGGTGCATTACCGCGTCGCGAATGATCTCATCGCCCCGGCCAAGCTCTTGGCTGATCAGCGTCTCGATGCGGGCCACGCCGTCGCGGACACTCGCGGCGAACGCGGGGTCGCCGAGCTCAACCCCTGCCACCACGGACGCTGGCGTTTTCACCCGTCCAACATACTGGGCAGCGTGGAGCGAAAAGGGCTCAGCGCGGACTTGGTGGTCATCGGCGCCGGTCCGGCCGGCTCGGCGGCCGCGGCATGGGCGGCGCGGGACGGCCGGGACGTGCTGGTCATCGACGCCGCCGACTTCCCGCGCGACAAGCCGTGCGGCGACGGGTTGACGCCCCGCGCGGTCGCCGAGTTACAGCGGCTCGGCCTCGGCAACTGGCTCGACGCGCACATCAAGCACCGCGGGCTGCGGCTGACCGGGTTCGGCGGCGAGGTGGAGATCGACTGGCCGGGCCCGTCTTTCCCGGCCTACGGCAGCGCGGTGCCGCGGACCGAGCTCGACGAGCGGGTCCGGCAGGTGGCTGTCGATTCGGGGTGCCGGATGCGACTGGGCTCGAAAGTGGTTGACACTGAGTGTGATTCGCGCGGCCGGGTGACGTCGCTGCGGCTGGCCTCGGGCTACGGGGTCGCCTGCCGGGAGGTGATCGTCGCCGACGGAGCGCGGTCCCCGGTCGGCAGAATGCTGGGCCGGCGGTGGCATCAGCAGACGGTGTACGGCGTGGCGGTGCGCGGGTATCTGCCGACGCCGCGCGCCGACGACCCGTGGCTGTCGACGAATCTGGAGCTACGCAACCGCGACGGCCAGCTGCTGCCGGGGTACGGCTGGATCTTCCCGCTGGGCAACGGCGAGGTGAACATCGGCGTCGGAGCATTGGCCACCCAGAACCGGCCCGCCGACGTGGCGCTGCGAAAACTGATCGGCCACTACACCGACCAGCGGCGGCCGGACTGGGACTTCGACGGCTCACCGCGGGCAGTCTCCTCGGCGCTGCTGCCGATGGGCGGCGCGGTGTCGGGGGTGGCCGGGCCTAATTGGATGCTGATCGGCGACGCCGCGGCGGGCGTGAACCCGCTGAACGGTGAGGGCATCGACTACGGGCTCGAGATGGGCCGGTTAGCGGCGGCGATGCTCGGCGGGGGCGACCTGTCGCTGGCCTGGCCGGGCCTGCTGCAGGAGCACTACGCGAAGGCGTTCTCGATCGCGCGGCGGCTGGCGTGGCTGCTGACGGTGCCGTGGCTGCTGCCGGCGGTCGGCCCGTTCGCGATGGCCTCGGTGGCGTTCATGCAGATGGTGGTGCGGGTGATGGGAAACCTCGTCGTCGACGAGGACGTCGACCGGGTGGCGCGGCTGTGGCGGAGGCTGGGGACGGGCTCGCGGGCTCTGGACCGCCGCACGCCGTTCAGCTGAATTCTCAATCCTGCTCGCCGTATTCGTCGAACCAGTGGGCGAGCTTGCCGCGCCGGCTGACCGCACGCAGCCTGCGTTCGGCCGGGTCGCGCGCTTTCGTGGTGGTGACAATGAGCAATTCGTCGCCGGCTTGGATACGCGTCTCGGGCTGCGGGACGAACGCATGTCCGTCACGGATGATCAGTGTGATGACGCTGGGGTCGGGCAGCCGCAGCTCGAGCACCGTCACGTTGCGCAGCCGGGACGACGGCCGAACGGTCATCGTCAACAACTCGGCTCCCAGCACGTCGAGCGGTGCGGCTTCGACGTCGATTTCGCGAGTCGGATCGGCGGGGGTCAACTGCAGCCTGCGCGCGAGTGGCAGCAGGCTCGGCCCCTGCACCAGGGTGAAAACCACGACGAGGATGAACACGATGTTGAGCAGCCGGTAGCTGCCGGCGACACCCTCCACGATGGGAAACGTCGCCAGCACGATGGGGACCGCACCCCGCAGACCGGCCCATGACACGAAAACCTGCTCGCGCCATGGCATCCGAAACCAGATGAGTGACAAGACAACCGAGACGGGCCGGCTTCCCAACAGCAGCACCAGTCCGACCACTATCCCCGCCGCCACGTCGCCGGGCATCCGGCTGGGCGTCACCAGCAGACCGAGCAGGACGAACAAACCGATCTGCGCCAACCAGCCGAGCCCCTCGGCGAAGGATCTGGTGGCCTTGCGATGCGGCAGCCCCGAGTTCGCCAGCACCAGCCCCGAAAGATACGCGGCGATGAACCCGCTGGCGTGGACGCTGCCCGACGCAGCGAAGGCCAGCATGCCCAGGCCGAATGTCGCCAGTGGGTACAGGCCCGACGCAGGCAGTGCGACGCGGCGCAGCACAAGCATGCCGAGCACACCGCAGGCCAGCCCGATCGCGACGCCGGCCGCCAACTCATACAGCACACCGACGATGGCGGCTCCCGGTGCGACAACCAGCGGCGTCGTGCTGAATATCAGGACCAGGATCACCGCAGGCGCGTCATTGAAGCCGGACTCGGCCTCCAGCAGCCCTGCCACCCGCCGCGGCAGCGGCACCACCCGCAGCACCGAAAACACCGCGGCCGCATCGGTCGACGAGACGATCGCCCCGAGCAGCAGGGCGAGTTGCCAGTTCATGCCGAGCAGCCAGTGCGCGCCGGCCGCGGTGATCACCGTGGACACCCCGATGCCCACCGTCGCCAGCACCGCAGCCGGCGCCAGAACATCGCGCACGTCCGAGAACCGCGTCGTCAACCCGCCCTCGACGAGGATCACCGCAAGCGCCGCGGTACCCAGGTCGGCGGCGAGTTGCGCGTCGTCGAACCTCAGTCCCAGCCCGTCGACGCCGATGACGACGCCGAACGCCAGGAACAACAACAGGCTGGGAAATCCCACCCGGCTGGCCAGCAACGTGCCCGCGATGCTGGCCATCAGCACCAGCCCACCGACCAGCAGCGCCAAGTACAGCTCCGGCAAGGTCAACGTCGTCCCCGTTCGGCATCGGACACACCTGCGGCTGTGCCAGTAAATCAGCACCACCGCCGTGGCGGGGGTGGTCGGGAATGGTCGCGAATGATAGGGAGGGGCATGCGCATCGCGATTGCCGGCGCCGGAGCGGTCGGTCGGTCGGTGGCGCGCGAACTGCTCGACAACGGCCACAAGGTGCTTCTGATCGAACGCGACCCCTCCATGTACGAGCCGAAGACCGTGCCCGACGCCGACTGGTTTTTGGCCGACGCGTGTGAGCTGGCGTCCCTCGAGGAGGCCGCGCTGCAGACGTGCGACGTCGTGATCGCCGCCACCGGCGACGACAAGGTCAACCTGACGGCCGCCCTGCTGGCCAAGACCGTGTTCGCGGTGTCGCGGGTGGTGGCCAGAGTCAACCAGGCTCAGAACGAACGGCTGTTCACCGACGCGTGGGGCGTCGATGTCGCGGTCTCCACCCCGCTTGCCATCGTCGCCGCCACCGAGGGAACGATCGACGTCGGCCACCTCGTGCGCTTGATGGCGCTCCGGCAGGGCCGGATCAATCTGGAGAAACTGACGCTGCCCGACGAGCACCCGTTGGTCGGCCGCGCGGTGCGTGACCTGGCACTGCCCGAGAACACCGCGCTGATCCTGGTGATCCGCGGCCGCCGGGTCATGCTCCCGGGGCCCGGGGACGTCCTGCGGGCCGGCGACGAGTTACTGTTCGCGGCCAACAGCGCCGCAGAGCAGCAGATCCGGGCGGCCGTCCACGCTGCCCCGCCGCATCACCCCTGAGTGCCGCGCGCAGGCAGTAGCACCGCGACCCGGTCCGCGAATACCGGGCGACGCATGGAAGTGGTCATGACGGGAATCTAAACTCGAATTGACAAGATATTCAAGTATTAACTTGCTTATACAGTCCTCCTGCTATAGTTAGTGGTGTGGCCAGGGTCTACCACCAGAACTGCCCGATCGCCAAGGGCCTCGACGTGCTCGGCGAGCGGTGGACGCTGCTGGTCCTGCGCGAACTCATCGGCGGCGCCCGCCGTTACGCCGACCTGCGCGCCGCCCTGCCCGGTATTGCCACCAACCTGCTGGCCGACCGGCTGCGTGAACTCGAGGCCGCCGGGCTTCTGCAGCGCAGCGAGCTGCCGCCGCCGGCGGCCCGTACCGTCTACTCGCTCACCGAGGTGGGCTGGGTGAAAGTGCTGCCGGTGATCAGGGCAGTCGCGAATTTCGGCCTCGACCTCCTCGAACCGACCGAGAGCGCGCACACCCCGCTGAACGGCTTCCTGGCCGGCGTGCTGCTCGGGTTCAACGAATTTGCCGTGGGTGCAGTGGACGCGACCTATCGCGTCGACGTCGACGGCCGCCGATTCGACTTCGCGGTCCGCGACGACCGGTTGGGCGTCCCGCAGGGCCCGCCCGCGGCGACGATGACCGCCTCGGCCGATGACTTGATCGCCGCTCGGCTCGGTTCGACCGCGTCACTGCGCAAGGCCGCGCTCGGGCGCCTGAAATTCGACGGCGACAGCGCAGCCGTGGGCACTTTCCGCAGGACCTTCCAACTCAGCTGAACGGCGGATTACTGCGAGCGGGTGGCCGCGTGCAGGGCCACGATGCCCCCCGTCAGATTGCGCCATCGCACGCCCGACCAACCCGCGCGCTTGATGCGGCGGGCCAGCTCGGCCTGGTCGGGCCACGCTCGAATCGACTCCGCCAGGTAGACGTAGGCCTCGGGGTCCGACGCCACGGCGCGCGCCACCCGCGGCAGCGCCTGCATCAGGTACTCCTTGTAGGCCGTGCCGAACAGCGCGTTCGTCGGCGTCGAGAACTCGCATACCACGAGGCGCCCGCCGGGCTTCGTCACGCGCGCCATCTCCCGCAGCCCCGCCTCGTGGTCGACGACGTTGCGCAGCCCGAAGCTGATCGTCACCGCGTCGAAGGTGCCCTCGCCAAACGGCAGCCGGGTCGCGTCGGCCGCCACCTTCGGCACCGCCCGCGCGCTGCCGGCGAGCAGCATGCCCACCGAGAAATCCGCGGCCACGCACCACGCCCCCGAGCGGGCAAGCTCCTCGGTGGACACCGCGGTGCCGGCCGCCAGATCCAGCACCGCGTCGCCGGCCCCGACGTCGAGCGCCCCGCGGGTCGCGCGCCGCCAGAACCGGTCCTGGCCCAGCGACAGCACAGTGTTGGTGATGTCGTAGCGACGCGCGACGGCGTCGAACATCGACGCGACCTCGTGCGGATCCTTGTCCAGCGTCGCCCGGCTCACCCGGCCGAAGCTATCAGGCGGCCTTGGCCTGCCTGGTTCCCTGCACGGCCTCGTAATGGCCCAGCAGCTCATCGCAGATCGCCGGCCATGTCCGCTGCAGCACGCTTCGCCGCGCCGCCGGGGCGTAGTGCGACCGCGCCTGGATCAGGTGCGTGACGGCGCCGGGCAGCTGGGCCTCGAACTCGGCTACCGGCAGCAGCAACCCGGTCCGGCCGGGGACGACCAGATCTCGCGGGCCGCCGGCGTTCGGCGCCACGACGGGCACACCCGACGCGAGCGCCTCCTGCACCGCCTGGCAGAAGGTTTCGTGCTCGCCCGGGTGGACGAACACGTCCATGCTGGCATAGGCCGCGGCGAGCTCGGCGCCGTACAGCGCACCGGTGAAAATCGCTGTGGGCAGCCTTCTTTCCAGCTTCCGGCGATCGACACCGTCACCGACGATGACGAGCTGCACGTCGCCGTTGTGCGCCAGCGCCGCGAGCCGCTCGACGTGCTTCTCGGGTGCCAGCCTGCCGACGAAGCCCACGATCGGCTTAGCGTCGGGCGACCAGGCGTGCCGTAAGGCGCCGTCGCGCGCAGACGGCGCGAACCCCGCGATGTCGACACCGCGTGACCACAGATGCACGCGGGGAATGCGCTGTGCAGCAAGAGTTTCGACTGCCGAGGTCGACGGCGCCAGCGTCCGGTCGGCGTGCCGGTGCAGACGCCGGAACCATGCCCACGCCGTGCGGTACGCGATCGGGATGCCGTAGCTCTTCGCGAATCCCGGGACGTCCGTCTGGAACACCGCAACCGTCGGCACCCCGAGGAACCGCGCCGCGTGCATGCCGCCCCATCCCAGCAGCGCCGGCGAGGCCAGGTGCACGACGTCGGGGTCGAACTCGCGCAGTATCCTGACCATGCGCGGCCGCGGGACACCCAGCGGCAGCGACGTGATCTTGGGAAACATCCGCGACGGCATCCGATAGACCGGGACTCCGTCGTGCTCGGCGGCGGCCGGCTCTTCGCGCCGGGGGTTGTCCGGCGCGATGACGATCGCGTCGTGACCGGTGCGGTTCAGGTGCTCGAGAATACGGAGCACCGAGTTCGAAACGCCGTTGACGTTGGGCAAGAACGACTCCGCGACAATCGCAACTCGCACCCCACGATGGTGACACGGCGGGCTGACGGCAAGGTTGCGTGCGGGAATACGACACGCGAAATCGCGTATCTGAGAATGCTTATTAAAATGTTACGAAGATCACAGAGATTTCCGGTAGCGTCGGCCAGCAATGCCACAAGAAACCGCATCCGGGGAGCGAATGGTAAACCGCTGGGACGATCCAGAATGCGCGGCCGAACTGCGCGGCAAAATGTCCACCGCAATCGCGAGCATGCTCCGTCTGGGAATCAATCATAGCGACGCGGCACGTATGCAGTGGCAAGGCGCGGCAGAAAAGTATCGGGAGAGGTGGGCGCAAGGCGACCTCGACGCCATTGCTCCGGTGCTCTCCGACCTTGTCACATGGCTGCGGCGCACCGGAATTGATCCACTGCGCAATGCCGAAGTGAAAGCGCTGTTCAACGATCCCGTTTTCGCAAACGTTCAGAGCCGAATTCCCGTTATTGACGGGCATTCTCGATTGTTGGAAACCTTCCGTCAGCTCGTGGGCGCGCGAGAGAAGTAACGCGGCGGCGATGAGTTTCGCCGCCCGGGCATCTCCCCAGGCATAGGCTCGGCGATATGCGCTGGTTGAGGGTGGCCGCCGTGGTCGGTGTCATGCTCGTCGGCGCCGGCTGCGCGAACGCCGTCAACGGTGTCGCGGTCGCACCGCCGGGCACGCACCCGACCGCCAGCGTGACGCTGGCCGACGACGGATTCGGCATCCGGCTCGGCCGGCCGGCCGCTCAGCTCGCGCTCGAGATCTACATCGAGCCTCAGTGCCCGCACTGCGCGCGGTTGATGATGTTTCACGGCGGCGAGATCGCCGACTACATCGACAGCGGCGACCTGCAGGTGACGTACCGGCCGGTGACCTTCCTCGACACGTCGGCCACCGGCTACTCCCATCGGGTGAGCAATGCCCTGTTCCTGGCGGCCGCGCCCGACGCCGATCTGTCGGCGGCCGAACTGCAGAACTTCATCAACGAGCTGTTCTGGCAGGCCGATCCGTCCCGCGACGACCAATACCTCGCAGGCATCGCCGAGATGGCGCGGCTGCCACAGCCGCTGGTCGACCGGATCGGCGCAGGTGATCCCGCGGTCGACACCGTCGCGATGGACAACGCAAACCAGAAGCGGCTCGACGACATTCAGCAGATCGTTGCCACCCCCACGGTCTATCGGCTCGACGCTCACCGGGTCGTCGACATTAGCGGCAACGACTGGCTGCAGAAACTGGTCGGCCATCGCTAGTGGACGTATCGCCTTTCGATGAATGTCGCTGCCATCAGTAAGGCGCCCCCGACGAGCCAGCTCACCACCGCGATCGAACCCGCCGGGATGATCGCCAAGGAGGCGTTGCGATGTTGTACTCGAACAAGATTCGGATCTTTCGTATCGTATTCGACGTATATCCGCATGCCGTCGGCCAGCTCCGACGGGTACAGCACGCCGAGTTCCGGTCGGTACGTCACCCGGTCGGGCGTGACGAACTCGATCGTCGAACGGCGCGGACCGGCGTTGAGCACCTCAGCCTGCGCCACCCCCATGTTGCCCTCGATCGCGCGGTCGTTGCGCCACGCGCCCGCGACCAGGAGCACGGACTGTAGCGTCACCAGAGATGCCGCGACGACGATGCCGAACTTGATGCGGCGCATCACTTTTCGACCGGTGGGTTCGGGCTCGTCTGAGGTTCTGCCGTTTCGGAACAGGTCCAGCGCACTGGCGAACCTGATCATATTGCCGCCTTGATCGACGCGTGCAGTTGCCGCAGCGTCGATCGGTCAGCCTTGACCTCGAACACCCGCACACCGGTGAACGGCGTGTTCAGCGCGTCGACGAGGTCGTCGGCCTCGACCTGCCGCGACTCGATGTGGTACGCGCGGCACAGCGCGCCGACGTCGATGTCGTGTGGGGTGCCGAAGATCCGCGACGACACGTCCGAGAACCGTGGGTCGCCCTGCTCGAGCAGCTCGAAGATGCCGCCGCCGTTGTCGTTGGACACCACGATCGTCAGGTGCTGCGGCACCGGCTCGGTCGGGCCGATCAACAGCCCGGAGGCGTCGTGCACGAACGTCAGATCGCCGATCAACGCGACCGTGCGGCCGCCCGAGTTTCGCTCATGGGCCAGCGCCGCGCCGATGGCCGTGGAGACCGTACCGTCGATGCCTGCCACCCCGCGGTTTGACCGCACGGTGATGCCCTTGGAGTTAAGGCTGACCAGCGCTGCGTCCCGGACCGGGTTGGACGCGCCGAGCACCAACTGGTCGCCATCGCGCAGCGCGCCGGACACTGCCGCCGCCACGTGCAAGCCGGTGGTCAGCGGGTGCGCCTCGAGCTGGCCGCGCACCGCCTCAACCGCGCGCCGGTTCACCTGGGCGCAGCGGTGCAACCAGCCCTCGCTCGGGGCGCCCGACGTCACCGCGCGGGTGCCGGTGGCCTGCGAGTTGCCGGACACGTCCGGCCAGCGCGGGCCGGTGGTCAGCGCGAACACCGGCAGCGCGGGGTCGGCCAGCAGCGACGACACCGAGCGGTGCAGCGTCGGCCTGCCGAGCATGATCACCTGCTGGGGGCGCAGCAGCGGTAGCGCCAGCGGATGCAGCGGGTTCTCGGCGAACGGGGCGGTGGGCTCCGCAACGGTCGGCACCGCGGCCAGGTTGGGATGCACGCCGGCGCCGTGGCCACTGATCACCACCGTGTCGCTGCGCAGGTCGATGTCCAGCGGCTGATCGAAGGTGACCGGCGGCGTGTACGTCCACGGCCGCCCGCCCGGCCGCCCGGCCGGCACCGCGCCCAGGTCGGGCTCGGGGCCCGGCACCAGCGGCTCACGCAGCGGGATGTCGAACTGCACCGGCCCGGCGTTGGCGCTGCGTGCGCCCGTCGCAGCCGCCAGCACCCGGCACACCGCGGAGCGCCAGCGCGCGTTCTGGTCGGCCATTTTCTCGCTGCCCTCCTCCGCGAGGCCGAGGCTGATCGCGGCGCGGACCTGCGTGTCGAAGTACCCGAGCTGCTCCATCGTCTGGTTGGCGCCGGTGCCGAGCAGCTCGTAGGGGCGGTTGGCCGACAGCACGATCAGCGGCACCCGCGCGTAGTTGGCCTCGGCCACCGACGGCCCCAGGTTCGCGACCGCGGTGCCCGACGTCATCACGATCGGCACCGGCGCCTGACCGGCCACGGCCAGGCCGATCGCCAGGTAGCCGGCCGTTCGCTCGTCGATGCGCACGTGCAGCCGGATGCGTCCGGCCGCGTCGGCGTCGCGCAGCGCGAACGCCAGCGGGGCGTTGCGCGAGCCGGGGCACAGCACGACGTCGCGCACGCCGCCACGGATCAGCTCGTCGACGACGACGCGGGCCTGCGCCGTTGAGGGGTTGACCATTACATCAAGCCTGTCATACCGGCGCGCGGCACCGCGTCTCAGCGCGTCAGCGCGAGCTTCCGCTTGCGCCTGGACCGCGCGGCTTTGATCGCGTGCTCCCAAACCAGCCCCGACATGGCCTTGAGCTGTGCCGGCTTCACCAGATCCTTCGACATCAGGGCGGTGGCGGCGGCCTTGGTGGACGCCGACGCCTTTGACATGTGGCCGGAGTCGAACGGCGGCTGCGGGTCGTATTCCATGGACAGCTGGATGACCTTCGCGCGGCCCTCGCCACCGATCTTGGCGGCCAGCCACAGCCCGAGGTCGATGCCCGCCGACACACCGGCACACGTGACGATCTTGTTCTTCCCGGCGCCATCCGCCGCGACGATGCGCTCGTCGCCGACCGCGTTGACGCCCATGACTTTCAGGGCGGGCAGCGCGGCCCAGTGCGATGTGGCGCGCCGGCCTTCGAGCAGCCCGGCCGCTGCCAGAATGATCGAGCCGGAGCACACCGACGCCGTCCACGTCGCGGTCTGATGTGCTTGACGGACCCAGTCCAGCAACGTCTCATCGCGGGCATGCTCCATCGTCGAGAATCCGCCCGGCACCAAAATGATGTCAGGAGAAGTTGTTTCGGCGAACGAATGCGTTGCCCCGACCACCAGTACACCGGAGTCGGCGGCGATCGGTCCGGGCTCGTGCCAGACGAACCGCACTTCTGCGTCCGGCAGCCAGCGCAGCATCTCGTACGGTCCGATGAAGTCCAGTGCGGTGAAGCCCGGGTAGAGCACGATCGCGATCTGCATGATTTCTCCAATGTTTAGGCGAAGGTTGTCAGGCGAAGGTCTTCCGGTATTGGTCGGGCGACACACCGATACGGCGAATGAAGTTGCGGCGCATGGTCTCTGCAGTGCCGAAGCCGCAGCGGGCGGCGATCACGACGACGGTGTCGTCGGTCTCCTCCAGCTGCCGTCGCGCAGCCTCGGTGCGGATCCGTTCGACGTATTGACCGGGCGCCTCGCCGACCTCGTCGGTGAAGACGCGGGTGAAATGACGTGGGCTCATTGCCGCCCTGCGGGCCAGTTCGACGACGTTGTGCAGGCCGCCCGGCTCGGATTCGATCGCCTCCTGCACGTCGCGGATCGGGGTGCGACGGGCGCGCGGCATCCAGACCGGAGCGGCGAATTGTGTTTGACCGCCGGGCCTTCGAAGGTAGATCACCAGATAGCGGGCCACCGTCTGCGCGACATCGGTGCCGTGATCGTCCTCCACCAACGACAGCGCCAGGTCGATTCCGGCCGCCACGCCCGCGGCCGTCCAGACCTTTTCCGAGCTGCGCACGAAGATCGGTTCGGGGTCGACCTCGACAGCGGGGAACTCGTCAGCCATCAGGCCGGCGAATGCCCAGTGCGTGGTGGCCCTGCACCCGTCGAGCAGGCCCGCCTCCGCAAGAATCAAAGCGCCGGTGCACACCGAGACGATGCGTCGGGCGTTCGGGGCAACGGCGCGGATCCACGTCATCACATCGGCGTTGGCGCGGGCCCCGTCGACCCCGACCCCGCCGGGCACCAGCACGGTGTCGACACGCTCACCCGGATCGGGCAGCGGCACCGTCACGAAGCCCAGGCCCGTGCCGCTGGTGACCGGCCGCCCGTCCGCCGATGCAAGCGCCACCTCGTAGCAGCCGTTCAGCAGCACCGATGCGCTGGTGAACACATCGAACGGGCCGACCACGTCCAGTGCCTGGACGCCCGGAAAGCCGAGAATCACGACCTTGCGTACCACTTGTCTAGTGTTCGCCGGATCGGGTCGTGTCGTCTATGCCATGTATCCCATAAATTAGGACATGGCTACCCCTTGGCGAGGAGCGCCGCACCCACTGCCGCCGTGCCGCCCGCCATTCCCACCCCGAGCCACCGTTTTGCCGGCGGCAGGTGCGACCACGCGCCCGCGATCCCCGCGATGTCGCTGCAGTCCGCGAGCACGCCGGCGACCAGCCACGGCGACACCGGATGATTCCCCCGGATGGCGCCGAGCAGGCCCAGGCCCAGCCCGATTTCCCGGCCTCCCATACCGCGCAGGAACGCCTGCGCATCCGGTGCGCCGCCGCCTTCGCCGGCGAGTACCGTTCCTGCCGTCCCGGGAACGGCCAGCGCGACGATGCCGAAGACCAGTCGGCCGATCGCATACGCCGCTGCCGGTTTCACATCGACTCCCCGGTTATCCATCCGCGAGCGCGTTCGATGACAGACTGCGGCTCGAACGTCTCGGCCTTCCACATCGTGGAACGCACCGTCCCCCGGTTGCCGTAGCGCTGCATGATCGCGACGTGGCGCGGCAGCGCGATGAACCGCTCCAGGTCGCCTTCGCTGGCCCACACCGAAATCGAACCGCCACGCGAGCGTGCCGGCAGCGACCACAGCCACATCCCGACGGCGCCTGGCATGGCGTACCAGCCCGTCCGCAACTGCAGGCCTTTCACCGCGATGCCCGGCAGTTCTTTGCGGCGGTGCGCCAGAAACTCGGTGACGCTCACCACGGCGGGTGCGCCTCGTGAGTCGACCGGCCCCGGCATCCAGGGCGTCAGAAGCGGCGTGCCCAACGGAGTGGAAGTAGTCGAAGTCGATTCCATGTCGTCAACAGTGGCCCTAAGATTGGTCTGTGTCACGATCCAATTCCAATGTTTCTGAGCAGACCAATCACGCGGATGCCGGTGCCGATCCCGACTCGGACCCCGGCTTTCCACTCGACATCCTGCTGAAGCTGGACCGGACCGAACGACGCGGCCTGCGCGAGCAACTGCAGCAACACCTGCGGTCGGCGATCCAGCAGGGCCGGCTGCCGGCCGGCACCTTGCTTCCGCCGTCACGCACCCTGGCACGCGACCTCGGCGTCGCGCGCAGCGTGGTCGTAGACGCCTACGAACACCTCGCGGCGGACGGCTATCTGCAACCTCGTCAGGGATCTGGCACCAGGGTGTTGCCGACTGCGCATCCGGTTGCCGCGCAACCGGCGACGAGCCGACAGCCAGAACCCGTCGTTCGATTCATCGGAGGGCTGCCTGATCCCGCGTTCTTCCCCCGCGCCGAATGGCTGCGCCATTACCGGGCGGCGATCAACAGTCTTCCCAACCGTTCGCTCGGTTACCCGGGGCCGTTGGGGGCGGCGCCGTTGCGCGAAGCGCTGACCGGTTACGTAGTCCGCGTGCGGGGCGTCGCCGCGACACCCGACCAGGTGATGATCACCGCCGGCCTGACCCAGGGGGTGGTGCTGCTCTGTCGCGCGCTGCGGGCCCGGGGAGTCGAGGCGATCGCGGTCGAAGACCCGTGCTTCGGATTTCACCGTCAGGCCATCTCCAACGCCGGCCTGCGCGCGGTGCCGATCCCGGTCGACGACGACGGGCTGGACGTGGCGCGGCTCCCCGACCAACGAGCCGGCCATCGAGCCGGCGATCGGGTCGGCGCCGTGCTGGTGGCGCCGGCCCATTCCTATCCGACCGGGGCAGTGCTCGGCCCGGCGCGCCGCGCGGCGCTCGTCGAGTGGGCCCAGCACAACGACGCGCTGGTCATCGAGGACGACTACGACGCGGAGTTCCGGTACGACCGTGCGCCCGTCGGCGCCCTTCAGGGACTTGCGCCGGACCGGGTGGCGTACGCAGGCTGTGCCAGCAAGATGCTTACGCCCGCATTGCGACTCGGGTGGATCATGTTGCCGCGCAAACTTGTTGATGATGTCGTCCGGGAGAAGCTGTTCGACGACATGGGAAGCACGCTGCTCGAGCAGTTGGCGCTCGCACGATTCATCGAGACCGGCGGCCTGACCAAGCACCTTCGCCGCGTCCGTCCGATCTATCGCCGCCGACGCGATGCCACCCTGCAGGCGCTCGCGGTGTCGTTGCCCGACGCGATCCCGGCCGGGGTTGCCGCGGGACTGCATGTCTATGTCCAGCTCCCGGGCACCTGCGATGAGGTGAGCCTCACCGAGGCTGCGCGCACCGAAGGTCTGCTGATCGAAGGAGCCGGGTGGCACTGGGCCGATCCGCAGTCGGCGCCCCCGGCGTTGGTGCTGGGCTACGGGTCGATCGGTGAGTCCGCGATCCGCATCGGGCTACAGCTGCTCGGATCGATCTACCGGGGGTTGGACCGAGAAGCGCTGAGCCCCCTCAGCACAACAGCCGGTAGCAGGCGATGACGCGCCGGATCCACCAGTCCCGTCGCTCGGGTGCCGCGGCGAGGCTTTCCAGCCGGGCTTCGTCCGGCGCCGCGCGCGCAACCGGCAGATACCCGTCGACCGGCGGCGCCGGCTGGGCGACGTCCTCGACGAAAAGCCGGCCGGTGGCCAGGCCGCACGCGTGCTCCAGCGTTCCGAGCGCGGCGGCGGCCTGCAGACCGGTCGCAATCCCGACCGCGGAATCTAGCGCGCTGGAGATCACCACCGGGATGTCGATCTGCTCAACGATTTTCAGCAGCGCCGAGATGCCGCCCAGCGGAGCGACCTTCAGCACGGCGATGTCTGCCGCCTTCGCCCGAACTACCCGCAGCGGGTCGTCGGCCTTGCGGATGCTCTCGTCCGCGGCGATGGGCACGTCAACGCGGCGACGGACCTCGGCGAGTTCTTCGATTGTCGTGCAGGGCTGTTCGATGTATTCCAGCGGCCCGGAGGCGGTCAACGCGTGGGCCGCCGCGACCGCCTCAGACACCCGCCAGCCGCCGTTCGCGTCCACCCGAACGGTCGGCACGAGCGCACGGACCGCGTCGACGCGCGCGACATCGTCACCCAACGTCTGTCCGGGCTCGGCGACCTTGACCTTTGCGGTCCGCGCACCCGGGAACCGGCTCAGCAGCTCGGGGACCTGCTCGGGCGCGACGGCCGGGACGGTGGCGTTGATCGGGATGCGGTCGCGCTTGCCGGGCGGCGACGTTTCGTAGGCCGCCTCGATCCCCGATGCCAGCCAGCGTGCGGCCTCGGGCGCCTGGTACTCGGTGAACGCGCCGAACTCTCCCCACCCCGCAGGTCCGTCGATCAACGCCAGCTCGCGAATCGTGATGCCGCGAAAGCGGACTCGCATCGGCAGCGCGACCACGTGCAGCCGGTCGAGCAGATCCGCCAGATCAGGCTTCACCCCTGCGCCGCGTACACCTGCCGGCCCGCGAGGTACGTCGCCCGCACCTCCAGGTCGGCGATCTCCTCCGGCGGCACGGTTCGCGGGTCGGCCGACAGCACCACCATGTCGGCGTACTTGCCGATCTCCAGCGATCCGATGACGTCGTCGGCGAACAGCTGCCACGCGGCGTCAATGGTCTGCGCGCGGATCGCCTGCTCGACCGTCAACCGCTCCTCGGGCGCCAGCACCCGCCCGCTCGGCGCGATCCGGGTGACGGCCACGCTGATGTTGCGCAGCGGCTCCTCCGGGGTGACCGGCGGGTCGTTGTGCAGCGAGATCCGCATGCCGGTCGCGACAGCAGTGCCGGCCGGCATCCAGCGCGAGCCGCGGTCTTCGCCGAACAGCCCGTCGACGATCACATCACCCCAGTAGTGGATCTGGTCGACGAACAGGCTGCAGGTGACGCCGAGTTCGGCCGCGCGCGTGAGCTGTTCGGGCCGGATCGCACCGACGTGCTCGAGCCGCAGCCGGTGATCTGGCCGCGGATTCTTCTGCAGCGCTTCCTCATACACGTCGAGGACGGTGTCGACACCGGCATCGCCCATGACGTGGCAGGCCATCGGCCAGCCCAGCGGGAAGTATGCGCCGACAATCTCGGTCAGCTGCTCGCGGCTGTAGTTGGCGTGCCCGCACGACCCCGGCACAACACCGATCGTGCGGGTGGCGTCGGTGTCGAGGTACGGAAACGACAGGTCGATGTTGCCGATCCACGGCGAGCCGTCCAGCCAGATCTTGATGCCGACCTGCTTGAGCATGTCGTCGCCGTTGTCCAGGGTCGCGTCGGTGGTCATCCGCGCGTTGGAGATCTCGTAGGTGCGCAGCCTCACCGTCAACCCGTCGCGCAGCTGCTCGAGCACCGGCCGGATGAGCGGGTCGAACGCCATCTCCGAGCACGTCGTCAGGCCGGCCCGGTTCAGCCGCGCGCATTCGGCCACGAGCATCGCCGGATAATCGCTGGCCTGTACGACACCGCTCATCAGTGAAAACACCGCCGCGGTCTCCTCGCCGGTGCCGTCCAGGTCGCCGTTCGCATCGCGGCCGTATTTGGCGCCCTTCGGGTCAGGGGTGTCGCGCGTCAGCCCGGCACGCTGGGCGGCCGCCGAGTTGAAGAACACCTTGTGGCCCGAGTTGTGGATGACTACCAACGGGGTATCCGGGGCGGTGCCGTTCAGCCAGTCCAGCGTCAGCTCGGGCAAGGGGGCCTGCAGCAGCGGGTCCCAGCCGACGAGGTACGCGCCCTCGGCGCCACGGGTGGCGACCTCGTGCCTGATCGCCTCCAGAACGGTGTCGGGGTCGCGCATCGTGACCGGCCGGATGTCGACCATGCGGTCGGACAGCACGATCGCCTCCATCAGCGGGTGTCCGTGGGCCTCGATGAGTCCGGGCATCACGCAGCCATCGCCGATGTCCAGCACCTGCGTGCCGGATCCGATCAGCGGCTCGACGACGGCCCGGGTGCCGATCGCGGCGATCCGGCCGTCGGTCACGGCCAGCGCCTCGGCGGTGGGCCTTTCGTCGTCGACGGTCAGGACTGTTCCGTGGATGACAAGGTCAGCGGAGGGCATGCAGATATCTTCCGAAAGTTCTTCCCCCGCCGTGTCGATTTGGGCAGGTGCGCCACGCCAAACCCGGTCCTGGCTTGCCCACTACTTGGTCGGCCAGCCGCGTCAGTGGCGGTGCATCGTTTTGTACACCATGAAGAAGTAGTAGCCGAAAAACGCGGCCAGGAACAGCGCGACGACTAATACCTGTCCCCTCTTCTTCCCCCTGTAACACGTTCTAGTCTGAACAGCATGAGCGACGAGCTGCTGCGCCACCCCCTGCACTCCGGCCACCTGCTGGCGGGGGCGCTGAAGCGCCATAAGAACAAACCGCTGCTCTATCTCGGTGACACCACGCTGACCGGCGGCCAGCTGGCCGACCGCATCACCCAGTACATCCAGGCCTTCGAGGCGCTCGGCGCCGGCACCGGGGCCGCGGCCGGGCTGCTGTCGCTGAACCGGCCCGAGGTGCTGATGATCGTCGGCGCCGGCCAGACCCAGGGCTACCGCCGCACCGCGTTGCACCCTCTGGGCTCGTTGGACGATCACGCCTACGTGCTGACCGACGCCGAGGTCACGTCGCTGATCATCGACCCGAACCCGATGTTCACCGAACGGGCGCTGGGGCTCTTGGAGCGGGTGGACTCGCTGAAACAGATCCTGACGATCGGGCCGGTGCCCGACGCGCTGGCCGACGTCGCGGTGGACCTCAACGCGCAGGCCGCCAAGTACCAGCCGCGTCCGTTGGTCGCCGCCGAGCTGCCGCCGGATCAGATCGTCGGGCTCACCTACACCGGCGGGACAACGGGAAAGCCCAAGGGCGTCGCGATGACCGTGCAGACGACGTCCACGATGACGTCGATCCAGCTGTCCGAGTGGGAGTGGCCGGACAACCCGCGCTTCCTGATGATCACGCCGCTGTCGCACGCGGGTGCCGCGTTCTTCATGCCGACCGTCGTCAAGGGCGGCGAGATGATGGTGCTTTCCAAGTTCGACCCGGCCGAGGTGCTGCGCGTCATCGAGGAGCAGAAGATCACCGCCACGATGATGGTGCCGTCGATGCTGTATGCCCTTCTGGATCATCCGGATTCGCGCACCCGCGACCTGTCGTCGCTGGAGACCGTGTACTACGGCGCCTCCGCGATCAACCCGGTGCGGCTGAAGGAGGCGATCGACCGGTTCGGCCCGATCTTCGCCCAGTACTACGGGCAGTCCGAGGCGCCGATGGTGATCACGTATCTGGCCAAGGGCGAGCACGACGAGAAGCGGTTGACGTCCTGCGGGCGGCCGACGCTGTTCGCGAGGACGGCACTGCTCGGCGAGGACGGCAAGCCGGTGCCACCGGGCGAGGTCGGCGAAATCTGTGTCAGCGGGCCGCTGTTGTCCGGCGGCTACTGGAAGCTGCCCGACGCGACCGCGGAGACGTTTCGCGACGGCTGGATGCACACCGGCGACCTGGCCCGCGAAGACGAGGACGGCTTCTGGTTCATCGTCGACCGGGTGAAGGACATGATCGTCACCGGCGGCTTCAACGTGTACCCGCGCGAGGTGGAGGACGTGATCGCCGAGCATCGGGCGGTCGCACAGGTGTGCGTGGTCGGCGCGCCGGATGAGAAGTGGGGCGAGGCCGTCACCGCCGTCGTCGTGCTGCGCGAGGACGCACCCCGCGATCCGGAGTCGATCACCGCGATGACCGCCGAGATCCAGGCGGCGGTCAAGGAACGCAAGGGATCGGTGCAGTCGCCGAAGCAGGTGGTGATCGTCGAGTCGCTGCCGCTGACCGGGCTGGGTAAGCCGGACAAGAAGGCGGTCCGCGCGAAGTTCTGGGAGGGCGCCGGGCGCGCCGTAGGTTAACAGCGTTGACCGGCAACGACCGGGACGTCCTGCTGAAAAAGGCGGTTACGGCGTCGGCCGCTGACCTGTAGCGTCCCCATCATGATGCTGACGCGACTTCTTCTCGGCATCGCATTCGCGGTGGCTTTCGTGCCCGCCGTCACCGCAACGCCCGCGTCGGCGGACACCTGCAGCCCGGCCAAGCCGCCGCTGGACGCGGCCAGCACCCAGGTCGGCCGCGCAGACATGCTGTGGGTCAGCCACAGCGGGTCGGTCGGCATCACCACCCCGGCCGGGACCGGCGTGGTGCAGGTGGACAACGCCGGCCCGCTGCCGCTGCAGGCGCTGCTGGTCGACGCCGAGGCGAACGCAATGCGGCAGCTGATCGTCAGCAATGGCCGGGGTGCGCACCTGTACCTGGTGAACGGGTGTGACATCACCACCGTGATCGACCCGCAGGGCGCGCCATTCCTGTTCGACCTGCAGAACCTGCGCGGCACCGGCACCGGCGTCGGGTGCATGGATCTCGGCGCCGGCCCGCACCTTGTCGGGCTGCAGGCGACGCTGGGCCCAACCGGCTGGACGGTGCACCGCACCGAGATCGACTTCGCCGGAGCGACCGCCACGCCCGGGCGATCCGACACCATCGCCGCGGCGTCGGCACAGGACCCGGCGGTGACCGAGGCACAGACGATCAGCTGCGGCGACCTGACGATCACCAAGGACGGAGTCCAACAGCCTTGAGCGAGCAGCCTTTTGACCGATCGCTCTGGCGGCCCGTCGACGGTTTCGGCGACCTCACCGACATCACGTATCACCGCCACATCGACGACGACACGGTCCGCGTCGCGTTCAACCGCCCCGAGGTGCGCAATGCGTTCCGCCCGCACACCGTCGACGAGCTGTACCGCGTGCTCGACCACGCGCGGATGTCGTCCGGGGTCGGCGTGGTGCTGCTCACCGGCAACGGGCCCAGCCCCCGCGACGGCGGCTGGGCGTTCTGCGCCGGCGGCGACCAGCGCATCCGCGGCCGCACCGGCTACCAATACGCGTCCGGCGAGACCGCTGACACGGTGGATCCTGCCCGCGCCGGGCGGCTGCACATCTTGGAGGTCCAGCGGCTGATCCGGTTCATGCCGAAGGTGGTGATCTGCCTTGTCAGCGGCTGGGCCGCCGGCGGCGGGCACAGCCTGCACGTGGTGTGCGACCTCACGCTGGCCAGCCGCGAGCACGCCCGCTTCAAGCAGACCGACGCCGACGTCGGCAGCTTCGACGGCGGCTACGGGAGCGCGTATCTGGCCAAGCAGGTCGGCCAGAAGTTCGCCAGGGAGGTGTTCTTCCTCGGCAGGCCCTACACCGCCGAGCAGATGCACCGGATGGGCGCAGTCAACGAGGTCGTCGACCACGCCGAACTCGAGACCGTCGGGCTCGAGTGGGCGAAGGCGATCAACTCCAAATCGCCTCAGGCGCAACGGATGTTGAAGTATGCGTTCAATCTGCTCGATGACGGGCTGGTGGGTCAGCAACTGTTCGCCGGCGAGGCCACCCGGCTGGCGTACATGACCGATGAGGCCGTCGAGGGCCGCGACGCGTTTCTTGAGAAGCGTGACCCGGACTGGAGCCCGTTCCCCCGCTACTTCTGACCCGCTACTTCTGACCCGCTACTTCTGAGCCGCGCGGGTCCATAGACTCGACGGGTGAATCCTTTGAAGCGGCTTCCCAGGTCGGTGGTGATGGCGAGCATGCGGCCGCCCGTCTCGCAGAAATTGCTGCTGCACCGGCCGAGCGGAGAACATGTCGACCTGCGCGGCAAGCGCGTGGTGCTCACCGGTGCGTCGTCGGGCATCGGCGAAGCGGCCGCCGAGCTGTTCGCACATCAGGGCGCCACCGTGGTCGTCGTCGCCCGCCGGCAGGAGTTGCTGGAGGCGGTGGCGCAGCGCATCACCGCCCACGGCGGCTCGGCGTTCGCGCTGCCGTGCAACCTGTCCGACCTGGCCGCCGTCGACGAGCTGGTGAAGACGGTCGAGGACCGCATCGGCGGGGTCGACATCCTGGTCAACAACGCCGGCCGGTCCATCCGCAGGCCGCTGGCCGAATCGCTGGACCGCTGGCACGACGTCGAGCGGACGATGACGCTGAACTACTACTCGCCGCTGCGGCTGATCCGCGGATTCGCTCCCGGCATGTTCGAGCGGGGCGACGGGCACATCATCAACGTGTCGACCTGGGGCGTGTTCAGCGAGGCCTCGCCGTTGTTCTCGGTGTACAACGCGTCGAAGGCGGCGCTGTCGACGGTCAGCCGGGTGATCGAGACGGAGTGGTCGGACCGCGGCGTGAAATCGACGACGCTGTACTACCCGTTGGTGAAGACACCCATGATCGCCCCGACCAAGGAGTTCGACGAGCTGCCCGCGATGACGCCGGGCGAAGCCGCGCAGTGGATGATCACCGCCGCGCAACGGCGGCCGGTGCGCATCGCGCCGCGAATGTCGCTGTTGTCCCAGGCGCTCGACATCATGAGCCCTGATCTCTTCACCATGCTGATGAAGCGGCAGACCGTCACGTCCGCGTGATAGACACGCAGTCATGGAGATTCTCGCCAGCCGGATGCTCATCCGGCCCGCGGACTACGAGCGCTCCCTAACGTTCTACCGTGACGGTATCGGGCTGGCGATATGGCGTGAATACGGCGCCGGCACAGTGTTTTTCGCGGGCCAGTCGCTGATCGAGTTGGCCGGCCACGGTCGTGGCGACAACGACGGCGGCTCGTTCCCCGGCGCGATCTGGCTGCAGGTCCGTGACATCTACGACACCCAGCGCGAACTGTCGCAGCGTCGCGTGCCGATCGCGCGCGAGGCGCGTCAGGAGCCGTGGGGGCTACACGAGATGCACGTCACCGACCCCGACGGCGTCATGCTGATCTTCGTGCAGGTGCCGCCCGAGCATCCGCTGCGCCGCGACACCCGCTGACGTCTAGCGCGCCGGGGCCGACAGCGGCCAGCCGACCGACGCGAGCCGGGATGCGACCTGATGCATCTCCTCGGGGTTGGGCGCCTGCTCGGTGATCTTGTGGATGGCCTCTTCGATCTGGAGGTCGGTCACCGGGGTGTCGGAGTCAGCCTGCTTGAGGACGGCCTGCGCCGCCTTCACGACTTCCTCCTCGGTGAGCGAGCGCTTCAGCAGCGCCAGCACCGGGATGTAGTCCTTGGGCGGCACCCCTTCGGGGTAGCCGGCATGCAGCCACTTCAGCACGCTTTCGAAGAAGTTCTGTTCGGTCATTGATGTCGGCTCACTTCGAGTGGATGAACGGGAACGGGTCAAAACCGAAATGGTGGATGATCGTGGCCCGGCAGATCCACGTGATCGCAGTAACGATGACCCACGCGACGAACAAGAACAGCACCAAGCCCAGGTACTTCAGGGCCGGGTTGGGCGCGTGCGCGGTCCCGGCGGCGTCGGCACCGCCGGTCCCGGCGGAATAGGACACCAATCCGATCGCAAAGACCGCGGGCAGCCCGGCCCCGAGGACCAGTCCGACCACGAGCACCTTGAGAAGGCTTTCTGCGTAAATCATCAACGTTTCCTTCGCTTGTTTAACGGCTGAGCTTGTTAACGGCTAGACCGCGGCCTTGTCGGTAGCGCCCTTAACCTCATCGCGGACGGCGGCGGGCACGACGGAGTTCGTCGAGGAATCCCAATCGGCGTTGACGTTGTTGGAGTCGACCTTCTGCTTCTGGGCACGCCACCAGATGTAGAACGACAGGGCGCACAGGATCAGGAAGATCACGCCGTCGCCCACCAGCTGCGAGGAAAAGCTCGAGACGCCGTCCGAGATCCAGAAGGACAGCGCGCCAACGAGTGCGGCGGCAGGCAGGGTAACCAGCCAGGCCACCAGCATGCGACCGGCCACCGCCCAGCGCACCTCGGCGCCTGGCTTGCCGACGCCGCTGCCGAGGATCGAGCCGGTCGCCACGTGGGTGGTCGACAGCGCCATGCCCGCGGCGCTCGAGCTCAGGATGATGGCGGCCGATGACGCCTCGGCGGCAAAGCCCTGCGGCGACTCGATCTCGACCAGGCCCTTGCCCAGCGTGCGGATCACCCGCCAGCCACCGATGTAGGTGCCCAGCCCGATCGCGAGTGCGCAGCTGAAGATGATCCAGATCGGCAGGCCGTTCTTCGCCACGTTGCCGGTCAGGTGGCCGGTGGTGATCAAAGCCAGCGCGATGACACCCATCGTCTTCTGCGCGTCGTTGGTGCCGTGCGACAGCGCGACCAGCGAGGCCGTGGCGATCTGGCCCCAGCGGAAACCGTCCTCACGACGCTTCTTCATGACATTGCGGGTGATCCGGTACACCAGCCAGGTTCCGCACGCCGCAACGATTCCGGCGATGACGGGGGCGGCGGCCGCGGGGATCAGCACCTTCTGGGTGATGCCCGTCCAGTTCACGCCCTTGCTGCCCAGCGCGGCGAGGCCGGCGCCGATCAGGCCGCCGAACAGTGCGTGCGACGAGCTGGACGGGATGCCGAACAGCCACGTCAGCAGGTTCCACAGGATGCCGCCGATCAGGCCGGCGAAGATGATGGTGAGGCCGGTCGACGGGGTGATCCCCGGGAGCAGGTGGCCCGTCTTGCCGTCTTGGACCTTGAGCACCTGGGTGGTGACGGTGACCGCGACCTCCACCGAGAGGAACGCGCCGACGAGGTTCAGGACGCCGGCCAGCAGGACGGCCGTCTTGGGCTTGAGGGCACCGGTGGCGATCGACGTCGCCATCGCGTTGCCGGTGTCATGGAATCCGTTGGTGAAGTCGAAGGCCAGTGCCGTGACGATCAGCAGCACCAGGATGATCATCGTTGTGCTCATGGCGCTCATTCTGGGGGTTGGCAAGCCGATCTGACTACTGAATCACAGATCCCAAAAACTGTATTGACCAGGAAATTTGCCCATACTTGCTAGGAGTTCACGTTCTGTTCATGTTGCGTCTGCGGCACGTTGGCCGCTGATGGCGGCGGCATTACCATTGACGGGTCCCGGGACCTTGGCAGAAACCACACGGGGGAGTTTCCGCAGTGAACCGATTCCTCAATGCGATCGTGACGTGGCTGCGCGCCGGCTACCCGGAGGGAGTCCCGCCCCACGACTACCTGCCCGTCCTCGCGTTGCTGTCGCGCCGGCTCACCACCGACGAGGTGAAGGCGGTCGCCTCGGAGTTGATGCAGCGCGGCGACGTCGACCGGGTGGACATCGGGGTGGCGATCACCGAGATCACCGATGAGCTTCCGTCGGCCGACGACATCGAACGGGTGCGGCAGCGGTTGGCGGCCAAGGGATGGCCGCTCGACGATCCCCGTGACATCGAGGACGCCGAATAGCCACTCTGCGCGCCGTCGAGGTCCCCGCCGGGCCTGAGGTTCTGACCCTGCTGCCCGTTGTCGCGGATCTGCTGGCAGGTCGCTGCTCGGTGCTGCCGGTGCCGGCAGGGAACGAATCCGAAAAATCCATGACGGCAACGGCGTTGGGGGCCGGCCAGCCGATTGACGATGACATTGGGCTCGTGGTGACCACGTCCGGCACCGCGGGTGTGCCGAAAGGCGCGATGTTGACCGCCGCGGCGTTGACCGCAAGCGCCTCGGCGGCGCATGCACGTCTGGGCGGCCAGGGCCAATGGCTGCTGGCGCTGCCTGCGCACCACATCGCGGGCTTGCAGGTGCTGATCCGCAGCGTGCTCGCGGGAACCACGCCCGTGGTGCTCGACGCGTCGGGCGGCTTTGACGTCTCCGCGCTGCCGGCTGCCGTCCGAAAGCTGCGCGGCGGGCGCCGGTACATCTCGTTGGTGGCCACCCAACTGGCCAAGGCCCTGTCCGACCCGTCGGCCACGGCGGCGTTGGTGGACCTCGACGCGGTGCTGATCGGTGGCGGACCGCTTCCCGCTGCCGTCGCCGAAAAAGCCTCCGGTGCAGAGGTTCCCATCGTCCGCACCTACGGCATGAGCGAAACCGCGGGCGGTTGTGTGTACGACGGGACGCCGTTGGACGGGGTGGACGTCCGCATCGACGACGGCCGGGTGGTGCTCGGCGGGGCGACGTTGGCCACCGGGTACCGCAACCCGGTCTCGCCCGACCCGTTCCGCGAACCCGGGTGGTTCCGCACCGACGACGCGGGCAGCATCGACGCCTGCGGAGTCCTCACGGTGCACGGTCGACTCGACGAGGGCATCAGCACGGGCGGCTTGACCGTGCTGCCGCAGCTGGTCGAGGCGGCGATCGCCACCCATCCCGCGGTGGCACAGTGCGCGGTGTTCGGTGTGCCCGACGACCGGCTCGGGCAGCGCGTGGTCGCGGCCGTGGTGCCGATCGGCGAGCCGCCGTCGCTGGAGCAGCTGCGCACCCACGTCGCCGCATCGCTGGACTCCACCGCGGCGCCGCGCGAGCTGCGCCTGGTCGACGAGTTGCCGGTCCGCGGGATCGGCAAGGTCGACAGGCGAGCGCTCGCCGAGCGGTATCGACGGCGTTGACGGATCGCGACGTTCTTAGGGCCGCGCCTCGAAGATCAAGTTGAACGGGGTTTCCGTCGCCCGCCGGAACCGCGTGAAACCACCGTCGTCAACCATCACCTTCCTCAACCGCGACTCGCCGGCTTGCGCACCAAGAGCCGGTCCTTGCTGCGCGAGTGACACGGGCACACAGATCAGCGACGACGCGCCGTAATACAAGCGACCCACGGGGTTCAAGTTGTCCGCGACGGTGTCACCGGCAAAGGGCTCGACGAGCAGGCAGTGGCCGTCGGGCTTCAACGCTTGTCTCGCCTGGCGGGCGGCACCTGACGGATTCGCCATGTCGTGCAGACAGTCGAAGAAGGCGATGAGGTCGAAGTCGTTGCCGGAGCACGACGTGGCATCAGCCACCTCGAAAGTCGTGTTGGTCACGCCCGCTTCGGCCGCGCGCTCGCGGGCGGTTTCGATCGACGCATCGTGATAGTCGATGCCGACGAACTGTGAATTCGGAAATGCCTGCGCCATAAGGATAGTCCTGGCACCGTGGCCACAACCGACGTCAGCCGCGCGGCCGCCGGCGTCGAGCTTGTCGACGACGCCGTCGAGCGCCGGCAGCCACGACGACAAGAGGTTCGTGTTGTAACCGGCTCTGAAGAACCGCTCAGTGCCGTCGAACAGGCAAGGGTGATGCTCGCCCCACTCCATGCCCTTCCCGCTGCGGAAGTTGTCCACCGCTTGCGCCCGGACGTGAAAGAGGTCTTGGACGATTTCGTACGCGCCCGGCAGGTCCACCGGCCCGTTCGGGTTCGCGAGGCAGAGCGCCTGCTCGTCGTTCAAGTGGTAGTTGTCGGTCGCCCCGTCGTATTCGAGTGGCCGACAATCGCTCCTCGGCGAGTGCCGAGTAGAGCCCGAGCTCGTCGCCGATCAACATCAGCACCGCACTCACCGACGCGCTGAGATCGCCCACCGCTTTGCCGAGAAATGACTCCAGTTTGTCCTCGTCAACTGCCATCGCAAGCTCCTCCGGCCACCCCGCGACCCCAGAAACGCTACGCCTCGCCTGCGCGCTGCGGAACCGCCAAACCATAGGCTGGGCGGGTGAAGGTCCGCACCGAAGCGGTGGCGGTGCCGGTGGCCGTCGTCCTGGTCGTCGCCGGGTTCGTCGTGCCGCACCTGCACCTCGGCATCGTCACCCCGCTGATTCACACGAACATCTTCCCGATCCACAAATATGCCGAGACCGCACCGATTTTCGGCTGGTGGAACGCGCATGTCGGCTGGGGCACACCTGTCGCGATCGTGATCGGCATCGCCGCGGTGATGTGGGGACCGGCGCTCGCACAGCGGCTGCCGTGGCGGGCACTGACACTGGCCGCCTGGGCGACCTCCTGCGCGTGGGCGTTCTCGCTGGCGATGATCGACGGCTGGCAGCGCGGTTTCGCCGGCCGGTTGACCTCCGAGAACGAGTACCTGCGCCAGGTGCCGTCGGTCACCGACATCCCCGGGGCGCTGCGCACCTTCGCCCGCCGCATCCCCGACTTCCAGCACGACTCGTGGATCACGCATGTCGCCGGCCACCCGCCGGGCGCGCTGCTGACATTCGTCTGGCTTGACCGAATCGGCCTCGGCGGCGGCGCGTGGGCAGCCGCTTTGTGCGTGCTCGTCGGATCGAGTGCCGCCGCCGCGATCATCGTCGCGCTGCGCGCGTGCAGCGACGAGGCCACCGCACGGCTCGCCGCGCCGTTCGTCGCGGTGGCGCCGACCGCGATCTGGATCGCGGTGTCCGCTGACGGGTATTTCGCCGGCGTCGCCGCATGGGGCATCGCGCTGCTCGCGGTGTCGGTCGGCCGCAGCGTGCGCGCGCCCGCGATCGCCGCCGTCGCGGCCGGACTGCTGCTGGGCTGGGCGATCCTCCTCAATTACGGCCTCACGTTGATGGCGCTTCTCGCGCTGGCGGTGCTGGTCTCCGCCCGGCAGCGGCGGGCCGCACTGACCGCGGTGGCCGTCGCCGTACCCGCGGCGGCAGCGGTGGTTGCCGTGTTCGCCTGGACGGGATTTTGCTGGTTTGACGGCTACACCCTTGTCCAGCAACGGTATTGGCAGGGCATCGCCAGCGCCCGGCCGTTTCAGTACTGGAGCTGGGCCAACCTCGCGTCGGTGGTCTGCGCGATCGGCCTCGGCAGCGTCGCGGGTGTCAGCAAAGTGTTCGACGTCGGCGCGATCCGGCGGCGGTCAGGCATTCACCTGCTGGTGCTGGCCGCGCTGACCGCGATCGTGTGCGCCGATCTGTCCATGCTGAGCAAGGCCGAGACCGAACGCATCTGGCTGCCGTTCGCCGTCTGGCTGACCGCGGCCCCGGCCCTGTTGCCCCGGTCGTCGCATCGCTGGTGGCTGGCTGTCAACATCGCCGGCGCCCTGCTGCTCAACACGTTCATCCTGACGAACTGGTAGCAGCCCTAATGGTCATGCACGATGACACCGCGAATGTTCCGGCCGGCGAGCATGTCCTCGTACGCGTCGTTGATGTCGGCGAGTTTGTACTCGGTGGTCACTGTTTCGTCGAGCAGGAGCTTCCCCTCGCGATACAGGCTCAGCAGCCGCGGAATGTCGGCCCGCGGGTTGCCCCCACCGTAAAGGCTTCCCAGCAGTCGTTTCTGATACAACGTGAACATCCCCAGCACCGCCATCGGAATGGCCGGCGTCATGTCGACAAGGGACGCGAGCGCGGTGAGCACCACCGCGCCGCCTTTGCGGATCATGTTGAGCGCGTCGACGATCATCGGAGCCTCGACCAGTCCGACCGTCACCACTGCGGAGTCGGCCATCACACCGCGCGTTAAGTCGCTGACCAGCGCCGTCGCCTCGGGCAGCGAGCTGGCGAAATGTGTGGCCCCGAATTGAAATACCTTGGCCCGCTTGGCTTCCACGATATCCACTGCGATGATCTTCTCCGCCCCGGCCATCCGGGCGCCTTGGATCGCGCCGCTGCCGATGCCACCGCATCCGATCACGACGACGGTGTCGCCGGGTGTGACGCCCGCAGTGTTCACCGCCGACCCCCAGCCGGTGGTCACACCACAGCTGACCAGACAGGCCCGGTTCAGCGGAAGGTCGTCGTCGATCTTGACAACCGAGCTCTCCGGCACGGTGCCGTACTGGGCGAAGGTGCCGAGCCATGACATCGCGCCGATGTCGCGGCCCTTGGCGTGGCGGCGGTAGCCGCCGTCGAGTTGCTCACCGGTGGCCATCTCGGCACCGAGGTCACACAAGTTCTGGTGGCCGCTCGAACACCACCGGCATCGCCCGCACGCCGGCAGGAACATGCCCACCACGTGGTCGCCGACGTTCAGGTTCCGCACCCCGGGCCCAACCTCGGCCACGATGCCGGCGCCCTCGTGGCCGCCAACGATGGGAAGCGCCAGCGGAAGGTCACCCGCGCGGACGTGGTGATCGGAGTGGCACAGTCCGGTGGCCTCGAACGAGACGAGCACCTCGCCCTCCTGGGGACCGTCCAGGTCGATCTCCTCGACGCTCCAATCCTCGTGCACGTCCCACAACACCGCGGCATTCATCTTCATAGCCGATGACTCTATGGGTTGCCGCGCGCGCTTATCCGGTTTTCCTGCGAACTGGCAGCAACCGCACCGCGACCAGATACAGCGGAACGCACGCCCAGACGATCGTCAGCGAAATCCACAGCCCGGCATGATAATTGCGGTCGAGCACCGTCTGGTTGTCAGGTCGCATCCCCGGCTTGTCGAACACCGGGATCGCCAGCACGACCAGTACCACGCTGCACAGCGCGGCGACCACCACCGGCCCCCACCACTTCTGCGGGACGAGCCGCCGGCCGGCGAACCCGAGCGCCACGCACAGCGGCGCGAACACCAGGTCATGCAACGCCACCCCGACCATCGCCCACACCACCATCCGGAACAGGATCACCCGCGGCTCGCCGAGCATCAGCGCCGCCCCATATCCGGCGATGGCGATCCCGGTGGCGATCAGCAGCAGCCGGATCGCGGTCACGCTTGCACCACCTCGATGCGAGTCAGCCATTTGGTCTGCAGCACCCCGGGTCTGCTCGGTGCGATGAGCCGGCACGGATAGCCGTGGTCGAGGGCCAGCGTTTCGCCGTTGAGCTTCAACGCGATCAGCGTGTCCGAGTCGCGGGCGTGCACGGCGGGCAGCACCGAGCGAGAGTACGGGCCCGGCGGCTCCAGCGAGGTCATCCGCACGTCCGAGTCGGCCGATCCGCCGACGCTGGCGATCAGGTCGGACAGCACGACGCCGCTCCACGTCCCGTTCGCACTCCAGCCCTCCACGCAGGCGATCGGCAGCGACCGCGTTGTCTGCGGCAGGGCGGACAGCTCGGCCGCCGTGAATGCGCGCGACCGGTTGCCGTTCACCACCGTCAAGCGGTAGTCCGGCGACTGCGCCGACTGCAGCACTCCGGCGGCCACCGCGCTGCGGTTGATCGGAACTCCTTGTGGCCCGTGGCCCGAACGCGGCGCCAGCAGCGACACCCGGCGCAGCAGCGGCACCGTCTGTCCGGCCGTCAGCAGGGTCGCCACCCCGACCGCCAACCAGGTTCCGCGCAGCACGGTCCGCCGCGACAATCCGCGGTACGTGTCGGGCACACCGGTGTCCAGTGGCTCTCCAAGTGCCCGCCGGATCACCGGCAGCTTCACACCGATATGCACCACCAGAGCGCCGGCCGCGACGTAGGCCATCTCGTAGTGGCTGGTGGTGAAGAAGAACTTGAATGCGTACCACTGGGCGATGTTCATCAGCCCGGTGGACAGCTGGAAGATCATCGCGCCGAACAGAACGAGGATCGATCCCCGCTCGAGCTGGCGGACCAGCCCGCCGATGTACGGACGTTCGAACAACTTCGGCCAGACCGACCATAGTTTGACGACGAGCAACGGGATCGCCGCGATGCCGGACACCACGTGCAACCCCTGCGTCAGCCGGTACAGCCACACCGGTCGCGTCGGCCAGAAGAACCATGGCTGCGGGTGCTGGATGAAGTGGCTGATCAGCCCGGTGGTGAAGCAGACCGCGACGGCCGCACCAAGCCACACGCCGATGCGCGCGGTGACCGGGGTGCTGCGCAGCACCGTCTTGCGCCCACTCATGTTGCGTTCAGTCATGTCGCCGCCAGGCTTGCCAGCACCCGCTCCCCCACCGGATGAATCCCGGTCACCGACAGCCCCGCCTGTTCAGCCAGCCGCCCCACGCTGTCGACGCCCACCGATGCCCAGCGGAACCACGGCCCAACGGCGCGCGCGGATTCCAGCCGCACCCAGCTGTGCCGCACACCTGTCGCAACGCTGTCGAATTCAGCCAGACATCGACCACCGCGCCGCAGCAGCTCCGAGGCCCGGGCGAGGATGCGCCGCGGGTCGCCGCCCAGGCCGACGTTCCCGTCGGCGAGCAGTACCGTGTGCCAGCGGCCCGTTCCGGGCAGCGGCTCGAACACGTCCCGGTGAAGCGCAGGTGCGCCGCTGCGTCGCGCCAATGACACCGCGGTGGCCGACTGGTCGACACCGAGTGCCGGGATGCCCTGACGCACCAGGTGCGCAACCAATCGTCCAGGGCCACACCCCAAGTCGATCGTCGGTCCTCGGCACATGCCGACAACCGCGTGGTCGAATATGTAGTCGGCTCCTCGGCCGCCGAGCCAGCTGTGCACCGGAAGCGCGTGCACATGGCCGTCGTCGTGACGCACCCAACATCGCTCGCCTGTCAGCGCGCGCTCATACAACTGACCCAGCATGTCAGCCACCCATCCCGAAAGTCGCCCTGGTGAACCGCGAGTCCGGCGGACTCGCCTCGCGCACAGCAGTCACGTCGTCGACGGTGTCGACGTCGCGCAGTTCGTCGATGAGGATCGCGTTTATTCCTTTGTCGCGCAGCGCCCGAAGCGTTACCGCGCCAGTGTCGTCTCGCGACATCGGCACGGCCCGCAGCACGTCGGCGTCGGTCGGCGAATGCAGCCCGAGCAGCCACCAGCCGCCGTCGGTGGCCATGCCGAGGACGGCAGGCGCGGTCAGCAGCGCGTCGGCGGACCGGACGAGCAACGAGGCGGTGACCTGCGGCGTATCCATCCCGATCTGCAGCACCGGCCGCGGGCCGGCCGCCGACGCCGCGTCCGCATGCGCGTTGGCCAGCCGGTCCGCGAAATCCGTTCCGCGCTGCAGAATTACCGTGAAATCGACCAGCCGCGAGCGGATTTCATCGGCTCGGCTGGCCGCGCCCAGGTCGCCGGTCATCGCAACGACACGGGCGGTCACCGGCGCGGCGGCGACCGCGTCAAGGGTGTCCAGCAGCGCAGCCGCCGCGACGTCGGCCGCCGCGTCGGGCCCCACCGCCGCGGCCAGCCGGGTCTTGGCCATACCGGGCACCGGCGCCTTCGCGACTACCAACACGGTCACCGGGCGATGAGCCGCTTGCGCGAAGAGCAGATGGCACCGGCACGTCATGAGATCGCCCGCCAGAAGTCCACGGCCGCCACCAGGCTGCCCCGGGCCGACCCGCTGACCTTCGATTTTCCGCCTGTCCGCGGCCCGTAACCCACGTCGCGTTCCACCACCCTCCATCCCGCGGCAGCCGCGCGGACCAACAGCTCGACCGGGTACCCGGACCGGCGGTCCTGGACGCCCAGCGTCAGTAGCGCAGCGCGTCGCGCGACCCGCATCGGGGCGATGTCGTGCACCGGCAGGCGGTGCCGGGTGCGCAGCCGCCAGCTCACCGCCGCCGTTCCCAGCCGGGCGTGCCACGGCCAGCGCAGGCCGCGCGCCGGGCGCCTCCGGCCGGTCACCATGTCGGCGCCGCGTTCCAGCTCGGCGACCATCATGGGCAGCTCGGCGGGGTCGAGGGAGCCGTCGGCGTCGAGCACCGCCACGATCGGCGTCGCCGCCGCGACGATGCCGGCGTGCACCGCCGATCCGTAGCCGGCCTGCCGCTCGGTCACGACATCTGCGCCATGTCTGCGCGCGACGGCGGCAGTGCCGTCGGTGCAGTTGTTGTCGACGACAAGCGCCCGGTACCCGGCAGGAATCCTGGCCAGCACCCCCGGCAGTGACGCGGCCTCATCGAGACACGGCAGCACCACCGTCACCGAACAGTCGGGCATGTGTTTAGACGCTAGTCATCAACCCGCCGCATCGCTCGCGGGATCGAGTGACAAATCGGTGACATCGCCGCAGGTCGGCATCGCGTCGGGATAACCTCTGAAGCTGTGAGCGCACGGGTCCTGATCGCCGACGACGACACGGTGGTGCGCGATGTCGTGCGGCGCTACCTCGAGCGCGACGGCCTCGACGTGACGCTGGCCGACGACGGCACCGAGGCGTTGCGGGTGTTGGCCACCGGGCAGATCGACGTCGCGGTGCTCGACGTGATGATGCCGGGGCCCAACGGCCTGACGTTGTGTCGGACTCTGCGCAACGCCGGCCGCTACCCGATCCCGGTGATCCTGCTGACCGCGCTGGGCGAGGAGGACGACCGGATCGCCGGGCTGGAGGCCGGTGCCGACGACTATGTGACCAAGCCGTTCAGCCCGAGGGAGCTGGCACTGCGGGTGCGGTCGGTGCTGCGGCGCGCGTCCGCGGTGGCCCCGACGTTGCCGATGGAGATCAATGCCGGCCCGCTGAAGGTGCTGACGGCGGCCCGGTCGGTTCAGGTCGAGGGGCGCAAGGTTGGCCTGACGAACCGCGAGTTCGACCTGCTGGTGTTTTTCTTGACCCATACCGGTGCGGTGTTCACCAGGGAGGAACTGCTGAAGAGCGTATGGCGGTGGGACTTCGGTGACCTGTCGACCGTGACCGTGCACGTGAAGCGGCTGCGCGCGAAACTCGGTGAAGCGCACCGCATCGAGACGGTCTGGGGTCGCGGGTACATGTGGGGCGGACCCGGTGCCGACGCGTGACTTAGCACAGATCATCGCGTGGTCGCTGGGCTGCACGATGCCCGTCGTGCTGGCCGGCTGGTTGATCGTCAGGCTGGCGCGGTCGTGGTCGCTGGCCGTGAGCATGGTGGTGCTGGTGCTCATCCCGACGCTGGCCACCCTGGTCGGGGTGCTCGGCGCGTCCGGCTTCATGATCACCGAGACGTTCGAGCAGATAGCGGTGGTGTTGGTGATCGTGGCCGTCGTCACGATTCCCGCCGCCGTGTTGATGGCCCGGTTTCAGGCCCGAAGGACAGTGTGGGAGCAACAGATTCGCGACGCCGAACGCGCATCGGAACAGTCCAGGCGGCGGTTGGTGGCGTTCGTCAGCCACGACCTGCGCACTCCGCTGGCCGGGATCCGCGCCGTCTCCGAGGCCATCGCCGACGGCGTGGTCCCCGCAAACGAGGTTCGTCAGCACGCGAAACACATTGAGCAGGAATCTGTTCGGCTGTCCGAGATGGTCGACGATCTGTTCGAGATGTCGAAGATCAACGCAGGCGCCATCCAACTTTCGCAGGACAGGGTGGCGCTCGACGAGGTGGTGGACGACGTGCTCGCCGCGCACCGGATCGCCGCCGAGCGCGCGGGCGTGGCACTGCGCGCCAGTGTCCCCGACGAGCCGGTGCGGGTGATCGGCAGCGACCGCGCGCTGGTGCGCGCCCTGTCCAACCTGGTGGCCAACGCGATCGCACACACCCCCGCGGGTGGCACCGTCGAGCTGGCGCTCGGGGCGGACGAGAACGGCGCGTTCGCCCGCGTGGACGACACCGGCGTGGGCATCGACGAGGCCGACCTGCCCCGGGTGTTCGACGTCGCGTACCGCGGCTCCAACGGGCGAGTGCCGCGCAACGACCCGTCGCTGCCCAGCGGCTCGGGCCTGGGCCTGGCGATCGCCGCGGGCCTGGTGCAGGCCCATCACGGCACGCTGTCGGCACACAATCTCGGCACCGGGGCGCGCTTCGAGGTGCGGCTGCCGCTGGCGGACGACGATCGCGTCTAGCCGAGCCACCCCCGACCCTGGACCCCCGCCCCCAGCCTTGTCAGCCCGCCCCCACCCTTGTTCCCGCCCCCCTTGTTCCCTCTCCCCCAGCCTTGTGAACCCGCCCCCACCCCTTGTTTTTGAGTGATCGTTCTACTAACGTCGTTAACCCTGAACCAATCATTTGGACCCACTGAAAGGACCGCGATGGCCACGGCAGGATTGCGCAAGTTCAAATTCGAGCGACGGGTGGGCCGGACGGTGCTGAATCCGCTGGTCGCGGCGCTGGATCGGCGGGGTATCCGGTCCGCGCTGGTGGTCGAGCTGGAAACCACCGGGCGGAAATCGGGCCAACCGCGGCGCGTCCCGCTGACCGGCAGCGCCGACGCGGACGGCGTCTGGGTGATCTCGCAGCACGGCCATCGTGCGGGATGGGCCCACAACATCGACGCCGATCCCCGCGTCCGGGTCCGGGTGAACGGCCAGTGGCGCGCCGGCACCGCAGCATTCCAGCCGGACGACGACATCCGCGCCCGCGCCCGCAGCTTCGCCAAGGGGAAGGTCTCGGCGACCGCGACGGCCATCGCGATGCGCGCGATGGAGAGCGATCCGCTCTCGGTGCGGATCACGTTTACCGATTAGCGCCGGGCTAGTCGCGCAGAGGTGCTTTGGCGAACTCCCTGAGACCGGTTTCGGGGCCGATTTTGGCGATGAATCCCAGCAGCTCCCGCGCCCGCGCCGGATCGGCGACGATGTGACGGACGTCCCCGCTGCGGTAGTCACCGGTGACCTGGGGGGCCGGCCCCCCGCTGGCGTGCGACAGCTGGTCGGCCACCTCTCGGATCGAGATCGGTTGTCCGGAGCATACATTCGCCGCGAGAAACCCGACCGTCCCGACGCGGCTCACCGCGGCCGCATTCGCCGCCGCAACGTCGTCGACGTGCACAAAGTCACGCATCTGACCGCCGTCTTCGAAAACCTTTGGCGGCGAGCTGTTTTCAAGAGCCGAGCGGAAGATCGCGGCGACACCGGAGTACGGCGTGTCCCGTGGCATCCCCGGGCCGTAGACGTTGTGGTAGCGCAGCGCGACGACGGAGCCTCGGACGGCGTCGCTCCAGGCCAGCGCGTAGTGCTCCTGCGCCGTCTTGCTGGCGGCGTACAGGCTTCGCGGCCGCAGCGGCGCATCCTCGTCAACCAGCTGCCAGCCCAACTCCTCGCCACCGACCGGGCAGCGGTGCTCGAACACCCCGTTGTCCAAGTCCGCGCGCCGGCGTGGCAGCGGATCCACCGGGCCGTGCACGGGACAGTCATAGCGGCCCTGCCCGTACACCACCATCGACGACGCCAGCACCAGGCGCCGACAGCCCGCGACGTGCATCTGTGCCAGCAGCACCGCGGTCGCGTAGTCGTTGTGGCTGCCATAGGCCGGCGCATCTGCGGCGTCCACACCCGCGCCGACCATCGCGGACTGGTGGCACACCACGTCGACGCCGTCGAGGAGAGGTGCCAGCGCGTCGGCGTCACGGACATCGACTCGAAGGCAACCAGGCGGGGGCTCGCTGCCGGGGCGGTGCGCGGCGGGCAGCATCACGTCGATGCCGACGACGTCGTGGCCGCCCGCCGCCAGAGCATCGGCCACCCGCCCGCCGATGAACCCGGCCGCGCCGGTCACCAGCACCCTCACGGCAGCTCGAACGGCAACTCGACGCCCTCGTGCGGCAGGCAGTGCGTGCAGGTGCGCTCGCTCTCGACGGCGCCCAGCGCGTCGAGCACCACCTGCTTGAACAGGCCGAGGTTGCGCTCGAATTCGGCGAACACGTGCACCGCCCGCACCCCTGACCCGATATCGATGCCCGCATCCAGGTCGGTGACGAGTGCGATTGCCGCGTAGCACATCTCAAGCTCACGGGCCAGCACCGCCTCGGGGTATCCGGTCATGTTGATCAGCGTGAAGCCCTGGCTCGCGAACCATCGGCTCTCGGCACGGGTGGAGAACCGCGGTCCCTGGATCACCACCATCGTGCCGCCGTCGACGACCCCGGGCGCCAGCGCCGCCGCACGCAATGCCGGGCAGTACGGGTCGGCGAAGCCGACGTGGACGCCGCCGGAGTCGAAGTAGGTGTCGCCGCGGCTGCAGGTCCGGTCGACCAGCTGGTCGGGCACCACCGTTGCCCCCGGTCCGAGCTCGGCGGTCAGGCTGCCGACCGCGCACGGCCCGAAGATGCGCCGCACCCCGAGCCCGCGCAGCGCCCACATGTTGGCGCGGTACGGCACGGTGTGTGGCGGGAATTCGTGTTGCAGGCCGTGGCGCGGCAGGAACGCGACCTCGTGGTCGCCGACTGCGCCAATGGTGATCGGGGCGCTGGGCGGCCCATAAGGCGTCTCCACCTCGACACTGCGCGCGCCCTGCTCGAAAAACGTGTAGAAGCCGCTTCCGCCGATCACTCCCAACAAATTTCTGCTCCTCACGTGCGCGTGCGTCACAACATTGTCGGGCATGCAACGATCTGACTCGTGGCCACCTTGGCGCAGTGGATCGAGGGCGCCCGCCCGCGCACGCTGCCGAACGCGGTCGCACCGGTGGTGGCCGGCACCGGCGCCGCCGCGTGGCTGCACGACGCCGTGTGGTGGAAGGCGCTGCTCGCGCTGGTGGTGGCGGTCGCGATGATCATCGGCGTCAACTTCGCCAACGACTACTCCGACGGCATCCGCGGCACCGATGATCAACGTGCCGGCCCTCTGCGCCTCGTCGGATCGCGGCTCGCCGCTCCACAATCCGTGTTGACGGCCGCCGCGGTGAGCATGGGGATCGCAGCGGCCGCCGGGCTGGCGCTGGCCCTCTGCACCGCGCCGTGGCTGATCGTCGTCGGTGCGGCCTGCATCGCAGGCGCGTGGCTGTACACCGGGGGATCCCGGCCGTACGGCTACCGCGGCCTCGGCGAGGTCGCGGTGTTCGTGTTCTTCGGCCTCGTTGCGGTGCTCGGCACCCAGTATGTCCAGGCCCTGCGCGTCGACTGGGTCGGCGTCGTGCTGGCGGTCGCGACGGGGTCGCTGTCGTCGGCGGTACTGATTGCGAACAACCTGCGCGACATCCCCACCGATGCCCGCAGCGGCAAGGTCACGCTCGCGGTCCGGCTCGGCGCTGCCCGCACCCGCTTGCTGTATCAGGCGCTGCTGGCGATCGCAGGCCTGGCGACTTTGTCGTTGCTGGCCGCAACACCGTGGTGCGCAATGGGTTTCGTCGCGTTGCCGCTGGCGGTACGGGCCGCCGCCCCGGTGCGGCGTGGTCGCGGAGGGCGCGAGTTGATCCCGGTGCTGCGTGACACCGGGCTCACTATGTTGGTGTGGTCGGCGGCGGTCGCGCTGGCACTGATGCTGGCCGGCTAGAAGCAGCTAGGAAGGGAGACCTGTCGTGGTGACCCCAGACGAGGCAATCGAAGCGATCCGGGCCAGCGGCGGTGCACAGCCTGGCCAGCGAGCGCTGCACGCCAAGGGCAAGCTGTACCGCGGCACGTTCACCGCGACCGACGACGCCGCCAGGCTGTCGCGCGCCGCGCATCTGGACGGTTCGACCGTGCCCGCGCTCATCAGATTCTCGAACGGCTCCGGCAATCCGAAGCAGCGCGACGGTGCGCCGGGAATTCGCGGAATGGCGGTGAAGTTCACGCTGCCGGACGGATCGACGACAGATGTGTCGATGCAAACCGCGAAGTTGTTCACGTCCAGTACGCCGGACGGCTTCGTCGATCTGCTGCGCGCGTTGACGCCGAGCCTGACGGCGCCTGTCCGCATCGCGAAATTGGTGGCCACCCAGCCGAAACTGCTTCCCACCTTGATCACCAGCGACACGCTACGCAAGATTCCGGTCAGCTACGCCACAATCGAGTACCACGGGTTGCACGCCTTCCGGTGGGTCAACGACGAGGGCAGCGCCAAATTCGTTCGCTACCACCTGATTCCGGCGGCCGGCGAGCAGTTCCTGGCACTGCGGACTGCGTTGTCGAAGGACCCCGACTACTTGACCGACGAGATGGATGAGCGGCTCTCAGCGGGACCGGTACGGTTTTTCTTCCGCGTTCAGCTTGCCGCGACCCAGGACTCGACCGTCGACCCGTCCGCGCCTTGGCGGAGCAGGAACATCGTCACCGTCGGCAGTCTTGACATCACCGGAGTCGACACCGAACGCGAGCGTGGTGGCGACATCGTCGTCTTCGATCCCATGCGCGTCACCGACGGCATCGAACCCTCCGACGACCCGATCCTTCGATTCCGCACCCATGCCTATTCGGCGTCGGTAAAGCTGCGCACCGGCGTGGACCGCGGCGCCGAAGCCCCACCTTCCTGAGCCTTCCTGAGCGACCAGCGGCTGTCCCGAGCGGATCAGCCGTATTTCAGCCACCAGTCGTGCAACGCAGGGAGGTCCGGTCCCTGACCGTCGGCAAGCATCAGATCCGTATTCCTGGTCCACAGCACGTCGGGGCCGCCCTTGTACGTGCCGCACGCCACCTGCCCCTCGACCTTGTCAGGTGTCGACGTGTAGTGCCACGTGGTCGGCGACTGCACGTTGCTTCCAGGGCACATCACCAGCTCGTCGTCTTCCTTGGTGGCCGACGAGAAGTGCCGGTCCAGCGTCGCCTGGTCGGGGAACAGCGAATAGCGTGCGACGTCAGGTCCGCCGGGATCGGTGTTCTTTTCGCAGTCGACGGTCGCAAGCGCATCGGTGACGGGGTCGATCGGCTTGCAGGCGCCGGGGCCGTAGCCCTCGGGCAGCAGGGTCATCAGCTGTGCTGACGCGCCAGTCTGTCCGGATGTCGTCGTCGGCGCCGTCCTGCTGGTCGAACTCTTGCTCGATGTGGCCGGCGACGTCGAAGCCGTTGAGCTGCCGCCGGTCGCGTTGTTGCTGCTGTTGTCGCCCGACCTGTTCAGCAACACGATGGCGGCGACCACACCCCCGACCACGAGGAGGAAGGCCACGACCGCGGCGATGACGATCGGCACCCAGTTGCGACTCGGCGGCGGACCGGCTCCCGGTGGCTGCCACGGCGGTGGCCCGCCGGGCGGTGGTCCACCGGGCGGACCACCGGGTCCGCCGGGGCCCATCGGGCCGGTCGGACCCCACCCGCCAGGTCCGGGCGGCCCCGGCGGCGGGTAAGGCGGCCCCGGCGGCGGGTAAGGCGGCGGGTAAGGCGGGTAAGGCGGCTGTGTCGACGCGGCCACGTACGGATCTTTCAGATCTATCGCCATGCCACGGGAAATTACGGCATCGAGAGCCGGCGGGATACCGGGACGCACCACACTGGGCTGAGGAATCGGCGTCATTTCATTCGTCTCCCTCACCTATTGGCACATTCACAGCGAACGGGCGACGTGAGGGATCAACCGAACCTTCAGTCCGTCGAGCACTTCGACTCCAGGATTGTGCCGCCCTTGTTGTTTGCGATGGCGTCATTCTCGGCTGCCTGGAGGGTCGGACCAAGGCCCCCATGCCAACTGGAGTCGCTCCTGGCGACCGCGACGCATTCGTCAGACCCCCACGCCGCCAATTGGCAATCGGTGCCACCGTACTGTTTGCAGTAGTTCATCGCCCTGGTGGACGCGTCGTCCTTGGTGTCGGAGCCGTTCGCCCAGCCGTACGCCCCCGTCGCCGGGGAGAAGGCGATGACGACCCACTTCCCGGTCGCAGCGACCGGTGGTTGGGCTGGGCCTGGGGCTGGGGTGGCCTGGCTTGCTGTCGGCTCGGGCCCGGTGCTCTGCCCCGACGAAGTCTCAGTTGTCTCAGACGTCGTGGAGGTGTGTGTTGCGTTGTTGTCCGGCTTGGGGCGTGGCTTGCTGGTCAGCAACACGATGGCCACCACGCCGCCGAGCAGCAGCAGGAACGCCGCGGCGCCGGCGAGGATGATCGGCACCCAGTTGCGTCCCGGCGGCTGGGCCGACGGCATCGGACCGGACGCAAAGGTCTGCCACGATGGCGGTCCGCCCGGCGGGGTACCGCCAGGCGGATACGGCGGTTGGGCCGCCGTGGGCGCGAACGGGGGCGGTGTCGGCGGTGAACCGGACGGCGGAAAGCCCGGCGGCGGAGTCAAGAAGCTGGCCGGGGTGGTCGGCGGATCCTGAGTGGGCGGCGGGGTGATGATCCCCTGTACGGTTGCCGCCTCGCTGCGGGCCACGATGGTGTCCGCCTTGTCCTGGTCACGGGACCCAAGCGCGGCATGTGCGGCCGCCGAGAGGTCGCCGGTGGTCGCATAACGATCGTTCGGATCTTTTGCCATGCCACGGGCAATCACTTCGTCGAAGGCCGCGGGGATACCGGGACGCATCTTGCTGGGCGCAGGGATCGGCTCCATCAGATGCGCGGTGATCACCACGCTGACGCTGTCGGCCGGGTAGGGCTGGCCTCCCGTCAAGCATTCGTGCAGCACACACGCCAGCGCATAGATGTCGGCGCGGTACGTCACCTCGGCGTTCTGGAACCGCTCCGGGGCCATGTAGGCATACGTGCCGACCGCGGTTCCCAGCTCGGTCAGGCTCTCGTCGGTGGCCGCGTTGGCGATACCGAAATCCACCAGATACGCGAAGTCGTCGCGGGTGATCAGAATGTTCTCCGGCTTGACGTCGCGGTGCATGATGCCGCTCTCATGCGCGGCGTCCAGCGCCGAGCCGATCTGGCTGATGATCGCCACCGCGCGCGCCGGCGTCAGCGGTCCGTACCGGCTCAGCATCTTGCGCAGATCGGTGCCATCGATGAAGCGCATGTCGACGTACAGCACGCCGTCGATCTCGCCGTAATCGTGAATCGGCACCACGTGCGGTTCCTGCAACCGCCCCGCCGATCGCGCCTCGCGCTGCAGCCGCTTGCGGAACACCGGATCGTTGGACATCGCAATGGGCAACAGCTTCAACGCCACAATGCGATCCTTGGTAGTGTCCTCGGCCTCGTAGACCTCACCCATCCCGCCCCGGCCGAGCAGCCGCCTCAGGCGATAGTGACCGAAGTCGGTACCCACCCGTTCGGTGTCGTCGCTCATTCGTCTCCCTATCTCTTACCTTCCACGCTAACGCCTGCGCAGTCGGTTCACAGCGGAAAACGGCGGGAGGCCGGTAACAGCACGGCCTACTTCCGCTTGGGGCGCTGCCCGTCGCGGGTTTGCACCTCGAAGGTGAATTCGTGGTCGCAGATGCGGATCCGGTCCCCTTCGACCAGCGAAGCAGTGCCGCGCACGCGTTGTTCTGCCACATACACGCCGTTGGCCGACCGCAGATCGGTGATCATGAAGCTGGTGCCGGTGTCGATGACGACGGCATGGTGCCTGCTGACGCTGGCGTCATCGAGAACGATGTCGTTATCCGCCAGCCGACCGATCCGGGTGGCCGCCCCAACCAGAGGATGCGTGCGGCCGGCCCAGTCGCGCAGGTGCGCGATGGCGGTCTGCGCGGTCACCGCGGTGCGCTGGTCAATGCTGACCAGGGTGTCCACCGCGGTGGCCTGCGCGGACTGCTTGATATCCAACGGCTCCTGCCGCAGGATCCGCTCGTACAGCGCCTGCATCGTCGGCCCCGGGTCGATGCCGAGGTCCTCGGCCAGGGTGTCTTTCAACCGGAGGTAGGCCGCGAGGGCATCGGACTGCCGCTCCACGAGGTAGTAGGCGGTGATCAGTTGCGCCCACAGCGGCTCGCGGTACGGGTGCTCGGCCGTCAGCGCCTCCAATTCACCGATCACGCCATAACCACGCCCGCAAGCGATTTCGGCCTCGGCCAGTGCGGTGTGGGCAAGCACCTTGTCCTCGGTCAACGCAGCGGAGAACGCGTCGACGAACTGGAAGTCGCGAAGGTCCTCGAGCACCGGCCCCCGCCACTCGGCCAACGCGGCACTCAGGTGCGTGCTCGCCGCTTCGAACTTGCCCGCCGCCGCCGCCTGCACACCGGCATTCTTCCCGATGATGAATCGGCCTATGTCGCAGGCGGTTTCGGCGACATTGAGGCGATACCCGGGCGGCGCGCTCACCAACAGGGCACGTGGGTCACCGGCCACCTTGCCGAGCAGTCTGCGCAGGTTCGACACGTACGAGTGCAAGCTGGTCCGCGCCTCGGCCGGCGGCCACTGCTCCCACGCCGCGTTGATCAACGACTCGATACCCACCGGCCGGTTGCGGTTGATCACCAGCATTGCCAGGACAGCGCGCTGCTTCGGTGTGCCCAACGACACATTCGCGCCGTCGACGGTCATCTGCAACGGGCCCAGAACACCGAATCCGAGACCAACCTGCGTCATGCGAACATCGTCCCAGCTATTCGGCCTCGGGCGGGGACTCGCCACGCAGCCGCGCCCGCAGTTGCGCACGGTCACGGCGCCGTCGTTCGTCGAACGCGGCAACGCTGGCAGTGGCACGCCGGCGCAACGGCGTGAAGACCCAGATGCCCAGTGGCAGCGCGATCACGATCGCAAATGCCAGCGCGATGTACACCGGGAAGTCGTCGACGCCGGCCAGCCGCGCGATCCAGTAGATCAGCGCCGCCAGGCCGGCAACCAGCAACAGCCGGGCGGCTGCGTACACGCCGACGTCGCGCACCATGCTTCCTCCGGTCCGGTTTTCGGTCACAGACCGAGCCTATCGACGGCGCGTATATTCAAGCCAGGAGGTGTTCACCCTGGTTTCGCTGCTCGTCATCTTGCTGATGCTCGGCGGTCTCGTTTACGTCGGATGGCGGCTGGTGCACGCCGTTCGCGCTGCTCGGTCCAAGACCCGGGTGATCGGCCCCGACGACGATCCCGACTTCCTGTGGCGGCTGGGCCGCGGCGACGACACCAAACGTTAGCGGAACGCATCGCGCCGGTTCGTCGGCGGAAATCCGTCGGCTACCACGGCAGCCAACTCGATCAATGCCTCCCGGGTCTCCCGCTTCAGCCGCTCCAGGCTGATCTCCGCGCCCTCTTCCAGGTGCGGGTCGAACGGCACCAGAAGCACGCCCCGGCAGCGCCGGGAGAAGTGGTCGATGACCTTGTGCAGGTCCACCTTTCCCGAGCGCGGCCGCACCGCGTTGATCACCGCGATCGAGTTGTGCACCATCTCTTGATGCCCGTGGGCGTCCAGCCAGTCCAGCGTCGCCGACGCGCTGCGGGCACCGTCGACGGACCCGGAGCTGATCACCACCAACACGTCGGACTGGGCCAGCACCGCCGACATCGCGGAGTGCATCAGCCCCGTTCCGCAGTCGGTGAGCACCAGGCTGTAGAAGCGCTCGAGAATCTCGACCGTACGCGTGTAGTCATCGGAGCTGAACGCCTCGGACACCGCGGGGTCGGTCTCGGACGCCAGCACCTCGAGCCGGCTGGGCCCCTGCGACGTGTAGGCCCTGATGTCGCTGTAGCGTTCGATTCCCTCGGCGTCGCGCAGCAGGTGACGCACGGTGGCCGGGGTCTCCAGCGGCACTTTCCCGCTCAGCGTGCCGCGGTCCGGGTTCGCGTCAACAGCGACGACGCGGTCACCGCGAACCGTCGCGAACGTGCCGCCGAGGGCGGCGGTGATCGTCGTCTTCCCGACACCGCCCTTCAACGACATCAGCGCGATCCGGTAGCAGCCCTGCAGCGGCCGATTGGCCTGCGCCACCAGGTTGTTGTGGTGCGCGACCCGCGGACTTTCACCGACGTTGACCGTCTTGAACGAGGCGAGGTAGAGCCACTTCCGCCAGCCCGCGGACGGCGGCGGCCTCATCGGCCGCAGCAGCTCCGCGTTGGTCAAATCGTTCGAGGTGGGCGGCGGGGGCGGCGGTGCCCACGCCATCGGCGCCGGTTGTGGGAAGCCGGTAGGCGGGGTCGAGGCGCCCCACTCCGGCGGGGGCGGGGCGTGCCGACCGTTGGCGGCGCCCCGCACGGGACCTGTATCCGAATCGTTGAACCGCTGCTGCGAGCGAAAACCGCCGGTATCGAAGCCGTCAGGCACGCCTTGTCCCCCTGGGTCGCTGGCTTACCAGATCGACACTAGCGATTTCCATCGCCGTTAGCCGACCCCGGCGTAGGAATGCAGGCCCACCGTGACCAAATTGATGAAGAACAAGTTGAACACCATCGCGACAAACCCCACCACGTTGATCCACGCCGCCTTCTTGTCCCGCCAGCCCGCGGTGGAGCGCGCGTGCAGGTACGCCGCGTATACCACCCAGGCGATGAACGACACCGTTTCCTTGGGGTCCCACCCCCAGTAGCGGCCCCACGCCTCCTCTGCCCAGATCGCGCCGAAGATCACCCCGAAGCCGAACACGGGGAACGCGAATACCGTGGTGCGATAGGCGATTCTGTCGAGGGCCTGCGCGTCGGGCAGCTTGTCGGCGATCCGGGCGACCGGGCCTTGAGCGCCGGGGTCGCCGAACCGCGACATCTTGAACAGGAACAGGATGCTAGCCACCCCGGCGACCAGGAATACCCCGGAGCCGAGGCTGACCACCGACACGTGGATGGGCAGCCAGTACGACTGCAATGCGGGCATCACCGGCGCGGCGTTGGTGTACAGCCAGCGGCCCGACACCGTCAGCAGGATCAGCACCGGCAGCAGCACGAACACCCACAGCGGGCGGTACTGCGGCCGCCGCAGCACCGCCGCGGCGGCCACCAGTCCGGACATGCACGTCAGGTTGATGAACTCGTACATGTTGCCCCATGGCGCCCGCATGGTGGCCAGCCCGCGCAACACGATGCACGCGAGAAGCAACGCCATTCCGAGGTAGACCAGGGCCAGCCCGGCCCGCCCGACGCGCTCGTCGAGCGGGCGCGCTGCCGCCTCGACGACGATCCCCGGCGTGGCGCTGTCGGCGGCGACGCCGGCCGGATGGGGGTACCTCCCGCCTGCGGGGGAAAGCTCGCGTTGTTCGGCCTTGCGGCTGCGCGAATACGCCAGCTCGAACGCCAGCAGCAGCAGCGCGCCCACCAGCACGACGATCGACGACGTGAATGCCCAGTCGGAGTAGGAGGCCAGCGTCACGTCGACGTGCTCGGTATTCATCAGACCTTCTCCCTCGTCGGCTCGGCGGCCGGATCTGTCTTCAGCACCCGCCCGCACAGCCGGTCGAATTCGTCGCCCCACCCGGAGTTATCGGTCCGGGCCAGGCCGCCAAGCTCGACGTTCACCGTACCCGGGGACGATGGCGTGATCCGGACCCAGATCCGCCGCCGCCGGATCACCAACGAGACCAGCAACCCGGCCATCATCGTCATCGCGAATCCCAGCACCCACACCTGACCCGGGTCGTGGGACACCTGGAGGTTGACGAACGGCACCGCGCCGTCGAATCGGACCACCGTGCCGTCGTCGAGCCGGATCTGCTCACCGGCGCGCAGGTTGACGCGCGCGACCTTCGTGAGCCGGCCCTGATGCATCAGCCGCGTATCAAGGGCGAACAGCGACTGCGGCCTGCCGGTGTCCAGCCCGGTGTCGCCGCGGTAGATGTCGATGGCCACCGCGGGGTCGTTCAGTGTGGGGAAGCTCGACGACAGCAGCGTTCCGTCGAGCCGCTCGGTCGGCGCGAACAGCCCCTGGATCGCGATCTGCTGCTTGCGGCGCTCGTTGGGATCGGGGTACATGCCGCCGGGCGGGTCGAACCGGGCCACGCCAGATGACAGCAGCGTGTGCTGATCCTCGGGGCGCCACTGCACGGTGGCTGTCCGGGTCTGCCCGCCCGGGAACGTCACCGTGAACGTCGGCGCGTAGCCGTGGCCCTGAAGATAGATCCGGTCGCCGCCGATGCGCAGCGGATGGTTGACCTCGAGCCGGTATGGTCGCCACGCACCCGAGGCCAGGTCGGCGCCTGCCTGGTAGTCGATGTCGGCGGCGAACGAGGTGGCCTGACCCGACGACAGGTAGTGTGCCTGGAAATCGTTGACCCGCAGGCAGATTGGGTTAAGCTCGGTGCCGTCGACGGTGTTGCCGGCCCGGAAGGAGTCGAAGGCCGCGGGCGACGCGGAGCAGAAGCCGGGTCCGCTGTCGGCGATGACGATCACGTTGCCCTCGTAGCCGAACAGCTTGCCCACCGCGACCGCCACCAGCAGCCCGAGCAGCGAGAAGTGGAACACGAGGTTGCCGAACTCGCGCAAATATCCCTTCTCAGCCCTGATTTCGGTGATCCCATTCTTCTGCGCGGTGACGCGGCGCCAGCCGGTGAGCCGGTCGGAGATCGTCGCCGCCACCGCGGCAGGCTCGCCGCTGACCTGACGCTCGGCGTGCTTGGGCAGCCGCGACAGATTGCGCGGCGCCGCAACAGGTGTCGCGCGCAGGCCGCGGATCTGCTCGACCATTCTCGGGACCAGGCAGCCGACCAGCGACACGAACAGCAGCACGTAGATCGCGGTGAACCAGAAGCTGGAGAACACGTCGAACGCCTGCAGCCGGTTCAGCCACGGGCCGATCACCCGATGGTCTGCGATGTATTGCTCGACCTTGGGTGCATTCAGGTTGCGCTGCGGCAGCAATGCGCCGGGGATCGCGCCGAGCGCGAGCAGGAACAGCAACGCCAGCGCGGTGCCCATCGACGTCAGTGCACGCCAGCTGTTGCGGCCCCACGCTGCAACGCGCCTCATATCGGCAGCCTCGCATCGGACACGAACGCGTCGCGCACCCACGAGACGAAGTCGTTCCACACGCCGGTGACCAGCGCCAGACCCACCACGATCAGCAGCAGCCCGCCGAAGATCTGGATCGCGCGGGTGTGGCGGCGCAGCCAGCCGAGGCCCTGCACGGCACCGGCCGAGCCGAACGCCAGCAGCACGAACGGGATGCCGAGGCCGAGACAGTAAGCGATCACCAGCAGCACCCCGCGCGCCACGCTCGTGCCGTCGGTGGCCGAGGCGACTGCGATGACGCCGGTCAGCGTCGGCCCAAGGCACGGCGTCCACCCCAGCGCGAAAACCGCGCCGAGCAGCGGCGCGCCCGCCAGCGTCGACACCTGACGGGGCGTGAACCTGGCCTGCCGCTGCAGCGCCGGGATCAAGCCCACGAACACCAGGCCCATCACGATCGTCAGTACCCCGCCAATGCGTTGCAGCAGAAGCTGATTGGTGATCAACGTCGTCGTCATCCCAAGCACCGCCACCGTGCCGAGCACGAACACGGCGGTGAACCCCGCGACGAAAAGCGACGCCGAGCCCGCTACCCGCCACCGCGTGGTCCGGACCGCAACCCGGCCCGGCGCGTCGTCGGCGCCGACGACCGCCGCCAGATACGACAGGTATCCGGGCACCAGCGGCACTACGCACGGCGACGCGAACGACACCAGTCCGGCAAGGATGCTGACGCCCACCGCGACAAGCAGCGGCCCGGCGGCGGCGACGTGGGCGAAACCTGTCACTGCGCCCCCGGCCCCGTCGGCTGCTCGCCGGCAAGCCGCTGCACGACGGGCATCAGGTCGCCGGCGAGCAGTTCGCGCAGGAACACCGCGGCCACCCGGTGCTGGCGGTCCAGCACCAGCGTGGACGGGATCACGGTCGTCGGGAACTTGCCACCGAACGCGATCATGGTGCGCATCGCCGGGTCGTAGATCGAGGGGTAGCTGACCTTGCGGTCGACAACGAAATCGTGTGCGGCGTCGCGGTTGTCGTCACGCACATCGATGCCCAGGAATGCAACGCCGTCCAGGTGCGTCGCGTCGTACACCTTCTGCAGTTCGGTGATTTCGGCACGGCACGGCCCGCACCACTGGCCCCATATGTTGACCACGACCACCTGGCCGCTGAAGTCGTTCAGCGACAGCGTCTTCCCCGGATCCATCAAGCTCGGCCCGGCCAACTCGCCTGGGCGCCCACGGCTTTCGGGCGGATCGTAATAGATGTCGGTCTTGCCGCCGGGCGAGACGAACTCGAAGGTGCCACCCTGCGCCACCGCGTCGGTACCAGTGGAGCAGCCGGCCAGGGGGGCAAGCACACCCAGCGAGGCCATCAGAGCCAGCACCCGCCGCACCGCTCAAATCCCCCGTGCCGGTTCGGAATAGCGGATGTCAACGAGGTCATCGCCGTCGTAGACCAGCGACGTGAGAGACGCAAGGTTGCATTGACGTTTGCGCGGGTTGTGCCACAGCCGCTTGCCGTCCAGGTACCGCCGCACCGTCTCCACCGGCAGCTGGTGGCTCACCACGACGGCCTCGTGGCCGGCCGCCCTGGCGCGCGCCTTCTCGATCGCGGTGACCATCCGCGCAGCGACTTCCCTGTACGGTTCGCCCCACGACGGTGTGAACGGGTTGCGCAGCTGCCACCATGCCCGCGGGTCGCGCCACGCACCGTCGCCGGGCGACGCACGCCGGCCCTCGAAAAAGTAGTTCTCCGACTCGATCAGATCGGCGTCGGTCACCAGGTCGGGGCCATGGCGGGCGGCGATCGGTGCGGCGGTCTCCTGTGCGCGCTGCAGCGGCGAGGCCACCACGAGGACGATGTCGTGGTCGGCAAGGACGTCGGCGACGGCCTCGGCCTGCGCCCTTCCCCTGTCCGACAGCCCGTAGCCTTCCAGCCGCCCGTACAGGATTCCCTTGGGGTTGTGCACCTCGCCGTGGCGCATCACGTGCACCGTGGTCGTTTCCGCCATCATTCCTCCGGCCGGGGTGCGGTCCTTGCCGCCTCGGCGGCGGCAGGCAGCGCCTTCTCGATGCGGCCGAACGCCTCTTCGTCCAATACCGCCGAGACGAACCAGGTTTCGAATGCGCTCGGCGGTGGGTAGACGCCGCCGTCGAGTAACGCGTGGAAGAACGGCGGGTACCGCCAGGTCTGGCTGGCCTTGGCAGAGGCGAAGTCGGTGACCGGGCGGTCGCCGAAAAATACCGAAAAGAAGTTGCCGCCACGCGGAATGCCATGCGGCACCCCGGCTTCCGCCAGCGCGTCGTGAAGAAGCTCAGCTACCCGGTCGGCGTTGCGGTTCAGCGCCGCGTAGACGGAGTCGTCGGCTGACCGCAACGTCGCCAACCCAGCGGCGACCGCAACCGGGTTCCCGGCCAGCGTGCCGGCCTGGTACACCGGCCCCAACGGCGCGAGACGCTCCATGACCTCGGCGCGGCCACCGAACGCCGCCGCAGGCAGCCCGCCGCTCATCACCTTGCCGAACGTGTACAGATCCGCGACCACCGGCTCCAGCCCGTACCAACCGGATGGGCCGACCCGGAATCCCGTCATCACCTCGTCGCTGATCAGCAGCGCGCCCGCGTCGTCGGTGATACGGCGCAGCGCCGCGTTGTAGCCGGGCTGGGGCACGACGGTGCCCATGTTGCCGGGGCATGCCTCGGTGATGATCGCCGCTATCTCGTCGCCAAACCGGTCGAAGGTCTGCTCGATCGCGTCGACATCGTTGTACGGCAACACGATCGTGTCCGCGGCCATCGCACCGGTAACCCCGGGCGAGGACGGCAGGCCCAGCGTCGCGACCCCCGATCCGGCCTCGGCAAGCAGCGCGTCGACGTGGCCGTGGTAGCAGCCGGTGAACTTGACGATCTTCGGCCTGCCGGTGAACCCGCGAGCCAGCCGGACCGCGCTCATGGTGGCCTCGGTGCCCGAGTTGACCAGCCGGACCCGTTCGGCGGGCGGCACCCGGCGGCGGATCTCTGCGGCGAGCTCGGTTTCCGCCGGTGTCGGCGCGCCGAACGACAATCCCGTGGACGCGGCCCGCCGCACGGCCTCGACCACCGCGGGGTGCGCATGACCCAGGATCATCGGGCCCCACGAGCAGACCAGGTCGACGTAGCGGTTGCGGTCTGCGTCGATCAGCCAGTAGCCCTGAGCCGACGTGATGAACCGCGGGGTGCCGCCCACCGACTTGAAAGCCCGCACCGGCGAGTTCACCCCGCCGGGAATCACGGCACATGCCTCGGCGAACATTCGTGCCGACGCGGCGGTGCGCGCTTCGGCTTCGGCGCCGGGTGGCGTCGGTTCGGCGCTGCACATGCTGACCAGTGTCCCAGCTCGCGCGCAGGCGTCGACTACAGGGTGTAGTGGACTACTCCTCCGTCTTGGTCAGCGCGAACACCGGATGATCGGCCTCCAGCGGCAGACTCCGGAAGTAGCCGTCGACCATCTTGCCGGCTTTCTGGCGGTACGCGGTCAGGATGGGCTGCCGGTCCTGTTCGGGGACCTCCTCGGCCAGGTAGCCGGTGATGCTCGACTTGCTGCTTATCGTGACGTTCGGGTTGGTCCGGACATTCTTCACCCACTGCGATTCACCGCGGGTGGACACCAGGTACTTGGCATCGCCGATGTCGACCGTGATCACCGGGATCTTCTGCAGCTCCTTGCTGCCCCGCTTGGTCACGGTGAGTGTTTCGCTGTCGGATACGCCGGTGGCCATCGCGATCCGGTTGAAGATCTTGACGGTGAACCAGGGCGGCTTGAGGTAGGCCATGGCTACCGAGTTTGATGGTCAGCATGCAACTACCGCAATGGCTGGCCCAATCCAATCCAGCGGCTAGAGCCGACTGAAACCCCTGCGCCGACACTGAACCAGTTGTCACGACACGCCGCGGAGTAGCACAGCCGTTTCAGTTTCGCGAAATCTCAGCTCGAAACCCCCGCCGGCACCACCCGCAACGCCGCAGGCAGGCTCGGCAGAAAGTGCGTGGTGGCGAACGCCCTGATGTCGTCCGCCGTCGCGAGCGGGTGCGGTGACGGCAGCAGCACGGCCATCATCGCGTAGCGCAGGATCGTATCGGCCAGCTCGGCGACGGCCTCCGTCCCGATCCGGGCGGCGAACCCGGCGGGCAAGATCACCCGCAGCGCGTCGGCCATCCGCTCGAGCGCGGCGGGGTAATGCCGGTGCACCAGCTGAAGCGTAAGTGCCGGCTCGTCAACGATCACCCGGTTCAGCACCCGGTGGCGGCGCAGCTGCATGATTGCCGACGTGAACGCCTCGACGTAGTAATTGCGCTGTGGGCCCGCATTTTTCAGCTCAGCGGCGATTTCGGTGAACAACACCTCGTTCTCGCGGTCGATCACCGCGGTGACGAGTTCGTCGCGACCGCCGAATCGCCGGTAGATCGTCATCCTGCTCACTCCGGCGCGGCCGGCGATGTCGTCGAGTGCCACCCGGCGGAAACCGTGCCGCTCGAACTCGACGACCGCGGCGTCGAGTATCGCGGTGGTCACCGGATCAGCTTCTGGCATAGCCGGCCTGCGCGAACTTGTTGTAGCGCAGCCGCATTGGCAAAAGATCCCATAGCCAATTGACCGACCGGCACAACGAAGCGAACCGCTGGTACCACCGCTCCCGGCGATCGCTCCACGGCAGCCCGAGCAGCGCCCGCGCTCGAGGCGGCATACCGCCGGTCGTCAGGAACCCGGCGACCGGGTTGAACACCGGCGCGACCACCCGCCACACCGCCGGCGGCACGCTAGAAGGGCACGGGAAGCCCTTGGTGACGTATCCGACGCCGTACTTCGCGGTCGGGTGGGCCACCACGATCTCGTCGAGCATCCGCTCCCAATAGCGTTCGAACGCGGTGTAGTCGGCGGGCATCGGCCGGTCGCTGACGCCGTAGCGGCGGTACCAGGTCTTCGACTCCAGGTAAATCTGCTCCTTCTCGGCTCGGGTGAGCCGCTTGGCGAAGGTGTCGGCGAAGTAGAGCACCTGCTCGACGAACGTGGCGTGCGCCCAGAAGTAGGTGTCCGGATCGAGCGCGTGGTAGCGGCCGCCGTCGGGCATGTCGCCCTTGATCTGGTGATGGAAGTCGCGCACCTGCTCCCCCGGGTGGTCGGTGTCCGAGCCGTAGACCGTGTTGAAGATCGGCGGCAGCGAGCGCTTCACGCGGGCAGCGGTGTCGTCGAAGAACACCGAATGGTCGAGCACACCCTGGCCCAACTCGGCCAGCATGTTCTGCAGCACGGCGGGCCGCGGGCCGATCAGGAACATCCGGTTGTCGCCGAAATACCGCCACACCAGCGACGCCGGGCCCAATGGCAAAGCGGCCTCAGTGGACGTATGCGCAAGCGAGGTCATTGGGACAATGTTACAAACTACGCACTTTGTAACAACAGGAATGTGACCGCCGTCACGACCGACGCCAGCGGGCAACGCCCACGACGGCCAGCACACCGGCGAGGGTGCCCAGCACGAACGCCAGAAACAGCAGCGGCGAGGAGTACGCCACCGACGTGGTGCTCGGCTCGCCGTTGGCGATCGGCGCGATCATCACGGTCGACTCCGCGCGCACCCAGCTGGCCACACCACCCACGGCCGCCGCGACGGCCAGCACCAACTCGAGGACCGCGCGCCGACGGCCCGTCACGATGCCGCGCCGGGCGGCCGGTTTTCGGCACTCCGGTGCTCGAGCAGGTTGGTCAACGCCACCCGGAGCTTTTGATCCTTTCGCGCCCATGCCTGCACCGTGTGTCCCTCGGTGAGCTTGAGCCCGACGCCGGTGCGGCCGCGCGGCACGCCCGCCAGTTCGCCGAGCGCGCGCGCCGACTGCCACTTCGCCGCCTCACCACCGGGTTCGGCTTCCGGGAAGATCCGCACGATGCTGGCGACGTCGATGGTCTCGGCGCCCTGCCGCAGCTTGTCATGCGTCAACTCAACCGATGTGTGAATCCGGGCCGCTTTCACCTGAACGGCCAAGAAACCCGACACCAGCAGCAGAAAGAACAGCGGCGGCACCACCCGCGCCCCGATACCGGCGTTGACCTCGATATAGAGCATGATCGCGGCGGAGACGGGTCCGGCGAGCAGCCAGTACCAGCTCGCCCCCACCTCGTGGTACAGCGGTGGAACCACGACGCCGTCGGTCACCGTCGCTCCCTGGAATCGACCGCGTCGAACCACTCTGTTGTCGATTCGCGGGTGGCCGCGACCAACGCCACCAGCAGCGGGATCACCGCCAGCACGGCGAGCGGAGGTACGGCGCTCAACAACAACATCTTCGCCGCCAGCAGCAGCACCACACCCGCGACCGACAGCGCGATGGTGCCGCGACGAAAGCGCTTGTTGCCCCCACGCGTTCGGCCGGCGAAGTATCCGATTGCCATCCCCAACACCGCGCAGACGATCGCGACTGTGCGGTAGGTTTCGAAGAACGACCGGACTTCGGAGTCGGGCACGCTTGCCGGGTTGACACTGCGGAGATCGCTGTATTTCACCATGGTCATCTCCAGCACCCCGGCGACGATGAGCAAGGCGGCCGCTGCCATCCAGCACCAGAAGGCCACCTCGACTGTCCGGGGCCTCGGGATCGCTGACGTCATGATCGGACCAGCCTAGATCACCGCGTAAAAAACGCGTGAGCGTCCTTGCGGTGCAACAGGTACACCCCACCGGCTATCAGCACCGATCCGAAGATCCCGGTGATCGCGAACGTCACCGCGGCCGTTGCGCCGCGCTCGACGGTGAACAGGCTGCTGACGACGTAGACGACCGTGGCCACGCCGCCACCGGTGAGCAGCGTGCGGGCCCACCGGTAGCCCTGGCGCATCAGCAGCAGGAACGTCACCACCACCGCCGACAACAGCACCAGAAACACCCCGGTGACGACATACGTCATGAAACCCCCGGGCACGTTGCGTGCCAGCGCGGTGTCCACGGCCTGGCCGATCAGCAGCAACGGCAGCGCCCCCAGCCACAGGCCGAACGCGGTGTCGACGTCCTGCGGCCGGGTGGGCGGCGGCTCGTCCATCGAGTCCATCGAGTCCATCGGGTTCATCGACGTGTCAGGCAAGCCAGTTGGCGACATCAGCGGCCCAATACGTCAACACGATGTCGGCTCCGGCCCGCCGGATGCTGGTGAGCGTCTCCAGTGCGGCCGCCCGGCCGTCGATCCAGCCGTTGGCCGCCGCGGCGCTGATCATCGAGTACTCACCCGACACCTGATAGGCGGCCACCGGCACCGGCGAGATCTCCGCCGCAGCGCGGACCAGGTCCAGGTATGACATCGCCGGTTTGACCATGATGATGTCGGCGCCCTCGTCGATGTCGAGCGCGATCTCGCGCACCGCTTCCCGCGCGTTGCCCGGCTCCTCCTGATAGGTGCGCCGGTCACCGGACAGGCTGGACGCCACCGCCTCCCGGAATGGGCCGTAGAACGACGACGCGAACTTCGCCGCGTACGCCAGGATCACCACGTCGCTGTGCCCCGCAGCATCGAGGCCGTCGCGGATCGCGCCGACCTGGCCGTCCATCATTCCGCTCGGCGAGACCACATGGGTGCCCGACTCCGCTTGCGCAACAGCCATTTCCACGTAACGCCGCAACGTCTCGTCGTTCGAGACCCGACCCGCCGAGTCCAAAACCCCGCAGTGGCCGTGATCGGTGAATTCGTCGAGGCAGGTGTCGGCCATCAGCACGGTGGCCTCACCCAGGTCCTTGCTCAGATCGCGCAGCGCGAGGTTGAGGATCCCGTCGGCGTCTGACCCGGCCGAGCCGCGGGCATCCTTGTCCTCGTCCCGCGGCACCCCGAACACCATGATCCCGCCGACCCCGGCGGCGACCGCGTCGGCCGCGGCCTCGCGCAACGTCGCGCGCGTGTGCTGCACCACGCCCGGCATCGACGCGATCGGGCGCGGCTCGTCGATGCCGTCGGCGACAAACATCGGCAGCACCAAATGCCTTGGCTCCAAGGATGTTTGCGCGACAAGACGGCGCATTGCCGGCGTTGACCGCAGCCTTCGCGGTCGCTCTCGGGGGTAGCCCACCGCGGCTCCTACCGCCTGCGGCTCTTCTTACGCGGCGGTGGCAGGGCGCCTTCGGCACGCAGTCGTGCGGCGTGCTCCGCCAGCGCATCGACCAACGGTCCGATCGCCGCGGTTTCCGGCCGCACGTCGACGCGCAGCCCGAACTCCGCTGCCGTCTCGGCTGTCTTCGGCCCGATGCACGCCACGATCGTCCTGGCGTGCGGCTTGCCGGCGATGCCGACCAGGTTGCGCACCGTCGAGCTGGACGTGAAGCATACCGCGTCGAACCCGCCGGACTTGATCATCTCGCGGGTCGAGGCGGGTGGCGGCGCGGCGCGCACCGTCCGGTAGGCCGTCATGTCCTCGATCTCCCAACCGCGTTCCCGCAGGCCCTCGGCCAGCGTCTCGGTGGCGATGTCGGCCCGCGGCAACAGCACTCGGTTGACCGGGTCGAAAACGTCGTCGTAGGGCGGGAATTCGTCGAGCAGGCCCAGTGAGGACTGCTCGCCCGACGGCACCAGCTCTGGAGTGATGCCGAATGCCCGCACCCGGTCAGCGGTGGCCTGCCCGACGCAGGCGATCTTCACACCGGAGAACGCGCGGGCGTCGAGCCCGAACTCGCCGAACTTCTCCCACACCGCGCGCACCGCGTTGGTGGACGTGAACACCACCCACTGGTAGCGCCCGTCGACCAGGCCCTTGACCGCCCGCTCCATCTGGGCCGGGCTGCGCGGCGGTTCGACCGCGATGGTCGGCACTTCGATCGGCACCGCGCCGTGGGCGATCAGGCGCTCGCTCATGTCGCCGGCCTGGTCCTTGGTGCGCGGCACCAGGACTGTCCAGCCGTACAGCGCGCGGCTCTCCCACCAGTTCAGCTTCGAGCGGTTGGCCACCGTGCGCCCGATCGTCACGATCAGCGGGCCGGTCAACGGCGCGGCGGGATTGGACGCGCCGAGGGTGGCGTTGTCGGTCAGCGTCTGCAACGTGCCCTCCACCGACCGCTGCTGGGTGCTGGTGCCGTGCGCGGTCACCACGCACGGCGTCGCCTCATCCAGCCCGTAGTCGATCAGCGTGCGGGCCGCGTCGGCGAGATGCTCGGCGCTGGCCTGCAGGATCAGCGGGCCCGGCGCCGCCGCCAGCGCCGCCCAGTCCACGTCGCCGCGGACGTCGGCGACGGTGTGCGACGAGCCCAGCGGCAACCCCGCGTAGGTCGGCACCCCGGTGCTCGCCGGCAGGCCCGGCACGATCTCGAACTGCAACTGCGTCTTCGCGATCGCCTGGACCTCGGTGATCACCGCGTCCACCGACAGCGGGTCGCCGGCGACCAGCCGCACCACGTCGATGCCGCCCCGGGCCTCGGTGGCCAGCGTCTTGGCTACCTCGGCGGGGTCGCCCAACGCCGGCCGCACATCCGGAACGTGCGGCTGCTCCGGGTGCACCGTGTCGTCGGTGATCCCGGGATCCGGTGAGGACAACTGCGCCGGCTCGGGCAGGTTCGCGCCGACCAGCGCCAGCACCTCGGCCGGCACGTCGGGGTCGGTGAACACCAACTCCGCACAGGCCAGCACATCGCGCGCGCGACCGGTCAACAGCCCGGGATCCCCGGGCCCCGAACCCACAAACACGACGCGTCCCGGCCTCGCCTTCCGCCCTCGCGTCATCAGCTCAACTCCACTCTTTGTCGCGCTCAACGCGCCCCGTGCTCTGTATTCATCAGCTCGCGCGCCCCCAGGTCGAAAAGCTCGGCGGCCACGCAGCGTCCAAGCTTCGCGGCCTGCCCGGGCATTCCGATCCCGGACGCACGGATCACGTCGGATCCGTCGAGTGCCGCCACGCAGCCGCGCAGCGACAGCTCGTCGAAGACGCGGCCGTCCTCATCGATGGACTCGACCACCTCGGCGATCGCGCCCACCGGTGCGGAGCAACCCGCCTCCAGTTCGGCGAGCAGGACGCGTTCCGCGGTGACGGCCGCGCGCGTGTCGGCGTCGTCGAGCTCCGCCAACAGCGTCGCGAGCTTGGTGTCGCCGCTGCGGCACTCGACCGCTAGCGCACCCTGACCCGGCGCAGGCAACATCTGCACCGGCTCGAGGGTCTCGGTGACATCGTCGAGGCGTCCGATGCGGGCCAATCCCGCCCGGGCCACCACGATGCCGTCCAGATCACCGCTGCTCACCCTGTTCAACCTGGTATCAAGGTTCCCTCTTAGGGGGCGGATTTCCAAACCGAGACCCAATGCTCTAAGCTGCGCGGCCCGCCGCGGGCTCGACGTGCCGATCACCGAGCCCGCAGGCAACTCCCCGAGCACCAGTCCGTCGCGTGCCACCAGTGCGTCCCGCGGGTCTTCCCGCGGTGGCACCGCGGCGATCACGAACCTGTTGTCAACGGCCGTCGGCAGATCTTTGAGGGAATGCACGGCCATGTCGACGGTGCCGTCGTGGATTGCCTCCCTGAGTGCCGCGGTGAACACCCCGACACCGATGGCGGCGACGGGTTCGTCGGAACGGTCGCCCTCGGTGCGGATGGTCACCAGCTCCGCGGCGCGGCCTTTCACGATCAACGCGTCTCTGATGGCACCGGCCTGGGTGGTGGCCAACAAGCTGCCCCGGGTGCCGATCCGAATGGCCACGCCGCTATCGCGAGCGCTCATCACTACCCGGCGGACTCCGGGCCGTCGACGGCCAGCGGCAGCTCGCCCGCCGCGACGGCGTCGACAGCTTGCGGGTCGAGTTCGAAGAGCTCGCGCAGCGCCTCGGCGTATGTGTCGCCGCCGGGCGCGCTGGCCAGCTGTTTGACCCGCACCGTCGGGGCGTGCAGCAGCTTGTCCACCACCCGCCGTACCGTGCGGGCGACCTCCTCGCGGTGGGCATCGTTGAGGCCGGGCAGCCGGTTGTCCAGCCGCAGCAACTCCGCTTTAACGACGTCGGCGGCACGCTGGCGCAGGGCCGTCACCGTCGGTGTCACCTCGGCCATCCGCTGAGACGAAAGGTATTGCGCCACTTCGGCTGCGACGATGTTGCGGGCGGCATCGGCGTCGGCCGCGGCCGCCCGCGCCGACGGCTCCCGCTGGATGCGGTCCATGTCGATGACGAGCACCCCGGGCAGGCCGGCCACCGCGGGGTCGACGTCGCGCGGCATGCCGAGGTCGCAGATCACCAGCTGTCGCGGCTCGTTGCCGTGAGCGAGACCGCGGTGCACGTCGGCGAGAGAAACCACCGGCCGGACCGCGCCGGTGCAGCAGACGACGACGTCGGCATCGGTGAGTAAGGGCGGCAGGTGGTCGAGCGGGAAGGCGTCGGCCGCCACGCCCAGCTCGCGGATGTTGTCGGCGAGGCGGCGGCCCCGGGGCACGGTTCTGTTGACGATGTGAACCCGCTTGACGCCGGCCCGCACGAGGTGCTTGGCCGACAGCGCGCCCATCGCACCGGCGCCGACGACGACGGCGGTGCGCCCGGCCAACCCGTCAAGGCGCTGCGCCGCCGTGCCGAGTGCGACGGACACCACCGAGGCCCCGGCGGCGTCGATACCGGTCTCGCTGTGCACGCGCTTGCCGACCGACAGCGCGCGCTGCGCGAGCTCGTGCAAAACCCGGCCGACGGTCCGATTGGACTCTGCCTCTGCGTAAGCCCGCCGGACCTGCCCGAGCACCTGCTGTTCGCCGACGACAGCGGAATCCAGCCCGCTGGCGACCGCAAACAGGTGCTCGACGGCCGCCTCCGCATAGCGCACGTACGCGTATTTGGTCAGGTCTTGGAGCGACATGCCCGAGTGCTCGGCCAGCACCTGCCCGATCACCGAAAGTCCGCCGTGGAATGCGTCGACGACCGCGTAGACCTCAACGCGGTTGCACGTGGACAGCACCATCGTCTCGGTGATCAACGACGACTGCAGCAGGCGATCGGCGATCTTGACCTGATCGGAGTCGTCTGAGCTCAGCTGCTCGAGCACCGACACCGGCGCGCTGCGGTGCGAAACCCCGAAAAGCAGCACGCTCACGGCTGAATCACCACGGTGTCCACGGTAATCAATTGTTGGTGAGTCGACCAAATCCTTGGTTGGTCAGGTCGGCCCTTAGCCGCGGCTCGTCGACCTCCCAGTAGCTGTGCTCGCGCCCGTCGAGCAACACCACCGGGAGGCGGTCGCCGAATTCCGCGCGCAGAGCGGTCCGGCCCTGGGCGGCCTCCGCGTCGACGTCGGTGACCGATAGTTCGAAGCCCAGCTCACCGGCCAGCTGCCAGAGCCGCTCCCGCGCCCGCTCACACATCACGCAGCCGTCGCGCGTGAGCAACACCACCCGCCGATTCACGTCGCCAGTATCCGACCCGCGGTGACTTAGTGTTGATCAGGCCTGGACACGGGACGGAGGTGCGCGGTGAACGATCCACAGGACATCGCAGGCGACGCAAGCGCCGAAGCCGCCTTCGCCGACCTCGCCGCCGACGTCGCGCGCCACGCCGAGCTTCCCGGGCCGCCTCGGCCGGGCCCGCCCCCACCGCCCGCCGATCTGACCGCGGCCGCGTTCTTCGATGTCGACAACACGTTGGTGCACGGGTCCTCGCTGGTGCATTTCGCGCGTGGGCTGGCCGCGCGGAAGTACTTCACGTACGGCGATCTAATGCGATTTGTCTACGCGCAGGCGAAGTTTCAGCTCACCGGCCGCGAGAACAGCGACGATGTTGCCGCGGGCCGACGTAAGGCGCTGAGCTTCATCGAGGGCCGTCGCACCGACGAGCTAATTGGATTGGGCGAGGAGATCTACGACGAGAACATCGCCGACAAGATCTGGCCAGGGACCCGCGCGCTGGCCCAGATGCATCTGGACGCCGGGCAGCAGGTGTGGCTGGTGACCGCAACGCCGTACGAGCTGGCCCACACAATCGCCAAGAAGCTCGGGTTGACCGGGGCGCTGGGCACCATCGCCGAGTCCGTCGATGGCGTGTTCACCGGTCGGCTGGTCGGCGACATCCTGCATGGTTCCGGCAAGGCGCACGCGGTGCGGTCGCTGGCTATCCGCGAGGGCCTCAACCTGAAACGCTGCACCGCGTATTCCGACAGCCACAACGACGTGCCCATGCTGTCGCTGGTTGGCACGCCCGTCGCGATCAACCCGGACGGCGGCCTGCGTGAGCTGGCCCGCCAGCGCGGATGGGAGATCCGCGACTTCCGGACCGCGCGCAAGGCTGCCCGCGTCGGTGTGCCGTCGGCACTGGCACTGGGCGCCGCAGGTGGAGCACTCGCGGCGATCGCGTCGCGTCGCCACGATCGATGAGGCGGTCGTCCGCAGAGTCCCGCGAAGTGATGAAGATTTCTGGGTGACCGCTGATAGGCTGCGCCGCTAAGCAACCGACGAACTGGAAGAACATGGGCATCGCCGAAGAAATCATCGGGACGCACTACCGCTACCACGACTACTTCACCGTCGACCGGGAGAAGGTCCGCGAGTTCGCCCACGCGATCCAGGACGACCATCCCGCGCACGTCTTCGAGGACGCCGCCGCGGATCTGGGCTATTCGGCGTTAGTGGCGCCATTGACGTTTCTCACGGTGGCGGGGCGCAAGGTGCAGCTGGAGATCTTCGAGAACTTCGACGTACCGGTCAACATGGCACGGGTCCTGCACCGGGACCAGAAGCTGAAATTCCACCGGCCCGTCCTGGCCGGTGACAAGTTGTTCTTCGACTCGTACCTGGATTCGGTGATCGAGTCGCACGGCACGGTGATCACCGAGATTCGCGGCGAAGTCACCGACCAGAACGGCGAGCCGGTCGTCACCAGCATCGTCACCGTGATCGGTGAGGCTCTGAACGAGGACGAGCCGGACGAGGTGGTTGCCGCGATCGCTGCGCGTCGCGACGCGGCCATCGCGAAGGCGCTCGGGAAATCCGCACCGGCACCCGCCGACTAGCCGGGCAAGACTTAGCCGAGGAAGGTGTTCCGCCGGTTGGCGAGCAGCCGGTAGAGCGTCTGCTGGATGGTCTCACGCACCTGGTCGGTGAGCTCGAACGTGATCATCGGGTCCTCCGGCGCCGCGTCGTCGTAGTCGACGGTCGAGATCGGCTCGCCGAATTCGATGTGCCACTTCGACGGCAGCGGGATCAACCCGATGGGGCCGGCCAGCGGGAACAGCGGCGTGATCGGGAAGTACGGCAGGCCGAACAGCCGCGCGAGCAGTCTGACGTCGCCGATCATCGGGTAGATCTCCTCCGACCCGACGATCGAGCACGGGATGATCGGCGCCTTGGTCCGCAGCGCGGCGGAGACGAACCCGCCGCGGCCGAACCGCTGTAGCTTGTAGCGGTCCTTGAATCGCTTGCCCAGGCCCTTGTAGCCCTCCGGGAAGACCGCGGTGAGCTCGCCCTGGGAAAGCAGGCGGTTCGCGTCCGCGGTGCACGCCATGGTGTGGCCCGCCTTGCGGGCGGCCTGGCCGAGCAGCGGGTTGTCGAACACCATGTCGGCGGCCAGCAGCCGCAACGAGCGGCCCGCCGGGTGCTTGTCGTGCACCGCGACCGACGTCATCAGGCCGTCGAATGGCAGCACGCCGGCGTGGTTGGCCACTACGAGCGCGGGTCCGTCGCCCGGCAGATTCTCGATCCCGCTGACGTCCACCCGGAACCATGACGTGAACAGCGATCGCAGCAAAGGTAAAACGATCGCATCGTTGAAGTGTTCGTCGAACCCGAACTCGTCGACGCGGTAGTCGCCGGTGAGCCGGCGCCGAACGAATTCCGCGATCGCACCGATTCGGCGGGCCAGTTCATTTGGTTCTTCGGGCTGGTCGGGCGCGCCGTCGGCTGCGGTGGTTCGGTGTGCGTCGATCTCACGGACGACCGCGGCCATCTCTTCCGCGGAGGCGTGGCTGCCCGGCTCGGACATCGACGAGGGATGTCGGCGGGCGGTGTCGGCGCGCTGCCCGGCGCGTCGCTGAGCCGCCGTGCTGCCCGGATTCCCATGAATCGGAATCACTTTGGCCTTGGGTTCACCCGACACGGTTTTTACCCTTCCCCCATCCGTTCGACGTTATTCGGCTAACTGCCCCAACGCTGTGCAGCAGCAACGGCACGACTCTCCAGCGAGCGTACCCATCGAGGATCGATGATCGGGGTCAGACTTCGACCGCGAAAATAGTCATCGAAGGCCTCGAGCGTAGTCCACTTGGGGCGGTAGCCGAGATCGACACGCATCCGAGAGGTGTCCATCACCCTGCCGTAGCTCAAGTAGTTCAACTGCTCGCGATTTATCTCAGTGTAGTGATTTATCCGCCGAAGGGAATCCACCGCGAAAAGGCCGAATCCCGGCACCGGCAGTGGGATCCGGCCGGTTCTGCGAATCGCTTGCGACATCATCATGATGCCGTCGGCGCCGATGTTGAAGGTGCCGGGCCGGCCCGCCATCGTGCCGCGCTCCAGCGCGCCGAGCGCGTCCTGCTCATGCAACAACTGCAGCCGGGCGTCCCGGCCGAGCACCGTCGGCACGATCGGACCGGTCAGATAGCGCGACAGCGCGGTGTCCATCGCCGGCCCGATCATGTTCGCCAGCCTCAGAATTGTCACCGCGATGTCCGGGCGACGGCGGCCCAGGCCGCGCGCGTAGCCCTCGATGTCGAGGCTGTCCTGCGCGAAGCCCGTGCCGAGCGGGCGCCTGCTGGTGCAATCCTCGGTGAACACCACCGGGTCGCGGGCGCTCGAGCCGTACACCTCAGACGTGGACTTGAGCACGACGCGCCGCACCGAGGGCGCCTTCTGGCAGGCGGCCAACAGCTGCATCGCACCCATCACGTTGAGTTCTTTCAGCGCGGCCCTGCCACCCGACCGGGGCGCATACGACGCCGCGGCCGCGTGCACGACGGTGTCGACGTCGTTGTTGCGAATGACTTTCGCGATGAAGGGGTTTCGAATGTCCGCGCGAACGAACTCCGCGCGCCCCATCCGGCGGAGCAGGTCCTTGCTCGGCGCGATCGCGTCGACCGCGATCACGCGGTTGATCAGCGGATTCTGGGCCAGCCGGGCGGTCAGGTAGCCACCGAGAAAACGGCAGGCGCCGGTGACCAACACCACTTTCGGGTAGTGCACGCTGTCGTCTGGCTTGTGGCCGGCCGAATCCATCCTGACAGCCTAACGATGAGTACTGGGCGGGGCATGTCGGACGCTTCGCGAGCGACGCTCATCGCCGCGACGCCCTCCAGTAGATGACTTACCGAGTTCTGCGGTTACTTACCGAGTTTTCTGCGTTGAACCCGGGTGCGACGAAGCAGCTTGCGGTGTTTCTTCTTCGACATGCGCTTACGTCGCTTCTTGATGACTGAACCCATGAACTCCGTTACCTACGTTCTGCCGTGCCTGTCTGCGTTGAGGGGACCCACCCTACCCGGGTGGCACGCGGGAACGAAAAATCGCAGCGATGAGCGCTTGCGCGAAGAGCAGACGGCACCGGCAGGTGCACCGAGCGGACGGCCCCGCCGTCAGCTGACGTCGAAGTACGACGTCTCCAGCATGTCGTGCACCGCCTTGGCGTGCACCCGGAACGAACGCCCCACCCGTACTGCGGGCAGCTCGCCGTTGTGCACCAGCCGGTACACCGTCATCTTGCTGACCCGCATCAAGCTGGCCACCTCGGCGACAGTGAGAAATTGAGCCCTGGCCGGCTGAATGTCGGCAGCGGCGGAATCCCGTTTGCTGTTTGCCGAATCCCGCCCCGAGGGCCCGTTCGTCGACGTCATCGCTACCCAATCCGTCAGGCACGGCCAGGGCCAGCGGCTTCCCCTCCGCTGGCGCGAACGCGTGCATACACACAGGAGAATAGCGGTACAGGTGGGGTTAAAGCGACGGGTGTGGGCTAATCAATTCAAAACTCGTGAACTACTCTCATGTAATTCCTAGCTGGCCAGCGCGGTTTTTTGCGGCCGCCACCGCAGCATTGACCGCAGCGCGGAAGCCGCCTCGCTCCAGCTCGGTCAGCCCGGCCGCGGTGGTCCCCGCCGGCGACGTGACAGTGGCCCGCAGCCGCGCAGGCGTCGTGTCGACGGCGGCCCCGCCGTCGCCTTCGTCGACCCGCTCCAACAGCATCGCGGCCGAGCCGGCCATCGTCTGCACGACCAGATCGGTAGCCACCGGGCGGCTCAGACCGGCGGCGACACCCGCGTCGACCAGGGCCTCAACCATCAGGAAGAAGTACGCCGGGCCGGAACCGGACACCGCGGTGACCGCGTCGAGCTGCGACTCCGGCACGGTCAGCACCCCGCCGACCGAGTCGAACACCGCGCAAACCTCTGTCAGCTGCCCCTGGCTGGCAAACCGGCCGCTGGCGATCGCGCTGACGCCGGCACCGACGACCATCGGCGCATTGGGCATCACCCGCACGACGGCTGCATCCGCCGGCAGTTTGGCCTCGAAATAGGCGGTGCTGACCCCCGCGACGACGGTGACGAACACCCGCTCGGCGCTGCCCTCGTCGTCGCGGGCGACCGCCTCGGCGATCTCGTCGGTCACCGCGTCCACGTCGGACGGCTTGACCGCCACGATCACGAAGTCGGCGCTTTCCACCGCGTCGGCGACGGTGGTCACCAGCACCGGGTACGTCTCGGACAGATAGCGCGCGCGCGCCGGAACACGCTCAGCGACCGCGATGTCCTTGACCTGCCGGCCGGCGCGCAGCAGCCCCGACAGCAGCGCCTCGCCGATGTTCCCGCCCCCGATGATCGCGATTCTGGACACCGCAGCAGCATGCCAGGTCCGGCGGGCTTCAGAGAAGCGACTCGGGGAGAACTGCGAGCTCAGCGATCGGGCACCAGAGCCAGCTGGCGGGTCTGCACGACGATCCGGCCCTCGCAATCGACGACGAGGTGGTCCTCGTCAAACCAGTCCTGCCCGATCTGGGTCGTCGTGGCCATCACCCGCAGCCAGCCGTCGGCGGGCAGCCCCCTCAGGTACGCGGTCAGCTGCACGGTGGGCGCCCAGCCGCGGCGGCCCACCGCGAACGCCACCGGCATCGAGACGTCGCCACACATCAGCGCGAACAGGATGTCGGGCGCCATGCCGCGCGGCCGCGCCCAGATCTGAATCACCGGCGGCCGGCCGTCAGGTGACGGCCCGTCGGGGACCGTGGACATCAACGGCCTGACGTCGACACCCTCCCAGTAGTTCACCGTGCCGTACATCGGATGTCCCGGCCCGATCGGTTCGGTCCCGGGCGGCGGCTCGGGGCTCATCAGGGCGAGAACGGGATTGGCTGACAACAGCGGCGCTACCAGGTGCTCGGGCTCGCCCAGCGTCACCACGGCGTGCACGCCAGTCTTCTGCTCATCGCGTCCGGTCAGCTCGACGTCGACCACGCTGACCCTGCGCCCGCGTTTGCGCACGAACGTCTCCAACCGCATCTCCCCGGGACTGGGCGCCGAGAGATAGTTCGCGGACACCGAGATCGGCTGAGCGTCACCGCCGTGCGCCGCGCGGGCCGCCGCCGCGCACAGCGACAGCAACGCGCCGCCGTGCAGCTTCGGGCCGATGGTCCAGATCTTGTTCAGCTCGCCCATGTACACGCCATCGCTGACCGTGCGCAACGCCATCGCGTCCGAGAACAACGTGGATTCGGACATGGCCTGTGATCGGTTCCTTCTCGCTCAGCGCATCAGGTAGGTGCGGGCGAACTCCAGGGACTCTTTCAGCAACGCTTCCCGCTCGGCCTCGTTGCGCGCCCCCGAGGTGGTGACCTCAAGGATCACATGGCCGGAGAAATCGCTCGCGGCCAGCGTCTGGCACACCTCGACGGTCGGCTGGGTGCCGCGGCCGGGAATCAGATGCTCGTCGATGTACGCGCCGGAGCCGTCCGTCAGGTGCAGGTGCACGAGGCCGGCGCCCATCCTGCGTGCCATGTCGAGCGCATCGGTGCCCGCGGTCGCGGTGTGCGACAGGTCCAGCGTGTAGTGGGCGTGGCCGCCTTCCAGGGGGTCGTAGGACGGCGAGAACGCCGAGATCGCCGGCCCCGGATGGCCGCCGCGCTTGCGCATCCGTTCGATCGACGCCTGGGTGCCGCCGAAGAACCGGTCGGCACGGAACGGAAACATGTTCTCCACCGCCACCAGAACGCCGCTGGACCGCTCCAGCCTGGCGACCTGTTCGGAGAAACCCTCCGCGTAGCGGCGCTGCCAGCGAAACGGCGGGTGGATGACAACGGTCTGTGCGCCCAGCTCTTTTGCGGCGCGCACGCTGCGGTCGAGCTTCGGGATGGGGTTGGCGCCCCACACCCTCTGCGAGATCAGCAGGCACGGCGCATGCACGGCCAGTACCGGCATCCCGTACTGCCTGGACAGCTCGGCGACCGCCGCAACGTCCTGACTGACCGTCTCGGCCCAGACCATCAACTCGACACCGTCGTAGCCCAACCGCGCGGCATACTCGAACGCCGCCTCGGTTCTCATCGGGTAGACCGAGGCGGTCGACAGACCTACCTTGATGGCTGGGCGCACAGTGGGGCTGTCCGGGGCCGCCTAGCCCGATTGCAGCAACGCCAGCGGACCCAGAGTGACCAGTGCTCCGACCGCGACAGCGATCAGCGTGCTCGCGATGTCTTCGGTCTTCCGGACAATCCGGACGCCGACGACCAGGCCGAGAATCACCAGGACCGACAGCACCAGCGCGACGATGTTGTTCCACTTCCACAGCTCGTCGAACGCGATGAACAATCCGGCGCCGAAGGCAACAGCCAGCATCGACTGCAGCACGATCAGCGCACCGCGGCCGATCTGCTGCATGCGGTTCGGTGCTTCATCCTCGTCATGCTCCTCGTGGTGTTCCTCGAGGTCCTTCGCCGTGGTCGTCGCGGGCCGCACCGGACGGCGGACCTCCTCGCGGCGGACTGGCTCGTCGCGGCGCAGGCCGTCCTCGAACCGGCCGCCGAACAGCGGCTCGCGCACGGCGTGCAGGTAGGACGGCGGCTCGTCGATCTCGTCAACGTCATCGACGTCGGCGTCGGCTTCTGTGTAGACCGGGTCGGGAAGCATCTCCTCGGCCGATACGCCCGATCCGCCCGACCTGCCCGACCCGCCTGATCTGCCCGAGGCGGGCGCAGCCTCGGCGACTGTCCCGACGGTGCCGTTCGTCCCGCCCGGGGCCTCCGCCTCGCCGCGCTCATCGCCCTCGTCACCGTCGTCACCGTCGTCACCATCGTCTTCGTCACCGATGATCGGTATCTCACCGGTCAGCTCGGCGACCGTGACAGCGTCTGTGTTGCCGCGACGGCGACGCCGGCGCCCGCCGACCGGCGGCGGCGACCCGATGTTGCCGTTGCGGGCCAGCAATTCCGCGACCGAGATCGGCCGGGTTTCGTGGTTATCCGGTCCGGTCATCGGGACTCGCCTGCCCGTCGTTTGGCGCCCACGTGACCAGCATCCCGCACTGGAGTCTCCACAAGCGCCGTTCCATCAGCTTCGGTATCGAGTTTCCGCAGAATGAGACCCTCCCGCAACGCCCACGGGCAGATATCGAGGGATTCTATTGACAGCGCTTTCATGCTCGCCTCTGCAACCAAAGCTCCCGCCACGATCTGTGGCGATCGCTCGGCGCTCACTCCTTCCAGTTCCGCGCGGTCAGCTGCCGTCATCCTCGAGATGAACGCGATCAACTGCCTCAGCCCGGTGACCGTCAATGTTCTTTTCACCCGCGGTCCCGCGCCCGAAGGCGCCGCGCCGGTGAGCCGGGCCAGTGACCGCACTGTCTTGGACGACGCTACCGCCAAGTCCGGTGGACCCGCTTTGCCCAGGGTACGGCTAGCCTCTGCCAGCTCCGTATCCAGCCAGTCACGCAGCATAGCGACCCGGCGTCGGCCGGGCGGATCCTCGGGCAGCCACTCGCGGGTCAACCGCCCGGCGCCAAGCGGAAGCGACATCGCCACATCGGGCTCCTCGTCGACCCCGCTGGACAGCTCCAGCGAACCGCCGCCGATATCGATGTTGATGATCCGTCCGGCACTCCAGCCGTACCACCGGCGCACCGCCAAGAACGTCAGCCGCGCCTCGTCGACGCCGCTGAGCACCTGCAGCGCCACCCCGGTCTCGGCGCGCACCCTGGCCAGTACGTCCTCGGAATTCTTCGCGTCGCGCACCGCCGAGGTGGCAAACGCCATCAGCTCGGCGCAACCCGAGCTGGCGGCGATCTTTGCGAATTCGTCGATGGTCTCGATCAGCTTGTCCGCGCCGCGCCGGGTCAGCTTGCCGGAGTCGTCCATCGCCTCGGCCAACCGCAGCGACGCCTTGGTGGAACTCATCGGCGTCGGGTGACCACCCCGCCGGGCATCCACCACCAACAGATGCACGGTGTTACTGCCGACGTCCAGCACGCCTAATCGCACGCTCTCAAACCTAATGGGTCTAACGTGGGATTCCGTTATCGGATCGCACGCGTTCACAACGGGTGGTGCTGGTGGACCTGAGACCGTACACCGTAGGTATCGCGCGCGGCGACGGCCTGATAGCGCGCTACGGCGACATTGTGATGTTCATCGCCGACCCGTCGGCGTCCGCGGACAGTCTCATCGCCGCGGTGAAGGCCGAGGCCGACTCGAACGCGCCCTGCAGGCAGCTGGCCCGCCGGCTTGCCGCTCTGGCTTTCGGCCAGACCGTCTCGCTGGCACCGTTCGGAGTCGTCGCCGCGACCGCCGACGGCCTGCACGTCCTGCTGTACGGCAACGTCACCGCCGAGATCGAGACCGCCGAAGGTACCCACGAGCTGTCGGGGGCGCGGGCGCTCACCTGGGTCGACGAGATCGTTCCCGGATCGGCACACCGCATCGTGGTCACCGGTGCGGGCGAACCGGCCCGGCCCCGGGGTGAGAACACCGACCTGGACGCCGGCGTGGTACCGGGCGGCGGATTCGATCTGCGCCGCGCCGGCGACGCGAAGGCACCACCCGGGCCTGCCCCGTCCGCTGCCCCCGAGGAGCCCGCCCCGCCGGCCGACGCCCCGCTGGCCGACGCCGAGCTGGCCTACATCGAGACAGAGGCGTTCACCCGTGCCAGGGAGACGGCGATGGCCGCATCCGGCGCCGGCTCGTTGGCATCCGAGGACGGGGCGACCTACCAATTGGACCGGCCATACGTCATCGGGCGCGACCCGCTCGGTGACAAGTCGGTGCTTGAGCACCGCGCCTCACCGATCGTCGTCAAGAACGACCCGCACGTCTCCCGGGTTCACGCGCATGTGTCGGTCAAGGACGGCAGAGTGTTCGTTCGCGACGGCGGCACCCCCGGCGGGACGTTCATCGCTGCCCCGGGGGCAGACCAGTGGATGCAGATCGGCACCGCACCAACGGAACTCGCGCCTGGGTACAGCCTGCGGATCGGCGCGTTGATCTTGACCTACCGCACCAACGACCGGCCTTAGCCGCTGAGCGCGCTCCAGTTGCCCGACCGCATCGCTTGTTGGGCGGCGGCGCTCACCGGAGCCCGGTCGCCGACCGCCTTGCGCACCGCGGCCAGATCACTCGGATGATGACCGAGGATGGTTGCGCCGACCGCCCTGCCGCCGGACAGCACCAGCCGTCGGTACGACGGAATCGTCGGCCAGTCGACGACGATAGCCTCGTCGGGTGGAGTCACATCTACCTGGCCGATCGAAAACAGTTCAAGGCCAACACCTTTCAAGATCGTCGCGGGTGTCTCGGCGGTGAGTTTCGCGTCGCCGCCGAGAGCGTTGACAGCCGCGGTCTGCGCTTGCTCGGTGGCGATCGGCCACAGCCCGAACACCTGCCCGGCGTGTTCGGCGACGTCGCCGGCGGCGAACACCCTGGGCGCCTGGGTCCGCATCCGGTCGTCGACGAGCACGCCGCGGCCGACCGGAATTCCCGCGTCGCGCGCCAGCTCGACGTTCGGACGAATACCGACTGCGGCGAGAAACATCTCGCAGCTCAGGCTGCCACCGTCCTTCAACACCACCCCGGTCACCGCGGGCTCGCCGAGCACCTCCGCGGTCTCGGCCCGCGGCAGCACTTCGATTCCCGCCCTTGCGAAGTGCGCACCCACCAACTCCGAGCACCGCGCGTCGACTTGCTTGCCGAGCAGCCGCGAACCCCGCTCCAGCACCGTGACGCTCAGCCCGAGACGGCGCAGCGAGTAGGCGGCCTCCAGGCCGAGCAGACCGCCGCCCGCGACGACCGCCCGGCGACAGCCGTGCTGCTGCGCATACCCCCGGATCCGCATCGCGTCGGCCGCCTCCCGCAGCACGAAACTGCCCGGCCGGTCGAGCCCCTCGATCGCCGGCACGGCCGCACTCGCGCCCATCGCCAGAATCAGCCGGTCGAACGGCAACGCGTCCCCCGTGCCGAGCAGCACCTGCCGCGAGCGCAGGTCGATTCGGCGTGCCTGGGTGTTGAGCCACGCATTCACGCCGTGCTCGTCGTACCACTGCTCCGGCAGCAGGTACAGGCCCTGCATCGCCGAACGTCCGTAGACCAACCGGGATATCCCCATCCGGTTGTACAGCGCGTGCGACTCCTGCCCGACGATATGGATCTCGCAGTCGGGGTGGCCCCGCCGGATGAAGTCAGCCGCCGTCACCCCGGCGATGCCGTTTCCGAGCACGACGACGCTGACGATCGAGCGGTCGTAGCGCGTCGGCTTCGCACCGTCCCCGCCGGCCGGCTCCGGCGTCAGCGAGACCGTCACGGTGCCGGACGAGATCCGGGCACAACAGGCCATCCGGGCGGACGTGCCGAGGCCCAGCCGCCGCAGGGTGTTGAGTTCGTCCTTCTCGGGCGCCGACAGCCCGGCCATCCCGTCGAGCACGTCGACCGGGTCGGCACCGCATACCCCCATCCGGCAGCCCGGCTCGACGGGTTGACCGGCCTTCTCGGCGACGTCCAGCAGGCTCATCCCGACGTCGGCGGTGACCGCGTCGCCGCCGGACTCGAACCGCACCGCGACCGCACTTTCGGCCTGGGCCGGCAACGCCGCGCGCCGAGTCGGCAGGCGCAGCAGCACCGGCTCCGATCGTGCCCCGGTAGCGAGGGCGAACTGCAGTTCACTGACCCTTGTCCGGGCGATCCACAACAGTGTGATCACCGCGACCGCGGCACTGACGGGCCAATGCAGCCACGGCGCCCAGATGCCGGTGACCTCCCGCAGCGAGCGGATCAGGACCGGACCGGCGAACGTGTAGAAGATGTTCAACGCCACGGCGGCGTAGGTCACCGCGAGCATCGCCGGGCCGAGTGGGGTCATCGCGTCGATGGCGAAAAAGAGCCCGACGGCGACCAACACGAACAGGATCAGCAGTCCGTATTTTTCCGGCAACGGGCGGTTGGCCTGGCCCGTCAGGAAGAAGAAGCCGAGCACGAAGCCGGGTAGCGCCGCGACGAACAGTTTCCGGGGCGCGCTCCAGCGCGGATCCGGGTCCGCCATGTCGGCTTGGTAGGCGGCGCGCGGCCTGAAGTCGTAGCAGTTCTTGGCGCACCCCACGCACGTCACGCAGTGGCCGTTGGGCACGGTGACAAACGGCGTCTGACCGTAGGCCCGTTGCAGTGGCAACAGTGGGCAGATGCTGCTGCACCAACCGCTCTTGCCCTTGAACGCCAGGCCGCCGAGGAACGCCGACATCACGATCACGGCGAGCACCACGCCCATCACGGGCCCGGTCTTGTCCAACCCGGCCAGCCGCGCTCCGGCGATCCCGAAGAACAATGTGACCGCGATCAGATAGCCACGCTCGCGCAGCCAGTCCGGCGGGTTCAGCGCCCGGCTGAAGCCGGACACCCGGGGAATCTGGTTGGCGGCGGCAAGCGGACAGATGTTGCGCCACAGCCCGGGCGCGACCAGAAACAGGATCGGCCACAGCGGCACGATCACCCCGAAGAAAATGAACAAGCCGGCCGCCGGACGGACGAACATGGTGACGATGACCGCGAGGTAGACCGCGATGCTGCCGACGCGCGCGGCCTGCCAGACCCACGGTCGTACCCGGGTCGGAAGCTCGGTGTAGGACGGGAACAGGTCCTTCTCGCCTGTGGGGTCGATGCCGAGCACGCGATCGGCCAGCGCGATGAGCCCCGAAGGGGCGGTCACCTCGCCGGCCGGTGGCGGCGGTGGGGCGATGACGGCGCTGCGGATCATCTGGGTGGGGTCGTGGTCGAGCTGCCCGGCGTCCTCCTCGGCGGTCGGGGTGTAGAGCACGATGACCTCGGAGCGGCCCAGCCGAACCACGTCCCCGCGGGCGAGCGCGGCCCGCCCGGTGAGCGCGACACCGTTGACGGTGGTGCCGTTGCGGCTGTCCAAATCGACCACCGACAGCGCCGTCGGGCTGGGCACCAGGCGCAGGTGCTGCCGCGACACCTCCGTGTCGGTGATGTTCTCCCCGTCGCACTCCCGACCGATGACGAGCGGACGGTTCAGCACCATTTGTCGGGGTGGGCGACCCCACTCGCGGATCTCGATCAATGGCGCGCGAGCCATTGCCCTCCGCTCCCTTGCGGATTCATCGCAGCCCTCTCCCCGACTCGTCGCCCTGTTGGGTACGGACGATTCTGACCCACACCGCATCGTTGCGCCTACGAAAACGCCGGGTATGGCGGTCGGGCACGTGTGCCGTCTCCCGCGTACCGTGACTGCTGTGACTCGTTCAGCTCGCGAGAAGGGCCGATCAGCCAAGCCCGGGGAGGTGGAACTGGACTTCACCCGCGAGTGGGTGGAGTTCTACGATCCGGACAACCCCGAACACCTGATCGCCGCGGACATGACATGGCTGCTGTCGAACTGGACATGCGTGTTCGGCACGCCGGCATGTCGCGGCACCGTGGCGGGGCGGCCCGACGACGGCTGCTGCTCACACGGCGCGTTCTTGACCGACAAGGACGATCGGGCGCAGTTGGACGACGCGGTCACCAAGCTGACCGACGAGGACTGGCAGTTCCGCGAGAAAGGCCTGGGCCGCAAGGGCTACCTGGAGCGTGACGAGTATGACGGCGAAAAGTCCTGGCGCACGAGAAAATACAAGGGTGCCTGCATATTCCTCAACCGACCGGGCTTCGACGGGGGCATCGGTTGCGCGCTGCACATCAAGGCGTTGAAGCTGGGCGTGGAACCGCTCACGATGAAGCCGGAAGTGTGCTGGCAGTTGCCGATTCGGCGTAGCCAGAAATGGATGAAACGACCCGATGGCTCGGAGATCCTGAAGACCACAATAACCGAGTACGACCGCCGCGCATGGGGCGAGGGCGGCGCCGATCTGCACTGGTACTGCACCGGCGACCCGGCTGTGCACATCGGCAGGAAGCAGGTGTGGGAGTCGTTGGCCGCTGAGCTCACCGAGCTGCTCGGTGAGAAGGCGTATGCCGAGTTGGCAGCAATCTGTAAGCGCCGCAAGGGATTAGGGTTGATAGCGGTGCACCCGGCCAGCCGGGCGGCTGACCGACCGCGGTAACCCCTCGCCGATCAGCCCCCGCCGATCAGCCCTCGAGCTTGTAGCCCAGCCCCCGCACGGTGACCAGGTGCACCGGGTTGGCCGGGTCCGCCTCGATCTTGGACCGCAGCCGCTTGACGTGTACGTCCAGCGTCTTGGTGTCACCGACGTAGTCGGCACCCCAGACCCGGTCGATCAGCTGGCCGCGCGTGAGCACCCGGCCGCTGTTGCGCATCAGATACTCCAGCAGATCGAACTCCTTGAGCGGCAACGTGATCGGATCACCGTTAACCGACACCACATGTCGCTCGACATCCATCCGCACCGGGCCGGACTCGAGCACACCGTCGATGGCCGCGGAGTCATCGGCGTCCGCGCCGCGGCGCAGCACGGCACGGATCCGCGCGATCAGTTCGCGCGCCGAATACGGCTTGGTGACGTAGTCGTCGGCGCCCAGTTCCAGCCCGACCACCTTGTCGATTTCGCTGTCGCGCGCGGTGACCATGATCACCGGCACGCTTGACTTGGCCCGCAGCTGCTTGCACACGTCGGTGCCGCTCATCCCGGGCAGCATCAGGTCCAGCAAGACGATGTCGGCCCCGGCACGATCGAATTCGGCCAGCGCCGTCGGCCCGTCGGCGACCACCGTCGCCTCGAAGCCCTCCTTGCGCAACAGAAACGCCAGTGGATCGGCCAGGGACTCCTCGTCCTCCACGATCAGCACGCTGGTCACGACTGAGTACTCCTTCTCATTCGTCCGACTCGTCGTCGGCGTCTTCATACGCCGGGATCGACAGCGTGAACGTGGATCCCGTTCCCGACTGACTCCACAGCCTGATGGTCCCGTTGTGGTTGGCCGCGATGTGCTTGACGATTGCCAGCCCGAGCCCGGTGCCGCCGGTCGCGCGCGAGCGCGCCTTGTCGACCCGGAAAAACCGCTCGAACACTCGCTCCTGGTGCTCGCGCGCGATGCCGATACCGCGGTCGGTGACCGCGATTTCGATGTTGCTGCCCCGGCGCCGCCGGCTGATCGACACCGGCGAGCCGGGCGGTGAATACGCGATCGCGTTGGACACCAGGTTGGCCAGCGCGGTCACCAGCAGCCCTTGGTCGCCCAGCACCTTGAACCCGCTGGGCCGGTCGGTCGCGATCGAGATGTGGGCATTGTCGGCGGCCACCTTGGACCGCGAAAGCGCTTCACCGACAACGGTGTCGACGTCGACGGCCTCCAACTCGGGTAGCCGTTCGGCGCCCTGCAGGCGGGACAGCTCGATCAGCTCGGTAACCATGTTCGCGAGCCGCTGAGACTCCAGATGCATCTTGTCCCCGAACCGCCGGACGGTCTCCGGGTCGTCGGCCGATTCCAGCAGCGCCTCGGCCAGCAGGCCCATCGCCCCGACCGGCGTCTTCAGCTCGTGGCTGACGTTGGCGACGAAGTCGCGGCGGGTGGCCTCCATCCGCGCGACTTCCGAGTCGTCGAAGACGTAGATGACCGCGAACCTGCGGTCCTCCTCGGCGAGCAGCCGCACCCGTCCGCGCACCGACAGGCCGGACCGGGCCGATGCGGACCGGCTCGGCGACAGGTCGATGTCCACGTCATCGCTGCCGCCGAGTACCCGCCGCGCCGCGGTCCACGCCCGCTCGTCCAGCAGCCGGTCACGCACGAGGCCCAGCTCCTGCGCCCGTGCGTTCATGAAGACGACGTCGCGATGGTTGTCGACGACCGCGACGCCGGTAGGTGCCAGCGCAATGATGCGCTGCAGCATCTGTGAAACGGTCAGCCCGGCTTGTTGGGCGACGATCCGGCGATTACGTTCCGCGAGCCGCGGCATCACACCACCACCGACGACAAGGCCGAGCACCAGCGCCGCTAGCGCTGCTGCCACGACCAGCACGACCGCGGACGTCACAGTCACGAAAAAATCGTACGCATCTGGTGAACGTCACCCCAGCAGCGTGCGGCCATTTTGGGACATGTCACACGCAGAGGCGCAGGTGTTCGGCTCGCGTTCACCGAGAGTTTGCCGATGCGCCTTGGCTGGCCACTGCCGCGGCCCCGGCCGCCGCCGCCTCCGGGTCGAGGTATTCACCGCCGCGCACCCGCGGGTTCAGGTTTTCGTCGAGGTCGTAACGCAACGGAATCCCGGTCGGAATGTTCAGCCCGACGACCTCGTCGTCCGACATGTCGTCGAGGTACTTCACCAGCGCACGCAACGAGTTGCCGTGGGCGGCGATCAGCACGGTCTTGCCAACCCGCAGGTCTGCCACGATCACGTCCGTGTAGTACGGCAGGAATCTGGCCACCACATCGGCCAGGCATTCGGTCAGCGGGCCGCCCCCGATGTTGGCGTACCGGGGGTCGTCGTCCTGGCTGAACTTGCTTCCGCGCTCGATCGGCGGCGGCGGGACGTCGTAGCTGCGCCGCCACTTCATGAACTGCTCTTCGCCGTACTTCTCCTTGGTTTCGGCCTTGTTCAGCCCCTGCAGCGCGCCGTAGTGCCGCTCATTGAGGCGCCAGCTGCGCCGGACCGGGATCCACAGCCGGTCTGCCTTGTCGAGCGCCAGATGCGCAGTGGTGATCGCGCGCCGCAGCAGCGACGTGTGCAGCACATCGGGCAGCAGGTCGTGCTCGGCGATCAGTTCGCCGCTGCGGATCGCCTCGGCCCGGCCCTTCTCGGTCAGGTCGACGTCCACCCAGCCGGTGAACAGGTTCGTCGCGTTCCATTCGCTTTCGCCGTGGCGCAGCAGCACGAGGGTGCCGACGTTTCCCATGCGACAAAGTCTCTCACGCGCCCGACGGCACATGCTTGGTCAATGCTCTTCGCGCTCATCGCCGATCAGATGGGCGAACGCTTCGAGGTTCTTCAGCGATTCGCCGCGCGACACCCGCCATGCCCATTCCCTGCGGATCGAGCTGGAGAATCCCAGCTCGAGCAGTGTGTTGAAATCCTCCTCGACGGCCTCGAGCACCTGTCCGAGCACCCGGTCGATTTCCTCGGCCGTCACCGCCGACGACGAGATTCGGCCCACCAGGTAGATGTCTCCCAGGTTGTCGAGCGTGTAGGCGACCCCGTACAACCGCCGGTTCCGTTTGAGCAGAAACCGGTAGACCGCTTCGTGGTTCTCGTCGGGTTTGCGGCAGACGAACGCCTCCACCCGCACCGAGTGCTCCCCGACGGTCAGGATCGTGTTGGTCTTCAGCCTGCGCTCGCCGGGAAGTTCGACGATCAGTCCGGGTAGGCCGCCGTGTGCGCCCTCGTGATGGGAGTACGCCAGTGAATGCTCGTCCAGCGTGTCTTCGATCAGCCTCTGCACCGGGTTCATCGCCTGGCGCGCAGGCGGCTCATCGGTCACGCCCGGACCCCCCTGCGCACCGTCCAGCGCCGCCCGTTGCGGCGCGACGCCAGTGCGACAACCGGGCTGCGCCGGTGGACCGCGCCGTAGTTGGCGATCGCGCGGCCGTAGGCGGCCAGCAGCGCGTCGACGGTGCGGCCCCACGAGAAATTGGCAGCGTGGGCGACCGCGGCACGGCTCATCGCGGTGCCGCTGCGGTCCAGCATCGCGGCTATCGTTTCGGCCCAGTCGCCGACGTCGTGGCCCCCCACCAGCGCACCGCTGACCCCGTCGCGGACAGCGACGGGCAGCCCGCCGACCGCGGCCGCGACGACCGGGGTGCCGCACGCCTGCGCTTCGATCGCCACCAGCCCGAACGACTCCGAGTAACTCGGGACGGCAACCAGGTCCGCCGCCCGGTACACCGTCACCAGCTCCGTCCGCGGCTGTGGCGGCAGGAATGTCACGCGTGCGCTGATACCCAGCTCGGCTGCCAGCCCGACCAGCGTGTCGGGCGCCTGCAGCCCGGATCCCGACGGGCCGCCGGCCACCAACACCCGCAGCCGCGGGTACCGGTCGGTCAGCTTCGCCGCCGCCCGCAGCAGAATGTCCGGCGCCTTCAGTGGCTGAATCCGGCCGACGAACGCCACCACTTGCTCGTCGGCGTCGACGCCCAACGCCGCGCGGGCCGCGGCCCTGTCCCCCGCCGTGAACACCTGCAGGTCGACGCCTGGATACACCACATCGATGCGGGCAGGATCGGCGTGATGCATCGAAATGAGTTGGTCCGCTTCGTCTTCGGTGTTGACGATGAGCCGGTCGGCTTCGTCGACCACCTGCTGCTCGCCGACGGCGCGCATCGGCGGCTCGGGCGCGTCACCGTCGGCCAACGCCGCGTTCTTCACCGCGGCCAGCGTGTGCGCGGTGTGCACCAGCGGCACTGCCCACCGGTCCCGGGCCAGCCAGCCGACCTGCCCGGACAGCCAATAGTGGGAGTGCACGATGTCGTAGTAGCCGGCCTCGTGCGTCGCCTCGGCCCGCAGCACCCCCGCCGTGAACGCGCACAGCTGGGTCGGAAGGTCGTGCTTGTCGAGGCCCTCGAACGGGCCGGCCACCACGTTGCGCACCAGGACGCCTGGTGCCACCCGCACCGTCGGCGGATCAGCCGACGACGTCGCACGGGTGAATATCTCCACCTCGACTCCGCGGCTGGCCATGTTCAGCGCGGTCTGCAACACGTAGACGTTCATGCCGCCCGCGTCGCCGGTACCGGGCTGCGCCAGCGGCGAGGTGTGCACGGACACCACTGCGACGCGGTGCGGCAATGCAGAGGTCACCTGCCATGTCTACCCGAAAGCCGCATCAAGCCTTCACCGGCGGGCACCCTCAGGCCGAAACTCCCATCCGGCCGAACGCCCGGCGCATCGCGCCGATCGGGTCGGCGTACAGCCCGCCCAGCGACACCACTCCGGCGCCGGCCTCCTGCACCCGGTTGCCGAACGCACCGTCGCAATCGACAGCGACGTGACCTGCGCGATGGCGTCGCGGGCGATCGGCCCGCGCTCCCGTGCGGCGCCGAAGACCGAGGCGGCGGCCCCGTCGGGAAGACCCAGAGCGGGCGCGACGATGTGGTGGCGGGTCAGAAGAATGGTGGAGCGCACGTGAGATGTCCTTCGGTAGTCGGTTGGCCGGACCGGGGCCGCACCGACTCACCGGTCAGGCGCGGCGAAGACTGGGCCGACAACACATCGCGGTGAAGAACACGGTCAGAACTTAGCACGCCTTCCCGACGGGGGCGCTCGCCGGCGGACTAGGTTTGGCAACATGACCAGCCCTGAGCAGCCACATCGCGTCGCTGTCGTCACAGGTGCCAGTTCCGGTATCGGCGCAGCCACCGCCAGAACCCTTGCCCGGCAAGGGTTTCACGTGGTGGCGGCCGCCCGGCGGGCGGAGCGGATCCAGACGTTGGCCGACGAAATCGGCGGAACCGCGATCGTGGCGGACGTCACCGACGACGCGGCGGTGGACGCATTGGCCGCCCAACTGAGCCGGGTGGATGTCCTTGTCAACAACGCCGGCGGTGCCAGGGGCCTCGCCCCGGTGGCCGACGCCCACCTCGAGGACTGGCGCTGGATGTGGGAGACCAACGTGCTGGGCACGTTGCGGGTCACCCGCGCGCTGCTGCCCAAATTGGTGCAGTCCGGCGACGGGCTGATCGTCACGGTCACCTCGATCGCGGCGCTGGAGACGTACGACAACGGTGCCGGCTACACGGCGGCCAAGCACGCCCAAGGTGCGCTGCACCGCACGTTGCGCGGCGAGCTTTTGGGAAAGCCCTTGCGGCTCACCGAGATTGCGCCGGGAGCGGTGCAGACCGAGTTCTCGCTGGTGCGCTTCGACGGAGACCAGAAGCGTGCCGCCGCGGTGTACGAGGGCATCACGCCGCTGGTGGCCGAGGACGTCGCCGAGGTGATCGGCTTCGTGGCGTCACGGCCGTCGCACGTCAACCTGGACCTGATCGTGATCCGGCCGCGGGATCAGGCCGGCGCGTCGCGGTTCAGCCGCCGGGGCCAGGAGTAGTCGTCGGCGTACCCGACAGCGTCGGTGCGTCGATTGGCGTAGCCGGCGCGTTGGTCAGGATTCCCATCGGCGACGCGGCCGGCGTGACCGCCGACATCGCCTTCCAGCTGTCCCAGTCCACCGCCCAGTCCCAGATGTCGCCGTCGGAGTACGACAGCTGAATCGACGTGCCGGTGACTTCGACGGGATCGCCGTAGATGGCGCTGTTGTAGTACTGGATCGCGTTTTCCAGGTTCAGATTGATGCAACCGTTGGTGACGTTCGTATTACCCTGCGCCCCAATGCTTTGCGGGTTGCAGTGGATGAACTCGCCGTTGTTGGAGATGCGCACTGCGTAGCGCTCGTGCACGTTCGCGTAGCCAGCGGCGGGGTTGGTCATATAGAAGTCGGAGTACTTCTCGCTGACCACGTGAGTGCCGCTGCGGGTGATGTTGCGGGGCTTGTCGGCTTCGCCGTAGCTGCACGGGAAGTCCATGATGACGCCGTCGTCGGTGACCACCTGGATCCGGTGAGACTGCGCGTCCGCCTTGACGATCTGGCGGCGCCCGATCGCGATCTGCAACGACAGGTCCTCCGCGCCGTACGCGCCGTCGCCGAACGGCACACCGTAAATCTTGGCGGTCACGTTGACGTTGGTGCCCGGCTGGTAGTACTCGCGGGTTCGCCAGTGTGCGCGCGCACCCTTCGCCTCGTCCGGCAGCCACGCCCAGCTGCCCTCGGTGGGCGGATTGGTGGTGACGATGAGCGCGCGTTCGACCGCGGCCTTGTCTTTGATCGGCGCGCTGAACTGCAGGATGATCGGCGCCGCGATCCCGACCGTCTGGCCGTCGGCGAGCTGGAACTGGCCGCTGACGGTGGCCGCCGGCTTGACCGTGGTGAACCCGCCGTTCACCGGGATCGCGGTGCCGTCGCGGCCGACGACCGACCCTGCCCACGTGTACGCGGCGCCGTAGCCGAGCGGCTCGGTCACCGCGTACGCGGTTCGGTCTTGGCTGAGCGTCCCCGCGACGACCTTGCCGTCGGCGTTGGTCAGCGTGACCCGCTGGAACCAGCCGTCGCGGACCGCGGCGCTGATCTGAGCCGTCGGAACCACGTCAGTTGCCGCGTCGCCAGGTTGAAACGTCACGGTCGGCTTGGGGGGTGGCGCGGCGGCCTGGTTCTGTTTGCCAGATTTGCTGAGACACGACGCCAGAAAACCCGGCGCAGCCACCCCGACCGCGAGCGCAGTCACGGCACGGCGGCGGGTGATCCGTGGCACGTTATTGGCTGGTGTCACGTCGACCCAGGGTACGGAAAGGGTGCCGCGGGTGCTAAATCGTCAGTCCGACCAGCACCGGTTCGGCAATCAACGTGATACCGAACGCGTCGTGGACCCCGTCGCGCACGACACGGGCCAGCGCGACGACGTCGCCGGCGGTCGCCGTCCCACGGTTGGTCAGCGCCAGCGAGTGCTTGGTGGACAACGTGGCGGAGGCCTGCGGGCCGGGAAACCCCTTCTGGAAGCCCGCGTGCTCCACCAGCCACGCCGCGGCGAGCTTGACCCCGTCCGGCGCCGGGAAGCGCGGCACCGGGACGTCGCTGCGGCTCTGCAGCCGGTCGAAATCCGCCTGCGACACGACGGGATTGGTGAAGAACGAGCCGACGCTCCAGGTGTCGTGGTCGGCGGCGTCGAGCACCATGCCCTTGCGTCTGCGCAACCCCAGCACCGCGGCGCGCACGCGGCTGGGGTCGGTGCGCTCCCCCTCCTGCGCCCCGAGCTCGGTGATCAGCTCGCGATAGCGCAGCGGCGCGCTGCGCCCCGACGCGTCGAGCCCGAACTCGACCTCCAGTACCACGGCTCCTGTGTTCTTCAGCACACTTCGCCGATAGCCGAAGCCCAGCTCGTCGGGCGACACCCACCGAACGTCGCCGCTGGCCCGATCCAGCAGGCGCACGCGGCGGATGGTGTCGGCGACCTCGACGCCGTACGCGCCGACGTTCTGCACCGGCGTGGCACCTGCCGAGCCGGGGATGCCGGACAGGCACTCCAGCCCGCCCAGTCCGTGCTGCAGCGAGTCGACGACGACGTCGTCCCAGACCGTACCTGCATCGACGCGCAGCCTGGCGCCGTCGAACTCGATCCCCGTGGTGGCCAGCCGCACGACGGTCAGATCGGTCAGCTCGTCGGCGATCACCACATTTGATCCGCCCGCCAGCACCAGCGGCCGACCAGATTCCGCATCCAGCGCCCGCAGCGTAGCGATGACCTGATCCGTTGTGTGGCAGGTGATCACACGCCGTGCGACCGGGCCGACCCGCAAGGTGGTCAGCGGCGCCAGCGGAACGTTCTCCGCCACCTGTGCGCCGGCGTAATCAGCGATGGTCACGGCCGGTAACGGTAGCCTGGCCTGCTATGCCGCGTTCATTCGACTTGTCGGCCAACTACCGGGGCACTGTGGAACAGGTGCACTCGGCGTTCTCCGACGAGGAGTACTGGCTGTCACGGCTGGCCGAATCGGGGGCCGACACCGCCACGCTGGATTCGCTGACCGTCGGTGACGACGGCAACGTCACCGTGGCCACCACGCAGGCGGTGCGCAGCGACCGGCTGCCGGCGATGGTGACCCAGTTCCACCCACGTGACCTGGAGATCGTGCGCAACGAGACGTGGGGCCCGGTCAGCGACGGCGTCGCGCATGCCGAAATCACCGGCGCGGTGCTGGATGCACCGGTGTCGCTTGCCGGTCCGGCGGTGCTGGAGCCGACGGGCACCGGCTCACGGCTGAAGTTCACCGTGACAGTCCAAGTCAACATCCCGCTGGTGGGCGGAAAACTCGAGACTTTCATCGGTGGGAAGCTGGCCGAACTCGTCGCCGCAGAGCAACGTTTCACCACGGTGTGGATCACCGAGAATGCGTAATTTTCCGGACCTTCCGGCCCTTCCGGCTAACGTGAATAGGCGGAAGGCTGGCAGACTTGATGCTAAGCAACATCACGCTGCCGTTCTACGCCACTAGCCGGCGCGGGCCTGTTGGAGGTAGGCGGTCACCCCGGAGACGACGGCGGCGGCCAACTGCGCTCTGCCGCCTGCACTTTCAAGCACAGCCGCATCCGCCGCGTTCTTCATGTTGCCCATCTCGATCAGGATCGACGGATATTGCGCGAGGTTGAGCCCGGCCAGATCGGCACGCCCATAGAGGCCGTCGGTGCCCCGATAGGTCGACGGCTGCATGCCTGCGGCGACCAGTTGGTCGCGCATGATCTGGGCGAACCGCACCGCCGGTCCGGCCTGCGCGGCATTCAGCGGCGGGTCGGAGTAGTTGACGTGAAAGCCGCGCCCGTCGGGCGGGCCGCCGTCGGCGTGGATCGACACCACCGCATCGGGAGTTATCGCGTTGGCCATCGCGGCACGCTGGTCCACGCACGGGCCGAGCGCGCTGTCGTCGCCGCGCGACATCGCGGTGCGCACGCCGTACTGCGATAGCGCGGCCCGGATCGCCAGCACCACATCCCAGTTGAACGTGTGCTCTGGAAACCCATGGTCGGTTGTCGTTCCGGTGGTCTGGCATTCCTTGGTGCCGCCGCGGCCGTTGGTGACCTGCCGGTTGATCGAGGCGTCGTTCGCACCGTTGTGGCCGGGGTCGAGGAACACGATCGTGCCGGCGATCGCGGACGCCGCCGCACTGGGCGCGAGCGCCGTTGACAGGCCGAACACCACCGGCGCGGCGGCGGCGTACTTCAGTACGTCGCGCCGCGATAGGGCTCGACATCGCGCGCAGGCCGATGCAGTGGATTGCACGGTGCCACAGTAGGGAGCAACCGGCGCCTCCACACGCGGACCCGCCGCGCCTACCCGAGCTGAGACCATCCCGTTACCGGCGGCGGGGGGTCCGTGATCCGCGATTAGGCTCGGCGACATGCGGATCGCGCTGGCACAGATCCGGTCCGGGACGGATCCGACGGAGAACGTGAGGCTGGTCGCAGACGATGCTCGGCGCGCCGCCGATGCGGGCGCCGCGCTGGTGGTGTTCCCGGAGGCGACCATGTGCCGCTTCGGGGTTCCGCTGGCGCCGATCGCCCAGCCGCTGGACGGCCCATGGGCGTCGGCGCTGCGATCGGTCGCCGTCGACGCAGGCATCGTCGTCGTTGCGGGAATGTTCGTGCCCAGCCCGGACGGCCGAGTGACCAACACGGTGCTCGCCACCGGGCCCGGTGTCGACACCCACTACGACAAGATCCACCTTTACGACGCGTTCGGGTTCACCGAGTCACGCACCGTCGCGCCCGGACACGAACCCGTCGTGATCGATGTCGACGGGGTGGGCGTGGGGCTGACCACCTGCTACGACGTCCGTTTCCCGGCGCTGTACACCGAACTGGCCGACCGGGGCGCGAAGGTGATCACGGTCAGCGCGTCGTGGGGCTCCGGCCCGGGCAAGCTCGACCAGTGGACGCTGCTGGTGCGCGCTCGCGCGATCGACTGCACCAGCTTCGTCGCCGCGGCCGGACAGGCCTATCCGGGGGCCGAGCTTGCCGCTGCGGCGGGGGCGCCCGTCGGTGTCGGCAACAGCCTCATCGCTTCCCCTCTCGGCGAGGTGGTCGCCGAGGCCGGCAGCGAGCCGCAGCTTCTTGTCGCTGACATCGACCTCGACGCCGTCGACCATGCCCGGAACACACTTGCCGTACTCCGCAATCGTTCATCCTTCGCCGGCCCACATAGGGCAGAATCACGCGGATGACCAACCCCCCCGGCCCGCCGTACGGTGACCCGACGCCCTGGAGTCCGGGCGGCCAGGGCGGCCCGCCCGTTCCCCCACATCAGCCTGGCCCCCCGGGTGACGCACCGACCCGGCACATCGCGCGACCGGGCAGTCCGATGGACCGGCCGACGCAGCACATGCCGAAGGCCGGCCCCCCGCCGGGCCAACCCCCGGGACCACCGCCGGCGTACACCGCCGCTCAGGAGCCAAAACCCAAGCGCCGCCGCGGGTTAGCCGATCCGATTTCGATCGCGCTCATCCTGCTCATCCTGCTGGCGCTGGTCGCCGCCGGACTGATGGGCACCGAGATCTACGGCCGTCACCTCGCGAGCAGCAGGGTCTCTTCGGCAGCTCAATGTGAGATCCAGGACAGCGCGACCGTGTCGTTCGGCACGATGCCGCCGTTGCTGTGGCAGCACTACAACGGCCACTACGGCAACATCACGATCACCACCGCGGGCAACCAGATCAAGGACGCGAAGGGCATGAAGGCCGTTGTCACGATCAACGATGTCGAATTGCACGGCGACGCCAACTCCATGGGCACCATCGGCGCCCTCGACGCGGCGATCACCTGGACCGCAGACGGCATCTCAAAGACCATTCAGGATTCCGTTCCGTTGGTCGGCGGCCTTCTGGGCGAGGTGAAGACGAACCCGTCGGACGGCACGGTCGCCCTGAACGGGACGTTCGGCGACATCGTCGCCAAGCCGCAGGTGACCAACAACAAGCTCACGCTGCAGGTGGTCAGCATGAGCGGTCTCGGCTTCGTTCTCCCGAAGGAATCGGTGCAGCCGACCCTCGACTCGTTCTCCGACAAGATGGCCGGCGAACTCCCGCTCGGCATCCACGCGGACTCGGTACAGGTGACCGATACCGCTGTGGTGGCGCACTTTTCGACGCAGAACGCGAAGATCCCGCTGCAAGGTGACGACCCCTGCTTCGCGAGCCTATAGGCCGTCGAGCACCCCACGCGTTCCCGACAAGCCGAGCCGTGTGGCGCCGGCATCCAGCATCGCGAGCGCGTCTTCTGCGGTGCGGATGCCGCCGCTGGCCTTGATGCCCAGCCGACCGCCGACCGCCCCCGCCATCAGTTCGACGGCCCGGATCGACGCGCCGCCGCTGGGGTGAAAGCCCGTGGACGTCTTGACGAAGTCGGCTCCGGCCTCCTCGACGGCCAGGCACACGCCGACGAGTGTCGGCACCCCTCGCAGCTCCAGCAACGCCGCCGACTCGACGATCACCTTCAACGTCGCATCCGGCACCGCATCGCGCAGCCCGGCTATGTCGTCGCGCACGGCGTCGAAGTCGCCGGCCAGCGCCGCCCCGACATCGATGACCATGTCGATCTCCGACGCGCCCGCGTCCACGGCCAGCGCGGCCTCCCGCGCCTTGACCGCGGTCAGATGCTTGCCGGACGGGAAGCCCGCCACCGCGGCGACCACCGGTCCGCCGGGCGGCAGCGCTGCGTGAGCGACGGGCACCATCGACGGAGACACGCACACCGCATAGGTGCCGAGCTCGACGGCCTCGGCGACGGCGGCGGCCACGTCGGCCGGCGTCGCCTCGGGTTTGAGCAGGGTGTGGTCGACGAGCCGGGCAAGCTCGGCGCGGGACGTCATTACGCGCGGCGTCATCAGGACGTGTCTGGGATGCCGCCGGGATTGCAGCCGGCCTCCAGCATCATCGTCATCGAGACGACGGGGCGCCACGGTTCGAGGTTCCAGCTCGTCTTTCCCGGTTCGGCGGCTTCCGCGACCTCCCAATGGCACACGAACTGGTCGCGCATACCGGGCAGGTCGGCATCGGGCGCGTCAGCCAGCACCTCGGACCACGCTTCGTCGGGATTGACGGATTCGGTGCTCGCCAGCCTGCCGGCGGGCGTGGGGTACACCCGCAGGCTGGACAGCTCGGCCCAGTGCACCCACTGGGTGTGGTCGATGTAGGGCGGGGGCGGCGCATCGGCGTGGGCGGGCCCGGCGACGGCGATGGTCGAACCCAGCGCGGCGACCAGCGCGGTGGCGAGCACGGCCACCCGCATGCCGCTAGCGCGACTTCCCTTGGATCTCGAGGAGTTTCGGGCGGACGTCGACGAGGTAGATGCCCGCGGCGCAGGCCGTGATGACCAGCCCCATGATGCCGAGCACGAAGGTGAGTAGCGTCGCCGCACCGAGAATGATCAGCCACACGGGCTTGGTCAGTTTGTTGGCCGCGGTGTACGCGTCGCCGCGCTGCAGGGCGGCGTGCACGAACGCGTACACCCCCAGTCCGATGACGGCCAACGCCAAAAAGTTCAGGACGGTACCCGCAAGGTCGGGAAGGTTCACTTCTCCAGCCTAGGCGGGCACCGTCCTGTCGTCGAATGGGTTACTTCTGGGTGACCTTCTTGGCGCCCTTCTTGGCCGGCGCCTTCTTGGCGGTGGCCTTCTTGGCGGTCGCCTTCGGCGCGGCCTTCTTCGCCGGCGCGGCCTTCTTGCTGGCCTTCTTCGCCGGCTCGCGGCCGATCAGCTTGGCGGCACGCTCACCCACGGCGCGAGTCTGGCTCGCGACGTTACCGAGCGCCTCTTGGGTCAGCTCGACGGTCTCGCTGAACCGCTTCTCGGCCTGCGCCCGGCGCTCCTCGAACCCGGGCTGGGTGCGCAGCCGCTCCAGAGCGGCTTCGCCGCGCTCGATCAGCTCGTTGTACAGCTCGGTCACCGACTCGCGGTAGCCCTCAGCGGCGTCGCGCAGCTCGTCGCTGCTCAGCCGCCCACGAATCCCCTCCGCGCGCTGCGGCAGGTCCTCCCGCAGCTTGGCGATCCGGCCACGGGTCTCATCGACCCGGCTGCCTGCGTCGGTGCGGGCTTCCTCGGCCCGCTCACGCAGCGTGGTGACGATCTCGTTGACCCGCTCCAGCGCCAGGTCGGCAGCGCCGACCGCGGCGAGCAAAGGAGCCTTCAGGTCCTCGACGGTGGGGTTGTTCTTCTCGGCCATGTCGTATTCCTTTCAATCAGTGAATCTGGCGGATGGATTGCAGTGCTGCTTGGCAGTCAGGCAGAGGTCGACTCCTCATGCGCAGCGTCTGCCTGTTGACAGAACGAGGAGTAGATGTCGAGCAGAACCTGTTTCTGCCGCTCGGTGATCGCTATGTCGTTGACGATCGCGTGTCGCACCGCGCTGGGCTCCCCGGGCTCGAGTATCCCGGCCCGGATGTAGAGCACCTCCGCGGAAACCCGCAATGCCTTGGCGATCTGGTTGAGCACCTCGGCAGAGGGTTTGCGCAACCCGCGCTCGATCTGGCTGAGGTACGGATTGCTGACACCGGCCTTTTCGGCCAACTGCCGAACTGACACCTGGGCCGCTTCACGCTGCGACCTGATGAAGCTGCCGATATCCTGGGCGGCGTTGCTTACCACAGCGGCAATGTCTGCCTCTTGTGCTGGCATCGTTTCTCCACCTCAATGGATGGGTATCAGTACGGACACCCGCAACCCTACGATGCGGTGCTAACTTTTGCAAGCAGTCAGTTAGCGGCTCGTTAATCGCTCTCGTTAAAAGAGCAGCTGAGCGACCGTGTAGATCGCCAACCCGGCCAGTGCACCGACCACCGTGCCGTTGATTCTGATGAACTGCAGATCGCGTCCGACGTGTAGTTCGATGCGCTGGCTGGCCTCCTCGGCGTCCCACCGTTCAATGGTCTCGGTGATGATCGCCGTGATCTCGACGCCGTACTCGGACACCAGGTGCCTGGCGCCGCGGATGATCCAGTCGTCGACCTTGTCGCGCAGGTCGGCGTCGTCGCGCAACGACTCCCCGATGTGCTGGACGGAATCGGCGATGCGGGTCCGCAGCGCGCTGGATGGGTCGTCGACGGATTCCATGACGATGCCCTTGAGCGCCGTCCACGCCGTTTCGGCGGCCCTGGCCACCTCGTCGCGCGCCATGATCTGCTCCTTGACCGTCTCGGCGCGCGCGATGGTGTCCTCGTCGTGTTGCAGGTCGTCGGCGAATTCGAACAAAAAGCGGGTGGCCGACCGGCGCAGTTCGTGATCGGGGTTGCGCCGCACCTTGTCGGTGAAGTCCATCAGCTCGCGATGGATGCGGTCGCCGACGAGGTGGTCCACCCAGCGCGGCGACCAGCTGGGCGAATCACGCTCGATCACCCGCTGGATCACCTCGCCGGCGTTCAACGACCACTGGAACGCCCGGTCGGCCAGCAACTGAATCAGCGCCTCCTGCCGGTTCTCGGCCAGCAGCGTGCCCAGCACCCGCCCCACCGGCGGGCCCCATTTCGGCTCGGCGAGCCGTTTGATGATCATCCGGTCGAAGACATGCTGAACGTCCTCGTCGCGCAGCATTTCGACGCCCACCCGCAACACGTTCGAGGCCTCGGCCGCCACCCGGCTGGCATGGTTGGGGTCGGACAGCCATTTGCCCAGCCGGCTCGCGATCTGCGCATCGCGGAGCTTGGTTTCCACCACCTCCGGCGACATGAAGTTCTCCCGCACGAAGGTGCCCAGGCCCTCACCGAGCTGGTCCTTCTTGCGCTTGATGATGGCGGTGTGCGGGATCGGGATGCCCAGCGGATGTTTGAACAGCGCGGTGACCGCGAACCAGTCCGCGAGCGCGCCGACCATGCCGGCCTCGGCGGCGGCACCGACGTACCCGACCCAGGCTGCTGCGCCGTGCGCGCCTGCCCATCGGCACACCAAGAACAGCACCGTCGCGCCGACCAGGAAGCCGAGCGCGACCCCCTTCATTCGGCGTAGCTGCGTGCGACGTTCGGCGTCCGCGCTCGCGTCGGCCGCGAACACGCCGCCGAGGTCGGGTCCGGGCCCGCCGGGCTCAATCACGCGATGTGCCACCACACCATCATCCAGACAAATTGGCTGCGGCGTGGCGTGATCCGACGGCGGGTTGAGTCCCCCAGTAACATCAACAGGGGCTAATGAACGGACATCCGCGATCGTGGTAGATCAAATCCCGGCGGCAACCGTGAAGGTTGACGGCCGTAAGAGGCGATGGCACCGCCACAAGGTGGAGCGTCGCAACGAACTGGTGGACGGGACGCTGGAGGCCATCCGGCGCCGCGGCCGCGACGTCAGCATGGACGAGATCGCCGCGGACATCGGAGTGTCGAAAACGGTCCTGTACCGCTACTTCGTCGACAAGAACGACCTGACCACCGCGGTGATGATGCGGTTCGCGCAGACCACGCTGATCCCCAACATGGCGAAGGCACTGTCGTCGAATCTGGACGGTTACGACCTGACCCGCGAGATCATCCGGGTCTACGTCGACACCGTCGCCTCCGAACCCGAGCCTTACCGGTTTGTGATGGCCAACAGCTCGGCCAGCAAGAAAGTGGTCGCGGATTCCGAGCGGATCATTGCCCGGATGCTCGCGGTGATGCTGCGTAGCCGCATGCAGGCGGTCGGGATGGACACCGGCGGCGCGGGGCCGTGGGCGTTCATGATCGTCGGCGGGGTGCAGCTGGCCACCCACTCGTGGATGTCGGATCCGCGGATAAGTGCCGACGAGTTGATCGACTACCTGACGATGCTTTCGTGGAACGCGCTGTGCGGCATCGTCGAGGCGAGCGGATCGCTCGAAATGTTCCGCGGCCAACCGCACCCGGCACCGGTCCTGCCGTCGCGCGGATAGCCTCACCGGCGTGCCGAATTTCTGGGACCACAATCCGGGCCGCGCCTTGAAGTTTCGCGCCGGCGGCAAGGTCGCCGACATCGTCACCAACGCCACGCCGGGATTCACCGGCGACCAGGACGGTTCTGTCTCGCTGCAGGAGGAGCGCAACAAGCGGTACGCCGAGCTGCAGGAGATGCTGTACGCCAACAGCAAGGAGGGCGACCACCGCTCGGTACTTCTGGTGCTGCAGGGCATGGATACCGCCGGAAAGGGCGGCATCGTCAAACACGTTGTCGGCCAGGCTAATCCGCAAGGGATTCGATACACCAGCTTCGGCGTGCCCAACGAGGAGGAGCGCGCGCATCACTATCTGTGGCGGATCCGCAACGCGCTGCCGCCCGCCGGCCACATCGGGGTGTTCGACCGCTCGCACTACGAGGACGTGCTGATCGTGCGGGTGCACAACCTGGTGCCTCCCGAGGTGTGGGGCGCACGCTATGACGAGATCAACGCGTTCGAACGCGAACTCGTCGACAACGGCACCACGTTGGTGAAGGTCGCGATGTTCGTGTCGCTGGAGGAGCAGAAGAAGCGCCTGGCCGGACGGCTCTCACGTCCCGAAAAGTACTGGAAGTACAACCCCGGCGACGTCGACGAGCGCAAGCTGTGGCCGTCCTACCAACAGGCCTACCAGGCGGTGCTCGATCGCACGTCGACGGACCACGCGCCGTGGTACGTGGTGCCGTGCGACCGCAAGTGGTACTGCAGACTGGCGGTGACCGAGCTGTTGATCGAGGCGCTGAAAGACCTCAACTTGTCTTGGCCCCCACCCAATTTCGATGTCGAGGCAGAGAAGCTGTGGGTGGCGCAGGCCTAACCTGCTCTCGTATTTGATATCTTCGGACACATGCGGGATGTGCCGCCGCGCCATTCGGGAGCGCCACTCGGGAGCACTCAGTAGGTGTAAAAGCCCCGGCCGGATTTCTTACCCAGCATGCCCGCCTCGACCATCCGCAGCAGCAGCGGCGGCGGACCGTAGTGCGGCTCCTTGAACTCCTCGAACATCTTGTCCGCGATCAACTTCAGCGTGTCCAGGCCGACCAGGTCGGACAGCCGCAGCGGTCCCATCGGATGCGAGAGCCCGGCGACGACAGCCTTGTCGACGTCGTCGATGGTCGCGAAGCCGGCCTCGACCATCCGGATCGCGGACAGCAGATACGGCACCAGCAGCGCGTTGACGACGAAGCCCGACCGGTCCGAGCAGCGCACCACCTGCTTGCCCAGCACCGCGCTGGCGAATTCCTCGGTCCGCGCGAGAGCCGCATCAGAAGTCACCAACGTGGCGACGAGCTCGACCAACGGCAGCACCGGGACCGGGTTGAAGAAGTGAAGGCCCAGTACCCGGCTCGGATTCTGCGTCGCCGCAGCGAGTTTCATGATCGGGATGCTCGACGTGTTCGACGCCAGCACCGCGTCCATGTCGGTGATCACCGTGTCGAGCTCGGCGAAGATCTGGCTCTTGACGGTCTCGTCCTCGACGATCGCCTCGATGACCAGCTGCCGATCCGCAAGGTCAGCCAGGTTGGTGGTGAACTTCAGCCGACCCACCGCGGCGTCGCGCTCGCGCTCGGTGATCTTGCCGGCGCTGACCCCGCGCTCCAGCGACTTCAGGATGCGTGCCCGCCCGGCCGTGATCAGCGCATCTGTCGGCTCGAAGACGAGCACGTCCACGCCGGCCCGCGCGCAGACTTCGGCAATGCCTGCGCCCATCTGCCCGGCACCGACGACTCCCGCGCGTTCAATCGCATCGCTCACAGCATCTCTCCTTCACAGCATCAAGCCCCGCCCAAAATGACGGGCGGGGCTTGATGTGTCAACTCCGCTCAACTCTTCGCGGGCGAGCCCGCTCAACTCTTCGCGGGCGGCCCCGCTCATCGTCAGTGGAACTGTCCCTCTTCGGTCGAGCCCGCCAGCGCGGTCGTCGACGAGGTCGGGTCGACCGTGGTGGCGATCCGGTCGAAGTACCCCGCACCCACCTCACGCTGATGCTTGGTGGCGGTGTAGCCGCGCTCCTCGGCGGCGAACTCGCGCTCCTGCAGCTCCACGTACGCGCTCATCTGGTTGCGGGCGTAGCCGTAGGCCAGATCGAACATCGAGTAGTTCAGCGCGTGGAATCCGGCCAGCGTGATGAACTGGAACTTGAAGCCCATCGACGCCAGCTCCTTCTGGAACTTCGCGATGGTCGCGTCGTCGAGGTGCTTGCGCCAGTTGAACGACGGCGAGCAGTTGTAGGCCAGCATCTGGTCCGGGAACTCGGCCTTGACACCGTCAGCGAACTGCTTGGCCAGTTCCAGATCCGGCGTGCCGGTCTCCATCCAGATCAGGTCGGAGTACGGCGCGTAGGCCTTGGCGCGGGCGATGCACGGCTCCAGGCCGTTCTTGACCCGGTAGAAGCCTTCCTTGGTCCGCTCACCGGTGATGAACGGGCGGTCGCGCTCGTCGACGTCGGAGGTGATCAGCGTCGCGGCCTCGGCGTCGGTGCGCGCGATGACAACGGTCGGCACGTCGGCGACGTCGGCCGCCAGCCGCGCAGATGTCAGCGTCCGGATGTGCTGCTGGGTCGGGACGAGCACCTTGCCACCCAGGTGGCCGCACTTCTTCTCCGAAGCCAGCTGGTCCTCCCAGTGCGTACCGGCGACACCGGCGTCGATCATCGCCTTCTGCAGCTCATAGACGTTCAGCGCGCCGCCGAAGCCGGCCTCGCCGTCGGCGACGATCGGCGCCAGCCAGTTGTCCACCGACCGGTCGCCCTCGACCTTGGCGATCTCATCGGCACGCATCAGCGCGTTGTTGATCCGGCGCACCACCTGCGGCACCGAGTTGGCCGGGTAGAGGCTCTGGTCGGGGTAGGTCTGGCCGGCCAGGTTGGCGTCACCGGCGACCTGCCAACCCGACAGGTAGATGGCCTTCAGGCCGGCGCGGACCTGCTGAACGGCCATGTTGCCGGTGAGCGCGCCGAGCGCGTTGACCCACTCCATGTCGTGCAGCTGATCCCACAGCACCTCGGCGCCGCGACGGGCCAGGGTGTGCTCCTCGACGACCGTGCCCTGCAGGGCGACGACGTCCTCGGGGGTGTAGGACCGGCTGACACCCTTCCAACGAGGGTTGTTGTCCCAGTCGTGCTGGATTTGTTCGGGCGATTTCGGCGTGCCAACGGTGGACATCGAGGTGGGCTCCTTCTGTTGCTCTCTACCTACGCGGCTCTGCTTTGTTAACGGATCTGTCTTTGTTAACCGAACAGTTAACGGCAGAACTCGGCTTCACTACTGTGCTAACGCGACGATGGCACAGCCATATGCCCAGGTCCACCCGTTTTAGCTGCCAATTTTAGTTACGGGATCCCGGAAACCTGCAAATTTTGCGAAGCGCAGCCCCAGCTGAACCGTTTCAGAAGCTACTCGCGGGTAACCTCATTCCCGCAGGTCAGACCGTGAACAGCGGGTATCTGAATCTTTACAGAGAAAAGATCGACGCGACGGCCTTCGTCTCGTCGCCGACCAGGTATGTGAGAGTCGTAACAGTCTTCTTCGCGAGCTCTTCGCCGAACTGATCGGTGGAACCCGGCGGGTGCACATGCACGGCGATTTCCAGCTTGTCGCCCAGAGCGACCGCCGCATCGTGCTCGATGACGATGCGGGTCGGCCTGCGCAGCAGCTCCGGCGAGGCGGCCAGGTAATCCTCGACGACGCTCCAATACACCGAGTTGTTGACGTGGTCGAAAAAGTCGATGTCGGTGAATCGAATCGGGAACTCGCGGATCTCGTCAGCGGTGTCGCGCTGACCCGGCTTCAGGTAGGCCTTCCAGCGCAGTCGGTCGATGTCGGTGGTGCGCCGCAGCCCCTCCAAGAAGTCGTCGGCGATCCGCGCCGGGCCCTGGGTCTCGCGGTTGATGTTGATCCAGAATGCTTCGGACTCGATCAGGCCGCCCTTGCGCCCGTCAACGCGGACCCGCATTTCACACCACCGGTTCGACGTGCCCGAACACCACCGCCGCAGCCTCAGCATGTCCTGGAACTCGATCGGGCGGATCACGTCGACCATGGTCCGGCGCACGATCCACAGCGGGTGGATCTCCTGGAAGCCCATCTCACGCAGCTGGTCCCCGCCGATGTCCTGGATGTGCCGGCAGGCGGCGTCCAGCCGCATCCGGCCCGTCGCGTCGATGTCGGCGACGCGCAGCGGCCACTCCCGGTCGAAGACGTCCGGATGCGGGTCGGGCACCGGCATCATCACTTTGTCAATGCTCATCGTGAATCTCCCGAATGGGGTACGTGAATCGCGATCATGGCAAAACGAGCGGCCAGAAAGCCAACTCAGCGTACCGTGCGAAGGATGCGAATCAGCCCTTAGCACCGCGCGTACGCTGGTCGGCATGCCTAAGACGTTCGTCGGGTCACGGGTCCGCCAGTTGCGCAGCGAGCGGGGGTTCAGTCAGGCGGCGCTGGCCCAGATGCTGGAGATCTCGCCCAGCTATCTGAACCAGATCGAGCACGATGTGCGCCCGTTGACGGTGGCCGTGCTGCTGCGGATCACGGAGGTCTTCGGTGTCGACGCGACCTTCTTCGCGCCGCAGGACGACACCCGGCTGGTCGCCGAGCTCCGCGAGGTGACCATGGACCGCGACATCGACATCGACGTCGACGTGTCCGAGGTTGCCGACCTGGTCAGCGCGCACCCGTCGGTGGCCCGGGCGATGGTCAACCTGCACCGGCGCTACCGGATCACCACCGCACAGTTGGCCGCGGCGACCGAGGACCGGTTCAGCGACGGCAGCAGCGGCAGCGGGTCGATCACGATGCCGCACGAGGAGGTCCGCGACTACTTCTATCAGCGGCAGAACTACCTGCACGAGCTCGACACCGCCGCCGAAGACCTGACGGCCAAGATGCGGATGCACCGCGGCGATCTGGCCGGCGAGATCGCGCAGCGGCTCACCGAAGTGCACGGCGTCCACATCGTCAGACGCATCGACCTCGGCGACACCGTGCTGCACCGCTACGACCCGCAGACCAAGACGCTGGAGATCGGCAGTCACCTGTCGTCCGGGCAGCAAGTGTTCAAGATGGCCGCCGAATTGGCGTACCTGGAGTTCGGCGACCTGATCGACCAGATGGTCGACGAGGGCAAGTTCACCAGCGCCGAGTCGCGCACCCTGGTGCGACTGGGCCTGGCCAACTATTTCGCGGCCGCTGCCGTGTTGCCGTACCGCCAATTCCACGACATCGCCGAGAATTTCCGCTACGACATCGAGCGGCTGTCGGCGTTCTACTCGGTGAGCTACGAAACGGTCTGCCACCGCCTTTCGACGCTGCAGCGGCCGTCGATGCGTGGCGTGCCATTCTCGTTCGTCCGGGTGGACAAGGCAGGAAACATGTCAAAGCGGCAGTCCGCCACCGGTTTTCACTTCTCAGCGAGCGGCGGCACCTGCCCGCTGTGGAATGTGTATGAGACGTTCTCGAACCCAGGGAAGATCCTGGTGCAGATCGCGGAGATGCCCGACGGCCGCAGCTACATGTGGGTGGCGCGCACCGTCGAGCGGCGGGCGTCGCGCTATGGTCAGCCGGGTAAAACGTTCGCGATCGGCCTGGGTTGCGAACTGCGACATGCGCACCGGCTGGTGTATTCGGAGGGACTGGAATTGTCGGGCGACAACGCCACCCCGATCGGCGCGGGCTGCCGCGTCTGCGAACGGGACAACTGCCCGCAGCGTGCGTTTCCCGCGCTGGGTCGGGCTCTCGACCTCGACGAGCACCGCAGCACGGTCTCGCCGTACCTGGTGCGGCCCACATGACGGACTCGACCGAACCACGCATCGAACCCGGCGGCTTCCGTGAGCTCGGCCCGATCAACTGGGCATTCGCCAAGATCGCGGCCCGGACCATGGGCGTGCCGAACATTCACTTGTTCACCACCCTCGGTCAGCACAAGCGGCTGTTCCGGGCGTGGCTGCCGTTCAGCGGTGTGCTGCTGGGCTTCGGCAAGCTGCCACGTCGCGACACGGAGCTGGTGATCCTGCGCGTCGGACACCGCCGCGGCTGCGAGTACGAGCTGCAGCAGCATCGCCGCATCGCCAACCGGCGCGGCATCGACGCCGACACCCAAGACAAGATCTTCGAGGGCCCCGACGCGCACGGCTTGTCTGACCGCGAACGCGCGTTGCTGACCGCCACGGACGAACTCATCGACAGCCGCACGCTGTCGCCACCGACGTGGGCGCAGTTGTCCGGCCACCTCGACCGTCGGCAGCTCATCGAATTCGTCACTCTGGCAAGCCAATACGATGCGCTTGCTGCCACTCTGGCAACGCTGAAGATCCCCCTCGACTTTCCGGAGTGACCTCCCGGCGTACGACTCAGAAGTTGATCATGTGGCCGATGAGGCCGTGGAAGCACTCCTGCAACGCCTCGGACATCGTCGGGTGCGTGTGCACGTTTCGAGCCAGCTCGTTGGCCGTCAGGTCCCACTTCTGGGCCAGCGTCAGCTCGGGCAGCAGCTCGGCGACGTCGTGACCAATGAGGTGGCCGCCGAGTAGTTCACCGTACTTTCCGTCGGCGATCAGCTTGACGAAACCGCTTGGGTCTCCGACGCCGTGCGCCTTGGCGTTGGCCGTGAACGGGAACTTGGCGACCTTGACGTCGTAGCCCTCGTCGCGGGCCTGCTCTTCGGTGAGCCCGAAGCTCGCGACATTCGGCTGGCAGAACGTCGCGCGCGGCAGCATGCGGTAGTCCCCTAATGGCAAAGTCTCGGCGCCCCCGATGGTTTCGGCTGCGACGACACCCTGTGCCTCGGCGACATGCGCCAACTGCAGCAGCCCGGTCACGTCGCCGATCGCGTAGATGTGCGGCACGTTGGTGCGCATGTAGTCATCGATGCCGATGGCCCTGCGGTCGGTGATGTTCACGCCGGCCGCGTCCAGGCCGTAGCCCTCGATGTTGGGCGCGAAGCCGATGGCCTGAAGCACCTTGTCCGCCTTCAGTTCCTCCGGCTTGCCGTCCTTGCTGACGGTGACCCGGACCTCGCCGCCCTCGTCGTTGATCGACTCGACCTTGGTGCCGGTGAGAATCTTCACGCCCAGCTTCTTGAACTGCTTCTCGATCTCCTTGGACACCTCCGCGTCCTCGTTGGGCAGGGCGCGGGGCAGGAACTCGACGATCGTGACGTCGACGCCGTAGTTCTTCAGCACGTAGCCGAACTCCATGCCGATCGCGCCGGCGCCGGCGATGATGATCGACCCGGGCAACTCGCGCGACATGATCAGCTCTTCGTACGTGACCACGTTTTGCGACAACGACGTCCCGGGTACCAGCCGCGTGCTGCTGCCGGTCGCGATGATGATGTTGTCGAAAGTCAGCGTCTCGGTGCCACCCTCGTTCAGGTCGACCTCCAGCGTGTGGCTGTCCTTGAACTTCCCGTAGCCGTGAACCTCGGTGATCTTGTTCTTCTTCATCAGGAAGTGCACACCCGCGACGCGGCCCTCGGCGACCTTGCGACTTCGGTCGAAGGCCACCCCGTAGTCGAACGACACCTCGCCGTTGATGCCGAACAGCTCGGCGTCCTTGTTGAAGATGTGGGCGAGCTCCGCGTTGCGCAGCAACGCCTTCGACGGAATGCAGCCGACGTTGAGGCAGACGCCGCCCCAGTACCTGGGTTCGACGATGGCAGTGTTCAGGCCCAGCTGGGCGGCACGAATGGCCGCGACGTATCCGCCGGGGCCGGCTCCGAGGACGACGACGTCATAGTGAGTCACCAGGCCAACCCTAGTAGGGGATGAGGCCCACCAGGCAGTGCCCCACTCGATCGCAGAAGTAGCTGCCGTGCAGCACCGATGCGCCCGCGACCGCTGCCAACGGAGCCGCCATCAGCGCAATGGAGACCGCGGCCGCGAGTGGCTTGCCCTCGACCATCGCCGCCAGCAGGGCACCGAGCGTGCACACCACCACGAAGATCAGCACGACGAACACCGGCCAGGTCTTGTCCAACGAGTTGAACCACCAGTAGTACAGCCCAACCCCGATCGCGGCGGCAGGTATCCACACCGCAACGAGCGTCAGCACGAGGGTCCATCGCCGGAGACCGTGCGCCTGTGCCGGCTCAGCGGCTGTCTCTCCCTGTACCTCCGATGGCTCAGACACCGTGCACCGCCTGGATCGCCACCAGCACGCCGAACCACCCGGGGCCGACCGCCAGCAGGAACGCACCCAGCGTGGTCATCCACCTCTTGGCGGACAATCCGATGAGCACCAGCCCCACCACACACGGAACGCCGATGACGAGCGCGATCGCGAAATCGGGCCGGATGCGCACGTTGACGAACACGGCTGAGGTGATCGCTGCGACCATTCCGGCTGTGGTGCCGACCAGCATCGCGCCGGCCAGCAACGACGCCCGGGGTACGGGTATCACGTCATCGACACTAGCGAACCGGCGCTACCGCCACAGATCCGGCGGCCGGCGGGGGCCGCCTGCCGTTGGCGTAGTCGGCGCCCCGAAGCGGCGCCTGGTCGTCCAGCGCCGACAGCTCCGTCGCGGTGAACGCCCGGCCGCGGCTGAGGAACCGCATGCCCTCGGGGGCCTCTATCGAAAACCCGCCCCCGCGGCCGGGAACGGCATCGATGACCAGTTGCGTGTGCTTCCACGTATCGAACTGTGGCCCGGAGATCCACACCGGCGTGTCCTCAACAATGCCGAGCAACACGTCGCGGTCCCCGACGATGAACTCACCGTCCGGGTAGCACATCGGCGACGACCCGTCACAGCAACCGCCGGATTGATGAAACATCAACGCGCCGTGCCGATCTCGCAGTCGGCGCAGCAGCCCGGCGGCCGTCTCGGTGATCAACACCCGCGGCGCGCAACCGCCCATCAGTGCCCTTGCTTCTTCGCGCAAGCGCCCATCAGTGCCCTTGCTTCTTCGCGCAAGCGCTCATCAGTGCCCTTGCTTCTTCGCGCAAGCGCTCATCAGAAAAACCCCTGGGCCTTGTCGCTGTACGACACCAGCAGGTTCTTCGTCTGCTGGTAGTGGTCGAGCATCATCTTGTGGTTCTCGCGCCCGATCCCGGACTGCTTGTACCCGCCGAACGCGGCGTGCGCCGGGTAGGCGTGATAGCAGTTGGTCCACACCCGGCCGGCCTTGATGTCGCGGCCGGCCCGGTACGCGGTATTGCCGTCGCGTGACCACACCCCGGCGCCCAGCCCGTACAACGTGTCGTTGGCGATGGCGATCGCGTCGCGGTAATCGCTGAACGACGTGACGGCCACCACCGGGCCGAAGATCTCCTCCTGGAAGATCCGCATCTCGTTGGTGCCGGTGAAGATGGTCGGCTGCACGTAGTAGCCGCCGGACAAGTCACCGCCGAGCTCGGCGCGTTCGCCGCCGGTGACGACCCGCGCCCCTTCGGATTTGCCGATCTCGATGTAGGACAGGATCTTCTCCAGCTGATCGTTGGAGGCCTGCGCGCCGATCATCGTCTCGGTGTCCAGCGGGTCGCCCTGACGCACCGCTTTCGTGCGGATCGCGGCCAGCTCCAGGAAGTCGTCGTAGATATCCGCCTGAATCAACGACCGCGACGGGCACGTGCAGACCTCGCCCTGATTGAGAGCGAACATCGTGAACCCCTCGAGCGCCTTGTCCTGGTAGTCGTCGGCGGCCGCCATCACGTCGGAGAAGAAGATGTTGGGGCTCTTGCCGCCCAACTCGAGGGTGACCGGAATCAGGTTCTGGCTGGCGTACTGCATGATCAGTCGCCCGGTCGTGGTTTCCCCCGTGAACGCGATCTTGGCGATCCGGTCGCTGGACGCCAGCGGCTTACCGGCCTCGAACCCGAACCCGTTGACCACGTTGAGCACGCCCGCCGGCAACAGGTCACCGATGAGCCCGAGTAGGTAAAGGATCGACGCCGGGGTCTGCTCGGCGGGCTTGAGCACGACCGCGTTGCCCGCCGCCAGCGCCGGCGCCAACTTCCATGTCGCCATCAGGATCGGGAAGTTCCACGGAATGATCTGGCCGACCACACCCAGCGGCTCATGGAAGTGGTACGCGACGGTGTCCTCGTCGATCTGGCTCAGCGAGCCCTCCTGAGCGCGGATCGCGGCGGCGAAGTAGCGGAAGTGGTCGACGGTCAGCGGCAAATCCGCGTTCAGCGTCTCGCGGATCGGCTTGCCGTTGTCCCACGCCTCCGCGAGTGCCAGCGCCTCGAGATTCGCCTCGATCCGATCCGCGATCTTGTTCAGCATCACGGCCCGTTCCGCAGGTGCGGTCTTGCCCCACGCCGGCGCGGCGGCATGGGCCGCGTCCAGCGCCTTCTCGATGTCGGCGTCCGTCGACCGCGGCACCTCGCAGAACGGCTCGCCGGTCACCGGCGACGGATTCTCGAAGTACTCGCCGCCGGTCGGCGGCACCCATTCGCCCCCAACGAAATTCCCGTAACGCGAGTCGTACGACATCAACGAACCCGATTCACCGGGCCGGGCAAACACAGTCATCAGTGACTCCCTGTCGTGCGGCGTACCAGTTCTGCGCGGTGTAACACGGCTCACAGTACTCTCGCGGCAGCGCACGCCCTCTAGCTGCAAAACCGCCCCTGACACAATCAGCGGATGGGTACTCCTGACCCCTTCCTGTGGCTTGAGGACATCACCGGCGAGGCGGCACTGGACTGGGTGCGCGAGCACAACGACCCGACCCTCGCTGAACTGTGCGGCGACCGGTTCGAGCGATTCCGCGAGCAGGCACTCGAGGTGATGGACACCGATGCCCGGATCCCCTATGTGGTGCGGCGCGGCGACCATCTGTACAACTTTTGGCGCGACGCCGACCATCCGCGGGGCTTGTGGCGACGCACCACACTCGAGTGCTACCGCAGCGAGTCACCCGACTGGGATGTTCTGATCGACCTGGATGCCCTGGCCACCGACGAGGACGAGAACTGGGTGTGGGCCGGGGCCAACGTGATCGAACCGGACCACTCGTTAGCACTCATCTCACTCTCCCGTGGTGGTGCCGATGCAACTGTTGACCGCGAATTCGATATGCACACAAGGGCGTTCGTCGCCGGTGGGTTCACATTGCCCGAAGCCAAGACCCGCATCGACTGGGAGGACCATGACACGGTCTTGGTCGGCACCGACTTCGGTGCGGAGTCGATGACCGACTCGGGATACCCGCGCCTGGTCAAACGGTGGCGGCGCGGGCAGCCGCTCTCCGACGCCGAGTTGCTGTTCTCGGGAACCCACGTCGATGTCAGCGTCGGGGCGTCGGTCGACCGCACCCCCGGTTTCGGGCGGACGCTGGTGCGCCGGTCGATCGACTTCTTCAACGGCGAGGTCTACGAGTTCCGCAGCGGTGAGTTCATCCGCATCGACGCGCCAACCGACGCGACGCTGTCGGTACACCGGGACTGGCTGCTCATCGAACTGCGCAGCGACTGGTTGACCGGCAGCGCCGAATACCGTGCGGGCTCGCTGCTGGCGGCTCACTACGAGGAATTCCTCGCAGGCACAGCGCAACTGAGCGTGGTGTTCGAACCCGACGAGCACACCTGCCTGAACCATTACACGTGGACACGCGACCGGCTGGTGGTGGTCACGCTCGCCGACGTCGCGAGCCGCGTCGAGGTCTTCACTCCCGGGCCCTGGCGGGCCGAACCCGTGACCGGGCTGCCGGAAGCCACCAACACGGTGATCGTCGCCGCCGATCACGTCGGCGACGAAATATTCCTCGATTCCAGCGGTTTCGATCGGCCGTCGCGCCTGCTGTGGGGCGCCGCGGGCCGACATCTCGAGCAGATCAAGTCGGCACCCGAGTTCTTCGACGCCGAGGGTCTCGCCGTCGCACAGCATTTCGCAACATCGGAGGACGGCACCCAGGTGCCGTATTTCGTCGTCAGCAACAGCAACCGCGGTCCGGGCCCTACCCTGCTCGGCGGCTACGGCGGCTTCGAGGTCGCGCGCACACCCGGCTACGACGGGGTGCTGGGGCGGTTGTGGCTGGCCCGCGGCGGTACGTATGTTCTCGCGAACATTCGCGGCGGCGGCGAGTACGGACCGACCTGGCACACCCAGGCGATGCGGTCCGGCCGGCACAAGGTGGCCGAGGACTTCGCCGCCGTCGCAAAGGGTGTGGTGAGCACGGGCATCACCACCGTCGAGCAACTGGCAGCGGTGGGCGGAAGCAACGGCGGGCTTCTGATGGGCATCATGCTCACGCAGTGTCCGGAGTTGTTCGGCGCGTTGGTGTGCAGCGTGCCGCTGCTGGATATGCGCCGGTTCCACCTGCTGCTCGCCGGGGCGTCATGGGTCGCGGAGTACGGCGACCCCGACGACCCGGGGGACTGGGAGTTCATCGAGGAATACTCGCCGTATCACCATGTCTCGGCTGATCGGCACTATCCCCCGCTGCTGATCACCACGTCGACCCGCGACGACAGGGTCCACCCCGGGCACGCCCGCAAGATGACCGCCGCGCTGGAAGCGGCGGGGCACCGCGTGCGCTATTACGAGAACATCGAGGGCGGCCACGCAGGTGCAGCCGACAACAAACAGGCAGCCTTCAAGTCTGCGCTGATGTTTGAGTTCCTGTGGCGGACTATCGGCGCTGCTTCCCCCGCAGCGCAGCGCCGAGAGTCGCCACGATGACGCCGAACACCACAAGCGCCCCACCCGCGGCGAGCGTCAGGTTGAGCCAGTGATGCAGGCCGGCTTCGGCGTTGGCCACCATCACATCGGCGGTCGTCCGGACGTTGCCGGTGGTTTGGTTGAGCGCATTGCCGATGTAGCGGCGACCGATCTCCAGCGCCGCCCATCCGCCGCCACCCACCAGGAGGGCTGAAATGCCCAGCGCGGCAAGTGCTCTCCCGCGCTTTCCCGCGACAGCGAGCGTCAAGAACGCCGCGAAGCCGGCCAGCACGGCCGCGCAGAGGCTGACCCAGGGCCCCCACGTCGCCAGCGTGCTGAGCTGCCCGGGCCGCAGGGTCGTCGCCGTGTCCTGGGTCAGCGGCACCGTCACCGTCGACGGCACGTCGACACGGTAGTTGCTCAACGTCCCGCGCAACGCTGTGTCCGACAGCATCGGGGCGAGGTCGATCTCCCACTGGCCATCGTTCTGGCGCACCGCATCGGTGAACAACCACGCGTGCGCGGTGCGGTTCACGTCCGCGAACTGGCTGGGAAACGCAGGGCTTGCCGTGTAGGCGGTCGCCGCTGCGCGCACCACGCCGTCGTTCACTGAATAGCCGTGACTGCGCGCGATCACGCGCACCTGGGTGCTCAATTCGGACGCCATCGCGTCCTGCAATACCGGATCCCGGGCCGCCGAATACGCCAGCGCGGCATAGCCGTCGGCGTCGATGAGGTTGCGCTGGGCCCATCCGGCGGGCACCGCCACCGCCAACGCGGCGGTGGCGACGAGCCAGCACAGGATCGCCGCCACGAATCGCACGTAATCGAGCCTATCGGTCGTGCGTCACGTGATGCCGTGCAGATAGGCGGCCTGCCCGAGGTGCTGCGCGCAGTCGTCGACGATGCTGACCAGCCGTGCGCTGGCGGTCACCGGCGGATCCCACCGTCGGTCGACGATCCGTTCCAGGTCGGCATCGGTCAGCGTCTCGACGAACTCCAGCGTCATGTCGTGCACCGCGTGGTAGTAGCCGGCGAGCAACTCCGCCGACGCCCGCACCTTTGCGACGGCGTCGGCGCTGTGGCCGTAGCCGGTGTCGTTGCGGGGAAGGTCGAGGCCGAACCGGTCCACCCAGCCGTCGCGCGTCCACACATCGGGTCCCGAGCGACCATCCGCCAGTGCGTTGGCGATGTCGCACACCTGGACGTCCTGCACCCGCGCGCTGTGCCAGATCAGCCACCCGATGCTGTTGGCCTGCGGCGTTGGCCGGTACGACGCCACCTCCTCGGTGAGGCCATCCGTCAGCTCGTCGACGTGTTCGATCAACCGGGTGAACGAGTCGCGCAAAAGCTCTTGCGCCGCGGTCAGCACGACACCGTAATCGCGCTCTCCGGGCAGTTCTGCTCACCGACGGCGGCGTGTTCCTCGAGCTCGCCGGAGACCTCATGGACGAGCACGATCGAGTGCCCGGCCTCATCGGCGTCGAACACGTCGGGCGCCAACGTGTAGCAGCGGCCGTGCCCGGTGCAAAGATCCGCGTCGACCGTTACGCGGCTCATTGCGCACCCACCTGGAAGACCAGCGGCAGCGCCTCCACCGAGCGCAGCGCGGTGGTGTATTGGAGTTCGGTGCCGGGCCGGATCTGGTAATCCGGTATCCGCCGGTGGAATTCGCGCAACGCCACCCGCAGTTCCAGGCGGGCGAGGTGCGAACCGAGGCAGCGGTGCGGGCCGCCGCCGAACGCGCGGTGCCGGTTGGGGCTGCGCGCGAAGTCGACGACGTCCGGATCGTCGAACTCCGCCGGGTCGGTGTTGGCCGCTCCCAGCAACGGGCTGATCCGTTCGCCCTTGCTGATCGGGCATCCGCCCACCTCGACGTCCTGCATAGCCACCCGTGCGACGCCGGGCACCGGCGTCTCCCAGCGCAACATCTCCTCGATCGCGCTCGGCAGGATGTCCGGCTGCTCGACGAGCAGCCGGCGTTGGTCCGGGTGCCGCGCCAGGTAGACGAAGAAGCAGTCCAGCGAATCCGTCACCGTGTCCAGCCCCGCGATCAGGAACAGGAAACAGATGTCGAGCAGTTCCTCTCGAGACAGCGGCTCACCCTCGATTTTCGCCCCGATCAACGTGGCCAGCACGTCCTCGCGTGGGTTAGCGATGTGGTCATCGATGGCGCGTTCGAAGTACTCGTAGATCTGGTGTGCCGCGGGCGCCGCCGCCTTCGCGTGTTGGTCGGGCCCCACGACGCCCTCCGGGCGGATCACGCCGTCCTTCCATCCGAGGAACTTGTCAAGGTCCGCCAGCGGCAGGCCGAGCAGCTGCAGGAACACCGTGCAGGGCAGCGGGACCGCGAACTCGGTGTGGAAGTCGCACTCGCCGCGGTCGGCGAAACCGTCGATCATCTCGTTCACCAGAGCGGTGACGGCCGGCTCCCGCCCGGCCATCTCCCGCGGCGTGAAAAGCGGGTCCAGGATGCGGCGGTACTTGGCATGCTCGGGCGGGTCGATCTGCAGGGGGATCAACGGCCGCACGTTACCGAGATCTACCGCGTCCATATTCGACGAGAACATGTCCGTCCGCTTGAGCGCCATCTCGATGTCCGCGAGGCGGCTCAGCACCACCGATCCCTGTGGCGCCCGGAACACCGGGGCCGTCTCGCGCAGCAGCTTGTACATCGGCTGCGGCTCCTCGAGCCCCACCACCGACTGGTCGACATACCCCTCGGTTTCAGTCATGCCGACAGCGTGACACCAACGTCGCCCTCGATCAATGCCCTGCGGAACGCGATTCTCAGGCCGTGCTGTCGAAGCACACCACGCTTCGCGCCCCCCGGCCCGCTGCCATGTCGGCGAACGCGTCTTCGACACCGAGAATGCCGGTCCGCCGCGAGACCAGCGCCTCCAGATCGAGCAGGCCGCGCTGGGCGAGCCGCGCGAGCACCGGGATGTCGCGCGCCGGATCGCTCGCGCCGTACACGCTGCCCCGGATCGTCTTGCCATCGGCCATCAACGCCAGCGCGGGAAACGTCACCGTCTCCTCGATGCCCGCAGCTCCCACGACGGTGACCGTGCCGCCGCGACGCGTTGCGTCGTAGGCGGCACGGATGGTCGCAGGCTTGCCGACGACCTCGATCGCGTGATCCACCCCGACGCCGCCGGTGAGGTCGCGAATGGCGGCGGGCAGGTCGCCGGTGCTCGCGTCCACCGTGTCGGTGGCGCCGTTGGCCGAGGCGGCCGGAAGCTGCGCGACCACCCGGTCGGCCGCGATGATCTGTCCGGCGCCGGCCACCCGGGCCCCTTGGATCGCGGCCAGACCGACGCCGCCGCAGCCGAGCACCAGCACGCTCTCGCCGGGCCGCACGGCCGCGGTGCGCAGCACGGCGCCGACCCCGGTCGTGACGGCACAGCCCAGCAACGCAGCGTGCTCCAGCCGCAGCGCCGGGTCGACCGGCACCACCGCGGCGGCCGGTACCAGCGTCTGTTCGGCCAGCGTGCCGGCGCCCATCGACGGCCACACCGGGCCGCTAGCGCTCTCCGCATATGCCTCGCCGAACGCGTGATCGAGGCCGTGCGGGCACAGCTGCGCGTCGCCGCGCAGGCACTGCGGGCACGACCGGCACGGCACGTTCCAGGTCAGCACGACGTGGTCGCCTGCGCCGACGGTCGTGACGTCGTTGCCCACCTCGGCGACGATCCCGGCGCCCTCGTGGCCGAGCGTGCACGGCAGCAGCGCGGGCATCAGACCGTCGCGCACCGACAGGTCGGTGTGGCACACGCCGCTGGCGGCGATCTGCACGCGGACCTCGTCGCCATGCAGCGGCCGCAGCGCTACGTCTTCCACCTCGGTGGGCCGTCCGACCTCGCGCAGCACGACCGCCCTCATAGCGATTTACGATGACCAGGCGACCGCACCGGGTCAAGAGGGAGGCGCGTTATGGGCATTGCACCGGCGACCACTCACCCGACGCTGACGATCGGTGCCGAGCAGCAGCCGGGCGGCGCGGGCAGCTATCCCGTGCATAACCCCGCGCGGCCGGCCGAGGTTGTCGGCCACGCCCCCGCCGCTGACCGTGCTCAGCTCGACGCCGCGGTGCAGGCGGCCCGTCGGGCGGCCGACGGCTGGCGAGCGCTGGGCGTAGCCGAGCGGGTGGCCGCCGTCTGTTCAGCGGCCACGGCGGCCGCCGAACAGCTGGCCGGGCGGGGCAGCGGGCGGCTGTACACCCGCGAGCACGGCAAGGTGCTTGCCGAGGCGAACTTCGAGATCGACACCGGGCCGTTTCTCGCCTCGCTGCTGGGCGGGATGGCCGAGACTGCGCTCGCGCCCGAGCAGATCGACCCGCAATCGCCGTACCCGCGTCTGCATCGGGAGCCCTACGGCGTCGCCGCGCTGGTGATTCCGTTCAACTGGCCGCTCGCGGTGATGATGATGAAGCTGGCGTCGGCGCTGTCCGCCGGCAACACCGCGGTGATCAAGGTGCCACCGACCTGTCCGCTCGTCGCGCTGGAGTTCGGCGCGGCGTTCGCGGCGGCACTGCCGCCGGGTGTGGTCAACGTGCTTGCCGGCCCGGGCATCGAGCTCGGCCAGGCGCTGGTCACCCACCCGGGTGTCGATGTCGTCTCGCTGACCGGCGGTGTCGCCACCGGGCGGGCCGTCATGGCGGCGGTCGCGCCTCGGCTGACGCCGGTGCTGCTCGAGCTCGGCGGCAACGACGCCGCGATCATCGCGCCCGATCTGCAGGTCGGTGACCAGCTGGTCGAGCAGCTGGTGACGGCGACGTACACCACCGGCGGCCAGGTGTGCATGGCGATCAAACGGTTGTACGCGCCGGCCGACCGGGTCAACGAGCTGGCCGAGGCGGTGCTGGCCCGGTGCGCTGCCGAAATCGTCGGCGACGGCCTCTCCGACGAGGTGACGCTCGGCCCGCTGCACACCGCCGCCGGGCGCGACCGGGTGCAGCAGATGGTCGCCGACGCCGAGGCGCACGGCGCGTCGGTCAGGACCGCCGGGCGGATCCGCGCGGCCGACGCCGACACCGGCGGATATTTCGTGCTGCCGACCGTTGTCACCGATCTCGCTCCCGACTCGACGCTGGCCACCGACGAGCAGTTCGGGCCGGTGCTGCCGATCTTCGGCTACCACGCGATCGATGACGCCGTCGCCGCCGCAAACGCCACCGATTTCGGTCTCACCGCGTCGGTCTGGACCGGTGACGACGCGCTCGGCGAGCGCGTCGCGGCCCAGCTGGTGGCCGGCACGGTCAGCGTCAACTGCCACGGCATGGCGGCCCAGGACCCGCGGCTGCCGTTCGGCGGTGTCGGGCAGTCCGGCATCGGCCGGGAGCTCGGCGCCGACGGGATCCGCGCGTTCAGCCAGCCCCGGGCGTTCGTCCGGCAGCCTGCGCCCCAGTAGAGCCCCAGTTGAGCCCGAGTAGCAACACGCATTGACCCGCGCCCGAGAACGGCGTTACCGTCGGCTATGGCGCTGCTGCCGGACCCCACACCCCGCGACCGCCAGCACATCCTGATTTCGGTGGACGACCATGTCATCGAGCCGCCCGACATGTTCGACGGCAGGCTTCCCGCCGCGCTGGCCGACCGGGCGCCCAGGATCCTTGAGTCCGAAGACGGGCGGCAGGTGTGGCGCTACGAGGACCGCGAGTACCCGAACATCGGGCTGAACGCGGTGATCGGGCGGCCGCGCGACGAATGGAGCATGGAGCCGGCCCGGTTCGACGAAATGCGCCGCGGCTGTTGGGATATCGATGCTCGGATCGCCGACATGGACATCGCGGGCATCTGGGCGTCGGTGAACTTCCCGTCGCTGATCGCGGGTTTCTCCGGAACGGTGTTCTGGAAGAGCGACGACCCCGAGCTGGGGCTCGCGGTGTTGCGGGCTTGGAACGATTGGCATCTCGGCGCGTGGGCGGGCGCCTACCCGGACCGGATCATCCCGCTGCAGCTGCCCTGGCTGGCAGACCCGCAGCTCGCGGCCGAGGAACTACGCCGAAACGCCGCGCGCGGCTTCAAGGCGGTGAGCTTTCCCGAACTGCCCGCGCAGTGCGGGCTGCCGAGCCTGCACACCGGGGTCTGGGATCCGTTCCTGGCGGCGTGTGAGGAGACGGAAACGGTCGTGTGCCTTCACACCGGCTCCGCCCAGTGGGCGGCGATCCCGGCGCCGGACACCCCATTCGAGACCATCACGACGCTGTTTCCGGTGAATGCCCTTGTCGCGTGCGCGGATTGGCTCTGGTCGGGCATCCCGGTCCGCTTCCCTCGCCTGAACATCACGCTCGACGAGGGCGGCCTCGGCTGGGTGGCGATGCTCGCCGACCGGGCCGACTTCGTGCTCGCCCACTCGGGGTCGGGGCGAGAGGGCGGCTCCTGGAAGAGCGACCTGCTGCCCAGCGAGGTGCTGCGGCGCAACTTCTGGTTCTGCTCGATCGACGACCCGACCGCGTTCGGCACGCTCGATGCGATCGGGGCCGGCCGCATCCTCGTCGAGAGCGACTACCCGCACGCGGACTCGACGTGGCCCGACACTCAAGAGGTGGTGGCGCGCAACGTCGCAAACCTGTCGGCTGAGGACGCGGCTCGCATCACCCACCGCAACGCCGCGGAGTTGTTCCGCCACCCGCTGCCCGACAGCGGCTGGTCGACCCACGACGGCGCAGCGTAGGAGACCGCCATGTTGGATCTGTTGATCCGCGACGCCCAGATCGTCGACGGCACCGGCGTGCCCGCCCGCCATGGTGATGTCGGCGTGCGTGACGGGCGGATCGTCGCCGTCGGCGACGTCGGCGAACAGGCCACGAAAGTCGTTGATGCGGAAGGGCAGACGCTCGCACCGGGGTTCGTCGACCTGCACACGCACTACGACGCGCAGCTGTTCTGGGACCCGACCGCAAGTCCGTCGATTCAACACGGTGTCACCACGGTGTTCGGCGGCAACTGCGGGTTCACGCTGGCGCCCGCGGCCGCCGGCCAGCAGGACTACCTCACCCGGATGCTCGCCCGGGTCGAGGGCATGCCACTGGACGCGCTGCGCGCCGGACTCGACTGGCAGTGGTCGTCGTTCGGCGACTGGCTGGACCGGCTCGACGGCCGGATCGCTATCAATGCCGGTTTCCTGGTCGGACATTCGGCGCTTCGCCTCGCGGCGATGGGCGACGACGCGGTCGGCGGCGACGCGACCGCCGAGCAGATCGAAAAGATGGTCGCGCTGCTGGGTGACGCGCTCGCGGCCGGAGCGCTCGGGTTGTCGACGTCGCAGTCCAACACCCACAACGACGGCACCGGTCAGCCGGTGCCGTCGCGCAGTGCCTCGCGCGCGGAGCTGGTGGCCCTCGCGGCGGGCGTCCGCGAGCATCCGGGCACCACCCTCGAGGCGATCATCCCCGGCTGCCTGTCGGGCTTCACCGATGACGACATCGCCTTGCTCACCGACATGTCACTGGCTGCCGACCGGCCGCTGAACTGGAACGTGCTCGGGGTGTCGGCGGCCAACCCCGCCGGGCACGAAAAGCAGCTGCGCGCGTCGGAAATCGCCGCCGAGCGCGGTGGCCGCATCGTGGCTCTCACGCTGCCCCACTCCACGAAGATCCGGTTGTCGTTCCTGTCGGGCTTCGTGCTGGACGGGCTGCCGGGCTGGCGCGAGACGATGCACCTGCCGGTGGCCGAGCGGCTGCGCGCGCTCGCCGACCCACAGCTGCGCCGACGCCTCAACGAGGGCGCCCACTCCGAGGAGGCGGGCATCCTGCGCGGCCTCGCGAACTGGGAGCGGCTGATCATCACGGAGACGTTCGCCCCCGCGAACGCGGATGCGACGGGACGCAATGTCGGCGAGGTCGCCGCAGCGCGGGGCGGCGAGCCGTTCGACACGCTGCTGGACGTGGTGATCGCCGACGAGCTGCGCACCGGGCTCACGCCGCGACCCTTCGGTGACGATGCCGCGGATTGGCGGCTGCGTGCCGAGGTGTGGCGCCACCCCCACGCGGTGATCGGCGGCTCGGACGCCGGCGCCCACCTGGACATGATGTGCGGCGCGATCTACACCACGTCGCTGCTCGGGCACGGCGTCCGCGAGCACCGGGTGGTCTCCCTCGAGGAGGCGGTCCGGCTGATCACCGACGTGCCGGCGCGGCTGTACGGGCTGTCGGAACGCGGCCGGATCACCCCCGGCTGGCACGCCGACCTGGTGATGTTCGACCCGGCCACCATCGACCACGGCCCGGAGCGCACCTGCTACGACCTTCCGGCGGGCGCGCCCCGGCTGGTCGCCGACGCTTGCGGGATCACGTCGGTGTGGGTGGCCGGTGTCGAGGTCTGCCACGACGGCGTCGCCACCGGCGCCATGCCCGGCACCGTGCTGCGATCGGGCCGTGACACCGAGACGGTGGCGGCAGCTACCCGATGACCAACCGGGCACCGCTCGCCGGGTTCGACCCGGCCAAACTGCAGGACGGCCTGCTGATGGCCGTCGAGAACGTGCACGAGCGACTGCGCGAGGCACGCACGCGGCATCCCGTGATGCCGGGCAACCCGTTCACCGAAACCTCAGCCCAGCGGCTCGAAGTCGCGGGTGTGACGGTCCTCGGCTACGACGAGTGCCACACGGTGCTCACCGACCCGGACCGGTTCTCGTCGTCGGTCTATCAGCACATCATGGGCCCGGTCATGGGCCGCACCCTGCTCGAGCAGGAGGGCGCCGAGCACCGGGCCAGCCGGGCCCTGGTGTCGCCGTCATTCCGGGCGAAGCTGCTCGAGCGGTGGCGCACCGAGCTCGTCGAGGTGGTGGTGCACGAGCTGATCGACCGGTTCGCGCCGCGCGGCCGGGCGGACCTCGTCCGGGAGTTCACCTTCGCGTTCCCGGTGCAGGTGATCGCGCGGCTGATGGGACTGCCCCGCGATGACTACGTGCGCTTCCAGCAGCTGTCGATCGAGCTGCTGTCCGTGGTCTACGACTGGGATATCGGGATCGCCGCGTCCGCGACGCTGAAGGCCTATTTCGGGGAGATTCTCGCCGAGCGGCGGCGGGCTCCCCAAGACGACCTGATCAGCACGCTGGCGGAATCCGAGATCGACGGCGAGCGGCTGTCCGACGATGAGATCTTCGCGTTCCTGCTGCTGATCCTGCCGGCCGGGGTGGAGACGACGTACCGCGCGTCGGGCAACCTGCTGGTCGCCATGCTCGCCGAGCCGTCACTGCTCGACACCGTGCGGGCCGACCGCGGCATTCTCCGCGGTGCCATCGAGGAGGCGTTGCGTTGGGAGCCGCCGATCAGCACGGTGGTGCGGGTGGCCACGCGCGACTGTCAGCTCGGCGGCGTTGCGATCCCGTCGGGCACCAACGTCAGCGTCAGCGTCGCGGCGGCCAACCGTGATCCGGCGCGCTACCCCGACCCTGACCGCTTCGATCCGACCCGGACCAACATCGCACATCTGACATTCGGCGCCGGCCCGCACGTGTGCCTGGGCATGCCGCTCGCCCGGATGGAGACAACGGTGGCGATCAATGCGCTGCTCGACCGGCTGCCGGATCTGCACCTGGACCCGACCGCACCCGACCCGAGCATCAACGGGGTGGCGTTTCGCTCGCCGGCCGCGCTGCCGGTCGAGTTCACACCCGCGTGAATCGGCGGCCGAAAACTATTCGCGCAGCATGCGTCCCTGCGGGTCGGGCACGTTGCCGATCAGGATCATGATGCCGTCGATCAGACCCCAGATGGAGCCAACCCCGCATGTCACGACCGTGACCACGATCTGGAGAACACCGATCGTGGTGTATCCGAGATAGAAGCGGCCCACGCCGATACTGCCGAGGAAGATCTGCAGCAGGCCCGCGGTGAGCTTGCTCTTGTCCGACAGCGGGCGCCCGTATGCGTCCACACCGTAATAAGCAGCCGGGTACCCGCCCGGGTATGCAGGGGGCTGCCCGGGGTACGGACCGGGCTGCGCCGGGTACGGCGCTTGTTGGCCCTGGTAGGGCGCCGGCCCGCCCGGCGCGCCGTAGGGGTTCGGCGGCTGCTGTGGATTTTCGGAACCGGAGAACGGAGGTTCTGTCACGGAGACGATGATGTCCCACCCGGGCACCGGCGTCCACTCCATCACGCCAACCGGCGCTGCCAGCGGCGATGGCAGTTCATCACCAGTATCGGAAACAACGGCTTGAACAATGCGAAACGGCTTCCGGGGTGGCGGGCGGCCTCGTCTGCGACCGCGCGCAGGATCACCCGGTCCAGATCGCGCTCCGGCCACGCCGAGAATATGGTCCTCGCGTCATCGGGGTTCACCTTCCAGCACTGGCCCATCGCGTCGACCAGCGGCGCGAGCCGCGCAAAGTGCGCTTCAGCGCCCCACCGTGTCGACACCCGGCCGTTGGCGTTGATCGTGATCGCTTGGGCGGCAAGATCAATGCGATCCTGCGGCCAGCCCGCCTGTCCGGTGACTCGCCTGGCGATCCGCGCGCCGCGCACCGTGAAATCCACTCCGTCGACCTCGGCGACCGCCTTCGGATACATGCCGACGTCGTGCAGCAGCGTTGCCACCGCCAGCACCTCCCGGTCCAGCGGCAGCTGGGCGCGGGACTGTTTGTGCAGCAGCTCGGCGAAATGGAAGGTGCGGTAGCTGTGATTGAAAAGCTCCGCCTCGCCTTCGGCATAGCGTTCGAGCTCGGTCGCGGCGAGCTCGACGGCCGCTGTCTGCGGCAGGTCGTCAATCCCGGCAGGCGCCACCTGGTTGACCCGAGCAAGTCCGCGCGACGCAAGCACCCATCGCATTTCTCCCGGCAACTCCTCCAGATACGCCAGATTGGCCGCCAGTAGCTGCCTCACCTTCTGCGTGAAGGTAAGCGGCGCGCCGCCGTTCGCCGCCCAGGCGTTCGTCCCGACGATCACCGCCACATCCTGGCACGAGCGGCAGGCACCGCCGTAGAGTCCAGTGATGACCTTCGATCTGCTAATCAAGGGCGGAACGATCGTCGACGGTCTCGGCGGCGAGCCGTACGTCGGCGACGTTGCGGTATCCGACGGCGCGATCGCCGCGGTCGGGACGGTCCGTGGCGACGCGGCATCCGAAATCGACGCGACCGGGCTGCTGGTGACCCCCGGCTTCGTCGACCTGCACACCCACTACGACGGCCAGGCGATCTGGTCGGACCGGATGACCCCGTCGTCGCATCACGGCGTGACCACCGCGGTGATGGGCAACTGCGGCGTCGGCTTCGCACCGTGTCGCGCGGCCGATCACGATGTGCTCGTCGACGTCATGTCCGGTGTCGAAGACATCCCGGGCGTGGTCATGGTCGACGGGCTGCCATGGGACTGGGAGACCTTCCCGGAGTTCATGGACGCATTGGCGGTGCGACAGCGTGACATCGACGTGGCCGCCTATCTGCCGCACTCGCCGCTGCGGGTCTACGTGATGGGACAGCGCGGCGCCAATCGGGAGCCGGCCACGCCGGCGGACTTGACGCGCATGCGCGCGCTTGCCAAGGAAGCGATCGAGATTGGTGCGATCGGGTTCGCGTCCTCGCGGTTCGCGTTCCACAAGACCGGCAGCGGCGATCTGATACCGACCTACGGCGCCGCGCAGGACGAGATCGCAGCGATCGTGGCCGGGGTCGCCGACGGCGGCGGCGGCCTGATCCAGTTTGTTCCCGACATTCCGGTCGGTGGCTATGAGCCTGTGCTGCAACAGGTTTTCGAGGCCGCGCAGGACGCCGGCCTCCCGGTCACGTTCAGCCTCGCAACGGGCAACAGCGGCGATCCGATCTGGCCGGACGCGATCACGATGATCGAGAAGTTCAACGCTGCGGGCGGTGACATCACCGCGCAGATGTTCCCGCGGCCGATCGGCCTGGTGATCGGTCTCGAGCTGACGGGTAACCCGTTCGTGCTGTATCCGAGCTATCAGGCGATCGCGCATCTGCCGCTGGCCGAGCGCGTCGCCGAGATGCGCAAACCCGACGTGCGGGAGCGCATTCTGGCCGACAAACCCCGCAGCGATGGACATCCGCTGCTATATCTGGCACAGGCATGGGACTGGATCTTCCCGCTCGGCGACGACCCCGACTACGAGCCGGCCGCGTCGACCAGCGTCGCCGCGCGGGCACGTGCCCGCGGCGTCAGCCCGAAGGAAGAGGCGTACGACCGGCTGCTCGACGAGGACGGCCACGCGATGCTGCTGGTGGCGATGGGCAATTACCAGAACAACTCGCTCGACACCGTCGGGGAGCTGTTGCGCCGCGACGACGTCGTGCTCGGGCTTGGCGATGGTGGCGCGCATTACGGGATGATCTGCGACGCAAGCTTCCCCACGTCCCTGCTGGCCCACTGGGCGCGCGACCGGGCGTCCGGGCGGATGAGCGTGGCCGAGGTGGTCAAAGAGCTGACATCGGTGCCGGCCCGGGTGGCGGGGCTGGCTGATCGCGGCCGAATTGCGGTGGGCTACAAGGCCGATCTGAACGTGATCGACCACGCCGGGCTGCGGCTGCACCGGCCGACGATCGTTTACGACCTGCCCGCCGGTGGTCGGCGCCTGGACCAGACCGCCGAGGGGTACGTCGCGACGATCGTCTCCGGCGAGGTCATCGTCGAGAACGGCCAACCGACCGCAGCCCGTCCCGGTCGTCTCGTCCGGGGCCGCCAGCCCGCGCCCGCCTGACCCCAGCGAGCCAACGACTGTGCGGTTTGGTACGCCACATCGGCGTGTCGCGTAAGAAACCGCACAGTCGTGACGTGTCGGTGGGTGGCGGCACCATTCGCCCATGGCGGAATTGCCCTGGCCGTTCCTCGGCCCCGAAGCTGTCGCCACTGGTGCACTCTCGAGACGCGAGTTGCATCGCTTCTACCGGCCCGTCTACCCCGGCGTCTACGCACCGCGTGACGCCGAGCCGTCGCCGATCCAGCGGGCGGTCGCCGCATGGTTGTGGTCGCGACGACGCGGGGTTGTCGCGGGGCTTTCGGCCTCAGCCGTACTGGGCACCAAGTGGATCAACGGACTCGCTGCCGCCGAGCTGGTCCACCACAACCGGCGGGCCCCGCGGATGCTGACGGTCCACAGCGACGAGCTATCGCCAACCGAGACGACGCAGGTGGACGGCATGACGGTGACGACGCCCGCACGGACCGCGTTCGATCTCGGCCGGCGGCTGAACCTGGAAGACGGCGTCCGGCGCATCGATGCGCTGATGAACGCTACCCGGCTGACGGTCGCCGAGATTCAGTCAGTCGCCGAAGGGCATTCGGGCCTGCGTGGGCTGGCCAAGCTGCGCAAGACGCTTTCGCTGGTCGACGGTGGCGCGCAGTCACCGTACGAATCGCTCACCCGACTGATTCTCGTCGGAGCAGGCCTGCCCCATCCGCAGACCCAACTGCCGGTGCTCGACGAATTCGGCTTCGTCGTGGCGTACCTGGACATGGGTTGGCGCCAATATCGCGTCGGTGTCGAGTTCGATGGCGCGCAACATTGGACGAACGCGCGCCAGCGCAGCCGTGACGTCGACCGCCGTGCCGATTTGGATGCACTCGGCTGGACGATCATCCACGTCAGCAGCGACATGCTGCGCACCTCCGCGGTCCTCGTCGGCCGAGTCAGCGCAGCGCTCGAGGCCGCAGGATGTCCTCGCCGGTGGTGACCCAACGACAAAGGCCCGGCCCCCCGAAAGGGACCGGGCCTGTCGTTAAGGACCTACCTGTCGCTAAGGACTTAGAAGTCCATCCCGCCCATACCGCCGGTCGGGTCGCCCGCTCCGGCAGGCGCCTTCTCCGGCTTGTCGGCGACGACCGCCTCGGTGGTCAGGAACAGCCCCGCGATCGACGCGGCATTCTGCAACGCCGAACGGGTCACCTTCACCGGGTCGGCGACGCCGGCCTTGAGCAGGTCCTCGTACTCCCCGGTCTCGGCGTTCAGGCCGGTTCCGGCCGGCGAGTTGCGCACCTTCTCGGCCACCACGCCCGGCTCCAGCCCGGAGTTGAAGGCGATCTGCTTGAGCGGAGCTTCCAGCGCCACCTTGACGATGTTGGCGCCGGTCGCCTCGTCGCCGGACAGCTTCAGGTCGTCCAGCGTCGGCGCGACCTGAAGCAGGGCCACACCGCCACCGGCGACGATGCCCTCCTCGACGGCCGCCTTGGCGTTGCGCACCGCGTCCTCGATGCGGTGCTTGCGCTCCTTGAGCTCCACCTCGGTGGCGGCACCGGCCTTGATCACCGCAACGCCGCCGGCCAGCTTGGCCAGCCGCTCCTGCAGCTTCTCGCGGTCGTAGTCGGAGTCGCTGTTCTCGATCTCCTGACGGATCTGCGCGACTCGGCCGGCGATGGCGTCCGGGTCACCGGCGCCCTCGACGATCGTGGTCTCGTCCTTGGTGACGACGACCTTGCGGGCCTTGCCAAGCAGCGAGACATCGGCGGTCTCCAGGGACAGGCCGACTTCCTCGCTGATCACCTGGCCACCGGTGAGGATCGCCATGTCCTGCAGCATCGCCTTGCGGCGGTCGCCGAAGCCGGGCGCCTTGACGGCCACCGACTTGAACGTGCCGCGGATCTTGTTGACGACCAGGGTGGACAGCGCCTCACCCTCAACGTCCTCGGCGATGATCAGCAGCGGCTTGCCGGACTGGATGATCTTCTCCAGCAGCGGCAGCAGATCCTTGACCGTCGAAACCTTGGAGCTGACCAGCAGGATGTAGGGCTCCTCGAGGACCGCTTCCTGCCGATCCGGGTCGGTGACGAAGTAACCCGAGATATAACCCTTGTCGAACCGCATACCCTCGGTGAGCTCGAGCTGCAGGCCGAAGGTGTTGGACTCCTCGACGGTGATGACGCCCTCGTTGCCGACCTTGTCCATCGCCTCGGCGATCAGCTCGCCGATCGAGGGGTCGCCGGCCGAGATGCCCGCGGTGGCAGCAATCTGCTCCTTGGTCTCGACCTCCTTGGCGGACTTCAGCAGCGTCTCGGTGACCTTCTCGACGGCCTTCTCCATGCCGCGCTTCAGGCCGAGCGGGTTGGCGCCGGCCGCGACGTTGCGCAGCCCCTCGCGCACCAGCGCCTGCGCCAGCACCGTTGCGGTGGTGGTGCCGTCACCGGCGACGTCGTCGGTCTTCTTGGCGACTTCCTTGACCAGCTCGGCGCCGATCTTCTCGTACGGGTCCTCCAGCTCGATCTCCTTGGCGATGGACACGCCGTCGTTGGTGATCGTGGGGGCACCCCACTTCTTCTCCAGGACAACGTTGCGACCCTTGGGGCCCAACGTCACCTTTACCGCGTCGGCGAGGGCGTTAAGGCCCCGCTCGAGGCCGCGACGGGCCTCTTCGTCGTACGCAATCATCTTGGCCATTGCGAGGTGATTCCTCCGGTTGGGGTGGTTTATACGTTCGGGGCCGGGAGCAGTGCCCGCGACGGACGACCAAGCTTCGGTCTCACCGTCCCGACCTAGCACTCACCGGTGGCGAGTGCCAACCTCATTCTTAGCACTCGACCATGCCGAGTGCAAGGTCGCTCATCACGTCCGCAGCCCGTCCAACACGACATCTGTCAGCCGCTCGGCGGCGTCGGGATCACTGGCCTGTATCGCCTGGGCGCCAACCAGGATCGCGTCCAGGTCGGCCAGACCGATATCCCGCCGCAGGTACAGCGCCGGCTGTGGGCGGTGTCCGCGGAGCTGACCGGCGTGACATACCCCGTCCTTGCGATGGCCTATATGTGGCAGTGTGGGTGGGAATGTCACCCGTTGTGCCGCCCTACCCACCTGCCCGCTACACCGCGGATGAACCGGAGATCAGCGCGACGCTGCGGCGCGCCGAGACGGCGCCCGACTACGATTCGTTCGGCCTGGTGAAATACCACTACCTCGCCAACCAGCAGAAGACCGACGGCGACTACGGCCTGTATCGCGTCGACCTGGCCCCGAAGGCCGGCGGGCCGGGCCCGCATTTCCACCGGGCGATGTCTGAAGCGTTCTTCGTGCTGTCCGGGACGCTGAAGCTCTACGACGGCCGGGACTGGATCGACGGGGCTCCCGGCGACTTCCTGTATGTGCCGCCGGGCGGGGTGCACGGCTTCCGCAATGAGGCCGACGAGCCCGCCTCGACGCTGATGTTGTTCGCTCCCGGCGCACCCCGCGAGGCGTATTTCGAACGGTTGGCGCAACTTGCCGACATGACCGACGCGCAGCGCGCGCAGTGGTTCATGAAGAACGACAACTACTTCGTCGAGTCCTAGAGCCCCCCTAGGAAACTCCTGAATAATTCCGCGTGGCGATCGGCCGGTTGGTCGGTGTTGTTCGGGATGATTTTGGGGTGCAGGGTCGGTCTGATGATCAGCGTGAGTTGTTGGATGCGGAGTCGGTAGCGGGGCATCTCCTCAAGGCGGGCAGCGTGTTCGGGTTCCTGGCCGCGCGTCGGCGGGAATTGTTCCCCGATGAGATGTTCGCCGATTTGTTTCCAACGGGTCGGGGTCGACCCAGTGTGCCGGCCGATGTGATGGCCGCGGTGATCACGCTGCAGGCATTGCACGGCTTGTCCGACAGCGAGACCGTCGATGCTGTCACCTTCGATCTGCGGTGGAAGAGTGCGTGCGGACTCGCGGTGAGCGATGACGCATTTCATCCGACCACGTTGACGTACTGGCGGCGCAGGTTGGCGGCCTCAGATGCCCCGAACCGAATCTTTGAGGCTGTCAAGGCGGTCATCGCCCAGACCGGGGTGCTGGCTGGTAAGACGCGGCGGGCGTTGGATTCCACGGTGCTCGACGACGCGGTGGCCACCCAGGACACGGTGATCCAGTTGATCGGGGCGATCCGGCGGGTGCGCCGCGAGGTGCCCGGTGCCGGCGAGGTGATCGCGGCACAGTGCCATGCCCACGACTACGACGACCCGGGTAAACCCGCGATCGCCTGGAACGATCAGCAAGCCCGGGATCAGCTGGTCGACGCACTGGTCGGTGACGCGCACCGGCTGCTTGGGCATCTGCCCGAGCAGGAAATGGGCCCCAAAGCGGCCGACGCGCTGGCACTGTTGGCGTTGATCGCCGGCCAGGACGTCGAACCGGTCGAAGGATCCGATGGCACCGACGGACGCTGGCGCATCGCCCAACAGGTGGCCCCCGACCGGGTGATCTCCACCGTCGACCCCGAGGCGCGGCACGCCCACAAAAGCGTTCATCGTCGCCAGGACGGGTTCAAAGCTCATGTGGCGGTCGAACCTGACACCGGGATCATCACTGATTGCGCACTGACCAAGGCCAGCGGGGCTGATACCGGTGACGCAGCGGTCGGGCTGGCGCTGCTGCAGACCGAGGATGCACCGGTGACGGTGTTGGCCGATTCGGCGTACGGGTCCGGCGAGTTCCGCGCCGAGCTGGCCGAACGCGGCCACGCAGATCTGGTCAAACCCGCACCGCTGCGTTCGGCCGTCGCGGGTGGCTTCACCGTCGATGACTTCGTCGTCGACGACACCAACCGTCTGGTGACCTGTCCTGCCGGGGTGGTGCGGCCCATCACCGCCGGCGGCAACGTCGTGTTCGGCGTTGCCTGCAGCGGCTGTGCCCTGCGGACACGCTGCACCACTGCCCTCAGGGGTAAATCCTTGAAGCTGCGCCCCCACGACGCGCTGCAACGTGCTGCCCGTCAGGAGGCGCGAAACCCGGACTGGCTCAACCAGTATCGTCAACATCGGCCAATGGTCGAACGCACCATCGCTTGGTTGACTCGCGGCAACCGGAAACTCCGCTATCGGGGCGTCACCAAAAATGATCACTGGTTGCATCACCGCGCGGCAGCGTTGAACCTGCGCCGACTTACCACTTTGGGCCTCGATCACACCGGAACGAACTGGGCCATCGCCTAGCCCAGACGCTTGCGTCACCGTCGACTCGGCTGCAAAACTCGAAACGGCGGGGCGACCTCTGTGTCGACCGCAAGGTCTGACTTCACAGCGCCACCGAGCGCCTCGAGGCGCCCCGCCCCAAAGGCACTAATTCAGCAGCTTCCTAGAGCCCCCCTAGAGCCCCTCCTAGAGCCCCAGCAAACCCGGCAGGTCCGCCACCGAGTCGATGACATGGTTCGGCTGCATGGCGAATTCATCGGCGGCCCAACGGTTCAGAGTGTCCTGGCGGAACTTCCCGGTGCGCACCAGCACGCCGGTCATCCCCACCACCTGGGCGGCAAGCACGTCGTTGTTGAGGTCGTCGCCGATCATGTACATCGTCTCCGGGTCCGCGCCGAGCCGGCTGGCGGCCGCGAGAAAACCGGCCGGCGCCGGCTTTCCGACCGCCGTGGCCTTGCGCCCTGACGTTTCCTCCATCCCGACCAGGTACAGGCCGGTGTCGATCCGCAGGCCCTCGGTGGTGTTCCAGGACGTGCTGCGGTGCATCGCGACCACGGGCACGCCCTGTGCCATCCAGTCGTAGACCCGGCTCAGCGTGAGGTGGTTGTACTCCGGGCCGGCGCCGCCCATCAGGATCACGTCGGGCGGGTCCGGCCGGTCGTCAGGACCGAACTCGGTCGACGCGACCAGGTCGATCCCGGGCATGTCCTCGGTGATGTCGCCGCTGTTCACCAGAAAGCAGCGCCCGTCGGGATACGTCTGACGGACGTACTCGGACGTCAGCAGCGCCGCTGTGATCACCTGGTCGGCGCGCACATCCATGCCGGCATCCACCAGCGCCTCGGCGATCTGCTTGCGGGTGCGGGTAGTGGTGTTGGTCAGGTACGAGCAGGCGATCTGCCGATCGTTCAGAGTTCGCAGCGTTTCGGCGGCGCCCGGGATCGGCTTCCACGAGGTCGTCAGCACGCCGTCGATGTCGAACAGCACTCCACCGACGGCCATGGTCCCGACAGTAAACGGCAACCGCATCGCTGCAAGTCGACGGCCTATCCCAGCAGGTGATAATCGTCCAGGATCACATCGCGAGTGCGGTCGGCGAATGTCTTGCCGGAGAACGGCAATTGCGTCACCACCTTGCCGCTCGGATGGTGGAAGTAGTTGTCGCAGGCAAGCCAGACCTTGCCCGCCATCGCGGCCTGGACCTCGGCGTTGTACGCGTCCTGCGCCTCGCGCGTCACGCAGATGGCGACCGCGCCGCGCTGACCCATCACGTCCAGCACGCGCCCGACGAATGCGGTCTGCACCTCGTGGATGTACAGGATCGAGTTGACGCCGTTGGTGTTGGGTCCGTACAGGACGAACAGGTTCGGATACCCGGCCACCATCGTGCCGAGATAGGCCTCCGCACCGTCGCGCCAATCATCGTGCAGCCGCCGCCCGCCGGTGCCGTACACGTCGAGGCTGCTCAGATAGTCGGCGGCCTTGAACCCGGTGCCGTAGATGACCGTGTCGAGGCGATGCTCGTTGCCGTCGGCGGTGAGCAGCCCGTGCTCGGTGAACCGGACGATCGGTGAGGTCTCCAGATGCACGTGCGGCAGCGCGAAAGTGGGAAACCAGTCCCGCGACATCAACGGTCGCTTGCACCCCAGCGGGTAATCGGGCAGCAGCTTCGCCCGCAGCTCCGGGTCGGTCACCTTGCGCATCAGATAGCTGTGGGCGAGCTCGGTGGCTTCGCGGGTCTGGTCGGCGTCGACATCGAACGACGACGACTCGTAGGCGTCGAAGGCCTCGTCCCGAATCTTCTGCGCCGCGCGCGGGTCGCGCTCGAACAACTCCTGTTGCTCGGCGGTGTACGGGAAATCGAACCGTGGCGACACCCAGATCGGGGTGCGCTGAAACACTGTCAGATGCGCGGCCTCTGCCGCGATGGCCGGTACATATTGGATCGCGCTGGCGCCGGTGCCGATCGAGCCCACCCGCTCGCCGGCCGTCGACTTGCTGTGGTCCCACCGCGACGAGTGGAAAGCGCGGCCTCCAAACGCCTCTGCCCCCGGTATCGCTGGGACGTTGGGCATGTCAAGCATCCCGACCGCGCTCACCACGACGTCGAAGTCGTAGGTCGCGCCGTCGTCAGCGGTCAGCGTCCAGCGCCGGTCGGGGTCCGACCAGCGCATCGTGTCGATGCGGGTGTTGGCGCGCAGATGACCGTCCAGCCCGCCCTTGCCCGCCACCGCCTCGAGATAGTTCAGCACCTCCGGCTGGTTCGCGTAGGTCTTGCTCCACCGCGGGTTGAGTGCGAAGGAGAACGAGTAAAGGTGTGAGGGCACATCGCATGCGGCGCCCGGAAACGTGTTGTGCCGCCAGGTTCCGCCGAATCCGTCGGAGCGGTCGAAGATCGTGAAGTCGTGGCCGAGATCGGCAAGGTGCAGTCCCATCGCGATGCCGCCCGCGCCGGCTCCGATGACCGCGACCGAGAGTTTCATGCCCACTGCGCGAAATACGGACGTTGCGGACGGCTCTTCTCAACCAGGATGAACACCACCCCCCACGGATCGGCGAACCACGTCGTGCGCACCCGCGCCACCTCCGCGATGCCGTCGACAAGGAAACGCACTCCCCGGTCCTCCAACTCGGCGCGAGTGGCCTCGATGTCCTCGCAGATCAATCCGACGTGCGACAGCCCGAATTCGGTGAGACCGCGCGCGCGATGAGAACCCTGATCCCCGCGCAGGTACTCGATCACCTCGAGCACCCGGTCGCCGTCGTCGTCGAATCCGACGATCGCGGCCTTCATCGCGGGATCGCCGATCAGCTCACCCATGTCGTCGCGGATCGCGTCGCCGTCCATCACGTACGGCGGCGACAGCACCCGCAGGCCCAGAATGTCGCGGTAGAACGCCACCGCGGCCTCGCAGTCGGGCACGCACACCCCGGTGTGGGCCACTCCGGTAATCACGTTCTCAAATCTGCCACATCTCTAGCCGCCCGCCCAGATGCTGTCCGCTACCCACGGCGACGCCTCGCCGGCCACCGACCACGCCAGCCCGGCGGGCACGTCGATGACCCGGTAGCGCTTGCGGCCGGCGGCCGTCGCCGCGATCAGCGTCGCGACGCCCGCGCGGCGCTGCAGCAGTGTCTGACGCACGGTCCACCCGATGATGCCGGCGCATGCGATGCAGTCGCGCCGGCGTTCCAGGCTGCCGGTGCGCGCCACCAGCCAACCGTCCGCCACGCGATGGCCGAGCGATCTGGCTCGGTCGCGCGCCAGCAGTGCGCACGGCACCGTGACCCCAGCCCACACAGCCCACACAGCCCAACTAGACAGTCCCCCAAGAACACTCATCACTGCCAGCCCGACTCCGGCCAACGCCGGCAGCGCCAGGGCCCGGGTCCACCGTCGGCGCGCCGCGGCGGGCCCGTGGCTGCGCAGCGGGCCATTGACGGCCTCCTCGTTGCCGATCAGCTCGGTGAACACTGCCTTCGCGGTGTCCACCGGGCACGGCGGCAGCAGCACCGACGATTCCCCTTCGCCGTGCACCCCCGTCATCACCGCGTCCAGCCGCGCACCGCGAAGTGCACGCACCAGCAGCGGCTCTCGCATTGTGCCGCCGCGCAACCTGCGCACGTCGAAGGTGTGCTCACGCACCCGCAGCACGCCGTGCCGCAGATACAGCACGCCCTCACCCTCTCGCTCCGACAGGCGCAGCACCAGGTTGCCGTACGTCGACCATGACCACAACACCGCGAGCAGCACCGCCACCGCCAGCGTTGCGGCCACCCCCACACTGACCACGACCACCACACCGGTCCGGTGAGCCGCCTCGGTGCCGGCTTGTGCTACCCGATGCCCGATCGCCACCCCCAGGCCTGACTGATGGGCCAGGCCGACCGCCGCGCCGATCATCACCAGGCCCGAAAAGCTCAGCGGCGCATACCAAAGCCACGACGGACGCCAGCGCGCCAGCACCCGGCCCGCCGGCCGCTCGCTCAACGAACCCGAAACCGACTCGGCCAGCAACGTCGCCCGCAGTCCGGGGGCCTGCGCCGCCTGCACCGCATCAAGCGCGAACGCGGCCTGTCCTCGCGCCTCGTGCCCGGTGCCCACTCGCAGAACAGTCAGCCCGAGCAGCCGGTGCAGCAGCCGCGAGTCGGTCTGTACCGAGCGAATCCTGTTGCGGGGCACAGAAATAGACCTGCGGCGCAATACGCCGGTACGCAGCGCCACGTATTCGTCATCGATCCGGTATGTGGTGAAGAACCAGCGCAGCAGGCCGATCCCGATCGTCACACCCAGTGCGGCTAACGGCCACACGTTGTTACCGGTCGCCGAGCCCAGCACGATCGACCCGACCAGGACGGGCAGCTGCCGCAGCACTTCGTGCACCGGGTGCACCAGCAGCATCCGCGGACTCAGACGGTGCCAGTCGCTCACGTCGCATCCTCGGCGCCCAACGCCGCAATGTCGGTCAACTGCGCCACCACGCGGCCGGCCACGTCGTCGTCAAGACCCGCGATGTGCACCGCGCCCGCCGACGATGCGGTGGTGACCGTCACGGTCGCCAGGCCGAACAGCCGGTCCAGGGGCCCCCGATATGTGTCGACGGTCTGCACCCGCGAGATCGGCACGATGCGGCGCTGCTGCACCAACCACCCGGTGCGGGTGAACACCGCCTGCGGGCTGATCTCCCAGCGATGCACGCGAAATCGCCACAGCGGAATGACACCGATGTGCAGCGCCATCAGCACGACTGTCAGCGCGGCGACGCTCAGGTGCAGCCACCCGGCGCGCGGGTGCGCCACGACCCACCAGACCAAGGCGGCAACGGGCAGTATCCACACCATCAGCGCGGACACCGCCCACATCAACGGGGCCCGGCGGCTGGGTGGATTGGCAGGCTCGGCGAACGCAATCAACGACAGATTCCTGTTGGATTAGCTTTAACCGATACCGACCATACCGATACCGACCATACCGACACCGACCATACCGACACCGACGATATGTGCCCCCGAGAGGATATTGATGAGCACCAAGTGGACAGCGGCCGATATTCCCGATCAGTCCGGCCGCGTCGCCGTCGTCACCGGCGCCAACACCGGCCTCGGCTTCTACACCGCAGCGGCGCTGGCCGACAAGGGCGCGCACGTCGTGCTCGCGGTGCGCAACGTTGACAAGGGCAAGGACGCCGTCGGCCGCATCACGGCGAAGAGCCCGAACGCCGTGGTCACCGTGCAACCGCTCGACCTCACGTCGCTGGACGAGATCCGCAAGAGCGCCGAGGAGATCAGGTCCGCCCACCAGCGCATCGACCTGCTGATCAACAACGCAGGCGTGATGTACACCGACAAGGGCAACACCAAGGACGGGTTCGAGCTGCAGTTCGGCACCAACCATCTCGGCCACTTCGCGTTCACCGGCCTGCTGCTCGACCGGCTGCTGCCCGTCGAGGGATCCCGCGTGGTGGCTGTCAGCAGCATTGGCCACCGCATCATGGCCGACGTCCACTTCGACGACCTGCAGTCCGACCGCAGCTACAACCGGATCGCCGCGTACGGCCAGTCGAAGCTGTCGAACCTGCTGTTCATCTACGAGCTGGAGCGCCGCCTGAAGCTCAAAGGTGCACCCACCGCCGCTCTGGCGGCTCACCCCGGCGTTTCTGACACCGAGCTGGTCCGCAACTCCCCCGCATTTTTGCGCAAGCCCGCGGAACTGTTCGGCCGCTACATCTTTCAGAGCGCCGAGATGGGCTCGCTGCCCACGCTCCGCGCGGCGACCGACCCGTCGGCGCAAAGTGGGCAGTACTACGGTCCCGACGGCCTCGGCGAGCAGCGCGGTTATCCGAAGCTCGTGAAGTCCAGTGAGAAGTCACACGACGAGACACGTCAACGGCGGCTGTGGCAGGTGTCCGAGGAGCTGACCGGCGTCACGTACCCGGTCTGATGCGGTCCGTCGAGAGCCACGCGCGGGTGGTCGCGGACCTGATCAGGCCCCGCCCGGCGGCCACCCTCGCGCTGGCCGACGCGGCGGGTCTGGTGCTCGCCGGCGATGTGGTTGCACCGCTTCCGCTGCCCGGCTTCGACAACTCCGCAATGGACGGCTATGCGGTGATCGCCGACGACGTTGCAACCGCGACCACCCAAAACCCCGTCACGCTGCCGGTCGCCGAGGACATCCCGGCGGGCCGTACCGACCTACTCACGCTGAAACCCGGTACGGCACACCGGATCATGACAGGCGCGCCGGTGCCGGCGGGCGCGACCGCGGTGGTGCCGGTCGAGGCCACTGACTCCGGCACCGAGACCGTCGAGATCGCAGCCGCGCCCAGGCCCGGGCAGCACATCCGCCGCGCAGGCGAGGACGTCGAGGCCGGCGTCACGGTGCTGAGCAGCGGCCAGGTCGTCACGCCGGCCGCGCTGGGCCTGGCCGCCGCGCTGGGACTGACCGAGCTGGCGGTGATCCCCCGGCAGCGGGTACTGGTGGTGTCGACGGGCGAGGAGCTGGTGGCCGGCGGACAGCCGCTGCGCCCCGGTCAGATCTACGAGTCGAACGCCGTGATGCTCGCCGCCGCGGTGCGCGAGGCCGGCGGCGAGGTGGTCGCGGCGCCGATGACGGGTGACGACGTCGACGAGTTCCGCCACGCCCTCGACACCTACGCGGGCCTGGCCGACCTGATCATCACCACCGGCGGTGTCAGCGCAGGCGCGTACGAGGTGGTGAAGGATTCGCTGCGCGATGCTGGCGTCGAGTTCGTCAAGGTCGCAATGCAGCCCGGCATGCCGCAGGGCGCCGGCCGGCTCGAAATCAACGGAGTCGGTACGTCGATAGTTACTCTGCCCGGCAATCCGGTCAGCGCGCTGGTGTCGTTCGAGGTGTTCGTGCGGCCGCCGCTGCGGACCGCGATGGCGCTGCCGTGCCCGCACCGACCGCGGCGCACCGCGGTGCTGACCGACGGGCTGACCTCCCCGCGCGGCAAGCGGCAGTTCCGCCGCGGCGTGCTCGATCACGCGACCGCGTCCGTCTCCGCTTACGGTCCGCCGGCGTCACACCACCTGCGCTGGCTGGCGTCGGCGAACTGTCTGCTCGAGATCGGCGAAGATGTCGACGAGATGGCCTCCGGGTCACAAGTGCTGGTTTGGGACCTGTCGACGGGCACGCCGGCCGTAGAATCGGCCGGATGGCCAGACGCCCCCAACTCCCCGGAGATGACGCGGAGTCCGAAGCCTCCCGGCTGATCGAGCTAATCCGCTCGACCGTTCCGCCGATGCACCCCGCCGGGGTTCCGTTCGTGTCGGCCGGCCTGGCGGTCGCCGCGGTCGGCCGCCGAAACCGATGGGTACGCAGCGCGGGCCTGTCGGCCGCCGGCGCATGCGCGTTGTTCTTCAGGCATCCGGCCCGCGTCCCACCCGATCGTCCCGGTGTGGTGGTCGCGCCCGCGGACGGGCAGATCACCGTCATCGACACCGCATCCCCGCCCGTCGAGGTGGGCCTTCCGGACCGGCCCCTTCCCGACAAGCCGATGCCGCGGGTCAGCATCTTCCTGTCGTTGTTCGACGTGCACGTGCAGCGGGTTCCGGTCGGCGGTGAGGTGGTCGCGGTGCAGCACCGCGCCGGCGCGTTCCTGTCGGCGGACCGTCCGCAGTCGAGCACCGAGAACGAGCGCAACAGCGTGTGGATCCACACCCTCGACGGTCATGACGTGGTCGTCGTCCAGGTCGCCGGGTTGCTGGCGCGGCGCATCAGGTGCGACGTCCACGCCGGCGACAAGGTGACCATCGGCGACACCTACGGGTTGATCCGCTTCGGCTCCCGGCTCGACACCTACCTGCCCGACGGCTCGACCGTGAACGTCAAGCCGGGCCAGCGCGCGGTGGGCGCCGAAACCGTTCTTGCCGAGCTGCCATGACGACATTGCGAACCGGGCGGCGCATCTCGTTGCGCTTCCTGCCCAGCGCGATGACTCTTGCGGCGATCTGTCTCGGCTTGACGGCCGTGAAGTACGCGCAGGATCCCAGCCTGTCGGTGCGAAACCGGGCCACCTGGGCGATGGCGCTGCTCGTGCTTGCCGCCGTGCTGGACGCGCTCGACGGCCGCATCGCCCGCGTGCTCAATGCAACGTCGAAGATGGGTCAGGAGATCGACTCGTTGGCCGACGCCATCAACTTCGGCATGGTGCCCGCGCTCATCGTCTACGCGATCTTGCTCAACGGCTTACCGCGGGTCGGCTGGCTCGTCGTGCTGCTGTACGCGGTGTGCATCGTGCTGCGGCTGGCGCGATTCAACGCGCTGCTGGACGTGGACCAGCCCGACTATGAGAAGAACTACTTCGTCGGCATGCCCGCGCCCGCCGGCGCTGTCGGGTCCATCGGCCCCATTGCGGCCAAATTGCAGTTCGGCGACGGGTGGTGGACGTGGGACTGGGTGGTCTCGGTGTGGCTCATCGGTGTCTCGCTGCTGGTGGTCAGCCGCATTCCGATGAGAAAGGTTCACACCTTCTCGGTGTCGCCGGGCATGGTCGCCCCGGTACTGGCGGCGCTGGCGATCGGCGTGGCGTCGGCGTTCATCTTCCCGTACCTCACCATCCTCGTGATCATCCTGGCCTACGTCATCCACATCCCGTTCGCGGTGCGCGGCAAGCGATGGTTCGAGCAGCACCCTGAGGCGTGGGATCCCCGGATGCGGCAGCGCCGGGCACAGCGACGGCAGATCCGCAGGCAGCAGCCTCATCGGCGATCGGTGGCCCGGCTCGGTCTGCGCCGCCCACCACGGTGACATGGCTCCGTCGCTGAACCTGACCGCGCGCCTGAACACAGCCGCCGTCGATTCCCGCCGCGGCGTCGTGAGGTTGCATGCCGAAGCCGTTGCCGCACTTGGCATTCGAGAGTGGGATGCGGTGTCGCTGACCGGTTCGCGGACAACGGCCGCGGTGGCCGGCCTTGCGGGCCCGGGTGTTCCGGCCGGCACGGTCCTGCTCGACGATGTGACGCTGTCCAATGCGGGGTTGCGGGAGGACACACCGGTGACGGTGACGCCGGTGACCGTGTACGGCGCGAAGGCGGTGACGCTCAGCGGATCGAACCTGGCCCGCCAATCGGTGTCGCCTGCAACACTGCGAATGGCGCTGCTGGGCAAGGTGATGACGATCGGCGACACGGTATCGATGTTGCCGCGCGACCTGGGCCCGGGCACCTCGACGTCGAAGGCCAGCGCTGCGCTGGCATCCTCGGTCGGCATCACGTGGACGTCCGAACTGCTGACCGTCACCGGCGTGGACCCGACCGGGCCGGTCAGCGTGCAACCGAACTCGTCGGTCACCTGGGGCGACACCGCCGCAGCCGCACTCCAGACCGCCACTCCCGGGACCGGCCCGCCGCCGGTCGGCGTCGACGACCTGAAGGGCGCGGCAACGCAGGCGGCCCGGCTGACCGAGTGGCTGAAGCTCGCGTTGGACCAGCCACAACTGCTGCACAAGCTCGGCGCGAGCACGAATCTCGGCGTGCTGGTGTCCGGTCCGGCCGGCGTCGGCAAGGCCATCCTGGTGCGGGCCGTCTGTGCTGGACGTCGACTCGTCGGGCTCGATGGACCCGACGTCGGCGCGCTCGCCGCGCAGCAGCGTCTCGAGGCCGTCGCGGACGCGGTCGCCACGGTCCGCAACGGCGGCGGCGTGCTGTTCATCACCGACATCGACGCACTGCTGCCTGCCGGTGTCGAGCGGCCTGCCGAACCCGTCGCGACGCTGATCCTGGCCGAATTGCGCACTGCCGTGGCGACACCGGGTGTAGCGTTCGTCGCGACCTCGCAGAAGCCGGACGCGCTGGACCCCCGGCTGCGTTCACCGGAGCTGTGCGACCGCGAACTGGGCCTTTCCCTCCCCGATGCGGTGACCCGCAACGCGCTGCTGGAGGTGTTGCTGCGCAACGTGCCGGCCGGGGACCTGACCATCGATGAAATCGCCGACCGGACACCAGGTTTCGTTCGGGCCGACCTCGCAGCGCTGGTGCGCGAGGCGGCGCTTCGTGCCGCTGCGCGGGCCAGTGCGGACGGCAGGCCGCCGGCGCTGGCGCAGGACGACTTCACCGGCGCGCTGACCGTGATCCGCCCGCTGTCGCGGTCGGCGACCGAGGAGGTGACGGTCGGCGGCGTCACCCTCGACGACGTCGGTGACATGGCGGAGACGAAGCAGGCGCTGACCGAAGCGGTGCTGTGGCCGCTGCGACATCCGGACACCTTTTCCCGCTTGGGTATTCAGCCGCCACGCGGGGTGCTTCTCTACGGGCCGCCCGGCTGCGGCAAGACCTTCGTGGTACGGGCGCTGGCCAGCTCGGGGCGGCTGTCGGTGCACGCGGTCAAGGGCGCGGAGCTGATGGACAAATGGGTCGGCGCGTCGGAGAAGGCGGTCCGCGACCTGTTCCGCCGCGCCCGCGACTCGGCCCCGTCGCTGGTGTTTCTTGACGAGATCGACGCGCTGGCACCGCGCCGCGGGCAGAGTTCCGACTCCGGCGTCACCGACCGGGTGGTGGCCGCGTTGCTGACCGAGCTGGACGGCATCGATCCGCTGCGCGATGTCGTCGTGCTCGCCGCCACCAACCGTCCCGATCTGATCGACCCGGCCCTGCTGCGGCCCGGTCGGCTCGAGCGGCTGGTGTTCGTCGCGCCGCCCGATGCCGAGGGACGCCTCGAAATTCTGTGCACCGCAAGCAAATCAGTGCCGCTCGCCGATGACGTCGACCTTGACGCGCTGGCCGGCGAGTTGACGGGATACAGCGGCGCCGACTGCGTCGCGCTGCTGCGCGAGGCCGCGCTGACGGCGATGCGCCGCTCGATCGACGCCGCCGACGTCACCGCCGCCGACATCGCCGCCGCCCGCGGGAAGGTCCGCCCCTCGCTGGATCCGGTACAGGTCGAGTCGCTGCGGGCGTTCGCGGCGGTCCGTTAGCGCCCGGCGCCATGATCGCCATCCTGCTCGCCCACGCGGTCGCGGCAGCGGTCGCGCCGCTGCTTGTCTACCGGTGGGGCCGGCTGGCGTTCTACCCGCTGGCCCTTGTTCCTGCGCTGTCGCTGATCTGGGTCGGCATGAACTGGCCCCCGAACCGGCCCCAGCCCGGCGACGTCCGCACCGTTCACCTTCGGTGGGTGCCCGAGCTGTCGATGAACGTCGACCTCCGCTTCGACGCGCTTTCCGCCATCATGGCCGTGCTCGTGCTGGCGATCGGCGCGCTGGTGCTCTTCTACTGCGCCGGCTACTTCCACCACCACGACGGCCACGCCGAGCAGCGGCTGCCCAGCTTCGCAGCGCAGCTGGTCGCGTTCTCCGGCGCGATGTTCGGCCTCGTCGTCAGTGACAACCTGCTGCTGCTCTACGTGTTCTGGGAGCTGACAACGGTGTTGTCGTTCGCACTGGTCGCGCACTACGCCGAACGCGCCTCCAGCCGCCGGGCGGCAATGCAGGCGCTGCTGGTCACCACGGCAGGCGGCCTGGCGATGCTGACCGGCATCATCGTCCTCGGGCACACCGCAGGCACCTATCTGCTGTCCCACTTGGTTGCCCGCCCACCGTCCGGCATCTCGGCAAGCGTCGGCCTCGCGCTGGTGCTGGTCGGCGCCGTCAGCAAGTCGGCGTTGGTGCCCCTGCATTTCTGGCTGCCCGGCGCAATGGCGGCGCCCACCCCTGTCAGCGCATACCTGCACGCCGCCGCGATGGTCAAGGCCGGCGTCTATCTGGTGGCCCGGCTGACACCCGGGTTCGCCGATGCCCCGCCCTGGCGGCCGACCGTCGTCATCCTCGGCCTCGTCACACTGCTGCTCGCCGGCTGGCGGGCGGTGCGCGAGTACGACCTGAAGCTGATCCTCGCGTTCGGCACGGTCAGCCAGCTCGGGTTCATCACGCTGCTGGTCGGTGCGGGCGGCGGTGACTTGATGCTCGCGGGCCTTGCGCTGCTGTGCGCGCACGCATTGTTCAAGGCGGCGCTGTTCATGGTCGTCGGCATCATCGACCACGCCACCGGCACCCGCGACATCCGCAGGCTCGCGTGGCTCGGTCACGAATGCCGGCCGCTGTTCGTCATTGCGGCACTTGCGGCGGCCAGCATGGCCGCGGTGCCCCCGCTCCTCGGCTTTGTCGCCAAGGAGGCCGACTTCGAGACGATCGCGCACAGCGCCTCACTCGGCGCCGCGGCGCCGTTCGTACTCGGCGCGGTCGTGCTCGGCTCCGTCTTCACGACCATCTACAGCCTTCGCTTCCTGTGGGGTGCGTTCGCCCGCAAGGGGCGGGCCGGGCCCAGCTCCCTGGTTTCGCACATGCACAAGCCCTCGTCGAGTTTCCTTGCCGCCCCTGCCATCTTGGCCACCGCCAGCCTCGCGTTGGGCCTCACGCCGCGCTGGCTCGACGATGTCCTGGCCGACTACGCCGACACGGTGCCGGGCGGACACAGCTACCACCTCTCACTCTGGCACGGCGCCGGCCTGGCACTCACGCTGTCGGTGGTCGTGCTCACTACCGGTATCGTCGCCTTCCTGCTGCGGGACCGATTGCGTCGCAATCGAATTGGTTGGCTCCCGCTGGGCAATGCCGACCGTATCTACGACGCGGCAGTACGCGGCGCCGATCTGCTGTCGTTGCGGGTCACCGGCATCACGCAGCGTGGCTCGATCCCCGCGACCCAGGCGGTGACCCTGTCCACCCTGGTGCTGCTGCCGGTCGGTGCATTAGCACTGGGTGCGCGCGACCGCCCGCACTTCCGGTTGTGGGATTCCCCGCTGCAACTCGTCGTCGGCCTGCTCGTCGTCGCCGCCGCCCTCGGTGCGGCGGTGATGCGCAACCGGCTCGCCGGCGTGTTGCTCGTCGGGATGACCGGCTACGGCTGCGGCGTGATCTTCGCGTTCCACGGCGCACCTGATCTGGCGCTGACCCAATTCCTTGTCGAGACACTGACGTTGGTGGTTTTCGTGTTGGTGCTGCGCGTGCTGCCTGCCGAAGCGCCGGCCGAGAACATCAGGCGGCACCGCTGGCCCCGGGTGCTGTTGGCGCTCGCGGTGGGCGCAGCCGTCACGATGCTGGCCGCATTCGCGATGGCGGCCCGCACCGGCACCTCGATCGCGTCGGTGCTCCCCGAAGCCGCGTACCGGCGCGGGCACGGCGCGAATGCAGTCAACGTTCTGCTCGTTGACATTCGGGCCTGGGACACTCTTGGCGAGATCCTGGTGCTGCTCGTCGCAGCCACGGGCGTGGCGTCAATGGTCTTTCGCCACAGACGATTTGGCTCCGCTCCCAGGGTGTCCGACGCGCCCCGGCCCGCTCCGGTCAGTAGTGACGTGACGTGGCTGCGGGGCAGCGAGTTACGCGATCCGCGGCACCGCTCGCTTGTTCTCGAAGTCGCGACGCGGGTGATATTTCCGCTGATCATGGTGCTGTCGGCGTACTTCTTCTTCACCGGCCACAACACGCCGGGCGGTGGGTTCGCGGGCGGGTTGACCGCAGGCCTGGCGTTGGTGCTGCGCTACCTCGCGGGCGGTCGTTACGAACTCGGCGAGACCTTGCCGGTCGATGTCGGCAAGGTGCTCGGGGTGGGGTTGGGTCTCTCGGCGGGCACCGCGGCGACGTCGCTGCTGCTCGGCGCTCCGGTGCTGTCGTCGGCTCTGATCGAGGTCGACTTGCCCGTGCTGGGCCACGTAAAGTTCGTCACCGCACTGTTCTTCGACCTCGGCGTGTACCTGATCGTGGTCGGTCTGGTTCTCGACGTGCTGCGCAGCCTCGGCGCCCGCCTCGATGAGGAGCTGGCGGGCGAACCATCGAAGGCGGCGTCGCGATGACCACTGCCTTCGTTCCGCTGCTGCTGATCGGCGTGCTCACCAGCAGCGGTGTCTATCTGCTGCTGGAACGCAACCTGACCCGAATGTTGTTGGGAATTTTGCTCGTTGGCAACGCCGTCAACCTTCTGGTCCTGACCGTCGGCGGCCCGTCGGGCAACCCGCCGATCTACGGGCGGGTTAGCGCGGGGCGCACCACCGGCGCCGACCCGCTGGTGCAGGGCATGATCCTGACCGCGATCGTGATCTCGATGGGCGTCGCAGCGTTCGTGTTGGCGCTGGCGTACCGGTCGTACCGGCTTACCACCGCTGAGGAGGTGACCGACGATCCCGAGGACGCCCGGGTGTCGCGGCAGAAGGACGACGAGGCAGACGAGGACGTCGTGCGCCCCGAGCCGGAACCCGACGAAGACGAACCTGCCGCACTCGACGCCTTGCCGCGCCATTCAAAGACGGGAGGTCAACGGGCATGAGTGTTGCGTCCGCTCTCACCCCGCTTCCGGTGCTGATCCCGATCGGCGGCGCGGCGCTGACGATGTTCCTGGGCCGCCGGCCGCGACTGCAGCGGTTGATCACGCTGGCCGCGCTGTCCGCACTCGTCGCGGTGTGCGCCGCGCTGATCTACCTCACCGACCGGCACGGCACGATCGCGGTCCAGGTGGGTGGCTGGGGCCAGACGGTACCGGGGCTGGGGCCGCTGGGCATCACGCTCGTCGTGGATCGGCTGTCGGCGTTGATGATGATCGTGTCGTCGATCGTGTTGCTGGCCGTGGTCCTCTACGCGATCGGCCAGGGCATCCGCGACGGCGACCAGCGCCAGCCCGTATCGATCTTTCTGCCAACATATCTCGTATTGGCGGCCGGGGTCTGCGACGCCTTTCTGGCGGGCGACTTGTTCAACCTGTTCGTCGCCTTCGAGGTGCTGTTGACGGCCAGCTTCGTGCTGCTGACCATCGGGGCCACCACCGACCGGGTGCGAGCAGGCATCGCGTACGTGATGGTCTCGGTGGTCTCGTCGCTGATCTTCCTGCTCGGCATCGCGCTGGTATACGCCGCGACCGGGACGCTGAACATGGCCGAGCTCGCACTGCGGCTCAGCGACGTGGCACCCGGTACCCGCAGCGCGCTGTTCGCGGTGCTGCTCGTCGCGTTCGGTATCAAGGCAGCGGTCTTCCCGCTGTCCACCTGGCTTCCCGACTCCTACCCCACCGCCCCGGCGCCCGTCACCGCCGTTTTCGCCGGCCTGCTGACGAAAGTCGGTGTCTACGCGATCATCCGGGCGCATTCGCTGCTCTTTCCGGGCGCCGGCCTGGACACGGTGCTGCTCGTCGCGGCCCTGCTGACGATGGTGGTCGGCGTGCTCGGCGCGATCGCACAGAGCGACATCAAACGGCTGCTGTCGTTCACACTGGTCAGTCACATCGGCTACATGGTGTTCGGCATCGCGCTGGCCACCCGGCCGGGCATGGCGGGGGCGATCTTCTACGTCATGCACCACATCATCGTGCAGACGACACTGTTCCTGGTCGTGGGCCTGATCGAGCGGCAGGCGGGTGCGTCGACGCTGCGCCGGCTCGGCGGGCTGGCCACCGCAAGCCCTCTGCTCGCGATGCTGTTCTTGCTGCCTGCGCTCAATCTCGGTGGTATTCCACCGTTCTCCGGCTTCCTCGGCAAGGTCGCACTGCTGCAGGCCGGTGCCCAGAACGGGTCGGTGCTGGCGTGGGTGCTGGTCGGTGGCAGCGTCACCACCAGCTTGCTGACGCTGTACGCCCTCACCAGGGTGTACAGCAAGGCGTTTTGGCGGTCGCGTGCCGACGCCCCCGAGGGTGCGCTCGCCGCTGCCAGTCCCACTGTGCTGCTTGATGATGCCGATGACGTCGCGCTCGTCGACCGCGACGACGTGGGCCGGATGCCGGTGGGCATGCTGGTGGCGACGATGGGTCTGATCGCCGTCGGCCTGTCGCTGACCGTGCTGGCCGGACCGATCTTCTCCTATGCCGACCGCGCGGCCGCCGAGGTGCTCGACCGGCAGCGGTACATCACGGCGGTGCTGCCATGAGAAATTGGGCCCTGAGAAGCTGGGTTCTGAGGGGATGGGTCCTGTGCTGGCTGGTGTTTATCTGGATCCTGTTGTGGGGCAACATTTCCGCGGCCAACATTCTCAGCGGTGTGGGGATCGCGCTGCTCATCACCCTGATGCTTCCGCTGCCGGCGGTCCCGGTGGAAGGCCGGTTGCATCCGCTGTCGCTGGCGAAGCTGTTGGTCTTCGTGGGCGCCAGCCTTGTGTTGTCCAGCCTTCAGGTCGCCTGGCTGGCGATCAAGCCGGGGCCGCCGCCGCGCAGCGCCGTGCTGCGCGCCCGGCTGGCGGTGAAGTCGGATCTCGTCCTCGCGCTTGCGGTGAACGCGATCAACCTGACCCCGGGCACAATGGTGCTGGAGATCGACCGAGATCGGCGCGTGCTTTACGTGCACGTGCTCGATGTCGGATCCCGCCGGGTCGTCGACGGCTTCTACCGCGAGGTTGCGCGACTCGAGCGACTGTTGATCGCGGCGTTCGAACGCGACACCGACTGGAAACCGGCGACGCAGGAGCGCACATGAATGTGGTATGGATGATCGCGGCGGTCACGCTGGTGGCCGCGGCGGTGCTGACCACCCTCCGAATCCTCGCCGGTCCCAGCACGTTGGACCGATTGGTGGGCCTCGACACCATCGTCGCGGTGGCGATGTGCGGGCTCGGCACCTGGGCCGCGTTCAGCCTGGACTCCACCGTTGTCTACGGGATTACGGCGCTGTCACTGATCAGTTTCGTCGGATCGGTCAGCGTGGCCAGGTTCCGGGTGCCCGACGCGAAGGGAAACGCGAAGGGAAAGCAGTCATGACAACCATCGACATCGTCGCCGGCGCGCTTCTGCTCACCGGGTCGGCGCTGGCGCTGACGGCCTCGATCGGCGTGCTCCGCTTCCCGGATACGCTGGCGCGCATGCACGCCGCGACCAAACCCCAGGTGCTCGGGCTGCTGCTGGTGCTGGCCGGCGCGGCGGTGCGGCTGCGCGGCAACGTCGACGTCGGAATGCTGGCCCTGACTGGCCTTTTCACGATCATCACGGCGCCGGTGGTCGCCAACCGGGTGGGCCGGCTGGCCTATCGCGAACGAAGTGTTCGCACGGACCTACTGACCACCGACGAACTACAGGAAGACGAGTCCGGCTACTCCCCTGGCATCTGAAAGTCGACCATCGCCGTCATCGTGTCGATCGCCTCGGTCAGCGCGCGCAACCGCGCGTCCGGCGTTGCAGCAGCCAGCATTGCATAGCGGTCCGCCTGGCCCATCGGCACCCGGGAGGCCAGCGCGTACAACTTTTCTCCGGGTGTGTCGGCCAGCGCGACACCGGCGAACAGCATGTCCCGCGGCGGCAGCTCTACGTCGCGCGCCGCGGCGAGTCGTTCGAACAGAGCGACCACCCGGTCCTCGAGTTCCCGGATCGACTCGTCGCTCACTTCTGCGCCGCCCTCGTCCGGCCAATCGGATACCACCGCACGCGGATACGGGTCATCCGGCAGCCACTGCTGCACCCGGATGCGTTCGGAAACCCGGCACCGCAGCGTGTGTTTGCCGCCGCCGAGGTCCTGATGCTCGACGATGCGCGCCAACACCCCCACGTCATTGCGGTTGTCCCCGCCGCCGACCTCCCGCCCGGCGGCGATGAGCACGACACCGAACACCGGATCGTCCGCGGCAAGGCAATCGGCAACCAGCGCGGTGTAGCGCGGCTCGAAGATCCGCAGCGGCAGATCGTCGTCGGGAAGCAGCGTCACCTCCAGCGGGAACATCGGCAGCTCGCGTGCCATCAGATCTCCAGCTCGCCGACGAGCGCATCCACCACCGCGCGCAGGTCCCCGTCGCTGTCCTCGGCCACCCGGCGCTGACGCTGGTACGAGGCCCCGATCTCTGGGATTGTCGCCACCGACGCCAGTTCGTCGGCGCAGCCCAGCGACCGCGCCACCGGCTCCAGCCGGGTCAGCAGGTCGTCGAGATCCTCGGTGACCAGCCGCTCGTTGCTGTCGGCGTCCAGGATGATCACCGCGTCCAGCCCGTAACGTGCTGCCCGCCACTTGTTTTCCTGCACATGCCACGGAGGCATCACCGGCAGCGACTCACCGGCCTCCAGCCGCCGATCGAGGTCGACCACCAGACAGTGCGTCAACGCGACCAAGGCAGCCAACTCGCGAAGGTTCGACACGCCATCGAAGACGCGCACCTCGATGGTGCCGAGATGCGGAGAGGGTCTGATGTCCCAACGAACCTCGTCGATATGGTCGATGATCCCGGTTTTCTTCTGGTCATGGACGAAACCCTCGAATTGGCTCCACTCCTGGAACTGGAACGGCAGGCCCGCCGTCGGCAGCTGCTGGAACATCATCGCGCGGTTGCTGGCATACCCGGTGTCTTCCCCGGCCCAGAACGGCGACGACGCGGACAGCGCCAGCAGGTGCGGGTATTGGTTCAGCAGCGACGAGATGATCGCCATCACCTTGTGCGCAGACGAGATCCCCACGTGCACATGCACTCCCCAGATCAGCATCTGTCTGCCCCACCACTGGGTGCGCTTGATCAGCTCGGCATACCGCGGCGCGTCGGTCAGCTTCTGCGACGACCATTTCGCGAACGGGTGCGTCCCGGCGCAGAACAACTCCATCCCGTGCCCGCGGACGATCCCGGTGGCGTTGGCCAGCGTCGCGCGCATGTCCTCCATCGCCTCCGGGGCGTTATGGCAGACACCGGTCACGAACTCCACGGTGTTGCGCAGCAATTCCTTGTGCACACGCGGGTTTTCGCCGATCTCGGCGATCACGGTGGCTGCCTCGTTGCTCAGGTCGCGGGTTTCGGAGTCGACGAGCGCGAACTCCCATTCCACTCCGACAGTGGGCTGGGGGGACGCGGCGAAGTCGATCCGGCGTGTGGCCAGCGGCTTGCTAGCCGGTGATGACACCGCAAGCCACCCGCTTACCGGCGTCGCCGGTGGCCATCGTCTCCGCGTCCGGACCTTGGGTACCGTCGCTCTGGGTGTAGCGGTCCGGGATGTTGGCGAAATTGTCGGAATTCGCGTGGATGATGATCGCGGTGCCCGGCCCGGCGAGCAGCTGCGCGGCGGTGAACGCGTCGCTGGTGGTGACCAGCTTCGCCGTGCCGTTGGACCGGACCTCGAGCGAGCTGAGGTCGCCGCTCGCGGGATGCGTGGTGTGACCGGGCGCCTGGAAGTGTCCACCGGCGGACAGGAAGTCGCCGGCCGGACCGCCCGTCGGGGCCACCGAGTTCGCCTCGCACTTGCCGACCGCGTGGATGTGCATCCCGTGGAAGCCGGGTGTCAGGATTCCGTCGCCGATCGTCTCGACCGTGAGAGTCGCGAAGCCACCGGTGAAGTCGAACGTCGCCGTCGCCACCGGCTTGCCGTCGGGGGTCGACAGCTGGGCCGTCAGCTTCTGCCCGGTGCCGTCCGAGGGCTGGGTGGCCGACGCCGACGGCGATGTCGACCCTGTCCAGACCGGCGGAACGGTGCCCGGGGAGCTGCTCGGGTTCTGATGCGGGCTGCAGGCGCTCAGCGCCAGCGCGGGGACGGTCAACAGAATGGCAGCGACAGCGGCAGGCTTGACCATGGCACAGAGCCTATCCCGTGACCGTCACGATCAGGCCGGGCGGCAGGTCCGCGATGTCGGACCGCCGGAGCTCCACCGGCGCGTTGTCGAGGATCTTGGCGACTGCGCCCGCCGCGTCTCGCTCTCCCGGCGCTTCAGTGAAGAACACGGTCGTCGCGGTCACGTCTGGCACGTCGAGCATGTTCGGCTCGACGGTGACGTTCCAGCCGGCCTGGGTCAGCCGCTGACCGGCACGCGCGGCCGCGCCCTCCACCCCGGAGATGTTGTAGACGAGCACGTCGGGCTTCGGCGGTGGCGGCGGTGGCGGCGGGGTCGTCGCGGTCGTGCTGACCACCGCAGTCGCCTGATTGCTGGAGTTGCCGCCGCTTCGCACCGCGTTGATCCCCAGCAGCAGGAAAATCATGCCCAGGAACAGCAACACCATCACCATCGCCCGCAGTGGCAGGCCGCCGGAGTCGGGTACACGCTGATTCATCGTGCCCCACTGTAACGATGGCGGCCCCGAAGACTCAGGTGACCTCGAAGCCGAGCCTCCGCGCGGCCCTGGCCTTCTGCCTGCTGGCCCGCAGCCGGCGCAGCCGTTTCACCAGCATCGGGTCGGCCGCCAGTGCCTCGGGCCGGTCTACCAGCGCGTTGAGCACCTGGTAGTACCGCGTGGCCGACATCGCGAACAGCTCCCTGATGGCATCTTCCTTCGAGCCTGCGAACTTCCACCACTGCCGCTCGAACGCGAGGATGTCGTGCTCTCGACGGGTCAGCCCGTCAGCGGGCTCAGCGTCCCCGGACCGCTCTGCCGCCGCCATCGCGCCGTCCATATCGCTTCTTGGACCCTTCTCAAAAACCGAACGACATCATTGTGTTTCGGCGAACATTCAATCACGGTTGGTCCGAAGCGCACGTCAGGAAGGCCCGCGAGTCGGCTGACTTAAGCTATCGATCCGTGGCCATCCTCCCGATCCGGATCGTCGGCGATCCGATTCTGCACGAGCCGACGACCCCCGTGCAGGTCGAGCCGGACGGGTCTGTGCCCGAGGACGTGCGCAAGCTCATCGCCGACATGTACGAGACGATGCAGGCCGCCAACGGAGTCGGCTTGGCCGCCAATCAGGTTGGCGTGGGGCTGCGGCTGTTCGTCTACGACTGCGCGGAAGCCCGCGGCAAGACGGTCCGGCGAAAAGGCGCGGTGATCAACCCGGTGCTGGAGACCTCGGAGGTGCCCGAGACGATGCCCGACCCGGAGAACGACGACGAGGGTTGTCTGTCTGTGCCCGGTGAGTCGTTTCCGACGGGCCGCGCGAAATGGGCCCGCGTCACCGGCCTGGACGCCGACGGGGCGCCGGTCACGCTGGAGGGCGAAGACCTGTTCGCGCGCATGCTGCAGCACGAGACAGGGCATCTCGACGGTCTGCTCTACCTCGATCGGCTGGTGGGCCGGCACGCCAGAAGCGCCAAACGGATGCTCAAGGCCAACGGCTGGGGCGTGCCCGGGCTGTCGTGGACGCCCGGAGAGGTGCCGGATCCGTTCGGCCACTGAGCGCACATACCCTGTAGCGCGTGCGGCTGGCCACCTGGAACGTCAACTCGATCCGCGCCCGCGTCGACCGCGTCACGAACTGGCTGGAGAGTGCCGACGTCGACGTGCTGGCCATGCAGGAAACCAAGTGCGCCGATGACCAGTTCCCCACCATGCCGTTCGCGGCCATCGGCTACGAGGTCGTGCACTGCGGCTTCAACCAGTGGAATGGTGTGGCCATCGCGTCGAGGGTCGGCGTGGACGACGTGCAGGTCGGTTTCGCCGGGCAGCCGGGCTTCAGCGACAAACCCGACGCGGCGGCGGCTGAGGCGCGCGCGCTGGGAGCCACCTGCGCGGGCGTGCGGGTGTGGAGTTTGTACATTCCGAACGGGCGCACTCCGGATTCACCGCACTATCAGTACAAGCTCCAGTGGCTGGCCGCGCTGAAAGATGCGGCGCGAAGCTGGCTGACCGCCGGCCCGGACGCGCAGATCGCGCTCGTCGGCGATTGGAACATCGCACCCACCGATGAGGACGTGTGGAGCGTCGAGTTCTATGCGAACAGCACGCATGTCACCGAACCGGAGCGGCGGGCATTCCGCGAGATTGTCGACGCCGGATTCGCGGACGTGGTGCGACCGTTCGCACCCGGGCCGGGGGTCTATACCTACTGGGACTACACCCAGCTTCGATTCCCGAAGCGCCAGGGCATGCGCATCGACTTCATCCTCGGCTCACCGGCGCTGGCCGAGCGCGTCACCCACGCTGAGATCGTGCGTGAGGAACGAAAAGGTAAGGCGCCCAGCGACCATGCGCCGGTGCTCGTCGAGATTGCTTAGGTTAGCTCAGCTCGTCAAGCTCGTCAGCGTACCGGCCGGGGTTGAGCAGCGACGCGACCGCGCCGAGCAGCATCATGATTGCCGCCACGACGAACACCACCACGAGGCCGGAATGGAACGGCCCGGAGATCAGCTGCGGGAAGAACTCCTTGCCGGTCAGCACATCGGCATTGACACCCGGCTGCTGCAACGCGTGCGACGGCGCCAGCAGCTCGCCAATCGGGTTGTAGCCCAAGAACGCCGCAAACAGGCTGCCGACGGGCGGCGTGTTGGCCACCTGGTGTGCCACCTCAGCCGAGACGCCCTGTGCCTGCAGCCCGCCGTTCAGCGCGCTGGGCAGCGTGTGGGCCAGCCCGATGATCATCAGCGAGAAGAAGATGCCGATCGACAACGAGGAACCGGCGTTGAAGAACGTGGCGCGCACGCCCGATGCGGCGCCGCGTTCCTCGGCGGGGACGCTCGACATGATCGCCGCGGTGTTCGGGGCGGTGAAGATGCCGCCGCCGAGACCGTTGAGGAAGACCAACAGCGCGAACAGCCAGTAGTTGAAGTCGACCGGAATCATCACCAGCGCAATGAAAGTCGCCGCCATCAGCAGCATTCCGGTGACGGTGAACGGCCTGGCGCCGAAGCGGTCCGCCAGCGCCCCCGCAAGCGGTCCGGCGATCAAGAACCCGGCCGTCATCGGCAGCATGTAGATGCCTGCCCACAGCGGTGTGGACTCAAAGCTGTACCCGTGCAACGGCAGCCAGATGCCCTGCAGCCAGATGATCAGCATGAACTGCAGCCCGCCGCGGCCGACGGATGACATCAGCCCGGCCAGGTTGCCCATCCCGAACGACGTCGACTTGAACAACCGCATGTTGACCATCGGCTGTGGTATGTGCACCTCGATGAAGCAGAACGCGACCAACAGCAAGACGCCGAGAACGATCGAACCGAACACCCACGGACTGGTCCAGCCGGTCGGGTGACCGCCATAGGGCTGGATGCCGTATGTGATTCCGGTGAGCACGACGGTCAGTCCGACGCCGAACGTCACCGTTCCGGTCCAGTCCAGGGTGCCGCGGCGGCGCACCCCGATCTCGTGCAGCGACCGCACGCTCCAAATCGTGCCCAGGATGCCGATCGGCACACCGACCCAGAAAATGGCGCGCCAGTCCAACTGCGACAGCACGCCGCCGATCAGCAGACCGAGGAACGAACCGGCGACCGCGGCGACCATGTTGACGCCGAGCGCCATGCCGCGCTGGTTGCTCGGAAACGCATCGGTCAGGATCGCGGCCGACGATGCCATCAACATCGCCCCGCCGACGCCCTGGATCACCCGCCAGCCGATCAGCCACAGCGCGCCCGCGCCCAGGTGGAACGGATCGATCGACAACGCGACAGCCGCGACGGTGAAGACCCCGAACCCAATGTTGTAGATGCGCACCCGCCCGTAGATGTCCCCCATCCGGCCGAACAGGACGACGAGCACCGCGGTGACGACCAGGTAGCCCATCAGCATCCACAGCAGGTAGCTGACGTTGCCCGACGCCAGCGGGTTCAGCCCGATGCCGCGGAAGATCGCCGGCAGCGAGATCAGCACGATCGACGCGTTGATCGTCGCAAGCAATGTCCCGACCGTGGTGTTGGACAGCGCGACCCACTTGTAGCGCGGGTGGTCGCGGTCCCATCCCCGGCGCCGGCGCTCGGTTTCGGCAACGGCGAGCGTCGGGTTGGTCACGATGGGGGTGTCAGCCATCTGCATCTCAGTCGTCTGTACCTCTGTCGCACCTCTGTCGGCGCATTACTCGCGTATCGGCCCAAAATATATATGTTAGCTATACAAATCAAAGGTCGCCAAACGGTATTCCCGAGCGGCGCCGGCCGCGCTAGCGTGGAACCCGCCAAACCAAACCACACGGGAGTGCACGCCAAGTGCGCTGAGAGGACGGCTGGCGCCGTCGACCGTACGAACCTGACCGGGTAATGCCGGCGTAGGGAGTCTGAAGTGACTATTTCCGGTTTATCTGCTTCCCCTTCATCTGTTTCCCCAGACGTGGCGAACATCACCACCGGATCCATCCAGGGCAGCACGAAGATCTACCGGGAACTCGCCGCTGTGCCGGGTGCCCGGGTCCCGGTCCGGCGGGTGCAGCTGACCAACGGCGAGCACCTCGACCTGTACGACACCTCGGGTCCGTACAGCGACCCCGATGCTGCGATCGACCTGCGGGCCGGGCTGCCGCCCCGGCCCGGCGTGGAACGCGGCCGCGGAACCCAACTGCAACGGGCCCGCGCCGGCGAGATCACCGCCGAGATGGCGTTCATCGCCGAACGCGAGGGCGTGCCCGCCGAGCTGGTGCGCGAGGAGGTGGCCCGCGGCCGGGCGGTGATCCCGGCGAATCACTACCACCCCGAAAGCGAGCCGATGGTCATCGGCAAGGCGTTCCTGGTGAAGGTCAACGCCAACATCGGCAATTCGGCGGTCACCTCGTCCATCGCCGAGGAGGTCGACAAGATGGTGTGGGCCACCCGCTGGGGTGCCGACACGATCATGGACCTGTCAACGGGCCGGGACATTCACCTGACCCGGGAGTGGATTCTGCGCAACTCCCCGGTGCCGGTGGGCACCGTGCCGATCTATCAGGCGCTGGAGACGGTCAAGGGCGATCCCGCCGCGCTGACCTGGGAGGCTTACCGCGACACGGTAATTGAGCAGTGCGAGCAGGGCGTCGACTACATGACGGTGCACGCCGGGGTGCTGCTGCGCTACATCCCGCTGACGGTCAACCGAGTGACCGGCATCGTCAGCCGCGGCGGCTCGATCATGGCGGCCTGGTGCCTCGCGCACCACCAGGAGTCGTTCCTGTACACCCACTTCGAGGAACTGTGCGAGATCCTGGCGCGCTACGACGTGACGTTCTCGCTTGGCGACGGACTGCGGCCCGGCTCGATTGCCGACGCGAACGATGCCGCACAGTTCGCCGAGCTCAGCACGCTCGGTGAATTGACCAAGGTCGCGAAAGCACATGGCGTGCAGGTGATGATCGAGGGCCCGGGCCACGTTCCGATGCACAAGATCGTCGAGAATGTGCGGTTGGAAGAGGAGCTGTGCGAGGAGGCGCCGTTCTACACGCTCGGACCGTTGGCCACAGACATCGCGCCCGGCTACGACCACATCACGTCGGCGATCGGCGCGGCAATGATCGCGCAGGCCGGCACGGCGATGCTGTGCTACGTCACGCCGAAGGAACATCTCGGCCTGCCCGACCGCAAGGACGTCAAGGACGGCGTGATCGCCTACAAGATCGCCGCGCACGCAGCCGATTTGGCGAAGGGTCATCCCGGCGCACAGCAGCGCGACGACGCGCTCTCTACCGCCCGCTTCGAGTTCCGGTGGCACGATCAGTTCGCGCTGTCCCTGGATCCCGACACCGCGCGGTCGTTCCACGACGAGACCCTGCCCGCCGACCCGGCCAAGACCGCGCACTTCTGCTCGATGTGCGGGCCGAAGTTCTGTTCGATGCGTATCAGTCAGGACGTTCGCGACGCGATGGCCGATAAGTCGCGCGAGTTCCTCGAGCAGGGCGGCCAGGTGTATCTGCCCGTTTCTCAGTGAATTTTCTTCCGCTGACACCGCCCGGCCAGACCCCGTCGCGAGTGCTGACCATCGCCGGGTCGGATTCCGGCGGCGGCGCGGGCATTCAGGCCGACCTGCGAACGTGTGCGCTGCTCGGCGTGCACGCGCTGGTCGCCGTGACGGCGGTGACGGTGCAGAACTCGGTAGGCGTCAAGGGGTTTCACGAGATTCCGCTGGACGTGATCTCCGGCCAGATCGAGGCGGTGGCCTCCGACATCGGTGTGCAGGCCGCCAAGACGGGGATGCTGGCGTCGTCGGCGATCATCGAGACGGTGGCGCAGACGTGGCAGGGCCAGGGACTGGCCGGCACGGTTCCATTGGTCGTCGACCCGGTGTGCGCATCGATGCACGGCGACCCGCTTCTTCATCCTTCTGCGGTGGATTCGCTCAAGCGGCAACTGTTTCCACTGGCCACGCTGGTCACCCCGAACCTCGACGAAGTCCGGCTGCTGGTGGACGTCGAGGTGGTCGATCCGGACTCGCAGCGCGAGGCGGCACGGGCGCTGCACGCGCTCGGCCCGCAGTGGGTGCTGGTCAAAGGCGGCCACCTTCGGTCCTCAACGCACAGCCCGGATCTGCTGTTCGATGGCACCGAATTCCACGAGTTCGACGCACCGCGAATATCCACCGGCAACGATCACGGCGCGGGCGACACGCTGGCCATCGCGACGGCGTGCGCGTTGGCGCACGGCCGCTCGGTGCCCGACGCGGTAGCGTTCGGCAAGCGGTGGGTGACCGAATGCATCAGGGCCGCATACCCGTTAGGACACGGCCACGGTCCGGTATCCGCCCTGTTCAGGCTGTCATGAACCTCGACGCGATCGCGGGCGTGGCGCACGAACCGAAGGGAACACCGTCGGGTGTCGTCGTGCTCACCCACGGCGCAGGAGGCAGCCGATCCTCGCCGCTGCTGACGCAGATCTGCGACGAGTGGGCGCGACGCGGATGGCTGGCGGTCCGCTACAACCTTCCGTACCGGCGCCGTCGGCCGAAGGGCCCGCCGTCCGGGTCGGCCGCCACCGACCGCGCCGGCATCGTGGAAGCCGTGGCGGTTGCCCGCACGTTGGCCGGCGGGCCGGTAGTTGCGGGCGGCCACTCCTACGGCGGCAGGCAGACGTCGATGGCCGTGGCAGAAGGCTTGGCCGTGGACGTCTTGACGCTGTTCTCGTATCCCGTTCACCCACCGGGCAAGCCCGACAAGCCGCGCACCGAACATCTGCCCAACATCGGGGTCCCGACGGTTTTCACCCACGGCACCAGCGATCCGTTCGGCACCATCGACGAGGTCCGGGCCGCGGCGGAATTGATTCCCGCGCCAACGGAAATCGTGGAGATCACGGGTGCCCGTCACGACTTGGGCAGCAAGACGCTCGACGTCCCGGCACTGGCCGTCGACGCCGCTTTACGGCTGACCACCGATCGATAGAAAGCCCATATTCATCCCAACCCGGTACCTCAGGTACCGTCGAGCCATGTCTTCTGCTCTTCGCGCAGGCGGCTCATCGCAGTCTTCTGCTCTTCGCGCAGGCGGCTCATCGCCGACCGGACGGCAGTTCGACGTGCTCATCGTCGGCGCCGGCTTCGGCGGAATCGGAGCCGCGATACAGCTCAAACGGCTGGGATACGACAACCTGGTCATCCTCGAACGGGAAACCGACCTCGGCGGAACCTGGCACGTCAACCGCTATCCCGGCCTGGCCGTCGACATCCCGTCGACCACCTACTCCTACTGGTTCGAACCCAACCCGAACTGGTCGCGCCTGTTCGCCCCGGGCGACGAGCTGAAGAGCTATGCCGATCACGTCGCCGACAAGTACGACGTGCGCCGCCACATGCGCTTCAACACCACCGTCGAGGGCGCGCACTGGGATGAGGACGCCCGGGTCTGGAAGGTCGCGCTGGCCGACGGTGAGACGCTGACAAGCCGGTTCCTCATCACCGCGACCGGTTTCCTGTCCCAGCCGCACACCCCTGACATCCCCGGGATCACCACATTCAAGGGGCGCATCCTCCACACCACCGCCTGGGACGACGATTACGACTTCGATGGCCGCCGCGTTGCGGTCATCGGCACCGGCGCAACGGCCGTGCAGCTGATCCCGGAGCTGGCGAAGAAGGCCGCCGACCTGACGGTGTATCAGCGCACGGCGATCCACGTTGTGCCGAAATTCGATTTCCCGATCCCGCCGTGGGTGCGGCTGCTGTTCGCGCGGGTGCCGCTGGTGCAGCGGGGGTTCCGCTGGGTCACCGACAACATCCTCGAGCTGATGATGGTGTCCGCGGTGTTGCGCTACCACCGATTCCGCCGGCTCAACATCGCCGCAGCCGACCTGGCCAAGACCCACCGGCTGCTGTCCGTGCGCGACAAGGAGCTGCGGGAACGGCTCACCCCGGACTACGACTTCGGTTGCAAGCGGCCGACATACTCGAACTCCTACTACCGCGCCTTCACCAAGCCGCACGTTCACCTGCAGACCACCGGCATCGAACGGATCGAGCCAGACGGCATCGTCGCGAACGACGGCACCAAGACCGTCATCGACACCCTCGTGCTGGCCACCGGCTTCGACCTGTGGGACGCCAACTTCCCCGCGATCGAGGTCATCGGCCGCACCGGCCGCAATCTCGGAAAGTGGTGGCGCGACAACAGGTTCCAGGCCTACGAGGGGATGTCAATTCCCTACTTCCCCAACTACCTGAGCCTCGCGAGCCCTTATGCGTTCAGCGGGTTGTCGTTCTTCAACACGATGGAATACCAGATGCGGCATATGGATCGGCTGTTCGGCGAGCTGCACCGCAGCCGGGCCACCACGTTCGAGGTGACCGAGGACGCCAACGCCGCGTTCCTGGACCGGATGACCAAGCTCCTCGACAACTCGGTCTTCTACGGCGGTGACTGCGCGACGTCGCGGTCGTATTACTTCAACCACAGCGGCGAGGCGTCGCTGCTGCGGCCGACCTCGACGCACAATGCGGTGGCGGAGCAGGCTCGATTCCCGCTGACCGACTACACATTTTCGTGAACCGAGCATCTGCCTGACCCGAAAGGATCCTGATGTCAAAACTCGTAGGTCTGGCCGGCTTGGGGATGGCTGGCATCGGCCTGGCTCATTTCGTGAAGCCCGACGCGTTCGAGTCGATAACAGCACAGGCGTTTCCGGAGAACACCCAGCAGCATCTGTACCTGGACGGCGCCGCCGAGACGGTGCTCGGCCTGGCCTTGGCGATGCCTAAGACACGCAGGCTGGCCGTGGTCGGATTGCTCGGCTACGGCGGCTATTTGGCCGCGAACGTTCTGAAGAACCGGGCAGCGTAAGTTCTATCAGCTGCCGGGCGGACGCCTTAACGTAAACCCGTGACCGGCCCGTCGCTCGAGCGCCGCCTCGGCGTGGCCGACGCCGTCGTCATCGGCCTGGCCTCGATGATCGGAGCAGGCGTATTCGTGGCGCTCGCGCCGGCGGCGGCCGCGGCGGGCACCGGGTTGCTCGTAGGGTTGGCGGTAGCCGCCGTCGTGGCGTACTGCAACGCGACCTCGTCTGCGCGACTGGCTGCCCGCTACCCGCAGTCCGGCGGTAGTTATGTGTACGGCCGCGAGCGGCTCGGCGAATTCTGGGGCTATCTCGCCGGATGGGGATTCGTGGCCGGCAAGACGGCGTCGTGCGCGGCGATGGCGCTCACCGTTGGCTACTACACCTGGCCGACGCAGGCGCACCCGATCGCGGTCGCGACCGTCGCCGTCCTGACCGCGATCAACTACGTCGGCGTGAAGAAGTCCGCGCTCGTGACCAGGGTGATCGTCGCCGCCGTGCTGGTGGTGCTGGCGGTTGTCGTGGTCGTCGTCTTCACGTCGGGCGCCGCGGATTTCGGACATCTTGAGCCGGGCGGCCGGCTCGGTGGCGTGCTGCAGGCGGCCGGGATCCTGTTCTTCGCGTTCGCTGGATACGCACGGATTGCGACGCTGGGCGAGGAAGTCCGCGACCCACAGCGCACCATCCCTCGTGCAATACCGCTGGCGCTCGGCATCGCGCTGATCGTCTACGCGGCGGTGGCCGTCGCGGCGCTGTCGGTGCTGGGAAGCGACGGGCTGGCCCGCGCCGCCGCTCCGCTGGCCGAGGCGGTCAGGGCCGCCGGAGCGCCCGCGTTCGAGCCGGTGGTGCGGGTCGGCGCAGCCGTGGCGGCGGTCGGGTCGCTGCTGGCGTTGATTCTCGGGGTGTCCCGCACGACGCTCGCGATGGCACGCGATCACCATCTCCCCCATGGGCTTTCGGCCGTGCACTCTCGGTTCAGGGTGCCGCACCGCGCGGAGTTGGCGGTCGGCGTCATTGTCGGGGCTGTCGCCGGGTTCGCCGACGTGCGCGGCGCGATCGGCTTCTCCTCGTTCGCGGTGCTGGGGTATTACGCAGTCGCGAACGCATCGGCCTGGACGCTGGAAAAGACTCTGGGACGTCGGGTGATCCCTACCGCCGGGCTGGCGGGCTGCCTGGTGCTGGCCTTCGCGCTTCCGCTCACGTCGGTCGTTTCGGGGGCCGCGGTGCTCGCGATCGGCGCGGTGATCTATGCCGTGCCGCGATTCCGCAGGCGGCCCGTGCGCTGATGGTGTGTAGTCGTCTGCGTGATTCCGATGACCTGGACTCGAGTCGACGGCCGCAACGTCGAAGGGCCTCTTGTCGTGGCGCCTTACGAACGGCTCAGCTGGCTGCGGACAGCAGGGATCGGCGCCCAGCACGTGGTGGCGATGTTCGGCGCGACGTTCCTGGTGCCTGTCCTCACCGGGTTTCCGCCCACGACGACGCTGCTGTTCTCGGGCGTGGGCACGATCCTGTTCCTGGTCATCACCGGAAACCGGCTGCCGAGCTATCTGGGGTCGAGCTTCTCGGTGATCGCGCCGGTGATCGCCGCGGTGGCGAGCAACGGCCACCGAAGCGCGCTCGGCGGGCTGATCGCGGTCGGAGCGTCACTGGTCGTCGTCGGCGTGGCCGTGCACGTGGTGGGCACCCGGTGGCTCGACGTCGTGCTGCCGCCGGTGGTGACGGGCGCGATCGTCGCGCTGATCGGCTTGAACCTGGCGCCGTCGGCCAAGGCCAACTTCGACAAGGGGCCGCTGGTGGGTGCGGTCACCCTGGTGCTGCTGGTGTGCTCGCTGGCGTTCTTCCGCGGAATCCTGGGCAGGCTGGCGATTTTCACGGCGGTGGTCGTCGGGTACCTGTTGGCACTGGGGCTCGGCGGGGTGGACACGTCGCGCATCAGGTCGGCGGCGTGGGGGGGCCTGCCCGAGTTTCAGACCCCGGTGTTCACGTTGTCGGTGCTGCCGTTGTTCTTGCCCGCCGTGGTGGCGCTGATAGCGGAGAACATCGGGCATGTGAAGTCGGTTGGACAGATGACGGGCGACGATCTCGACCCCCTGATCGGCCGGGCCCTGGCGGCCGACGGGGTGGCGACGATACTGGCCGGCGCCGGCGGTGGTTCGGCGACCACGACGTACGCCGAGAACATCGGGGTGATGGCGGCCACCAAGGTCTACTCGACCGCGGCATACTGGATCGCCGGCGCGGTGGCGATCACATTGGCGTTGTGTCCCAAGGTTGGTGCGGCGATCTCGGCCATCCCGCCCGGCGTGCTCGGCGGTGCGACGATCGTGTTGTACGGCCTGGTCGGCATCCTCGGTGTGCGGATCTGGCTGACCAACCACGTTGACTTCACCGACCCGGTCAACCAGATGACCGCCGCGATCCCCCTCATTCTGGGTATCGCCGACTTCACCTGGCGCATAGGTGATTTGACGTTCACCGGGATCGCGCTGGGATCGGTCGCCGCGCTGGTGATCTATCACGGTATGCGGGGCCTGCGCGTGTTGCGCGGCATAACGCGCCCCTGACGCCGAATCGGTGCCTTACGAGGCCCCCACCAGATGCCGGGTGCGATCGTCACGGATCGGCACCCCGTTGCGGCCACCGATGTCTTGCGAATACAGCGCCACCGCATATGCGACCCCGCCGCCGTTGATGCCCAGCGCGGCGCGGTCGATGTGCTGCAGCGTGTCGGATGGCGTGTGGTAGTTGGGATCGAACGGCTGGTCGGCCTCCCCGCCCCACAGCCGCGCCTGCTCGGCACTCTTCTTCTCTTCGGCGCCCGAGAATAATCCACCCGACGGGATACCCGCCCGGGTGAAGCCGTCGTAGTCCGACCGGCCATTGAACGATGTGTCCTCGGCCGTCTTTCCGGCGATCGTCAGATAGGCGACCAGCGTCCGCTCGATGCCGGCCGATCCCTCCGGGACCCGCGGTGGGCCCTCATCGGGCGGCGGGGGCGAGGACTGATCGCCGTCATAAGTGAAGTACCCGGCGTTCGGTGAAGCCAGCATGTCGAAGTTCAGGTACAGCGCGATGTCCTTGAGCGCATTCAGGTCGAGCGACTCAATGTATTTCTGGGAACCGACCAGCCCCAGTTCTTCGGCCCCCCAGAACGCGAACCGCACGGCGTTCTGAATAGGCGGCGAGTCGCCCATCTGCAGCGCGGTCTCGAGCACCGCAGCCACCCCGGAACCGTTGTCGTTGATGCCGGGGCCCTCCGCGACGCTGTCCAGGTGCGCTCCCACCATGACCACGTTCTGTGCGGAGCCTGTCTTCGTCTGTGCGATCACGTTGCGCGCCTGCACCGTTTTGACCCTGGCGTCGACGTTGATCGTCGTCGTCCCCGGCGCGTTCCTCAACCGCTCACCGTCGGACTCACTGACGCTGACCACCGGAATCTTCACGTCGGTCTGCGCACCGAGCGTGCCCGTCATCTTTTCCTCGGCGACGTTGTCGGCGATCACCAGCCCGATCGCGCCACGCTGGACCGCCGCCGTCACCTTGGCCGAGAACTGGCAGGACCCGCGGTCCACCAGGACCACCGCACCGGTGACCGGCAGCTTGTCATAGTCGGATGCCGAGCAGCCGGGCGAGTCGTCAGCTGGTACTGCGACCAGCGAACCGGTGACCCCGTCCGGCCCGGTGCCGGCGGAGTACTGCAGCACATGCGTCGGGACCGTCGCGCCGTTCACCGCCAGCGATACCGCGCCCGCCTCGAACTGCCGGAAGTCGAACTCGGGCGTCTGCACGTCAAAGCCTTTGTCGCGTAATGTGTTTGCGATGTAGTCGACGCTGGCATCGTAGCCCGGCGTGCCAACCGCGCGGTCGCCGCCGTTCGTGGCCGCGATCTGCTGAAGCTTGTCCAGGTGAACCAACATCCCGTCGGCGGTGACCTTCTGCCGCATCGTCTGCGCGTAGTCCGCGGCCGCGGGCGCCGTCCGTCGCTGTTCTGGCGGCTCGCTTGAACATCCCACGAGTGCCGCGACCATCGAGATCACCGACAGCACCGTCAGCGGCGCCGCCGCGGTCCTGCGTCTACCCCGCACCGCCAACACGTTAGCCGCCGGCATGACCGTCACCGACCTGCGCCGTCACCATGTCGGCGACCCCGCGCATGCCTGCCGCGTTGGGGTGCAGTGGCGCGGGACGCCCCGGCCACGGCAGCCCGAAGCGCCTCGTCCACGGGTCCACCGACCATGCGTGATGATCGCGGCTCGCTTCGCCCGCCTTGACGATCTCGCACCCGGTCGCCGCGGCCGCGTCCGCGGTGTGCTCCTCCAGCGTGGCGGCGACGTAGCGGCCGAGGTCGGCATCGGCGTTCGACAGCGGCGATGCCCTGCGTCCGGCGGGCGGTAGCAGGGTGAGGTAGTCAATGAACAGCACACGAGCGTTCGGCGCACGCCCCCGCACGATGTCACCGACCTCGCGCAGCGACTCGGCGACGCCGCCGAGCGCGCGCTCCCGGGCCGAGCGGTCGAGTAGGCCGCGGATTCGGCGGCCCAGGAACGGCACCCACCGGACAGGTCCCGGCAGGCACGCCACGGTCAACAGCGGGATGTAGCCGACGTCGTTGCCACCGATCGTCACGGTGACCAGGGTTTCGGACCCGTCGAGCGCCTCGACTTGTGGCGGCGCGCCAAATTGGCTGTCCCGCAGCAGGTGTGCGGTCGTAGCACCTGAGTACGTCACGTCGACCAGGTCCAGCCCCAGCTCAGCGGCCACCAGGTGCGGATAGTTGCGCGCCGACCGGCCGGCCGGCCACGGCGCGCCGTTCGCGCGTGGCGTGATGCCCGGTCCGGCCGCCATCGAGCTGCCGAGCGCCACGTAGCGCACCGTCATGTGCCCCAGGTTGGCGCCGGGCTGGACGCTTGCGCCCAGAACCGTTTCGGGATCCGCCCGGCATGCCGTGCCAGGTGTCCGGCGGTGACCGCGGCCGCCATCGCCGCGGCCATCGCCGGCGGGTCGGCGGCTCTGGTCACCGCGGTGGCCAGCAGCACAGCGTCACATCCGAGTTCCATCGCGAGCGCGGCGTCGCTGGCCGTGCCGATTCCGGCGTCGAGCACCACCGGGACACCGGCCTGCTCGACGATCATCTCGATGTTGTGCGGGTTCACGATGCCCAGGCCGGTGCCGATGGGTGCTCCCAGCGGCATCACCGCGGCGCAGCCGGTGTCCTCCAGCCGGCGCGACAGCACCGGATCGTCATTTGTGTACGGCAGGACGACGAAGCCCTCATCGACCAACTGCTCTGCGGCGCGGACCAATTCGACGGCATCGGGCAGCAGCGTGCGTTCGTCGGCGATCACCTCGAGTTTGACCCATTCGCTCTGCAGTGCCTCACGTGCGAGCTGCGCGGTGAACACCGCCTCGGCAGCGCTGCGGCATCCGGCGGTGTTGGGCAGCGGCGTGATGCCCAGCCGTCTCAGCAGATCGAGCACGCCGGTGCCATCCGCCGCGTCGACGCGACGGATGGCCACCGTGGTCAGCTCGGTACCCGATGCGACCAGCGCCTGCTCCAACACCGTGAGGTTGGTGGCCCCGCCCGTACCCATGATCAGCCGCGAGCTGAAGCTGCGGCCCGCGATCGTCAGCTTGTCAGTTTCAGCCACCCTGCACCGCCGTCACGATCTCCAGCCGGGCGCCATCGGAAAGTGTTCTGTTCCAGCGCGATCGGGGCAGCACGGCCCAATCCAGCGCCACCGCAACACCTTTGTCGGGAAAGCCGAGTCGGCGCAGCAGCGCGGCGACGGTGATCTTGTCGTCGACTTGCACCTTCTCGTCGTTCACGGTGACTATCACGTGGCTCCCACGAGCGTATCCAATTCCGCGAGGATCTTCTCCGCGGTCCATGGTGCCAACAGAAAGCCGGAGCGGCCATGCCCGGCGGCCACCAGCACGCGGTCGTCCAACCGGCCGACGATGGGCAGATTGTCCGGCGTCATCGGCCGTAAGCCCGCCGCGCACTCGGCCAGTTCGTATTCGCCGAGCGCCGGAACCACCGCGCAGGCGTCGTCGAGCAGCTCCCGCACGCCCGTCACCGCGGGCGCGGTGTCGCGGCCGTGCTCGTACTGCGTTGCGCCCACCACCACACCGTCGGCGCGGGGAACCAGATACACCTGCCTGCCGTGTACCCGGGCGCGGATGACCCGTTGCGGCACCGGCATACAGCCCGGCCGCCACCGTAGCCGCAAGACCTCACCCTTCACCGGGCGGATGGCAATGCCGGGCCACAGTGCCGGGACGTCGATCCCGTTGGCGAGCACCACGGCGCCGGCATCGGCCACCTCGGCGATGTCCCGGACGGGCGGACCCCACCCGACGCCCAGGCGTTCGCACTGCGCGGCCAGCGCCTCCACCACCGCGCGATTGTCGACGGCCAGCTCCGTGACCCCACGAAAGCCATGCCGAATACCCTGCGCCAGTAGTGGTTCCACCTCACGCGCATTGGTCGTCAGCGTCACGGGGTGGCCCTGAGCCGCCAGCCACTGCCCGACCGTGCGCAGGTCCGCGGCGTCCGCGGGGTCCACCGCGACGACCAGCGACTCGCGCGCGGTGACCACGGTGTCAGGCAGGCCGTCGAGGAAGCAGCCGGGCCCACGCCGATTCCACAGCGCCAGCGACTCCAGCCCGATCCGCAGCAGGCGCTCCTCTCCCGGCCAGCCTTCGCTGTGCGGGGCCAGCATCCCGCCGGCCACCCAGGATGCGCCGGGGTGGCCGGGATGGCGATGCACCCGCACCGTTCGCCCGGACAGCGCGAGCCGCCTGGCGACCGACAGACCGATGATGCCGCCGCCGATGACCGCGATGGAACCGTGAGACATGTCGATTTCTAGGCTAGTCGGTGTGCGGGAACCTCACGTCCGGCTGGCCGGGGCCAGGCTGTACCTGTGCACCGATGCCCGTCGGGAGCGCGGTGACCTGGCGGAATTCGCCGACGCGGCGCTCGCCGGCGGCGTCGACATCATCCAGCTGCGCGACAAGGGATCGGCCGGCGAGCAGCGATTCGGCCCGCTCCAGCCGCGCGCCGAACTGGCGGCGCTTCAGGTTCTCGCCGATGCGGCGCGCCGCCACGGCGCGCTGCTTGCGGTCAACGACCGCGCGGACATCGCCCGCGCCGCCGGAGCCGACGTGCTGCATCTGGGCCAGGACGATCTGCCGCTCGCCGCCGCCCGCGACATCGTCGGGCCTGGCACGCTGATCGGCCGCTCCACACATGACGCCGGGCAGGCCCGCGCGGCGTTGACCGAGGACGTCGACTACTTCTGTGTCGGCCCCTGCTGGCCGACGCCGACGAAGCCGGGGCGCCCGGCGCCGGGGCTCGACCTGGTGCGGACCGTGACCTCGGCGCACCCGGCCAAGCCGTGGTTCGCTATCGGCGGCATTGACCTGCAACGGTTGCCCCAGCTACTCGACGCGGGTGCCCGCAGGGTGGTCGTGGTGCGGGCCGTCGCCGCGGCCGAGGATCCGTTCGCGGCAGCCCGCGATCTCAGCGCGGCACTTACAGCAGCGGGGTGACGCGGCTCAGCTCGAGCAGTCGATGCCAGCTTGCCGCGAAGCCGGGATGCAGCGGCAGCCCGGCCACCTCGTCCTCGACTACCCACCGCAATTCATCGCTTTCGTGGTTGGGCACGGTGTCGAGCGGATGCGACGCGTCCGCGACGACGGTCGTATAGGTCCAGTGACTGCCGCTGGCGGTGGCCGTCACCATGGTGGCCCGGACGACCACGTGCTCGGTCGCCAGGCCGGCCTCTTCGTGGGCCTCGCGGACGGCGGCCTCCTCCGGGCTCTCGTGGCTGTCGCGCGCGCCGCCGGGCAAACCCCACGTGCCGCCCTGGTGGCTCCACACCGCACGGTGCTGCAGCAACACCGCCCGACTGCCGTCCGCCAGCGGTGCTCGCAGCAGCAGACCGGCCGCTCCATGCCGGCCCCAGAACATCCCGCCCGTGTCGGACAGCACCCAGCCGTCACCGTCGCCACGCACGGTTTCAGGATAGGCAGGATTTACGGCCGCGGAACTGCGAACCGCGGCGAGCCCCGCCGCTGCCTCTTAGAATTCGCTTATAGTTTGAGTACGAACGAGACCATTGCGAACGAGACCGTGAGGGGCGCAATTCGGTGACGTTGGAGCTGGCGCATCCATCGACGGAACCGGTCCCGTCGCAGGCACCCGTCGAGCCCGCCCATCCCCGCTGGTGGTTCTGGCGCACGACGCCGGGCCGCATCCTGGTCAGCGGTGTGGTGCTGATCACGCTTGTGGCACTCAGCGCGTTCGCCATCGCGACCACCATTCAACGCCGCGAACTGGCGCTGACCACGGTGCTCAACCACACCGAGCCGTTGGCGTTCGCCGCCGGGCAGCTGTACACGACGTTGTCGGTGGCTGATGCCGCCGCGTCCACCGCATTCATCGCCGGCGCCGAACCGCGCGAGGTGCGTCAGCGCTACGAGCAGGCGATCACCAACGCCGCGGTGGCGTCGACCCAGGCGTCCAGCGGCCTGACCGACGCGCCGATGCAGGAGTTGCTCAGTCAGATCAACGCCCGGCTGGCGGAGTATGCCGGCCTCGTCGAAACCGCGCGGACGAACAATCGGGCCGGCAACCCGATCGGCTCGTCGTATCTGTCCGAGGCGTCGTCGCTGATGCAGCAGCAGATCCTGCCCGATGCGAAGCGGTTGTATGACGAGACCTCGGCGCGGGTGGACGCCCAGACAACGGCGTCGACGGACATCCCGAAGCTGGGCATCGTGATTGTGCTCGCGACGCTGGTGTTCGGCGCGTACTCAAACCATTGGCTGGCCCGAAAAACCCAGCGGCGGCTGAACTTCGGCTTTGTGGCCGGTGGGGCTGCGGTGCTGATCATGTTGATCTGGGTTGGCACCGTGCTGACGATTTCCACCACCAGCAGCCGCAGCGCGAAGGGCTCCGCCGCCGAGTCCCTCAAGTCCGTCACCAATTTGGCGATCCTGGCCCAGCAGGCCCGTGCCGACGAGACCCTGGCCTTGATCCGGCGCGGCGACGAGGACGTCCGCGAGCAGTCCTACTACCAGCGCATCGACAACATGCATCAGCTGCTCAACGACTATCTCAACCGTGACGACGCGATCGACAAGTCGGATCTGAAGGATGCAGACCAGCTGCTGGCGCGGTGGCGGCAGGCCGACGAGCGCATCAACTCCTACATCGCCGTCGGCAACTACCAGGCCGCCACCCAGGTGGCCCTGGGGGCCGGCGACCAGGATTCCACGCCGGCATTCGACCGGTTGGAGCAGGCGGTGAATAACGCCATCGAGGAGAGCCGCCGCCAGCTGCGCGATGACATCGTCAACGCGCGCACGGTGCTGTCCGGGGCGACGATCGGCACAGTGGTGCTCAGCGTCGTCGCGGCGCTGGCAGTGACGGTCGGCTTGTGGCCGAGAATGAGCGAATACAGATGAGAAAGACGCTCAACGTCCTCGCCGTCGCGGTGTTTCTCCTCGCCGGTTGCGGGCATTCGGACTCCATGACAGCTGAGCCGTCGATGACGCTGGCCGCGCCGACGCCCGCGGGGATGCAGGAGATGGCGCCGCAGGCGAATCCTCCTCCGGCGCCGACCGATAGCTGTGACCGGACAGCGAGTCTTCGGCCGTTCCCCGACAAGAAGGACGCCGACGCCGCGGTGACCAACATCCGGCAGCGCGGCCGGCTCCTGGTCGGGTTGGACATCGGCAGCAATCTGTTCAGCTTCCGGGATCCCATCACCGGCGAGATCACCGGTTTCGATGTCGACATCGCCGGCGAGGTGGCCCGCGACATCTTCGGTACTCCGTCACAGGTCGAGTACCGCATCCTGTCGCCGGCCGACCGCATCACCGCATTGCAGAACAACGACGTGGACATTGTCGTCAAGACCATGACCATCACCTGCGAACGGCGCAAGCAGGTGGCGTTTTCCAGCGTCTACCTGCTGGCCAATCAACGGATTCTGGCACCGCGGGATTCGGCGATCTCGCAGGCTTCCGACCTGTCGGGCAAGCGGGTGTGCGCCGCCACCGGCACCACGTCGATCGATCGGCTGGAGGAGATCAGCCCCCCGCCGATCATTGTGTCGGTGGTCACGTGGGCCGATTGTCTCGTTGCTCTGCAGCAGCGGCAGGTCGACGCGGTGAGCACTGATGACTCGATCCTCGCCGGGCTGGTCGCCCAAGATCCGTACCTGCACATCGTTGGACCGGATCTGGAGGACGAGCCGTACGGCATCGGGATCAACCTGCAGAACACCGGGTTGGTTCGGTTCGTCAACGGCACGCTGGAGCGGATCCGTCGCGACGGCACGTGGTACGCGTTGTACCGCAAGTGGTTACCGGTCCTGGGGCCGACGCCCGCGCCACCGACTCCGAGGTATTCGGACTGATGGGCTCCTCGGAGGAGGAACTGGGCCCCGGCACCCAGCCGGTGGCGTTCGGCATCGACTATGCCGAGGACTCGTCGTCGACGCTGCGTCCGATGGCCACCCAGGCGATCTTCCGCTCCGAGGATGACGAGGACGCGCACGCCTCGACTACCGACGCCACCGCCGCCGACTCCGACGACCAGATCACCAGCGTGACGCGCAGGCTGTCACAGTTCCGCAGGCTGGGCGGCGGGCTGGTCGAGATTCCGCGTGTGCCCGAGAAGGATCCGCTCGCCGCGTTGATGACGAATCCTGTTGTCGCCGAGTCGAAACGGTTCTGCTGGAACTGTGGGCGCCCGGTCGGCCGCTCGACCCCGGACGGCGAGGCGAAGAGCGAGGGGTGGTGTCCGCACTGCCACAGCCCGTATTCGTTCCTGCCCCAACTCGGGCCGGGCGCCAAGATCGCCGGACAGTACGAGATCAAGGGATGCATCGCCCACGGCGGCCTGGGCTGGGTGTATCTGGCCGTCGACCACAACGTCAACGAGCGGCCGGTCGTGCTCAAGGGCCTTGTGCATTCCGGTGGCGCCGAGGCGCAAGCGATCGCGATGGCCGAGCGGCAGTTCCTGGCCGAGGTCACGCACCCGTCGATCGTGAAGATCTTCAACTTCGTCCAGCATCCCGACAAGCAGGGCGACCCGGTCGGCTACATCGTGATGGAGTACGTCGGCGGCACCTCGCTGAAGCAGGCCAGGGGCGACAAGCTGCCGGTCGCGCAGGCCATCGCGTACATGCTGGAGATCCTGCCCGCGCTGGGCTACCTGCATTCAATCGGCTTGGCGTACAACGACTTGAAGCCGGAGAACATCATGATCACCGAGGAGCAGCTCAAGCTGATCGACCTCGGTGCCGTGTCGACGATCAACTCGTTCGGGTACCTGTACGGCACGCCGGGCTACCAGGCGCCCGAGATCGTCCGCACCGGACCGACGGTGGCCACCGACATCTACTCGGTGGGCCGGACGCTGGCCTCGCTGACGCTGAACATGCACACCCAGAAGGGCCGCTATGCCGACGGGTTGCCCGAGGACGACCCGGTGCTGGCCACCTACGACTCGTTCGCGCGGCTGCTGCGCCGGGCCATTGATCCCGATCCGCGCCGCCGGTTCGGCAGCGCCGAGGAGATGTCGGCGCAGCTGCTGGGAGTGCTGCGGGAAGTAGTGGCGCACGACAGCGGCGCGCCGCGGCCCGGGTTGTCGACGGTGTTCAGCCCGTCCCGGTCGACGTTCGGGGTCGAGCTGCTGCTGGCGCACACCGACGTGTACCTCGACGGCCTGGTGCACGCCGAGAAGCTGACGGCACGGGAGATCGTCACCGCGCTGCCGGTGCCGCTGGTCGATCCCTCCGACGTGGGAGCCACCGTGCTGTCGGCGACGGTGCTGTCGCAGCCGGTGCAGACGCTGGATTCATTGCGGGCAGCCAGGCACGGCACGCTCGACAGCGAGGGCATTGACCTCACCGAGTCGGTTGAGCTGCCGCTGATGGAGGTACGGGCACTGCTCGACCTCGGCGACGTCGCGAAGGCCACCCGCAAGCTGGACAACCTGGCCGAGCGGGTGGGCTGGCGGTGGCGAATGGTGTGGTTCCGCGCGGTGTCCGAGGTATTGACCGGCGACTTCGAGTCGGCGACAAAGCATTTCACCGAGGTGCTGGACACCCAACCGGGTGAGTTGGCCCCGAAGCTGGCATTGGCCGCGACGGCCGAGCTCGGCGGAATTTCCGACGGGCTGAAGTTCTACGACACCGTGTGGAGCACCGACAACGGCGTGATCTCGGCGGGCTTCGGGCTCGCACGGGCGCTGTCTGCGGACGGCGACCGGGAGCTGGCGGTGCACACCTTGGATGCGGTGCCGCCAACATCCCGGCACTTCACCACCGCCCGGCTGACCAGCGCGGTGACACTGCTGTCGGGGCGCTCCATGAGCGAGCTGACCGAAGAGCAGATCCGCGATGCGGCCCGCCGTGTCGAGGCGCTGCCCGATTCTGAGCCGCGGGTGTTGCAGATCCGCGCACTGGTGCTGGGCACCGCGCTGGATTGGATCGGCCAGAACAAGGCCAGCACCAATCACATTCTCGGATTCCCGTTCACGCCGCACGGGCTTCGGCTCGGCGTCGAGGCGTCGTTGCGGGGTCTGGCGCGGGTGGCGCCGACGCGCGCGCACCGGTACGCGCTGGTCGACATGGCCAATGCGGTGCGGCCCACCTCGACCTTCTAGCCCTCGACCTTCGAGCTCTCGCCGTTCTGGCTCCCGTTCTTGATGCGGTCTTGAGCGGTCAGCAGCAGGTTGTCGTAGACCGACCGGGCCGGCAGTGCCTCGTCGTGGGCGACCGCCGAGAAGTCCGCAACGATCTGCTCGGCGAGTGGCCGCAACTTGACGTTGGTCTCCTGGGACCGCCATTTCAGCAGGTCGAAAGCGGGCTCGGCGTCGATCCCGTAGATCGCCATCAGCATGCCCTTGGCCTGTTCGATCGACGCCCGGCTCTGTGTGATCTTCTCGACCTCAGCCGTCAGGTGATCTTGGCGCGCCTGTTCGGCCGGGGTGATGTCGATGTAGAAGCCGTGCGTGCCGATGACGCTGCCGTCACCGTTGCGCAGCTGGTCGCCGACGACCACCACATGGTGAAGCGCGCCTTGCACGTCGCGGATCCGGTGTCGGCTACTGAAGGCTTGCCGGGTTTGCCGGATCAGGGCCAGCGTGTCGGCGATCTGCCGGTAGTCGTCGGGATGCTTGTGTGACAGCACCAACTCTGTCGTTGGAGTCACCGACTCTGGCGGATAGCCGTGCATGTGCGCTACCTGCGGCGACCACTCCCACCGTTCGTCGTCGAAGAAGAACCGGAACCAGCCCACCCGTTCCGAAGCGCCCCACATGAGGGCCTCTCTGCCGTCCCCGCCGTCGTGCTGTGCCTGCATATTCGTCTGGTCGCCTCAGCCGTCTCTGGTGTCCAGTGCACCTGCCGCAGATAGTGTGCCAACAATTTCGGCAGTCGGTGCCATCCTTTGCGCATGAAAATTTGCGCACGAATATTTGCGCATGAAGAACTGTGAAGATCCTCGATCGCCTAGATCACCGTCATGCAGGCCCGGGCGATCGCCAGCTCCTCGTCGGTCGGGATCACCAGCACCGCCGTCGGCGACCGGTCGGACGAGATCCTCCGCGGGCCCCTGCCCGGGCCGGTGTTGAGCTTCTCGTCGAGCTCGATGCCCAGCGTCGCCAGCCCGCTCAACGCGTCCCGGCGCACCGCCGCGTCATTCTCACCGACCCCCGCCGTGAACGTGATCACGTCGGTGCTGCCCAACAGTGCAAGATAGCCGCCGATGTACTTGCGCAGCCGGTGGATGTAGACGTCGTACGCCAATTGCGCCGCCGCATCGCCTGACTCGATCAGCTCATGCACCCGGCGGAAATCGATCTCGCCGCACAACCCGAGCATGCCGGCACGACGGTTGAGCATCGTCTCGATCTCCTCGACACCCATCCGGGCGGTGCGCCAGAGGTAGAACACCACGCCGGGGTCGAGATCACCGGAGCGGGTGCCCATCACCAGGCCCTCCAGCGGTGTGAGACCCATTGTCGTGTCCACCGGCCGGCCGCCGGCGATCGCAGCCGCCGACGCGCCGTTGCCCAGATGCAGCACGATCTGGTTCAGCGACTCCAGCGGTTGTCCCAGCAACACCGCCGCCTGTTGGCTGACGTACTGATGCGACGTGCCGTGGAAGCCGTAGCGACGCACATCCCACCGCTCGCCCACCTCGAGGTCGATCGCGTACGTGGCTGCGGCCGCGGGCAGGTCATGGAAGAACGCAGTGTCGAACACGGCAACATGGGGCAGATCGGGAAACAGGGTGCGCGCGACCCGGATACCCAGCAGGCCCGGCGGGTTGTGCAGCGGCGCGAGCGGCGACACCTCCTCCAACTTCTCGACGACCGCGTCGGTGATCACCGTCGGCTGATAGAACATCTTGCCGCCGTGCACGATCCGATGACCCACTGCGACCAGGTCGGATGGCTCCTTGAGTCGATCGAAGACGATGCGCAGCGCTGCTTCGTGGTCGACAACCCCGTGGTTCCCAACCTCGCCCTCGCCGATCCGCTCGACGATCCCGTCGGCCGTCGGCATTCCGGACGCGGGATCGACCACCGCGAACTTCAGCGTCGACGAACCGGAATTCAGCACGAGGACCGTTCGCCTCACACGTTCTCCTGCGCCTGAATCGCGGTGATCGCAACAGTGTTGACGATGTCCTCGACGAGCGCTCCGCGCGACAGGTCGTTGACCGCCTTCCGCAGACCCTGAAGCACCGGGCCGATCGCGATCGCGCCCGCGCTGCGCTGCACTGCCTTGTACGTGTTGTTGCCGGTATTCAGGTCCGGGAAGATCAGCACGGTCGCGCGCCCTGCGACGGGCGAGTCCGGCGCCTTCGTCGCGGCGACCGACGGCTCCACGGCGGCGTCGTACTGGATGGGTCCGTCCACCACCAGTTCCGGCTGACGTTCACGTACCAGTTCCGTTGCTTTTCGGACCTTTTCGACGTCTGCGCCCGAGCCTGACGTGCCGGTGGAGTACGACAGCATCGCGACGCGCGGCTCGATCCCGAATTGCGCCGCGGTGCGCGCCGACGAGATCGCGATGTCCGCCAACTGCTCCGACGTCGGATCCGGCACAATAGCGCAGTCACCATATGCCAGCACGCGATCGGCAAGGCACATCAAGAAGATGCTCGACACGGTGGACACGTCGGGTTTGGTCTTGATGATCTCGAACGCCGGCCGCACCGTGTGCGCGGTGGTGTGTGCGGCGCCCGACACCATGCCATCGACGATGCCGTTGTAGACCAGCATCGTTCCGAAGTAGGACACGTCGTGGATGATCTCGTGCGCACGCTCAACCGTCATGCCCTTGTGCCCGCGCATCTCGGCGTACTGCGCGGCGAATTCTCCACACAGATCGCTGGTCTTCGGATTCAGCACCGTCGCCGCCGCCAGATCTGCGCCGAGTTCGGCAGCCCGCGAACGGACCTGGCCTTCGTCACCGAGGATCGTCAGGTCGGCCACCCCCCGGCGCAGCAGCCGGCCCGCCGCCTGCAGGATCCGGTCATCGTCGCCTTCGGGCAGCACGATGCGTTTGCGCTCGGCCTTCGCCCACTCCGCCAGCTGATAGGTGAACATCTGCGGTGTCGTCACCGTCGGGATCGGGATCGCCAGCTGGTCGAGCAGATCCGATATGTCGACGTAACGATCCATCAGCGACAGCGCGGTGTCGATCTTGCGCCCCGAGGTGGCAGTGACCCGCCCGCGTGTCGCCGCGACAGCGCTCGCCGTCTCGAACGTTCCCAAGGTCGTCGCGATGATCGGCAGCCGCAGCCCCAGCCCGTTCACCAGAGCAGCGATCGACGGGTGAAGCGGCAGGCCGCCGTTGAGGATCACCGTTGACAACGACGGAAACCCTTCGGCCGCATGGGCGCTGGACACCGCAAGCACGACATCGGAGCGGTCCCCGGGCGTGATGACAGCGACGCTCTCGGTCAACCGCTCCAATACGTGTTCGGCGGTCATGCCCGCCACCAGCACCGCCATCACCTCGCGGTCGAGCAGCGCGTCATCACCGCTGATCATCGTTCCGCCGACAGCGCGTTTCAGGTCGGCCACGGTCGGCGCATCCAGCAGCGGCTCCTCCGGCAGCACGTAGGTCCTCGGCCCGAACCGCTCCAGCGCCGCCACAACTGCAGCCATCTCCGAGGGGCGGCAACGGTTCGCCACCACCGCGGCGGTGTGCGCGTGCTGGTTGGCGAGCTCAGCAAGGGAGACCTCGACCACCTGGGCGACCTGCTCGGGCGTACGGCCCTTGCCCCGCACCGAAAGCACGACGGGGGCACCGAGATTCACCGCGACACGGCCATTGACGCTCAACTCGGTGGGCGTCGCGACGTCGGTGTAGTCGCTGCCGACGATCACCACTGCGTCGCACTGGTCGGCCACCGCGTGGTACCGGTCGACGATCTCGCCGATCGCACCGTCTTCATCCTCGTGCAATTGCTGATACGTCACACCCACGCACTGTTCATACGGCAGGTCCGCGGTGGCCTGCGGCAGTAACAGCTCGAGAATGTAGTCACGGTCCTCGCCGAGCCGCGTGATCGGCCGGAACACCCCGACTTTCGCGACAGTGGCGGCCAGCCGGTGCAGCAGGCCCAACGCGATCGTCGACTTGCCGGTGTCACCCTCGGGCGACGCGATGTAAATGGACGAGCCCGACACCCCCGACACGTCAGCCCAATCGACGCAGCCGCGGCGCGAGATCCTTCTCGAACAGCTCCAGGAACCGCCGCTGGTCGTGGCCCGGAGCGTGGAACACCAGGTGATTGAGCCCGTATTCCAGGTACTTGCCGACCATTTCGGCGGCCTCGTCGGGGTCCGACGAGACAATCCAGCGCTTGGCGACCTGTTCGATCGGCAGCGCGTCGGCGGCCTTCTCCATCTCGATGGGGTCGTCGATGCTGTTCTTCTGCTCGGGGCTCAGCGACAGCGGTGCCCAGAACCGGGTGTTCTCCAGCGCGAGGTCGGGATCGGTGTCATAGGAGATCTTGATCTCGATCATCTTGTCGATGTCGTCGGGATTTCTGTCGGCGCCCGCTGCACCTTCCAAGACGGCCGGGATCAGTTTCTCGGTGTACAACTCCTCGCCCTTGCCGGACGTACAGATGAAGCCGTCGCCCGCGCGTCCGGCGTACCTCGCCACCGCGGGGCCTCCCGCGGCGATGTAGACCGGGATCCCGCCCTGGGGAACGTCGTAGATCGACGCGCCTTTGGTGTGGAAGTACTCGCCGTCGAAGTCGACCCGGTCGCCGACCCACAGCTCGCGCATCAACCGGACCGACTCGCGCAGCCGCGCGAACCGCTCCTTGAACTCCGGCCACTCGCCGATGAATCCGGTGGCGATTTCGTTGAGCGCCTCGCCGGTGCCGACGCCCAGGAAGATGCGGTCGGGATACAGGCAACCCATCGTGGCGAAGGCCTGCGCGATCACCGCGGGGTTGTACCGGAACGTCGGGGTCAGCACCGACGTGCCCAGCACGATCCTGTCGGTCCGTTCGCCGACCGCTGTCATCCACGCCAGCGAGAACGGGGCGTGGCCGCCCTCGTGACGCCATGGCTGGAAGTGATCGCTGACGCTGGCGCTGTCCATCCCATGCTGTTCGGCCAGCACGCCCAGCTCGACCAGCTCTCGAGGTGCGAATTGCTCTGCCGACGCTTTATAACCCAGTTTCAGTTCAGGCACGTGTCAGTTCTACTCCCATCTACACTCGGCTAACATGGCGTGGGGGCTTACTTCGGTCACCGACGGCCTGCACTTGGTTCAGGGCGAATTGGTGAACTGGGCGGTCGCGACTGGGCGCGACGGCGTCACGTTGTTCGACGCGGGGCTGCCGGGAGACCGCGATGACGTGCTGGCGTCGCTGTCGGAACTGGGTGTCGGCGCCGGCGACGTTCGCGCGATCGTATTGACCCACGCACACGTCGACCATCTGGGCTCGGCGATCTGGTTCGCGAAAACGCATGGCACACAGGTGTTCTGCCATCCCGACGAGGTCGGGCACGCCAAGCGCGAGTATCTGGAACAGGCCTCGCCGCTGGATGTCGCGATGAACGTCTGGCGGCCGGGCTGGGCTCCTTGGGCCGTCCGGCTGATGCGCAAGGGCGGCCTGGTGCACGACGGCATCCCGACGGCGGAGGCGTTGACCGCGGAGATCGCCGCGACCCTGCCCGGACAGCCGATGGCCATCCCGACGCCGGGGCATACCGGTGGGCACTGCAGCTTCATCGTGGACGGTGTGCTCGTCAGTGGCGACGCGCTGGTTACCGGTCACGGGGTGAGCCGCCGCAACGGACCGCAACTGCTGCCGTCGGTGTTCAACCATGACGACGGGGGCTGCCGCCGTAGCCTCGACGCGCTCGCGCTGCTCGAGACCGACGTGCTGCTGCCCGGACATGGCCCGTTGTGGCGGGGCCCGATCCGCGAAGCCGTCCAGCAGGCACTCCGGTGAGCGATCAGGTCACCAGCATCTTTTCGAACGCGACCGGATATACCTCACCCCCGAACCCAGCGCCGCGAGCAGCGCCCTCGCGTGACCGCGCCGCCGGTCACCGCTCGACCGTCGAGCACCCCGATCAGCAGCGCCCCGCCCGGCGCGGTGAACTCCTCAGCCGGATATTGGCGCAGCCACGCCGAAACCCGCTCTTTGGTGGCGCCGTAGCGATCGGCATATTCGACGGCGAGCTCCGCCAGCAGGGGCGCGGCAAGCGGGTCGTCCTGGCCGACGGAGACGAAACGCAGCGCGGCCGGCATCACCCCATCCTTGCCACGCAACCCACTTCCGGCGCAGACTTGACACCTGTAAAGTTTGGCCCCATGGCCAACACGCACGTGAACAACGTCAGCGGCAAGACCATCGCGATCACCGGCGCCGCCCGGGGTATCGGACACGCGACCGCGAAGGCGCTGCTGCTGCGCGGAGCCCGTGTGGTGATCGGTGACCGCGACGTCAACGCGCTCCAGCCCGCCGTGGCGGCACTCGACCAGCTGGGCCCGGTGTCCGGTTATCCGCTGGATGTGACCAACAGGCAGTCGTTTTCGGAGTTCCTCGACAAGGCCCGTGGCGACGGCGGCGGCCGGATCGACGTGTTGATCAACAACGCAGGCGTGATGCCCGTCGGCCCGTTCCTGCAGCAGTCCGAGCAGGCCATCCGATCAGCGATCGAGGTGAACCTCTACGGCGTGCTCAACGGCTGCCGGCTGGTGCTGCCGGAGATGGTCGAGCGCCGCGACGGCCACATCGTCAACATCGCGTCGATGGCCGGCATGACCGCAGTGCCGGGCCAGGTGGTGTACTCGGGCACGAAGTTCGCGGTGGTGGGATTGTCGACCGCGCTGGCCGACGAGTTCGCTCCGCAGGGCGTCCAGGTGAGCGTGGTACTGCCGACGTTCACCGACACCGAGCTGATCGCGGGCACCCACACCAGCGCTGCCCAAAAGCCGGTCCAGCCCGAAGACGTTGCGGCCGCGGTGGTCAAGGTGCTCGACAAGCCGACGACGATCGTGTCGGTGCCGCGGCCACTGCGGTTCGTCGCTGCGCTGGCGCAGATGCTCGGCCCGCGCGGGCGCCGGTGGCTCAGCAGGAGATTAGGCAACGACCGCGTGTTCCTCGATTTCGATCGGAGCGCTCGTCAGCGCTACGAGGATCGGGCCCAGCACGCGCTGGGCGTCACCGACGACGGGTAGACGTCAGAGCGCCTGGTCGAGGTCGGCAATCAGATCATCGGTGCCCTCCAGGCCGACCGAGATCCGCACCACCCCGTCGCCCAGCCCGATGGCCGCCCGGCCTTCCGGGCCCATCGCCCGGTGCGTCGTCGTCGCGGGGTGGGTGATCAGTGATTTCGCGTCGCCGAGGTTGTTGCTGATGTCGATCACCCGCAACTTGTCCAGCACCTCGAACGCCCTCTGCTTGCCGTGGTCCGCGGGGGCATCAAGCTCGAACGTGACCACCGTCCCGCCGCCGGTCATCTGGCGCTTGGCCAGGTCGTACTGCGGATGCGACGCCAGGAACGGGTAGCGCACCCACCGCACCGCCTGATGGTTCTCCAGGAACTCGGCGATTCGCAGCGCCGACGCGGTGCTGTAGTCGACGCGCACCGCCAGCGTCTCCAAGCCTTTCAGCAGCAGCCACGCGTTGAACACGCTGATCGCCGGGCCGGTGTGGCGCATCAGCTTCTGCACCGGCCCGTCGATGTATTCCTTGTCGCCGAGGATCGCCCCGCCGAGCACGCGGCCCTGCCCGTCGATGTGTTTGGTCCCGGAGTACACCACCACGTCGGCGCCCAGTGGCATACCCTGCTGCAGCAGCGGTGTCGCAAAGACATTGTCCAGCACCACTTTTGCGCCCGCGGCGTGTGCCATCTGACAGACCGCCTCGATGTCCACCAACGACTGCATCGGGTTGGACGGCGTCTCGAAGAACACCGCCTGCGTCGGCTCCGACAGCGCCTTCTCCCACTGCGACAGGTCGTCGCCGTCCACGAACACCGTGTGCACGCCCCAGCGCGGCAGGATCTCGTCGCACACCACGAAGCAGGATCCGAACAGGCTGCGAGCCGCCACCAGGCGGTCACCCGCGCCCAACAGCGCTCCCAGCGAGGTGAACACCGCGGCCATCCCGGTCGCCGTGGCGAACGCCGCAGGCGCGCCCTCGATCAGCCGCAGCCGCTCCTCGAACATCGAGATCGTCGGGTTGCCATACCGCGAATACACGTACCGGTCGATGTCACCGGCGAACGCCTTCTCCGCCTCGGCCGCGTTGGGGTACACGTAGCCCGACGTCAGGTACAGCGCCTCGGCGGTCTCCTCGAAGCCCGACCGCATCAGCGCACCGCGCACGCCGATCGTCGCCTGGCTGACGCCCTCGGGGAGCGGGGCGGGGGTCCGGACAGAGTCTTCGCTCATGACTGCTTCCACGGCAGACCGACGGCGCGCCACCCCGATCCACCTCGGTGACCCTCGGGGTCGAGGTGACCCTCGAAGCCGTCTAAGACGTTGTACGACGGCGCAATTCCCACCGAAGTGGCGGCCTCCGCGGCGCCGATCGAGCGGTTGCCGGAGCGACACAGGAAAACGACGGGCCGCTCCCCCGGCGCCACGCCGGCCTCGACCAGTTCGTCGACGAACCTCTCATTGCGTTTGCCGTCCACACCCGACCACTGCACATACACCACATCGCGACCCAGATCCGAAATGTCGGGCACCCCGACGAACCGCCATTCGGCGTCGGTGCGGCAGTCGACCAGCACCGCGTCGGGGTTGTCGCTCAGCAGTTTCCAAGCCTCCTCGGGCGTGATGTCACCTGCGTAACTCACGTCGTGAGTCTCCCACACGGCGTCACCGGTAAGTCGAACAGACCTTCCACTGCCCGTCCTGCCTGGCGAACGTCAGCGGGGTGCTGCCCTTTCCGTTGGGTTCCTTCTCGTAGTGGTACCTCACGGTCGCGGTCGCTCGGTCGCCGTCAATCGTGACGGCGGTCACGTCGTCCACATAGCGGTCGCCGTGTTGTCTCACTGATTCCTGTTGTGCACCAATGATGTTCGCTTCTGTGCCCTGTTCGGCAGCGCACGTGTAGCGCTGGTAGTCGCCATAGTTCTGGCGCTGTAGCGCGTCGTTTTGACCGACCGCCGCGCGGCCCACCCGCTGCTCTTCGGTGAGCCCGTCACCGCTGGTCAGCGTCAACACCGCCACCCCGACCACCACGACCGCGAACACCGCCGCCGCGGCGACGAACGGCACCAGGCTGCCGCGCTCATCGTCCTCCAGAAACGACATCCCCAGCAGAACTTCCCTACCAGAATTTCCGCAACGCGGTCGCGACCTGATGGACGCGGTCGCGCGCGGTCTTCACGTTCGCACCGGTGGCCAGCGCCACCCCGAGTCGGCGGCGCGGATAGCTCTTCGGGTGCCCGAAGATCCGCACGTCACTCTCGGGCACCGCGAGCGCATCCGAAATCGCTTGCGTCGCACGTTCGGTGCGAACATCGTCGTCCTCCAGCTCGGCGTTCGCCGATCCGGTTTCCTGTCCTGCGTACACCACCTCCGCCGCACCCGGCGTGACCATGATCGTGTCCACCGGCAGTCCGAGGATCGCGCGGGCGTGCAATTCGAACTCCGACAGCCGCTGCGAGCGCAGCGTGACCAGGCCGGTGTCATACGGCCGGGGGCTGACATCGGCGAAGTACACCTCGTTGCCCCGCACCAGCAGCTCGACGCCGTACACGCCCCGCCCGCCCAGCGCGTTGACGATCCGCGCCGCGATCGACCGGGCGGCTTCGGTGGCCGCCGCGGTCATCTCCTGCGGCTGCCACGACTCCAGCAGCTCACCGTCGACCTGCCGGTGACCGATGGGCTCGCAGAACTGCACCCGCGGACCGCCCTTCCCCGCGCTGCGCACCGTCAGCAGCGTGACCTCGTGGTCGATCTCGACCATCGTCTCGGCCATCACCCGCGTGTTGGCCACCCGGCCGCCCGCGGCAACGGCGCGATCCCACGCGGGCGCGACGTCTTCGGGCCGCAACAGCACCGATTCGCCCTCCCCCGGAGTGCCGGTCACCGGCCGCACCACCAGCGGGAAGCCGGCATGCCGTGCAATCGCGTCGAGCTCGTCGGCGGATCCGGCGAACCAGAACGGGGCCGTCGGCAGCCCGAGCTCGTCCGCGGCCAGTCGCCGCAGGCCTTCCCGGTCCAGCGTCAACCGGCTGCTGCGCGCGGTGGGCACCACGTCGGTGAGCCCGCGCTCACCGACCGCGACAAGCGCGTCGTTGTCGATGACGGGCTCACCGCCAGGGTCGATCGCCTCGGTGACGACGTAGTCGGGCTGTTCGCGTTCGATCAGTGCGGTCAGCTCGTCGGGGTCGGTCATCGTGATCACGACGCTGCGGTCGGCCACCCCGTGGGCGGGGGCGTCGGCGTGCCGATCGACCGCGATCACCACCGCTCCGAGTCGTTGGAACGCGGTGACCAGCTCGCGGCTCAACTCGCCGGCGCCGAGCATCATCACGCTCAGCGGCCTCGGTTCATCCGTCATGTCGCCAGCTCATCCGTCACGCCGACAGCCTGCCAGATCGCTGACTCAACCGAGCAGCACGTCGACGTAGCACCACCGCCACGTTTCGCCGGGCTCATCCGAGCGCATGACCGGGTGACCAGTCGCGTGGAAGTGGGCGCTCGCATGCTTGTGGATGCTGGAGTCACAGCAGCCGACGTGTCCGCAGCTCAAGCACATGCGCAAGTGCGCCCAGGTCGATTCGCCGAGTTCGGCACATTCCTGGCACCGGCCGGGTGTCACCGGGTCGGGTTCCTGGGCGCCGGTGGCCGTGCTCAGGTGCTCACACAACTCGGGGGGCTTGGGTGCGCGTCGCAACATGCTGCTCAAGGATAGGCACGTGAACACTTCGCTGTTGCTGGTCCTCGTTGCGGGCGTGCTGTTGGCCGCCCTGGCCCGCCACTACAAGGTGTCTGCGCCGCTGGTGCTGGTGGTGGCCGGGCTGGCGATCGGGCTGATCCCCGGGGTGCCGACCATCGAGCTGCAACCCAACCTGGTGCTGTTCGTGATCCTGCCCCCGCTGGTGTGGTCGGCGGGCCTGCAGAGCTCCTCCATCGCGTTGCGGCGCAACGTCCGGCCGATCGGGCTGCTCGCTGTCGGGCTTCCCGTTGCGACCACGTTCGCGGTCGCGGTGGTGGCGCACCACGTCGTGCCGGCGCTGACGCCCGCCGCGGCGTTGACGCTCGGCGCGATCGTCGCACCGTCCGACGCCGTGTCGGCCGCCGCGGTGGGTCGCCGGCTGGGCCTCCCGCGCCCGATCATGACGCTGCTCGGCGGCGAAAGCCTGCTCAACGACGCCACCGCGCTGACGCTGTACAAGGTGGCACTGGCCGCCGCGATCGGGACCGCCGTCAGTTGGCCACAGGGCATCGCGACCTTCGCGCTGGCCGCTGCCGGCGGAGTCGTTGTCGGTGCACTGTTCGGCGCAATCATCGAGTTCATCAGGTCACGCCTGCTCGACGACCCGGTGGTGGAGAGCGCGATCGGGCTGGTCGCACCATTCATCGTCTATCTGGTTGCCGACCAGGTCCACGGCTCCGGTGTGTTGGCCGTGGTGGTCGCCGCGCTATTCCTCGGCCAACGTTCCGTCCACGCGGGCTACGCGACCCGGCTGCAGGACGACGCTGTCTGGAGGGCCCTGCAGTTCATCCTGGAGTCCTTCGCGTTCCTGCTGATCGGCCTGCAGCTGCCGGGCGTGGTTCGCGCGATGCGGGGCCTGCCGGCGTCGGGCTTCATCTGGTCGTCGGTGGCGGTGTTCGTGACGGTGCTGCTGGTGCGTATCGCGTGGATATACCTGTTCGCCTATGTGCCGCGGGCGCTGTTCGCCGGGAAGAGCCCCGGGAAGGGCCAAGGTGTCCCGGCCCCGGCACCCACGCCGGCCCAGGCGTTCGTGGTCGCGTGGGCGGGGGTGCGTGGCGTGGTGTCGCTGGCTGCGGCGTTCGCGGTGCCGATGACGACGCTGGCAGGCGCGCCGTTCCCGGGTCGTGCCCACATCCTGTTCCTGACGTTCGTCGTGGTGATCGGCACGCTGCTGCTGCACGGCCTGACACTGCCGTGGGTGATCCGGGTCTTCGGGGTGCAGGGTGACGATGCCCACCGGGATGCGGTCGCACTGGCTGCTGCCCAGGACAGGGCCGCCCGGTCAGCCGCCGAAACTCTCGACGAGTTGCTCGCGGAACAACGCCGACTAGGTCGGGTCGAAACCCACGAACAGGCCGCCAAGATTTTGGCGCACTGGAACGAACGACGCCGCAACGCCGCGTGGGAACGGCTGGGACGAAGTGATACGGAGATCGGCGAGAGCCCTGCGTCGGCGTTCCGCCGGCTCCGGCTGGAAATGCTTGCCGCCGAACGCAAGACGTTCATCGATGAGCGGGACATCGGACGCATCGACGACGAAGTGTTGCGAACTGCGTTGCGCGGCTTGGACCTCGAGGAAGCGACGCTCAGGCGCGACTGAGTTCAGGCGGATTCGTCCCCATCGACGTCATCGTTATCGAGATCAATGACACCGGACCTGACCAGGAACAGTCCGCTGACCACCAGCACCCAGACCGGGAACGCCATCGAGATCCACATGCTCAGGTCGCTGGCGGCCAGGACGGCCAGGGCTACGAGGTAGCTGAGCAGGACGAGCCACTTCGGCATCAAGCCGGTCCGCAGCCAGATCGTCGCCGCCGAGATCATGAACACCGCGGCCATCCGGATCCCGTAGGTCTTCGTCGTCGTCAGCACGACCGTCTTTCCGAGGTCGATCACCTCAGCGTGTGCAGCCGTGTCGACGACGCCGGAGTTGGTGGCCTCCAGCCCGGCGGCGACGGCGGTCGCGACGAACATCATCGCCAGGAACAAGATCCCGCTGCCCAGAAATACAGATGCGAAGAAGCGGTCCTCGTAGCGGCCGAATCCGTCGCGCACCACGCCGATGAACCACAGGAAGCTGATGCCCGCGAACGGCATCAGCTTCGCCGCGGTGAGGATGCCACTGTGGTTGCTGGACAGCCAACCCGACGAATCTTGCATGCCCTCAGGCATTCTCAGCCGAATGAGGACGATCACCGCGCCGAACAGCAGGGCAAACAACACTCCCGCCAGCGCCGCGGCCCGCGGCGTCTTCAGCTGACGAAAGTGCGCCGGAGAAGGGGAATGCGGGCTCACCGCGTCATCGTCTCACCGATTCACGGTTGCCCGGGCAGCAATCGCACCATCAGCCCGTGCCCTTCGGCCAGCACCGTACCGTCGCCGTCGGTGATTTCTCCGGAGACGAACGCCTTGCGGCCCTCCGTTGAGTCGACCCGCCCGCGGACCGCGAGTGGCGTGTACATCGGGGTCACCTTGCGGTAGTCGACGTGTAAGAACGCGGTGCGACTGATCGGCCTGCCCGCGGCCCGTGTCACCATGCCGAACACCTGGTCGAACAGCAGGGGCAGCACACCGCCGTGCACCGCGTTGTTGCCGCCCAGGTGATACCGGCTGAAGTGGCCTTTCATCGCCACCCCGTCAGGCCCGAACTCGGTCAGTGTCCACGGCGGCATCAGCAGACTGCCGAATCCCGGCATCGCCGGTGTGCGTCCGGCTGGGGAGACCCCTTCCGGCGCCTCGTAAGGGTCCAGCAGGTCGACGAGATCCTCGACGCGGCCCGCCGCATCGCGCCAGACGTCGTCGTCGGGCGCGGCGGAGACTGCCAGGTCTTGGAGTCGTCGCATCGCGCTGACGAACCTGACGAAACTCGGCGGCGGGTCGGCAGCCTCGTATTCGGGGAACCCGCCGTGCTTGTAGTAGTCGGGATCCTCGGGCGTGGCACTCATGAGCAGGCCTGCAGAATGTCGCGGCGCACGATGGTCTGGTCGCGCCCGGGCCCGACACCGATGGCCGAAACATGCGCGCCGGCAAGCTCTTCGACGCGCAACACGTAGTCGCGCGCCTTCGCGGGCAGGTCGTCGAACTCGCGCGCCTCCGAGATGTCCTCCCACCAGCCCGGCAGCTCCTCGTAGACCGGCTCGGCTCGGGCGAATTCGCCTTGGGTCATCGGCATTTCGTCCACCCGCCTGCCGTCCACCGTGTAGGCCACGCATACCGGCACTGTCTGAAGGCTCGACAACACGTCGAGCTTGGTCAAGAAGAAGTCGGTGATGCCGTTGACCCGGGTCGCATAGCGGCCGATTACCGCGTCGAACCAGCCGCAGCGCCGGCGCCGTCCCGTCGTGACGCCGATCTCGCCCCCGGTCTTCACCAGATACTCGCCGTGCTCGTCGAACAACTCGGTGGGGAACGGCCCCGAACCCACCCGCGTGGTGTAAGCCTTCAGAATTCCGAGCACGGTGGTGATCCGGGTCGGCCCGATGCCCGAACCCACCGAGGCGCCGCCCGCAGTGGGATTCGACGACGTCACATAGGGATACGTGCCGTGGTCGACGTCGAGCAGCGTGCCCTGGGAACCTTCGAGCAGAACGATCTCGCCGTTGCTGAGCGCGGTGTTGAGCAGCAATCGGGTGTCGGCGATGCGGTGTGCGAACCCTTCGGCCTGCCCGAGCACCGTGTCGACGATGGTGTCGGGGTCCAGTGCCTTGCGATTGTAGATCTTGACCAGCACCTGGTTCTTGAATTCCAGTGCGGCCTCAACCCTTTGGGTCAGCAGTGCAGGATCACGGACGTCGGAGGCACGAATGCCGATGCGCGCGATCTTGTCCTGGTAGCACGGGCCGATGCCACGGCCGGTGGTGCCGATCTTCTTGTTGCCCAGGTAGCGTTCGGTCACCTTGTCGATCGCTACGTGGTACGGCATCAGGAGGTGCGCGTCCGCCGAGATCAACAGCCGCTCGGTGTCGACGCCGCGCTCCTCGAGCCCGCTCAGCTCGGACAGCAGCACTCCGGGATCGACGACGACGCCGTTGCCGATCACGTTGGTCACGCCCGGCGTCAAGATGCCCGACGGGATCAGGTGCAGTGCAAAGTGCTCACCGGTCGGCAGCACCACCGTGTGGCCGGCATTGTTGCCGCCCTGATAACGCACCACCCACTGGGCACGGCCACCGAGCAGATCGGTGGCTTTGCCCTTGCCTTCGTCGCCCCACTGGGCGCCGATCAGGACGATTGCCGGCATGGCCCTTCTCCCGCTTATTGTGGTGCAGCCGGTGACCCACCCTATCCGAGGTTTGCCCAGGAGTTTCGCATTGAACGAAGACGTCGGGCCCGAACACTTCGAGCCCGAAGAGCCTGAAGACGTCGCCGTGCTGCTTTTCCCTGCCGCGAGCCTGCCCCGACCGTTGCGGGGCGTGCCGATCGCCGACACCGAGGACATCGCGGGCGCCGCGTGCGACTATCGCCGATTGATCGTCGTGGGATCGGATGCTGACCTGGCCGCGGTGCTGACCGCTCTGCTGCGCACCGAAACACTGGATGTGGAGGTCGGGTTCGTGTCCGCGCACCGCTCGGCGGCCACCCGCGCTTACCGGCTCGCAGCCGGTCGTCGCGGCGCTAATCGGGCGCTGTGGGGTATTGCCCAGCGGGTGCCGCTCGTTCGCGACGACACCGGCCAGGCGATTGCGGGCGCGGCGATGTGGCGCGGCGCCGACGGGCTGTTGCACGGCGAGGCGGTGGTCGACGACACGTCCCTGTTCGACGGCGACGTCGCCTGGGTGCGCGTCGAACCGATGGTTACCGTGCCCGGCGTTCGAGCCGCCGTGGTGTCGGCGCGGGGTTACACCGGCCGCTGGGTGACCGGCAGGGCCGCGCAGCTGGGCACCACCGGCGCCGTGGTCAGCCGGGATGGTGTGCGGTCCGAACATCCGGTGAAGCGGTCCACCTTCTATCGGCACACCAAAGGCTGGTTGCTGGTCCGGTAGTTTCGTGTGGTGAACATCCGGCCGATTCGGCAGTCTGTCCGGCCCAGCCCGATCTTCTTGGCGATCTGCGGGGTCACCGCGCTCGGCGGCGTGTTGGCATGGCTGGCCGGGGCGTCCATCAAGCCGCTCGCTTATGCCGGCGTCTTCATCTTCGTGATCGCCGGCTGGCTGGTCTCGCTGTGCCTGCATGAGTTCGGCCACGCCTACATGGCTTGGCGCTATGGCGATCGCGATGTCGCCGTGCGCGGCTATCTGACCCTCAACCCGCTGAAGTACTCGAATCCGCTGCTGTCGCTTGGCTTGCCGCTGGTGTTCATAGCGCTCGGCGGGATCGGCCTTCCCGGCGGCGCCGTGTATGTCCGCACTTCCTGGATGACGCCGCGGCGGCGCACAGTGGTCGCGCTGGCCGGCGCGACCGTCAACGCGGCCCTGGCGGTGGTCCTGCTCGTGCTGACCGCGGCGTTCGCCGACCCGGACCACGCCGTGTTCTGGGCCGGTATGGCCTTTCTCGGGTTCCTCCAGGTGACGGCGGTCGTGCTGAACTTGCTGCCGATCCCCGGACTCGACGGGTACAGCGCGCTCGAGCCGCATCTGAGCCCCGAGACGCAGCGCGCGCTGGCGCCCGCGAAACAGTGGGGCTTCGTGATCCTGTTCATCCTGCTGATCGCGCCGCCGCTCAACCAGGCGTTCTTCTCGATCGTTTACCGGTTGTTTGAGGTCTCCGGGGTCAATCCCGGCTATGTGGCGTGGGGCAGCCACCTGACCCGGTTCTGGTCGGCCTGGTTCTGAACCCCTTGCTACATATGCGCGTCTACGCATAGATTTCAGGCATGGGCGCGGGTCACGATCACGGCGGGGCCGACGCCCGGATATCCCGGATGCTGATCGCCGCAGCCATCCTGACCGGCTTCTTCATCGTCGAACTGACGACCGCGCTGCTGATCAATTCGATCGCGCTGCTCGCCGATGCCGGGCACATGCTCACCGATCTGGTCGCGCTGTTCATGGGACTGACCGCGGTGATCCTCGCCCGCCGCGGCAGCGCATCCCCGGCCCGCACCTACGGCTGGCATCGCGCCGAGGTGTTCACCGCCGTCGGCAACGCGGTGCTGCTGCTCGGCGTCTCGGCCTTCATCCTCTACGAGGCGATCGAACGTCTCGGCAACGCGCCGGAGGTCCCGGGCGTGCCGATGATCGTCGTGGCGGTCGCCGGGCTCATCTCCAACGGCATCGTGGTCATGCTGCTGCGGTCCGGTTCCACCGAGAGCCTGGCCGTGAAGGGCGCCTACATGGAAGTCGTCGCGGACACCGTCGGCAGCATCGGCGTGCTGATTGCCGGCGTGGTGACCGTGACAACGCACTGGCCGTACGCCGACGTGGTGGTCGCGGTGTTCGTCGCGCTGTGGGTGCTGCCCCGGGCCCTTTCGTTGGCCCGCGCCGCGCTGCGGATCCTCTCCGAATCGTCCCCGAGCCATGTCGACGTCGACGAGTTGCGCGCGGCGTTGTGTGCGGTCGACGGCGTGATGAATGTGCACGACCTGCACGTCTGGACGCTGGTGCCCGGCAAGGACATGGCCACGGCCCACCTCACGAGCTGCGGCGACGCGGCACAGGTGCTCGCCGACGCCAGGGCCGTGCTGGCGGCCCGTGGGCTGGAGCACGCGACGGTGCAGGTGGAGCCGCCGGAGAACGCCAACGACTGCCGGCAGGCCGACTGGTAGCGGCTAGCCGACACCGAGCTTCCCGCGCGCCGCGGGATCGCAGTCGTCCAGGAGGTCGAGGCATCGGTTGTACTCGTCGGTCTCGCCGATCGCGTCGGCCGCGCGTGCCAGCGCGGCCACGCACCGCAGGAAACCGCGGTTGGGCTCATGGTCGTACGGCACGGGGCCGAAGCCCTTCCAACCGCTGCGTCGCAACTGGTCCAACCCGCGGTGGTAGCCGGTGCGGGCGTAGGCGTACGCGGTGATGGCCTTGTCGTCGGCCAGCGCGTCCTCGGCCAGCTGCGCCCACGCCACTGACGCCGAAGGATGAGCCGCAGCGACGATGGCGGGGTTCTCGCTGGCCTGTAGCTCCGCCTCGGCCTCCTGGTCGCCGGGCAGGAGGACTGGAGCGGGTCCGAGCAAGTCGCCGAACTGAGTCATGGCAACTATTGTGCCGTGCGGTAGCCCAACGGCGGGTCGATAAGCTTCCGCGAGGACAGCCCGCTTCTCGAAACACCCTTCTCGAAAACAGAGGACAGCAGCACGAATGTCGAACCCATCGGCTCCCGACCAGGACGCCACCCCGGAGGCTGAGGCCGAGGAGGCTCACCAGCCGACCGAGGAATCTGCGCCCGAAGAACCGGAAGACCCCGCGCCGGCCGAAACTGCCCCGGCCGAAACTGCCCCGGCCGAAACTGCCCCAGCCGAATCTGCCCCAGCCGAAACTCCCCCTGAGGCCCCAACCGAGGAGCCCGAGCCCCAGCCCCAATTCGAGTCGGCCGAGCCGACCGTGGTGCTGCCCGGGGCCAGCGACGACGACGAGGCGGACCTGCGCTACAGCGCGCCGTCTGGATTCGACGTCAAGCCCACCGAAGTCATGGAAAGCCCGCCCGAGCCGGCCACCGACGTCATGTCGGTTACCGGCCAACCGAGACCGGTTGCGCCGCAGGCGATTCCACCACGACGGAGCAAGCGCCGGCACCGTAGCTGGGGCTTGGTGCTGGCGCTGATCTTGGTGATCGCCGCGCTCGCCGCTGTGGCGGTGTTCGGCACCGTCTGGCTGACCCACACTTCGTCACCACAGGTGTCGCAGGAAGACCAGGTGCGGCAGACGATCCACGATTTCGACAACGCCATCCAGAAGGGCGACCTCGCTCAACTGCGTGGCATCACCTGTGGCACCACCCGCGACAGCTATGTCAACTACGACGACCAACAATGGGCCACCACGCATGACAAAGTCATCGCGGCGAAGCGGTATCCGATGGTGGCCAGCATCGACGAGGTCGCGGTCAACGGCCAGCACGCGGAGGCCAACGTCACCACGTTCATCGCGTACGAGCCCCAGGTGCGGTCGACCCGCAGCTTCGACCTCCAGTTCCTCGACGGCCGATGGAAGATTTGCGAGGGGCCGATCAGCTAACCCGCGCTGACCGACCGGCCGGCGCTGTGCAGGTCGTTACAGGCCTCGACGACACGCGCGCTCATGTTGGCCTCGGCCTTCTTCATGTAGGTCCGCGGGTCGTACGCCTTCTTGTCGCCGACCTCGCCGTCGACCTTGAGCACGCCGTCGTAGTTGGCGAACATGTGCCCGGCGACCGGCCGGGTGAATGCGTACTGGGTGTCCGTGTCCACGTTCATCTTCACGACCCCGTACCTCAGCGCCTCCTCGATCTCGGACTTCAGCGACCCGGAACCGCCGTGGAACACGAAGTCGAACGGCTTGGCGTCCTGGGGCAATCCCAGCTTGGCCGCCGCCACTTCCTGGCCCTCGGACAGCACCTCTGGACGCAGCTTCACGTTGCCCGGCTTGTAGACGCCGTGCACGTTGCCGAACGTGGCCGCCAGCAGGTACTTGCCGTGCTCGCCCGCGCCGAGCGCCTCGATGGTCTTCTCGAAGTCCTCGGCCGTCGTGTACAGCTTCTCGTTGATCTCGTGCGCCACGCCGTCTTCCTCACCACCGACCACGCCGATCTCGATCTCGAGGATGATCTTCGCGGCGGCCGTCTCCTTCAGCAGCTCGCGCGCGATCTCGAGGTTCTCATCGATCGGGACCGCCGAGCCGTCCCACATATGCGACTGGAACAGCGGGTTCTTGCCCTTGGCGACCCGCTTCTGGGAGATCTGCAGCAGCGGACGGACGTAGCTGTCGAGCTTGTCCTTCGGGCAGTGGTCGGTGTGCAACGCCACCGTGATCGGGTACCTCTCGGCGAGCACGTGCGCGAACTTGGCAAGCCCGACCGCGCCGGTGACCATGTCCTTGACGCCAAGGCCGGAGGCGAATTCGGCACCGCCGGTGGACACCTGGATGATGCCGTCGCTGCCGGCATCCGCGAAGCCCTTGAGCGTCGCGTTGATCGTTTCGGATGACGTGCAGTTGATCGCCGGGAACGCGAAACCGTGCTCCTTGGCACGGCCCAGCATCTCGGCGTACACCTCGGGCGTGGCGATGGGCATTGGAGTTCCTCCCGGCTGATCACAGGGCTCGCGACTGTCCCTGGCAGTATCTCACCGGCCCCGCCGGTATGTTGGGTCGCGATGAGCAGCACTGTGATGGCCATCCCGCACGTGATGGACCCGATGTACTGGATCGGCCCCGACGGCCTGTTCGCATCGGCGGTCCTGCCCGGGATCTTGCTCATCGTGTTCATCGGGATGCTGTTCCCGTTTCTCCCCGGCGACTCCCTGCTGTTCCTCGGTGGTCTGCTTGCTGCCCACGGAACGTTGAACATCTGGACGCTGGTGGTCCTGATTCCGGTCGTTGCCGTCATCGGGGACCAGATCGCTTATTCGATCGGGCGCGGGACCGGCCCTGCCTTGTTCAAGAACGAAGATTCTCGGATCTTCAAGAAGCGGTACATCACCGAGTCGCACGAGTTCTTCGAGAAATACGGCCCGTACACGATCATCCTGGCCCGCTTCGTGCCGATCGTGCGCACCCTCGTGGCGTTCGTCGCCGGCGCGTCGAAGATGCGCTATCCCGTCTTCCTCGGTTTCGACATCGTCGGCAATATCGGGTGGGGCGCCGGTTTGACGCTGCTGGGCTACTTCCTCGGCAACGTGCCGTTCGTTAAGAACCACCTCGAGCTGATGATCCTGCTGGTGGTGTTCTTATCGGTTGTGCCCGCGATAGTTTCGGTCGCAAGAGGATTGCTGCAACGGCGTCGGGCACCGCGGGAGCCGATACCGGAGTGATCCGGTGGTCACCTGTGGATAACTTCGGCGTTGTGAATAACTAGCCCGAATCACCTTGTGCGCCAGCCGTTGTCGCCAACCCTGTCGGTGCTGGCCGATACCTTGTGGGTATGAGTTCGATTGCCTTCCAGCAGGCGGCGGCCGCATGGGAAGCCCTGGCCGAGCATGCCGAGCAGGCCACCGCGTTTTCTCGGTCGCAGGGGTGGGAGCAGCAGCGATGGCAGCAGCTGGAGCGCATCGAGACACTGGAGCGCACTCTGCCCGCGCTTCGGCACGAGCTGATCAACCAACTGGCCGGCGCGCCGGTGGAGGAGCTGGGCGGCACGTTGCCGCGAGTGCTGGCTGATCGGCTGCGAATCAGGCGCAGCGAGGCGGCCCGGCGGATCGAGGAAGCCGCCGACCTGGCACCACGCCTGACGCTGACCGGAGAGTCGCTGCCACCCAGGCTGGCGGCCACCGCGGCAGGTCAGCAGGAAGGCTCAATTGGTGGCGAGCATCTGAAGATCATCCGCGGATTCTTCGCGCGGCTGCCGAGTTCTGTCGATGAGCTCACCCGTGCCGATGCCGAGCAGAAGCTTGCCGCGGTGGCCGGGTCCTATCGGCCGGATGAGCTGCAGCGCTTCGCCGACCACCTGGATCTGGTGCTCAACCCCGACGGCACTTTCAGCGACGAAGACCGCGCCCGCCGCCGCGGCGTCAACGTTGGCCCGCAAGGCCCCGACGGGATGAGCCGGCTGACTGGCTGGCTGAACCCCGAACTGCGTGCCGGGCTGGACGCGGTGCTGGCCAAGTGGGCCGCCCCGGGCATGTGCAACCCCGCCGACGAGACGCCGACCGTGACGGACGCCCCGTCCAACCGGGCCATCAACGCCGACACCCGCACCACTGCCCAACGCAACCACGATGCGCTCACCGCGATGGTGCGCTCCACCCTGATGTCCGGCGAACTCGGGTCCCATCACGGGATGCCGGTGACCATCGTTGCCACCGCCACCCTCGACGACCTGCAGGCCAAGACCGGGGTTGCGCACACCGCCGGCGGCACCCTCCTGCCCATCCGCGACGTGATCCGGATGGCCGCCCACGCATACAACTATCTGCTGATCTTCGACAAGGCCAACCGCCGCGAGCTCTTCAAAGGCCGCACCACCCGGCTGGCCACCCCCGAGCAGCGGCTCGTGCTCTACGCGACCGAGCGCGGCTGCACCCGCCCGGGCTGCACCGTGCCCGCGCACTGGTGCGAAGTGCATCACGCGACAACGGATTGGGCCGCGGGCGGGCAGACCAACATCGACGCCCTCACTTTGGCCTGCGGACCCGATAACCGCCTCGTCACCGACGGCGGCTGGCGAACCCGAAAACGCAAAGACGGCCGCACCGAATGGATCCCACCACCCCACCTCGACACCGGCCAACCCCGAACCAACACCTACCACCACCCCGAAAAGCTCCTCGGGGACGACGAACAAGACGGCGATGCGCCGTAGCGTCCAGCAGCACAGTCCTGCGAATTTGCGTTCGGTGTGACGTTCCGGCTTTCATGGGGCCGTGCCCGAAATGCCTGAAGTGCCCCAAATGCCTGAAATGAATCGTCGTCGCATGATGCTGATGACCGGGATCGGCGCCCTGGTGGCCGCAGCACCGCTCCCGGCGGCCCGGGCGTTCCCGTCACCGCCCACCGCCCCGGCCAATGGCCAATCCGGGACCTACATCTTCCAGGACGAGTTCGACGGGCCGGCCGGCTCGGCCCCCGATGCCTCGAAGTGGACGCCGGCGCGGGCCCGCGAGTCAATGGAGGACCCGACGTTCTGGGAGCGACCCGAGAACGTCGGGCAGTACCGCGACGATCGCCGGAACCTGTTCCTCGACGGCAACTCGAATCTTGTCATCCGTGCCGCAAAAGACGGCGCCACCTTCTACAGCGGCAAAATCTTCGGCAACTGGCGGGGAGGCATCGGCCACACCTGGGAAGCCCGCATCAAACTGAACTGCCTGACCGCCGGCTGTTGGCCCGCCTGGTATCTGTCCAACGACAATCCCGCGAACGGCGGCGAAGTCGACGTCATGGAATGGTACGGCAACGGCAACTGGGCTCCGGGAACGACCGTGCACGCAAAGTTGAACGGCGGAGAGCACGTGAGTCATCGGCTCGCGGTCGACAGCGCGTGGCACACCTGGCGATGCCAGTGGGATGACGCGGGTATCCGCTTCTGGCAAGACTATGTCGACGGCGCGCAACCATACTTCGACGTCCCGGCGAACTCCCTCCCGGACTGGCACTTCAACGACCCCGGCTACCAGATGTTTCCGGTGATAAATCTTGCGGTCGCTGGTTCCGGTGGCGGCGATCCCGGACCGGGGACCTATCCCGCGGACATGCTCGTCGACTGGATACGCGTCTGGTAGACGGTCAAGCGGCGGTCAGCGCATGCGCCGCTTCCATCAACATCCACGCCGACAACTGCACCGACAGGTCACGCTCGGGTATTGACGATGCGCTGACCGCGCCCCCGGAGAACGTGGCACTCGCGCTCGCCGCAGTCGGAATGTCTGCGGCGCGATCCCAGAACGCACCGAAAACTGGCAGGCCGTCGACGGTCTGCCGGAAGTCCCACGCGGACTGCGCCGACGTCAGCACGATGTTGCGGGCCGCGTCACGGGCCGCGACGTCCTCCGGGGTGTCGCCGGGCAGGGCCGTCGCGACGAGGGCGAGGTAGCGAATGGTGACGCCGCCGAACAGCCCGCCGTCACCGCCGCCCTGCCCTTTCAGCACCCCGCCGGGCGCCATGTTCTCCGCGACCGCCGCCACCATTCGATGCACCCGCGGCGCGTGCCGGTCGTCCTTCGTGCGCACCGCGAGCTCGGTCTCCAGCCCGAGCACCACACCCTGGCAGTACGTGAACTGCGCCCGCTCCAGCGAGCCTTCCCCCTTGCTGCCGTCGACGCCGCCGTCGAACTTGATGCCGTCGAACACCAGGTGGGTTTGCGGGTCGATGAGCGTCTGGTCGATCCAGTCCCCCATCAGCTGAGCCTGGCCCAGTTCGCCGTTGCGCGCCAAAAAGATTCCCGCTGGGCCGTTCGCCGGCGTGTTGAAGAAGCGGTCCTGTTTCCGCCACGGAATGCCGCCGCCGGATTCGGGCATCCAGGCGCCCGTGAACTGCTTGGTGAAGGTGCGCAGCGCCCGCAGCCGCTCGACCCCGGTCAGCCGGCCTGCCCGCTCGAGAGCCAGCGCCATCCAGGCCATGTCGTCGTAATAGTTGTTCGTCCACCGGCCCAGGTTGCGCCGGTGATGTCCGCGCATCTGTGCGGCGATGCGCTTGCGTCGCTGCGGCTGCGGGTCACGCGCCTGCGCGTCGACCAGGCAGTCCAGCAGATGCGCCTGCCACCAGTAATTCCAGCTCGCAAACAGCCGGTCCTGCCGCGTCGACGGCCAACCGACCACTCCGAGCTGCGTTCTCGGCATCGCCCACAGCCGCGCGAAATGACGCCCGCTGACCGCGGCCTCAGCGCTTGCGGCGCGATCCGCCCACTCCTGACCCATAACCGGAATCCTGCCCTACCAGGCCCGTGAAATGTCGGAATGCTGCCGAATCCACGCGTGCATCGCGATCCCGGCCGCGACCGACGCGTTGATGCTGCGGGTCGATCCGAATTGGGCGATGGCCACCGTGAGCGCCGCCCCGGCCCGGGTCTCGTCGGTGATACCCGGGCCTTCTTGGCCGAACACCATCAGGCAGTCCCGCGGCAGCGTCGTTTCCTCCAGACGGACCGCGCCTCCCACGTTGTCGACGGCGACCACCGTGAGCCCTGCCTGGCCGGCGAATGCCAGCAGTTCGGCGGTCGTGTCGTGATGCCGCAGCCGCTGGTAGCGGTCGGTGACCATCGCACCACGCCGGTTCCATCGGCGTCGCCCGACGATGTGCACCGTGTCCACCGCGAAGGCGTTCGCGGTGCGCACCACGCCACCGATGTTCGCGTCGTGCCCGAAGTTCTCGATCGCGACGTGCAGTGGGTTACGGCGGGTGTCGATGTCGGCAACGATCGCCTCGCGGGTCCAGTACCGGTACGCGTCGACGACGTTGCGGCTGTCCCCGTCGCGCAGCAGCTGGGGGTCGTAGCGGGGATCGTCAGGCAGCGGGCCTGTCCAGGGTCCGACGCCGTGCCCGACGCCTTGCCCGACGCCTCCCCATTCCGTCGGGCCTTCTTGAGTCACTATTGCCCAACACTATTGCCCAAGACACTATTGCCCAAGACACTATTGCCCAAGACACTGTTGCCCAAGCGGATACATCGCAGCGGCGAGCTCGACGATTTCCCCGCGGTCCGCCGCAACGATGAACCCGGACGCGATCGCCTGATCGAGCGCCTGCGTGAATTGCGCGAGATAGTCCGCCGGGCCGCCCGGGTAGAGCCTGCCGAGCGTGGCGGTGTCGAACAGTTCACCGAAGCCGAATATCTGCGACATCACCCGTTCGCCGGTGGTGCTCTCCCCCGTCTCCCCTGAAGCCACCCCTGATGTCCTGGCCACCGGTACGTCGACCCACGGCGTGCGAATCCCGCCCCGGGCCAGCCCATTTTCGTCCAGCACGAACTGGGGTGGGTTCGCATCGCTCAACGCGATGCGTTCTGCGTTGGGCGCCGGCTCCCCACCGCGCGCCCAGCGCCCGAGACCCGCGATCGCCGCCTGGACGACATAGTGGTGCTGCGGCGCGAAGTTGATGCAATGCGCCAGCTGCTGACCCATCAACATGCTGGTGGGGGCATAGCCGGCGACGATGTCCTGAAGCGGCGCGGATCCGCTGTCGATGGGGGCCACCTGAATGGTGTAGTTGTCCGCATGGGCGGCCCCGGGTATCTCCCAGATGCGCAGCCATTCGTTGTCGGGCTGCGTCGCCAGGTGATAGCCCAGCAGGATGTCGCTGCCGATGAGGTCGGTCTCAGTGATGACCGTGACAACTGGCACCCGAAGGTCGGGGCGGAACTGAACGGGACGGGCTGACGCTTGCGTCGACGGGTCCAGGATCGTGGCTCCATCCAGCGGTGCCGCGGAGCCGAATCGGGAATGGACCAGGAAGCCGTCGTACACCTTGGCGATCGGATCGACGGCGTTGACGTATGTCGTCAGGAACATCGCCGACTGGGACTCGCCCACCGCCAGCACAACCTCCGGGCGTAACCTCTCCCTGACCAGCCGGCCGATCTGGGAAAAGATGTCAAAGCAAAACGCGTCACCGGGGTGACTCAGAGGTGAATAGCGTTCCGGATCAAGGGTTTTCAGCGACATGTCCGCGACAAGGGTCACCCCGCCGCCCTCGACGCCCACGCGTTGCGCCGAAACCCCGACGTAGGCGCAGCCTTCGCGGACGAGCTCCCGATGGGCCATGAACCACACTGCGGGAGCGTCGATGCCGCCGCTGACATTGAGCCACTCGACGATGACGGTCCCGTTGAACACGGCGTCGTCGGTGGGCGTCAAGACCACCATGCGCGTGGTGTAATCCGCGCTGCCCGATGACCCGGAATCCACGAGCGGGACGTAGGACGACGCGGTCCCCGAGACGAAGAACTCCTCGGCGCTATAGCCCAGGGTCGCCAGGTCGTAGGCGCCGAGCAGCAAGTTGGGCCTTCCCGGCACCGGGGTTACTTCCATTTCAGTCACACCTCATCGATATCACGCCGGCGCGGCTTGTTCGGCGGCCAGCAGGCTCTCGGTGCTGCGCTCGGCGTGGTAGGCGGCGGCGCCGCCGTTGAGACCGAACAGCCGCTTGCTCCATAGCAGCCACACGACAGCGGCGATGTTGATCGCCAGGGTGATCGCCCGGAACGCGGTGACCTTTTCGGTGATCTCGTAGATCTCGAGAGGCAGGAAGACGCTGGTGGCGATCACGGCGAAGTATTCACCCCACCGGGCGAGCAGCCACAATCCGACCGCCTCGACGAGCTCGATGGCCGCGTAGCCGAGCATGCCGATGGCGATCCAGGTCAACGTCGTCGGTGACAGCGAGAAGGCCTGGTCGATGTGGTGCAGGAGTTTGGAATTGTCGGGATTCCAGCCGATCTGGTTGGCCAGCGGCCGGATCAGCGGTAGTTCGTCCTCGAAGGACTTCTGCAACTTGCCGTGGGTCCCCCGCACGGCGAACACGCCCATGGCCAGCAGCGTGAAGAGCACCGCTCGGACGACGCGTTCGACGGCCAGCGCCCGCATGATGATCATGTCGCGGAGCTGGCGTCCGCGACGCACGTGCGGTGCCGCCGCGGCCGGGCCGGATCCGGCGGGTTTGCCGACGACGAAGGTTTCGCATCGCAGACATCGCCACGCTTCGCCGGCCGGGGTGTCGACTCGGATCCTGGCCCGCAATTCGGGTTCGTTGGGCGCGTACGTTGCGTGGCCGCGCAAGCCGCAGGCGTGGGTGGCGAGATCCATGGCGAAAACGCTACGGCTACGGCTGGCGGTGCGATATCACCCGCTCGCGGTCTCGGTCGTGCGACCGTGTATCGAGCGCTCGCCGAGGAGACACCATGCGCGAAACCGCAGACCGGTCCCTACCGGCTCGCACGCTGCGCAAGGTCGCCATCCGCATCGTCCCGTTCCTGATGGCGATGTACTTCGTCAACTACCTCGACCGGACCAACCTCGGCATCGCCAAGAACGACATCAGCGAGCATCTGCAACTTTCCGCGACGATGTTCGGCCTCGCCTCGGGCATCTTCTTCATCGGCTACGTGCTGGTCGAGGTTCCCTCAAACCTCGCGCTGAACCGCTTCGGCGCACGCCGTTGGCTCGCCCGCATCGCGGTGTCGTGGGGAATCGTCGCCGTCGCAATCGGGTTCGCGCCGAACGCCGCGACGCTGTTGGTCCTGCGGTTTCTGCTCGGAGTGGCCGAGGCGGGGTTGTTTCCGGGCGTCATCTTCTACCTGAGCCTGTGGTTTCCGCGCGACCATCGGGCCCGCGTCATCGCGCTGATCATGTTGGCCAGCCCGCTCGCGGCTGCGATCGGGACCCCGGTGTCGGCGTGGCTGATCCACCTCGGAAACGGGTTATTCGGCTTGGCGGGCTGGCAATTCATGATGATCTGCGTCGGCGCCCCGGCTGTGCTGCTGGGCGTGATGTGCTGGTTCTACCTGACCGACCACCCCGCCGACGCCACCTGGCTGCACCACGACGAACGGCGTTGGCTCGTCGAGGTTCTGGCCGCCGAGGAGCGCGCCGTCAGCAGCAGCTTCGAGTTCCCGTTGCGGCGCGCGCTGACCAGCCCACGGGTCTGGGCGCTGGCACTTGTCTACTTCGGCGTCGCGTACGGGCTCTACGCACTTGCATTCTTTCTGCCGTCGATCATCTCCGGGTTCACCAAGACCTTCGGCGTCGGCTTGTCGATCGTGCAGGTGGGACTGATCACCGCCATTCCCTACGCGTGTGCGTCCGTGGCGATGTACTTCTGGTCGCGCCACGCCGATCGCACCCGAGAGCACGTGTGGCATGTCGCGATTCCGATGTTCGTCGGCGGCCTGGCGATTCCCGTTGCGCTGTACCTGGGCAGCCCGGTGCTGGTGATGATTCCGGTGGTGATCACGGCTGCGGCGGTGTTCAGTGCGATCCCCAGCTTCTGGGCGCTGCCGTCACGATTCCTCACCGGCGCCGCGGCCGCGGGCGCCATCGGGCTGATCAACTCGCTGGGCAACCTCGGCGGTTTCGCTGCGCCATACGCGACCGGTGCGCTCGAGCAGGCCACCGGAACCAACAAGGCGGGAATGTGGGCGGTGGGTGCGGTGATGCTTGTCTCGGCGGTCGTGGTGGTACTGCTCCGCGCCGCGCCCCGGGGTCCCCGATCCGAGGGATTCGCCGGGTTACAAATGCCTCCGAGGCGCTGAAATCGGTCGCCACCGCCTTATGGTGAAACGTGTGAGGCCCTCGTGAGCGAATGATGAGCGCGATCACCAAGCCCGTCCGGCTGGTGCTGGTCGATGACCACGAGGTGGTCATCGAGGGGCTCAAGGCGATGCTGGCCGGGTTCGCCGACCGCGTCGAAGTGGTCGGCCAGGCGGTCGGCGTGCAGCACGCCGTCGAAGTCATCCAGGAGCTGAAGCCCGACGTCGCGTTGTGTGACGTGCGGATGCGGGGCTCCAGCGGACTGGAACTGTGCGACGCGCTGCGCGAGCAAGAACTCGAGTGCAAGGTGGTCATGCTGTCTGTCTATGACGACGAGCAGTACCTGTTCCACGCATTGCGCGGCGGGGCGTCGGGCTACCTGTTGAAGAACATCACCAGCGACGAGTTGGTCCGGCAACTGGAGCTGGTGCACAGCGGGGCCACCGCGATCGACCAGGGGATGGCGGTGCGTGCCGCCGACACCGCCGCGCGCATGCAGCGCGATGAGTTCTGGCCGGGCGCGCGGCAGGGTCTGACGCAGCGGGAAAGCGAGATCCTCTCGTGCGCGGTGACCGGGCTGTCCAACCGCGCGATCGCCCGCAAACTGATCATCGGGGACGAGACGGTCAAGAGTCACCTGCGGTCCATCTATCGAAAACTCCAGGTCAACGACCGCACCGGCGCGGTCACCACCGCGTTGCGCGAAGGGATATACAAGTGACTCGCGCGGTCGATGACCTGGTCGACGCCAACCACGAGCTTGCGTTGCTCCGCGAGCTCATCCAGGCGGCCTCGAGCGGCCCGGGCGTCGAGCCGCTGGCTGCCGCAGCGGCGCGGATGATCACGGCGGCCACCGGCGCCGACGTCTGCGTCGTGTACGTGCTCGACGACACCGAACAGTCGCTGACACTGACCGGCGCGACGCCGCCGTTCGACTGCGATGTCGGCAATGTCCGGCTGCCGCTGGGATCAGGGATTTCCGGGTGGGTGGCCAGTCACCGTGAACCCGTCGCGATCAGCGACGACCAGGAGGCCGATCGACGCCACCTGCCGATCGAAACGCTGCGCGGGGGGCACTTCCGGTCGATGTTGTCGGTGCCGATGGAGACCGCGCTGGGCGGGTTGGTCGGGGTGCTCGGCGTGCACACGTTCGAGCGGCGCGAATTCAGCTCCCGTGATGTGGAGCTACTCGTTGTCATCGGCCGGCTCATCGCCGGGGCGATGGACCAGGCCCGGCTTCATCGTCAGCTCGCCGCCCGGGAGCGGGCCCACGAGCATTTCGTCGAGCAGGTCATCGAGGCTCAGGAACTCGAGCGTCGCCGGTTGGCCGGCGACATCCACGACGGCATTTCCCAGCGGTTGATCACGCTGTCCTACCGGCTTGACGCGGCCGCACAGGCGGTCGGGATCAACCCGGAGACAGTGGCGGTGCAGCTGGCCGAAGCCGGCCACCTGGTCGGGTTGACGTTGCAGGAAGCCCGCGCGGCAATCGGTGGTCTGCGCCCGCCGGTGCTCGAGGATCTCGGCCTGGCCGGCGGGCTGGCCAGCCTGGCCCGGTCGATTCCCCAGTTGTCCCTGAAAGTAGAGCTTGCCGATCGTCGCCTGCCCGAGCACATCGAAGTGGCGCTCTACCGCATCGCGCAGGAATCCCTGCAGAACGTCGTCAAGCACGCGCGCGCCACCCTGGCGCGGCTGACCTTCGCCGTCGACGACAACACCGCGCGGCTCGAAATCGTCGACGACGGTGTGGGTTTCGACACCTTGGAACACCCGCTGGGCGGCGACGACATGGGCGGCTACGGCGTGCTGTCGATGTCGGAACGCGCCGAACTGGTGGGCGGCAAGCTGAACATCCGATCCCGGCCCGGCTCGGGCACCAGTGTGACGGCGACGATTCCGCTGCCCGGATAGCGGCAACGGCCTCTTGGTCCGCTGATCATTAACCTTTTACTTAAGTAATAACTGATTATTCTCAATAGACAGGTTGATTATCGGCTGGCACCATCATCCCTGTGACGAACAGATGGAACGCCGGAGTCATGCCGTACGCCGAGATGGGGTACTGGCAGCCGGACTACGAGCCGAAGGACACCGACATCCTGTGCGCGTTCCGCATCACCCCGCAGCCCGGCGTCGATCCGGTGGAGGCCTCGGCCGCCGTCGCCGGCGAGTCCAGCACCGCGACATGGACGGTGGTCTGGACCGATCGGCTCACCGCCTACGAGAACTACCAGGCAAAGTGCTACCGGGTGGACCCCGTCCCCAACGCCGACGGCCAGTACATCGCCTGGATCGCCTACGACCTCGACCTGTTCGAGGAGGGCTCCATTGCCAACCTCACCAGCTCGATCATCGGCAACGTGTTCGGGTTCAAGCCGCTGAAGGCGCTGCGCCTGGAGGACATGCGCATTCCCGCGCATTACGTGAAGACCTTCCAGGGTCCGGCACACGGGATCGTGATGGAACGCGAATACCTCAACAAGTTCGGCCGCCCGCTGTTGGGCGCGACCACCAAACCGAAACTGGGGCTGTCTGCGCGCAATTACGGCCGCGTCGTCTATGAGGCGCTCAGCGGCGGACTGGACTTCACCAAAGACGACGAGAACATCAACTCCCAGCCCTTCATGCGCTGGCGCGACCGCTACCTGTTCTGCATGGAGGCGGTCAACCGGGCGCAGGCGGCGACCGGCGAGATCAAGGGGCATTATCTCAACATCACCGCCGCGACGATGGAGGACATGTACGAACGCGCCGAATTCGCAAAAGAACTCGGCTCGGTGATCGTGATGATTGACCTCACCATCGGCTACACCGCGATCCAGTCGATGGCGAAATGGGCGCGTGCCAACGGCGTCCTCCTCCATCTGCACCGCGCCGGCCACGGCACCTACACCAGGCAGAAGAACCACGGTGTCAGCTTCCGCGTCATCGCGAAGTGGATGCGACTCGCCGGCGTCGACCACATCCACGCGGGGACCGTCGTCGGCAAGCTGGAAGGCGATCCGAACATCATCGCCGGCTACTACGACACGCTGCGGCTGGACAGCATCAAAGCCGATCCGCGCAAGGGGTTGTTCTTCGACCAGGAGTGGGTCCGCACCCCCGGCGTCATGCCGGTGGCATCGGGCGGCATCCACGCGGGCCAGATGCACCAATTACTGCACTATCTGGGCGAGGACGTGGTGCTCCAGTTCGGTGGCGGCACCATCGGTCACCCGATGGGCATCGCCGCCGGGGCCGAAGCCAACCGGGTGGCGATCGAGACGATGGTCAAGGCGCGCAACGAGGGCCGGGACTACTTCAAGGAAGGTGAAGAGATCCTCAAGAAGGCGGCGTCGCGCAACCGCCCGCTCGACGTCGCGCTGGCCACCTGGGGCGACATCACCTTCAACTACGAATCCACCGACACGCCCGACGTCGTCGCGACACCGACACCGGTCTGAGAAACCCAGGAGCCGTCGTGCGCATCACGCAAGGCACGTTCTCGTATCTTCCCGACTTCACCGACGAGGAGATCACCGCCCAGATCCAGTACGCGCTCGACAACGGCTGGCCGCTGTCGGTGGAGTTCACCGATGACCCACACCCCCGCAACGTGTACTGGGAGATGTGGGGCCTGCCGATGTTCGACCTGAAGGACGCGGCCGGTGTGCTGCTGGAGGTCAACGCCTGCCGAAAGGCTAACCCGGACTGCTACATCCAGCTCAACGCCTACGACGCGCGGCGCTGCCGACAGACCATCGCGCTGTCCTTCATCGTGCAGCGACCGGTTCAGGAGCCCGGGTTCCGGCTCGACCGCACCGAGGCCGCCGACCGCAGCATCCGGTACACGACGTTCTCGTACGCCACCCGGCGTCCCGTCGGGGATCGCTACACGTCCAACGATCATGCGTCCAACACAGATGCCTCAAACACAGATGCCTCAAACACAGATGCCAACGGCCGGCACTGAAACCGACCTGCTCGCCCCGGATGCCGAGGTCGACTTGGCCGCCGCCCGCGACGAGTCCGGTTTCGACGAGGTTCTGTCGAAACTGGACGCCGATCTGGTCGGCCTGGCGCCGGTGAAGACGCGCATTGCGGAGATCGCCGCCCTGCTGCTGGTCGACCGGCTGCGCGCCCGCTACGGCATCACGGCACAACAACCCAATCTGCACATGTGCTTCACCGGCAACCCGGGTACCGGCAAGACCACGGTGGCGCTGCGGATGGCCGACCTGCTGCATCGGCTCGGCTATCTGCGGCGCGGGCATCTGGTCAACGTCACCCGCGACGATCTGGTCGGCGAATACGTCGGCCACACGGCGCCCAAGACCAAAGACGTGATCAAACGCGCGATGGGCGGCGTCCTTTTCATCGACGAGGCCTACTACCTGTACAAGGCCGAGAACGAGCGCGATTACGGCTCCGAGTCGATCGAAATCCTGCTGCAGGTGATGGAACAGCACCGCGACGATCTCGTCGTCATCTTGGCCGGATACGCCGACAAGATGGACAAGTTCTTCTCCGCGAACCCCGGCATGCAAAGCCGCATCGCGCACCACATCACCTTCCCTGACTTCACGGTCCACGAACTCGAGCAGATCGCCGGATTGATGACCGAGGAGTTGGGTTATTCGCTTTCCAGCCAGGCCCGCGACGTGCTGCACGACTACTTGACGCGGCGGATCGAGCAGCCGTGGTTCGCGAACGCACGAAGCGTGCGCAACGCCGTCGAGAGAGCCCGGTTGCGGCAGGCTCGACGCCTGGTCAACGGCTCTGATTCGCACGTGAACAGGGCTGCGCTGGCCACCATCGAGGCGGCCGATCTGCTGGCCAGCCGAGTGTTCGAACGGGCCGCGCAAGAAGAGCTGACCAGATGACCACCAACGCGCGGCTGCGCGCACTGGTGGAGCTTGCCGACACCGGATCGGTGCGCGGCGCGGCCGAGCGGCTGGTAGTGACCGAGTCGGCGATATCGTCGGCGATAAGCGCCCTCAGCGCGGAAATCGGTGTGGCCCTGGTCGATCGGTACGGCCGTGGCGTGCGCCTCACCCCAGCCGGACAACGCTACACCGAGTACGCCAGGCGCATTCTCGGGTTGCATGACGAGGCCGTGCGAGCTGCGTGCAGCGAGGCGGATCCGGAGAAGGGATCGATCCGGTTGGCGGCCGTCACTACTGCAGGCGAGCTGCTGATCCCGGCTCTGCTCACGTCATTTCGGGCGGAACATCCCGGCGTCGTGTGCGAGCTGGAAGTGGCACCGAGAAGCTCCGTCTGGGCGATGCTGTCCCGGCACGAGGCGGACGTGGTGGTCGCGGGCCGCCCACCGGCCGACCTGTCCCACGCGCAGGTACAGGCAATCAGCCCGAACACGTTGGTGGTCGTCGGGCCGCCGGCGGCAGCCCGCGGATTCGAGCCGGCGGCCGCGACGTGGCTACTCCGCGAAGTGGGGTCGGGAACGCGTGCCACCACCGCAAATCTGTTGGAGGAGCTGGAGATTTCCCCGCCCCGGATGACGCTGGGATCACACGGCGCAGTTGTCGCCGCTGCGGTGGCGGGACTGGGCGTCACTCTGGTGTCTCGTCAGGCTGTCCGCCGCGAACTCGACGCCGGCACGCTGGTCGAGTTGGCGGTGACCGGCACACCGTTGGACCGGCCCTGGCACATAGTGACACAGCCGCCATCCACCGGTGCGGTGAGCTTGCTGGTGTCGCATGTGGTTTCGCACGCCGGGCTGGGGTGGCAGACGGTGGACTGAGTGACCCCCCGGTTGCCACCCGCGCGGGGGATGGCTGGCAGACATGTTGCGACGACTCTGGATACCATGCTGGCCGACCGGACGACACTGGTGCAGTTCCTCATCGAGGAACGCCGCCGTCATCCGAGCGCGTCGGGCGATCTGAATGGCCTGATTCTCAACGTGGCGTTGGCGTGCAAGGCGATAGCCAACCGGGTGGCCACCGGAGCACTGGGTGATGCTGTCGGGTTGTCGGATCGGGTCAACGCCTCCGGCGAGGTGCAACACACCCTGGACCTGGCCTCCAATGAGTGTTTCGTACGGGCAACCGAGTGGGGCGGCCAGGTCGCCGGGATGGTGTCCGAGGAGATGTCCGAGCCGTACTTGCTGCCCGCAAAATACCCCCGCGGCAAGTACCTGTTGCTGTTCGATCCCCTTGACGGGTCGTCGAATATCGACGTCAACGTCTCAGTGGGCAGCATCTTTTCGATCCTGCGGGCCCGGCATGCCGGAACCGACCCGAGCCCGCATGACTTCCTGCAGCCCGGTGCCGAGCAGGTGTGCGCGGGCTACGCGATCTACGGCCCGTCGACGATGCTGGTGCTGACCGTCGGAACCGGCGTGCACGCGTTCACCCTCGATCGTACGTTGGGCGAGTTCGTATTGACCCGCCCACACATTCAAATCCCCGACACTGCACATGAATTCGCCATCAACGCGTCCAATCAGCGCTTCTGGGAGCCGGCCGTGCAACGCTATGTCAGCGAATGCCTGGCCGGACGCACCGGACCCCGGGGTAGAGACTTCAACATGCGCTGGGTCGCATCCCTGGTCGCCGAAACACATCGGATCTTGACCCGCGGCGGGGTGTTTCTCTATCCGCGCGACTCGCGTGACCCTGCCAAGCCGGGCAAGCTGCGATTGCTCTACGAGGCTAACCCGATGGCGTTTCTCGTCGAGCAGGCCGGCGGTGCCGCCAGCACGGGACGACAGCGCATGCTCGACGTGACACCGAACCACATTCACCAACGCATTCCGTTCGTCTTCGGCGCTGCAGACGAAGTGGTACGCATCGAGGGGTACCACGCCGAACCCAGCGAACCGGCCACCGCGTTACCGCTCTACGGAGGGCGCGGCCTGTTCTTGCTGCCCGCGGGCTAACCACGATATTTCGGCAAGACACGATATTTCAACAAGATACGAGAGAACCATGGGAAACACACACCACGATCCAGTCGATCACTGCCGAACCACACATCAGCACGCCGGTGAGTCGATGATCGACGTTTACAGTTGGCCGGGTCTGATCTCAATCGCGCTCGGAATCATCTCACTCGTCGGCTGTCTGGCCGCCACCGCATACCACCACCACGAATGGATCCTCACCCTCGGCGTGGTGGGCATGATGGCGATTCTCGGCGGTTCCGCGTGGCTCATCTTGGAGCATCGCCGGGTGATGAAGATCGAATCTCGTTGGCAGGCTGATCATCCGGACGGTTACCGGGGCACCCGGGTTGCATAGCGTACTCGTCTCGCTTGGGCCTAAACCTGATGAGCCCGGCCATCTTCGCGGCCGCGAGACCTACCCGGCGGATGTGCGGGTGCGGCTGGCGGCCGACGCCGAGGAGATCATCGGCCGCTATCCGCAGTCGCGGTCGGCGCTGTTGCCGCTGCTGCATCTGGTGCAGGCCGAGGACAGCTGTCTGACCCCGGCGGGCATCGAGTTCTGCGCGGCGGCACTCGGGTTGACCGGCGCCGAAGTGACCGCGGTCGCGACGTTCTATTCGATGTACCGCCGCGATCGCACCGGCGACTACTTCGTCGGCGTGTGCACCAATACGCTGTGCGCGATCATGGGCGGCGACGCCATCTTCGACGCGCTGAAGGATCATTTGGACATCGGCAACGACGAGACCACCGCCGACGCCAAGATCACGCTGCAGCACATCGAGTGCAACGCCGCCTGCGACTACGCACCGGTGGTGATGGTCAATTGGGAGTTCTTCGACAACCAGACCCCGCAATCGGCCATCGAACTCGTCGACACACTGCGCGCCGGACAACAAGTCGCCCCGTCGCGTGGCCTGCCGCTGTGCACGTTTCGTGAAACGTCGCGGATCCTGGCCGGTTTCCCCGACGACCGCCCCGACGACGGCCAGGGCGGCCCCGGCGCGGCCACCCTCGCCGGCCTGCAAGCGGCACAAGAGGCACAAGCGGCACAAGCGGAGAACGACTGACATGCCGCTGACCACCGTCTTGAACCGGTACTGGGACGACCCCGAGTCGTGGACGCTGGCAACCTATCGCCGCCGTCTCGGGTATCTCGCACTTCAGAAGGTCCTTGCGATGGATCCCGACGACGTCATCCAGATCGTGAAAGATGCCGGGCTGCGTGGGCGGGGCGGCGCGGGATTCGATACCGGCACCAAATGGTCGTTCGTGCCCCAGAGCGCCGACCCGGCCTCGCGCCCGCACTACCTGGTGATCAACGCCGACGAGTCCGAACCGGGCACCTGCAAGGACATCCCGCTGATGCTGGCCACCCCGCACGCACTTATCGAGGGCACGATCATCGCGGCGTATGCGATCCGGGCGTCGCACGCGTTCATTTACGTTCGCGGCGAGGTCCTTCCGGTGCTGCGCCGGCTGCACGCCGCCGTCGCCGAGGCGTACGCGGCCGGGTATGCCGGCCGCGACATCCAGGGCTCGGGATTCGACCTGGAGATCATCGTGCACGCCGGCGCCGGCGCCTACATCTGCGGTGAGGAAACCGCGCTGCTCGACTCGCTGGAGGGCCGCCGCGGCCAGCCCAGGCTGCGCCCGCCGTTCCCCGCGGAGTCGGGGCTGTACGCCTGCCCGACCGTGGTGAACAACGTCGAAACCATTGCGTCGGTACCGTCGATCATTTACGGCGGCGTCGACTGGTTCCGGACGATGGGCAGCGACAAATCCCCTGGCTTCACGCTGTATTCGCTGTCCGGGCATGTGACCCGGCCCGGGCAGTACGAGGCGCCACTGGGTATCACCCTGCGCGAACTGCTCGACTACGCCGGCGGTGTGCGCGCCGGCCACCAGCTGAAGTTCTGGACGCCGGGCGGCTCCTCGACACCGATTTTGACCGACCAGCATCTGGACGTGCCGCTGGATTACGAGGGCGTCAGCGCGGTCGGCTCGATGCTGGGCACCAAGGCGTTGCAGATCTTCGACGAGACCACCTGCGTGGTGCGCGCGGTGCGCCGCTGGACGCAGTTCTACGAGCACGAGTCCTGCGGCAAGTGCACCCCGTGCCGGGAGGGCACCTACTGGCTGGCCCAGGTCTATCAGCGCCTGGAGGACGGCACCGGCACCCCCGCCGACATCGACACGCTGCTCGACATCTCCGACACCATCAACGGGAAGTCGTTCTGCGCGTTGGGTGACGGCGCGGCCAGCCCGATCATCTCCTCGATCCAGCACTTCCGCGACGAATACATCGCCCACCTCACCCAGCAGGGCTGCCCGTTCGACCCCCGCGACTCCATGCTGGCTCAGGCCGCCCCCGTGCCGACCTGATCGGCCAGCGCCCGCCGCAGCGTCTCAGCTCCTTCAGCACCGACACGGTCCACGAAGTTTACCAACGCGGCGTGGCGGCCAACGAAATCCACCTCTTGATGCAGCGCGTCGACCATCAGTGCTGCGACCATATCGTCACAACTGCACAACGCCGCATAGCGGTAAGCGCGCCGATCGCGGTACTGCACAACAACATCCTTCTTCGCCAATCGCGCCAGAACGGTCAGAATCGTGTTATAGGCCAAAGGTCGTCGGGTGTTCAATGCTTCGCGCACCTGTCGGACCGTCTGCGGCTCCGGCACCGACCAGAGCCGGTCCATCACCGCCCGTTCCAGATCGCCCAACATTGCCGAGCTCGCCATGCTACTTGCACCTCAGCCTGCGGCCCGTCGTTCAATCAAGCGAAGTATCATCGGCGTGAAGATCAACTGCATCGCCAAATCCATTTTGCCGCCCGGGCACACGATGGTGTTGGGCCGGGACATGAACGAGTCGTGCAGCATCGACAACAGGTACGGGAAGTCAATGCCGCGCGGGTCACGGAATCGGATGATCAGCATGGACTCGTCGGCGGTGGGAATTGACCTGGCGATGAACGGATCTGATGTGTCAACGACCGGCACCCGCTGGAAATTGACATCCGTATGGGAAAACTGCCGGCAGATGTAACGCACGTAGTCGGGCATCCGCCGCAGGATCGTGTCGGTGACGTCTTCTTCGGTGTATCCGCGGTCTACCTTGTCGCGGTGCAGCTTTTGGATCCACTCCAGGTTGATCACCGGGACAACCCCGATCCGCAGGTCGGCGAAGCGGGCGACATCGACGCCCTCGGTCACCACCGCGCCGTGCAGCCCCTCGTAGAACAACAGGTCGGAGTCGTCGAGAAGCTCTTCCCACGGCGTGAAGGTTCCCGCCTCTTGGCCGTACGGCTGCGCATCGACGTCGTCGTGCAGATATCTGCGGATTTTTCCCGTCCCGGTTTCGCCGTACACGCGGAACAGCTCTTCTAATTCCTTGAACAGATTGGCTTCCGGTCCGAAGTGGCTGAACGAGTGATCACCGCGCGCCTTCGCGGCTGTGATCGCAGCCTTCATCTGGGCTCTGTCATGCCGATGAAAGCTGTCGCCCTCCACGAACGTGGCTTTCACGCCCTCACGCCGGAATATCTGTGCAAAGGTGCGCATCACCGACGTGGTCCCGGCCCCGGATGAGCCGGTCACCGACACGATCGGGTGTGCGCGGGACATGAACAAGAATCCCCCACGAGCGCGCGCCGGCCCATCCCCCCTGCGGGTGGCCATCCGGGGGTCAGTCCCGGCTGATCCACACCGCGGCGTGGGTACCCACCAGCGAGAGCGTCGCATAGAGCAGCGCCTCGTTGATGTCACCCTGCGTGCACAGCGACGCCTTGAGCTGGACCGCATCGAGCTTCGCGTCCGGTAGCACCAGCACCGAGGATCCGTAAACCGCGCAGGCATGGCTGAGCCCCTGGCCGGCCGGCAGCGTCGGGGAGACCACCACCATCAGCGGTCCACCGCGGTTGGCCGACTCGTCGCTGTACTGCGCCTTGATCGCCGAGATGTCGAGACCCAGCAGCATGTAGCCGTTGCCGTTGAATACGCCGGGGTCGCCGAGCGACGCCTGCGTCACCATGGTGCCGTCGGCTCGCCACGCCTCAACGCTGCTGGACTGCACAACGACGCCGGTGTCGCTTCTGTTGGTGGGCAGCAACCCGACCGGAAAAGCGACCGGGTAGGCAGCGGTGGTCCCCGTGATCCGGTCGCGCGGCGAGTAGAGGTAGACGCCGCGCACCGCGCTTTGATCGTCCAACGGACCCAGGCAGACGGTGCCGACCAGCCGGTCCGGGTTGGGGGCGGATAACGGCGAGATCGTCAACGACGCGATGCCGCTGCAGCTGCCCAACCCAAAGGTCTCGATCGGGTGCGCGACCGCCCCGTATACGCCGAACCGGATGTCCTCCGGCTTGGCGTGCGGTTTGCCCTGCTCGGACGGCGCGCCGTCGACGTCGACGAGCACGTGGCCCGACTCGAATCGCAGGTTCGATACCGACAGGTTCCAGCCGAGCAGGGCCATCGACTCGCCGAGTTTCGCGGAGCTCGCGCCGTACGGTTTGGGCTGCCCGGCGGGCGCCGAACATCCGGCGGCGAACCCGAGAACGGCGACGGACAGAATCGCGACCAAAGCGCGCAGTGTCCGGGTAAACAGTATCTGAGTGGCCAACTCTCAGTTGGCAATCCGCTTGTTGACGAGTCTCGTCGCCCACGCCGGGCTCCACGCAGAGAGGTGGTACACCAGCTTCGTCTGGGTGCCAACGGGAAAGTGCACTTTCGGCAGCGCCGATCTGCGGTGCAGCGCACGCCATGCGGCGTCGGCGACGTCGTCCGCAGTGAGGTTCACCCCCAGCGATTCGGTGGAGCCGGTCTTCACGCCGGTGAGCATCGCGGTGTCGACGAACAACGGCCACAACGCCATCACCGCGATGTCGTGGGGACGCCACTCGATCTCCAACGCCTCGGTGAGCCCGCGGACCGCGAATTTCGTTGCACTGTAGGACGCCAGCTCGGGTTGGCCGTAGATCGCCGACGCCGAGCACATGTTGAGCACCCGGGCGCCCGGGGTGTCGCGCAGGTACTCGAACGCCGCGTGGCACCCGAACATCACTCCGGTGACGTTCACGTCGACCTGTTGTTTGTGCCGGGCCGCCGCGATGTCGACGAAGTCGCCCGCCGCCAACAGACCTGCGTTGTTCACCAGGACGTCCAGCCGCCCGGCGGTGGTGACTGCGAAGTCACGTAGTGCCCGCCGCCAAGCCTCGATATCGGTGACGTCCATGACCGAGGTCCACACCGACCAACCATGTTGTGCCGCATCATCCTTCAGGGCCGCCAGCCCGGCCTCGTCAACGTCGACAGCGCCGATGGCATACCCGGCGGCGGCCAACCGGCGCACGATCGCCAGGCCGATGCCGCGGGCGGCCCCGGTGACCAGCGCGGTCGAGCCGTCAAGAGTTATCGCCATGATTTCGCTGCCTTGTTCGTGAGGGTCGACACGTGTGGCCGACAGCGACTATAAGCCAGATCGATAACGGGTTCGAGACCCGCTTTCAATCCGAGCCCTCCCAGCTCGCCCCACTTGCGACGGCATTTCTTCGGCGTCGCTAGGCGCCTTCCCCGTGTCTACTTCTTCGACGGAATGACGATCACGACGATCAGCGTCAGGATGGAAAAGAACAACCCGAGAATTCCCCACCCGAGGGGATTGCGGCCCTTCATCGCGGCGATGATCCCGCACACGATGGCGGCGATGACGCCGCCGATCGCATAGAATACGAACTTGATGCTCCCCAGGATGAATCCTGCGGCTTCCGGCTGACTTTGCGCCGCCAGCACTAGCTCGTGCAACATGTGAACTCCTTTGTTCAGGTGCGGCCTGCTGGCGCGCGGGGCTTGTGGAATACCCGCATGCACTGCAAATCAACCCGCCGGCGGTCGGTGTCGTTCGATGAGAGCCCGGCCCATCGCTTGGGCGCGGTCGGCGGCCTGAAGATCGCCCTCGGCGGCAGTGATGATTGAGCCCTTCATCAGGATGTGCCAAGAACGGGCGAAGTCGTCGGCATCGACCAGGCCGGCCGCTTCGGCGCGGTCACGGAGGATCTGGCGGACGTTGTCCAGGTATTGAATGCTGGCCTGGCCAGCCGGATGAGCGGCACCGAGCTCGAGCAGAACGTTGATGAACGAACAGCCGTCAAAGTCCTCGTGATTGTTGAACCAGTCGTCAAACACGTCGAAGATGGCCAGAATTTGTTCTTCTGGCGTGTCGCCGCGCAGCCGTGACTGCTGCTCAACCAGCCCGAGGGTCCACAACTCCTCTCGGCGCTGCAGAACCGCCAATACCAGGTCGTTCTTGCTCGGAAAATGCCGGTACAGGGTGGCCTTGGCGACCCCGGACCGCGCGATCACCTCGTCGGTGCCCACCGCACGGATACCGCGCCGCGTGAACAGCCGATAGGCGGTACTCAGAATTCGCTCACGGGCTGACACGGGCTCGATTGTGGCGATGTCGCTGATATCCATGTGGACTCTCACCGTACTCCCATAGACAGACCGCCCTGTCTCTGTTAGAAAAGAAGTACCAGTCTGTCTTCAATCAGGTGGGCAGTGGTCTCGTCTTCAGACTAAAGGGCGGGCAATCAGCTCGGCCCCCGCTTCTCATGCGCAGGGCGGCCATCCATCAGGCGTTGATACGCCGCATGATTCGGAGTGCAGACATGTGCATTGCTGTCGAACCGTCCCCAATTCCCCTGTCTCTGAGCGCCAATCTCGTTTCAGCGCTGAACAATCCGCGTGGCGCCTTGAGGACCGTCGCCCACCGCGATGGCACCATCGTCACCGTCTACGCCGGCGGTGAGGTCGACGCAGCCAACGAACACAGCTGGCGGCAGCTGCTGCGCGAAGCCGCTGCGGCGACACCCCCGCCGGGTCCGCTGGTGATCGACACAGATGGCCTCGACTTCATGGGTTGCTGCGCGTTCGCCGCGCTGGCGGAGGAGGCAGACCGCTGCCGCCGCCAAGGCATCAGGATGTGCGTGGTGAGTTCTAAGCCCATCGTGGGCCGAATCGTCACCGTCGGTGGACTGGGTTCGCGGCTACTCGTTTACCCGGACGCGGACGCCGCGCTTTCTGCAACCGGCAGCGTTCACTGACCCAGCGGTGCCGGCGGCGTTGAACGTTTTCCCATTTCTGCGAGCGGGTACCCACCTGCCATGACGCGGTTCGGCTACACCCTGATGACGGAGCAGAGCGGCCCGAAACGCCTTGTCGAGTATGCGGTTTCAGCTGAAGACGCGGGCTTCGACTTTGAGGTCTGCAGCGATCACTACTTTCCTTGGCTGAGTTCGCAGGGACATGCGCCATACGCGTGGACCGTCCTCGGCGCGGTCGCCCACGCCACCAACAGGGTCGGTCTCGCCACCTACGTGACGTGTCCAACCGTGCGATATCACCCGGCGGTGGTTGCCCAGAAGGCTGCGACGCTGCAGATCCTCGCCGATGGCCGGTTCACGCTGGGACTCGGCGCGGGCGAGAACCTCAACGAACACGTCGTCGGCAGAGGATGGCCCGGGATCGAACATCGCCATGACATGTTGAAGGAAGCCATTCAGATCATCCGCGAGCTGTTCGGTGGTGAACTCGTCGACTGGAAGGGCGAACACTTCGACGTCGACTCCGCGCGGCTGTGGGACCTTCCTGACACGCCGGTGCCCATTGGGGTTGCCGTCTCGGGAGAGAAGTCGGTCAGCACATTCGCCCCGCTGGCGGATCACCTCATCGCGGTCGAGCCGGACAAGGGCCTCGTCGATGCATGGCACGACGCTCGCCGGGCCACGGGGTTGCCCGGCGACTACCGGGTGATCGGCCAGATTCCGGTCTGCTGGGATCCTGACCGGGACACCGCAGTGAAGCGTGCGCACGACCAGTTCCGCTGGTTCGCCGGAGGCTGGTCCGTCAACGCCGATCTGCCGACCACCGCAGGTTTCGCGGGCGCGACGCAGTTCGTCCGGCCGGAGGACGTCGCCGAGAGCATCCCATGCGGTCCAGACCTCGACGCGATCGGCGATGCCGTACGCAAGTACTGGGAGGCCGGGTTCACCGACATCGCACTGGTGCAAATCGGTGACGAGGGACAACACCGATTCCTGACCGAGGCCGCCGAACCACTGTTGGCCAAGCTCCGCGAGGCGGCCCACTAGGTCGGCAGCTGCCCGCGTTGTTCGACCACAGCGCGGGCAACCTGGGCCACTTTGATGTTCATCTCCTGCGACAAGCGGCGCAGCCTGTCGAAGGCCTCTTCCTCGCTGATGTCGTTGATCAGCATCAGCATGCCGATGGCCCTGCCGATCTCGCGGTTGCTTTGCAGGCCTTGCCGCAAGTTATCGACATTCTCACCGCGGGCAGCGGCGTTGAGCGCGACGGTGGCGAATGCGGCAAGGACGACCGCCCGCTCAGCCGAAACGGTGTCGAACCGATTGGGAGTGTCGCTGAAGAGGTTCAGCGCCGCGACCTTGCGTTGGTCGACCAAGATCCGGAACCCCATCGCACCGCGGACCGGTGTCTCCGCCGTCACCCTGGGGGCCAGCCGCGGCCAGCTGGTGGAGGTGGTCAGGTCGGGTTCGACCTGGGGCACTTCGTCTTCGATGGCGTCGAGGCACGGCCCGTCCCCGGTCGTGCGTTCCAGGGCATCGACCTGACGCGCGATCTGGTCAGTGGCCGCCACGGTGACATAGTCGTTGTTGCGGCGCATGAGCACGCTGGCGTGGTGACAGCCGGGCACCGTGAGCGTGGCGGCCACGCAGATCGCCGCGCACACTTCGGTGGTGTCAGCGCCCTGGTAGAGGATTTCGGCGAGTGCGGTGAACACCGTCGCCGGATCCGCCGGCATGTCGGGCTGGGCGTTGTTCGGGTTATCGTCCACTACCCCTCCTGCTGCCCACGGCGGCCCGTCGATGAACGGCCCGACGAAAGCTGAAACCCAGCGCCTCGATCGCAATTGGGCCACTGTGCTTCAGGAGTTAACTGTAACGCGACCGGTGTCCAGTTAGCCGGTGTTTCGCACTTACCGCCAGGCCTTAGGGCCCAGGCTCGTCCGGCCCGGCGAATATCTCGATCGCCACGTCCGGGTCGCGGTAGCTTCCGAGCCGGCGTAGTCCGGGTGTGGCTGCGATTATCTGGTTCGCGCGGTCCCCGCCCGTCGGATAGTCCTCGACAGGGTGGCGCCAGTGCGCGGCAACCACGGTCACACCGTTCAGCCGGCTGCGCTCGCGGTCCAGAACCGATCGCAGGTTGTCGGCGTGCAGGTAGTAACCCACCTCCGAGATCACGATGAGGTCGAAATCGCCTTCAGGCCACGGGTCGTCGAGGGAGTGCAGCATCAGGTTGACCTGTTTCCGGCGGCCCGCGGCACGAAGCCGCCTGTCGGCGTGGTCCAGCGCGATCGCGGACACATCCGTAGCCGTGATTGCGTCACATCTGACGGCGAGCCGTTCGGTGAGCGTTCCGATTGAACAGCCGGGTTCGAACGCGTGTCGATACCGGGGCCGCGGCAGCATCGACAGCGTGATTGCGTATTTGCGCTCTTCATACCACCGGGAACTCAACTGCCAGGGGTCGTCTGACGTCGCGTACATCGCGTCGAAGTACGCATCGGGTAACCGTGCGGTCACACGAACACCACCTCGCCGACGGCGAGCAGGCGCCGCATCACATATGGCGGCAGCACCGGCGGCCCATAACCGTCAGGCGGCATCAACTGGCTGCGAAAGCACTCGGCGGCGGCCCGCTTACGTTGAATATCCGATAATGTCAACGGCACACTGCGCGCGCACTGCCATGGCACCGCGAGGTCATCGGGCAGCGCCCAATGCCACATCCAGATTGGGTATTCAAGCAGGACCGCTCCAGTGCGGCGAGCGGCCGACCGCGCCGCGCGCCCGACCCCTTCGTGATCGGGATGCCCGTCGCCGCGCCAGGTCGCCGCGCACCACACGCCGGGTGGCCGCTGCATCAGTATCGTGCCGAGCTGGTCGGCGAGCCACGCTTCGTGCTCAGCGATCTCGCCGTCGGGCAGCCCGAGGCAGATCGTCTCATCGACGCCGAGAATACTTGCGGCTTTCGCGAGTTCGAATCGGCGGATCCGTTCAAGACGGCCCCGCTGAAGTCTGGACAGGGTCGGGTAAGCCGCCCCGCCGTCACTGACCAGTACCACCTCGACACGCACACCGGCCGCCGTGAGAGCAGCGATCATTCCGCCCAGGCCGAGGGTCTCGTCATCGGGATGGGCTGCAACCACGACAAGCCCGGGGCAGGAAGTGAGGTCAAGGCTGGCGAAGCGCCGTTCCCAGTGCACCCAATACGAGGTCGGGGTGCCCCCGCTCGATGTCGACCTTGTCGCAAAACGGGCGCCGTTGCCGGCCGCGGCGGCAATCATCGTCGGCCGTCCGCCGCCAGTCGTCCCAGCGTGGCCAGGTCCGCTTCGGCATGGCTTTGCCGGACATACATCGTCAGGTCGGCGACCCGGCGGGCGTGTGGGCCGTCGAGCGCCAGTGGCGCGGCCCCGAGGGCTCGTCCGGTTCGGCCGATGGCCTCGTCGACCGCCGTCTCCGTGACCGCGCGCATCCGCCGGGCGGTCTTTTCGGCTGTACCGGTTCGATCGGCGGGGTCGGCATCGACCCGGCACGCGGTGAACACCAGCATGGCCTCGGCGGCACCGATCGCTGCGTCGACCGCGCCGAGGTGAGCAAGCTGATGGTCGTTCGCGGATGTGGTCGCGCCACGGCGGTACAGAGGCGCCGCAACCGCCCGGGCGCCACCCAGCCAGCAGGCGGCGACACCGGCGGCTCCGTGCCAGAAACCGGGCCGATTCAGGTAGCTGCCGGGCCGCCCAACCGGGACAGCCTGCGCATTGCTGAATTGAACGGATCGGGTGTCCGACGCCTGCATTCCGCTATTACGCCATGTGCTTGGCAACGCGTTGATCTCGGGCTGGTTCAGTTCGACGGCGAACAACCCCCGCTCACCGTCGGGCAGCCGCGCGGTCACCACCGCGTGCGAGCACAGTCCGGCCCCCGAGCACCAGGCCTTGGTGCCCTCGAGGGTCATCACGTCACCGCTGCCGCGGGCACGCAGCACAGCGTCAGGGGACTCGGCGGCCCACACGCCCCACAACTGATCGGGTTGCGTTGGGCTGCCGCCAAGTTCAGCCAGAATCGCGACGGCATCCACGTGCGCTTCGGCCAGTCGCGCCGAGACGAGATCGATTTCGGCCAATTCGGCCAGCCGGTTCCAGCGGTGCGCGGTGCCGCCGGAACCCGGCAGCGGCAGATCCAATGCGCCGTCGTTGAGCCACCGCCGCACCATGCCCGCGTTCATGGCAGGTCGCCGACCGCCAGGGGGAGCTCCGAGCGCGACAGCTGTCTGAGGTGGTGAGCGAAACCTGCTGGAGCGCGCGCGATTTGCCGATCGGAGGTGGCCACCGACAAGCTCGGGTCGCGGCTGATGACGTGCCCGTCGCGTTCAAATCGTTCGACCAACTCCACGTCCTCGCCCGTTTCCAGCGCCGCGAACCCTCCGACCCGCCAGTACGCATCAGCCCGAAATCCCAGGTTTGCACCGTGAACATGATCGTGATGCGGCCCGTTGGATCGGTAGCCACGTACGTGACGCAGCGCGACAACCGGTGGATGGTGCCGCCATTCGGGAACATGGACCACGCCGACAACCACGTCGGCGTTGACCGCGATCTGCCTCACCAGCCAATCCGGGCCCACGGTGCTATCGGCATCTGTGGTGGCATACCAGGTGCGGGAATCATCCACGTTGCCAATCGATCTGGCGTATTCGAAGCCAGCTGCGCGGGCGGCGCCTACGTTGCGCGCGTCGATGGTGATAACACGAACGTCCCCGCCGAAATCCTGCGCTACCGCGGCGCTGCCGTCGTCGCATGCATCGAGCACCACGATGATCTGCGTCGGTACCCCCACGCACACCGCCGCGGTGAGTACCGACCGCAGGCACTCCTCGAGCACGAGTGCCTCGTTGTGTGCGGGGACCACCACGACGGCGCGGTCCAGTCCGGACACGGTTTCTATCACGAAGGTTATATAGCCGTATTCGGCCGGTTTCACACCTGTGCCGCGATCGGCGTTTCGTCGAGGTGATCGAGTAGCTGCGCAGCGTTCTCGAACACCTCGACGGCGCCTGCGCCGAGCAGTTCGCTGCGGGACACGCCCCCGCTCAGGACGCCAATGCAGGTCACGCCCGCACGCCGGGCGGCTTCGGCGTCCCATACCGCGTCCCCGATGAACACCGCCCGGTCGGCGGTGACGCCGGCCCGTCCCAGCGCGACGCGCACGATGTCGGGTTCGGGTTTGGCGGTCTCGACGTCGCGCGATGACGTCACCTCAGAGATGACGTCGTCGCAATCAAGCACCTCGCGCAGCAGCGCTAGCTCATCCTCCGGTGCCGACGTCGCCAGCACCACCTGCAGTCCCAAATCGGCAACGCGGCGCAACAATTCACGCGCGCCGGGCAGGGGTGTCAGCATGGACGCCGTCTCCTGGTAGTAACGAGAGTGCGCGTCCGTCAACCGATTCCTGACGTCGTCGTCGGCATCGTCGGACAATGTCTTCACCAGCAATGTCTTCACCAGCGCGGTGCCGTCCATGCCGATGCAGCGATGGATGCGCCAGGCTTCGACGGTTACGCCCTCCGTCAGGAATGCTCGCTGCCACGCGTGGACGTGCAGATAGTTCGAGTCGACCAGCGTTCCGTCCACGTCGAACAGCACCGCCGGGTGCTCAGGTGCGGCCACGGCCCCGGCCAACGGTTTGCGTCATGAACCGCACCATCTTTCGCGGCACCATTCGCCCTGCGGTGGTCAATGCCTTGTACTGCAACCCGGGAATGATCACCACCTTGCCTCTCGCGACATCGGTCATGCATTCGCCAACGACGTCGTCGATGTCCAGCCACATGAACGACGGCATCGAGCCCATCTCGATACCGGCGCGCTGGTGAAACTCGGTGTGGACAAAACCCGGGCACAGCGCGGCCACGCTCACGCCCGTGCCGGCCAACCCATTGGCCAGCCCTTCGGAGAACGACACCACCCACGCCTTGGACGCCGAATACGTCGAGCCACGCCCCGGTAGCAGTCCCGCGACGCTCGCCACGTTGATCACGGTGCCCGCACCGGCCTCGACCATCGGGGGCAACGCCGCGCGGGTCAGCTGCATCACGGCGGTGACGTTGACGTCGAGCTGGGATTGCAGCAGCGCAGGCTCGGCGGTCCAGAATTCCCCGGACGTGCCGAAGCCGGCGTTGTTGACCAGCACGCGCACCCCGCTGGCCAGCCGGTCGGCCACCTGCGCGCGACCGTCGGCGTCGGCCAGATCGGCGACCAGAACTTCGCTGCTGATGCCGTGCTCTGCGCGCATCGCCTCGGCCAACTCGTTGAGCCGTTCGACGTTCCGCGCCACCAGCACCAGGTCGTAACCGTCGACGGCGTATCGCCTCGCGAACCCCGCGCCAATGCCGGAAGTCGGACCGGTGATCAGAGCGACGGGACGCGGCATTCGCGGCTAGGGCTGGTAGCTGCGCGGACCGGGCCGGCCGGCACGCGTCTGCTGCGGACGACGGCCCGGCTCCTGGCCGTGGCGGTTCGTCTCGGCGCGGCCGGGCGGAAGCTCGGCGGGCGGGGTGACCGGCCGGCCCGGTGCGCCGTTACGGCGCGCGCCGGTGGGTGAAACGGTCTTGGGCACCGGTGGCAGCACCCGCAGCAGATCGTTGAACTGCCGCACCGTGCGCAGACCCTCGTCCCATTCGGCGCGGGTGCTGGTGACCGGCATGCTGATCAGCGTCCAGTTCTGCTCGTTCCACATGATCTCCGCGCAATCGGGAGCGGTGTGGGCGAACGTCACCATCCGGCGATCGCAGGCCCGCCGCGCGGCGTCGAGGTTGGTGGAGTACACCATCCGGGGGCCGATCGCGCCGAGCAGCCAGACGTCGTTTTCCCGCGGCTCTTTGAGGCCCTTGAGCCGCAGGTCCATCACAACGTTGGTGCCGACCTTGCGGTGCAGGGCGATCACGGTGGCGACGTCCTCCAGGTCGAAGATGTACACCGCCTCACCGCGGATCTGGCCCAGCACCGCGTTGCGCGCGGGCACGTCGCCAACGGTCGACATCACGCCGCGTGTCCAGCGCTTGACGATCTCGGCCGACTCCGGTTCGTAGTCGAACCCGTGTGAGCGCGCCCACGACTTGCGGCGCCGGCCGTGGTTATGGCGCCGGTCGAGGTCGATGTACAGCAGCACGCCCGCGCTCACGAAACAGAGCGCGGACAGCGTGAACCAAAGCGGAACCATCGACTCCAGCCTATCTGCTGCAGGCTGCGATGCCCGAATCCGAGCAGATCACAACCGCATCTCAACCGGGCATCCCCGGCCGAGAACCTCACCCGAGGACCAGCGAACCGCCGTCCGGGCTCACGTTGACGGGAACGGTGTCGCCGTCGTGCACTTCGCCGGACAGCAGCTTCTTCGCCAGCTGGTCGCCGATGGCCTGCTGCACCAGCCGGCGCAGCGGGCGGGCACCGTACACCGGATCGAAACCGCGCTGGGCCAGCCACTTCTTTGCCGGCAGCGACACCTCCAGCTGCAGCCGGCGCTGCGCCAACCGCTTCTGCAGCTGCGCCAGCTGGATGTCGACGATAGCCACCAGCTCTTCGGGGTTCAGGCCGTCGAAGATCAGCACGTCGTCGAGCCGGTTGATGAACTCCGGTTTGAACGTCGCCCGCACCGCGGCCATCACCTGCTCTTCGCTACCGCCCGACCCCAGGTTGGACGTCAGGATCAGGATCGCGTTGCGGAAGTCGACGGTGCGGCCCTGCCCGTCGGTGAGCCGGCCCTCGTCGAGGACCTGCAACAACACGTCGAACACGTCCGGGTGCGCCTTCTCGACCTCGTCGAACAGCACCACGGTGTACGGGCGCCGGCGCACCGCCTCGGTCAGCTGACCACCCTGGTCGTACCCGACGTAGCCGGGCGGCGCGCCAACCAGACGGGCCACCGAGTGCTTCTCGCCGTACTCGCTCATGTCGATGCGCACCATCGCGCGTTCGTCGTCGAACAGGAAGTCGGCCAGCGCCTTGGCCAGCTCGGTCTTGCCTACCCCCGTGGGGCCGAGGAACAGGAACGAGCCGGTCGGCCGGTTCGGGTCGGCGATGCCGGCCCGGCTGCGCCGCACGGCGTCGGACACCGCGATCACGGCCTTCTTCTGCCCGACGACCCGCTTGCCCAGCTCGTCTTCCATCCGCAGCAGCTTGGCCGTCTCGCCTTCGAGCATCCGGCCTGCCGGGATGCCGGTCCACGCCGACACCACCTCGGCGATGTCGTCGGGTCCGACCTCTTCCTTGAGCATCACGGCCGAGCGTGCCTCTGCCTGCGGCAATGCGGCGTCGAGCTTCTTCTCGACTTCGGGAATGCGCCCGTAGCGCAACTCGGCGGCCTTGGCCAGATCACCGTCGCGCTCGGCCCGCTCCGACTCTTGGCGCAGCGTGTCGAGCTGCTCCTTGAGCTCGCGGACGATCTCGATGGCGTTCTTCTCGTTCTGCCAGCGGGTAGTAAGCTCAGCGAGCCCTTCTTTCTTGTCGGCGAGCTCGGCACGCAGCTTCTCCAGCCGGTCCTTGGAGGCGTCGTCGGATTCCTTCTCCAGCGCCATCTCTTCGATCTCCAGCCGGCGAACCAGCCGCTCGACCTCGTCGATCTCGACCGGACGCGAATCGATCTCCATCCGCAGCCGCGACGCGGCCTCGTCGACCAGGTCGATGGCCTTGTCGGGCAGGAAGCGGGACGTGATGTAGCGGTCGGACAGCGTCGCGGCCGCGACCAGCGCGGAGTCGGTGATCCGCACGCCGTGGTGCACCTCGTAGCGTTCCTTGAGACCGCGCAGGATGCCGATCGTGTCCTCGACCGACGGCTCGCCGACGAAAACCTGCTGGAAGCGGCGCTCGAGCGCGGCGTCCTTCTCGATGTGCTTGCGGTATTCGTCGAGTGTGGTCGCGCCGACCAGCCGCAGCTCGCCGCGGGCGAGCATCGGCTTGATCATGTTGCCGGCATCCATCGCGCTGTCGCCGGTGGCACCGGCCCCGACGATGGTGTGCAGCTCGTCGATGAACGTGATGATCTGACCAGCGGAGTTCTTGATGTCGTCGAGCACGGCCTTCAGCCGTTCCTCGAACTCGCCGCGGTACTTCGAACCGGCGACCATCGAGCCCAGATCCAGGGCGACAATCGTCTTGTCGCGCAGGCTTTCCGGCACGTCGCCCGCCACGATTCGCTGGGCCAGGCCCTCGACGATCGCCGTCTTGCCGACGCCCGGCTCACCGATCAGCACCGGGTTGTTCTTGGTGCGGCGGGACAACACCTGCACCACCCGCCGAATCTCGTTGTCCCGCCCGATGACCGGGTCGAGCTTGCCCTCTCGGGCGAGCGCGGTCAGGTCGGTGGAGTACTTCTCCAGCGCCTGGTAGGTGCCCTCGGGGTCGGGGCTCGTGACGCGGGCACTGCCGCGGACCTTGACGAACGCTTCGCGCAGCGCCTCTGGTGATGCGCCTTGTCCGGTGAGCAGCTTGGCGGTGTCCGAATCCCCGGTGGCCAGCCCGACCATCAGATGCTCGGTGGAAACGTATTCGTCGTCCATCTCGGTGGCCAACTGCTGCGCCGCGGTGATCGCGGCCAGCGACTCGCGGGACAGCTGCGGCTGCGCGCTGGCGCCGCTGGCACTGGGCAGCTGGTCGAGCAGCCGCTGCGTCTCCGCGCGGATGGTCGCCGGGTCGACGCCAACGGCCTCCAGAAGCGGTCCGGCGATGCCGTCGTTCTGGGTCAGCAGGGCCATCAGCAGATGGGCCGGGCGAATCTCCGGGTTACCGGCGGTGCTTGCCGCCTGCAGGGCAGCGGTCAGCGCCGCCTGGGTCTTGGTGGTCGGGTTGAACGAGTCCACGAGACGATCCTCCGATCATTCGGATCATTCCGAAAGGGGCTAGAAAAAATGCTTGTCGCGTTGTCCAACGCCGTCATGGTTGAGTCTGTTCCGCTCAACTCTAGCCGATCGTCCCCCCTCCCGTCCGCCGACAGTGCAGTCAGCTACGCGACACGCCGGCGGGGCGTCGCCAGATTCACACTCGGCGGCAGGCCCGTTCCGCATGCTGAAGGGCCTCCGGCTGTCTAAAGTCAGGCGAGGTCTGCCAGCCCATCGATGACGACCGAAATCCCCGAGGGGGCACGGATTTGGACATCAACACGATCACAGAGGTGGTCCGGCGGCCCGCCGACCGGCCGGGCGCGCAGTGGCGTCCCGGCGACGCCTGGCTGGCCGGGGGAACGTGGCTGTTTTCCGACCAGCAACCAGATCTTCGCCGTCTCATCGACCTCATGCCGCTCGGCTGGGACGCGCTGCACATCAGCGCCGACGGGCTCAAGATCGGCGCGACGGCCACCATCCACGACCTGTATGCACTCGCCACCCCCGACACCTGGCAGGCAGCGCCGCTGATCCAGACCAGCTGCGAGGCCTTCTTGGCGTCGTTCAAGGTGTGGAACTCGGCGACCGTCGGCGGCAACATCTGCATGTCACTGCCCGCAGGTACGACCCAACTGATCACGGCTCCCTGAGCTGCCAGAGCCCATGACCACCGACAGCGACAAGAACGACAACGCCGCCACCGTCATCATCGGCCAGCGAGTTCGCCCCGGTAGCGAACAGGAATTCATCAAATGGCAGCACGACCTCAACGATGTCGCCTCGCACTACCCCGGATTCATCGGCGCCGAGGTCACCGCACCCACAGCGGTGCAGCCGGATTGGGTTGTGGTCTACCGCTTCGACTCCACCGCCAACGTTGCGGCGTGGATCAACAGCGCCGCACGCCAGGACCGTCTCGCGGCAGGGCAGCAATACTTCGACGGTCCGCCGACGCAACAGGTTCTCGGTGGTGCCGCCAAGCGGACCGATGAACTGGTGACGGTGGTTGTCACACACCGGGTGAACACGGAAGACGTCGACGAATTTCTCGCCTGGCAGCGTGGCCTTGAGGCCGCCGAGAGCAATTTTCACGGCTATCGCGGAACCGAGCTGTTTCGCCCGATCGAAGGCGTGCAGGACAAGTGGACCGCGATGTACCGCTTCGACAGCGCCGCAGATCTCGATGCGTGGCTCACCTCGGGCGAACGCAAGCAGCTGCTCGCGGAAGGCAAACGGTTCGACGACTTCGACTTGCGGACCGTCGACAGCTCATTCGGCAACTGGTTCGCGTTCGGCGAGAAAGGGACCGAGACGAAACCGCCCTCGGACCTCAAGACGTCGATCGCGGTGTGGGTGGGCCTGTATCCCACCGTGGTCCTGCTGACCCTCGCCCAGTCCCCGCTCCGGCTGCCGCTGTGGTTGGGCATGCTGGTGGGCAACCTGCTGTCCAGCCTCAGCATGACCTACGTGACGATGCCGTACTACGTGAACCGGTTGCTCAAGAACTGGCTGCAGCCGCCCGTGAATGCGCCTGCGGCGCGGACGAATAGGCGCGGTATCGCGATCGTCACGGCTGCGATGGTGTTCTGGGCGGTCGTCTTCTGGTTCGTGACCACCCAGATCTTGGCCCGGCGCTAGCGACCGCCGAGCGGTGCTTGCCCGGTTCCAGCCGGCAGCGGCGGCAGCGTCGTCAACAGCGTCTCCACCAGGGTTCTCGCCGCCGGATCCGGCCGGGCCAGGGTGTACTTGCGGACCTCCGCACCGGCCGGCCCGGTGCGGCTGACGAGCAGATCCGCGCCGGTGGTCGTGCTGGTGGTCGCGACCAGAGTGCCTGTGCCGGGCGGGCCGGGCGAAAACGGCTTCAACTCGGCGATTTGGGCGAACTGGAGGTTGTCCGCCTCGTGGTTGGGGCTGTGCAGGTACATCGTGGGTTGACCGTCCAGGCGCGAACCGGTGGACCACACCCGTACCGTCCCGTCTGCCCCGAGCTGTCCGGTGACGACGCTCTGCGCCCCGCCTTCGGAGCCGGCCACCCATCCGGCGGTCAGTGAGACACCTCCGGTGTACGACGGGTCGAAAGCCATGAAGTCGGCCGTCGTCTCGGGATCGCCGACCGGAGAATCCTTGGCGCCATTAGCTTTCGCCCGCTCGGTGGGCTCGTACAAATCCCACCGGAACGCCTTGATGTGCGGCGGATCGCCCGGACCGGGGGCGGTAACGACACTGGGGCGGCCAGACATTGAGTCGATCAGACCGGTGGCAAGGGTGACTCCCGCTTTGGACCCGGGGTAGGGCGCGAAGGTGGAGAACACGTCGGGCGCCGACCCCGACTGGGCAGGAAGGTGCGAGGAGAACACCTTGACCTGCGAGTCGGCGCCCGGCCCGGCGCCAACGATGATGTTGTCTGAGAGCGCATTGCCGTCGATATCGGCGCCGGCCACGCTCACGCCGCCGGTGACGTCGGCGCTGAACGGAGAGAACCGGGCGATCTCGTTGCTGAAGGGGCCAAGCCCACCCTCGGCCCCGCTGTAGACGACCACCTCCGGAGCTACCCCCGCCCCGGTCCCGACGATGAGGTCGAGGACTCCGTCGCCGTTGACGTCGGCCATCGCCACCGACGGAGTGCCCTCAAAGTCCGGGAACGGCACGATCGCGTTAAGGACCTTGTCGCCGTTGCCGTCGCGGACCTGCACTGTTGCCGGCGTGCCCTTGTGCCCGGGGATGGCCACCGCGTAGCTCGATACCTCCGGGATCACGTTGATGAGTGCCATCATCCCGTTGTCCTCGTGGTTGAGCCGGTGGCAATGCATCACGAAAGCGCCCGCGTATTCCGCGAATTGGGTGCGAATCGTGGCCGAGCCGGGGGTCACCGGATCCCGGTTGGCATCGATGGTCGGCGCGGGCACATTCACGATGTCCTGTCCCCACGGCTGCACGCCCGTTGTGGTGCCCGCGTTCGGATCGACCAGCTGGGTCACCTGAAAGTTGTTGACGTGCACGTGAAACGGGTGGGCATCATTGTTGAAGTTGGTGAATTTCCACTCCTCCACGGAATTCAGCCGCGGCTGGATCAGCTGGATGTTCGGGAACGTGTTGTCGTTGATCTCGTAGAGGAACGCCTTCGGATCGTTCTTGCTGGCCCTCGCGTTGTCGAAGCCACCGCTGAGCTTGAATTGACGTGTCATGTCGGGTGTCATCACCGAGGTGTCGACGTAGGAGGTGTAGGTGTCCAGGTCCTGGCCCGGGTCGAATGCCGTGGTCTGGCCCTGTCCGGCGTCGGGCGTGACGTGCAGCAGGGTCTGCGTCGGGAAAGTGAAAAAGCCGTCGGCGTAGCTGAGGTTTGCCGGGTCGACGGTCACCGTCCCCAGCACCGCCGGCGAGTTCTTGGTGCCGTTGTTGGTGTACAGGATGCCGGGATCGGTCATGACCGGGTTGGCGCCCTGCAGCGGCGGCATCGCCAGCACCAGGTCGCCGTTGGCCGGCATCGTCACCGCGATCGCATAACGCGTTCCCGACGGGATGACCAGCCGTGTTCCGTCGCCGCCGACCGGACGTTGCACCTGGGTGTATGGAACACCGTCCTGCCCGACGACCGAGAGCTGCGGATGCTTACCGGTCGCCGTCTCGGTCAGTTGCACGGTGATGTAGGCGACGTCGGTCATGTTGGCCAGCAGCCAGATCTCGGTCTGTCCGGGCTTGACCTTCAACTCCGGCTGAAACTGGCCGTTGACCGTGTATTGGACGTCGCGCTCGTTGTCCGGCAGCTTCGGGTCGGCGGGCACGTTCACCGAACCACTGGTGAAGCTTTGCAGGTTCTGCGGCACGAACTGGTTTGCCCCGCGGTGGTTGTCGGGGGACAGCGGGCCGCTGTACCAGTTGGTGAAGTACTGGGCGCCGTTGGTGGTCTGCGAGAAGTTCAACGGGGCCAGACTCGGCGAATAGCTGCCGTCGGCGAGCTGTGACCCCTGCGGCGGCGTGAGCGTGCTGACCCACTCCGGCCAGTACGCGTTGTTGAGCTTGTGGCCGCTGCCCTTGCGGTCGAACACGAAGTTGTATTGCAGCGCCATGTCCCGGATCGGGATGTTGTTCTTGGTCACCACGGGCAAGTTTCCGTCGGGACGCCCGATCTCCAGCATCCCGGACAGTCCCATGTACGTCTGCTGCGCGGTCAACGTGTGACGGTGGCCGTGATACCAGTAGATGCCGGCGGGCATGTCCTTCGGTATCGCATAGTCGTAGACGTTGCCCATCCCGGCCGGAATGGACAGCAAGACGTTGTCGGCGTTGCCACTGGGGCTGACGTGCACCCCGTGCACGTGAAGGTTCAGCGGTGCCGAATCGAGGGCCGCCGGATAGAGCGGCACCTGGCCGTTCACCGGGGTGAACGCCGGATCATTGAAGTCACCGATGGTGAGGTTCTGCAGGTCGTTGTCGAAATGCACGATCAGACGTTCGCCCGGATCGACGCGCAGTGTCGGCCCGGGATAGAGATTGTCACCGCTGGTCGAACCGTCCGAACTGGTCCCCTTGATCAGCTCGTAGCCGAAGACCAGGAAGTCGGAAACAGGTTGCGAGACCGTGTCCAGGTTGACGGTGCCCTGGTGCGCGGACAGTCGGACCTCGAGCACGCCGTCCTTGCTGGACAGTTTGACCGGTTCCTTGTAGGCAGCGGGGTGACCGTTCGGCCCGGCGTTGGCCCCCGGCGGCGCCGGCGTTGGCGCGTGATTCGACGAGCACGAGACGGTCATCGACATCAGTAGCGCAACCGCGACTGCGAGGACAGTCATTTTTCGACGGGCCACGACTGGTTCCCCAATCCGCAACGGCCACTGGGAAAGGACCGCTCGATCCGGACAGTACACAGCCGGTCACCGAGGCGTGACGAGATTGCGGACTTCTTCGGCGAGCTTGGGTCAGGCCGCAGTTTCCTGTGCCGACAGCGCCATCCAGGTGCCGTTCTCGAGGATGAACACGTCGGTGAATCGCTCCTTCGCCAGAACTCGGCCCGACTTGATCAGGGTGTTCACTCCGTGAATCACCGCCGTGTCGCCGGCGATGTCGACCGTCTGCTCCGACGGGTTCATCGTGAACGGCTGTTTGACGGTCCCGTCGATCTCTTCAGCGCGATCGAGAAGCACGCCCTCGCTCGTGATGTGCTTGAAGTTCCCGCTCAGGATGGATTCGACCGTGTCGCGGTCACCGTCGGTGATCGCGACCAGCCAGCGCGCCTCCTGGGCGAGGACGTCGTCCGTGGCTGCGTCCGCCCGCCCCGGCGCGGGGGTTGTGACCGTGCCGAACGCGAGCAACACGGCGACGGAAACCAATGACCACCGGCCACGTCTCATGCAAAGATTCTGGCTCATGGCGGCAAGTTCGAACGACGTACTCACCGAGCTTATCCCCCTCGCGCTGGTGATCACCTTGTCGCCGCTGTCCATCATCCCCGCGGTCCTGGTCCTGCACGCTCCGCGTCCTCGGCCCGCAGCGCTGATGTATCTGCTGGGTTGGGTCGTCGCCCTGGCCGCGCTGACCGCGATCTTCGTGGAAGTATCCGGCCTGGTGGGCGGTGTCAGCAACCCGCCGAAGTGGGCGTCGTGGTTGCGCATCGTCGTCGGTGCCGCGCTGATCGTGTTCGGTGTCTTCCGCTGGCTCACCCGGCACCGGTCCGCGCACATGCCGTCGTGGATGCGCCAGCTCAGCACCGTCACGCCGACGAAGGCGGGCGTCACCGGGGCGCTGTTGGCCGTGGTGAACCCGAAGGTGCTATTCATCTGCGCAGCAGCAGGTTTGGCGATCGGAACGGAGGGTCTTGGGTTTCCGCGGGTGTGGCTCGCGGCCGCCTGCTTCGTCGCGATCTCCGCGTCGTCCGTCGCACTGCCGGTGTTGGCGTACGCGGTTTCCGGGGACCGCTTGGACCCGGCGCTGGGCAAGCTGAAGGACTGGATGGAGAAGCACAATGCCGCACTGGTGGCGGCCATCCTGATCGTGATCGGCCTGCTGGTGCTCTACAAAGGAATCCACGGAATCCACTAGCTCTGGCCGGGCCGGACGGCGCTGAATACGGTCGCCGCGGTCGGCCGACGTGCCTAAGATCATCCGGCGTGGGACTGGACGATCGTGACTCGCTGCGGACGCTGCGTGCGGCGATGAATCCGGCGCTGGGTGACAACGAGCTGGTGCGCAGTTTCTACACGCACTGGTTCGCGATCGACCCGACGGTCCGCGACCTCTTCCCGCCGGATATGGCGGCTCAGCGCGCCGCCTTCGGCCAAGCACTGTGGTGGGTACTCGGTGAAGTCATTGAGCAGCGCACCGAAGAACCCGTCGAGTTCCTCGCCCAGCTCGGTCGCGATCACCGCAAATACGGTGTGCGAGAACAGCATTACCTAACCCTGCAGACGGCGCTGTCCAGCAGCTTCCGCAGCCACCTGAGCGATCAATGGGACGCCGCGCTGGACGAGGCTGCCCACGACGTGGTGGCGCTGGTCACCGGCCTGATGAGCGGCGCCGCGGAGGCCGAGGCCGGTCCGGCGTGGTGGGACGGCACCATCGTCGAACACCTGCGGGTGTCGCGCGAAATCTCGGTGGTGCGGCTTCATCTGGACCGGCCGATGGACTACCTCCCCGGCCAGTTCGTCAACGTCCAGGTGCCGCAGTGCCCGCGCCGCTGGCGCTATCTCAGCCCTGCCATCCCGGCCGATCCGGGCGGCACGATCGAGTTCCACGTCCGCGCGGTGCTGGGCGGGATGGTCAGCACGGCGATCGTCGACGAGACGCGTCCCGGCGACCGGTGGCGGATGTCGGCACCGCACGGTGCGATGGAGATCGACCGAAGTGGCGGCGACGTGCTCATGGTGGCCGGCAGCACCGGACTGGCGCCCGTGCGAGCGCTGATCATGGACCTCACCAGTTCCCATGACAACCCGCGGGTCCACCTTTTCTTCGGCGCGCGCTACCCCTGCGAGCTGTACGACCTGCAAACACTGTGGCAGATCGCAGCCCACAACCCGTGGCTGTCGGTGACGCCGGTGACGGAACACGACCGCGACCCGCCGTGGGCGGTCGACTACCCGGACGTCCAGCCGCCGCGGGGCTTGCATATGCGTCAGACGGGCCGGCTGCCCGAGGTGGTGACGAAGTTCGGAGCCTGGTCTGACCGCCAGATCCTCATCGGCGGCGGCCCGCAGATGATCGCTGCCACCAAGGCGGCACTGATCGCCAAAGGTGCTCCGGTAGAACGAATCCAGCACGATCCCGTGGCTAATTGACCTCGAGCGGGCCCGGCGCCATCTTGTCCCTGTGGCACAATCCGACGATGGCTGACTTAGAGACCGTCACGCTCAAAGACCCGTCCTCGTCACTGACGGCGACCTACGTGCCGGGCGCCGGCATGATCGGTACCTCGCTGTCAGACGACGGAGTTGAGCTGCTCGGCCAGCGCCGGGGCCTGCACGCGTACATGACCACGGGCAAGACGATGGGCATCCCGATCTTGTATCCATGGGCAAACAGGTTGAGCGCGAACACTTACGGCGTCGACAAGGCGGTCGTCACGTTGACGCCCGGGATCGGAGGGGTGCGCACCGATCAACATGGTGTGGTGATCCACGGCATCCTGGCCGCGTACGAAGGCTGGCAGGTCGCCGCGCAGACCGGGAATCGGCTGACCGCCGAGCTCGACTACGGCGGCACCCCGCGGCTGCTGGTCAGCTTCCCGTTCCCGCACCGGCTGACGGTGGACGTCACGCTCGCCGACCGTGTGCTCACGGTCAAGACGACGGTCACGCCCACGACCAGGGCCGACGTGCCGCTGTGTTTCGGCTTCCACCCGTACCTGCGGATCCCCGACGTGCCGCGCGGTGAGTGGCAGATGGAGCTGCCCGCGATGCGCTACTGCCCCGTCAACGCCTGGATGATTCCCACTGGAGAGACCGAGGACCACGCACCGTCGACAGAGATGTTGGGCGACAGGTACTTCGACGAGAGCTATGACGAGTTGAAGCCCGGCTCGGTATTCGCGATCTCGGGCGGCGACCGGCGCCTCGAGGTGCACTTCGACGAGGGCTACAGCGCCGCGCAGGTGTTCTCGCCCAGTGACGACGAGGTGATCTGCTTCGAGCCGATGTGTGCGCCCACCGACTCGTTACGCCGCGGCACCTATCGCGTCGCCACTGAGGGCGACCCGGTCACCACGACGTTCTCGATCCACGTCGCCACCGCCGCCTAGCGGCGAGATCGCCGCCGCCTAGCGGCGAGAGCGCCGGGGTTGCCGCGGCTCCCACACCACCAACGCAGTCGACTTCGGCACCACAGCGACGTCGCGGCGTTGGTTCGCGCGAAGTTGCTCGACCTCGTCGGCCAGCTCACGCAGCCGGGACCGCAGCGCCTCGACCTGATTGGTGAGCTCGATGATCCGCTTGATACCGGCCAGGTTGACGCCCTCGTCCTGCGACAGCCGCTGCACCTCGCGCAGCAGGTCGACGTCGTGCTGTGAATAACGTCGCCCGCCGCCGGTGGTTCGGCGCGGCGTGACCAGGCCGAGCCGGTCGTAGGTGCGCAACGTCTGCGCGTGCATGCCTGCCAACTCGGCGGCGACCGAGATCAGGAATGTGCGGGTGTCGTCGGCCTTGCTCATCGGTGCCTTCTGCTCTTCGCGCAAGCGCTCATCGCCCCGCCCATCCGGCCCGCGGGTCGAACCCACTCGCCTTCTCCGCAGCCGCGTACTTCTCCAGCTCCTCCAGCGCAGCACCCTCGAGGTTCGGCGGCACCGCGACCTTCACGGTGACCAGAAGGTCGCCGTTGCCTCCGTCGCGTTTGGGCACGCCGCGGCCGCGCACCCGCAGGATGCGCCCGTCCGCCGTACCCTTCGGAACCCGCACTCCGACCTTGCCGTCCAACGTCGGCACCGAAAGCGTTGTACCGAGCGCCAATTCAGTAAAGCTGACCGGCACGTTCACCGTCAGGTCATCGCCGTCGCGACCGAACACCTTGTCCGGACGCACGTGCACGGTCACGTACAAGTCGCCCGACGGCGCCCCGCGCAACCCCGCCTCGCCCTGACCGGGCAACCTGATGCGCTGCCCGTCCTGCACGCCGGGGGGTATCCGGACGTTGATCGTGCGGGTACGGGTGGCCACCCCGGTGCCTTTGCACTCGGGGCAGGGGTGCTCGATGATCGAGCCGGTGCCACGGCAGTCGGTGCACGGTTCGGAGAAACCGAACGCGCCCTGGTTGCGGTTGATCACTCCCGAGCCGTTGCACGTGCTGCACACCTTCGGGCTGGTGCCCGGACGCGCGCCGCTGCCATGGCAGTTCGTGCACGGAGCCGGGCTGGTCAGCCGCAGCGGCATCGCTACGCCCTTGGTGGCCTCGATGAAGTCGAGCTCTGTCTCGGTCTCGAGGTCGTTGCCGCGACGGGGACGACTGGGCCGCGGTTGCCCACCTCTGCCGAACAGTCCGCCGAACAGGTCCCCGATGTTCGCGCCGCCGGTCTCGCCGGCGGAGTCGAACAGGTCGTTGAGGTTGAACTCGGTGCCGTTGCCGCCGGTGCCGAAGCCGCCGAAGTTGGCTCCCGAGAACCGGCGGCCGAAACCCCCCTCGGCGAACAGCCGCCTGGTCTCGTCGTACTCCTTGCGCTTGGCCGGGTCCGTCAGCACGTCCTTGGCCTCCGACACGGCCTTGTACCGGTCCTCGGCCGCCGGGTTGTTCGGGTTGCGATCCGGATGGTTATCGGCGAGCAGCCGTCGGGCCGCCCGCTTGATTTCGTCCTCGCCGGCATCGGAGGAGACGCCCAGCTCCTTGTAGAAGTCTTTCTCGACCCATTCACGTTGAGCCATGCCGCGTCACCTCCCTACCGGGGTTAGTCGACCGATGATTCTGATTCTGCGGTCTGTTCCGCACCGGTGTCGCCATTACCGTCGGTACGGCTCTGGGATGCTTCCGGTTCGTCCACGGTGTCGACCACACCGACCAGCGCGTGCCGCAACACCTGATCGCCGAGTCGGTAGCCGCGGCGCATTACCGTGCCGACGACCGGCTTGGTGCCGTCACCCTCGTGCTGGACGGCTTCGTGCAACGAGGGATCGAACTCGTCGCCCTCATCGCCGAACGCCGTGAGGCCGAGGCCCTCCAGCGCGGTGGTCAGCTTGTCCGCGACTGACTTCATCGGCCCCGACTCCAGGTCGCCGTGGCCGCGGGCGCGATCGAGATCGTCCAGAACGCCGAGCAATTGGGCGACCACCGCAGCCTTCGCCCGCTCGGCGGCGAGCTGCTCCTGGCGGACCGAGCGCTTGCGGTAGTTGTCGTATTCGGCCTTCACCCGCTGCAGCGTCGCCTTCAGGTCCGCGGCGTCGTCGCTGTCGCCGGAGGCGGCCGGTGCCGGCCCGCTGGGGGCCGGCCCGGTCGCCCGCTCACGCACAGCGCCCGTTTCCGGGTCGATGCGCCGCTTGTCGGTGACGACTACGGGTTCGTGAGCCTCATGCTCCGAGCTCACTTGCTCTCCTGGCTGTCGTCGTCGACCACCTCGGCGTCCACCACATCGTCACTACCCGGGGAGCTGTCACCGCCCCCGCCGGCCTGTGCGGCCTGGGTGGCCTCGTAGATGGCCTGGCCCAACGCCTGTGACTCTTGGCCCAGCTTCTCCATCGCCGTCTTGATCGCGTTGATATCCGAGCCGCCGAGTGCCGTCTTGGCCTCGGTGATCGCCGCGTCGACCTTGTTCAGCGTGTCCTCGGGGACCTTCGAACCGCCCTCGGCGCTGCGCTGCTCGCCGACGAACTTCTCCGTTTGGTACACCAGCGTCTCGGCCTGGTTGCGGACGTCGGCCTCCTCGCGGCGCTTGCGGTCCTCCTCGGCGTGCGACTCGGCGTCCTTGATCATCCGGTCGATCTCTTCCTTGGAGATGCCGGAGCCCTCCTGGATGCGGATCGTGTTCTCCTTGCCGGTGCCCTTGTCCTTCGCGGTGACGTGCACGATGCCGTTGGCGTCGATGTCGAACGTGACCTCGATCTGCGGCACGCCGCGCGGGGCCGGCGGGATGCCGGTCAGCTCGAAGCTGCCGAGCAGCTTGTTGGCCGAGGCCATCTCACGCTCGCCCTGATAGACCTGGATCTGCACCGACGGCTGGTTGTCGTCTGCCGTGGTGAAGGTCTCCGACCGCTTGGTCGGGATCGTGGTGTTGCGCTCGATCAGCTTGGTCATCACGCCGCCCTTGGTCTCGATGCCCAGCGACAGTGGCGTGACATCAAGCAGCAGAACGTCTTTCACCTCACCCTTGAGCACGCCCGCCTGCAGCGCCGCGCCGACCGCGACGACCTCGTCCGGGTTTACGCCCTTGTTGGGCTCCTTGCCGCCGGTGAGCTCCTTGACCAGGTCGGTCACCGCGGGCATGCGGGTCGAGCCGCCGACGAGCACCACGTGGTCGATGTCCGCCACCGAGATGCTGGCGTCGGCGATCACCGACTGGAACGGCTTGCGGGTGCGGTCGAGCAGGTCCTGCGTGATCTTTTGGAACTCGGCCCGCGTCAGTTGCTCGTCGAGGAACAGCGGGTTCTTGTCCGAGTCGACGGTGATGTAGGGCAAGTTGATCGAGGTAGCCTGCGAGCTGGACAGCTCGATCTTGGCCTTCTCGGCGGCCTCCCGCAGCCGCTGCATCGCCATCTTGTCCTTGGTCAGGTCGATGCCGCTGGTGCCCTTGAACTTGTCGACCAGCCAGTCAACGATGCGCTGATCCCAGTCGTCACCACCGAGGTGGTTGTCACCCGAGGTGGCCCGCACCTCTACGACGCCCTCGCCCATCTCCAGCAGCGACACGTCGAAGGTGCCGCCGCCCAGGTCGAACACCAGGATGGTCTGTTCCTTGTCGGCCTTGTCGAGGCCGTACGCCAGCGCCGCGGCGGTGGGCTCGTTGATGATTCGGAGAACGTTGAGTCCGGCGATCTGGCCGGCGTCCTTGGTGGCCTGCCGCTGTGCGTCGTTGAAGTACGCCGGCGTGGTGATGACGGCGTCGGTGATGTCCTCACCGAGGTAGCTCTCGGCGTCGCGCTTCAGCTTCATCAAGATGCGCGCGCTGATCTCCGGAGCGGTGTACTTCTTCCCGTCGATCTCGACCGACCAGTCAGTGCCCATATGGCGCTTGACCGACCGAATGGTGCGGTCGACGTTGGTCACCGCCTGGTTCTTGGCGGGCTGCCCCACCAGCACCTCGCCGTTGCGTGCGAACGCGACGACGGATGGCGTCGTGCGCGAGCCCTCGGAGTTGGCGACGACGACCGGGTCGCCGCCCTCCAGAACCGCGACGACAGAGTTAGTGGTCCCGAGGTCGATTCCGACCGCACGAGCCATGGTGTTTCCTCCTGCTGTTTGTCCTGCATCTTGTGAGCGAACCGGGCTCAAGTCTGCTCCCGGTGAAGGCCCTCCGTCAACCTCATAGTTGAGCCTATATCACTCAAGTTGTCACTCATGCCAACGGGGCCGTTTGCGAGTTTGTTCCCGTCGGTCGATCTTCTTTCAACTCGCCGTCAACCCCGCGCACTCCGGAAACCCCGCAGGATCGTCTCAAGATGGCGTCGCCACAGCTCATGGCCATGGTCCCGGACCGTTACGTCGGCACCGTCGGAGCAATGAATTCGGTTCGCGACAGCGACGCCATCACCGCGGGCGATCCGGCTCGGGCGGCCGAGATCCTGGTGCGCATGGCGCGGCGTACCGACCTGCCCTATCACCTACCGCTCGGCGTGAACGCCGTGCGGGGCTCGATACGCCAGGACGAATTCCTCCTCGCCAAGGATCGTAAGTGGGCCGCGGTGGGACGATCGGCCGATTTCGCCGAGCCCTATCCCGTCGACTTCCCCCCGGAAGCGTGAATCGAGGTTCCAAAATCGGTACCGACTTTTAAGCATTGGCTTAGTTCTGCGCCAATGCGGCCACATCCGGAGGGATCGCCGGGTCGACAAGCGCAATCTCAAGAGCGAACTGCAATTGGTTCGAAATACGCTGATTAACTGGCTTTTTGGGCCGCGTCCAACCAGCTCGCAGGACTACATAGCTAACACATAGCCTATGGAAAGGTCGACCCCATGTCCCGTGGCTAGCGTCAACGTTGTTACGTCGAGAAAGGAGATCGATAATGGCCCTACATACCATCAAGCTCCGTCGATTGCTCGGTGTTACGGCGTTGTGCGGCAGTATGGCGATCGCCGCAACAGGCATTGGCGCGGGCGTCGCCAACGCGGATCCGTGGCGTCCGCCACCGCCCGGCCCGGCAGCTTGGGGCCCGCCCCCGCCGCCGGCCTGGGGACCGCCCCCGCCGCCCTTCTGGGGACCGCCTCCTCCGCCAGTGATCTGTATTCCGTTCCTTCCCTGCTGACCTTCGGTCAGCACAGGTGGTGATTGCTGACGCTGTGCACACCGTGCGATATGGGCGGTTGTGCATAGCGTCAGCATTCGGTTGCCTGAAGCTCTCCATGGCGTCCGCGAAGTCAGTTGTGGGGTTCCCCCGCCCGTCGCCGTCTCAGTGCATCCAGCAGGCCGCAGCACCAGCTGGATGCAAAGACCACCCCGGTGGTACCTCAACGCCAAGCAAGCCGACGAGGCGTAGGTCGCAGCGCTGCGCGGCTGTTGTGACACTGAGGATTCGACACGTTAGTGAGAACCGGCGACCGACATGCTACTGAAAAACCCCAGCTCGGAGCCTTGGCTCACGACAAGATCGGCGAACTGCTATACGAAGGTCTCACTGCCGTCGAGGCATCGGTCGAAACGGCGGGCTATGACCCCGCGGGCCAGGGAATCAGCACGATTTTTCCGCCGAGTCCGCCGGCATCGATCCGGACATGGACGTCGCGTGCGGCTGCCAGGGCTAGCCGCTCGACGACGACGGGATGGATCGCGCCGTCGCGCAGCAGGTCAAAGAGTGTGGCCATGTCGGCCTTGAACTCCTCGGGTTTCTTCGATCGGCGGGCGGTGATGCTGTACCACACGGCGCGGCGGCCACTGAACAAGAAGCTGAACGCGCCCCAGAGCTTGAGCCGCGCCAAACCCAGCCCCGCCGAAAGCAACCCTTCACGGCCGTCGGCCATGGTCTGGGACCCGTAGCCGACGAGAAGCCCACCGGAGGCAAGGCAGGCAAACGAGCGAGAGAAATGCGCGCCGCCGATCGCGTCGAAGGCAGCGTCCACGCCGGCGCGGCCGTTGCGCGCGGTGAGCTTGCGCACGGCGTGCACGAAATCGCCGTCGAGATAGTCGATTGCCTTCGCACCAAAGCTTTCGACCACAGCCATGTTCGCGGCCGAGCAGGTGCCGATGGCGTTCAGTCCAAAATGGCGCCCCAGATCGAGCAGCGCCGTGCCGACCGTGCCCGAGGCACCGATCGCGAGGATCGTCGCGCCCGGCGAGAGCTTGCGGTAGCGGGTCAGCATCTGGAAAGCGGTCAGGTAGGCCAGCGGGATGCACACCGCCTCGGCCGGATCGATGCCGTCAGGGACCGGCACCAGGAACCGCGCCGGCCGGATCGCGTACTGCGTGTAGCCGCCGACGACGCAAAGATCGGCCACCATTTGGCCCTCGTGCGGGCTGGCCACACCCGGACCGGCCTTGTCGACGATGCCCACGATGTCGTAGCCGGGGGTGAACGGCACCGGCCCCTTGTAGTCCGGGTAGCGGCCGCGCCGGATGAAGACGTCGGTAAAACCGGTGCCGGCCGCCAGCACCTTGATGCGGACCTCGTCGGGACCAGGTTCGGGGACAGTCGGTTGTTCGGTCAGTTCCATGACCTCGGGACCGCCGAACCGCGAGACACTAATATTTTGCCAAGTCATCCCCTCACCGTAGAGACGGCTTCGGGTTCTCTCCCTGGATCGCCCTAGATCCCCATCACGTTCTCTGCGTTGCGATGCGCGATTGCATGTCGTTGCTCGTCGGTGAGGTCGGCCTGCTCGAGAAAATCCGATACGTTGTCGCGGACCACGTAGGGAAAGTCCTCGGAGTGGATGATCCGCTCGGCGCCGATCTCAGCGAGAATGAATCTCAGTTGATTCTGGCTGTACATGCCCGACGGCGTCGCCCACACATGTTCGCGGTAGTACTCGCTGACTGTCCGGTCCAGGTGGGCGGCCCGGCCGATCACCTCGTCGAGTCGATCGAGCCAGCCCGCAATGAACTCGCCCCAATGACCGCTGAGGAGTTTCAGGCCGGGGTGACGATCCAACGCCCCGGACAAAATCAGCCGCAGAACGTGGATGCCGGCCTCAGCGTGCCAGCCGAAACCGGGTCCCGAGAACAGGAATTGCACCGCTGCCGGCCAATTCCCTGCGTAGTACGCCGTCGACACCGGGCGTTCCGGCAGCCCCGGGTGGACGTAGATGGGCAGGTCGACTTCCTCGGCCGCGGTCAGGACAGGGTCGAACCGCTCATCGTCGAGGAACAACCCGCCGCAGGTTCCCATCACGAGGGTGCCCACAAAGCCGAGCTCGTTGACGCAGCGCCTCATTTCGTCTGCCGCCGCGCCCGGGTCGTGCAACGGGATGGTGGCGAATCCCCGGAACCGCTCGGGATGCTCCGAAATCTGTTGTGCGAGGTAGTCGTTCACCGTCCGGCACAGCTCGACGGCTTCCGGACGGTCCAGGCTGCTGGGACTGTTTGCGCCATGTGAGACAACCTGAATGTCGATTCCGACCCGGTCCATGTGCGCCAATCTGTCCCCGCCCAGCCGTTCCGCCGAATCCTTCTCCGGCATGAAGTCCTGAAGGAAACTGATGAAGCCGTCGTCGGGAAGGACCCGCGGTGGCCCTCCGAGTTCCAGGACTTGGGCAACGACCTCGGGGTGATGAAAATGCTCTTCGACGGTGATGATTCGCACGAAAACTCCCTCACTTCCGGGCCGACTAACCGATGCGCTCAATTGTCCCGGTGAATTCCGGCAGGCGGCTGGGATGAACGCCAGGGTAATTTGCTGGTTCGCCAAGATCCTCCCGGCCGTGGCGCTACCCTCGGCCCTACCTGTGAGTTCGCTAGCAGCTCGCCCGGTCCGGCAAGACCCAAAGGAAAAGCTTCCATGCCCGGTAAGCACCGCAAACGTTCTGGACGTCGGTCTAAGCCTCGATCCACCGATTAAATTGCGGGGGTTCGGGGTGTTGATATGAGGAAAGTGCCCTCTGAGCTGGGATGATTGGTGTTGTCTACGCAACAATCGGCCCGAGTTCGGAAAGGCACTTCCGGTGCAAGTGTCGCATAGGTTCGCTGCGGAATCAGCGGTGTTTGATGATGACCATCTCGTGTCGTGTGCCGGTCTGGTGCCGGTGTTGAGCCTGGCCAGCCAGACCGGCTTGCCAGCGCTGCTGGCCGACAAGATCACCATCGCCGAGCCCAGGATCAAATCCGGGTCGGCCAACCCGGCCCCGAAGCTGGCCACGCTGATCGCCGCGATGTGCGCCGGCGCTGACAGCATCGATGACGTCGACCTGGTGCGGTGCGGCGGGATGAAGACCCTGTTCGACGCGGTGTACGCGCCGTCGACGATCGGAACCCTGTTGCGTGAGTTCAGTTTCGGACACGCACGACAACTCGAATCGGTCCTGCGCCATCACCTGGCCAGCCTGTGCGGGCGTGTCGATCTGCTGCCCGGCGCCGACGAGCGGGCATACGTCGATATCGATTCGCTGCTGCGCCCGGTCTACGGACACGCCAAACAAGGCGCCTCCTACGGACACACCAAGATCGCCGGAAAGCAGATCCTGCGCAAGGGACTCTCACCGCTGGTGACCACGGTCAGCACCGAGGCGGGTGCCCCGGTGATCACCGGGGCGCGGCTGCGCGCTGGGCGGGCCAACTCCGGCAAAGGAGCAGCCCGGATGATCGCCCAAGCGGTGAGCACTGCGCGGGCCGCCGGGGGGTGCGGGCAGATCGTGGTCCGCGGCGACTCGGCCTACGGCACCGGCGTCGTCGTGGCGGCGTGCCGCCGAGCCGGTGCACGGTTCTCGCTGGCCGTGACCAAGAACCGTACCGTGGCCGCCGCGATCACCGCCATCGCCGAGGACGCCTGGACCCCGGTGTCCTACCCGGGTGCGATGCGTGATCCCGACACCGGGGAATGGATCTCTGCTGCCGAAGTCGCCGAAACCAGCTACACCGCCTTCGGTTCCACCGCCCATGCGGTGACCGCACGGTTGATCGTGCGCCGCGTCACCGACGCCCGGTTTCCCGACGCGCTGTTCCCGGTCTGGCGGTATCACCCGTTCTTCACCGACACTGACGACCCCGCACCCGCCGCCGATATCGCCCACCGCCGCCACGCCGTCATTGAAACCGTGTTCGCCGACCTGATCGACGGACCGCTGGCCCATATGCCCTCCGGACGCTTCGGCGCGAACTGCGCCTGGATCCTGTGCGCAGCGCTGGCGCACAACCTGCTGCGCGCCGCAGGTGTGCTCGCCGGCGGCGCCAACGCCGTCGCCCGCGGAGCGACCTTACGGCGGCGCATCGTCAACATCCCTGCCCGCCTGGCCCGCCCCCAACGCCGGCCGGTCCTACACCTGCCCTCACACTGGCCATGGGCCAGCGCATGGAAAGCACTGTGGCACAACACTATCAGCTACAACCGACTCCGACACCCACCGCCAGCAGCCACCCCCGCCTGACCACCGCCGCAAGGCCCGACCGGAACGCGACAGGAAATGCTGGGCAGACCAGCAGCTATCTACTGCCCACAGCCAGAACATCCCGATCAGAACAAACCAGCCCACACAGAATCAGTCAGTCCATGGATCGAGGCTAAGGCCGTGCGACGTTGGGCTCCGAGCTTGACGGCCGCTGCGGTGAGCGCCACCAGCCTGACCACCGCGCTGACGACCGGAACGACGGTAACCGTCTCGCCGGCAGTGGAACTCACCGCGCTGATCACGCCCGCCAACTCGACCGCCCAGATCTTCGCGAGCTCGGATTACTACGGCATCGACTGGTCGCCGTACGGCTCTCCGCAGGTCGTCCCGTTCTTTCTCGGCCCCCAAGGCATCGTCAGTGCCATTGACGGCAGCGCCGGTGACCCGACGGGCATCGTCGTGCTGTCCTCGGGATGGGCCGCCGGTCAGACCAGCACCGCGCTGGCGATGATGCAGGCCGACCACGACCCGGCCCTGAACGACCTCAAGCTGGTGGTCCTCGACAACAACACCAACCGTGCCGGCGGCGGATTCTGGACCACGTATTGGATGTTCGCACCGCTGCTGCTGACCTCGGCGCAGCCGACGCCGAACAACACGGGTGTTCCCATCCTCGATGTCGCGTACGAGTACAACATCAACTCGGACGCACCCACCTACCCGATCGGCCTGTTCAGCGATGCAAACGCGTTGGCGGCGTACCTCTACGGCTACGGCGGCCAGTCCACCGCTCAATTGCCGAATGTGCCCGGTGGGCTCCAACCCGGCACGCACTACGTGGTCGCACCGGACGGCTCATACACGACATACCCGGCCACCGGGGACATCACCTACGTCACGTTCGAGTCCGACGGGTTGCCGCTCCTCCGGCCACTGCTGCTGCTGCCGGGCGGAGACATCCTGGCCGACGCGATCTCGCCGACTCTGACGGTGCTCGTCAACGCGGGATACCAGGACGACCAACCGATTCCGGATGATCCGGGCGTCACCAGGCCGGCCGGCCTGCTGCCACCCACGACGCAGACCGTCGCGGCGATCCAGCAGCTGCCGGGTGCGGTGCAGCAGGGCGTGCAGGACGGCACGGCCGCGGCGCAGACCGATCTGGCCTCGCCGGCCAACCTGGTGACCGGCCCGATAAGCCAGCTCACGACGACGGCAGGCATTGTGACGAACGCGACCCCTTCGTTGGCAGGTTCGTCGGCAAGCCCGTTCGACATCACCACCAGTGGCTCGCCCGGCCCGAATACCAGCAGCTCGTCGCCCGGCGGTTCCGGCAACCCGGTGCAACATTTCGTCGGCAGCGTCACCTCCGGACTGGGCGGCCTGGCCAATAGCCTGACGAGTGGGTTGAAGAATGCTGCCGGTACGCATGCCGGATCGCACTGAGTCAGCTGGCCGACAGGGTCCGCAGGCCGCGCCGTGAGACAACCAACTGTGCGATTGCAGTGCCGGCCAGCCACACGGCAAGCGCAATTCCGATGTGGACGAAGCCGCGACTGTGGTGGCCCAGTATTGGCCCAATAGCCCTGGGCACCTCACTCCATAGGAACTTGTGCGGCAGCCCATCGATGGGATCGGCCACGTAGAACAACGCGTACGGCAAGGCCAGCGAAGCCATCCATACGACGGTGAGGCGAACGTGTCGCCGTTGCCGCCAGCGGCAGATCAGCGGCTCGGTGGCGACCGGAAGAAGCACTGACACGATATTGCCGATGCCGATCCATGACACGATCGGCACCGCGACGTTGGGAATCGTGTCCATAAGGTGTGCGGGCGTTTCCCTCCACAAGGTCATCACCATCGCAACCACCAGGGTGGGCAGCCCGACGATCACGAGTAGTGCGATGTCCTTCACGAGTAGCAAGCGCCAGAACGGAACTCCGTCGTGCAGGGCTTTCTTCACCCGGATGTCGTCAACACCGAGCATGTTGGTGGTGGTGACGTCGGCAAGGATGAACGACGCGAAGTAGGTGCCGACCACGACCACCCAGTCCTGATGGCGGTGTATGTGCAGCGGGTCGACAATCAGAAACACCAGCGCCAGCGCCAGGTTGACGCCAACGCCGGTGAGCCAGTCTCGCGGCGGCGTGAACGCCCACCGAATCTCGGCCACCACGGCCGCCCACAAACCGAGTCGCAGGTCCGCCGCGGCGTTTTCGGCGGCCGCCTGGCGAGCCGCCGATGACGCCAAGTGCGAACCCAACCTCTGCTCCCCGCCTCGACCGGACCCGCCCGCTTTCTATCGGCGTTCATCGTAGCGGCCCACCACCCGCATTCCTGGCAGGGTGCGGGTTGAGGCCGAATACTCGCCGCGCGTTGCCCGCGAGATAAAGGTGCCGGGCCTCGTCGCTGAGCCCGAGCTCGTCGAGCCCGTCAAGCGCGTGCGCGGGCATGATCATCGGATAGTTGGTCCCGAACAGCACCTTGTGTTGCCCGCTGCGAGTCTTCAAGTAGGCCACCAGTTCTGGCGGCAACCGCTTGGTGGTGTACGCCGAGGTGTCGATGACGACGTTGTCGTGCTTGCGTGCGACCGCGATCATCTCCTCGGTCCACGGATAGCCGACGTGCCCGCAGACGATCGTCAGCTCCGGAAAGTCGATCGCGACCTGGTCGATGTACGGGATCGGCCGGCCGGTCTCCGACGGGCGCAGCGGCCCGGTGTGGCCGACCTGGGTGCAGAACGGAACGCCTAACCTCACACACTCCGCGTACAGCGGGTAGTAGCGCCGGTCGGTCGGCGGCGCGTTCCACAGCCACGGCACGACACGTAAGCCCTTGAAGCCCAAGTCGGTTACGCATCGGCGCAGCTCACGCACCGCCGTCATCGGCTTGTCCAGGTCCACGCATGCCAAGCCGGCAAACCGGTCGGGATACGTTGCAACCCAGTCGGCTACTTCGGCATTGCTGATCAGCGGTTCCCGATACGGCGCCGACCACGCCGACAGCAGCCCGAAGCCCACCCCCGCAGCGTCCATCGCGGCCACGGTCGCCTCGATGCCGGGTGGCTCCTCGGGTATTGCGCCCCCGGTCCATCGGCGCAGTGACGCGAAGATGTCGAGGGCCAAGAACCGTGACGTCGGGTGCTGCATCCACACATCGATGACCATGGGTCACGCGTTAACCGGCACCCGCGGGGTCAACCGCACGTTAAGTCGCCTCAGGCCATGTAGATTCGGGTTCGTCGACCACGTCGGTGTACCGCTGACGTCGATCCGGTCAACTCTTTCGACCACTTCCCGCAGCACCGCCTGTGCCTCCATGCGGGCAAGCTGCGCGCCGAGGCACAGGTGGATTCCCGACCCGAACGCCAGGTGGCCCGTTGGATTGCGATCGGCGCGGAAGGTGTCGGGATCGTCGTATTCCCGCGGATCGCGATTGGCGGCGCCCCACAGCAGCAGAACGCGCGAGCGGGCCGGGATCGTCGCGTCGCCGACGGGGTAATCGGTGCGGGCGGTGCGGAAGAAGCTCTGGATCGGTGATAGGTAGCGGAGCTGCTCTTCGATCGCGGATCCGATCAGCTCCGGCCGATCTTGCAGCAACGCAAGCTGATCCGGGCGCTCTGCCAGCGTGAGGAAGAGAGTGCTCAGCAGGTTTGTGGTGGTCTCGTTGCCGGCGAGCAACAGCAGCACCGCGAAGAAGAACAGTTCTTCGTGGCTCACCTGGCCGTCCTCGGCGTGTTCGACCAGCCTGCCCAGCAAGGTGTCGGCGCCGAGCATGCTGCCCGCGCTCAGCTGATCGGTGAAGTAGGCGTGCAGATGCCGAAAACCACTCAGCGTGGGAACGAGCTGCATCAGGCCGCGCCGCGAGATGTCGATGTTTGCGACGTGGACGGTGTTGTTAGACCAATGACGGAACGAACTTTCGTCACCCGCCGGAACACCCATGATGTGGGCGATCATCCGCAACGGCATGGGCGCCGCGAGCGTGGTGACGACATCGGCCTCCGGCGTTGACATCAAATCGGCGACCAGCTCATGTGCTAGATGGTCGACCATCGGGCGCCAGGACTCGAGCGCTCCGCGGGTGAAGGCGGGCTGGACCTGCTTGCGCATCCGCGTGTGCGCGGGGCGGTCGGTCGTCAGCAGCACTGGCAGCTCAACCCGGCCCATCGTCACGCCCTCGGCACTGGACATCACGTCGTCGGCACGCGCCGCGGCACGGACGTCGGCATGACGGCTGAGCATGTAGATGCCCCGCCTGGGGCTGTAGTGCACCGGTCCGTCGGTCAGGAGTTGTCGGTATCCGGGATACGGGTCGGCGGCGGTGACCGGGTCGAACGGGTCGAAGTCGGTCACCCGCACGCCCTCCGGGACCGGGCTGCGCGCCATTTTGAAGTGCGCCAGCTCTGCGATGTTGGCCGTCAGGGTCCGGGCAATAAGGGGGCCGTACGTCCTGGCCAGTCGCATGTCACTTTTCAGCGTCATCGGGTTCTCCAGGCGCTAACATTGTTACGTAGGAAAACGTAACAATTTGAAATGTAAGGGTCAAGAGCAAGTATGCGGCCGATGAAGCTGACGATCGAAGAGCTGGCGCAACGTTCCGGGATGACCGGGCGCAACATCCGCCAGTGGCAGACCGACGGCCTCCTGCCGCCGCCGGAACGCCGCGGCCGCGTCGGGGTCTACACCGAGGATCATCTCTCCCGCATCAACCGCATCAAAGAGCTACGCGCACAAGGGTTTCCGCTGGATCTCATTCGACGCCTGCTCGAAAGCCCCGGGATGGACGCAGAAGCGGACGTGCGTCACCTGGCGGCCGGTGCGCTCGCTCCGTTCGCCGGCGCGGAGCGCGTAGCGCTGAGCAGGCGCGAGCTGGACACCCGGCTCGGCGACGGCGTTGCCGGGCCTCTGCAGGACGCGGGCATCGCTGAATCCGCCTCGGACGGTTACACACTCGACGGCACCGTGCTGTCTTTCCTCGAGGCGGCAACGGCAGCAGGTCTGCCCGCCGCCCCACTGGCGCGAGCCCTGGCCAAGGCCCACGACCACCAGCGGGCGATCGCCGCCCTGCTGCTGGACGCGGTGCGCGACGAGGTGTGGCGGCCGTTCGTGGACGCCGGGCTGCCGTCGGAACGAATGCGTGCCCTCGCCGACACGGTCGATCGGCTGCGCGAGATAGGCGTGGCGGCGCAGTCCTACATGTTCCAGCGCGCGCTGGATGCGGTGCTGACCGGTGTGCTCGTCGAGGAGGCCGGGCGGTTGCGCGGCCAGCTGCCGCGGCGCGACAGTTAAACGACTTTTTCGCACCCGCTCGATCAGGTGGATGATGGCGCGATGGACACCTCCGTCGATGAGATCGCACCGAACATCTTCAGGCTTTCGACGTGGATCCCGGACATCACCGACCAGGGCTTCACGATGAACCAGTTCCTGTTGACCGGCGACGAGCCGTTTCTGTTCCACTGCGGCCAGCGCCAGCTCTTTCCGCTGGTGTCGGAGGCGATCTCGCGCGTCGTGCCGCTGGAGAAGCTGCGCTGGATCTCGTTCGCACACATCGAGGCCGACGAATGCGGCGCGGTCAATTTGATGTTGGCCGGCGCCCCGCATGCCGAGGTGATCCACGGAGCTCTGGCCTGCGCGCTGTCGCTGACCGACCTGTGTGACCGCCCGCCGGTCGTCGCCCCCGAGGACGGTGTGCACGACACCGGCGGGCACCGGCTGCGGTTCATTCCGACGCCGCACATTCCGCATAACTGGGAAAGCGGCCTGTGGTTCGACGAGGCCACCGGCACGCTCTTCACCGGCGATCTGTTCGCACACGTCGGTAAGCCGCCCGCGCTCGTCGAGAGCGACATTGTCGAGCCGGCGATCGGCGCGGAGCAGATCTTTCACGCCACGGGTCTGACGTCCGCGCTGGTGCCCACCTTGCTCCGGCTCGCCGACTTGAACCCGACCACGCTGGCGCTGATGCATGGCTCGTCGTTCGGCGGCGACGGCGCCGCGCAACTGTGCGGCCTGGCCGACGGGTTCGCGGCGATGATGCCCCGATCTTGAGCGGCAAATCCGACCCCCCCGACGTGCCGTGGTATCAGACCACGGGGGCCGTCAAAGCCGCAGGCGTGCTCGGCGTGCTGGTTATCGCCGCGATCATCTTTGCCGTCGTGCGGACCCCAAGCCACTCCAGCGGCCCCGCCATCCCCCCGCCGGCGCCGACCACGACGACAACGACAACAAAGCGGACGACAACGACCACCACAACGACCCGGACGACGACGCCAACGACGATGACGTCAACGACGTCGGCCACCACAACCGGCACGACGGACGACACGACGACCTCACCCACGACGACAACCACGATGACAACCGCGACAACCGAAACGCCGACCACGACACACACCCCTATCGACGGGCTGCAGCCATCCCCGTAGCCCATCCTGTACTTTCACACCACTGATGATCAGGCAGAGCCGTACCATTCCCTTATGGCGGTAACCGAACCGCCGGGCGACTTCGACTACTTGTGGGAAGCCCTCGGCGACACCGACGGCGACGACGACGACCTCGGGTTCGACGACGATTACAGCGTCGACTGGTATCACCCGCAGTCGGCCGTGCCCTGGTATCGGACGACCGCCGCGATGGCGGCCATTGCCGCGATCGGAATTGCGTTAATCGCGCTCCTGGTGTCGGCGATCCTGCTGGTGGACCGCAGCTCCCGCGGCACGGCCAACACCGTCGAGACGACGGCCACCACCCCCCCGTCGGCAGCGCCGGAGACGACCCCGCCGGCGCCGGCGACCGCCCCGCCGAGTCCCACCGCGAGTCCCACCGAGAGTCCGACCGAGAGTCCGAGCCCGACCGAGTCCACCGCACCGTCGGTCGTCGCGCCACGGCTCACCGAGCCGAAGAAGCCGCCCCAAACCGGGGTCACCCGGACACCGGTGACCCGGTACCCGATCAGCGTTCACCCGTCCACCGTCCCGTTCTTCTGACCGGCCCCCAGCGACTACCATCAGGGCCCGTGTCCCAGTACGGCCCGGGGCGCTTCTCTTCGCGCTGATCGTCTTCTTGATCTTCGGCGGCGCCGATGACGACGACAAACATCACAACCTCGGCGTCGCGGACGACGACCACGGAGACCAGTAGCAGCATCACGGTCAGCACCAGCACAAGTGCCAGCACGGTGACGGTCACGATTCCCGCGAGTCCTGGTCTGCCGCAACCGTGATTTGTGTGAGGCGTAGCGACTAGCATCAAGGCTCGTGTCTCAACCCGGCCCCCCCGACGACCCGCACCGCTTCTCGGAAGAACCGACCCAATACGGCGGGTATGGGCAGCAACCGCCCCCCGGGTACGGACAACAACCGCCCCCCGGCTACGGGCAACAACCGCCCCCCGACTACAGCCGGCAACCGACCGAATACGGCGCGTACAGCCAGCAGCCGCCCCCCGCGTACGGGCAACAACCGCCCGAATACCCGGCGTTCGGGCAGCAACCGCCCGGCCCTCCGGAAAAGCCTCCGCGCCCGTGGTACCGGTCGCCTTGGGCGTTCGTTTTGTTCGGTGCCCTCCTCGTGTTGCTGCTGGTGCTGATCGTGATGCTGGTATTCGGGGGTTCCGGCCCCACCACCCAACCGTTGACGCCGCTGCCCAGCAGTTCGCAGACCCCGGCGACAACGACCACCACCACGCCGTCGTCGACCACCCCGACCGCCACGACGACCGCCACGACGACCGCGTCGACCAGCTCCACCTCCACCTCGCCGGGCACCACAACGCCGTCGACCACCAGCACCGGCACCAGCATCACGATGACCTTCGGCACCAACACGGTGACGATCCCGGTCCCGGCGATTCCCGGGCTAACCGCTCCGTGACGCGTCGGGAGTCTGCGAGTACCAGATGACCGGCTACCTCGGGTTGTCCATTGGGATGACCAATCTGGTCGCGGCGCGGGTTGGGGCTGCCCCGGTGACGCGCCGCGCCGTGCTGACCCTGTATCCGAACAGGGCCCCCGAGGTCGGCTTGCCGTCGGAGAACCCGCACCTCACCGAGCCGGGCGTGATGCTGTCCGGCTTCGTCGAACGTGTCGGCGACCCGGTGCCGCTCGTCGCCCCCGACGGATCCAGCCATCAATCCGACAGTTTGCTGGTCGAGGCCTTGGACGCGATGGGCCGCACCGTCGGCGACGGCTCACCGCCCTCCCAGGTGACGATCGCGGTCCCCGCGCATTGGGGTCCCGCCGTACTCGGGGCCCTTCGCGGGCTCTTGCGCACCAAGCCGAACCTGTCGCCCAACGGCGTTGCGCCGGCGCTGGTATCCGACGCCCTGGCAGCCTTAGCCGCCCTGAATACCAGCCCCGGACTGCCCGCCAGCGGGATCGTCGCGCTGCTCGACTTCGGCGGCAGCGGCACCAGCATCACGCTCGCCGACGCAGCCGCCGATTTCCGGCCCGTCGACGAGACCGTGCGCTACACCGAGTTTTCCGGTGCCCAGATCGATCAGGCGCTGCTCGCCTACGTGCTCGCGGATATCGACCGGGCGGTCAGCGTCGACTCGGCGGGCACCACTGCAGTCGGCGCGCTCGCCCGGCTACGCGACCAATCCCGGCAGGCGAAAGAGCGGCTGTCTACCCAGACCTCGACCGAGTTGACCGCGGAGCTCCCGGGGTACCACTCCGACGTCCCCGTCACCCGCGCCGAGCTGGAGAACCTGATCAGCGATCCGCTTGCCGGTCTCCTCGACGCGCTCGGGGAAATGTTGCAGCGCAACCGGATTCCGGCCGCTTCGCTGTCGGCGGTTGCCACCGTGGGTGGCGGGGCCGCGATTCCGTTGGTCACCCGGCGGCTGTCCGAGCAGTTCCGCGTGCCGGTTGTCACGACGCCGCAGCCGGCGCTGAACGCCGCGGTCGGCGCGGCGCTGCTGGCCACTCTCGGTCCCGGGGCAGACGTTCCGACCGGCCTGGCTGCGGCTGCCGGCGACGCTGCCGCATCCAACGGCCCTGCGTCCGCGACGTTCCGGGCGCTGGCCTGGTCGCAGGACCAGGGCGGCGACGAGCCGGTGCCGTACTCCGGCGCCGACTATGTCCCGCAGCCGGAACCCGCCAGCGCCCCACTACCTGCGGCCGAAGAGCCGCTGCCGTGGTACCGCCGTCCTTCGGTGGTGTTCACCGCTGCGTTGATCGCGGTTCTGCTCGCCACCGGCGGACTGGTGTTGGCGCTGACCAGCGGGAGCGGGCCCGTCGGTACGAACGGTTCCAGCACCGCCACGTCGCCGGCGGTCACGAACCCCGAATCACCCGGAGTTCCGCTGACCCAGACCGTGACGGTCACCGGCAGCAACGGGAGTCCGACCGTGGTCACACCGCCGTCGTCGTCGACGACACCCGCCTCGTCGACGACCAGCAGCCAGTCCACCACACCGTCGACCACCACAACGACGACCCAGACGACGACGACCACCCAGACCGACGACGACCACCCAACCGACCACCACGACCACCCAGCCGACCACCCAGCCGCCGACCACCACGACAACCCAGGCTCCGCCGACGACGACGGCAAAGCCGACCACGTCACCGGCCACCCCCGTCACGCCCTGACGCCGCACGGACGACGTGATTGTCGGTTAGGGCAGCCTTGGTCGCGGTACTCGTCGCCCGGATGTCAGTATGAGCAGTCAATGACGACAAGTTACTGGCCAGTAATATAGTTGAAGTTACCCGCGAGTAACTTTCACCGGCTGGGGAGGCGACGAGTGGAGCACACGCAGACACTGATCAGGCTTGTGCTGGGCCTGGGGTTGACCGCAGTAGTGCTGCTGTTCGCCGTCCGCCGAGTCTGGTGGCTGGCCAGCCTGATCCGGTCCGGCCAGTCGGCCACCGGTCGCACCAACGATATCGGGCTGCGCATCAAGACCCAGGTCGAAGAGGTCCTCGGACAGACCCGGCTGCTGCGCTGGTCGATCCCCGGCCTGGCGCACTTCTTCACGATGTGGGGCTTCTTCATCCTGCTCACGGTCTACATCGAGGCCTACGGTGTGCTCTTCAACGCGAAGTTCGCCATTCCGGTCATCGGCCGTTGGCCCGCGCTGGGCTTCCTTCAGGACTTCTTCGCGCTCGCGGTGCTGTTCGGTATCACCACGTTTGCGATCATCCGGCTGCGTTCCGGGCCGAAGGAGCACGGACGGGAGTCACGCTTCTACGGCTCGCACACCGGCGGCGCGTGGCTGATCCTGTTCATGATCTTCAACGTCATCTGGACCTATGCGCTGTTCCGCGGGTCGTCGGTCAACAACGGCAACCTTCCTTATAACTGGGGCGCGTTCTTCTCGCACGCCATGGGCGTGGCGCTGCGCCCGCTGGGCGCGACCGGGAACGAGATCCTCGAGACGATCGCGCTGCTGCTGCACATCGGCGTGATGCTGGCCTTCCTGATCATCGTGCTGCACTCCAAGCACCTGCACATCTTCCTGGCGCCGATCAACGTGACGTTCAAGCGGTTGCCCGACGGAACGGGCCCGCTGCTGCCGGTCGAGTACAAGGGCGAGCCCATCGACTTCGAAGATCCGCCGGAGGACGCAACGTTCGGTCGCGGCAAGATCGAGGACTTCACCTGGAAAGGCATGCTGGACTTCGCCACCTGCACCGAGTGCGGGCGATGCCAGTCGCAGTGCCCCGCATGGAACACCGGCAAGCCCCTGTCACCCAAGCTCGTGATCATGGACCTGCGCGATCACTGGATGGCGAAGGCACCGTACATCCTCGGTGAAAAGCCGCGCCCGATGGAGGGTTTGGACCTCGAGACGCCGGCCGAAGAGGGTCATCACGTACCCGAGTCGGGGTTCGGTCGGGTCCCCGGCTCGGGACCCGGGCAAGCGGTCCGTCCGCTCGTCGGCACCGCGCAGCAGGGCGGCGTGATCGACCCCGACGTGCTGTGGTCGTGCACCACCTGCGGCGCCTGCGTCGAGCAGTGCCCGGTGGACATCGAGCACATCGACCACATCGTCGACATGCGCCGGTATCAGGTGATGATGGAGTCGGAGTTCCCGTCCGAGCTGTCGGTGCTGTTCAAAAACCTTGAGACCAAGTCGAATCCGTGGGGCCAGAACGCCAAGGACCGTCTCAACTGGATCAACGAGGTCGACTTCGACGTGCCGGTGTTCGGCGCGGACGCCGACAGCTTCGACGGCTACGAGTACCTGTTCTGGGTGGGTTGCGCAGGCGCGTTCGAGGACCGCGCGAAAAAGACGACCAAGGCGGTCGCCGAGCTGCTGTCGATAGCCGGCGTGAAGTACCTCGTGCTGGGCGCCGAGGAGACCTGCAACGGTGACTCGGCGCGGCGCTCGGGCAACGAGTTCCTGTTCCAGCAGCTGGCGCAGCAGGCGGTCGGAACGCTGAACGGCGTGTTCGAGGGTGTCGAGACGGTCGACCGCAAGATTGTCGTGACCTGCCCGCACTGCCTGAACACCATCGGGCGCGAGTACAAGCAACTGGGCGCGAACTACACGGTGCTGCATCACACCCAGCTGCTGAACCGGCTGGTGCGCGACAAGAAGCTGGTGCCGGTCGCCCCGGTCAGCCAGGACGTCACCTACCACGACCCGTGTTACCTGGGCCGGCACAACAAGGTGTACGAGGCGCCGCGTGACCTGGTCGGTGCCTCGGGTGCCGTGCTGAAAGAGATGCCGCGGCACGCCGAAACAGGCCTGTGCTGCGGCGCCGGCGGCGCCCGGATGTGGATGGAAGAGCACATCGGCAAGCGGGTGAACCACGAGCGCGTCGACGAGGCGCTGGCCACGGTTTCCGACGGCGCCAAGATCGCCACCAGCTGCCCGTTCTGCCGCGTGATGATGACCGACGGCCTGACCGACCGGCAGGACGAGGGCAAGGGTGAGGGCGTCGAGGTGCTCGATGTCGCTCAGCTGCTGCTGGCGGCGATCGACACCAGCACCGTCACGTTGCCCCCCAAGCAGAAACCCGAGCACAAACCGGAGCACAAACCCGAGCAGCCTGCGGCCCCGGCCTCTGCCCCGGCAGCCGCCGCGGCTGACACCGCGCAGAAGGAGGCCAAGCCGGTCACCGGTTTGGGCTTGGCCGGCGGTGCGAAGCGACCCGGCGCCAAGAAGGGCGCGCCCGCCGCCGCGGCTCCGGCAGCTCCCGCCGAAGCGGCTCCGGCAGCTCCCACCGAGGCGGCTCCGCCCAAGCCGGCCGAGGCTGCACCCGTCAAAGGCCTCGGCATCGCAGCGGGTGCCAGACGACCCGGCGCGAAAAAGTCCACTCCCCCCGCGGAACCCACCGCGGCAGAGCCGACACCTGCAGCGGCGCAACCGGAGTCGACTGCTCAGACGCCGGCGCCCGAGGGAGACGGAGACGGAGAAGGCAGCGCGCCCACTCCGCCGGTCAAAGGCCTCGGCATCGCACGCGGTGCTCGGCCACCCGGCAAGCGGTAACGATTGGATTATTCCGCGATGGGTGGAAACCAGGGCGCTCCCCGCAGAGGGCGGTAGTCGGCGATCGAAAAGGCGGTTGCAGCTGCTGCGATCAGCGCGACGAAGACGCCGGGCTGGCGGCTGGCGTGTTCGGGAAAGTCAAAGGGAATCAGCCAGGCGAGCAACAACATTGAGGTGGTGTTAAGTAAGTCGGTTGCGGCAATAAGCGATAGATCAGGGCGGCCCGCGCCGTATTGGCCGCCGGTGATCGCCGTGGCGATCCCGAACATGCCGGCGACCACGAACAACACCGCGGCCACCGTGTTGAACTCCCAACCAGTGCGGTTGACGCCCTGAACGCCTGCCCAAGGCAAAAAGACCGCCAACATCAACGAGGCGCCGCCGGCGCCGGCGATCAGCCGTCGGTATCCGGGTGTTTTGGCGGCCATGGCGGACCTCCAGGTGATGACGGCGGGTGCCGCGCCTTACGCTGGCATAACGGCTGTTATGCCTGTTCACCGACAATAACGTCCGTTATGGGATCATGTCAATGATGACTTCGGCCGACACATCTCTGAGCACCCGTGACCGCCTCGTTGCCGCTGCTTTGACCGTGCTCGAGAGAGATGGACCGGCAGCGGTTCAAGCGCGAATACTCACCAACGAGATCGGCGCGTCGACGATGGCGGTGTACACGCACTTCGGGGGCATGCCCAAGCTGATCGAAGCGGTGATGCGCGAAGGGCTTGCGCGGTTCGCCGCACATATTCGCCGGATGCCCCAAACCGCCGACCCGATGGCCGATCTCATCGCCGGCGGTCTGGCCTATGGCGAGTTCGCGCTCCAACACCCTCAGCTATACCGGCTGTTGTTCGGTCTCACCGACCTTGGCGGAGTCCACAAACTCTCCGCGGATGCGGCCACGCCGTGGGATCTCGAAGAAGGAGTCGACGCCTTGTCGGTGCTTGTCAGCGCTGTCGAGCGCGTTATCGAAGCCGGCCGGATCCGACCGCAGCAGCCGACCCCAGCGGCCACCCAGATCCTTAGTGCCACCCACGGATTCGTGCTGCTGGCAATGACCGGATTCATCGACTCGCAGGGAATTCAAGACGTGATGGTCCCGATGACGATCAGCTTGATGGTGGGTCTCGGCGACACGCCCAGGCGGGCCGAACGCTCCCTGGCGGCCGCGATGGAAGCGCGCGCCTCGCAAAGCGCACCCTAAAGGCGCGCCATAAAGACGCGCCAAGAATCCTCCAAGCGTCTCCCGGGAAGGTGTTGGCAACCCGCTGCTACGTCGGAAATGAGGACCCGTGGCCACTCCAGGAATCGGTCAGTTGATGGTCCAGCGCTATGCCACGATGCGAGGCGGGCGGCTCTTCCAGCCCAACGGCGAAGAGGCGAACGGGAAAGAGGCCGTGATACTCCAGGACTCAGCGCGAGGCCACTTTCCCGTGTACCTGAGCGCGCGCCGTTCATCCCCCGACGTCATCCACCTTCGTGCGCACTGGTCGGCACGTTGTGCGCACAGCAAGCGCTTCCGGCTTCATGACTGCGTGGACCGCTTCAATCACCGCAACGCGTTGTTGACGGCGACTGTTCGCGAATCGCATGACTCTTCGGCCCTCAGAGTCGTCGGCAACGGCCGGTTCTGGGTGGCCGGCGACGACGATTTCGGACCGTTTGTCCGGTTCATCGACGTGTCACTCGCCTCAATCGTGGAACTGTTCGAAAGCGTCTACGAAGAGATGCAGCTACCCTCTGCCGCCGAATTCGAGCGGACTTTGCCATTGACCGGCTGAGTCCGGCTGAGTAAGGCAAGCACGAAAATTCGTAATTCGGTCGACACGCCTGGCACCATGGTCAACGTGACCACTCGCCAGCTGCCGTGGCATGGCGCCAGCCACCATCATCGGCAGCGCACGTTCACGCAGTCGACAAAGCTGCAGGACGTCCTCTACGAGATCCGCGGGCCGGTGCACGACCACGCCGCGCGGTTGGAGGCCGAGGGTCACCGCATCCTGAAACTCAACATCGGCAACCCGGCGCCGTTCGGCTTCGAGGCGCCGGACGTCATCATGCGCGACATCATCGCGGCGCTGCCGTATGCACAGGGGTATTCGGACTCCAAGGGCATCATCCCGGCGCGGCGCGCCGTGGTGACCCGATACGAATTGGTCGACGGCTTCCCGCGGTTCGACGTCGACGACGTATTCATCGGCAACGGAGTGTCCGAGCTGATCACGATGACGCTGCAGGCGCTGCTGGACAACGGCGACCAGGTGCTCATCCCGGCGCCCGACTACCCGCTGTGGACCGCATCCACATCGCTGGCGGGCGGCACGCCCGTGCATTACCTGTGCGATGAGACGCAGGGCTGGCAGCCAGATATCGCCGACATCGAGGCGAAGATCACCGAACGGACCAAGGCGCTCGTCGTCATCAACCCCAACAACCCCACCGGTGCGGTCTACAGCCGCGAGGTACTCGAGCAGATGGCCGGCCTGGCCCGCGAGCACCAGCTGCTGCTGCTCGCCGACGAAATTTACGACAAGATTCTTTACGACGATGCCGAGCACGTCAGCATCGCCGCGGTGGCCCCAGACCTGTTGTGCCTCACCTTCAATGGGCTCTCGAAGGCGTACCGGGTCGCCGGATACCGCGCCGGCTGGCTGGCGATCACCGGTCCGAAGGAAAACGCGAGTAGCTTCCTGGAAGGCATCGGCCTGCTGGCCAATATGCGGCTATGCCCGAATGTGCCCGCCCAGCATGGTATTCAGGTCGCATTGGGTGGACACCAGAGCATCGAGGACCTGGTCTTGCCCGGTGGGCGGCTGCTGGAGCAACGCGATGTGGCGTGGTCGAAGCTCAACGAGATCCCCGGCGTGTCATGCGTGAAGCCTCAGGGTGCGCTGTACACATTCCCGCGGCTGGATCCCGAGGTGTACGACATCGAAGACGACGAACAACTCGTGCTCGATCTGCTGTTGCAGGAGAAGATCCTGGTGACCCAGGGCACCGGCTTCAACTGGCCTGCGCCCGACCATTTGCGCATCGTCACGCTGCCGTGGGCCCGGGATCTCGCCGCGGCCATCGAACGCCTGGGCAACTTCCTGTCCAACTACCGGCAGCAATAGATCTTCCAGTCGCTGCGCCTACGCTTGGGCGCCGTGGCGCATACCCATTCCCACTCTGACGAACCCGCACCGATCGGCCCACTGGCGGCCCGCGTCGTCGTCGGCCTGTTGGCCGCGATCGGCATCGCGGTGATCATCGGGGCGATACTGCTGTGGCCCAGCGAACGCAAGGTCAACATTCCACTGCCATTCCAGAACGCGACCGGCGGCGCGGTGACCACCGAGGCAGGCCATGTGCTCCGAAGCACACTGGGCTTCTGCGGAAGCCCCTCCGCCGGGAAGGTGCTGACCGCCGAACCGAAGCCGGGCGAACCGGGTGGCGCGGAATGCAGCGAGTCGGTCGTCGCGATCGACAGCGGGCCAAATACGGCCGCCACCACGCTTCTCGAGTTCACCCCGGGACCGGGCCAACCGCAGCTGAAGCCGGGCGACAAGGTTCGGATCATCCGCCAGGTCGACCAGCAGGGCGCGACCAGTTACGGCTTCTACGACTACGAGCGGACCTGGCCGCTGGCGGCGCTCGCCGCGGCGTTCGCCGTGGTGATCGTCGCGGTGGCACGATGGCGCGGGCTACTGGCGCTGGTGGGCATCGTGGTCGCTTTCCTCGTGCTGGTCGTGTTCCTGCTGCCGGCGCTGCGCGACGGCGCGCCCGCCGTGCAGGTGTCGGTGGTGGCGTCGGCGGCGATTCTGTATGTGGTGATCTACCTGGCGCACGGCGTCAGCCTGCGCACCAGCGCGGCACTGCTGGGCACGCTGACATCGCTGCTTCTGGCGGCGGTGCTGTCGTGGGCGGCGATCGGGCTCGCGCATCTCACCGGGCTGTCCGAAGAGCAGAACAACGACATCGCGGCCTACATGGGCAGTGTGTCGATCACCGGTCTGCTGCTGGCCGGGTTCATCATCGGCAGCCTCGGCGTGCTCAACGACGTGACCGTCACGCAGGCGTCGACGGTATTCGAGCTCGCGGCGATGGGCACTGAAACGTCGCGCCGAACAATCTTTCTCGGTGCCATGCGGGTCGGGCGCGATCACATCGCCAGCACGGTGTACACGCTGGTACTCGCCTACGCCGGCAGTGCTCTTCCGCTGCTACTGCTGTTCTCGGTGGCGAATCGGTCGCTGGGTGACGTGCTGACCAGCGAGAGCGTGGCGATCGAGATCGCCCGCTCGGCGGTCGGCGGGATCGCGCTGGCGTTGTCGGTGCCGTTGACAACCGCGATCGCAACGGTTTTGGCCACGCCGGGTCTGTCACCTACTTCCCGTCGAGCAGCTCCAACAGGTAGCCGCCATAGCCTGACTTGAGCAGCGCGTTCGCGCGGGCGGCCAACTGGTCGTCGTCGATGAAGCCGACCCGCCACGCCACCTCCTCCGGCACGCTGATCTTCAGTCCCTGCCGCTGCTCGAGGGTGCGGACGTAGTCGCTGGCGTCCAACAGCGAATCGAAGGTTCCCGTGTCCAGCCAGGCGGTGCCCCGGGCAAGTACCTCAACCGAGAGCCGGCCACGGTTCAGGTAGATCTGGTTGATCTCGGTGATCTCGTATTCGCCACGGCCCGAAGGCCGCAACGACCGCGCGATCTCGACGACGTCGTTGTCGTAGAAATACAGTCCGGGCACCGCGTAATGCGACTTCGGCGTCGCCGGCTTCTCTTCCAACGACAGCGCCGTCCCGTCGAGACCGAACTCCACCACACCGTACGCGGACGGGTTCGCCACCCAGTACGCGAAAATCACGCCGCCCCTGACGTCATGGAATCTGCTGAGGCTGGTGCCCAGTCCCGGACCGTAGAAGATGTTGTCGCCCAATACCAGAGCAACCTTGTCGGCACCGATGTGGTCAGCGCCGATCACGAACGCCTGCGCCAGCCCGTCGGGCCGATCCTGCACGGCGTAGCTGATGTTGACCCCGAACGCGGATCCGTCGCCGAGCAGCCGGTGGAACCCCGGTGCATCGTCGGGCGTGGTGATCACCTGGATGTCGCGGATCCCGGCCATGATCAGCGTCGACAGCGGGTAATAGATGAGCGGCTTGTCATACACCGGCAGCAGCTGCTTGCTGACGCCCATCGTGATCGGATACAGCCGCGTGCCCGAGCCGCCGGCGAGGATGATCCCGCGCATGCCGGAAGCCTAAAGCGTCGCTGCGGCCGCGGAAGCCCCTTTCCCTTCCTCGCGGCTTACCCGTCGACGAGGTCGGCTTCGTTCAGCTCGGTGGCGGCCAGCGCGGACGTCAGGTCGCGGTGCCGGAACACCGAGGTCACCTTGTCATGGACGACCCGGAACGCCGACGCCGACTTGTGCGGGGAGCCTGGTCCGAAGACCTCCTGTTCAACGACCACGACGCCGTCGTGCACGTACATCCGGCCCGGCTCGGCGGTGGACGTCAGTGACGCTGCCCAGTCGCGCAGCGCATCGTGGCCCTGGGTGGCACCGTCGGCGTCACCGATCTCGATGTCGTCGCTGGACAGCTCGACAAGTGTGTCGAGGTCCCGGGCGTTCAGCGCGTCATGCCATGCCAGCACAGTTGCGATCTCTGAAGTGGTCATAAGTGATAGCTCATCCTCAGAACGGGGTGTGGTCCAGCCAGGCGCGCCATAGATCGCCGTCGCCGTTGATCGTGATCCGCGGGTCGTCCGCCGGGACCCGCCGCACGACGGCAAGGAGCAACGACGTCGCGTCACCGCTGACGGTCGCCGCGGCGTCCGCGTGACTCTGGTCGAGCGCCAGCGCACTGCCGTTGCCGCGCAGGGTCCATTCGCCGCCGTCGGTGGCGTGCAGGTGCAGGGCCTGACCGTCGGGCAGCGGGGAGTGACCGTCGCCGGCCTGGGCCACCACCCTTTCCAGCCACTCGGTGAGACCATCGGCTGCCAGCTCGGCGGGAAGCCGGAAGTCGCGTCCCAGAGCCAGTTCGGCGTCGGCTCGGTGCACGGCGGCCTCGTGCAGCCGACGGCGAATCCACCATTCCGCCGGTCGCGGCCCCAGGAAGGTCCACACCGAGGTGTCGGCGCCCACCACGTCGACCGCCCCGACGAGGCCTTGCACCCCACCGCGCAGCCATTCGACCGCGCCGTCGGCGTCGTCGGGAGGCTTTCCGTTGCGCACCTCGCGGGGGTCGAGGTAGTCGCTGAGACGGTCGGCGACGATCTGCGCGGCCCACCGGTCGCCACGGCCGACATGGCGCAGCAGGTGCCGCAACGTCCATCCCGGGCACGTCGGCACCGGCGTCGCCTCATCGGCGCCGCGCAGCGTCTGCGCGAATGCATCGTTCTCCGCGATCAGCGCCGTCGCGAAGTCCACGTCAGGAACCTACCGCTGCACGGTCGGAATCGAGTGTGATCGGCAGCGACGACCACCCGCGCAGCACCCGGGTGTCCCGCCGGCTGCCGCCACCGGCGAGCCGGGCGTCGGGGTAGCGGTCGAAGAACGACCGCAGTCCGACCTCGCCCTCGGCGCGCGCCAGCGCGGCGCCGAGGCAGAAGTGCCTGCCGCTTGAGAATGACAGATGCTTGTTCGCGTTGGGCCGCTCGAGGTCGAAGCGGTGCGGATCCTCGAAGACGGCAGGGTCGCGGTTGACACCCGCCAGGTACAGCACCACCAGCTCGTCGCGCCGCACGGTCTTGCCGGCGACCTCGGTGTCCCGCAGCGCCAATCGCGCGCTCATCTGGACCGGAGAGTCGAGCCGCAGGATCTCCTCGACCGCGTTCGGCCACAGCTCGGGCCGGGCGGCCAGCGTCGCGAGGTGCTCGGGATGCTCGAGCAGCATCTTGATGCCGTTGCCGAGCAGGTTGACCGTGGTCTCGAAGCCCGCCGCGAGCACCAGACCGGCGGTGGCCTGCAGCTCGCGGTCGCTGAGCCGGCCGCCTTCATCGGCCGCCTCGATGAGCTGGCTCAGCAAGTCGTCCCCGGGGTTTCGCCGCAGCCACTGCAGGTGGTCGGCCAGCCAGCTGTTGAAGCCGACGATGCCCTCGTGCACCTGCCGGTATTGCCGCCACCGCAGCCCGACATCGAGGGCCGGGGCGCCCAGCTCACCGAACGTGAGGATCTGCTGGCGGTCCTGATCGGGCACGCCGAGGATGTCTCCGATCACCGTGACCGGAAGCTGCGAGCAGTAGCGCTTGACGATGTCGACGCCGCCGGGACGATCCTCCAGATCGTCGAGCAGCACCTTGGCGGTCTCCTCGACCCGGTCCCGCAATGCGGCGACGGCGCGGCTGGTGAACACCGAGGACACCAGCTTGCGGTAGCGGGTGTGCTCGGGCGGTTCGACAGACAGCAACGACGGCGGCTCTAGCGGATGCAGCAGCCCGGTGTTCGTCTGCCGATACACCCAGCGCAGCGGCTTCGGCAGATTCGCGCCGAGCTCGGTGACACGGAAGTCATCAGAGCGCAGCAAGTCGTGCGCGATCTCGTAGTCGACCGTCAGGTAGCCCACCCGGGTCCTGACAAGCCGGCCTCGGCCGCGAAGGTCCTCGATGTACGGCAGCGGGTCGGCCCGCACGGTGGGATCGGCAATCATCCGGGCCTGCGGGTCGCCGCGACGCATTCCTATTGATGCAAGGCCGCGTACCACCCCGTGCAGAACGAACCAACGAATCCTCTGCCTCATATCGATCACCTCGAGTCGAGCCTAAGAACCGGGCGCAGATCGTCCAACCGGTCGAACAGCTGCCATATGTAGTCCGATGACCCGTTTTCGCGGTGCGGGTGAAGATCTGCGAGCGCGGGATCGCTGCAATAGCCGTCGAACGCGGCCTCCGATTCCCACTCGACGAGGATCAGCACCTCCCGCGGCGACATCTCGCCCGTGATCGCCCGGCGGAACTTCCCGAGCGCGACGACCTTGCCGCCATGCGCCGCGACCTCCGCCACGGACCGTCGGCTATAGGCCAAGTACTCCTCGCGGTCGGCGACGTTGAACAGGTTGAGCGCGTACACCGTCATACGACGCCACGCTACCCCGCGGGTTTTGTCAGGGCTGATGTGCTGGCTCGGCGACGCGCCTGCCGAGTGCGTGCACCCGCCACCCCGCTTCGGTCCAGCGCCGCACATCAAGGCAACTGCGTCCGTCCACAACGACTTTGGCTCGCACCGTGTCGGCCAGTGCTTCGGGGTCGAGGTCGACGAACTCGCTCCACTCGGTGAGCACCAGCACTGCGTCGGCGCGTTCGCATGCCTCGAACACTGAGGTTGAGTAGTTCAGCGTCGGAAAGACGCGGCGCGAATTCTCGATTGCCTTGGGGTCGTAGACGTTCACCGTTGCGCCGTTGAGTTGCAGCAATCCGGCGACGTTCAGCGCCGGCGAATCCCGAACGTCGTCGGACTCGGGTTTGAACGCCGCGCCGAGCACCGCGATGTTGGCGCCGAGCAGTGAGCCGCCGCAGGCCCGCGCGGCAAGTTCCACCATCTTCGTGCGACGCCGCATGTTGATGCTGTCGACCTCGCGCAGGAAGGTAAGCGCTTGGCTCGCACCCAGTTCGCCGGCTCGTGCCATGAACGCTCGGATGTCCTTCGGCAGACAGCCGCCACCGAATCCGAGGCCGGCGTTGAGGAACCGGCGCCCGATTCGCGTGTCATAGCCCAGCGCATCGGCGAGCATGTTGACATCGGCGTCCGCTGCCTCGCACACCTCCGCTATCGCGTTGATGAACGAAATCTTGGTGGCAAGAAACGCATTTGCCGACACCTTCACGAGCTCGGCCGTCTGTAGATCCGTGCATAGGAACGGCACGCCCGCGTCCAGCAGTGGTGCGTAGAGCTCTCGAATCGCGGCCTCCGCGCGCTGTGAACCCACCTGAACACCAAGCACAATGCGATCGGGATTCAAGGTGTCCTGAACTGCCAGGCCTTCGCGCAAGAACTCCGGGTTCCACGCCACTTCCACGTCGACGCCGATGGGCGCCAACGCCGTTGCGCGCGTCACCAGTTCAGCCGCCGTTCCCACCGGGACGGTCGACTTACCGACGATGACCGCCGGACGAGTCAGCCTTGGCACCAAGGCGTCGATCACCGCGTGCACATGCCGGAGGTCTGCGCCGTATTCGCCCTTCTTTTGTGGCGTGCCCACGCCCAAGAAGTGCATATCGGCGAATTCGGCGGCCACGTCGTAATCGGTAGTGAAACGCAAACGGCCAGCCGACAGGTTGTCGCGCAACATCTTTCGCAGACCAGGCTCGTAGAATGGCACCTCGCCGTCGGCGAGCTTCGCCACCTTGCCGGGATCGATGTCCACGCCGACGACCTCGTGGCCCAACTCGGCCATGCCCGCAGCGTGAGTCGCGCCAAGGTATCCCGTACCGAAAACGGTGCACCGCATATGGCCGGTATAGCCGCCCGCGATGAGCTAACTGCAACTTGACACTGAGCGGCAGAACAACGGCAGGTTACGTGTCAGTGGCCCCGGTTAGAACGGCCAGAACGGATTAGGGCCGCGGGGACCTCTGCTGAACGGGCCGGACGGCTGCTGCGGAACCACCGGATCTTGGACCACGGGCAGCGGCGGAACCGTTGGCTGCTGCGGGAACAGCGGCTGTTGAACCACGGGCAGCAGCGGAATCAACGGCTGCTGCTGCGGTGGCGGCGACCACGGCACCTGCTGCTGCTGGGGCGGACCCCATTGCGGCTGCTGCTGCGGCGGACCCCATTGCGGCTGCTGTTGCGGCGCGTCGCCGTCGACCCACGGCGGCCTATTGCCCATCCACCCCGGCCTGTTCGGGTAGTACGCCGGGTAGTAAGGCTGTGCGTAGTTCGGCGGCGCCATGTTCGGTGGCGCCATCGCCGGCGCGGGAGCTGCCGGCAGCAGAGCCGGATCGGGCACGCCGGCCGGCACGGGGGCAGGTGCAGCGGCGGGAGCAGGAGCGGGCACGGCCGCCGGTGCAGGTGCAGGAGCGGCGGCCGGCGCGGGCACCGGCGCGGCATCGACGAACACTTGCCGTGCAACCTGCTGTTGCGGCGCCTCCTGCACCACCGGGACTGGTGGGTTGACCGCCTCAGGCGGCGGTGGCGCCGGCGCGGCGGGCGGTGGCTGCACCTGCTCGGCCAGCGGCGGCGCCGGTGCCTCGGCGCTTGGCACCAACACGGATTCACCCGGATTCGGGCGCTGGTCGGCGGTCGGCCGGATGCTGACCGCCAGCGAGATGACCAGTGCCACAACGCCGACCACGAAGATGGCGGAGAGGGCGCTGCCGACCAGCAGGAACGGCCGGCGGCTTTCGTCCGGGACAACCTCGTCGTCGTCGTCGATGACCGGCCCGGAGTCCGCGACCGGCCTGAACCGAGTGGCCTCAAACGCCGGATGGCCCCGATAGACGTCGCCCGCGGTCGCGCCGTCGGAGTCCTGCGAATACGCGAGCCCGACAGTGGACGCATCGAGGCGGGGCGCGGCTGCCGCCGCCAGCGCCGCACCGCGGGCCAGCGCCATGCCGGCATCCTCGGGCGCGCTGACGGGGACCGATACCAGGTATTCGAGATGCTCCTTGATCGAGGTGATGTCGACGCCTGAACCGACGACGAACACTGCCCCCGGCTTCGGGTTGAGGGCCTCGAGGCTCGCGACCATGTCGGTCATCACCGCCATCGCGTCCGCGCTGTGCAAATTGCGGGTCAGCACCTTGACGATCGAGCCGCTGCTGGTCTCGACGACCGACAGCGTCGCGGTGTCGCGCTCGACGAACATCAGCGCGGTCTTGTCGTAGCCCACCGCGCGCCCCGCGGCCTGCGCGAGCGAACCCGCCGCATGCAAGGTCGACGACAGCATCACGTCGTGAATGCCCCGCGCGGCCAATTCCTCGCGCAGCCGCGCCGCCTCGTCGTGGTCACTCCACGTGACACCGGTCGCGAGCAGCCTGTGCCCTCCGGCCTGCGCACTCTGCTGCGTGCCGAAGATCGCCGAGATCACCTGATCGGGCGCACTCGCGTTTGCTGTGTCTTCGGTCGCTCTGACGGCGAACACGTCGTGGTCGATGGTCGGCCCGTCGGCTCTCTTACCCTCAACCAGCACCATGCGGACCGCCGTAGGTGTCATCGACACCCCAAGTACGATGTCCACAACCCCTCCACAATGTTTGCTAGCTAGCTCATGTCCACCGGGGCGCTTTCCACGAATGAACCAGTCAACTAGTACCTCATCGTGCGATCAGCCCGATGCGTTACATCCCCCGACGTTAGCTGATCTTGATGAAGTACCCGGTGGACGGCGCATCGTGGGGCCCCGCTGAACCTGGTCTCTAAACCTTACTCGGATACCACGACGGGCGCGCCACAACCGTTCAGCCCGGAGCGATCTCCGAGGAGGTGCGACTGATGAAGTTCTGGTACGAGCGCGACGGGGTCGGCCCGCGCTGGCCCTGGTACTTGGAGCCGACCCGGGCGCTGCCGTACGGGTGCTCGGCGGGGCTGGTCAGCCGGAGCAGACACAGCTGACCGATCTTCATTCCCGGCCATAGGGTGATGGGCAGGTTCGCGACGTTGGACAGCTCCAGCGTGATGTGTCCGCTGAAGCCTGGGTCGATGAAGCCGGCGGTCGAGTGGGTCAGCAGACCGAGTCGGCCCAGCGACGACTTGCCCTCCAGCCGACCGGCGAGATCATCAGGGAGCGTGCACATTTCGAGCGTGGAGCCGAGGACGAACTCCCCGGGGTGAAGGACGAAGGGTTCGCCGCCGACGGGTTCGACGAGGCTGGTCAGCTCGTCCTGCTGCACGGCGGGGTCGATGTGGGTGTAGCGGGTGTTGTTGAAGACGCGGAACAGGCTGTCGAGGCGGACGTCGACGCTGGACGGCTGCACCAGGGCGTCGTCGAAAGGGTCGATGCCTAGTCGGCCCGCGTCGACCTCGGCCCGGATGTCGCGGTCGGAGAGCAGCACGTGTCGAGCGTATCGGCCCGTGCCGCTGCGGGATGCTAGCCTTCGTGATCGACTTCGCCGATGTAGTTCAATGGCAGAACATCAGCTTCCCAAGCTGAATACGCGGGTTCGATTCCCGTCATCGGCTCCGCGCTGACCTGCACTTTCACCGTTCGAAGGTGTTCGAAAGATCCTTCAGTGACACGAAGGTGACACAACTCGATCCAAACTCGCTCCGGCGGCCTTCAGCGCCTCATCCTGCGAGTGCGCGTACAGCTTCATAGTCAGGCTGGCGTCCTTGTGCCCGATCCGTGCGGCGATCACCGCCGAGAAGCTCCAGGCGCTGACCGATGCGCGTGCGGGCGAAGCAGATATGGCCGGCTTGAGGGCCGAGATGGGCCGCGTCATCGAGTGGTGCGGACCTTCATCCCCTCCGAGCGTTGGCCGGAGGTGCAGGCGGCCCTGCGCAGAGAGGCGCCGACGCGCCGACAACAACCCCAGGTGGTCGACCGCGTGCGCATGGTACCCATCGATGACGCCCCAGACGAGGACGACAATTGACGGCCAGTGCACCTCGCCAGCAGGCGACGATGCACCTCCTCGTCGGTCATGTCCCCAATGATGTGTGGCCTGGCTTCCATAGACGCTGGCGTTCCTGACTCCCAGTCGACGGCCTCAGGCATGGATCAGATCCGCCTTGATTGTCATGTCTGCGTGCAGGTAGGCCTGGGTGGAGCTGGGGTCGTCGTGGCCGAGCCAGAGTGCGATCACCGCGCAGCGACGCGGCCGCACCGGGGTAGCTCGTATCCAGTTACCTCGTCGATCAGCGCGAGCAGCGGACATCCGCCGGCGTCATGGCGGGCTGACCCAGGTAGAAGGGCGTTCCAAGGGCGTCGAGACCAACACATGTGTGGGCGCCGAAAGCTACCTGGAGGCGGTGCGTGGTTGCCTTCACGTCGCCTACGGCGTCGCGCGTCGGTTGGCTGAGGAGGCGCCGACCGGCTTGCTTGACGAGGTGTCGGCCAGTCCCAACGACGTCGGCCGGACCACGACAGACGTTGATCTGTGGTGATGGCCGAGGCCGGGGATTGAACGGGTAGCGTGCGTCACGCGCCGCCGGAAAGGTAGGCGCAGACCCGGATGTCCCTCGCGCGGAGGAGGTCGGTAGTGGTCGGTTCTGCCCTGGCTTCATCCTTGCGGCTTGGATGGCTTCGGATTCAGATTGTCGGCGCCGTTGTTGGCGTTGCCTTACTTGTCGGCGCGTGCAGCTCGGGGCCGTCGCCGAGCCCACCATCGTCGGCCAGCTCGACAGATCAGTTTAGGCTGATCGATCACACGACGCTGCAGGCGCAGGTCGCCTCGATGGCCAGGGAGATGCTCGTGCCTGGGGCGGTCGTGTTGGTGCGCTCACCCGCCGGTGAGCTCAGCACGACCTACGGCAACACCACGGTGGATGGGACAATTCCGGTGTCGTTGGCGGATCACGTCCGGGTTGGATCGATCACCAAGACGTGGACCGGCACCGTGATCCTGCAGCAGGCCCAGGAGGGCAAGCTCAGCCTCGATGACCCGGTGTCGAAGTTCCGCCCTGATGTTCCGGGCGGTGACCACATCACCATCGCCGAGTTGTTGAACATGCGCAGCGGCCTTTATAACTACACCGAGACGCGCGAACTAAACGAGATCGGCGACAGCAATCCGCAGAAAGTGTGGAACTCCGACGAATTGCTCGCGCTGGCCTATAGCCACCCGCCCTACTTCCCACCCGGAACTGGCTACCACTATTCGAACACCAACACGGTATTGCTCGGGCTCATCGCCGAGACGCTTGACGCTAAACCGCTGTCGCAGGTGTTCCAGGATAGGTTGTTCACCCCACTCGGGCTCAAGGACACGCTGTTTCCGCCCAGCACCTCGAGCGCCATCCCGGACCCGCATCCCCAGGGGTATATGTATGGCAACAACGTGCTGACCATGGGCTCACCAGCGGCGGTACCGCCCGACATGCAGGCGGCAGCAAGGGCCGGCACGCTGCAGCCCAGCGATCAGACATCCCTGAACCCGTCGTGGGCCTGGGCGGCCGGCGCCGGCATCTCCACCGTGGCGGACCTGGCTACCTGGGTTGAGGCGTTGGCCGAAGGGAAACTGCTAGATCCCGACATGCAAGCCAGGCGGATCGCCAGCCTGCAATCAACGAATCCGGCACAACCCGATGCGCCGCAGTATGGGCTGGCCATCGCGAAATTCGGTGCGCTGTATGGGCATACCGGTGAAGTTCCGGGCTTCAATACCTTCGCTGGCACCGACCCCCAAAACAAAGTGACGATCGTGGTCTGGGTCAACCTGGAGCCCACCGCCGATGGTCGGGCCGCGGCCACGATCATCGCCAAAGATCTGATCGACGAGATGTACGGTCCGACTCCGACAACTACCCGCTAGCGCGCTGATTCTCGATGAACGGCTTCATAGTTGAGACGGGACGCCCGGACATGAGGTCACTACGACCTTGCCGGGATAACGGCCCACTGGCGAGCCCGGATTCACAAGGAACTGATGAAAGCACTAGGGGGATAACGGGGTGTAGGACCTATTGGATCGCCGCGAACAAGTACCAATAAGTACGAATCCCTCACCCGCTCGTGCCTGCAGTTTAAACCGGATTGGTTTCCATGCGAAGGCGACGGCGGCTCCGCACCAATATCAATCATTTTTGCGGTGTCTGAGCCGTGATGACCGGTGGGCCGTTGTCGGCATTAAGGTCGAGCACGCGCGCCGCGTTGCGCCAGAGCCAATCTTCGAGGACGTCGTGCTCAACTGGAAGCGCGCGCATTTCGTCGCACAGCTGGGTATAGGGGCGGTTAATGAGAAAAGCGCCGGTCCCGTAGACGATTTTGTCGCGGATCGTGGTCTGCCCGAAGCGCATCAACGCCTCCCACCCCGCGCCAGGAGCGGCGAAGTACTTAGGGCGGTGGGCCCCGAGCTCGAGGTAGACGTTGGGGTGCTTCCAGGCGACCAGGCACGCCTCCAGCACCCATGGGTAGCCGGCGTGGCTCATTAGGATGGTGAGGTCGGGGAAGTGGCAGGCGACGTGGTCGATGTGACTGGGGTGACCTAGTTCACTTGGACGTGTCCGAGTCCAGTTCGCGGAAGTGTGGATGCTAAGAGGAATCCCGAGTTCCACGCATTTGGCATAGAAGGGAAAGTAGACGGGGTCGGTTGCTGGCCTGCCGATCATGAATGGCCGCAGGCTCAGCCCGCGGAAGTTGTGTTCGGCCACCCAGCGCTCGAGCTTGGTCAGCGCCACGCTGCCCTGCATCACGTCGGCGCCAGCGAAAGGGATAAAGCGGTCGGGATGTCGGGCGGCAAGTGCTGCGACGGACTCGTTGTGCACGAACGTGACCCCGCACGTCGATTGTTCGTCGAAGCCGGTGACCACACTCTGGGTGATGCCCGCCTCATCGAGTGCTGCCAAGATCTCATCGTCGGTTCGGCGCAGTGTCTGCGCGTAAGCGCCGAACTGCTCGGCGCTCACCGGTGTCTTGGTGAAGACTTCCAGGTACTGGAGTTGTTCAGCGGGAAAACCCGAACGCAGGTCGTCGATGATGTCTACGGAGGGGACGATGGGTGCCCACATGTCGATGATCTGTGTCGGGTTACTCTGCCCACCGGTGGACACACTGCTCACCGTATTAGACAGCGTCGTTATTAGACAGCCTCGTTCACCGTTCGTCCGGACGGGGCCGACACTGGCACGGCTGACGCTTACCGGAACGTGAAGCGCGACAGCAGCATGGTCGCCGATTCAACCGCCACTTGGGTCGTCTTAAGCGCTTGCGGAATGCTGCCATCCACGGCGGTCCCGTCTCTGTAGCTGGTTGGCAGTCCGTCGCAGTATTCGCGTACAACCTTGGGCATCAGGTTCTCAACGAGGCGATGGCAGCTCTTCTGACCGTGGGACGTCAGCTCCCACATCGACGGCTACCGAGCCGACCACATCGACCGATACGAGCGAGTCCGAACTACAGGCGATGTCGATGCCCTGTTTGTGGAGTCGGAGCCCTGATCTGGACTGATTGTTTGCGGCCCCGGCCAAGCCCACGCCGAGCGCGCCAAGGAATGGTGCGCCGGCTAAACGGCAGTATGACCGCGGCTGACTCCCAGGCGGTCGTGCAGCCAGAGCAGCGGCTTGGGCGCCCACCAATTCCACTTGCCCATCACATGCATGAATGCCGGGACCAAGACCATGCGCACCAGCGTGGCGTCGGCGAGCACGGCCAGCGTCAGGCCGAGCCCAAACATCCGCATGAATGACACATGGGCAGCCATCAGAGCACAACCCGGCCGGGTACCGACGGTGCAGGGCTCAGCGCAAACCGAGTCGAGACGGGTCGATGCAGAAATTGCACAGGTCGATGCAGACCTTGCATCGGAGCTGATGGCATCCGGTGCGACAACACAGCCCGTCGAGACTGTGATCGCAGTGCTGTCGTCACATCGTGCTGGCGCGTCGATCAACGCTGCCGCCAAGGCATCTGGGATCAACTACCGGACTGCCCGGCGGATCGTGGAGGCCGCAGGAGAGTGTCGACAACGTCGGCTCGTGCCGGTCGGCTGAGGTGGTCATGCACATTAGAACCATGGCACCTGCATTTGGATGTCCGCCCAGCTCGAGACCCTCATGCCTCATGCGCACCATGCAATCCGGGAGGCGCTGAGCAGTAAACCCCTCGGTGACACGAGAGTGACACAACTCATCCGAAACTCACCGGCCAACCCCACGGACGGCGGTGGACGCACATGGAGTCTGGTGGAGGAATCCGAGCAGGTCAGGGCTAAATTCCAAGGATCGCCGTCGGACTCCGGTGGACGCTGACGAACCCTTCCAAACGGATCGAATCGACTTCCCAAGCTGAATACGCGGGTTCGATTCCCGTCATCGGCTCGACTCTGACCAGCGCCGACATCGTTCGAACTGGTCGAACACTGATGTCCGATGTCACACGATGTCACAAGTCGCGGACACCTCGATCCAGCGTCGCAGGGGCAGCCTTGAGCGCCTCGTCCTGGGAATGGGCGTAGAGCTTCATGGTTAGCGACACATCCTTGTGCCCGATCCCACGACGCGATCACAGCGGCCGGAACCCCCAGCCGAACTCGAACTAGAACTCGGTCGCAAACGCCGCCCAGCGGCACGCCAGGCGCACTCCTGGGCTGAACGGTACGCAGAGACCTCGGCGTTGTGTCGATCACAGGATCGCAGATCGGTCGTACCCAACTCATCGGTAGCGATTCGAACCACCGCTGCGTACGGCTGATGGTAAGGAGATGGGGTGGATCTGGCGAGCTGGACCTTGGGCCTGTCGCTGATCGTGTTGACCATCGCGATCCACACGACCGCGGTGGTGCTGATGGCGTTTGGCCTCGAAACGAGGATTCGGGTCCATGTCGACAAGTACAAGCTTGGTCGGCTGCGGGCGATTCCGATCGTGATCGGCCACATCGGAGCCATCGCGCTGATATTGGCCGCCCTGCACGGGCTGGAGGGGGTGCTCTGGGCGTCGGCATATCGCTTGCTCGGCGCGCTCGACTCGTTCACCGACGCGTCGGTCTATTCCCTGGGCACCATGACCACGTTCGAGATACCGGGGTTAGCGTTGCCATCCCGGTGGCAGATGATAGGCGCGCTAGAGGCGGTGAACGGCGTGCTGCTATTCGGTATCAGCACCGCGTTCATTTTCGCGGTGATGCAGGCCTACTGGCTGATGCTCTCGCACCGACATTAATGGAGGCATGAGCGGCCATTCGTCGTGGCGCAGCGGATGCATGCTGGCGGTGAGTCGACGAGCACAATCGCGACCACGCTAGGGGTAAGCCGTGCGACGGTTTATCGGGCGCTAACGCCAAGACTCATGGCTCCAAATCTAGCTCGTATCCACTACACGACATATCGTATCCACTGCACGACATAGTAGTAACCGCCCCTCGACAATGAGTGGTGCCATGCCACACCGAGTGTGGGCCATCTACGGGGTTAGCCGAAGACGTCGTTGAGTGTCACGGTTTGCAGGTTGCGGCTGTGGATGATGCCGAGCAGTTGGGCGTAGCAGTGGGTGATGGTGGGCAGATTGGCGTGGGCGACACCTGCCCGGCCATCGTTAGCTGACGTGCCACGTCATAGCAGGTTCGGTTCGCAACTGCTGCGAACGTCGGCGGCCTTGTTGCGTGCCGACGAGGCGAACACCCGCGTCACCGGATCCGTTCATCCGGCCACAGCAACGACGGGCACGATCGTCGGCAGCGATGCCAAGCCGCTGTGTCCGGGGTCAAACCGGATCGTCCCAGGTGATCGAGCAGCCGGCCGGGCACTCCCAGGTGGCCGTCTGGTTCCAGTCGTCATCGTCGTCGTCCCACTCCCATGACCACCCGATGCCCGTCGGGGGCGATACAAGCACCCGTGGAGGCGAGGGAATGGGGGTTGCACAGGCCACGCCCATGCCGAGAGTTAATGCCCACAACCCAGCGGATACCGCCGCAGCCACACAACTAGTTACCTTCATCGCGACCCTCCGCGATGCCAACCCTACCCCGCGGCGGGTCAATGGAAGCCCAGCGGAAGCGTTGAACTGAACCAGGTTTAGATCGCCACGACGAAGTCTGCCTCTGCGTGTGAGTGCTCCGGCACTGCAGAAAGCATGCGGAACCGGAGGGGGCGAGACCTTCGGGTAGGCCGTTCTGTTCAGTTACCTGCGTGCGGAGAATCGACGCGATGACCTTCCTCGATCTTGTTCGAGATCAATCGCTTCCAGGTAGTGATCAATCTCCCAAACTAAGATTCTCACAGTCTCGTTAGCATCGAGTAGGTCAGATTCCAATCGACCGTCGGAGCTACACCCATCATGCGAGCCTGGCGGCGGTGTCACGAGGCTGTCACAACTCATGCGAAAATCCGTGTCTCACCGCTGCAGACGGCGGTGGACTGTGGTGGACAACCATGGCTGAGATCTGTTATGCCAGTGAGGCTCCCGAGGCTCGGGTGTTGGCGTTGAACAGCTCGGGGAACCATGAGCCTTGGGAGCCGGCCAGCGCGTTCTGGCACACGCCTGGAGGCGGCCCACTTCTCCATGTCGGCGACCGCCTGGCGCAGGGTGGCCACCGCGGCGGAGCGATCCGGACGGCTGGCCAGCTCACGGGCGGCCAGCGACTCGAGCGCCGCGCGCACGTTGAAGATGTCGCGGATCTCCTTGGCGTCCAGATGCCGTACCGACAGCCGGCCCCTGGCGCCCGCCGAGATCAGGCCCTCCTGCTGCAGCTGACGCATCGCCTCGCGCAGAGTGCCACGGCTGATCTGCAGTGCGTCCGATAGGTCCGTCTCGACCAGATGGGTACCTGGCGCCAATTGTCCCGTCGTGATCGCTCGACGCAGCGCCGAGAGCGCCTGTTCACGTAAACCTCGAGGACCGGATCGAGGCCGACCTGCGATTCCACCGCACCATGTGTCAGCTGGCCGGTAACGAGACGCTGCTGCACTCATGGTCTTCGCTAGAAGGCAGCATCCGGATGTCGATCATGTTCGCAGGCGTGGACCGGGCGATGAAGAACATGGATACCAAACGGCATCTGGAGATCGTTGACGCGATCGAGTCCGGCGACGCCGACATGGCGGCCGCCGCGGTCATCGAACACATGTCGGGAGCCGCGACCGTGCTGGTCGACGGCGCCGCCTAAGAGTCCATCAGTCGCAGCGCCGCGTCGAAGCGAATCGCGGTAGTGTCCGATATGGAATAGGTCGCCCACACGCTGCATGCGCTGGCGTGGATGGTCCCCGGCGAGCTCGCCCTGTTCCGCCTCGACGAGCTTGAGCGCGCCAAGGAATGGGCCGCCGACTGAGAAGACGTTCCTCTCAACTCAGTCGAGAACTGCAGGGTGGGCTCGCCCCCCGACGGTTTCATGGGCCTCCCGCGGTACCGCTCTTGGCTGAGTGAACAACTCGAGGTTGCCGCTCGCACAATGGTGATCTGCGGTTGGATCGGGATGGATTGGTCGTTGTTCCGACGCTGTAGGAGCGTGTTGAGATGACCGCTGTGACAACCACCTGGCGCACCGCCGATGTGCACGAGTTGAGCGGTGAAACTCTGGCCCAGTTGGATGGTTGGTGGCGCGCCGCGAACTACTTGTCCGTGGGCCAGATCTACTTGTTGGATAACCCGCTGCTGAGGACGCCCCTGTCGCGCGACGACGTCAAGCCCCGCCTGCTTGGGCACTGGGGAACCACGCCCGGTCTGAACTTCATCTATGCGCATCTCAACAGGGTGATCAAGGAGCGCGGGCAGTCGACGATTTACATCACCGGCCCGGGTCACGGTGGTCCGGGTCTTGTCGCCAACGCGTATCTGGACGGTACCTATTCGGAGATTTACTCAGACATCACCCAGGACGCCGAAGGTCTTCGGCGGCTGTTTCGCCAGTTCTCCTTCCCGGGCGGTATTCCTTCGCATGTCGCTCCTGAAACGCCGGGCTCCATCCACGAGGGTGGCGAATTGGGTTACGCGCTTTCGCACGCCTACGGTGCCACGTTTGATAACCCGGACCTACTCGTTGTGGCCGTTGTTGGAGACGGTGAGGCCGAGACTGGAGCGCTTGCTACCAGCTGGCATTCCAATAAGTTCACGAATCCCGCTAAAGATGGTGTAGTACTGCCCATCTTGCACCTGAACGGGTACAAGATCGCGAATCCGACCGTTCTCGACCGCATTCCGACAGATGAGCTGCGGAGCCTCATGATCGGATACGGTCACAACCCGTACTTTTTTGAGGCGAAAGAAGGCGACGACCTGGCGGACGCCCACCAGCGGTTCGCAATGCTGCTCGACACGGTGGCCAATCAGATCTCGGATATTAAAGCGAAGGCCACCGCGGGTGACCAACAACGGCCGTGCTGGCCGATGATCGTCTTTCGCACCCCCAAAGGGTGGACCGGCCCGGACTACATCGACGGCAAGAAGACCACGGGATCCTGGCGTGCGCACCAGGTTCCGCTCGCCAACGCACGCGATACCCCCGAACACTTGCGAGTGCTCTCTGACTGGTTGGCCTCCTATCGAGCCGACGAACTCTTCGATGACGAGGGTCGGCTCGATCCGAGGATCGCCGAACTGGCGCCGGCGGGCACGCTGCGAATGAGTGACAACCCCCACACGAACGGCGGGCTGCTGCTGAAGGCTCTGCGACTGCCCGATTTCCGTGATTACGGTGTGGATGTACCTGCCCCGGGCGCGACGATCGCCGAGTCCACCAGGGTGCTCGGTCAGTGGCTCACCGACGTGATTCGGCTCAATCCCGAGAATTTCAGGATATTCGGACCTGACGAGACTGCGTCGAATCGCCTCCAGGCAGTGTTCGACGCGACCAACAAGCAGTGGAACGCCGAATTTGTGGGTCCCGAGGTGGATGAGCACCTCGCCCGCGCCGGACGCGTGGTCGAGATGCTGTCCGAACACCAGTGCCAGGGTTGGCTAGAGGGATATCTGCTCACTGGGCGACATGGCATGTTCAACTGCTACGAGGCGTTCATCCACATTGTCGACTCGATGGTCAACCAGCATGCCAAGTGGCTCAAGGTGACCAACCAGATACCGTGGCGGCGGCCGATCGCGAGCCTGAACTATCTGCTGTCCAGCCATGTCTGGCGCCAAGACCACAACGGTTTCAGCCACCAGGATCCGGGCTTCATCGACCATGTGGTGAACAAGCGCGCTGAGATTGTCCGGATCTACCTGCCGCCGGACGCCAACACGCTGCTGTCCACCTACGATCACTGTCTGCGCTCACGGCAATACGTGAACGTGGTGGTCGCGGGCAAGCAGCCCAGCCCCAACTTCCTCACCATGGAGCAGGCCGTTGCACACTGCACCAGAGGGCTGGGCATCTGGGATTGGGCATGCACCGAGGAACTCGGCACCGACCCGGACGTCGTGATCGCGACTGCGGGCGACGTTCCCACGCTGGAAGGTCTCGCGGCGGTCGACCTGCTCAAAAAGCATCTTCCCGACCTGAAGATCCGGTTCGTCAACGTCGTGGATCTGATGCGGTTGCAAGACAACAGCGAGCATCCGCACGGCTTGTCCAACCGCGAGTTCGACATGATCTTCGCGCCCGACAAGCCGGTGATCTTCGCCTACCACGGATATCCGTGGTTGATCCACCGTCTTATCTATCGACGTGCGGGGCATAACGACTTCCACGTGCGGGGCTATAAGGAAGAGGGCACCACCACCACGCCGTTCGACATGGTGATGCTCAACGATCTCGACCGCTTCCATCTGGTGATTGACGTGATCGACCGGGTTCCGGTCCTGCAGTCGAAGTGCGCGAACCTGCGCCAACAAATGGTGGACAAGCGGATCACAGCGCGCGAATACACCCGCGACCACGGCGATGACCTCCCGGAGGTGCGCGATTGGATGTGGCCGGATGCGCGAGGTGCCGCGGTCCAAACCAATATCGGCGCCACCGCCGCGACCGCCGGAGACAATGAATAGTGCGCTCGCCGCCGGTGTGAATGCGAAGCGCGCCTACAGCTACAAGCTCAGCGGCACTTCTACCGGTGAGGATCGGCCTGGTCTTGCCGCCTTGTTGGACTACGCCCTGGAAACAGCTTCCCAAGCTGAATACGCGGGTTCGATTCCCGTCATCGGCTCCGATATCTGTCCTGGTAAGCCGCGTTCAGCTGTCGGACGTTGTGTTGGGCCAGCGGATCTGTACCCCGCCCGCACCCCGGCAGTCCGGGCAGGGCAGCGGTCTGCGGGTTGTCCTTCTTCCTGGCCTCGATAATCTCCTCGAACTGTTCCCACATCGGGCGCCAGACTTTGGGGTCCAATTCCGACGTATCCGAAGGCAGGGGGCGGAACCTACCGGTCCAGCGGTCGCTCGTAGAGGCGGTTTATTCACGAGAAAGGCGACCAACATGACCGACACCAATGAGTTGTTCCTGATTACCGGCGCCACCGGCAACACCGGCGCGCACACCGTGCGGTTGTTGCGTGAACGTGGTCTTCGCGTCCGCGCGTTGGTACACACCCTTGATGAGCACGCGGACCGGCTACGTGAACTGGGCGCCGAAGTCGTGCAAGGCGATCTGCTGGACTTTCCCGCGGTCAGCGCCGCGACGGTCGGGGTGAGTGCGGCCTGCTTCAACTACCCCGTCGCCCCAGGTCTGGTGGAGGCCACCGCGAACTTCGTGCAGGCGGCCAGCGAATCCAGCGTGCGCGCGGTGGTCAATATGTCGCAGATCTCGGCGCGTCGGGAAGCCAAGAGCAACCCCGCGCGCCACCATTGGCTCGCCGAGCGGCTGCTGGACCGCAGCGCGCTGATCACCACCCATCTGCGGCCCACCTTCTTTACGTTCTTTCTGAACATGTTCTGGATCCGCGACAACGGCGAAGGGCTCTATCGGCTGCCCTTCGCCGATGCCCGATACGCCCCGATCGACGCCGCCGATCAAGCCCATGTAATCGCCGCAATCCTGCAAAACCCCGACCCGCACGACCGCCACATCTACCCGCTGTTCGGCGCCGAAGAACTCAACTGGAATAGAATCGCCGCGAAAGTCCAAAACACCCTTGGTATCCCGGTGCGCTACGAGGCCATCGACATTCCCACCTTCGCGGCCGGTCTGACCGCCGCGGGCGCCTCGGCGCATTTCGTCCAGCACATCAGCAACGTGGCACAGGACTACCGCGACGGCGTCTTCGCCGGGGTTAACAACCTCGTCGAGGTCATCGGCGGAGTGAAGCCCATCACCGTGGAGGACTACGTCGCGGCCACCCGCTCCCGGTTCGACACCAGCGGGCGCCCCCGCCGGTGAGCGCGAACCCGATCTGTCCGAGCTGGCGCACACAGTTGCCGACCTCGAGGACGCCGAGACCCAGCATCTCGCACGGCGACGGCCGTCGGAGGCCTGACCGAACGATGGTCACATCGGTGTTCGTCTAGGCTGCTAAAAACCTGGGGGCTGCGTCAACGCCGATCGTCGGCCTTTGCCGGGTCGAGCTGCGTTCGCTCGATAGACAATGATCGCACCGTCAGAAAAGGATTGGCGTGACGCCGACGACGCGGAAGTTGTACATGTTCCCCCACGCCGGAGGATCCGTGAGCTTCTACGTCCCATTTTCCAAGGCGTTCACCAGCGGGCTCAAACGCATCGCGGTCCAGTACCCCGGAGAGGGCCAAGGACGCGACGTCACGCCGATCACGAGCATTCCGGCGCTTGCCGACGACGTCTACCAGATGCTGGCGAAGGCGGATGACCCCGACACTCGGGTGGCTCTATTCGGTCACAGCATGGGAGCACTGGTCGCATTCGAGGTGGCGCTGCGGTTCGAGGCTGCGCGGAATCCGGTCGCGGCACTGTTCGTGTCGGCATGCGGAGCACCCGGGCGCATGGGATACGACTACTTCCGAGCGCGCTCGGATGACGAGCTGTTGAAGATGATCGGCGATCTTACCGACGCCGGTCCCGATTTCCTCAACGAACAATTTGTCGCGACGATCATGCCGACTGTGCGCAGCTACAAGGCGATCGCCGACTACACCGAGCCATCCGGATCGGCGATTTCGTGTCCGATCCATGCGTTCGCGGGCGCCGATGACCAGATCGTCGACCAGGACAGCGTGTCGGCTTGGTCGGACTTCACGACGTCCAAGTTCACAGAACGCACATTTCCCGGTGACCACTTCTTCCTGACCGCGAATGCCCATGAGGTTGCCATCGATGTTGAGGCCACATTTGCCCGCTCCGGAGACGCCGATTAGCTGATCTCCAGGGTCCCCTGGACGGTAGTACTAAAAGCGCTAACCCATCTAGTGAACAGTCGCTCCTATCCGATGGCCCGAGCATCACATCGGAGGGTAAGAGCCTGTGATGCAGTGGTCGCCTCGCCACCAGCGCGCACACCACCCGCAGTATTCACTAATGCTTACAGATGTCATCAAACTTACTCACCCGGCTAACCGAGTGTGTCGTTACAGCCAACTTACATGTTGGTTACAGCTAACTGAGGCAACGTCGCCCTATGCTCACCATCACGTCGCCAAAGACCAAGATAGCGCACGTAATTGGCGGACTTCGCGGGTCGGCTCAGGAACGGAGCAGCTTTCGAAGCGCAAGTGCCAGCTATTTTTGCAGGCGACTAATCTGTTCAAATTTTCCGAAACGCTAATTTGTCGCGCGATTTGGGTCAGGATGACGTAGGTTCAGCGGATGCTTCGCACGCCCCGGGCAGCATCGCCAGGCTGTGGGGTTGGACCGGCCGCCACCGAGTTGCGGCCAAACACACATACATCAGTTTCAGTACGCAGAACGCGAACAGCGGAAGGCCACGCGATGACTCGATCATCTCTCCCCGCTCTGTTGCAAGAACAGGCCAGCAATCACCCTCATGAAGCGGCTTACACGTTCTTCGACTACGAAACAGACCCCGCCGGCTTCGCTCAGACCCTGACTTGGGCACAGGTACATCGTTGCGCGCGGTCCATCGCCGAGGAGCTGCTCCTTTGCGGGTCGCCGGGCGACCGGGCCGCGATATTGGCTCCTCAGGGGCTGGAATACATCGTCGGGTTTCTCGGTGCGCTCGAGGCGGGCTTCGTCGCAGTCCCACTGTCGGTACCGCATCCCGGCGTCCACGATGAACGGGTTTCCTCGGTCCTCAAGGACTGCGCGCCCACGGTCATCCTCACGACGTCGTCCACCGTTGGCGTGCTCCGCGCATACCTTTCGTCCGACGGGCGTCCAGCCCCGCACATCGTCGAGATCGATGCGCTGGATCTCGACTCGCCACGCGACTCCGCGCCCACGCAGATCTTGCGCCCCAAGGAGGCGTATCTGCAGTACACGTCCGGGTCGACGGGCCAGCCGGCCGGTGTGGTCATTTCGCACGAGAACCTCATGGTCAACCTCGACCAGATCGCGTCCGCATACTGGGCCGACGAAGCCGGGAACATCTCACCGCCGGACAGCTGCGTGTCGTGGCTGCCGTTCTTCCACGACATGGGCCTTGTTGTCGGAATTTGTCTGCCGCTGAAGACCGCAGCTCATGCCGCATTGATGAGCCCTGTGGCGTTCCTGCAGCGCCCGGCCCGTTGGATCCAGCTGCTCGCTACCAACCCGCGGGCGTTCTCCGCGGCACCCAACTTCGCGTTCGAGTTGGCGACGAGCAAAACCTCCGATGACGACATGGCCGGCCTCGACCTCGGCGACGTGCTCGGCATCATCAATGGCGCCGAGCGGGTTCACCCGGCGACGACGGAGCGGTTCATGAACCGTTTCAGTGGCTTCAACCTCCCCGACACAGCGATTCGGCCGTCCTACGGCCTCGCGGAGGCGACCGTGTTCGCCGCGACCGGCCCCGCGGGCCGAGCGCCCAAAACCGCCCATTTCGACTATCGGCAGCTGTGCGACGGTTGCGCGACGCTGTCCGCCGCAGCGGGTGAAGGGCTCACCGAGCTCGTTGGGTATGGCGGTCCCGGTTCCCCGGTGGTCCGTATCGTCGACCCGGAGACCGGGATCGAGAAACCCCAGGGGGCAGTCGGCGAAATCTGGGTGCACGGCCGAAACGTAGCCCTCGGATATTGGCGGAATCCGGCGTTGAGCGAGCGCACGTTCGGCGCACGCATTGTCGATCCCTCACCCGGAACACCCACGGGGACCTGGCTGCGGACCGGCGATCTGGGCGTGATCGCCGACGGCGAGTTGTTCATCGTCGGGCGCATCAAGGATCTGCTCATCGTTGACGGTCGCAACCATTACCCGGACGACATCGAGGCGACGATCCGCCAGATCACCGGAGGCAGAGCCGCCGCGATATCGGTTGCGGATCAACGCATTGAGCAAGTTGTCGCGATCGTGGAAGTCAAGAACCGCGGCGCATCAGACGAGGACTTCCGGCTCGGACTGCGCTCGGTCAAACGTGATGTCATCTCGGCGATCTCGCACTCGCACCAGTTGCGGCTGGCCGATCTGGTCCTGGTCCCGCCCGGTTCGATCCCGATCACGACCAGCGGGAAGGTCCGGCGTTCGGCGTGCCTCGAGCACTATCGACAGGACGAGTTCGAGCGTGTGGAAGTGTCGGCATGACCGCGACCGTCTTCGACATCGTCAAGCTCCAGCGGTGGTTCGTCGACTACCTCGTCACGAACGTCGGCTGCAGCCCGGATGAGGTCGATCTGGATCTCTCACTGAACGATCTCGGCGTGGGCTCCCGGGACGCAGTCGTGCTGTCCGGTGAATTGGCCGAACTGGTCGGCCGGCCGGTGTCGCCGGTGGAGTTTTGGCAGTACCCCTCGGTCAACTCGCTGATCAGCTTTCTGATGACGCCCGAGGCACCATCGTCGGCCGCCGACACGGTCGTCGACCCGGGCCAGCGGGGTGCCCTCGACGATCGGATCGCCGTCGTCGGGCTGGGTTGCCGCTTTCCCGGCGACATCTCCGGCCCCGAAGCGTTGTGGCGGTTCTTGTCCGAGGGCGGCTCGGCAATAGGAGAAGTTCCCCCGGAACGGTGGGCGAGCTTTGACGACGGCTCAGCCGAGATGAGCGCCGCCTTGTCGGGCACGACACGCTGGGGCTCATTCCTCAAGGACATCGACGCCTTCGACGCGGAATTCTTCGAGATATCCCCCCGCGAAGCCGCCAAAATGGACCCCCAGCAGCGGCTGCTGCTGGAAGTCGCCTGGGAAGCACTGGAGCACGCGGGAATTCCGCCGACCTCCCTGCGGCGGTCGCAGACCGCGGTGTTCGCCGGAGCGTGCATCAGCGAGTACGGGCACCTCGCGTCCACCGATATCGGCCAGGTCGACGCATGGACAAACACCGGGGGCGCGCTGAGCATTATCGCCAACCGGCTCTCGTATTTTCTTGACCTACGCGGCCCGTCGGTCGCCGTCGACACCGCGTGCTCGTCGTCGCTGGTGGCGATTCACATGGCGTGCCAGAGCCTGCGGACCGGCGAATCAGAGCTTGCGATTGCCGCCGGCGTTAACCTACTGATGTCACCGTCGATCTTCCGCGGGTTCGACGAGGCCGGGGCCTTGTCGACGACGGGTCGCTGCCACGCGTTCGACGCCTCGGCCGACGGTTTCGTGCGCGGGGAGGGCTGCGGGGTCGTGGTGCTCAAGCGGTTGAGTGACGCAGTGCGGGACGGGGACCGGGTGCTGGCGGTGGTCCGTGGCTCGGCCGTCAACCAGGACGGGCGCTCCAACGGGCTGATGGCTCCGAACCCTGCGGCGCAGGTCGCGGTGCTACGCGCCGCCTATCGCAACGCCGGCATCCAGCCCAGCGAGGTGGACTATGTCGAGGCGCACGGCACGGGCACGCTACTCGGCGATCCCATCGAGGCGCGCGCGTTGGGCTCGGTGTTGGGCCGCGGCCGGCCGGCGAGCTCACCGCTGCTGATCGGCGCCGTCAAGTCGAATCTCGGTCATCTGGAGGCGGCGGCGGGCGTCGCGGGCTTCATCAAGGCGGTCCTGGCCGTGCAGCGCGGGCACATCCCGGCCAACCTCGGCTTCCACTCACCCAATCCGCATATTCCGTTCGACGACCTCCGTCTCAAAGTGGTAGCAGATCACCAAGATTGGCCTACGAAGGGACGGCCGCGGCGGGCGGGGGTGTCGTCGTTCGGTTTCGGTGGCACGAATGCGCACGTGGTGATCGAGCAGGCTCCGGAGCCGGACCCGGTGCCGGTGGCACCGACGGGAGCGCCCACGTCCACGCTTGTGGTGTCGGGCAAGACCCCCGAGCGGATCGCCTCGCTGGCCGACGCGCTGGCCGACTGGATGAGCGGCCCCGGCGCCGCGGTGGCACTGGCCGACGTCGCCCACACGCTCAGCCGCCATCGCGGTCGCCATCCCAAATTCGCCACCGTGTGCGCGCGCGATCATCGGCAAGCCGTGGCCGGGCTGCGGGCGCTGGCCGCCGGAGGTTCAGCGCCAGGGGTGGTGGCCACCCACGACGGGCCGTGCGGGCCGGGCACCGTGTTCGTCTACTCCGGACAGGGCTCCCAATGGGCAGGCATGGCACGGCAACTGCTCACCGACGAACCCGCCTTCGCCAACGCGATCGACGAGATCGAACCACTATTCGCCGCCGAAGTCGGCTTCTCGCTACGGCAGATACTCGCCGGAAACCAGAGAGCCTCCGCCAACGGGGCCGGCGCCGGCGCAGCGAGTTCGCCGGCGTCACGCCGGGCCGCGGCGAGGATGGCGGCGCGGGCCCACCTGCACGCGGAGCTGCGTGGGGATGCGCAGGTGCAGCCGGTGTTGATGGGGTTGCAGTTGGGGTTGACCGCCCTGTGGCGCTCCTACGGGGTGGAACCCGATGCGGTGATCGGGCATTCGATGGGCGAAGTGGCCGCCGCCGTGGTGGCCGGTGCGCTGACCGTCTCCCAGGGCCTGCAGGTGATCGCCGCACGGTCACGACTGATGTCACAACTGGCCGGCCAAGGCGCCGTCGCATTGCTCGAACTCGACGCCCAAGCCACCACCGATCTGATCACCCGTCACCCCGAGGTCAGCCTGGCGGTCTACGCCTCACCAACCCAAACCGTGATCGCCGGACCCCCTGCGCACATCGACGAACTGATCGCCACTGTGCAACAGCAGAACCGCTTCGCCCACCGGGTCAACATGGAAGTCGCCTCCCACAACCCGATCATGGACTCGATCCTGCCCGAACTACGGGCCGCGCTCGACGACCTCACCCCGACCACGCCCACCATCCCGATCTTCGCCACCGCCAACGACGACCCCACCACCACACCGGTTTTCGACGCCGACTACTGGGTCGCCAACATCCGAAACCCAGTCCGATTCCACCAAGCCATCACCCACGCCGGCATCGACCACCACACCTTCATCGAAATCAGCCCCCACCCGATGATGGCCCACGCCATCAGCCAAGCCCTGGCCGATACCCACCACCACAGCATTGGGACCTTGCGGCGTGACACCCACGACACCCATGCCTTCCACACCAGCCTGAACGCCACCTACACCACCCACCCCCCGGAAACACCGAACCTTCCCCGGCGGCACGTCGAGTTGCCGAACACTCCGTGGCATCGCAGCCGGCACTGGGTCAGTGCCACACCCACGCTGCGGGCGACACGACGCACCAAATCCTCAGCAGGTCAGGGTGATTCGCAGGCCGATAGCGACATTCCTCCCGACTGGCACTACGAACTCGGGTGGCCGGCGCGTCCCCTGCCCGATGCCGGCGCCGTGGCGAACGGCTCCTGGCTCGTGCTGGCCGATCCGAGCCTCGGCGCGGAGATCAATCGGGCCGCCGGTGGGGATTCTTCGGTAACCGTTATCGCGCCGTCGGTCCTAGACGAGAACAGCGATCCCACCGCGCTTCTCAGTGCCTTGCCCAGCGCCACCAATGTCCTCTACGCGCCCGACGCCTCGTCGGCGCATCTTGATGCCGCATCCGGCTACCGGCTGTTCAACGCCGGGCGAAAACTGGCAGCAGCGCTGGCCGCGACAGCATCGACGGCGCGGCTGTTCGTGCTGACGCGCAACGCGCAACCCCTGAGTCCGGGCGATCGGGCCAACGCCGCGCATGCGGTGCTGTGGGGCCTCGGCCGCACGCTCGCCCTGGAGCAGCCCGAAATCTGGGGCGGCCTTGTCGACGTGGACGACATGGTGCCCGCGGAACTGGCCGCTGCACACGTGCTCGCCGAGAGTCGGGCCGCCGACGGGGAGGACCAGGTCGTCTACCGGGCGGGAATCCGCCATGTCCCGCGCCTCGAAAGCAGAAGTGCGCCTTCGGCGTCCGCGGTTGGGCTCAATCCCGGTACCAGTCACCTCGTGGTCGGTGCGACAGGAAACATCGGGCCGCATCTGATCGGCCAGCTCGCGCAGATGGGAGCGGCGACGATCGTCGCGGTGTCCCGCAATCCGGGTTCCCGGCTCGACGAGTTGACCCAGGCCCTCGCAGCACAGGGGACAAACGTGGTCACGGTCGCCGCCGACGCGACCGACCCGGGCGCGATGAAGGCGCTGTTCGACCGTTTCGACACCGATCTGCCGCCCCTGGACGGCATCTACCTGGCAGCGTTCGGCGGCGGCCCCGTGACTCTGCGCGACATGACCGATGACGACGTCACTGCCATGTTCCGCCCGAAGCTCGACACCTTGTCGCTCCTGCACCAGCTCTCGCTGAAAACGCCGGTGAGTCACTTCGTTCTGTTCTCGTCGATTTCCGGATTGCTCGGTTCGCGATGGCTGGCCCACTACACGGCGACGAGCGGCTTTCTCGACACGTTCGCGTACGCGCGCCGAAACATCGGGCTCCCTGCCACGGTGGTGAACTGGGGGTTGTGGAAATCCCTGTCGGACAGCCAGTCCGATGAGCAGCAACGGCTGAGCATCGATTCCGGGCTGCTGCCGATGGCTGACGCCGCGGCCATCCCGGCGCTCGCGTCCGCGATGGCACCCGACGCGGGTGTTCGCTCCGTCGTCGTCGCAGCGGATTGGGACCTGCTGGCCGCCGCCTACCGCACTCGGGCGTCACTTCACATCATCGACGAACTTCCGGCCGGCGCAGACCAGGACGCCGCGACGGTGACGCCGGGCGAGTTCCGCGAGGCGTTGCAGACGTGCAAGCCGGAACGGCGCCGCGACATGCTCGTCGCTCACATCGCCGCCACGGCGACCGCCGTGATGGGCTTGTCACAGTCGCAAACGATCGACCCGTCGACGGGCTTCTTCCAACTCGGGATGGACTCACTGGTGAGTGTGCTGCTGCAACGCGCCCTGTCCCAAAGTCTCGGAGAGACCCTTCCGCCGTCGCTGGTCTTCGACTACCCGACGGTCGACGCCGTCGCGGACTACCTGACCACGATCCTGCCCCAGCTGAGCGAGACGACGGGCCCTGCGCAGGCCGACGTCTACGAGAGCTTCACCGAGGCCCAGCTGTTGCAACAACTTTCGGAGAGGCTGAGCTGATCGAAGTTACCAACCGGGGCACTGCCGCGCAGCCTGATCGCCGCGCCATCATCACCGAGGCGCTGCGCAAGATCGATGAACTCTCGGCACGTTTGGAGATCGCAGAAAAAGCCGACATCGAGCCGATTGCCTTGGTGGGCATGGGATGTCGTTTTCCTGGTGAGGTGAACAACCCCGATCAGTACTGGCAGCTCCTCCTCGAAGCGCGCAGCGGCATCGTGCCGGTACCGGCGCAACGCTGGAATGCCGACGCCTACTACTCCGACGACCCGGCCGAGCCCGGCACGATCTGCACCCGCGACGGCGGATTTCTCACGCAGTGGGGTCCGGACGAGTTCGACGCGGAGTTTTTCGGCATCTCCCCACGGGAGGCGGCCGCCATGGACCCGCAACAGCGGCTTGTCCTGGAAGTGGCCTGGGAGGCACTCGAACACGCAGGCATCCCGCCGCGAGCCGTCCGGGACACCCACACCGGGGTATTCGTCGGCCTCACCGCCAACGACTACATGTCAGGCTATATCAGCAAGCTGCGGCCCGAAGAGATCGACGCCTACGTCCCGTTCGGCAATGCCCCCAACTTCGCAGCCGGCCGGCTGGCTTATCTTCTCGGCGCCCGCGGGCCCGCCGTTGCCATTGACACCGCGTGTTCGTCGTCGCTGGTGGCCGTGCACCTCGCGTGTCAGAGCCTGCGCCGCCGCGAGAGTGACACCGCGTTGGCGGCCGGCGTCAATTTGATGCTTGGCCCCGAGTCGACCATCGCATTGTCGCGCTGGGGAATGCTCTCACCGGACGGGCGCTGCAAAACTTTTGACGCCGGCGCCAACGGTTACGTGCGCAGTGAGGGTTGCGGCGTCGTGGTGCTCAGGCGGCTGAGTGACGCCCTGCGTGAGGGGAACCGAGTACTCGCGCTGGTGCGCGGGTCGGCGGTGAACCAGGACGGCGCAAGCAGCGGGCTGACCGTTCCCAACGGTCCGGCGCAGAAGGCGTTGTTGCGCCAGGCGCTGGCTTCCTCACGGCTGCAACCCGCGGACATCGACTACGTGGAGGCACACGGCACCGCCACCTCGCTCGGTGACCCGATCGAGCTCGAGGCGCTGCGCCAGGTCTTTTCCGACCCGCAACGCCTCATGCCTGTCGTTCTCGGCTCGGCCAAGACGAATATCGGGCACCTCGAGTCGGGAGCCGGGATCGCGGGTCTCATCAAGACCGTCCTGAGCGTCGGGCATGCCTTCATCCCCAAACACCTGAATTTCCAGAAGTTGACACCGCTGGCGGCGCACGGCGCGTCGGATTTCGTCATCGCGGAGCAGGCCCTCCCCTGGCCTGCCACCGGACGGCCGCGGCGGGCGGGGGTGTCGTCGTTCGGTGTCAGCGGCACGAATGCGCACGTGGTGATCGAGCAGGCTCCGGAGCCGGACCCGGTGCCGGTGGCACCGACGGGAGCGCCCACGTCCACGCTTGTGGTGTCGGGCAAGACCCCCGAGCGGATCGCCTCGCTGGCCGACGCGCTGGCCGACTGGATGAGCGGCCCCGGCGCCGGGGTGGCACTGGCCGACGTCGCCCACACGCTCAGCCGCCATCGCGGTCGCCATCCCAAATTCGCCACCGTGTGCGCGCGCGATCATCGGCAAGCCGTGGCCGGGCTGCGGGCGCTGGCCGCCGGAGGTTCAGCGCCAGGGGTGGTGGCCACCCACGACGGGCCGTGCGGGCCGGGCACCGTGTTCGTCTACTCCGGACAGGGCTCCCAATGGGCAGGCATGGCACGGCAACTGCTCACCGACGAACCCGCCTTCGCCAACGCGATCGACGAGATCGAACCACTATTCGCCGCCGCAGTCGGCTTCCCCCTGCGTCAGGTGCTCGCCGAGGGTGAGCTCGTTTGTGGGGATGCGCGGGTGCAGCCGGTGTTGATGGGGTTGCAGTTGGGGTTGACCGCCCTGTGGCGCTCCTACGGGGTGGAACCCGATGCGGTGATCGGGCATTCGATGGGCGAAGTGGCCGCCGCCGTGGTGGCCGGTGCGCTGACCGTCTCCCAGGGCCTGCAGGTGATCGCCGCACGGTCACGACTGATGTCACAACTGGCCGGCCAAGGCGCCGTCGCATTGCTCGAACTCGACGCCCAAGCCACCACCGATCTGATCACCCGTCACCCCGAGGTCAGCCTGGCGGTCTACGCCTCACCAACCCAAACCGTGATCGCCGGACCCCCTGCGCACATCGACGAACTGATCGCCACTGTGCAACAGCAGAACCGCTTCGCCCACCGGGTCAACATGGAAGTCGCCTCCCACAACCCGATCATGGACTCGATCCTGCCCGAACTACGGGCCGCGCTCGACGACCTCACCCCGACCACGCCCACCATCCCGATCTTCGCCACCGCCAACGACGACCCCACCACCACACCGGTTTTCGACGCCGACTACTGGGTCGCCAACATCCGAAACCCAGTCCGATTCCACCAAGCCATCACCCACGCCGGCATCGACCACCACACCTTCATCGAAATCAGCCCCCACCCGATGATGGCCCACGCCATCAGCCAAACAATCGAGTCGTTCCAAGCGAGCCGAACGTTCCGCGTCACCCCCACGATAAACCGCACCGACGACCAAACCCTGTTCTTCCATTCGCAACTCGCGGACGTCGGCGCGTCATCAGCCGGCACTGGCCGCTTCGTTGACATCCCCACCACGCCGTGGCACCGGTCGCGCTTCTGGGTTCCCGACCGATCCGACGCCTGGATGCCAAACGACGCTCACCCGCTACTGGGGATGCACACCGAAATGCCATCCGGCGACCATGTCTGGCAGGCGGATGTCGGAACCGACGTGCTTCCCTGGCTCGGCGACTACCGAGTTCACGGCCAACCAATGATGCCGGCCTCGGCGTTCGCCGAGATCGCCATCGCCGCAACGAGAGAGGCGTTGGGCCAGCCCGCCCGCGCGATTGAGGTCCGCGGACTTGCCGTCGAACAGGGTCTCCCCCTCGAACGCCACACCCGAATCACGACCCAGTTGATCCGGGGCAGTGACGATGAGCGTCGGGTCGAAGTTCATTCGCGGTCGCCGGTCGGCGACTGGTGCAGGCATGCCGTAGCACATATCGCACAAGTCGATTCGCTGGAAACCCCCGAATCCCTGGGCGTTTCGGAATTCGAGATCACCGTCCCCGATGAGGCTCCCCGCTACCACGGCTTCGTGATTCATCCGGTCGTTCTGGAGGCGGCGCTACAGAGGCTGGCTGCTGCTATACCAAACGGCGACGCGACGCCCGCGGACACATATGTGCCGGTGTCGTTCCGGTCAATGCGGTTGTTCGGCGAGGTCGGCCGGCGGGCGCAGTGCCACGCCGAAATAGTTGGTCCCGACGAGAGCGGCGACGGAAGACTCGGCAAGGTCACGCTGACCGATGATCTCGGTCAGCCGACAGCCGTGATCACCGGGATCTGCGTTCGGCCGATGGAACGCGAAAGGTTGCCTCTGCCGTTGGCGCAGAAGCTTTTTGAGCCCACATGGGTGGAAGATCGTTGTCGTGTTGAGCCCGGGCTGTCGATCACCGCCGCGCCGGGAAGCTGGCTCATCCTGGGCGACGGCGCCGACGGCAGCGCGACCGCCGACGATTTCGCCGACCGGTGGCGATCGCCGGCTCGCCGTGTGGTGACCGTGAAGCTGACCGACGAGTCGGCCGTTCTGACCGCATTCGCCGAAACGGCGGCTGATCCCGACCGTCCACCGGTTGGCGTGATCGTCTTCGTTGACTCCGACGCGTTCACCGACTCGTCGGCAACAACGGGATTGGCTGTTTCAGTCGAGCGCGCCCGAAGCTCGATCTGGTCGCTGTCGGCGGCTGTCCGTGCCGTGGTCGGGGGCTGGCATGGCCGAGCGCCGCGGCTGTGGTTGCTGACTCGGCGGGGACTCGTGGTCGGCGACGGGGAATCGGGGGACCCCGCGATCGGTGCCCTCAGAGGACTGATCCGGGTCCTTGCCTACGAGCATCCGGAATTGGCTGCAACGTTAATCGATCTGGACGTCGACACCGACCCCATTTCGGCGATCCGTGTCGAGCTCGCGGCATCGGAATTCAACGACGTCATCGCGTGGCGGGCTCACCACAGACTGGTCGAACGCCTTTCGCGTGTCAGCCTGGTAGCGGCCCGGCGTGATCCGGTCGTGCGGCCGGACGCCTCCTACATCGTCACCGGCGGACTCGGCGGACTGGGGTTGGTCGTCGCACGGTGGCTGGCGGATCGAGGTGCCGGTCGCATCGTGCTCAACGGTCGTAGTCATCCGTCGACTGACCAGCTCGAGGCTGTCGCGGAACTCGAGGGCCGCTGCGAGGTCGCGACCGTGCAGGGCGACATCGCCGAACCCGAAGTGGCCCAGGGTCTGGTGCGTACCGCCGAGGCGACGGGCCGTCAGTTGCGCGGCGTCCTGCACCTGGCGGCGGTGATCGACGACAGCCTTCTGATCACGATGAGCCGCGAGAGTCTTGAGCGGTCGTGGGCGCCCAAAGCGACCGGGGCACTGCGACTGCACGAGGCCACCGAGGGCCGCGCGCTCGACTGGTGGCTTGGATTCTCCTCCGTCTCATCTCTTTTGGGATCTCCCGGGCAGGCCGCCTACGCGTGCGCGAACGCATGGTTGGACGCCTTCGTCTCATGGCGCAGCGCGTCCGGTCTGCCGGCCGCCGCGATCAACTGGGGTCCCTGGTCGGAAGTCGGTGCCGCACGTTCCCTGAATCACACCGCGGTCGACCAGATCGGTCTGGCCGAGGGAATTGAGGCACTTGAATACCTCCTGGCCAGCGGGCGGGTCCACACCGGCGTGACGAGACTGCGCCCGGACCGTGCGCTGGCCGCGTTCCCCGAGATCGGCGCGCTCGGCTACTTCGGCGAGGTGGTCGGCGAGATGCGCACGGCCGGCGACGACACCGCGTGGCCCGGGCCCGACGGGCTGCGCGAGCTCGATCCTGTTGACGCCGAGCGGATTATCACCGAGCGGCTGTGCTCGCGTGTGGCGGCGATCATGGGGCACACCCGCCCATCGGCTGTCGATCTGACCGTGCCGCTCATCGAGGTAGGGATCGATTCCCTGACGGCGGTGCGCATCCGCAACGCCGCCCGTGTCGATTTCGGCACCGAACCTCCCGTCGCGCTGCTACTGCAGGGTGCCACGCTGCACGATGTTGCGACTGATCTCGTCGGCCGGCTGGGTCTGGCCGGACCTTTAACCACCGAACGCGGCGAAAGCGTGCGCGATCGAGCCAACCAACGCGCGGCCGCACGACGAAATGGCGCGCTGCGGCAGAAGAGAGGACAACGTTTGTGAATTCCGATAGCGAGTACGCGATTTTGCCAGATTCGCTCCCGCAGAACGCGATCGCGGTGGTCGGCATGGCTGGCCGTTTCCCTGGGGCAAATTCTGTGTCGGCGTTCTGGGACAATCTGCGCCGTGGCGAGGAGTCCATCGTCACGCTCTCAGAAGACCAGCTTTCCGCCGCGGGTGTGAGCGAGCACACGTTGGCAAACCCGTCGTACGTCCGGCGCGCGCCGATGCTCGACGGGGTGGACGAATTCGACGCCGATTTCTTCGGTTTCACGCCGCAGGCGGCCCGGACAATGGATCCTCAGCATCGTTTGTTCCTGCAGTGTGCGTGGCACGCGCTGGAGGACGCCGGTTGCGATCCGGCCTTGTTCGACGGTTCGCTCGGCGTGTACGGATCCAGCTCGGCCGGAATGTATCTGCTGCACAACCTACTTACCCATCACGACCCGAACGTGCTCATGGCGCAGGGTCCCACCTTCGACCTGTTCAACCTGTCGCTGCATAACGACAAGGACTACCTGGCAACCCGGGTGTCGCACCAGTTCAACCTGCGCGGTCCCAGCATCTCGGTTCAAACCGCGTGCTCGTCGTCGCTCGTGGCTGTCCATCTCGCCTGCCAGAGCCTGTTGAGCGGTGAGTGCGAAATGGCCCTTGCAGGCGGCGTGTCGATCCGCTTGCCGCACAACGTCGGCTACTGGCACGAACCCGGATCGATGGTCTCGGCGACGGGGCATTGCCGGCCGTTCGATGTCAGAGCCGACGGCACAGTGTTCGGAAGCGGCGTCGCGGTTGTCGCGCTGCGGCCGCTGCAGGCCGCCGTTGAGGATGGCGATCGGATTCACGCCGTCATCAGGGGATCGGCGATCAACAACGACGGATCGCTGAAGATGACGTACGCGGCGCCCAACCCGGGCGCCCAGGCCGAGGTCATCGCCGAGGCGCACGCGGTTTCGGGCGTCGATTCGCCGACCATCGGTTACGTCGAGACGCACGGCACCGGCACGGCGCTGGGCGATCCGATTGAGATCGAGGGTCTGCGAAGGGGATTCGCGGCCTCCGACTCGGGCCGCACCCAACCGTGCGTCCTCGGTTCGGTCAAGTCCAACGTCGGTCACCTGGCAGAGGCCGCCGGGGTGGTGAGCCTGGTGAAAGCGATTCTCTGCCTACAGCATCGGGCGATTCCGGCGACGCTGCACTTCACTCGGCCCAACCCCGAACTTCATCTCGAACTGGGCCCGTTCGTCATTGGGCAGCAATACGGCCCGTGGGAGTGGGACGGCATCCGCCGCGCCGGCGTCAGCTCCTTCGGTGTGGGCGGCACCAACGCTCATGTCGTGCTCGAGGAGGCGCCCGCCGTTCCGGTTGCTGAAAGCGCGCCCGGCCCCCACGTGCTGCGGGTGTCGGCGCCAACTCGTGAGACCCTGACGGATTTCCGCTCCGCCCTGGCGGCCCAGTTGTCAGGCCCGGAGGTGGTCGATCTGTCCGATGCCGCATTCACGCTCGGCACCCGTCGAACGGCAAACATCCGGATGGCGGCGGTGGTGCACGATCAACAGGACGCAGCTGCTGTCCTGCGGGCACCTGAGCACCAGCGGGTGTTCGTCGGCGAGTCCGTCGAGGGCGCCGAATCCGACGGCGACAGAGTTGCTTTCCTGTTTCCGGGGCAGGGAGCTCAGTACGCCGGAATGGCACGCGGGCTGTATGAGAACGAGCCAGTTTTTGCTCGGAGTTTCGACCAATGCGCGGCGGGGTTTCAGCAAGAACTGGGTGTAGACCTGCACGCCGAGGTGTTTTCGGGGGCCGCGGCCGATCTGCAGCGCACCGATCGGGCACAGACCGCCTTGTTCGCGGTCGAGTATGCCCTCGCGGAGCTGATCGGCTCATACGGCGTGCGGCCGCAGGCGCTTGCCGGGCACAGCATCGGTGAATACGTCGCCGCCACTCTGGCCGGGGTCTTTGATCTGCCGACGGCGATCAGGGCGGTGTCGATGCGTGCGCGATTGATGCAGGCCGCGGCGCCCGGGGTCATGGTCGCACTGGCGGTCAGCCCGGATGCCGTTGCCGAGCATCTCTCGCCCGGCGTCGACGTCGCAGTCGTGAACGAACCGGGCAGCTGCGTGGTGGCTGGGTCCGAAGGGGACGTCAGCGTCTTCCAGGAGCGCATGGCCGGACAGGGCATCGTCGCCCGCCGAGTGCGGACGTCACATGCGTTTCATTCCAGCGCAATGGATCCCGTCGTTCCCGAATTCGCCGATTTTCTCTCGCGCCTGGATCTGCGTAAGCCGCATACTCCGCTGTTGTCGAACGTGACCGGGACCTGGATGACCGACGAGGAAGCGATCGACCCGGCTCGGTGGGCGCGCCAGATCCGGGCGACGGTCCGATTCGCCGATAACCTCGGCGCGTTGCTCGGCGAACCACACCGTGTCCTGGTCGAGGTCGGTCCCGGCGGCACCCTCACCGGGTCCGCTATCCGCCATCCGAGATGGGCAAGCGGTCACCGCGCGATTCGGTCCATGCGCCACCACATCCAGAACAAGGATGACCGCGACACCTTCCTGCTGGCCCTTGGCCAACTCTGGTCGGCGGGAATCGATGTCGACTGGACACCGCTGTCGCCCAGCCGCCGGCCGAGACGGGTCTTGCTGCCGGGATATCCGTTCGCACGGCAGAAACACTGGATCGAACCCAATACGTCCGCTTACTGGGCGAAAGGCTCCGCTGCAGCTAACGGCGACGGGGCGCCCGCCTCGAATGGTGTGCCCCGCAACCACGCTCACGACGGGCAGTCGCAGACAGAGGTGACGTTGCAGCGAATCTGGGCGCAATGTCTTGGAGTCGATTTCGTCGAGCGCAACGCGAAGTTCTTCGATCTCGGCGGCGATTCGCTGATCGCCATCGGTGTCGCGATGAACGCGACCAATCAGGGCCTGGACCTGACTCCGCAGGATCTCTACGAGCACCAGACCATCGCGGAGTTGGCGGCCGCCCTTGCCGCACGTTACGCCGAGGGCGGGCTGACGACCCCTGCGCTTGCCGACATCAACCCGCCCGTGCCCGCGAACATGGCTTATTTCCTGCGGCACGGGCTGCGCGAACCCGGTCACTGGCGCATCCCGCTGATACTGCGTCTGGAACCCACGGTCGCTGTCGACGACGTCAGCGCCGTTCTCACTGCGCTGACGAATCATCACGACGCGCTGCGGGTGCGGCTCGTCGACCGGGCAGGCGCATGGGAGCAGCACATCGCCGAACCTCAGGAGTTCTCGGCGCTGAGCACGTGGTCGCTGCCGGCAGACGCGGAGCCGGGAAGCGCGCGCGAGCACGAAGCGGCCATCGACGCCCTCAACGGGCACATCAAGCAACAGAACCTGACGAGCTCACCGTTGACCGCTGTGTATATCGTCGGTTCCGACGGTGCCGCAAGATATCTGGCGATCAGCTTGCACGAGACGGTGGCCGACAACGCCTCACGTGAAGTCATTCTGACAGATGTCTTCACCGCATTCGCACAACAGCTGGCGGGCGAGGCCATCACATTGCAGCCTGCTACCACACCGTGGCGGGAGTGGTCGCAGCGCTACGCGGCACTTGCCAGCCATCCGGATGTCCTTGCGCGTCGCGAGTACTGGCTCCAGAACTCGACCGCCGCAACCCTGCGACTGACGCCGACCGAATCCGCCGAACCGCCGGGCGCCGACGATGTGGCGCGGCTGTCGTCGGCGCTGTCGACCGAGCGGACGTCGGACCTCGACCGGACACGGCGCAAGTACCAGTTCGCCATCGAGGACATCCTGCTTGGCGCGTTGAGCCGGACGATCGCCGCGACGGTGGGCGAAGGAGTGCTCGCGGTCGACCTCATGGGCGACGCCCGGGCGGTCCTCAAGCCCGATGTCGACGTCCGCAGGACCGTCGGCTGGTTCACCTCGATCTACCCGGTTCCGGTGCCCTGCGCCGGCGGCGAAAGCGCCATGGACACGCTCAACGGCCTGCACAGCCACCTCAAGGAGGTGCCGCACCACGGGATCGGGCACGGGCTCTTGACGTACATGTATGCGCCGACGGCACGGTCACTCGGCGCCGAGGCACCACCCGATATCTTGTTGTCGTTCATGGGGACGATCCCCGACCTGCCGCCGGTAGAAGGCCCCATTCGCTTTGATCTGGACGCCGCGATGCCAGTGCGCGACAAGGTTCCCGGCCTGGGTCATGCGATCGAGTTGCGGGTGTACCGCCAGTCAGCGAGGCTGCACCTGGACTGGTGGTACGACACGCGGCGGCTAGCACGAGCGACTGTCGACGCGCTGATGACGTACTTCCCGGTCGCGGTTGCAGAACTCGTGGACGGGGTGAACGCCACGTCGTCCGCGGACGCCGAAAACGGGCACGGCACACAAGTCCTGGCGCTGGTGGATCTTTCGGACGGGGACATGGTTCCCGTTGCTGCCGACCACCACGCGAACGACATGTCCTGATGCAAAGGAACCGAAGTGCCCGATTCTGACCGCAGCGTCGTCGTCGACGGCATCAGCAAGTCGTTCGGTGCGGTGCACGCCCTGCGCGGAGTGAGCTTCGAAGTCAACCGCGGCGAGGTGATCGGCCTGCTCGGCCCGAACGGTGCCGGCAAGACCACGACGGTGGACATCCTGTCGACGCTCACACGGCCAGACGGAGGTTCGGCGCTCGTCGCGGGCCATGACGTCGTGAAGAACCCGGCTCTTGTTCGCCGATCGATCATGCTGACCGGCCAGCAGGTTGCTCTCGACGACATTCTCACCGGCCGTGAGAATCTCGTGCTATTCGGCCGCCTGCAGGGACTGAACAAATCAGATGCGCGCTCGCGAGCACAGGAACTGGTCCGCGAATTCGACCTCGTCTACGCCGCGGACCGACGGGTGGGCACGTATTCGGGTGGGATGCGACGCAGAATCGACATCGCCTGTGGGTTGGTGGTCCGCCCAGAGGTCGTGTTCCTGGATGAGCCGTCGACGGGGTTGGATCCTAGGAGCAGGCAAGGTATTTGGGATCTGGTAGCCAACTTCAAGAAGGCTGGGATTTCGGCGCTGTTGACGACGCAGTATCTGGAGGAGGCCGACGCGCTGAGTGATCGGATCATCGTGATCGATCACGGGACCATCGTAGCGGAGGGCACAGCCGACGAGCTCAAGGAACGCACCGGCGGTAGTTTCTGCGAGATCGTTCCGCGCAACCCCAACGACGTGCCCGCCATAGCGGAGGCGCTCGGCCCGCTGCTGCCCGAGAAGAACCGGACTGCCCTCACGTCGTCCTCCGATCGCGTGACGATGCCCGCGACACGCGGTCCCAGGACGGTCGTGGAAGTGTTGTGGCGGCTCGATTCGGCCAAGATCGAATTGGCTGATATTGCCCTGCGCCGGCCGTCGCTCGACGACGTGTTCTTGGCGCTGACAACAGATTCCGACAAGTCGCAGGCACCGAACAACGGCGCTTGGGTGGATGAACAGATCAAAGCCGCGTCCCGGAATCGTAACGGCAGGGGCGGCGGCAGGCACCGGCTGAATGGCGCGTCACGGGGGCGCAACTCAACCCACGGCACGCTTGACCCAAGCGCCAATATCACGAGCACGGATGTGATGTCGTGACGGCCGTCGCTACCGCCCGGCCAGTGCCGTCGACGTTCTGGCAATTCTGGGTGCTGAGCCTGCGGCTGATCAAACCGACTCTGCGCAACGGCGAGGTGCTCATCGCGCTCGCGGCATCGGTGGTGTTCACCGCCGGCCTCTACATCCCGCTGAATCACCTTATGGGGGCGGGCCGTACGGGAATGAGCAGCTACGCCCAGTACGTGGTGCCGTTGATCGTCCTGCAGGGGGTGAGCTTCGCCGCCATCTCCGCCGCGCTGCGTGCGGCGACTGACGCGGTGAAGGGAATCAACCGGCGGTTCGGATCCATGCCGATCGCCCCGCTGACGCCGTTGGCGGCGCGGATGTCGGCCAACATGTATCGCTGTGTCATCGGCCTGGCAGGGGCGATGGTCTGCGCCCACGTCATCGGCTTCCGGTTCTGCCGCGACCCCTGGTACACGGCGGGGTTCATCGTGTTGGCGCTCCTGATCGGCGCAGCGCTTTCGTTTCTTTTCGACGTGATCGGCACCCGATCGCGAAATCCGGAGGCCACCACGCAATGGCTGGCGGTGCCGCAGATGATCCTCGGGTTGCTGTCCGTCGGCGTGCAACCGGCGGAGCACTTCCCTCATTGGATCCAGCCGGTGGTCCGAAATCAGCCGATTTCGCAATTCGTCGAGGCCCTGCGTGCGTTGGCGGGTGATTCCACACCCGGCGCGGGACCGGTGACCTGGGCGGTGGTCGGACCGTCGCTGGCGTGGGTGGTGGGCATGTTGATCGTCACCACCCCGCTGGCGATCATGGTGACGGCGAGGCGGGCCTGATGAGTGTCACAGCTCTGGACACCGGCGCCGACTCACCGCTCCCCTTGAGTGGAGGGTCCGTCTTGAGTCGAGGGTCCGTCGTCAACCCGCGGCGTTCCGAGAACTCTTTTCGGATGTTGTTCCCGCAGACCCTGATTCAGACACAACGGCTGCTGCTGCGCCTGGCGCGCAATCCCATGACGATTGTGCAGGCGCTCGTCGTCCCGATCCTGTTCCTGCTGACATTGAATGTCGTCCTCGGCGACACCATCCGCACGATCACGGGCCACAGCGCCGTGTATGGCAACGTCCCGATGAGTACCCTGTCGGCCTCGATGGCGGGATCAGCGGTGGGCGCCGTCGGCCTGATCCGCGAGCGCGCCGACGGCCTGCTTGCGCGGCTGTGGGTCGTGCCCGTGCACCGATTCTCCGGTCTGCTCGCGCGCCTTCTCGCCGAAGCCGTTCGCGTCGTCGTCACCGTGTTGGTGATCATGTGTGTCGGGCTGCTACTGGGTCTTCGCTTCAAACAGGGCATCCCGGCCACCATTGCGTGGCTGAGCATTCCGCTCATGTTCGGGGTGGCGTTTGCCTCGTTCGTCATCACGGTGAGCCTGTTTTGGCCCAATTCGCCTGTCGCCGAGGTGATATCACTGCTCGTCGCGCTCGGTATCTTCTTGTGCAGCGGTTTCGTGCCGTTGGATCAATATCCGCAGTGGATCCAGCCAGTGGTGCAACACCAGCCGTTGACGTATGCGGTGGAGACGATGCGTGGACTTTCTCTTGGTGGTCCGGTACGGCACTCGCTGCTGGGTATCTTGTCGTGGTCTGGCGGCATCGCCGCCGCATGCGCAATTCCGATGGTGGTTGGCTACCGAAGAGCCAGCAGGCGCGAATGACCGACTGTTTCCTGATCTGCCAATAGTTGCAAGGGGTTTGGAATATGTTCCCGACGTCTCTCGTGAGAAAGCTGGCGCCGAGCGAGGAGTTCTTTGCGCAAACCGAGACATTCAGCACGGTCACGGTGCGTGTGGTGGACATGGTCGATGTGGGTGCCATGTCGACTGCTTTCGAGGTGCTGCTGCAGGCTCATCCGGTGCTCGCGGCGCATATCGAGCAGGTGGGCGACGGGTACGAAATCGTCACCGATGACCTTCTGCACCCTGGGATCTGGATCGTCAAGGGCGGTAAGCCCACGTCGCTCATGCGGCCCGACCAGAGCGTGGCTTTGATCTACCTAATGGTGAAGCCGGCCGACGGCTACGCCGACGTGACTCTCTACATCCACCACAGCCTGGCCGACGGTCACCATATGATGGCACTCACGTCCGAGTTGTTCTCCGCCTACACGGACGTGGTGTGCAACGGCAGCGCCGATCCGGGCAGCCCGGAGCCCGTGCCGGATTCGCTCGAGGCCGTATTGGAACAGAGGGGCATCGAAAAGCAGTTGCGGTCAGGTCTGGAACGGTTGATTCCGGCGATGTTTTCCCATGAGATACCGCCTAAATCAAGCAGCCGAAGCGACGGAGGCCGACCTGTGCCGATACCCGTGGCCAGGGGACGGCTGACGACGAGCGAGACGGCAGCCCTGCTGGATTTCGCCCGGGTCAACCGCCTCTTCCTTAACAACGTTGTCTCTGCGACTGCGCTAATGGCCGAGTGGGAGCTCCGCGAAACCCCACACGTTCCGATTCCCTTGCTCTATCCGGTCGATCTGCGATTCGTTCTCGACCCTCCGGTGACAGCGACGGGTGCCACGAATCCCACCGGCGTGGCCGCCTATCTCGCTCAGATCACGCCGGAGACGACCATGATCGATCTAGCCCGGGACCTGGCGGCGACCTTTCAAGCCGACCTGGCCGACGGGATCATCCAGCAGTCGCAACTTCACTTCACCCTGGAGTACGGGTTGGAGTCCCTCGGCCTGCCCGACATTCTCCTGTGTACCAATCTCGGACGCGTCCCGGCAATCCGCACCCCGCCCGGCGTGGAAGTTGTGGATTGGCGGACCGAGCATTACCGGAACACGTTGTTCGTCGTCGATGTGTATTCGGTGGCAATCCTCGCCGAGCAGCTTGTCCTCGAGCATCACGTCCACTCACCCGATCCCGGGCGGTCGGTGGATCTGATCCTGTCGCAGCTGCGCGCCCTGGCCCGTGCCCACCAGCAGTGAAACTGGTTGTTGCCCAAATTGATTAGTTGACCCAATCCCAACTCGAAGGAAGCCAATGCCCACTACACCAAGCCCCGCAGCCGCCCCGGAAGGACTCAAGTACCGTCTGGCGGCCAATCCCCTGCTGAAGAAGGTCTGGAAGTACTGGTACCCGTTCCTCACCCGGCGGCTGGGCGCGGACGAAGTTCTGTTCCTCAACTACGCCTACGAGGAGGATCCGCCGATGGCGCTTGAGTTGGCGACCGACGACGAGGTCTACCGGCCCAACATCCAGCTCTATCACCGCGTGGCCACGCAGGAAAACCTCAGCGGCAAAAACGTTCTCGAAGTCAGCTGCGGCCACGGGGGCGGGGCGTCCTACCTCATGCGCACGGTGCGTCCGGCAGCCTACACCGGCTTGGACTTGAACCCCGACGGCATCGAGTTCTGCCGCAGAACCCATGAACTGCCCGGCCTCGACTTTGTCCAGGGCGACGCCGAGAACCTGCCGTTCCCCGACGAGTTCTTCGACGCGGTGGTCAATGTGGAAGCATCCCACTGCTATCCGCACTTTCCGCGGTTCCTTGACGAGGTGGCACGGGTTCTGCGTCCGGGCGGGCATCTGCTCTACGCCGATTTCCGGTTCCGCGACAACATTCCTGTCTGGGAGGCGGCGGTGGCCGCCGCACCGATGCGGCTGGCGTCGAACAAAGACATCACCGCGGAAGTGCGACGCGGGATGGAGATGAACTCGGAGCGGTCAGAAAACCTGATCGATTCCCATCTGCCGCGCTTCCTGCGGGGCTTCGCCCGAAACTTCGCCGGCGTGCCGGGATCGCGGTTCTACCGCGAAATGCAGGACGGGCACACCACTTATCGGATGTGCTGCTTCGTCAAAGAGCAGTAATCACCGTGGCGCGTTCGATCGATGTCAGCGTCGATTCCCCGGCCGGCGTCGAGCAAGTGCTGAGCGCCTTCGGTGACGAGGATTACTGGCGGGCGAGGCTGGCCGTGTTCGACAACGGCAATCCCCGGCTCGACTCGCTGAGCGTCGACGCGGACGGCACCGTGACCGTGGTCGTCGCGCAGAGCCTGGTCCGCGAGCGACTTCCGGCGCTCGTCGCTCGGTTGCACAACGGTGATCTGACGATGCTGCGCAAAGAGAAATGGAGTCGAATGTCCGGCGGCCAGGTGCGCGGCGAGTTCGGCGTGGAGGTTCCCTGGGTGCCGGTATCGGCAGACGGCGAAGCTCTTCTCACGCCGGTGCCCAGCGGTTCGCGGCTGAGCTACACGACGTCCGTGGAGGTCAACGTCCCCTTCGTGGGGGGCAGGATCGAAAGCGCAGTCGCCGCCCAACTCGCTGATGCGATACCCGAGGTTCAGCGTTTCACGTCGGAGTGGATCGCGGGCCACGGCTGATGTACTCAGTCTTGATACCAGATGGTCCTAATGGGAGAGCGTCGGATGGGAGAGCGTCGGATGGGTTCCGGCACGCTATGGCGATCGGCAGGTGATCACTGTGTGTGATGACACGGACCGCGTCATGAGATCTATTACATAGACGGTGACCCTGCCGGTCCGCCACGAGGTTGGGTGATCGGCCTGTGAGATGTCGCGCCCGCGAGCGCTGTCCATTAGGGCGCCGCACCTACCTCGAGCTCGAGCGGAAAGGTAAACGCGCAACGGAACGGAGACTGCTGGAGATGACGCTGACGTGCGGGATCGATTGGGCCGAGACGCGTCACGGAGAGAGAATGCGCTGGGCGGGCTCAATGTATCTGACTTTGCGTCTTCCAGCAGGTGACGCATCGAGTCGGCCGTTGCGGCGGAATCTTCGACGACAAGCGCTGCAACGCTGTTGCCAACATGACGGAGTCGATCTAGCTGGGTCACAACGTGAAGGCGCCCACCTCGATCCCGCCGCGGCCGTCCTACCACACGAACCTCCCCGTCGGGATTCACGACTGTCCGCGGCAAGAAGTCCGCTAGCTGCTGATCCTCGAAATGGAGACGGTCGTATAGCATCCGCGACCCGAGATTCCGCGCGACCGTCTCAACAGGGTAGGACGCGAATGCACCGCCGGGCGAGGTGGCCATGAGGGCCAACCGGTCGAGCCGGTCTGGGAGGGTCACCGCGAATTCCTGAGCGACCATGCCGCCGTAGCTCAACCCGGCTAACGCCGTTCGGTCCCAACCGGCAGCGTCGAGCACGCGGCCAGGTCCGCAGCGACGTCGGCCATTGAATACGGCTCGGTTACCGGCGCGCTGCGTCCCATGCCGCGGTAGTCGAAGGCCAGCAGCTCGAATTGCGCTGCCAACTTGTCAAGCAGCGGGCGGGTCGAATCCAGTGTGGTGCCAGATCCGTTGCAGTACAGCAGTCGCGGGCCGTCACCGACGCGCTCATAGTGGAGCACCACCCCGTTACAGGCGGCGGAGAGCATGGTAGGCGAGGATACGGCGGCGCGCTGGACAAATTCCGGCGCGGCAATCTTCCGGCGCGCCTTCCAGCTAGGTCCAGCTACGTCTTTGAGGTCCGTCCCCTGACGAACCCGTAGATCACCAACAGGATGACCGCGCCGACCAGCGCACCTAAGAACGAGTGCTTAATCGGCGGGGTGATATCGAACTGATGCGGCGGGAAGACCAGGCTGCCCACCGTGCCGCCGACGTAGCCTCCGACGATGCCGAGCACCGCCGTTGCGATCCAGCCCATCTTATGTTCGCCAGGCGTAATCAATCGCGCGATCCAGCCGACGATAAGACCGAGGACGATTATCCAGATGATGTGCAGGACCACGACCAGCTCCTTCGTGTAACCGACCGGTGGGCAACATAACCCCGCCGTACGAAACTCAAGATAGACGCTTCAGTCCGCTTTGGGGTGCTCTTCCTCGAAGCATGCGAAGAGCTCCCATTCGCCCGGCAGGCCCTTGAGAATGTGCGCGCCGCGGGGCCGGAACGCGAAACCCGCGTTGCCCGCCAGTGCGCGCGTCGTGGTCGACACCAAGATCTCGTCGACCGCCGCCGCGCCGAGGATCCGTGCCGCTTCATGCACCGCGACGCCGCGCACGTCGGTCCCCACCACTTCGACTTCTCCGACGTGCACGCTGGCACGAATCTGCAGGCCTTCCCGGCCAGCGGCCCGGCTTACCGCCGCGGCGCAGCGCAAGGCGGCGGCCGGCCCATCGAAGGTCGCGAGCAGCCCATCTCCGGTCGTGTTGACCTCGTGGCCGGGGTGCAGCGTGATCGGCCCGCTGACCCTGGCTCCCGGGCAGTACGACGCGAAGATCGATTCCGTGGGCGTCGATGCCGATTACTTCTTCAGTGCCCAGGTGTCGTGAGCCGTTGCGGCGTGTCGAGAGTGCCGTCGCTACTCCGATCGACCGAAATACGCGTCATCGGTTCGCCCCTGCGACGGAGCTCCAGCTAATAGTTCAGACGACGCGACCAGTTCGCCACGCTAAATTCCGGTGCCCGGTGTTGTGGGCCGCGGGAAAGCGTGGCCGCCGAGGTGTCGCGGAAGGACGCAAAAGGACTCCGCCAATGCCGTCAGTTTGCGGCAGGCTTGAGCGACAATGTCTGCATGACGTACTCCGAGGCAAAAGCTCAGCGCGATGTCAGTCAGGTGCCTGCCTATCGAATGGCGATCTTGTTGATCGGGTCGGGAGTCGGACATTTCGCGGCGCCGGCGCGGTTCGATGCGGCCATACCAGCGGAACTGCCTGGAGATGCGCGCACTTACACGCATGCATCGGGAGCCGTGGAGGTCCTCATCGGCGCTCTGCTGCTGTTGCCACGTACTCGTCGCGTCGGTGCACTGGCGGCGGCGGCATTCTTCTTTTTGATTTCGCCAGCAATCATTAACGGCGTACGGCTGGCCTCGGGCAACGGCCTGCCGACGCTGCTCGTTGCTGTTGCCCGTGTGCCGCTCCACCTCTCGATGATCACCCAGGCTTTCAAGATCAGGCGCAACGCCTGACGAGCCACAGCGAATTCGCCCACCGGATCCCGACCCGTCCCGATAGTTTACCTGGAAGTTTCCAGATTCCCCCGCGCAAACATCGATGATCGCGTAGGTTGTCGCTGACGTAAATTAACGCCACGACACGGGTACCGCGGGGACGATATGTTGGAAGATGGGCGCTGGCCGCCGCCGAGAACAATGCCGGAACTTCTACGGCAGAGGGCCGAACGCCATGGGGACAAGGTTGCGTTCGTCTATTCCCTCGACGGCGAAGCCGAGGATGGCCGGGTCACTTACCACCAGTTGGACACCAGGGCGCGAGCCATCGCGGCGTCCTTGCAGCGGCAGGGCGCCGAGGGTGGACGTGTACTGGTCTTGTGCCCCTCCGGTTTGGACTTCATCGCAGGAATGTTCGGCTGTTTCTACGCCGGCACCGTCGCGATACCGGTGCACCCGCCTGTGCACAGCCGGCTGATCTCACGCGTCGCGTCGATCGTTGCCGATTCGCAAGCACGCTTCGTGCTGACCACCGCCGGGGTGCAATCGGAATTCAAGCCGGTCGTGGACGACCTGCCCGAGGGACCTTCTCTGCAGTGGTGTGCCGCGGACACCGACACGCCGGAGATGGCTGCCGACTGGATTGCACCGGAAATCGAGCCCAGCGCAACCGCCTTCCTGCAGTACACCTCGGGCTCGACGGGCACACCGAAGGGCGTCGACCTGGAGCACCGCAACCTGCTCGCCAACCTCGAAGACAGCAGCAAGCTCTTGGGGCGCGGTGACGACGTAAAGGTCGTCAGTTGGTTGCCGCTGCACCACGACATGGGTCTCATCGGGTGCGTCTTCGGAGTCCTCAACTCCGGCGGCACTTGCTTCCTCATGCCGCCTTCGGCATTCATTCAGCGCCCAATGCGGTGGCTCGAGACCATTTCCCGATACGGCGCCAACATCAGTGTCTCGCCGAACTTCGGCTTCGAACTCTGTGTCGAACGCAGCACCGCCGAGGAGCGCGAGTCGCTCGATCTGTCCAACTGGACCGGGGCGTACTGCGGCGCGGAACCCGTCCGTGTCGCAACCATGCAGCGGTTCGCTGACGCATTCGCCCCCGCCGGCTTCAGGTCCAGCTCCTTTCATCCGGTGTATGGGCTGGCGGAGGCGACGTTGTTCGTGTCAGGGACGACGGATCGCAGCGCAGCGGCGACGGTGCGACACGTGGACCGCGTCGCGCTGCGCGAGAACCGCGTCACGGGGGTCGCGCCCCAGGATCCGGCGGCCGCGACAATCGTCGGTTGTGGCCCGGTCGCCGAAAGCCAGGAAGTCGTGATCGTGGATCCGGCCACCCACCGGCAGTGCGGAGCCGACGAAATCGGTGAGATCTGGGTCGGCGGGGCGAACGTCGCGCGTGGGTACTGGCGTAAGCCGGTCGAGACAGAGGAGACGTTCGCGGCGTTCGTCTCCGACACCGGACACGGACCCTTCCTGCGCACCGGAGACCTCGGGTTCATGATCGACGGCGAACTGTTCGTCGCGGGTCGGCTGAAGGATCTCGTCATCATCCGCGGCCGCAACTACTACCCTAACGACATCGAGTTCACCGCTCAGGAAACCCATCCGGGACTGATGAGCGGCCGCGGGGCCGTCTTCGCCGTCACACCGGAGCTGGGTGGCTCCGAACAGCTCGTCGTCGTGCAGGAGGTGGACCGCGAGCAGATCACCGAGGCCGACGCCAACGACGTCATCGGCGCGATCCGCACCGCGGTCACCGCAGAGCATCAAATCCAGGCGCACGCAGTCCTTCTCGTCGATCCCTTGCGGATCCCGACGACCTCGAGCGGGAAGATCAAGCGGCGCGCCTGCCGCGAGAAGTTCATCGACGGCCAACTCGAGCCGTTCGCAGAGTGGCACGCACCAACGTCGCGCGAATCCCAACCGGCCGCTCCGGCAGCCGAGGATGCACCAGCGCGAGTCGAGCGCAGCGCGGATGAGATCGCTGCTTGGTTCGTCTGCCAGCTCTGCGCGGAGCTTGACCTGTCCCCGGCGGAGATCGACACATCCCAACCGTTCGCCTTCTACGGACTCGACTCCGTCCGTTCAATTCAGCTGATGACCGCGCTCGAATCGTGGCTCGGATGCAAGACGTCGCCCACGCTCGCCTACGACTACCCGACGATCGGCCTCCTCGCGGCTCACTTGGCCGGGGATGGCGAGGACGCAACGGCCGACGAGCGCGCCGCGGCGGCGGCTCACACCGACCGTGGAGTGCGGAGCGAGAGCGCGGACGAACCGATCGCGATCATTGGCATCGGCTGCCGCTTTCCCGGTGCCGAAGGGCCGTCGGCCTTCTGGCAGCTGCTCTGCGACGGAGTCGACGCCGTCACGGAAGTGCCACCGGACCGCTGGGACGCCGACGCGACCAGCCGCTGGGGCGGATTCCTCGATCAGGTCGACCAGTTCGACGCCCAGTTCTTCGGCATCTCGCCGCGCGAGGCATCACGAATGGACCCGCAGCAGCGCCTTCTGCTGGAGGTGGCGTGGGAAGCGCTCGAAGACGCAGGCCAAGTACCGGAACGGCTCGCCGGCAGCCGCACCGGCGTGTTCACCGGCGCCGCCACCAACGAGTACCAACACCTCACGCTCAGCAGACCCGACCTCATCGACGCATACAGCGGCACCGGTACCTCAATGAGCATCGCCTCCAACCGACTGTCGTACTTCTTCGACTTCCGTGGACCGAGCATGTCGGTCGACACCGCCTGCTCGTCGTCGTTGGTTGCCATCCATCTGGCATGCCGCAGCCTGCGCGACGGCGAGTCGACTCTCGCCCTCGCCGGTGGCGTGAACGTGATGCTGACGCCGGGGCCCGGCATCAACTTCGCCAAGGCTGGGGTGTTGGCGCCGGACGGCCGCTGCAAGACCTTCGACGCCAGGGCCGACGGATGGGTGCGCGGCGAAGGCGCCGGGATGGTCGTCCTCAAGCCGTTGAGTCGTGCGTTGGCCGAAGGCGACCCGATCTACGCGGTGATCCGTGGCAGCGCGATGAACCAGGACGGGCGGACCAACGGGTTGATGGCACCCAGTCGGCTGTCCCAGGAAGAAGTCTTGACGGACGCATACCGGCGGGCGGGTCTGTCTCCTGGTCTCGTCCAGTACGTGGAAGCGCAGGGGCTCGGCACACTCCTCGGCGACGCGATCGAAGCCGAAGCACTCGGCACCGTCCTGTCGGAGGGCCGGACATCGGACAGCCCGTGCGTGGTCGGTTCGGTCAAGTCGAACATCGGCCACCTCGAGGCAGCGGCCGGAATCGCCGGAGTCATCAAAGTCGCGTTGGCCCTTCGGCATCGGGCGATCCCGCCGACGCTGAACTTCACGGAACCGAACCCACACATCCCGTTCGACACGCTGCCATTACGGGTCGCGCAGACCCTGACGCCGTGGCCCGACGGCGGTGGCCGTGCGGTGGCAGGCGTGAGTGCATTCGGCTTCGGCGGAACCAATGCGCACGTCGTCCTGGCCGAGGCGCCACAGGTTCGAGTCAGTCAACCCGTGGACGATACGGCGCATGATCGTGTCGAGCTCCTTCCGTTGTCAGCCCGGTCCCCCGCGGCCCTTGCCGCACTGGCGAGCCGGTACGAGTTGGCCCTCGCGGCGGGCGCACCAGTTGCCGCCCTGTGCCATACGGCAGCCGCGCATCGCAGCCATCACGACCACCGGTTGGCCGTGATGGGCGGCTCGCGCGAGGAGTTGTGTGAGGCACTCGCCGCGTACCGCCAGGGATCGACGCACTCCGGGCTGTCGGCCGTTCGACGCCGTGTCGGCCAGCGAGCGGGCGTGGTCTTCCTCTTCTCCGGTGAGGGTTCGCAGTGGTGCGGGATGGGACAGCGGCTCTATGAGCAGGAGCCGGTGTTCCGGGATGCACTGACGGTGTGTGACCGCGCCATGCGCCCGCATCTGGCAGACTCCCTGCTCACCGAACTCCTTGCTGATCCAGCCGATTCGCGCGTGGACGACGACGTCGACATCGCCGCGCCCGCGATCTTCGCGATTCAGGTGGGCCTGGCTGCACTTTGGCGGTCGTGGGGAATCGAGCCAGCGGCGGTGATAGGGCACAGCCTTGGTGAGGTCGCCGCGGCGCATGTGGCGGGCGCCTTGAGCCTGGATGACGCCGCACTGCTGGTCTGTGCGCGCAACCGCCTACTCCGGCGGACGAGCGATCGTGCGGTGCGCCGAGAGCTGAAGGACGTGTTGGCCGCCCTCCACACGACGCCGACAACGGTACCCATGTATTCCACCGCGACGGGCGACGTGGTGGACGGCGAGCTGCTCAGCGATGCGCACTGGATGGCGAATCTCCGCTCGCCTGTGCGCCTCTCGGCGCCAGTGCGGCGGCTGATGTCGCTCGGTAATGACGCATTCCTGGAGGTCGGCCCGCGTCCCGTCTTGTTGAACGCGGTGCAGGACGATGCGGATGGTTCGGGTCGGACGTGCACGCTGGCGCCGTCCATGCGCGCTCACGAGCAGGACCGCACCACCATCCTTGCCGCGCTCGGCGCCCTGTACGGCAGCGGTCAGTCGGTTGCGTGGGAGCAGCTGCATCCGTGGGGCGGTCAATTTGTTCCTGCGCCCACCTACCCATGGCAGCGCAATCGGTTCTGGCTGGGCGACACTGCTGAGGGCACTGTGCCGGTGCCACCCCAGGCGCCCGTGCAGTCGCCGACGGTGGTCACCGAAGTCCAGAACGGCACCGACGTCAGAGAGCTTTCGTCCATCGAACCGCTTGAGGTGCACGCGAGTCTCAGCGACCTGCTGCGCTCCGTGAGCGGACCCGAGCGCCGACGCGTCCTCGAGTCGTACCTGCGAGACCAAGCTGCAGGCAAACTGGGCATGACACCGTCGCTCTTGGACATTCAATCGCCCCTGAACAACCTCGGGGTCGACTCGCTCATGGCGGCGGAACTACGTGCCCAGATCGAGCACGACGTGGGGGTCGTCGTGCCGGTCGTCAACTTTCTGGACGGGCCGAGCGTCGCCGGTCTCGCCGACTTTCTCGGCACCACGCTGTCCGACTCGGGACCGTGGCGGCCAGATCCGACGGTGCCCGCCGACCTACTCAAGGAGATACCCGACGGAGCGCCGGAACCGACCGACCTCGCGGGCTCGCGCTGGATCGACCTGCTCACTCAGATGCCAGACAGTTCCGACGATGACGTCGAAGCACTGCTTCGGGAAGTCCTAGCCGCGCAGGAGGATCAGGATGACTGACGTTCTCAACGGGCCCGTCGTCGACATTTCGGGACTCTCCGCCGACGAGAAACGCGCGCTGCTCTCGCGCCTCCTCAGGGAGAAGGCGGACAAGTCGGCCTCGACGCATCCGTTGTCGTTCGGGCAGCGGTCACTTTGGTTCATGTACAACCTCGCGCCGGGTAGCCCCGCCTACACCATCACCTACGCCGGCCGCATCAGCGGCGAGCTGGACGTGACCGCCCTGGAGCGTGCGGTCCAAGCGCTTGTCGATCGGAATGCGATTCTTCGCACCACCTATGCGGTGCGCGAAGGGCAGCCGGTTCAACTCGTCCATCCCCATTGGCGGGTACGGATGGCGCGGCACGACCTCGGCCCCGATGAGAGTGAGCTCGACGACTGGATCCGTCGAGAGTCGAATCGTCCGTTCGACCTGGAGATCGGCCCGGTCTTCCGGCTGACCCTATTGAGGCGCGGACCGCACGAGCATGTACTGCTCTTGGTGATGCATCACATCGCCGTCGACTTCTGGTCGATCGACGTCATGCTCGACGAGCTTCGCATGCTGTACGCCGCGCAACACGGGGCAGAGATGCCTGCGCCCTGCCCCGAGCGCTACGTCGACCACGTCGACCGACAGATCCGCTCACTGGAAGGTGACGCAGGAGAACGCCTTTGGGATTATTGGCGTCAGCAGTTGGCCGGCGACCTGCCGATCACCCAGTTGCCGACGGATCGGCCACGACGGGCGGCTCAGACCTACCGTGGCGCGGTACACCGCTTCACGCTCGAGGATGAGCTCACCGCCGACCTGAAGAAGACGGGCCGCGCCGCAGGCACGACGCCGTACGTAACGCTCCTCGCGGCATACGCCACCCTGCTCCACCGGTACAACGGCCAGGACGAGCTCCTCATCGGGTCGCCCTTCGCGTGCCGCGAACAGCGTGGCCTACAGGAGGTCGTCGGCTACCTCGCCAACCCGGTGGTTCTACGCGCCGACCTGCATGGCGACCCGACGTTTACCGCACTTCTCGGTCGGGTCAAGCACACGGTTTTTGGCGCGCTGAGGCACCAGGACTACCCGTTCTCCTTGCTTGTCGAGCGGCTCCGGCCAGTTCGCGACCCGAGCCACGCACCGCTGTTCCAGGTCTCGTTCGCCTGGGAGCAGTTCCGGCGCTTTCGCGACCGCCTTGACGCAGCGGACCCGGATCGGGCGGCGCTCGACCTGAAGTCCGTCCACATCGCCCAGGGCGGTGCGCCCGATGACCTGATGATGCTGGTCGGTGAGTTGGACGGAAAGCTGATCTGCGCGTTGCAGTACAACACCGACCTCTTCGACCACACGACGATCGAGCGGATGGCCGGGCACTTCACCACGCTGCTCCGCGGCATCGTCGCCGATCCCGACGCGACTCTGTCGGCGCTGCCGGTCCTCACCGAAGCCGAGCATCGCGAGCAGACGGCCTGGAATGAAACCGAGGTCCACTTCGACGCGCCCGACGGCCTGCACGAGATGGTGGCTGAAACGGCTCGACGCAGTCCGACCGCCATCGCCGTGTCCTGCGCGGACCGGGAGCTGACGTACGCAGAACTCGACCGGCAAGCGGAGGCGCTGGCGCATCGGCTGCAAGGCATGGGTGTGGGTCCGGACACCATCGTTCCCGTCGTGTTGGACCGCTCAGAAGACCTCGTCGTGGCCTTGCTGGCCGCGCTCAAGGCGGGCGGAGCGTTCATGCCGATAGACCCGGCGCAACCCTCGAATCGAATTGCCGCCATTCTGTCCAATGCGCCGGCCGCACCCGTGTGCATTACGCACGAACGGCATCTGGACCTCCTCACCCCGTTTGCTGGTCAATCACTTTGCCTCGATCTGGCGCCGACGTCGGTTGCCGAGTACGCCCGGGCTGCCCCTGCTGGCGCGACACCAGCCAGCCTCGCCTACGTCATCCACACCTCCGGCTCCACCGGCGTACCGAAGGGGGCGCTCAACACCCATGGTGGGATCCGCAATCGTTTGTTGTGGATGCAGCAGGCGGACCCCCTGACTGCCGACGACCGGGTGCTGCAGCAGACGCCGGTGACCTTCGACGTCTCCGTGTTGGAGATCTTCTGGCCCTTGATCGCAGGCGCACGGCTCATCATCGCGAAACCCGCGGCCCACAAGGACATCAAGTACCTCGTCCGGACCATCGCAGACGAGTCCGTCACCGCGGCATTCTTCGTGCCGACGATGTTGAGTTCACTCCTCGCCGAGCCGGACGTGACGGACTGCGTCGCGCTGCGTCGGGTGTCTTGCGGCGGCGAGCTGGTGCCCTACGAGCTCACCCAGCGATTCCATGCCAAGCTGAACGCCGAGCTGTGGAACGAGTACGGCCCCGCCGAGACAGCCGTGACCGCCACCTACTATCACTGCAAGCGCGGCGCGTCCGGCCCGACGGTCCCGATCGGGCGGCCGATCGCCAACGTCCGCATTCATCTCTTGGATACCCATGGCAGGCCCGTCCCGGTGGGTGTGCCGGGCGAGCTGTTCATCGGTGGCATCGGCGTCGGTCGCGGCTATCTCAATCGGCCCGACGCGATGGCCGCCAGCTTCATCACCGATCCGTTCGGCGACGAACCCGGCCAGCCGATGTACCGCACGGGTGATCTGGCGCGGTATCTGCCGGACGGCAACATCGAGTACCTGGGGCGTATCGATGACCAAGTGAAGGTCCGCGGCGTCCGGATCGAGCTGGGCGACGTCGAGGCTGCGCTCGTAAAGCACCCCGCGGTTCGGGAGAACGCGGTGGTGGCCGGCAAGGACGGTCGCGGAAACACCCGGTTGGTCGCCCACTTCGTCGCGGCGGGGGACGAAGTGCCGAGCACGGCGGAGCTGCGTCGATTCCTCGGCGACCAGCTCCCTGCGGCCATGGTGCCCGCTGTCTTCTCCGTGACGGAGGCATTGCCTCGCACACCGGGCGGAAAGATGGATCGCAGGGCGCTGGTGGCGGCGGCCGAGGCCGCGCCGTTGGAGGAGCAGGAGTTCGTCGCTGCGCGTACACCCGCCGAGAAGCTCCTCGCCAAGATTTGGTGCGAGGTTCTCGACGTGGATCGCGTTGGCGTTCATGACGATTTCTTCGCACTCGGCGGCTGCTCGACCCACAGCATGGAGGTCACGGTGAAAGCCGAGGCGGCCGGCATGCCGCTGACTCCCGAGGCGGTGTTCGTGTGCAGCACGATCGCCGAGCTGGCCGCCGAGTACGGCCGCGTTGCGGATGACGACGCGGAAGTCACGGACGTTGCGGACCTACCGAGCTCCGGTACCAACGGGCACGAGGTTGAATCCGACGGCGCCGAGGTCGAACTCGCCACGTTATCTTCCGTCCCACCCGTGCCCACCGTCGCCCAGCAGACGCGGAACACGGTGATCGAAAGCGTCGGCACCTATCTGCCCGCGGAGACGGTTTCGACCGATGCCGTGCTCGCCGGATGCACAGTCGAAGTCGGTATCCCGTTGGAACGCCTGACGGGTATCAAGAGTCGGAGGGTGGCCGGACGAGGAGAGTTCTCGATCGATCTCGCGCGACAGGCGATGGATGACTGCCTGGCCCGCTCGAGCCACGGAGCCGAGGACATCGATCTGGTCATCGCCTGCAACATCTCCCGATGCGACGGACCGGGGCACAAGTTCATGTTCGAACCCGGCACCGCGGTGCGGTTGCGAGATCAATGCGGACTGGCAAACGCGATCGCGTTCGACATCAGCAACGCGTGCGCCGGGATGTGGACCGGCGTCAACGTGGCCGACGCGTTCCTGAAGACCGGTCTGGTCCAGCGGGCCCTGGTGGTCAGTGGTGAATACATCACTCATCTGACCGATACCGCGCAGAAGGAAATCGAGGGGCCGATGGATTCGCGGCTCGCGTGCCTGACCCTCGGTGATGCCGGTGCCGCCGTGATTCTTGAACGCGGTACGAACGACCGCGTCGGCTTCCACGACATCGACATGGCGACGCTCGGCGCGTACAGCAAGCTCTGCGTAGCCAAGACGACCGACGGACCTCACGGTGGCGCGGTCATGTTCACCGACTCCATCGCCGGGACCGCGGTCGCGGTCAGGGCTGCGGTGCCCTATGTCGCCGCCGTGATGCGGCGGCACGGGTGGCGGCCGCAGAGCGCTGACCACATCGTCATCCACCAGACGTCGGAGTCCTCACTGAACGACGCAATGCTCGGGATCAACCGGGTGTTCGGAAAGTCGGCCGCAAATCCCGGCAACACGATCTTCAACCTCGCGGAGCGGGGCAACACCGCCAGCACGTCACACTGGGTGGCGCTGAAGGATCACATCCTCGGCAACCGAATCCAGTCCGGGGATCGCACGATCTTCGGCATCAGCGGCTCTGGTCAGACGGTTGGCGCTGCGCTGTACACGTTCGACGATCTGCCCGACCGGCTGCGCCGCGGATCGAATGGCCAACGGGCCCGGGATTTCTCGACCGGCCGACGACCCGCGGAGCTACCAGCGCCGCCGCCGGTGCGCATCGCAGGCGTCGGCGCCGTCCCTGCCGATGAGTCTGCGACTCAAGGTTCGGTGCAGAACGCGGTGCACGCCGCGAGGGCGTGCCTCCACGACAGTGGACTCGATCCGACCGCCCTCGGTGTGCTCATCCACGCCGGGGTATACCGGGACGAGTTCATCAGCGAGCCGGCCATCGCCGCGTTCATCGCAGGCGACATCGGCGCGAACGACGACATCCAAGGCGCCGATGGCACCAAGACTCTCGCGTTCGACGTGCTGAACGGCGGAGTCGGATTCCTCAACGCGTGCCATGTCGCCGTCCAGATGATCGGTTCCGGGAAGGTCGAACATGCGATGGTGGTGGCCTCCGAGATCGAGAACAACACTCCGGAAAGCGGCCACCCGTTGCTCGGTGTCAGCGAAACCGGTTCCGCTGCAATTCTGACCAACAGCGACGGCACTACCGGCTTCGGCCGGTTCGTGTTCCACCACGATCCAGAGCACGCCGACGCACTTTCGACGTACACGCGGCACGACGGTATGCGCACCTGGCTGCAGATCGACCGCGATCCCAAGCTGATGGTCCATTACCTCGACTGCATCCCCGCGGCCGTCGAGGAACTGTTGGAGCTGGAGGGATTGAATCGCTCCGAGATCGCCCTGGTGTTCCCGCCGTTCCTTCCGCCCGCGGACCGTACCGAACTGGCCAGGCGCATCGACATCGACAGGTCGCGATTCGTCGAACTACCCGATGACGCCGACTCGTTCACCTCGTCGGTGCCGCTGGGTCTGCAACACGCGTGGCAGAACAAGCTGGTGAAACGGGGCGACATCGGTCTGATCGTGAGCGTCGGCTCGGGCCTGCAGGTCGGCTGCACCACCTACCGCTTCTGAGGCCGCTGCCTGGGGTTCGTCACCCGGGCGCCGGTCACTCATCCCGGAGCGCCGTCGACGGTGCAGCCTGCGTGCTCTTCCACGCTGGGATGACCGCCGCCACGATCGCGGCAAGCGTGGCGAGTGCCGAGTACTTGAGCGCTTCTGCCCACGGGAATGCGAGCGCGCTGACGGAACCCACGTTCACGATGGCGGCCTGCCGCACGGCTTCCATGATGGCAACGGAGAGCGCCGCGCCGATGAGGGCCCCGACCGCGCTCGCGACGACGGCTTCGATCGTCGTGACGGCGAAGACCTTTGGTCTGGTGGCGCCAAGCGCTTGGATGAGGGCCATCTCGCGTCGCCTGCGCATCCCAACGAGCAGCAGAGTCGAAGACACCGACAAGAAGGCGATGCCGAGCAAGCCGTACTTGAGCGCGTTCAGGGTCGTGAGAAAGCGGTTGACGCCGCTCGCCGTCGCCTCTTGGTAGCCAGCCGAATCGACCACTTTGACAGGCTGATTGAACTGCGCGGAGTTGATCTCTGCTTCGATCTGGTCGAGTGAACCGTCCGTAATCGGTTTGATCCGAACCAAACCCGGAGGCTGAGGTCCGAAGATCTCTTCGGCAGCCTGGTAGGGCATGTAGATCCTGCGGCCACCCACTTCAGGCGTCGCCACGATGGTGCCGACGACCATGTCCCGCGCCGCTGGCCCACTTCCCAGACGGATCTTGTCGCCCACGCGGATGCGCCCTTCGCGTGCGAGGATGTTCCCGATGATCAGCTGATTGGCGTCGAGAGTCGCTCCCGGGGGCTGCCCCGCCAGTACGGGGAAGGGAAAGGTCGGGTGGTCCTCGCCGCGTACGTACGCCAATGATCCGTCCGCAAGCGAGATCTCGATCTCCACCATTCGCTCAACGCGTTCGACGCCGGGCAGCGAAGCCAGCTTCGCGGTCGTGTCGGGAGAGAACTTCGAGTCCAGCGCGCCCCAGTCGCTGAATCGCGTGGTTGTGACGACCAGACGTCCGTTTGCCTGTGCCTCGGCCAAGTCCGCTGAGGCACTGTTGATTCCAACGAGAAAACCGGAGAGCAGCATCGCCACCGCAACGGGCACCGCGACCGCCCCCGCAATGGCGGTTGTCCGTGTCGCGTTTGCGCGAAGTCCAGTGAGCGCAATCTTGAGCGTTGCACCCCGCGCTCGATCAGGACGGGGCCGCGCAACGGATATCAACTGCGCACTCAGATACGCCGCGGCCGTTAGCAATCCAATGATCGCAACGACCACCCCGACACCGGAGACGATCGCCTCCCACTGCTCGAGCCCACCGGATCTCGCGGCCAACGTCGCTGCGAGGACTCCCGCAGAACCGACGGCGAGCAGCGCCACCGCTCTTGGCCAGATGCTCCGCGACCGGGTCTGTTCCTGAGCCGAACGGCCGGAGAGCTCGGACGCTATCGCAGTTTTCAGCGCTGACAGGCTGGGAGCCATGGCGGCGAGAACCGCCAAGAGAACGCCAACTCCCACTCCCGCGGCAAGGATGCCCGGCTTGAGAACGACCGGGACCTTGACGCCGAGGAACACCTGGGTCAAGTCGCTCGCGCTCGCAACGACGGGGTGTGCAATGCCGATGCCCGCGAGGACTCCGAAGATCGACCCGATGAGTCCAAGGAAGGCAGCTTCAGCTAGGAATCCGGTCACCGCGGACAGCGGCGAGGCGCCGAGAGCGGCTGCGACGGCGATCTCGTGTCGACGTTCCTCCACCGACAGACGGGTGATTTGGGCGATCAGGATGATGCCCACGCCCACCGCGATGAGAGCAAAGATCGCCAGCAGCGGAAACAGCACCGTGTTGACGTTGAATCCTCGGTCGGGATCGCTCCGGGTCATCACGCTGAAACCGGGCCCAAGGGCGTTGCGAAGCTGGCCTTGCACCTTCGATGTCTTGGATTCGTCGGCCAGCGTTACGTAGACCAGGTCGACCCGGTCGGCCCGAGCGAACTGCGCGCTGGCCACACTAAGCGGTAACACCACGACGAGTCCGTTGTTCATGGTGTCGAGCTGGGAGACTTGCTGCAGCCCATTCAGCGGCAGCTGCCCCGCGTCGGTCACCAAGGTCGAAGAAGCCTCCAACGACTTGCCGAGGGTGGTGGACGTGGCAGGCACCGGGGGCTCCGGCACGCCTGGTGGACACACTGCCGGGTCGATGATCCAGCGCGCCGTGCAGTCGATTCCCAAGGCCAACACGAATGATTCGCGGTCTCCGGTGCGGAGCATGGTGACGGCACGGATGACGGGCACCACCGCCGATACGCCCGGCACCGCCCGGGCGGCTTCGATTGCCTCCGGACCGACGCCGCCTCGGCTGGCTGCACCAACGATCCGCAGTGGCGTCGGTCCGGCAATCTTGTAGCCGACGTCGTCGATTGCGGTACTGACGCTGGTGGCTTCAATCATGACGGCGACGACGACGGCCACGCCGCCGCCGAGCGAAACCGCGGCCAGTAACGCGCGCAGGATGTGTCGACGAATCGCACGCAAATTGATGATGCGGAGGACGCTGAGAGTCGCGGCTACTTGTCGGCGCGCCATGTTACGGTGCTACTTGCCCGAATTCCGACGAATCAAGCTGTGCCGACCGCCCTGATCGGTGTCGGATTCAATGTAACCGTCACGAAACGCAATGACCCGAGGAGCTTCCGCGGCGATCGAAAGATCATGGGTAACAAGGACGATGGTCTGACCTTCGGCGTTCAGGTTCTCGAGAGTCTCGATGACCCTAAGGCCGTTCTTCGTGTCCAAGTTTCCCGTGGGCTCGTCGGCGAGTATCACTTCCGGCTTCATGAACAACGCTCGCGCGATCGCCACCCGCTGCTGCTCACCACCGGAGAGTTCTGAAGGCACGCGCTTGGCCTTTGCGGCGAGGCCGAACTGATCCAACAACTCGATTGCCCGATCGTACTGGGCCCGACCCGACTCACCGGCCAGTAGACCGCTCAGCATCACGTTCTCGGCAACGGACAAGCCGGCGAGAAGATTGAAGGACTGGAATACATAGCCGAGTTTCCGGCCGCGCAGACGGGCCAACTGTCGCCGGGACAGCTTGGCCACGCTCTGCTGATCCACAAGCACGTCGCCGCTCGACGGCGGTTCCAGCAGCCCGAGGATGCTCAGCAACGTCGACTTGCCCGAGCCCGAGGGTCCTATCAGAACCACGAACTCGCCATTCATTATCTGCAGGTCGATGCCCTTGAGTATCGGCGTCTCGGCGTCCCCGCGGCCGAACGATTTGCAGAGGTCACGGGCTTCGATGACAGCGGCGCCAGGAGCCTCGCCCTCGTCTATGTGCACTGTTGAATCCTAGCTTTCGGTATCCCATGATCACCGGCGAAAGCCATTGCAGCCCCGGCGCTTCCCGGGCAAACAACCCGTAAACTCGTCACGGCTGACTGCCCAATCGCCGCAACAGCCGATCACGTGCAGCAGCGGGCAGGTTCGGCAGGATCACCGCTTGCAACGTTGGAAATTGGTGCCTGATGCCGACGATGTAGCGGGCCCGCGGCTTGCGGGCGGTGAGTGCGTCCACCACGGCGGCCGCAACGTTGCCGGCAGGCACGGCAGATAGATGGAACTTCCCGATGAACTTCTTCATGCCGTCGATGTGTCTGGCGTACAGATCGCGGTAATCCGCTCCCATCGCGGCCTCGGTCTGCTCCACCATGGCATCCGCATTGCGCACCATGTCGGTGTCAGTCTGGGTGGGTTGCACGACGATGACCGGAATGTTCCACGGCGCGAGCTCCATCCGCAGAGCGTCGGCCGCACCTTCGAGCGCGAACTTCGACGCGCAGTATGCACCCATCAGAGGGACGGCTATCCGGCCATTGAGGCTGGAGATGAACACGATGCGGCCTTGCGATTCCCGCAACAGGGGCAATACGGCCTGGGTCACCGCGAGATGGCCGATCACGTTGACGTCGAACTGGCGTCGCAGATCCTGGGGCTGGATCGCTTCAAGCGGACCAGGAACCACGATGCCAGCGTTGTTGACCACCGCGTCCAGCCGATCGCCGAGCGAATCTCTCAGTGCGCCAACCTGCTTAGCGTCAGTAACGTCGAGGATCACCGCCGATATGCGCGCCGGGTTCTCCGCGACGACTTCGGCGGCGTCCTGCTCGTTACGCACGCCGGCCGCCACGTCCCAGCCACTATCGGCAAGGTGCATGACGATCGATCGGCCGATGCCGCGTGACGCACCGGTGACGAGAACGGATGGCATGGGCCGGCTGTAGTTGGCTGGCTAGGCGGCCATGAGGCGAAGCGGCAGGCGGGTCCAGCCGTGCATCGTGGCGTTGTGCAGCCGCTTCGGCGACCCGGCGAGTTCGATTGCGGAGACTCGCTGGGTGAGGTGTCTGATGAGCTGATGCGCTTCCATGCGCGTCAGATGGGCGCCGAGGCAGAAGTGCACGCCGCCGCCGAACGACATGTGATCGGGCGAATCGCGGTCGAGGCGAAATGAATTCGGCTGGTCGAAGTGGCGAGGATCGCGATTGGCGGCGCCGAACAGAAGCAACACGCGGGACTGTCGCGGGATGATCTGATCCTCGATGGCATAGTCCACCGTCGCGGTGCGGTAGAAGCCTTGGACCGGTGACTCCAACCGCAGCTGCTCCTCGATGGCGGCCGAAATGAGCTGGGGCTGCTCGCGGAGGGTGTTGAAGACATCGGGCTGGAGGGCGAACGTGTGCAAGAGCCAGCCGAGAAGATTCGTCGTGGTCTCGTTACCGGCCACGATGAGCATGACGACACCCCAGAAGATCTCGTCGTCTCCGAGTATGTCGTCGTCCTCCGACTGCATCATCATCGAGATCAGGTCGGTCCCGGGGTGTCGGCGCCGATGCTCGATGAGCGGTTGCAGGTATCGGCGCATCGCGAAAGTGCCCCGCGCCATGCGCTGAACCACGCCGAAGGTTCGTCGGCCAACCTCCACGAACGACCCGTCGATCAGGGCTTCGGACCAGGCGCGGAACTTCGCATGGTCGGGTTCGGGGATGTCGAACATCGATGCGATGAGACTGGTGGGCAGCACCGACGCCAGGTCGCGTACTCCGTCGGGACCCGGCATCGCGAGCATGCGCTCGACGAGCTGATCGGCGACCTGATCGATCATGGTCTCCCACCTGGCGAGTGCGCGAGGCGTGAATGCGCGCGAAACTAGTCGGCGCAGCCGCGTGTGGTCGGGTGGGTCCTTCGCGATCATCATCGGCAACTCGACGCGGAAACGGCTCTGGCTTTGCGCAGACGACAGTCGGTCGTGGTCGCGCAGCCCCGACCGGACGTCGGCGAATCGCGGGACGATCCAAATTCCCAGCCGAGGGTTGTAGCGCAGGGGCGGCCCCGCGAGAAGTTGCTCGTATTCCGGGTAGGGATTGGCGATCGTCTCCGCCGAGAAGGGGCTGAACCGCGTCACGGGGTCATTCGCGCCATTACGGCGTCGGACGCGCTCCACGACTGTGTCCTGCACGACGCCGCCGAGACTGTCGACACCGACCTTGAGGAGATTGGCGGTGAACTTGCCGACCGGTTCTGCGGTCGTATGGTGTGCTTGCCCGACGGACGCAGACTGCGACATGAGACGACTCTAAATCAACGCGAGCGTCAGACAACCGAGAACCGATAATCGTCCACTGGAAATCGGCGGCTGCGCCAGATCGTGTGGAGTGTGGTGGCCCGGCGCAGCGGCGCATCACCGTGCGAATCGAAGTAGTAACTGTTGGCCAGCTGACAGCTCTCGTGCCAGAAGATCTGCGTGTGCCGCTTTCGCATCATCTCGTCGAAGTAGCGCTTGTTGGCCGCTTCGCTTATCTCGACCCGGGTCGCGTCGCGTCGACGAGCCTCCTTCAGGCACCGCACGATGTGACGGGTCTGCGTCTCGATCAGGGCGAACCACGATGAGCCGACGAACCCGTACGGTCCGACCACCGTGAAGTAATTCGGGAAGCCGGGTATGGAGACGCCCTCGTACGCCTGCATGCGGTTCTCTTCCCAGAACCGACTCAACGCCACTCCGCCGCAGCCGATGACCTCGTAGGAGAGGCTGTCGACGTCCATGACCTTGAACCCGGTCGCGAGGATCAGTACGTCGACTTCACGTAGCTCGCCCTCGACCGTGGCGACGCCAGACGGGGTGATCTTGTCGATCGGGTCGGTGACCAATTCGACGTTGTTCCGGTTGAACGTGGACAGGTACGTGTTGTGGAACCCTGGTCGCTTGCAGCCGACTGCGTATCTGGGCGTCAGCTTGTCCCGCACGATCGGATCTTGAACCTGACGGCGCAGGTACGCCTTGCCCGCCGCCTCTGCCCCCTTGGTGAACCTGAACGTCGTGGAGTACTGCGCCGACAACGGCAACGTCACCTCGACGTAGATCTGGCTCAGCAGCCGCTGAACGAACATGCCACCAGGCAACTTCATCACCCAGCGCGCCACCCGGGGCATCGCCACGTCTGGCTTGGGGAAACACCAGATCGGCGTGCGCTGGAAGACCGTGAGTCGTTCCAGCTGCGGGGCTATCTCGGGGACGATCTGGACTGCCGATGCGCCAGTGCCGATGATCGCGACGCGCTTTCCCGTCAGGTCTTGGCCGTGGTCCCACCGCGCGGTGTGCATCGTGATGCCCGCGAAACTGTCGACGCCCGCGATGTCGGGCAGCTTCGGTGTGTTGAACGCGCCTGCAGCGTTCACCAGGAACCTCGCGGTGATCTGTTCGCCCGTGTGCAGATGCAGTCGCCACAGGTGTTGCTCGTCATCGAATACGACGCTCAGCACCTTGGTGTTGAACCGGATCTTCCGCCGAATGCTGTACTTGTCGGCGCAATGCTCTGCGTATGCCTTGAGCTCGTGGCCCTGCGCGTACGTCCGACTCCAGTCTGGCCGTTGCTCAAAGGAGAACTGGTATGAGAACGACGGGATGTCAACAGCGACACCAGGATACGTGTTCCAGTGCCACGTACCACCGGGCGCGTCACCTGCCTCGACGATGACGTAGTCGTCCAGCCCGGCCTTCCCGAGTTTGACGGCGGCGCCAATGCCCGAGAATCCGGCGCCGATAATGGCGACGTGATGGTCCGGTGCCGTCACGATGCCCATGGGCAAGCCTAAACACTTCCATCGGTGTACTGCACCTTGTTGTCCTGCCGCGTCAAGATCATTTAACCCGCTGGGCGGCAGTCTGTTCGGAGTCTCGGCGGGTCTGATGTGCCAGTTGACGCCATCCGTTGCCGACGAGCTCGGGTGCTAGCCAAGGTACGTCGATTCGAGCACGAGGTCGGGAATCAGCGTCGACCATTCGATGTGCGTCTTGTGTTCCGTTGTTTCCCAATGCTTGCCTTGCTGCTCGCGCATGAACGCGCGGTACTTGGGTGAACCCGGAGTCCGGACGTTGTCGGCGACCACGATCGCTCCCGGATGTAACCAGGCACGGTCAACGATGCTGAGCAGATCCGGGAGGTAAGCGTCTTTGTCGTGGTCGACGAACACGAAGTCGAGCCCGCCTTCGGTGAAACCGTGCTCCGCGGCGAGTGCGTCGAGCGTCTTGCCGTCGTCGCCGATCGTGCCGACGACACAAGTGATCCGGTCGTCGACGCCTGCGTGAGCCCAGATACGTCGCGCGATCTCTGCGTTCGCCTCGGCGAGCTCAACGGAGAACACTCTTGCGCCGGGCGCTGCCCGTGCAATCCTCAGCGCGCTATAGCCGCAGTAAGTACCCAGCTCGAGCACCAACCGGGGATCGGCCCGCTGGACCGCAGCGTCGAGCAGAGCGCCCTTCTCCACGCCGACGTTGACAAGCATCGACTTCTCGTAGGCGAACTTGTCGACCGCGGCCAGCACGTCGTCGACATCACCGCGTCGAGCATGTTCGACAACGTAGTCCGCGGCGGCGGCCTCCCGCCCGTCGCCGATCTGGCCCGTGGTCGTGAGGTTTCGGGCGCCGATCGCCATGCGCAAGACCGACCAGCGAAGGAACGGCACCCGCTGCTTGAGCTTCATGTCAAAACCCTACTTCGGTGGGTGGCGCAGTCGTAATAACACTCCGGGTTGGCCTCATCCGTATGTGCGCGACTACCTGCTGCCGGTGCGATAGACGCCTACCCGGCAACGACCACGCCGCGAGTCTCGCGACAACCCATCGGTTGCAGCGCGGTCACGGATCGATACCTATCGGCGAATCACTGATCACAAGAGTCACACAGGTCACTATCGTCACATTAGTCACCTGCCGACGTCAAAGCGACGTCCTGCCGCTGGAAAGGTGTGACATGTCGCCGCGTCGTCGAATCGCATCGCTAACCGTGGCGTCGGCGGTCGCTATCGGGCTCGTCGTTGCGGTCGGTGTCGCATCACCGGCGACCGCCGACCCTTGCGAAGGTGCTGCCGCGAACGCCCAACCCTCTCCGGAGCAGGCCTTCCGGCTCCCGAACCCGGGCACGCATGCGTTCGGACCGATCGGGCACAAGCCTGTCGGCGCGAACGGCAGCGCGCCGCTACCCAAACTGGGTCTGCTGCCGTTGGCCATCATCAACGCGATCGCTCCACGCTCGGCGCAGGTGCAACAGCAAGCGGCGGTGATACCTCCGCCCAATCCTCGTGGCAACCAGCAGCCCCCGAACCCTGCCCAGGCGGTTCCGAACGCAGCCGCCGCTCAGCCGGTTCCGAATGCGGCGGCCGCTCAGCCGCAGCCGAATCCGGGCCCTGACCTCAACGGGCCTGCCCCGACCTCGATCGTGGGCTGGGTGACCGGACCGGACAGCCCGAACCAGACCATCCAACGATTCGCCATCTCGGGCACCGACCTCGGAATCATGTGGGACGACGGCGGCGGCCAGGTTCTGATGGCCTTCGGAGACACGTCCGGCTTCTGCATGATCCCCGGTCACCAATGGCGGTACAACACCCTGATGCGCAGCGCGGACCGTTCCCTGTCCAACACGGTCAGCGTGGCCAGCTCACCGCTGATGCATCCCGGCATTTCCAAACAGATCATCAACACCATCAAGGCGGCGTCAGACGAGGACGGCATCATTCCGACCGCCGGAATCTCCGTCGGCAGAAACCAATACGTCAACTTCATGTCCATCAAGCAGTGGATAAACAACGGCGATTGGTCGACGAACTTCTCGGCTATCGCGATGTCCCAAGACGATGGGCAGACCTGGGCGGTCTACCCCGGGACCGTCCGGCCGCCCGGCGGCGGAAATGAAAACTTCCAGCAGGGGGCCTTCGTTCGGCCCGGCGACGGTTACGTCTACTCGTACGGGACCCCACCCGGGCGCGGCGGTTCGGTGTTTCTCACCCGAGTTCCCCAGGGTTTCGTGCCGGACCTGACCAAATATCAATACTGGAACTCCGACCAAAACGCCTGGGTCCCAAACAATCCGGGGGCGGCCACGCCGGTCATCCCGGGCCCGGTGGGCGAGATGTCGGCCCAGTACAACACGTATCTCAAGAAATACCTGGTGCTTTACTGCAATGGCGGCAACGACGTCGTGGCCAGGACCGCGCCGGCCCCGCAAGGACCGTGGGGGCCGGAGCAAGTCCTGGTGTCCTCATTTTCGGTCCCCGGCGGCATCTACGCGCCGTTCCTTCATCCCTGGTCGACAGGTAAAGACCTGTACTTCAACCTGTCGCTGTGGTCCGCATACAACGTGATGTTGATGCACACCGTGCTGCCATAAATTGTTACCGGCCACGAATGCGAAACTTGCCAGGTGCCGCTCAGTAATTGCTGCAGCTGCCGGCGACCTGCGCGACAACGCCAACGTACCGCTGGACTGCTGGAACGCCCTGCACCTGCTGCGCCATGCTCTGGCGCTGATCCGGCGGCGCGGCGAGAAATGTCTGCAGCCAGACCTGCGCCACCGGCGAATCGGAGAGGTCCTGGGCCGACTGTCACTATCCCGATCAGAACGCGTTGGGATCGTTTTGGACCGCCGCGGGAACGGGATGCCGATAGAGGCGGGACGCGTTCTGCCACGTCACCTTTCGGATCACCGGCTCCGGCAGCCCGCTGATCTGTTCGTGGATGACGCGCTGGGTGTGCGGCCAGGTGGAGTCACAGTGCGGGTAGTCGGCCTCGAGCAGGATGTTGTCTGCCCCGATCCGTTCGTGCTGGATGAACGACGACTGGTCCTCCACCGCGCAGAACCAGAAGTTCCGCGTGAAGACCTCCGCCGGGTGCAGACTCTCACCGAGCGCCTTCCACGTCCCGTACATGTCGTGGTAGCTCAGCATGTGGTCGAGACGATCGAGAAGTCCTGCCACCCAGCCGATCCCGCCCTCCGACAGGCAGATCTTCAGCGACGGGAACCTGGTGCACACGCCCGAGTACAGCCAGTCCACCGCGGCCGTGATGGCGTAGGCGAAGAACAACACACCGGCTACGTCCGGCGGCGCGTCCTCGGTGGTCGATGGTGACGTGCCCGACGACCCGATGTGCAGGTTCACCACCGTTCCGGTTTCGGCGCAGGCTGCCATCAGCGGATCCCAGTGGCCCGAGTGGATGGTAGGCAGTCCCAGCATCGCCGGGTTCTCGCTGAACGTCACCGCGTGAAATCCTCGTTCGGCGTTCTCGTAGATCATCTTCGCGCCGACGTCCGGGTCGAGTAGCCACGGCAGCTGGCACGGGATGATCCGCTCGGGGTGAGCGCCGGCCCAGGACTCGATGTGCCAGTCGTTCCACGCCCTCACGCACGCCATCGCGAGATCACGATCGGAGGTCACCTGCTGCAACCGCTGGCCGGCGAATCCGGGCAGGAACGAGGGAAAGTTCAGCGATGCATATACGCCGTTGAGATCCATGTCCTTGACGCGTTCGTGGATGTCCCATGCGCCGCGCCGCATTTCGTCGAACCGGGACGGTTCGAATCCGTACTCGGACACGGGTCGCCCGACCACCGCGTTGAAGCCCACGTTGGGCAGCGACTGACCGTCGTACAGCCAGGTCTGTCCGCCGTCGTCGGTCTCGACCACCCGAGGGGCGCGCTCGGTGAACTTCCGCGGAACCCGTCCTTCGAAGGTGTCCGGAGGCTCAACGATGTGGTCGTCGACGGAGATGACGGTGTAGCGGCGCTCGGCCCGTTCGGGTTCGGGCAGAAACGTGACGGTTCGGTCGGCTCCCGTCTTGGCGGTCGTGAAGGTCAGATTCGCCGACATGTCGTCGATGGACTTCATGGTCCGCAATCCTCGTTTCTGGTCTTCCGGTCGCTAACTCAGAACGCCGGGATCCTTCTTGATCGTCATCCGCGCCGCCCCGGCCCAGTACACGTCGGCCGCGCGCTCGATCAGCGACACCTTCATCCCCGCCATGTCGCCGCGGTTCATCTGTGCGGGGGTCCGGCCGGTGACCATGACGTCGTACGCCAGCTTGCACACACGCTCGATCGACGCGGCCCGGTAGACCGCTTCCGCCATGTTCGCGCCGGTGACGATGACGCCGTGATTCGCCAGCATCGTCAGGTTGGCCGGCCCGATCTGCTCAGCGAGTTCGACTGCCCGCCAAGGTGTATCGATCTCTCCGTCATAGGTCTCGACGAGGTACATATCATCGAGGAACAGCGAGCCGGTTTGATGAACAAGTTCGGGAAGCACGCCGAGCGCGGCGAGCACGCTGACGTAATACGGGTGGTTGTGGATGACCACCCGGGCGTCGGGTCTCAGCCGGTGCAGTTCGGTGTGGATGTGAATCGCGGGCGTGACGTCCCAGCGCCCCCGGACCACTCGCGCGTTCTCGTCGACGACGCAGATGTCGGATGCGGTCAGCTCCTGCCACCACAGTCCCCACGGATTGACGAACATGGTGGACTGTCCGTCGGGCTGCCAGGTGATGTGTCCGGCCATGTTCTCGGCGAAGCCCAGGTCGGCGAGGTGGCGGAATGCCACCGCCAACGTCTGCTCGTCGGTGAGGTCGACACCGATGGGCGGCACCTTCGACGGCGCCCATACCTCCACGCCGCCGCGCCGCACTTCGTCCGTCGTCATGATCGCTCCAGTGTCAATCGGATGTCGTCGCGAAGTCGGCCTTTGGCGATCTTGCCGCCCGACGATCGCGGCAGTTCGTCGAGGACTTCGAGTCGTTCGGGCAGCAGTTCCTTTGAAACACCCTGCTGCAGAAGATGATCGACGAGCGTTGGCAGATCGAGAGCCCCGCCTTGTTTGAGTTGAACGAACGCGCAGACGCGCTCCCCGAAAAGGGGGTCCGGCATCGCGACCGCTGCGGCCACGGCGACGGCGGGATGGGTCGCCACCGCCTCCTCCACCTGGACCGCGCTGATGTTCTTCCCGCCGCGCAGGATGAAGTCAGATGCTCGACCGGCCAGGCTGAGGTAGCCCTCGGCGTCCAGTTCGCAGATATCACCCATCCGCATCCACCCGTCCTTCGTGAACAACGTGTCGTGGTCGGTGCCACCCAGGTAGCCCAGGCTGGTCGCCGGCCCGCGGCAGGCCGGTTGTCCGCGGCCCGATTCCGTGACGTCGACATCGCCGTCGAAGAGCCGGACCTGCATCTCCGGCACGATCCGGCCCGCGGTGGAAAGCCGGCGGTGGAATGAATCTGCCACCGTGGTCGCGCTCAGCAATCCGGTCTCGTTGGAGCCGTAGAACTGCAGGATCTTGGCCCCGGTCAGCTCCTCGAACTGGGCAGCCTGCAGGTACGGCAGCGGCTCACCGCCGGTGAAGACGATGCGCAAGCTGGTCATGTCATGGTCCTGGAGCGCGCGGTTGGCCAGCATCATCATCAACTGCGTGCTGACGCAGCACAGCACGGTCGCCCGGTAACGGGATATCGCCGCGCAAGTGGAGACCGGATCGAACCGCTTGATTCTGATCGCCGTCGCACCGAGGTAGATGGGCGTGGTGTGGGAGGTCCAGATTCCGAAGCCGAAGGGTGTGGGGATCACCGGAAGAAACACGTCGGCGGCGGTGAGCTCGCCGTTGGCGACCGCCTTCTGGTGGAAGTACTGCCATCGATTCTGGGTGTGGACGACACATTTGGGCATTCCGGTGGTTCCCGATGTGGAGTTGATCAGGAACACGTCGTCGGCCCCGACGGGCGACAGGCCCCTCGCGGCGTGTGGTGGTGGCCAGGTTTCGACGAACAGGCCCGACGAGCGATCTCCCAGCGCCACCGCGCCAATGGGTGGATCCAAGCCGGCTCTTGCGGTGGCCTGCGCCGCCGGTTCGAGTCGCTCGGAATCGCTGACCAGCAACGACGGCCGTGCGGTCCGCAGGATCTGCGCCACCTCCCGCACCCCCGCCCGCGACCCGAGTCCGACGCTCACCGCGCCGCAGCGTTCGATCGCCACCAGCAGGACGTGAATGGCCGAGCTGTCGTTGTGCCATACCGCGACACCGTCACCGGGCCCGACACCCAGGTCCAGTAGCCGCAGGGCCAGGTTCGTGGCGGCGTGGTCGAACTCGCACCAGGTCAACCGACGATCGGGGCCGTCGCCAGAGAAGTCCACATACGCCGGTTTGTCCGGTGACGAACCGGCGTTGCGCCGGACGCACTCGGACAGGGTGGAGTCCGACCACCAGCCGGCCGCCCGGTACCGCGCGGCTTCGGCACTGGTGACGGCGGCTCCGTCGACACCCATCACCAAATCATATGAACGACCCGAAAACCTTCTCCAAAAAGTGCAGCCGCCCTAGGCTGAGCGAGTGCTCAACACTCAACCGTATCGAGTCGTCCAGTGGACGACGGGCAACGTCGGAAAGAGTTCGTTGCGGGCGCTCGCAACGAACCCGAACTACGAAATCGTGGGGTGCTACGCCTGGTCGCCGGACAAGGTCGGCACCGATGTCGGTGCGCTCTGCGGCATCGAGCCGCTCGGCGTCACCGCCACGAATGACATCGACGCGCTGCTCGCGCTGAAACCGGATTGTGTGGTCTACAACCCGATGTGGATCGACGTCGACGAGCTGGTCCGGATTCTGTCCGCCGGCGTCAACGTGGTAGCCACCGCGGCGTTCATCACCGGACACAACCAGGGCCCCGGCCGCGACCGGATCGCCGAGGCCTGCCGGCGCGGTGGCTCGACGATGTTCGGCTCCGGGGTCAGCCCCGGCTACATCAACCTGCAGGCGATCGTCGCGGCGAGCATCTGCGACCGCGTCGACAAGGTCACCGTCAGCGAGACCGCCGACACCACCTTCTACGACTCGCCGGATACCGAGAAGCCCGCCGGCTTCGGTCAGCCTATCGACCACCCCGAGCTGCCGGCGATGGCCGCCCACGGCACGGCCGTGTTCGGCGAGGCGGTCCGGATGATCGCCGACGCCCTCGGCGTCGAACTCGACGACGTGCGCTGCGACGCCGAATTCGCCCAGACCACCGAAGATCTCGATCTTGGGTCATGGACGATCCCCGCCGGATGTGTTGCCGGCGTGCATGCCAGCTGGAAGGGGATCGTCGGCGACAAGACGGTCGTCGAGCTGAGCGCCAAGTGGCGCAAGGGCCAGACGCTTGAGCCCGACTGGGAGATCCCCCCGCACCCCTGGGTCATCCAGGTGGACGGCCGCCCCACGGTCACCAACGTCGTCAGCTTCCTGCCGCCTGCCGACTTCCAAGCCGAAACACTCGAAGAGTTCATGGTGCTCGGCCACATCGCGACCGCGATGCCCGTCATCAACGCGATCCCGGCCGTCGTCGCGGCGCCGCCGGGCATCGCGACCTACACCGACCTGCCGCTGACGCTGCCCCACGGCGTGGTGCCGCGAACCTGACCGACGCTATTCAGGTGCGTCCAGCACGCTGACCGCGATGCCGTACGGCAAGAACCGCACCTTGCGCTCGGCATCGGTGTTGTGCCTGTTCGCCCGCAGCGCGTCGAGCTCGGTCGCATAGACCTCTTCGACGTGCGCGCCACCGTCCTCGCGCACGGTGTAAATGGCCCAGACGCCCTCGCCCGTCTCGCCGGTCGTCTCCGGCTCGCGCCTGGTCCGGGTGTTGCGCGCGAATTCATCGAAAAACGACGCAAATCCCGACTGCTCGCCGGATGAGGTGATGAACCTGTTGATCCGTTCGACCGCATCGCGGAAGCCCTCGCCCGCGTCACGAACCACGCGATCGAATTCTTCGGGGTCGAATCCGAACGGCCCGCTGTTTCCCATTCCGGTCCTCCTGGTGGCCAAAGCTGTCATCCAGTGTGCGCTCAGCCGCCGAAGTCCGCCACGGGCCCTGCGTTCCGTCGCCGCAGGCAGTGTGCTGCAATGCTCAGATGACCGAAGCCGTCACCGACAAATCCACCGATAAAGAAGCCATCGAGCAGGTCAAGTACCGCTACCTGCGTGCGCTGGACACCAAGGATTGGGATGCGTTCGGCGGCACGCTGACCGATGACGTCACCGGTGACTACGGCCATCGGCTGCATTTCACCAACCGCACCGAGCTCGTCGACTACATGCGCTCGTCGCTCGGCCCCGGGGTGATCACCGAGCATCGCGTCACCCATCCGGAGATCACCGTCGACGGCGATGAGGCCAACGCCGTGTGGTATCTGCAGGACCGGGTGATCGCCGCCGAGTTCAACTTCATGCTGATCGGCGCGGCGTTCTACCGCGATACCTATCGGCGCACTCCGCAAGGATGGAAGATCAGCGCCACCGCCTATGACCGCACCTACGAGGCCACGATGTCGTTGGAGACGTTGAACTTCAAGCTGAAACCGGGCCCGGCGCTGCACATCTGAATTTCCCGCGTTACTGCGAAATCGCGATCAGTGCGCCGGGGCGCAACCACTGGATGATCTTGACCAGGGTGCCGTCGTCGATCGCGACGCATCCGGCGGTCGGCCCGCCGTCGGTGGCGTGCAGGAAGAAGCCGGCGCCGTTTCCAGGGATCCGCTCTCTGGTGTTGACGCCCATCACCACCGAGTGGACATATTCGGGGATGTCCAGGTTTTCGCTGGCCGACGTGTCGAAGTGGCACTGGGCTTTCCTGCAGTGCTGATGGGTGTTGAACGTCGGGCTGTTATCGTCGCCGTCCCACCAGTCGTCGGACCCGACCTGCAGATACTGCAACCCCCCACCCGGCGGCGACGCGGTGCCGAAGACGTAGTCCAGCGTGAAGATTCCCATCGGGGTGGCGGGGTAGCCGTCCTTGGACTGCGGCGTCATGCCGGCCGAGCCGACGTGGGCGGGGATTCCGACGCCGATCGGCTGCCATCCCGCCTCGGTGCGCTGCCAGACGTCCATCTTCGCCGACGAGCCCCCGACCCCGACGACCGAAATGACCTGGGTGGCGTCGCCGACCGAAGGCGCGAACCAGGGCGTGGTTTCGGCATGGCTCGCCGGCGTAACCGCCATCGCAATCACGGCCGCGGCAACCACAGCCAGGAGACGGTGCACGACTCATGGTCGACATCATCGTTAGCCGACGTCAAGTCAACACGCTCGTCACCGAGGAGGAACTGCGGGCACGGATGGACGTGGTCCGCGCCCGGCTCGCCCAGGGGTGAGGCCAACCGGGCGGATCACCAGCAACCAGCCGAGGTACCACAGATAGCCGAGGGCCCAACCGGCTATCACATCGGACGGGTAGTGCACGTTGAGCGCGACGCGTCCGAAGGCCACCGCCAGCACCAGCGTCACCGCGGCCACAATCGTCCACGACCGGGTGCGCTCACTGAACACGCCCGCCGAGATCGTCAGCAGCGCCAGCACGCCGACCATCGCGGCGACCGCATGACCGGACGGGAACGAGCTCGATACCGAGTGGGCCATCGCGCCCACCGGCCGCGGACGGTCGACCAGGCCCTTGGCGACGTCGGCCAGCACGCCGCTCAACCCGATCGTCGTCAACAGGAAGAGAACAACCCTCAGTTTGCGTCGCAGCGCGGCCACCACTGCAACCACTAACCCGAGCACCCGAAAGCCCTCCGGTGAGAAAACGGTGCAGAATACGTCCCAAAACCGCACCCACGCAGGATGTTTCACACCGAAGGCGTGCAGCGGATTCAGCACGGCGTAGTCCGCCCTGGTCAGCCACGCCCAATGAAGCGCGCAGCCGAGCCACAGCACCACATAACACACCACGGCCAACACGGCCGTCGCAATCCACCACGCCCAGCGGCGAGCCATCCCACCACATTGGCAGAACCTGCGGTGTTCGTCACTGCACTCACAGTGGGAACACAGGCATCACAGTCTCGTAAAAACTTCCAGCTCGGCGTGTGGCATAGTTGTGGCATGAACCGCATACGGTTGAGCACCACCGTCGACACGCTGTTGCTGAGCAGTGCGCGCAGCGTGCGGTCGGGGATCACCGACGCGGCTCTCGTCGATGAGGCACTCGGGGCCTTACTCGCTCGCCATCGAGCCGCCGAGGTGGACGCAAGTTACGCCGCCTACGACGAGCACCCGGTTGATGAACCGGACGAGTGGGGCGACCTGGCCTCGTGGCGGCGGGCGGCGGGCGCCTCGTGAGTGCCCTTCCGGCCCGCGGCGAGGTGTGGTGGTGTGAGGTGGCCGAGACCGGCCGGCGCCCAGTCGTTGTGCTGTCGCGCGACGCCGCGATCCCGCGCCTCCGACGCGCACTTGTCGCACCATGTACCACAACTATCCGCGGACTCGCCAGCGAGGTTGTTCTTGACCCGAGTGCCGACCCGATCCCCCGCCGTTCCGCGGTGAACCTCGACTCAGTCGAAAGCGTCCCGGCCGCAGCGTTGGTCAACCGGCTTGGCCGCCTTGCCGACACCCGAATGCGCGCCATCTGCGCCGCCCTCGAAGTCGCGGTCGACTGCGCCGGATAACCTAGATCCGATAGACCCGGCGTGCGTTGTCGCGCAGCATCAGCTCTTCGTCGAAGCGGCCGCCCAGAATCTGACGCAGTGCCCAAATAGTGTCCGGCAGACCGACACTCGGTTTATCCATCGGGTAGTTCGACGACCAGAACGTCCGCTGCGGGCCGAACGCCTGATCGAGGTGCGTGACCAGCGGCGCAATCGTGTCGCGGAACTGCTCGCGGGGCAGCGGTCCGAGCCCGAGCACCGGCATGCCGAGCCCCGAATGTTTGGCCGTCACGTTGGGCAGGGCGGCCAGCGAATCGATGTCGGCACGCCAGCGAGAGAGGATCTCTGCACGTTCGGCGGCGGTGCTTCCGGTGTGTCTGCCGCACGGAGCCAGCGCTCCGACCGGCGTCGCATAGTGATCGAGAACGAACGTCGTGTCGGGGTACTCGCCGGCCAGCTTGACGGCACTCGGCAGGTCGTGCGCGTAGAGCCAGATCTCGAAGCTCAGCCCTCTTTCGGCGACCGCCGCGAATCCCCGCAGGAAAGCCGGCTCGGACAGCTCGTTCGGCCGCTTCACGAAGTCGACGATTCCGCGGTCCGGGCTGTGGGCGGCCACATATCGGACACCGCGCACCAGCGTGCTCGCCGCCACGTGGGCGTCCAGCACCTCGGCGACACCCGGGTCGGACGGGTCGGCATGCACCACCATCGCGGCCAACTCGGGCGCGCCGTCCTGCCCGAACGTCAACGAACTGACCCACCGCGTCTCGTCGACGCTGTCGATCGGCCGCTTGGCCTGCCAACCCGCCTCGATGTGCACCACCGCCTCGACCTGCACGGGCGCGGTGTCGGCCCGGTAGTCCGCGGGCAGGTAGGTGTTGAAGAGGTACTGCGGATCGCCTGCGAAGTCGCGCGCGGCACGCGGAAACGCCCGCATCAAGATCGGCTCAACCAGCGGTACCCGTCTGATCAGCTTCGATGGCCCGGATACCATCCGCGGCGTCGTGAACGGATCCCACTGGTGGATGTGCGCGTCGACCACGCTGCTCGACTTGTCTGCCACCATGTCAGTCTGGGCCGGTCCGCGCGCTGATCCGGATGATCGAGAGAATTGGCGCGCCAACTCCGGCTTGAGGGCATGAACGCATGAAGGGTGGTAGAGGTGACGCGACCCGAGAACGTGCTGCTCGTGCACTGGCACGACCTCGGGCGGTGTCTGGGCGCATACGGCCACCCCGATGTCTCTAGTCCCCGCCTGGACCAGCTCGCGGCCGAGGGGATCTTGTTCACCCGCGCCCACTCCGCCGCGCCGCTGTGCTCCCCGTCCCGCGGGTCGCTGTTCACCGGTCGCTACCCCCAGAGCAACGGCCTGCTGGGCCTTGCACATCACGGCTGGGAGTACCGCGGCGGAGTGCGGACGCTGCCCGAGATCCTGGCCCAACACGGTTGGTACTCAGCGCTTTTCGGGATGCAGCACGAGACGTCGTATCCGTCCCGACTCGGCTTTGACGAATTCGACGTGTCGAACTCCTACTGCGAGTACGTCGTCGCCGAGTCGCGCAAGTGGTTGCACGCCCACAGCGACGACGACCGGCCGTTCCTGCTGACGTCGGGCTTCTTCGAGACCCACCGGCCCTACCCGCCGGATCGCTACCAGCCTGCCGACCCCGATTCGGTCGAGGTGCCCGGCTATCTTCCGGACGCCCCGCCGGTCCGCGGTGATCTCGCCGAGTTCTACGGGGCCATCGCGGTGGCCGACGCCGCGGTCGGCGACCTGCTCGACACGCTCGCAGACACCGGGCTGGACGAAACGACCTGGGTGGTGTTCTTCACCGACCACGGGCCGGCGTTCCCGCGGGCGAAGTCGACGTTGTACGACGCGGGCACCGGCATCGCGCTGATCGTGCGTGCGCCCACCGGGCGCGGTGTCGCGGCACACGTCTACGACGAACTGTTCAGCGGCGTCGATCTGGTGCCGACGCTGCTGGGGCTGCTGGGTTTCGATGTTCCCACCGACGTCGAGGGCATGTCGCACGCCGCGAACCTGCTCGGCCCACCCGCCGGGGCGGCGCCGGTCAGGAAGCATGTCTACACGGCGAAGACTTACCACGACTCGTTCGATCCGATTCGGGCCATCCGCACCAAGGAATACAGTTACATCGAGAATTACGCTCACCGGCCGCTGCTCGATCTGCCGAGGGACATCGAACAAAGCTCGTCGGGCCAGCTCGTAGCGCCGCTCGTCGGCGGCCCGCGCCCGGACCGCGAACTCTATGACCTCCTCGCAGATCCCGGCGAACGGCGCAACCTTCTGGCGGGCGACCCGACGGAGCGCGCTGCGGTGGTTGCTGAGCACCTGGCCGTCATGCTCGACGAGTGGCGGCAGAAGACCGGCGATGTGATTCCTTCGGAGTTCGCGGGCACCCGGATCCGCTCGTCGTCCGGGTGATCCGGCTGCTGGACCAGCGCAGCCCCCGCTGACCTGCGTCAGCGCGATAGCGTGGGCGCATGGACGCCGGAAGCGACGCCGCCGACGTACGCGCGATCTGGACGTCGCTGGGGCTGCCCGGAATTGTCGACGTCCATACGCATTTCATGCCCAAGCGCGTACTCGACAAGGTGTGGGCGTACTTCGACAGCGCCGGGCCGCTGGTCGGGCGGCCCTGGCCGGTCGCATACCGCGGTGACCAGGCCGAGCGGGTCGAGACGCTGCGGCGGTTCGGCGTGCGAAGGTTCACGTCGCTGGTGTACCCGCACAAGCCGAAGATGGCGGCCTGGCTGAACGAATGGGCTGTCGGGTTCGCCGAGTCGACACCTGACTGCCTCGCGACCGCCACCTTCTACCCCGAGCCCGACGCGCCGCGTTATGTCGACGACGCGATACGTGCCGGAACACGAATCTTCAAGGCACATCTGCAAGTCGGCGACTACGACCCCAACGACCCGCTGCTCGACGGCGTGTGGGCCATGATCGACGACGCAGCCGTGCCAGTCGTGATCCATTGTGGCTCCGGGCCTCAGCCCGGCCGCTTCACCGGCCCCGAGCCGATATGGGCTCTGCTGCACCGGCGTCCGCAGTTGCCGCTGGTGATCGCGCACATGGGCATGCCGGAATACCGGGACTTCATCGACATCGCGGAGCGCTTCGAACAGGTCCGGCTGGACACCACGATGGTTTTCTCGCCGTTCGTCGAGGAGACGATGCCGTTTCCCCGGCGCGAACTCGCCAGGCTGCGCCGACTCGGCGACAAGATCTTGTTCGGCAGCGACTTCCCGAACATCCCCCACCCGTATGCCGCTGCGCTGCGTTCGGTCACCGAGCTACCCGGCGTAGACGAAAGCTGGCTGCGGGGCGTGCTGTACCACAACGCGGCACAGCTGTTTTCGCTCTAGAACCTGTGCCCGACCGCGAACACTCGCCGGAACGGGAACAGTGTGCCGTGCTCGCCCGGCGGATACGCCTTGCGAAGCTCGGCGGCGAGTTCGGCCGAGTATTCGTTCGCGTCGGATGGCGACAGTGCGGCCAGTATCGGGCGCAGACCCGTCCCTCGAATCCACTCCAGCACCGGGTCGTCGCCGTGCAGCACATGGATATACGTCGTCTCCCACGCGTCGGCGTTCATGCCGGCGTCGAGCAACACCTTCGCGTACGACTCCGGCGTGCCCACGGCGTCGGTGTGCCGCAGGACGTCCTGCAGCTTTGCCGCCCAGCGATCGTCGGAGGCCAGCCGTCGCGTCAGCGCGTGCGACGGCGAGTCGAAGTTTCCCGGCACCTGAATGGCCAGCCAGCCGCCGCTGGGCAGCGCCGACGCCCACTGCGCCATCATCTCCTGATGCCGCGGAACCCATTGCAGCGCAGCATTGCTGACGATCACGTCGACGTCGCCGCTGGGTTGCCAGTCCGCGGCATCGGCGACGGAGAATGTCACGCCGGGCACGTCGGCGGCATCGGCGATCATCTCCGGCGACGAGTCGAAGCCCTCGACCGTCGCACGTGGCCAGCGTTGGGCCAGCGTTGCGGTGAGATGGCCCTGGCCACAGCCGATGTCGACCACGTGCCGCGGTGCGACGGCGTCGATTCGCGAGGTGAGGTCGAAGAACGGCCGGTCGCGCTCCACGGCAAAGCGGCTGTACTGCGCGGGATCCCATCGCACGGACCGAGCCTAACTCCGGTTAAGGTCGGCGGATGCCCCAGTGCCATCGGCCGGTGGCGATGCTTGCGCTCGCCGTCGCGTTCAGCGTCGTCCCGGCGTGTTCCACCACAACAGCACCGCAACCGACGACCACCCCGACCACGACCTCCGCCCCACCGCAGGCCCACGGCGTGTACGAACAGTGCCTGACCCGGCACCGCGTGCCCTCCCCTGCCGCCGGCCCGCCGCCGGGTCCCGGCCCGGTGCCGCAAGGCCCGCTGCCTGGGCCTGCCACGGGACCGTCCAGCGGCGCGCCATCACCGCCGCCACCCGGGGTGGATCAGACGACCTGGGACAACGCGCGGAAGGCCTGCGCATCACTGCAACCAGCCCCACCGACGACGGGTTCCTGAGTTAGCATCCGGCTAGCGGGCCTAGTGACCCGATGACCAGAAAGGCCGGCCGGCAATGATGTCAGGCGCTGACCCCGTCGATCCGCCCGTACCTGTCCCGAATGTGCCCGGCGCGGACGCCGGCGCGCACGGCCTGCCCGACCGCTCGGAGCTCACCCTCGGCCAACGGCTGATCGTCGACGCCTCGGCCGCCGCCGACATCGGATTGCGCACGTTCGTGGCCTCGATAGTGGCGGCGGCGATGTTCCCGCCTATCGCGGCCGAACTTCTTCGCCACTCCGGCGCCACCGGTGAGCGCGACAAGATGCGCTTTTACGCGGAATTGGCCGCCGAGCACGACCCGGTCAAGTCGTTTCCGGCCCCGTCCGAGCCGCCGCGCGTCTACTCCCGGCAGGCCAACCCCGTCGCCGAGTGGATCGCCCGCGGCCGGGTGCACAACATCCGCTTCGAGAGCAGCTTCGAGGCGATCAACCCGGCGATGCGCGACAGGTGGCGCGCCCTGCAGAACAACAACGTGGTGCGGGCGCAGCACTGGCTCCACGACGACGGACCGCATCCCACGCTGTGCCTGATCCACGGCTTCATGGGCTCGCCCTACCTGTTCAACGGGCTGTGGATGTCGCTGCCGTGGTTCTACCGCTCCGGCTACGACGTGCTGTTGTACACGCTGCCCTTCCACGGCAGGCGCGCCGAAAAGCATTCCCCCTTCAGCGGATACGGCTATTTCGCCAACGGGTTGACCGGGTTTGCCGAGGCGATGGCGCAGGCCGTGCACGATTTTCGGTCGATCGTCGACTACTTGCAGTTCACCGGCGTGCAGAAGATCGCGCTCACCGGAATCTCGCTCGGCGGCTACACGACAGCCCTGATCGCCGGCGTCGAAGAACGGATCGACGCCGTCATTCCCAACGTTCCGGTCGTGTCGATCGAAGCGGAGCTCGAGGAATGGTTCCCGGCCAGCAAGTTGTTCACCCTCGGTCGCAAGCTCGGCCGGATCAGCCTCGACGATTTCGTCGCCGCGTCCGCCTACCACTCGCCGCTCAACTACCGGCCGTTGGTCCCGCGCGACCGTCGGCTCATCATCACCGGCCTCGGCGACCGGCTGGCGCCGCCCGAACAGGCGGAGATGCTCTGGCAGCACTGGGATCGCTGCGCGTTGCACTGGTTCCCCGGCAACCACATCCTGCATGTCAGCCAGCCGGAGTATCTGCGGCGCATGACGCGGTTCCTGCGCGACTTCATGTTCTCCTGATGTTCTCCTAGCTGGCGGTATGTCCTGTCAAGTGCGATGTGGGCGCAGGCGTGCTCGCCGAGAGCAATAGCGCCGGTCCCGTTGTCGTTTTGTCGGTATTGATGGTCCGGGTGTTGGGCTGGCCAGAGATTGGTGCCGTGAGCGCCCACGCTGACTTATGCGACCTCAACCGCCTGGCGGGTCATCTGGCGTCGTTCGGGCTGCGGTCAGGCGAAGGGCCGGGTGCCAAGCTAGGAACGGCGTAACCCTGAGGTCCGCCATAGCGCGATCGGCATCTGATCCGGCCCTTCGTTGGTTCCAGCTTCGCACTCGCGACCGTAGTTGTGAAGGTGGCAGTTCGTTCGCGCCTTTCTGTTGCGGGGGGATGAGTTTCCTCGGCGGCACATAGTGCGCCGGTGCTCGTCGCTGTCCACGTCGTTCGTCCTCGCTGCGCTGCGGGCGCTGCAGGTGGACAGCTCCTGCGTCTCCGGCGGCTGATGGCCGGGACCGAGGAAGACCAGAGGGCTGGTGCGTCAGCTCCAGCGCGATAGGTCGTAGCTGGCGTGGTCGCGCACCAGCGCGTAGGCGATGCGGGTGGCGCGGTGCGCCAGGGCGCATCCGATGATCCCACCGCGCTTGCCGCGCGATTTCAGGGCGCCGGCATAGGCTTTGGCGGCCGCGTCGTGCAGCCACAGGCCCATACCGAGATCGATCAGCGCTCGGCGCAGCGCCACGCTGCCTTCGCGGCTGATCGCTCCGTCGCGGCGTTTACCGGCCGATTCGTATTGCATTGGGGACAGCCCGGCGGCTCGATAGATCTGCCGTGGGCCCGGCCACCGGTCTGGATCACCCAGGGCCGCAGCGTAATTGGCCACCCGAACGATTCCCCAGCCCGGCACCGAGGTCAACGTCGAAAATGGGCTGTGGGGAATCAGCACAGCCAACTCGGTCTCGGCGGCCGCGATCTGGATATCCAGGTCGGCTAGCAGCGCCACATCGGCAGCCAACACCCGCCGCGCCACCACTGCATCAGCGACCGGTAACGCTTCGCGGGCGGCGGTCACTAGACGGTCGGCTAACTCCCGGCGCAGCCTAACCTCACGGGCACGGGCAAACCGGATCAACCGACTTGGCCCCAATGCGCGCACGCGGACTGGATCGGCCAATTCCGCGGCGATGAGCCGACCGATCTTGGTGGCCAACACATCCGGCAACACCATCGTCAACCCGGGAAACGCGCGGTCGAGTTGGGCCAGTAACTGATTCTTCGTCGCCGCACGCACCGCAATCCGCCGATGACGATGGGCCGCCCACGCCCCGATCTCACCCAGCAGCTGCGGCGTCGCTCCCGCCGGTTGTCCCCGGCCGGCCAACACCAGCTCGGTGATCGCCTCCAAATCGATCGCGTCGGTCTTCACCCGACGCCGACCGGCAACTCGGCGCTGCTCGGCCACATGGGCCGGATTGAGCTCGAGCACCTCCCACCCCGGCGGCCACCCATAGTCCAGTACCGGCCGGTGATAATGACCGGCCGCCTCCACCGCCAGCTTGACCTGCGTCGACGACTCAATCGCTGAATCAATCAGCTCAACGACCGCCGACATACCTGAGCACGTCAACTCGAACCCGATCGGACCCAGCAACCGAGACCGCTGAGAATTGGTCACCGACAGCACCGCCGAGCACTTGCCGACATCAACGGCAACGACGATCGTGGACGGCGTGACTGGGGCAGCATGATGCACAGACACAACAACACCTCCGGGGGCCTGCCAGGAGAACCCGAGCGCGGCAACGCTCACGGTCCTCAAAGGGAATCGCTAACAATCCCTTCCTGACACCCCCGGAGGCGTTTGTGAAGGACCCACGATCTATATCAGCGTGTCCCCCTCTCGCAGGCCGTCGCCTGCGAGAGGATCGGTGTCATGACCATGCCCGGGTTGGAGCTGTTGTTCCGCGTCGGGCTGGCCACCCTGCTCGGCATCGCGATCGGCGTCGAGCGGCAGTGGCGGGCCCGGATGGCCGGCCTGCAGACGATGGCCCTGGTCAGCATGGGCGCCGCGTTGTTCCTGATTCTCGGTGCCTATACATTCCACCGCGAACAGGACCCGACCCGCGTCGCCGCGCAGATCGTCACCGGCATCGGTTTCCTCGGTGCCGGGGTGATCATGAAGCAGGGCTCGTCGGTGACCGGGCTGAACACCGCGGCAACGCTGTGGGCGACGGCGGCGGTGGGCGCGTTGGCCGGCGCGTGGATGTGGCGCGAGGCGATCGTCGGCGCCGGAATCATCATCGCCGGAAACACCTTCCTCTATCCGTTGGCGGCAAGGATGGATCGCGCCCGGTCGAGAACCGGACGTGAGATCGCACCGGCGGAGTACGTGTTCGAGGTGCAGTGCGCGTCGGATGCGGAGCCGCGCGTACGCGGCCTGGTGGTGTCGGCGCTGTCGCAGGCAGACTTCCAACTCAAATCCGTGCGCTCAATGGGGACCACGCACCCGAACGAGATCGCGCTGCGCGTCGAGCTGTCGGCCGCGACACGCAACGACGCGGTGATGGAAGAGACCGTGCGCGCGCTCAGCGTGGACCCCGCGGTCAGCTCGGTCAGTTGGACGGCGGTGCACGACGCCGGTGTCGGGTGGGGCGCCGGTTAGCGCTTCTTCGCGGTGACCAGGTTGCCCGAGCGCAACATCTGACCGCCATCCGTGTCGGGCGGCGGCACGGGCCGGCCCACCTTGCGGACATAGTCGGCGCCCAGTATCGCCTCGGCGTCCCACCCGTGCTCGCCGAACCAATCCACCGCGTCGCGGTTCTTCTCGTTGTAGATGAGGCTGAAGAACGTGCCGGCTTTTTCGCCTCCTGCGCGCTCCTGGGCGCGTTTGGCATCCAGCGCCTCGGCGGGCAACGGCTGCACCTCCCCGAGCGCCACCTGGCTGCCCGGGGTCGTCAACGAGTCGATGCCCGTGTACAACTGCTCCTGCGCCGATCCCGGCAGGTACATCAAGAGTCCCTCGGCCAGCCATCCCGATGGTCTCGCAGGGTCGAATCCACTGTGCAGCAATGCCTTCGGCCAGTCCTCGCGCAGGTCGACCGCGACCTCTCGACGCTCGGCGGACGGGCTGGCACCGTGGTCGGCCAGAACCGCGCGCTTGAACTCCAGCACCTTCGGCTGGTCCAGTTCGAACACAACGGTGTCCGCTGGCCAGTCCAGCCGATAAGCGCGGCAATCCAGGCCGGCGGCCAGGATCACCATTTGCCGGACTCCCTCGGCGGAGGCCCGTCGGAAGTAGTTGTCGTAATACCTGGTGCGGGCCCCCACAAAGGTCTGGAAGACCTCGCCGAACTCCGATTTCAGCCGGTGGTCCGGCGCGTTGCCGTCCAGCACGTCGGCCCAACTGCCACCCACCGCGCGGCAGAACACCTCGCCGTACGGGTCGACGGCCAGCGGGTCGTCGCGCTGCGCCTCCAGCGCCCGCGCCGCCGCGACGAACAGCGCGGTGGATCCGACGCTGGTGGTGATGTCCCAGGTGTCATTGTCGCTACGCACGGCACCGACCGTACGCGACTTCCCTGACTACCCGCTGGACGACGGGAACGGTGCACCGGCCTCCCACGCGGCCAGCGCCCCGACGGCCGACCAGTCGAGATCGGCACCACCGTTGGCCATCAGCGTCAAGAACCGATCGCGTAACAGGCTGGCGATCGGCAGCGGCACGTTGAGTCCTTCCGCGGCGGCCAGCACGAGGCGAATGTCCTTTTGACCCAACGTCGTTGCGAAACCGGGCGGCGCGAACTGCTCGCTTGCGATCAGCGCGCCGTAGGTCTTGTACACCGGAGCGCCGAACAGGGTCGAGGTCAGGATCTCGAGGTACTGGTGCTTGTCGACGCCGGCCTTTGCGACCAGCGCCATCGCTTCACCGAGGGCCTCGATGACCGAAGCGATGAGGAAGTTGCCGGTCAGCTTGACCAGGCTCGCCGCCTTCGGCTGGTCGGACACCACGAAGGTGCGCTGGCCGATCGCGTCGAGTGCCGGTGACACCTCCTCGACGCGGCTGGCCTGCCCCGCCGCGACGACGAAAAGCTTGCCGGCCTCGGCCGCATCGGGACGCCCGAACACCGGTGCGGTGACGAAACCCTGCCCGGCATCTGCGTGCGCCGCGGTCAATCGCTCGCACAGCGCCAGGCTGATCGTCGACGACGAGACGTGGATCCCGCCGGGTTTCAGCGACGCGAGCACGCCGCCATCGCCGAACGTGACAGCCTCGACCGCGTCGTCGTTGGCCAGCATCGTGAACACGACGTCGCCCGCGCTGGCCTCCGCCACCGTCCGCGCCGCAACCGCGCCGCGGGCGGCCAACACGTCGACCTTGTCTTGCGACCGGTTGTAGGCGGTGACCTGATGGCCGGCCTTGAGCAGATTGCCCGCCATGCCCGAACCCATGTTTCCCAGCCCGATGAATCCGATTCTCATGGACTACAGGCTGCCACGCGGTCCTGTTTGATCGGCCACCACCGCCGATTGAACGAACAATTCGTTATGAGTCGTTAACTAAGTAGCCGATCAATGTTGACCGTGTCCGAACGGTGTTGTGCCGCTGGGCACGCGATGATGGGTGACGCAGGACGCCGCCGCGCCCCGCCACGGCAAACAGAAACAGAGACCGACCCAGCAGATGACTGACACTCGCTTCGTACGTCTCAACGGCCACCGTGTCGCGTACCGCGATGAGGGTGACCCCGCAGCCGAGCCGCTTTTACTGATCCACGGTGTGGCAGGAAGTTCGCTGGCGTGGGTCCCGCTCTTCGAGCACCTGTCGGCCACCTACCGCGTCATCGCGCCCGATCTGCTCGGCCACGGACAGTCCGACAAGCCCCGCGCCGACTACTCGCTGGGCGCGTTCGCGGTGTGGCTGCGCGACTTCCTGGACGCACTCGACATCCCCGCGGCCACGCTCGTTGGCCACTCCCTCGGCGGCGGAGTCGCATTGCAGCTCGTCTACCAGCATCGCCAGTACTGCCGACGCCTGGTGCTGGTGAACAGCGGCGGCCTGGGCACCGACGTCAGCATGCCGCTGCGTCTGCTCTCCACGCCCGGCGCTGAATTGCTGCTGCCCTTCGTCGCATCACGGCCGGCGGTGGCCTTGGGCAATGGGGTCGTCTCCTTGCTCAGCGCCCGGGGTCCGGACTCGATGAGAGTGCAGGACCGCTGGCGAAAGTACGCGGCGTTGGCGGATCCGGACGGGCGCCATGCCTTTCTGCGCACGCTGCGCTCGGTGGTGGACATTCGCGGCCAGACGGTCTGCGCCCTCGACCGACTGCCGGGTCTTGTCGGCGATGTGCCGACGCTGATCATCGCCGGCGCACGGGATGCGGTGATCCCGCCGGACCATGCGCAGGCGGCGCACGCCGCGCTGCCGGGCAGTCGGCTGGAGCTCATCGACGGTGCCGGGCATCACCCGATGCTCGACTGCCCTGAAACGCTCGCGCATCTGATCGACGAGTTCGTTTCGGATGCCTGTCGGTCGACCTGTCGACCGGCCCGCCGCGGTGCCTGAACACCACTAAACGAGCGGGCGTCCCGTCCGCATCCGCCAGTCCAAATCCACCAGCATCAGGTTGAACGGAAACTTTCTGACGAACTTCGGCGCCACTCTGTTCGCCACCCGGATCGTCGTCATCAACCTGTCGAACCACCGTTGCCTGCGGGCGTCCCACGGCAGTCGCATCTCGTCGCGAAACTGCTGCGGCAGAAAGCCCGTGGTGATCAGGAGCGCCACCTGTTCCAGGGGCCGCCGGATCCGGCGCGGCATCGGAACGGCCACCCGCCCCACCGCGATCGGGTACAGGAAGTCACGGACGGTGTCGTCGATCTGCACCTTCTCCAGTGCCGCCCGCCAGTACCCGTCGAACGCGGCACGGTCCGCAGGCCACATCTCCGCCGGAACTTGCAGGGTGGTGCCCAGCGTCATTCCTTGTCGGTAATGCTCGTCCGCGGTCGCCTCGTCCATCTCGCCGACCAACAACCGGTAGACATCGACGGCGCCCTTGTACAGGCAGGCGGCCACCCACAGCTGCAGGTTGGGATCGAACGCGTTGTAGCTCACCGGACTGTCGTCGGTCGAATACACCTGCGCGTGCGCGCGGTTGACCGCCCTGCGGAACGCCGCCTTCTGGGCATCGCTGCCCTGTGTGGCGACCGCGAGATAGGTGAACGTGGTGCGCGCCCGCTTCACCGGATGACGGTCGATCCGTCCGCTCTCGACCCGGCTTTCGACGACCCCGTAGCCGACGCCCGGCCGGGCCAGCTGCATGATCACGTTCGCGGGTCCCGCCAGCAGCGCACTGCCCATGAACCCGCGGTCCATCGGGGTGCCGCGCCGCCGCTGGACTCTTCCGATCCGCTCGGTGACCGTCATGGGCACCTTTATCTCCCAATCTGCGAACGCACGTTTCCTAAAATGCTGGCATCCGGCGAACCGGGTGTCAAGATGGTCGTCGTGACAAGTACGCGGCCGTACCGGGGCATCAAGCCCGACGATCGTCGGGCCGCGCGCCGGGCGCGCCTGCTCGGCGCCGGGCTGAGCATCCTCGGATCCGAAGCGGGACCCGAGGCGGTGACGGTACGTGGCGTCTGCCGGCAGTCCGGTGTCTCAGCCCGCTACTTCTACGAGAGCTTCTCGGACCGCGACGATTTCGTTGGCGCCGTATACGACTCGGTGATCGCCGACCTCGCCGCGACCACCCAGGCCGCCGTGACCGCGGCACCGCCGAGCGAGCAGGCGCGCGCCGGGATGACCAACATCGTGCGATCCATCGCCGGGGACGCACGCGTGGGCCGGCTGTTGTTCAGTGCCGAACTCGCCGATCCGGTGGTGGTCCGCAAACGAGACGAGTCGACCACGCTGCTGGCGGTGCTGTTGGTGCAGCACGTCGGCCAGGCCCTGCACGTCGCCGACGACGAGCACACCCACGCGACCGCTCAGTTCACGGTCGGCGGCGTGGGGCAGACAGTCGGCGCGTGGCTCAGCGGCCGGATCGCCATGACGGCCGACGAATTGATCGACCACTTGGCGTCGCTGCTCGATCACCTCGCCGACCCGGCGGCGTATCGCAGGTAGTCGGGATCACGGCAGCAACGGCACCCGCGGCCGGCGGTCTGCGGCGGTCCTGGGCTCAGCGCCGACGTCAGCATCACCGAATTCCTTGACCCAGCAAGCGAATTCGAGCGTGATGCCGTCCGGGTCATGGAAGTAGAAGGACCGCACGTACACGCCTGGGTGTAGTTCGGCCGCGACCTGCGCCTCGCTCTCGTCGTGGTTGAGCACCGGGCCTACCCGCACGCCCTTGTCCTTCAGCTTCCGGCGGTACTCGTCGAACTTCTCGGCCGGCACGTGAAACGACAGGTGGTTCATCGAGCTGACCGCGCTCACGATGTCGCCGATGCCCGGGATGTAGCGGGGCGCCGAGACGCCGGGCACCGCGTCGGGGGCGTCGTGGAACCAGAAGAACGCCACGCAGTCACCGTTGCCGGCGTCGAAGAAGAAGTGCTGCCCCACCCCGCCGGGCAGGTCGAGCGCCTTGATCAGCGGCATCCCGAGGGTATTGCTGTAGAAGTCGACCGTGCGCGCCATGTCGGAGCACACCAGCGCGACGTGGTTGATCCCGCTGAGCGCGAACTCGCTGTTGGTGTTCTGTGGCTTGATCATCTCGCGTCCCCTCCGGCACTTCTCGGGCACCGAATGTGAATCTAACCGAACGGGCGTGGTCGCAGGAATATTGTCCCGACGACCACCCCGCATCCACTGGCGCTGACCGTCGTGTCGAGGTTCAATCAGTTTTTGCGTGACACCGGGGAGGCCGCCTGACATGCCGTCGACGCCGGGTGTGCTCCACGAGTTCGTCGGGCTGCCGTCGCCGACCGCCCGCCGTGCGGGTGCGGGTGGTCATCCGTGCCAGGGCATCTACCACCGCGGGGTCGGCCGCAGGCCGAAAGTGGCGATCATCGCCACCCACTATCAGATCGACTTCTCGGAGCACTATCTCGCCGACTACATCGCCACCCGCGGCATCGGCTTCCTTGGCTGGAACACCCGCTTCCGGGGTTTCGAGAGCAGCTTTCTGCTGGATCACGCACTTGTGGACATCGGGGTCGGTCTGCGCTGGCTTCGCGACAATCAGGGTGTGGAAACGATTGTGCTGCTTGGTAACTCCGGTGGCGGCTCGTTGATGGCGGCCTACCAGTCGCAAGCCACGGAGCCGAACGTGACGCCACTTGCGGGCATGCGACCCGCTGCTGGACTCACCGAGCTGCCACTCGCCGACGGGTATATCGCCAGCGCGGCGCACCCCGGGCGCCCCGATGTGCTGACCGCCTGGATGGACGGCGCCGTCGTCGACGAGAACGACCCGGTGGCGACGGACCCGGACCTCGACATCTTCGACAAGCGCAACGGACCGCCGTTCTCGCCGGAGTTCGTCGATAGATATCGCGCCGCGCAGGTGGCACGAAACCACGCGATCACCGACTGGGCCGAAAGCGAGATGAAACGCGTTCGCGCCGCGGGGTTTTCCGACCGGCCGTTTACGGTGATGCGGACCTGGGCCGACCCGCGGATGGTTGACCCGACGCTGGAGCCGACAAAGCGGCCGCCGAACATGTGCTACGCGGGGGAGCCGGTGAAGGCCAACCGGTCGTCGCACGGCATCGCCGCGGCCTGCACGCTGCACAGCTGGTTGGGCATGTGGAGCCTGCGCCACGCCCAGACCCGCGCCGAGCCGCACCTCGCCCGGGTCGACTGCCCGGCACTGGTGATCAACGCCGAGCAGGACACGGGTGTGTTCCCGTCGGATGCGCGCCGCATCTGCGACGCGTTGGCCGGCCCGGACAAGACCCTGACGTCGATCGACACCGACCATTACTTCACCACGCCCGGGGCGCGCAGCGACCAGGCGGATACCGTCGCGAAATGGATCGCCAAACGGTGGCGGTAACAGTCCTCGCCCACTTCGTGCCCGGCGAGAAGGTGTTGAAATTCCTGGCCCCGTACAGTGATTGGCTCGACATCCGGTACTGCGGCGAGGACGACGACGACATCTTCTACCGGGAGCTGCCCGACGCCCAGGTGATCTGGCACGTGCTGCGGCCGCTGTCGGCGTCGGATCTGCGGCAAGCCCGGCGGCTGCGGCTGGTGCACAAGCTCGGCGCGGGCGTCAACACGATCGACGTGGCCGCCGCGACGTCGCTCGGCATTGCGGTGGCCAACATGCCCGGCGCGAACGCGCCATCGGTCGCCGAGGGCACGGTGCTGCTTATGCTGGCCGCGCTGCGCCGGCTCATCGAACTGGACCGCTTGACCCGGTCAGGAAAAGGATGGCCGACCGATCCGTCGCTCGGCGAAACCGTGCGCGACATCGGCAGCTGCACGGTCGGGCTGGTGGGCTACGGCAACATCGCGCGGCGGGTCGAGACGATCGTCGCGGCGATGGGCGCCGACGTGCTGCACACCAGCACCCGCGACGACGGCACCGAAGGCTGGCGTCCGCTTCCGGAATTGCTGGCCGACAGTGACATCGTGTCGCTGCACCTGCCGCTGACCGATGCGACGACGGGGCTGCTCGGCGGCGACGCGCTGGCGACGATGAAAAAGGATGCGGTGCTGGTGAACACCTCACGAGGGCCGATCATCGACGAGCCCGCGCTCGCCGGGGCGCTGCGCGGCGGACAGCTGGCGGCCGCCGGCCTCGACGTGTTCGCGCTGGAGCCGGTGCCTGCCGACGATCCCCTGCTGAAGCTGCCCAATGTGGTGGTCACTCCGCACGTCACCTGGTACACGGCCGACACGATGCGGCGGTATCTGACCGTGGCGGTGGACAACTGCGCCCGGCTGAGGGATGGCCGCGAGTTGGCTAACGTCGTCAACGGGTAACCTCGTTCCCGACCGACCGGTTATTTGAGGAAGGCACCGGTTATTTGAGGAAGGCAACGACGTCATGCCCATAGCCATCACATCCGAGCACAACGACCTCGCTGATTCGGTCCGCGCCCTGGTGGAACGGGTCGCTCCGTCGGAGGTGCTGCACGAGGCGATGGAGACGCCGGTCCCGAACCCGCCGCCGTATTGGAAAGCGGCTGCCGAACAGGGCCTGCACGGCGTTCACCTGGCCGAGTCGGTCGGCGGGCAAGGTTTCGGAATCCTGGAGCTCGCCGTGGTGATCGCCGAGTTCGGCCGTGGCGCGGTGCCCGGGCCGTTCGTGCCGTCGGCGATCGCCGGCGCGCTGATCGCGGCCCACGACCCGCAGGCAAAGGTGCTCGGCGACATGGCGTCGGGGGCAACGATCGCCGCGTACGCGCTGGAGTCCGCCCTGACCGCGACGGCCCAGGGCGACACGCTGGTGGTCCGCGGCGAGGCGCGCTCGGTGCCCGCCGCGGCGCAGGCGTCGCTGCTGGTGCTGCCGGTCGCCGGGCTGGACCCGGAGACCAGCGGCACCGAGTGGGTGGTGATCGACGCCGATGCTCTCGAGATCGAGCCCGTCAAGAGCGTCGACCCGCTGCGGCCGATCGCCCATGTGCGCGCCAACGCGGTCGAGGTCCCGGCCGACCGGGTGTTGAGCAAGCTCAGCGTGGCGTCCGCGCGCGCGTTGGTGACCACCCTGTTGTCGGCTGAGGCCGTCGGCGTCGCCCGCTGGGCCACCGACACGGCCGTGGCGTATGCGAAGATCCGCGAGCAGTTCGGCAGGCCCATCGGGCAGTTCCAGGGCATCAAGCACAAGTGCGCGGAGATGGCCGCCGACACCGAGCGGGCCGTCGCCGCGGTGTGGGACGCCGCCCGCGCGATCGACGAGGACGCCGCCGAGAACCCAGAAACCGCAGCGGAATTCGCGGCCGCTGTCGCCGCGACCCTGGCACCGGCCGCCGCGCAGCGGTGCACACAGGACTGCATCCAGGTGCACGGCGGCATCGGTTTCACCTGGGAGCATGACACCAACGTCTACTACCGCAGGGCACTCGGGATCGTCGCGGCGTTCGGTCGCGCCGCCGACTACCCGCAGCTCGTCGTCGACACCGCGACCAGCTCCGGGATGCGCAAGGTCGACATCGACCTGGACCCCGAGACCGAGAAGCTCCGCGGCCAGATCCGCGCGGAAGTTGCCGCGCTGAAGGCGATTCCGAGCGAACAACGCACCGCCGCAATCGCCGAGGGCGGTTGGGTGTCGCCGCATCTGCCCGAGCCGTGGGGCCGGTCGGCGAGCCCGGTCGAACAGATCATCATCCAGCAGGAGTTCGCCGCCGGCCGGGTGAGACGGCCGACCCTGGGCATCGCGACATGGCTGGTGCCGTCGGTCGTCGCATTCGGCACCGATGAGCAGAAGCAGCGCTTTCTGCCGCCGACGTTCCGCGGCGAGATCATCTGGTGCCAGCTGTTTTCCGAGCCCGGCGCGGGCTCGGACCTGGCCGGCCTGACCACCAAGGCCACCAAGGTCGACGGCGGCTGGCGGATCACCGGCCAGAAGATCTGGACCACGGCCGCGCAGTACGCCCAGTGGGGCATGCTGCTGGCCCGGACAGAACCGAGCGCTCCCAAGCACAATGGCATCACGTATTTCCTGCTGGACATGTCCAGCGAGGGAATCGACGTGCGCCCGCTGCGCGAACTCACCGGCAATGAGATGTTCAACACCGTCTTCATCGACGACGTGTTCGTGCCCGACGATCTGGTGCTCGGCGAGGTCAACCGCGGCTGGGAGGTCAGCCGCACCACGCTGGCCGCCGAGCGGGTGTCGATCGGCAGCACCGAGGCGCCGTTCCTGGCCACCCTCGACGGGCTGGTCGAGTTTCTGCGGGAGGGCCAGTTCGACCAGATCGCGCAGAACCGCGCGGGCCGGCTGATCGCCGAGGGGCACGCCGCCAGGGTGCTCAACCTGCGGTCGACGTTGCTCACACTCGCCGGCTTTGACGCGATGCCGGCCGCGGCGGTGTCAAAGCTGCTGTCGATGCGAACCGCTCAGGGCTACGCCGAGTTCGGGGTGTCGTCCTTCGGCGTCGACGGCGCGATCGGCGATCCCGACTCGGAGCAGGGCAAGTGGGCGGACCGGCTGTTGGCCAGCCGGGCGACGACGATCTACGGCGGCACCTCAGAGGTGCAGCTGAACATCATCGCCGAGCGCCTGCTCGGCCTCCCCCGCGACCCCTAGACGCAAGACCCCTGGAGCTAGTCGACCTCGATCTCGCGCAGTTCGCGCTTGAGGATCTTGCCGGTCGGGTTGCGCGGCAGCTCGTCGAGGAAGATCACCTCGCGCGGCACCTTGTACCGGGCAAGATGCTCGCGCACGTACAGCTTGATCGCGTCCTCGTCGACGCTCGAATCTTGCTGCTTCACAACGAAGGCGCGCAGCCGGGCGCCGAACTCCTCGTCGTCGACGCCGAGGGCGGTCGCTTCGACGACGTCCGGGTGGCCGCTGAGCAGGTCCTCGACCTCGGCCGGGAACACGTTTTCCCCACCGGAGACGATCATTTCGTCATCGCGGCCGCTGACGTAGAGCAGCCCGTTGTCGTCGAAATAGCCGAGGTCGCCCGAGGACAGCAACCCGTCGATGATCTGCTTGCCGCCGCCGCCGGTGTATCCCTCGAACGGCATCGCGTTGCCGACGAAGATGCGGCCCACCTGCCCCTGCGGCAGTTCGTTGCCCTGCTCGTCGAGGATCTTCACCTTGGCGCCCTTGACGATTGGTCCGACCGTCGCCGGGTTGATCTCCAGGTCCTGCGGGCGGGCGATCGTCGCGAACGCGACCTCGGTGGAGCCGTACAGGTTGTAGATCACCGGCCCCAGCCGCTTCGTCGCCCGGGTCGCCAGCTCGGCGCCCAGCTGCGATCCCGATACGAACACGATCCGCAGTGTCGACAAGTCGTAGCTGCGATCAGCGCTGTCGAGCGCGTCGAGGATCCGCGACAGCATCACCGGCACCACGACAAGTGCCGTGGCCCCGTACTTTTCGATGTCGTCGACCACTGTGAGGGGTCGGAACCTCCGGCGCAGGATCAGCGTGGAGCCCAGCGTCATCGCTATCGTTGCGTGCAGATAGCCGAGCGCGTGGAACATCGGCGACGGCAGCGACGTCACCTCGCCGGACTTGAACGGCACCGCCGACAGGATGCCGCCGATCGGGGCCAGCGTCGGCGGTGCGTGCCGGGTGGCGCCCTTCGGTGTACCGGTGGTGCCGCTGGTGAGGATCACCAGCGAGGAGTGCTTCGTCGGCTTGGGTGCGGGAGCCTTGCTGCTGCGCGCGATCACTTCGGCCAGCGTCTCGTCGGTGGCGCCGGAGGGCTCGTCACCCGCGGCGTCAGGGTTGCGGCCCAGCGCACGCAGTTTGCCCAGGTCGAAATTCGCCTGCGACACCACTTCGGCGTACTCATCGTCGTAGATCAGCAGTCGCGCGCCCTCGCGGTCGGAGACATCCGCGATCTGCGGTCCGGAGAATTCGGTGTTGAGCAACACGATGCGCGCCCCGACACGGGCGGCCGCGTAGTTCGCGATGACGAACCAGCGGTGGTTTCGGGCCAGGATCGCGACGCCGTTGCCGCCCTCGACGCCCATGGCGACCATGCAGTTGGCGACCGCGTTGACGTTGTCGTCGAGTTCCCGGAACGTCATCGCGCCCTCGTCGTCGATGACCGCCACCCGGTGCGGGGTGCGGCGGGCGTTGACCGAGGGGATCATCCCGATTTCCCCCCACCGCGCGATATCGGCGGCCATCGCGGCGACCGCCTGCGGTGACTCGAGTTTGAGCGCGCCGGCCTCGAACATTTTTCGGACGTAGTGCAGTTCGTTCGCGCCGCGGTCGGAGTACTGCCTGGCCTTGGCGACGGCCTGTGTTACCAGCTCAACGGGGTTCAGCGAGGGCATGGCCCCACCCTATGTGACCGGGGTCTCACCGTGGGATGGAACCTACGATGAGCCTATGGCCGGCCCGATGTCGCTGCAGGTGGCCGGTCATCAGCTCACCGTCACCCATCCCGACAAGGTGGTCTTTCCAGCGCTGGCGGATCACCCCGCCCGCACCAAGCTCGATCTGATCCGCTACTACCTGGCGGTGGCCGACGGTGCGCTGCGCGGCGTCGCCGACCGGCCGATGATCCTCAAGCGCTTCGTCAAGGGGCTGTCGCAGGAGGCGATCTTCCAGAAACGCGCGCCCGAGAAGCGGCCCGACTGGATCGACGTCGCTGAGCTGCGGTATGCGTCGGGCACGTCGGCCAAGGAGGCGGTGATTCACGACGCCGCCGGACTGGCGTGGGCGATCAATCTTGGCTGCATCGACCTCAACCCGCATCCGGTGCGGGCCTGCGACCTGGACCATCCCGACGAGCTGCGCATCGACCTCGATCCGGTGCCCGGCGTGGCGTGGCAGCAGATCGTCGACGTCGCGCTGGTGGTCCGCGACGTGCTGGCCGACCACGGGCTGACCGGCTGGCCGAAGACGTCCGGTTCGCGTGGCTTCCATATCTATGCGCGCATCACGCCGCGGTGGCCGTATCGACAGGTCCGGCTCGCAGCGGAGACCGTCGCCCGGGAGGTGCAGCGCCGGGCGCCGGACCTGGCCACCAGCCGTTGGTGGAAGGAGGAGCGCCACGGCGTCTTCGTCGACTTCAACCAGAACGCGAAGGACCGGACGACGGCCTCGGCGTACTCGGTGCGGGCAACCCCGGACGCGCGGGTGTCGACACCGCTGCGCTGGGATGAGGTCGCCGGCTGCCGACCCGAGGCGTTCACCGTGGACACGGTCCCGCAGCGGTTCGCTGAACTCGGCGATCCTTGGCAGGGGATCGACGATGCGGCAGGCACGCTGGAGGCGCTGCTCGAGTTGGCGGAGCGGCTGGGGCCAGCGCCCAAGCCGGCGATGAGCCGCTCGGGCGAAGAGCAGAAAGCAGCGATGAGCCGCTCGGGCGAAGAGCAGAAAGCAGCGATGAGCCGCTCGGGCGAAGAGCAGAAAGCAGCGATGAGCCGCTCGGGCGAAGAGCAGAAAGCAGCGATGAGCCGCTCGGGCGAAGAGCAGAAAGCAGCGATGAGCCGCTCGGGCGAAGAGCAGAAAGCAGCGATGAGCCGCTCGGGCGAAGAGCAGAAAGCAGCGATGAGCCGCTCGGGCGAAGAGCAGAAAGTAGCGACGCGCGAGAGCAAAGCGGGCCGAAGGCAATCGGCGATGCCCCTGATCGAGGTCGCCCGCACCAAGACGAAGGACGAGGCGATGGCGGCGCTGGACACCTGGCGCGACCGCCACCCCGAGGCCGCAGACCAGCTCGAACCCGCCGACGTGCTGGTCGACGGGATGCGGGGGCCAAGCTCGATCTGGTACCGGATCAGGATCAACCTGCAGCACGTGCCGGAGGACCAACGGCCGCCGCAGGAAGAACTCCTCGCCGACTACAACCCGTGGCAGGGTTACTCAGGCCCGCACTAGAGCTTCGCCGACAGTGAACTCAGCGACGCGACACGCCGCGGAGGCGTCGCTCAGTTCACACTCGGCGTGAGTCACCACAGCGCAAGTCACCACAACACGGGCAGCCCGACCAGGCCCTTCGCCAACGCATCGGTCCGCACCGCCAGCGTGGCCGGATCGACGGCCAGCCGCATTGCCGGAAATCGTGGGATGAGCTGACCGAAGACAGCTTTCAGTTCCATCCGCGCGAGGGCGGCGCCCAGGCAGTACCGCGGCCCGTACCCGAACGTGACGTGCACGGTCTCCTTCCGCGTGACGTCGAGGTGGTCGGGATTTTCGAACGCCGCCGGGTCCTGGTTGGCCGATCCGATGTCCAGCAGCACCAGATCGCCCGCCCGGATCGTGACGCCCGCGATATCCAGGTCGGTGCGCGCATAGCGGGGAATGCCGATGCCGCCGGGAGGTCCCGCGCGCAGCAGTTCCTCGACCGCGTGCGGAATCAACGCGGGGTCGTCCAAAAGTGCTTGCCACTGATCGCGGTTGGTCAGCAGCAGCAATGTGCCCCGCCCGATCGCCACCACCGTCGTCTCGTGTCCGGCGAAGAGTAGTTGCATGGACAGCGTGGCGGCTTCCAGGTCGCCGACGCCCTCGGTGGCACACAGCCGCGATATCACGTCGTCGTCGGGATGAGCGTGTTTGCGCTCGACCAGCGTCATGCCGTAGCCGAACAGTTCGGCCAGCCCGTGTTCTGAGCGAGCCCGATCGTTCACGCATCCCGCATCGTCGACCCAGGCGCGGAATTGGTCACGATCGGAGTAGGGCACGCCGAGCAGGTCGCAGATAACCAGGATGGGAACCGGCAGCGCAACTTCGGCGTGCAGATCCGCCGGGCAGCCGTGCTTCTCCAATTCGTCCAGCCGCCCTGCGATGAGCGCATCCAACTTCGGCGCCAGCGACCGCATGTGTTTGGGCGTGAAATGCGGCTGCAGTAACGCGCGCATCCGGGCGTGGTCGGCCGCTTCTGTCTCGAACTCGCCGAGGGGTCCGCCGAACAACGCCGAATCCCCGGACCGTGCAGCGGTGCCGGGTTCGGGATGCGAACGGCCCAGCCGATCGTCGTCCATCAGCTGACGCAGCAGTGCATGGCCGGTGACCATCCAGGCGTCATCGCCCACAGCCGTGCGGACCCGGTGGATCGGACCCCGGAACTGCAATGCGCGCAATCCGGGCGCGGTTGCAAGCGGATGCGCCTGCGCGAAAGGCAACTGGGCTAATGCAGTCATCGCAGCCTCCAACCACGTAAATGATATAGGTCAACGCAAGACCGAAGCGCTATGCCGGGCACGCGGTTGGCAAGCCAAGCAGATCCGCAGCCTCGACCATTCGCCGGTCGTAAGACTGCACGTGACCCGCTCCGCCCTCGGTTAATGCCACGCCACGTTTAAGCCCGGTTAAGCCTGGTAAGTCTTGACTGGCCCGCCGGCCAGGCTCTGAATCGTTTGAATTTCGCTGTCCTGATAGGGCTGTCCAGTGGGTTGCAGCAGGTCGCTGAACCATACTTTCGGAGGTGTTTTGTAGGGGTGATCCCATGAGTCCCACGGCAGATACGTCTGAGTCTTGCCGGCTACCAAACCCCAATTGAATGCACCAACGTTGTGCCGCTTCGCAATGGGCAGGATTCCTTCAACGGTGCTGCCCTGCGACCGGGCCAGGTACTCGGTGCACAGGATCGGTCGCCCCAGTGGGGAGAGTTCAGTGATCCGGGCCTCGAAGTCGGCTGGTTCGGCATAGGAGTGGAAGGTGATCACGTCGGCGTTGTCGAGTTGAATCCCACTGATTGTGCTGCGTTGCCCGGGGTCTCCCCAGTTCCCCTGCCAGACGCCACTTGTCAATGGTTGAACCGGATCAACTGAACGCGCCCACTGGAACACTTGGGGCAGCAGCGCCGCGACAAGCTCCTGCTTGTCTTTCCTTTCCACCTTGCGATACACCCGCGCGGGATTGTCGGGTTCATTCCACAGGTCCCAACCCAGAACGCGATCGTCGTTGCGGAATACGCTCAAGACGCCGGTGACGTAGTCGTGCAGAACGCCGCTGTAGCTGCGGTCGTCGATGAACTCAGCACCCGGGCTTTGCACCCATCCGGAGTTGTGCACTCCGGGTGTTGGCGCGCGCTGAGGACCCAGCCTGGGGAACGGGTCCCAGCAGGAGTCGAACAGGACAAAGAGTGGTTTGATCCCGTGGTTCGCCGCGATGGCGACGAACTGCGCGAGACGGCCTTGAAAGCCTTGGCGATCCTGGGCCCATAGCTGATCGTGCAGGAAGACCCGAATAGTGTTGTACCCGATCAACCGGGCCATGCCGAGCTCGCTGTTGATGCGCCCGGGGTCATACGTGCCCGGCTGAAACATCTCGAGCTGATTAATGGCGTTTGACGTGATGTAGTTCGCGCCGACGAGCCAGCCTTGCGCTTGATACCAGCGGCTGGCCCTGTCAACCGACCACCGGCCTGCTTCGGCTGCGGCGCGGGGCATTCGGGCCAGTGCCGCGCCCGCGGCCAGCACCAACGGTAGCTTGAGGGCCGTCCGACGGTGCACACAGCAACCATAAGTTCGGGTTGCTGTGCTCAGCCCCGCCGACGCGCCGGTTACCGATTCGCAATCATTGCGGTCACGAATTGTGATCCGGCGCAACAAACGGGCGGCCGCCGCTCACTGCGGCAGCTTGACGGCGAGGACGTTCGCGTGCAGGATTTCTGGCGGCCCCGTCCAGGAGTCGTGCTCGATTGTCCGGCAGGCCCGAGAACATCGTGCCCGACGCGCAGCCGCGATCGCGCCATAAAACCCGACATCGACCCCGGCCGCCGCCGAGGGCGGCACGAGTTCACCGGCATTAGCAACAGCTTCGCGTCCGGTCGAATCTCCTAGACTCTGGGGTTGCAGGCCCCGCAGTAACGGTGGACACGGCGTGTTCTTCCGGCTCCGCCCGCCGGTGACGCTCTTGACAGAGACTTCTTTTTAAGAGTTGCTATCATTTCATGGTATGCCGGACGGCGATAACCCTGTGGGCCTGCGCGAGCGCAAGAAGCTGAAGACTCGCGAGGCGCTCCGCCGTGCGGCATTCCGGCTATTCGACGAGAGCGGATACGCCAACACCACCGTCGAGCAGATCGCGGACGCCGCCGAGGTCTCCCCCAGCACGTTCTTCCGTTACTTCCCGTCCAAGGAATCGGTGCTGCTGGCCGACGACATGGATCCGGTCATCCTGGCGGCGCTGGCGCGGCAACCCGCACACCTCTCCCCGGTGGCCGCGGTCCGCAGGGCCGCCGAAGAGGCGTTCGCGACGATGTCGGAGGATCAGTGGGAGGTCGAACGGACCCGTCAGCGGCTGATCTTCTCGATACCCGAGATCAAGGCCGCCCACTTCGACGAGTATTACCGGACGATCAGGACGATCGGCGAAGCCTTGGGCCAGCGGCTCGGGCGGGATCGCGACGACTTCGAGCTTCGGGTCTTCGCGGGTGCGCTCGTCGGCGCGATCATGGGCGTCATGGACCAGAACGCACCGCTGTCGGTGGACGACATGTCGCGCGCGTTTGATTTCCTCGAGAAGGGCATGCCGCTTGCCTGAAGCCCAGCTACGCTCACCGGGATGCAATCGCTGAGCAGGCGTGGCCTTCTCGAAGCCGGGTTGGCCGGCGCGGCGGGGCTGCTGATCGCGACGGCGTGCTCCACCACAAAGAAGCCTCCCGACGCGTCGCCATCCACGGTGACCGTCAAACACTTCTTCGGCGAGACCACAATTCAGGCGCCGCCCCAGCGGGTGGTGAGCGCCGGCTTCACCGAGCAGGACGACCTGCTCGCGGTCGGCGTCGTGCCGATCGCCGTCACGAACTGGTGGGGCGATCAGCCGTTCGCGGTGTGGCCGTGGGCGCAGCCAAAGCTGGGTCAGGCGCAGCCCGCGGTGCTGTCTCTTGACAACGGCCTCGATTTCGACAAGATCGCCGCGCTGAAGCCGGATCTCATCGTCGCCACCAACGCCGGCGTGGACAAGGACAGCTACAACCGGTTGTCGGGCATCGCGCCGACCATCCCGCAGTCGGACGATCACCCGTTCTTCGAGCCGTGGAAGGTGCAGGCGGCCGCGATCGGACAGGCGCTCTTCCAGGGCGACCAGATGACGTCGCTGATCAGCGATGTCGACAACAAGTTCACGGACGCAGCAAAAGCCAACCCACTCTTCAAGGACCGCAAGGCCGTCCTGCTGCAGGGCGGCTTCTACCGCGACAACGCGGTCGCGACGCTGGGCTGGCGCACGGATTTCCTCACGCAGCTGGGCTTTGCCCTTCCCGACAGCATCAAACAGTTCGGCGTGGACGACGGCCGCGCGTTCATCCCCCGCGACAAGGCGGTCAACGCACTCAGCACCGCCGACGTGTTGATCTGGACCACGGAGAGCGACGACGACCAGGCGCGGCTGGTCGCCGACCCGACGTTCGCTGCGCTGAACTCCACGATCCAGAATCGCAATGTGTTCACCGGCCAGGACCTGGCGGGCGCCATTGGGTTCTCGTCGCCACTGAGCCTGCCCTTCGTCGCCGCCCAGTTGCCACCGATGCTCGCCAAGGTCGTCGGCTGAGATGCCGCACCCGCAGACCGAGATCGCCAACCTGCTGTACCTGTATGCCGAATTCATGGACTCCGGCGACTTCGCCGGCGCGGCAAGCCTTTTCCGGCACGCGCGACTGCGGGTCAGCCCCGGCAACCACGGCGCCGAAGGCACCGTGGATGCCGACACGATGCTGTCGCTGTGGCGGGGCATGGTCATCGTGTACCCCGACGGCACTCCGCGGACCAAGCACGTCGTCACTAACCCCATCATCGAAGTCGACGACGACGCCGGCACCGCGACCTGCCGCAGCTATTACACCGTGCTGCAACAGGTCGACGAATTCCCGCTTCAGGTCATCGTCACGGGCCGGTACCACGACCGATTCGAGCAGGTGGACGGCCGCTGGCGATTCGCCTACCGCGACTACTCGCTGATCGATGCCGTCGGCGATGTCAGCCACCACTTGTCTCGGCAAATCTGAGCAGGATGTTTGGATAGCCGGGTGACCATCGGCGACGCCCGCGACCAGCAACAGCACACCGGTTTCGCTTCCGTCGGTTCCGCCTATTATCCGACGCTGGTCGGCGTCTTCACCGCTCTGGTGATCATCTCCAACATCCTGGCCACCAAGGCAGTCGCGTTCGGGCCCGTCGTCGGCCACCTGTCGATCATCACCGACGGCGCCTTCATTCTGTTCCCGCTGAGCTACGTGGTCGGGGACGTGCTGTCGGAGGTGTACGGGTTCCGCGCGGCCCGGCGCGCGATCTATGTCGCGTTCGCGATGCAGTCGATCGCGGTGCTGGCGTTCTGGGTGACGATCTTCATGCCCGCGGCGTCGTTCTACACCAACCAGGAATCGTTCGAGGCCGTCGTCGGCGCGTCGACGCTCATCGTCGTCGGCAGCCTCGCCGGATTCGTTTGCGGTCAGACCCTGAACGCGTGGGTCGTCGTCGCGATCAAGGCCCGCACCAAGGAACGGCATCTGTGGGCCCGGCTGATCGGATCGACCATCGTCGGCGAGTTCGCCGACACGCTGGTGTTCTGCACCTTCGCGGCGTGGGCGATCGGCATCAACACGGTGCGCGACTTCGTGATTTACGTGATCTGGGGCTGGTTCTACAAGTCAGCGGTGGAAGCCGCCGTCATGCCGATCACCTACCGGGTGATCGCACACATCAAACGCCGCGAGCCCACGTATCAGCCTGCGGTGTAGCACGATACCCCGTGAGACTTTGCTAAGACAGCTCTGGCAGTGCGCTCAAGGTTGGTGCCCTGCGCCAAATCCGGCGCTACGTTGAGCAGATGGGTGTGGCAGCCGGTTTGAAGATGCTCGACTATGGCGATCACGCCCTGTTGCTGGAATGCGAGAGCACCGCGGAGGTGCTGGCAACCGCCGCCGCGCTGCGGCAGGCAGACCTGCTCGGCGTCACCGACATCGTGCCCGCCTCGCGCACGGTGCTGGTCAAGGTCGACGGCGCGCGATATTTGCCGCTGACGCGACGGCACATCGAGGAATTGCGGATGGTGCCTGATGACGGGATCGCGGCGCCGGGCGTGCCCGACATGGTGATCGACGTCGTCTACGACGGCGCGGATCTCGAGGAGGTCGGCCGCATCACCGGGCTCGGTGCCGAGGGTGTCGTCGCGGCCCACACCGGCACGCCGTGGCGGGTGGCGTTCGGCGGATTCGTCCCGGGCTTCGCCTATCTCGTCGGCGGCGACCCGCGGCTCGACGTGCCGCGGCGCGACGAACCGCGGACCCGCGTGCCCGCCGGATCGGTCGCGCTGGCAGGCGAATTCAGCGGCGTGTACCCCCGCCAGACGCCGGGCGGCTGGCAGCTCATCGGGCGCACGGACGCCGCGCTGTGGGACATCGACCGCGCCGACCCGGCGCTGCTGACCCAGGGCATGACGGTTCAGTTCCGGGGAACGCCATGACTTCCCGCACCTGCCCGCCGGTCACGCTGGAGATCATGCGGACCGGGCCGCTCGCGCTGGTGCAGGACCTCGGCAGGCCGGGCCTGGCCCACCTCGGCGTGACCCGCTCCGGCGCCGCCGACCGTCGCTCTCACACCCTGGCCAACCGGCTGGTGGCCAACCCCGGCGACCGCGCGACCATCGAGGTGATGTTCGGCGGGCTGACGGCGCGGGTCCGCGGCGGAGACGTCGCAATCGCGGTGACCGGCGCCGACACCGACCCCGCCGTCAACGGAATGCCGTTCGGCATCAACAGCATTCACTACGCGCACGACGGCCAGGTGATTTCGCTGGGCGCTCCGCACTCCGGCCTGCGCACCTACCTGGGGGTGCGCGGCGGGATCGACGTGACACCCGTGCTCGGGTCCCGCAGTTATGACGTGATGTCCGCGCTCGGCCCCGCCCCGCTGCAGCCGGGCGACGTGCTGCCGGTCGGCGAGCACACCGCCGACTTCCCCGAACTCGATCAGGCGCCGGTCGCGTCGCTCAGCGACAGCCCGATCGAAGTCACGGTGGTGCCCGGACCGCGCGACGACTGGCTGACCGAACCGGACGCGTTGGTGCACACCGACTGGGTGGCATCGGATCGCAGCGACCGGGTGGGCATGCGGCTGGTCGGGAGCCCCCTGCGGCACCGCTGGCCGGATCGTCAACTGCCCAGCGAGGGTGCCACCAGGGGCGCTATTCAGGTGCCGCCCAACGGGTTGCCCGTGATCCTGGGCCCCGACCATCCGGTGACCGGCGGCTATCCCGTCGTCGGGGTGGTCACCGACGCGGACATCGATCGGATCAGCCAGATCCGGCCCGGGCAGACGGTCCGCTTCCACTGGTCCCGGCCACGCCGGTCGTGGTAGACCGCATATGTGCACACTCAGGTCCATACGGCCCGCCTGATCCACACCGCCGACCTTGACGGCGAGACCCTGCACAGCGCACATCAACTGTTGATCGATGCGTTCGAGGGCGATTTCAGCGAACACGACTGGGAGCACACGCTCGGCGGGATGCATGCGCTGATCTGCGACCACGGCGCGCTGATCGCCCACGCCGCCGTGGTTCTGCGCCGGCTGCTCTACCGCGGGGCGCCGTTGCGCACCGGCTACATCGAGGGCGTCGCGGTGCGCGAGGACTGGCGCGAGCAGGGCCTCGGCACGGCGTTGATGGACGGTGCCGAGCAGGTGATCCGAGGGGCTTACCAGCTCGGCGCGCTCAGCCCTTCGGAGTCGGCCCGCCAGCTGTATCTTAACCGGGGCTGGATCCAGTGGACGGGCCCGACGTCGGTGCTGGCACCGGCAGGGCCGGCCAGGACCCCCGACGACGACGGTGCCGTATTCGTGCTGCCGGTAGACGTGAAGCTGGACGCGACAGCAGATTTGGTGTGCGATTGGCGATCCGGCGCCGTCTGGTAGAGCAGGTACGTTGGACGGATGAGCAGCCCACAGACCTATCGCCCACACCCCGAGATGTTCGACAGGCTCTACCGCGGTGAGCCGACGTTTGACGGCGCTCCGGCGCCGACCGGAATCCCGTGGGATGTGGGACAGGCGCAGCCGCGGCTGATGGAACTCGAGGCGCTCGGCGGCGTCACCGGTGAAGTCCTGGACATCGGCTGCGGACTCGGCGAGAACGCGATATTCCTTGCCTCGCGCGGACATTCGGTCACCGCCCTCGACGGTTCCGCAGCCGCCATCGAGCGTGCCCGCAGCCGGGCCGCCGAGGCGGGGGTCGACATCGTGTTCGGCGTCGCCGATGCCACCGACCTCACCGGCTACGACGGACGGTTCGACACGGTCATCGACAGCGCGCTGTATCACTGCCTGGACGACGACGGCCAAAGCTCGTACGCCGCGGGCCTGCACCGCGCAACCCGGTCCGGTGCCCGCTGGCATCTGTACTGTTTCTCCGACGGGAACGTCAACGGCGTCCTTGCCCCGCGCGGGCCGGTGCCGGAGCAGAACATCCGCGACACCCTGGCCGCGAACGGCTGGCGGATCGACTTCCTCGGCCCGACCACCTACCTGGCCAACACCAGCTCGATGTCCGGAGATCCCGATAGTCTGCCGGAGGACATCCGGCAGCAACTGCCCCCCGAGCAGCTGCAGCACATGCAGGAGATCCGCGCGCGCTTCGCCGTGATCGCCCCGTTGCTCGCCGATCAGCGGGTGCACCTGCCGTTCACGGTCGTGCACGCCGTGCGGGTGGACTGATCCGTTCGCCCACGACAACGACGTCACCGCCAGCGCTGCAGGATCTCCCGCGACCTCGCGCTGAGCGCCGCCTGCCAGTACGGGCCGAAGCTGATCCGCGCGACACCTAACGGCCCGAACCACGCGGGGTCGGACGCCTCGGGTAGCGCGATGGCGTTCACGGGCAGCGGAAGTTCGCTTGTCAGGCGGCGCAACGTGGCCGCGTCGTGGCGGCCGACCGGATAAAGCACGTCGGCGCCCGCCTCGGCGGCGGCACGCAGCCGGTCGATCGCCCGGTCCACCCGCGAGTCCTCATCGCCGTCCTTGCGCAGGAACAGGTCGGTGCGCGCGTTGATGACCACATGCACACCGGTGGCGTCGGCCGCGGCCCGCAGGCTGCCGACCAGATCGGCGTGCTCCTGAGCCGACCGCAGCCGCTTGCCCTCGCGATGCACGGTGTCCTCGATGTTGAGCCCGACCGCGCCGGCGCCGAGCAGGCCGTCGATCAGCCGCTGGGCGGGCTCGCCGTAGCCCGACTCGACGTCAACCGAGACCGGTACGTCGACCGCGGCGGTGATCTGGGCGGCCCGGGCCAGCAGATCCTCGAACTCCATGCCCTCGCCGTCGGGCTTGCCCACCGAGTCGGCGACGGGATGGCTGCCGGCCGTCAAAGCCGCGAATCCCGCGTCGATCGCCAGGTTGGCCGACCACGCGTCCCATACCGTCGGAAGCACCACCGGATCACCGGGTCGGTGCAGGTCCAGCAGCGCCACCGCGCGCTGCGCAAGGTGCTCTTTTCCGGGCGCCACCAGGCAAACCTACCTGTCAGGTCACGTGACGGTTCTCACGCAGGACTCAATGATGCGGGTCGCACCGCGTGTCGTACTGTGACTCCTGAACCTTCAGCCCGAGGAGGACGCGTGTCCAGCACAGCTGCTGAACTTGCGGAGCTACATCACCTCATCAACGGTGTACGGCGATGCGCGATGTCGCTCAAGGCGCGCTACGGTGACAACCCGGCGATGCGCCGCATCGTCAACGACGCTGACCGGCTGCTCAACGATGTCGATCGGCTGGATATCGACGCTGCCGAACTGGATCAGGGGCGCCGGGCCTCACAGCAGACGGGAGAGAAGATTCCTGTGCCGGACACGCAGTATGACAGCGACTTCTGGCGAGATGTCGACGACGAGGGCGTCGGCGGCCAGTCCGGTACCCGATGAGCGCGCCCACCACCCAGCGCCAAGCCACCGGAGTCTTCTCCCCCACCCGCGCAGAACTGCCGCAACGGACGCTGCGCACCGACAAGTGGTGGCTGCCGACACTGTGGACAGACCTCGGATTCTCCGCGTTCGTCATCTACGCCACGGTGCGGGCGTCCTTGGGCAGCAACTACTGGGTGCAGAAGTACCACTACCTGACGCCGTTCTACTCCCCATGCGTCAGCCGGGGCTGCGTGGCCGGATCAAGTCACTTCTGGCCGCAGTTTCTGCCCGACGTCTGGTGGCTCCCGTACGCGGCGGTCTCGCTGCCGTTTCTGCTGGCGTTCCGGCTGACGTGTTACTACTACCGCAAGGCTTACTACCGGTCGGTCTGGCAGTCACCTCCGGCATGCGCTGTCGCAGAACCGCATTCGCGCTACACCGGCGAAACCCGGATACCGCTGATCGTCCAGAACTCGCATCGGTACTTCTTCTATGCGGTGTTGCTCATTTCGATCATCAACACCTACGACGCGATCATGGCGTTCCATTCCGACGACACGGCCAGCGGTTTCGGCTTCGGCCTGGGCAACGTCATCCTCGTCGCCAACGTGGTCCTGCTATGGGTGTACACATTGTCGTGCCACTCCTGCAGGCACGTGACCGGCGGTCGGCTGAAGCACTTCTCCAAACATCCGGTTCGGTATTGGATGTGGACACAGGTCAGCAAGCTGAACACCCGGCACATGCTCTACGCGTGGATCACGCTGGGGACGCTGATGCTCACCGACTTCTACGTGATGCTGGTGTCCAGCGGCACGATCCATGACCTGAGATTCATTGGCTGACCGGCTATTACATCAGACGAGTTCTGCAAGCGGGGTTTCAAATGACTGAAATAGAACGATGACTGAAATAGAGCGGCTCTCCTACGACGTCGTCGTCATCGGTGCCGGCGGCGCGGGGTTGCGGGCCGTCATCGAGGCACGCGAGCGCGGCCTCAAGGTCGCGGTGGTGTGCAAGTCACTGTTCGGCAAGGCGCACACCGTGATGGCCGAGGGTGGCTGCGCGGCGGCGATGCGCAACGCCAACCCGAAAGACAACTGGCAGGTGCACTTTCGCGACACCATGCGCGGTGGAAAGTTTCTCAACAACTGGCGGATGGCGGAACTGCATGCCCTCGAGGCGCCGGACCGCGTGTGGGAGCTGGAGACCTACGGCGCGTTGTTCGACCGCACCAAGGACGGCCGGATCAGCCAGCGCAACTTCGGCGGTCACACCTACCCCCGGTTGGCCCACGTCGGCGACCGCACCGGCCTGGAGATCATCCGGACCATGCAGCAGAAGATCGTCTCGCTGCAGCAGGAGGACCACGCCGAGCTCGGCGACTACGAGGCGCGGATCAAGGTCTTCGCCGAGTGCACGATCACCGACCTGATCACACAAGAGCGAGCCGGCAAGCCGAAACGAATTTCTGGCGCGTTCGGCTACTGGCGGGAGAGCGGGCGCTTCATCCTGTTCGAGGCGCCCGCCATCGTGATGGCCACCGGCGGAATCGGCAAGTCGTTCAAGGTGACGTCGAACTCGTGGGAGTACACCGGTGACGGGCACGCCCTCGCGCTGCGGGCCGGGGCCAGCCTGATCAACATGGAGTTCGTCCAGTTCCACCCGACCGGGATGGTCTGGCCGCCGAGCGTGAAGGGCATCCTCGTCACCGAGGGCGTGCGCGGCGACGGCGGCGTGCTGAAGAACGCCGAAGGCAAGCGTTTCATGTTCGGATACATCCCTCCGGTGTTCAAGGGCCAGTACGCGGAAACCGAGGAAGAGGCCGACCAGTGGCTCAAGGACAACGACTCCGCGCGCCGCACACCCGACCTGTTGCCCCGTGATGAGGTCGCGCGCGCGATCAACTCCGAGGTCAAGGCCGGCCGCAACTCGCCGCACGGCGGGGTGTTCCTCGACATTGCGTCCCGGCTGCCCGCCGAGGAGATCAAGCGCCGCCTGCCGTCGATGTACCACCAGTTCATGGAGCTGGCGGAGGTCGACATCACCAAGGACGCGATGGAAGTGGGGCCGACCTGCCACTACGTGATGGGCGGCATCGAGGTGGACCCCGACTCCGGCGCCGCGACGGTTCCCGGCCTGTTCGCCGCCGGCGAGTGTTCCGGCGGCATGCACGGGTCGAACCGGTTGGGCGGCAACTCGCTGTCGGATCTGCTGGTGTTCGGCCGGCGTGCCGGGCTGGGCGCCGCCGATTACGTGCGCGGCCTGGACGACCGCCCGTCGATCGACGATGCCGCGGTTTCCAAGGCGGCAAAGCTGGCGCTGGCGCCGTTCGAGGGACCGTCCAACGGCGCGACACCGGAGAACCCCTACACCTTGCACCTCGATCTGCAGCAGACGATGAACGACCTGGTCGGCATCATCCGCAAGCCCGACGAGGTGGCCGAGGCGCTGGCCAAGCTTGACGAGCTCCGCGAGCGGTTCAAGAACCTGCAGGTGGAGGGCCACCGCCAGTTCAACCCCGGTTGGCACCTGGCGATCGACCTGCGCAACATGCTGCTGGTCAGCGAGTGCGTGGCGAAGGCCGCGCTCACGCGCACCGAGAGCCGCGGCGGCCACACCCGTGACGACCACCCCGCCATGGACGCCAACTGGCGCAAGGTGCTGCTGGTGTGCCGCGTCGATAACGCCGATTCCGACGCGGTGGTACCCGACGTCAGCGTGACGCGGGAGCCGCAGCTTCCGATGCGACCAGATCTGTTGGAGCTGTTCGACATCGAGGAACTCGGAAAGTACTACACCGACGAGGAGCTGGCCGACCACCCGGGACGGAGCGCGTAGTGGTTTACAACGCAAGCATGCGGGTCTGGCGCGGTGACGAGACCAGCGGGGCCCTGCAGGATTACACCGTCGAGGTGAACGAGGGCGAGGTGGTGCTCGACATCATCCATCGCCTGCAGCAGACGCAGACTCCCGACCTCGCCGTGCGGTGGAATTGCAAGGCGGGCAAGTGCGGTTCGTGCTCGGCCGAGGTCAACGGACGGCCCAAGCTGATGTGCATGACGCGCATGTCGACCTTCGGCGAGGACGAGGTCGTCACCGTCACGCCGCTGCGCACCTTCCCGGTGATTCGCGACCTGGTCACCGATGTGTCCTTCAATTACGAGAAGGCAAGGCAGATTCCGTCGTTCGCACCGCCGAAGGAGCTGCAGCCCGGCGAGTACCGCATGATGCAGGAGGACGTCAACCGCAGCCAGGAGTTCCGCAAGTGCATCGAGTGCTTCTTGTGCCAGGACACCTGCCACGTGGTCCGCGACCACGAGGAGAACAAGGCGTCGTTCGCGGGGCCGCGCTACCTGATGCGGATCGCCGAGCTGCAGATGCATCCGCTGGACACCCTCGATCGGCGAAATGCGGCCCAGGAGCAGCACGGTCTCGGCTTCTGCAACATCACCAAGTGCTGCACCGAGGTCTGCCCCGAACACATCAAGATCACCGACAACGCGCTGATCCCGATGAAGGAGCGCGTGGTGGACCGCAAGTACGACCCGGTGGTCTGGCTGGGCAGCAAGATATTTCGCCGCAAGTAGCGGTACGAGATCATCCGCGCCGGTCGAGCTGGTAGCTCAATATCGCCATCGCGAGCAGACCGATCGACAGGTTGATCAGCGCCGCGAAGCCCTCGGTGGCGAAGTGCACCAGCGCGCTGAGCAAGGTGAACAGCAGCGCCGCGTCCCGCAGCCAGCGCAGCGGCCAGATGCGGTCGGTGCGCCGCAGCGCGATCGCCGCGGGCAGCGCCATCGCCAGCGTCAACACCGCACCGATCATCAGAATGGCGGTGCCGACGCTCATTCCGGCGAGGTGGACGTGCACCGACCGGTCCTGGTAGAAGTAGCCGCCGAGCGCGACACCCAGTGTGTGAAAAAACAGGCTGGCAAGCGCCGCGGCCACGATGACCCAGCCGACAAGCCGAGCCAACCGCGGGCTCTCGACGAAGGCGGGGATCAGCCGCGGGAGCCAACTGCTGACGGCGTGCAGGTGATCCGAGGCGGTGCGGGCCGACTGCAGCAGCCCGCGCACGTGCTCGATGTCCTCGGCGGCGGCGCCCCTGTCACGCGCGCGCTGGACCAACCGCAGGCCCACGTCACGTTGATGCTCACTGAGTCCCCGGGCCACCCCGTCGGTGGCGATCGCGCTCGCAGACGCAAGGTATTCGTGTGCGCTCAGCGGGCGAACAGCACGCAGCGCCCGGGTGCCTACCAGCACCACGACGACGAGCACATACATGATCTCCGCAGCCGGGCCGTAGAAGTAGTCGTTGTCCTTGGTGACGAATTTCCCGACCTCGTCGAGGACAAGCCCGAACCCGATGCCGCCGAGCACCACCGCGAGAGTGCGGGCTCCCTTCCCCAGCAGCAGCCAGCCGACCAGCAGGGCCAGCATCATCAGCAGTTCGCCGTAGAGGGTGTGCGCGATGTGCAGAGTGCCGCCACCGACCTGGGGATAGCCGGTCAGTTTCAGAAACAACCGGGTGACCAGGATCGTCGCGATCGCGATGAAGAGAAACGACTCCGCGTGGCTCTGGCCGAGGTAGTTGCGGGTCACCGGGCCGCGATGCTCGTCTGTCACTATCGTCTCCCCGACCAGGACCCGTGCTTATCTGGTTCGCCTTCCCGCCGATAACCGTGCGGTGCCGGTTTGCCGGTGCTCGTTTCCATGGAATTAGCTGGGAACTCGGGAGAGGGTCATCATGGGCAAGCACAGCGCAATCTGTACGGAACGGCAAGCGGCCGCGACAACGGCACCTCCTTCCTTCACTAGCGACTGGCATCACGCCCCAATAACGACGGATAACCAGCGGCTCGTTTGACGCTGTCACCGACGCGCCGGTCCGCGCCCACCAGCCGTCGCTGCCCGAGATCATCCACGCAGGTCAGAGCGGCCACCAGCACGTAGTTGGGTCCCCGACCAACCGGTGTGTTAGTTAGCTCACAAAGAGATTTGCGAATAAGTTACCGGGCGGTATAGTTGCACTGGTTACTGGTGGGTAACTTATCGGGTAAGTACCCAACCACGTGTGGCGCTCTCAACGAGGAGGAACAAGTGAGCCACTACAAGAGCAACGTCCGCGATCAGGAGTTCAATCTTTTCGAAGTGCTCGGTCTCGATAAGACATTGGGCCAAGGCGCCTATGCCGATCTGGACGTGGACACCGCGCGCGAGATGCTGGCTGAAATGGCCCGGCTGGCTGAGGGTCCGGTTGCCGCGTCATTCGTCGAGGGTGACCGCAACCCGCCCGTCTTCGATCCCAAGACCCACTCCGTGACCTTGCCGGAGTCGTTCAAGAAGTCGGTCCGCGCCGTCACCGACGGCGGCTGGGACAAGGTCGGCCTCGAAGAGGAGCTCGGCGGCATGCCGATGCCCAAGGCGCTGCTGTGGGCGCTGGACGAGCACCTCCTTGGTGCCAACCCCGCGGTGTGGATGTACGGCGGCGGTGCCGGGTTCGCGAACATCTTCTACCACCTCGGCACCGAGGAGCAGAAGAAGTGGGCGGTGCTGGCCGCGGAGCGCGGCTGGGGCGCCACGATGGTGCTGACCGAGCCCGACGCCGGCTCCGACGTCGGCGCGGGCCGCACCAAGGCCATCAAGCAGGACGACGGGTCCTGGCACATCGAGGGCGTGAAGCGCTTCATCACCTCGGGTGATTCCGGCGACTTGTTCGAGAACATCTTCCACCTGGTGCTCGCCCGCCCCGAGGGCGCGGCCGCCGGCACCAAGGGTCTGTCGCTGTTCTTCGTGCCGAAGTTCTTGTTCGACTTCGAAACCGGCGAGCTCGGTGAGCGCAACGGCGTGTTCGTCACCAACGTCGAGCACAAGATGGGTCTGAAGGTGTCGGCGACCTGTGAGCTGTCGCTCGGCCAGCACGACGTTCCGGCGAAGGGCTGGTTGGTCGGCGAGGTGCACAACGGCATCGCCCAGATGTTCGACGTGATCGAGCAGGCGCGGATGATGGTCGGCACCAAGGCCATTGCCACGCTGTCGACGGGCTACCTGAACGCGCTCGAGTACGCCAAGAGCCGGGTCCAGGGTGCCGACATGACCCAGATGATGGACAAGTCCGCGCCCCGCGTGACCATCACGCATCACCCCGACGTGCGTCGCAGCCTGATGACTCAGAAGGCGTACGCCGAGGGCTTGCGCGCCGTCTACCTCTACAACGCGACCTACCAGGACGCCGACGTGGCCAATGCGCTGCACGGCATCGACGCCGAGTTGGCGGTGAAGGTCAACGACCTGCTGCTGCCCGTCGTGAAGGGTGTCGGCTCCGAGCAGGCCTACGCCAAGCTCACCGAGAGCCTGCAGACCTTCGGTGGTTCCGGCTTTCTGCAGGACTACCCGATCGAGCAGTACATCCGCGACAGCAAGATCGACTCGCTCTATGAGGGCACCACCGCCATCCAGGCGCAGGACTTCTTCTTCCGCAAGATCGTCCGCGACAAGGGTGTGGCGCTTGCCCATGTGGCCGGCCGGATCGAGCAGTTCGTCGAGAACGAGGACGGCAACGGCCGGCTGAAGGCCGAGCGCGCGCTGCTCGCCACCGCACTGGAGGACGTGCAGGCCATGGCCGCGTCGCTGACCGGCTACCTGATGGCTGCGCAGGAGAATCCTGCCAGCGTCTACAAGGTCGGCCTCGGCTCGGTGCGGTTCCTGTTGTCCGTCGGCGACCTGCTGATCGGGTGGCTGCTGCAGAAGCAGGCGGCGGTGGCCATCGAGAAGCTGGACGCCGGTGCCAGCGGCGCCGACCGCGACTTCTACGAGGGCAAGATCGCTGTGGCCTCGTTCTTCGCAAAGAATTTCCTGCCGCTGCTGACCAGTACCCGCACGGTTCTCGACAATATCGACAACGACGTGATGGAGCTTCCCGAAGCGGCCTTCTGAACGTCACGGGGACCCGCCGTGCATGAAACGAAAGGGCGGGTCCGGGAGGACACTCGAGGGCGTCTCAGATATCCTGCGCCGCCGGCTCGTACCTCGTATGCCGGCCATTCGGATAGGTCACTCCCGAACCCGTCGTGCCCCGAATAATAATCCTGATGCCGCCCCGCCGCCAGAGCGTTCTTGCGCCGCGGATCCACCACCCGACGAACTCCTGCACCCCGAAGCTGAGGCATAAATGAACCGCCGCTGGCCCCCCTCTGGCCAGCGGCGGTTCACCCCCCAGCGGCGGTTCACGCCCCCCGATGGGTAGAGGCACCCCGTGTTGACGTCGGGTCGGGGGGTCAGACGCCAACACGGGGCTACCCGGATATCGGCGGCTCTGGTGGGCGCGTTACACCCCGCCGGATCACATTTCGGTGTCACGCCGCTCAGCCCTCTCGGTGTCAGGCCTCGAGGATCGCCGTGACGCCCTGCCCGCCGGCGGCGCAGATCGAGATCAGGCCCCTGACAGACTCCCCCGCGGATCCGCCGGCCTCTTTCTTCTTCTCGGCCAGCTGCTTGGCGAGTTGCGCCACGATGCGCCCACCCGTCGCGGCAAACGGGTGCCCGGCTGCGATCGACGAGCCGTTCACGTTGAGCTTGGACCGATCGATCGATCCGAGCGCGGCGTCCAGCCCCAGCCGCTCCTTGCAGTACTCCTCGGACTCCCACGCCGCGAGCGTCGCCAGCACCACCGACGCGAACGCCTCGTGGATCTCGTAGAAGTCGAAGTCGGCAAGGCTCAGCCCGTTGCGGGCCAGCAGCCGCGGCACCGCGTACGTCGGCGCCATCAGCAGGCCGTCGGGGCCGTTGACGTAATCGACCGCGGCGGTCTCGCCGTCGACGAAGTACGCCAGCGGCTCCAGCGAGTGCTGTTCGGCCCAGTCCTCGGTCGACAGCAGCGCCACCGATGCACCGTCGGTGAGCGGCGTCGAGTTGCCCGCCGTCATCGTCGCGTCCCCGGCCTTCACGCCGAACACCGGCTTCAGCTTGGCCAGCTTCTCGGTCGACGAATCCGGGCGCAGGTTGTTGTCCCGGTACAGGCCGAGGAACGGGGTCACCAGGTCGTCGAAGAAGCCGCGGTCGTAGGCCGCGCTCATGTTCTGGTGGCTCGCGGCGGCCAGCGCGTCCTGGTCGACCCGCTTGATGCCCATCTCCTTGGCGGTCATCGCGGCATGCTCGCCCATCGACAGCCCGGTGCGGGGCTCGCTGTTGACCGGAATCTCGACGCCAACCGTCGCCGGCAGCTTGCCGACCAGCTTGAGGCGCTGCACGTTGGACTTGGCTCTGCGCAGTCCCAGCAGGGTCCGCCGCAGGTTGTCGCCGAAGGCGATGGGCGCATCCGACGTCGTGTCCACCCCACCCGCCGCAGCGACCTCATAGCGGCCCGCCGCGACGCCGTCCGCGGCCGCGATCGTCGCCTGCAGGCCGGTGCCGCACGCCTGCTGAAGGTCGAATGCCGGGGTGTACGAGGACAGCGCGCTGCCCAGCACGCACTCGCGCATCAGGTTGAAGTCCCGGCTGTGTTTGAGCACCGCGCCGCCGATGACGGCGCCCAGCCGCTCGCCTTCCAGGTGGTAGCGCTCGACCAGCCCGCCCAGCGCGGCGGTGAACATGTCCTGATTGGACGCATCCGCATATGCGCCGTCGGAGCGCGCGAACGGAATACGATTGCCACCCAGCACCGCCACCCGTCGGCTGGTTTTTTTGCTCGCCACGTTTGCCTCCATCCTCGCCGGGCTACTAACCCCATACTAATCACGCTTCTTACTGCGGAGTAAGTTCGTGCTCGCCCCGATCACTGTCGACACGAAAGGCACTTCCGTGGCGTCCGATCTGTTATCCCAAGTCGTCAATTCGGCGCCCGGGTCGTTCCTGGCCAAGCAGTTGGGCATCCCGCAACCGGAGCCGCTGCGGCGGTACCGCGAGGGCGAGCCGCCGCTCGCCGGCTCGTTGCTCGTCGGCGGCGACGGCCGCGTCGTCGAGCCGTTGCGCAGCGCGCTGGCCGAGGACTACCAACTGGTGCGTAACAACGTCGGCGGCCGCTGGGCCGACTCGTTCGGGGGCCTGGTGTTCGATGCCACCGGCATCACCGCACCGGGCGGGCTGCACGCGCTGCACGATTTCTTCACCCCCGTGTTGCGCAACCTCGGCCACTCCGCGCGCGTCGTCGTCGTCGGCACCACACCGGATCACGCCGGCAGCATCGACGAGCACATCGCTCAGCGCGCGCTGGAGGGCTTCACCCGCTCGCTGGCCAAGGAGTTACGCCACGGCGCCACCGTGCAGCTGGTGTACCTGTCCCCCGATGCGAAGCCTGCCGCCACCGGTCTCGAGTCGACGATGCGGTTCATCCTGTCCGGCAGGTCCGCGTACGTGGACGGTCAGGTTTTCTACGTCGGTGCTGCCGACTCGACCCCGCCCGCCGATTGGGACAGGCCGCTGAACGGCAGGGTCGCCATCGTCACCGGCGCGGCGCGCGGGATCGGCGCGACGATCGCCGAGGTGTTCGCCCGCGACGGGGCGCGCGTGGTCGCCGTCGATGTCGAGGCCGCCGTCGAGGCACTCGGCGAAACCGCCACCAAGGTGGGTGGCACCGCGTTGACGCTGGATGTCACCGCCGACGACGCCGTCGACCGGATCACCGAACACCTGCGCGACAACTACGGCGGCCGCGCCGACATTCTGGTCAACAACGCGGGCATCACCCGCGACAAGTTGCTTGCCAACATGGACGACGGCCGCTGGAACGCGGTGATGGCGGTGAATCTGCTTGCACCACAACGACTCACGCAGGGTCTGGTCGACAACGGGTCGATCGGCGAGGGTGGCCGGGTGATCGGGCTGTCGTCGATGGCGGGTATCGCCGGCAACCGGGGGCAGACCAACTACGCAGCCAGCAAGGCGGGCATGATCGGTATCACGCAGGCACTAGCACCGGTGCTCTACGACAAAGGCATCACGATCAACGCCGTCGCGCCGGGCTTCATCGAAACCGCGATGACCGACGCGATCCCGCTCGCCACCCGCGAAGTGGGGCGGCGGCTGAATTCCCTCTTCCAGGGCGGCAAGCCCGTCGACGTCGCCGAGACCATCGCCTATTTCGCCAGCCCGGCGTCGAACGCGGTGACCGGTAACGTGATTCGGGTGTGCGGCCAAGCGATGCTGGGGGCCTGACATGAGCACCCGGACGACCGACCGGCCCAGCGGCCTGCGCAACCTGCTGCGCGCCGCGGCCGGCGCCCTGCCGTTCATCCCCCGTAGCGACGAGTTACCGGATCGAACGCTGAAGGTCGAGGGGCTGCAGATCGACCCGTCCAACGTCGCCCAGTACGCCGCCGTCACCGGCCTGCGCTTCGGGGACCGCGTGCCGGTGACATACCCGTTCGCGCTGACCTTCCCGGTGGTGATGTCAATTGTTACCGGGTTCGACTTTCCTTTCGCCGCAATGGGTTCGGTTCACACAGAGAACCACATCACCCAGTACCGCCCGATCGCGGTGACCGACACGGTGGACGTCAAGGTGCATGCCGAGAATTTGCGCGAGCACCGCCGCGGCCTGCTGGTGGACCTGATCACCGATGTCAATATCGGCAACGATCTCGCCTGGCACCAGGTGACGACGTTTCTGCATCAGCAGCGCACCAGCCTGTCCGGCGAGCCCAAGCCGCCGCCCAAGAAACAGCCGAAGTTGCCGCCGCCCAACGGTGTCCTGACCGTCAGCGCCGGCCAGATCCGCCGCTACGCGTCGGTCGGCGGGGACCACAACCCGATCCACACCAACCCGATCGCGGCCAAACTGTTCGGCTTCCCGACGGTGATCGCGCACGGAATGTTCACCGCCGCCGCGGTCCTGCGCACGATCGAGGGCCAGCTGCCCGATGCGCTGCGGTACTCGGTGCGCTTCGGCAAGCCCGTGATACTGCCCGCGAAGGCAAGCCTCTACATAGACCGGGTGGCCGATGGCTGGGAGCTGGCGCTGCGCAACTCGAAGGGCCAGCCACATCTCACCGGTGCGGTCAGATCGCTGTAGCCGCCCTGTCCTTGTCGGTCGCGTCCTCATCAACGGGACGTCCCCTCAGGCCGCGCCAGGTCAGGTTGATCAGCAGCTCGGCGGCATCGCCGACGTCCGCCTCGCCGCTGCTGACCCTGGTCGCGACCGCCTCGCCCGCGCCCACCAGAGCTACGGCCATCATGTGAAAGTCCGTGTCCGGGTCGGGGTTTCGCGTCCCCGCACTCAGCACCCGAGCCACCAGGTCGATCACCCGCTCCCGTCCTTCCCGGACGGTATGCGAGTACATCTGCGAGCTGGTGGCCTGCTGGTAGAGCACAATCCACGACGCCCTGTTCGCATCGATGTAGTGCATGAACGCCCGGATCGTGGTGGTCAACAGGTCTTTCGGGCTCTGCTTGAGGTCGATGTCGGCCCGCACCGCCTCGATGAATCGGCTTAATTCGCGGTTCAGGCACGCGCCGAACAGCTCCTCCTTGGAGCCGTAGTACAGGTACAGCATCGGTTTCGAGATCTCGGCCTCGGCCGCGATCGCGTCCATCGAGGTCTCGTGGTAGCCGTTGCGGGAGAACATCAGCACCGCGGCGTCGAGCATCTGCTGTTCACGCACGGCGCGCGGCAGCCGCTTGGTGCCACCCGCCATCGTCAGTCCTTACGCCGTCCCGCTCGCTTGGTTGAAGTCCAGATTAACTGACTCCGGAGTAAGCACCGCGTGTTTGGTCAGCGACCGTTCAGCGACCACACTGCGCGCTGCGGCCCTTGACCGCCGCCATCCGCAGCACCTTCTGGTTGACGTCGTCGATCGTCAACTCGCCGCCGTTCACCGCCGCCACCAGCCTGTCGAGAACCGCGGGGACCTCGTCGGTGGTGACCCACAGCGCCGTGTCGGCGCCCGCCTGCAGTGCCATCAGCACCGACTGCGCGACCCCGTAGCGATCGGAGATCGCGGCCATGCTGGACAGGTCGTCGGTGAACACCGGGCCGTCGAACGGCGGGCCGCCGTAGTCGCCGCTGCGCAGCAGGCCGATCGCCGCGGGGCTCAGGCTCGCCGGCACGTCGCCGGTCAAGCCGGGCACCTGCAGATGCCCGATCATCACGGCGACGGGGCCCGGGTTCAGCCCCTGGTCCAACAAAGTCCGGTACGGCACCAGGTCGTCGTCCTTCAGCGCCTCCAGCGGCGGGGTCACCACCGCCCCGGTGTGCGAGTCACCGGACCCGTGCCCGTGGCCGGGGAAGTGCTTGAGCACCGGCAGCAGGCCGGCATCGCGCAGCCCGCGCGCGTAGGCGCCGGCATAGGCCGTCACCACGTCGGGGTCGTTGCTGAAGGACCGGTCGCCGATGACGGTCTCATCGGGCTGGTCGCTGACGTCGGCGACGGGCGCGAAATCGACTGTGATGCCGAGCTTCTTCATGGCCAGGCCACGCTGCTTGGCCTGCTCGTACACCGCGTCCGCCGGCGCGCTCTCCGCCAGCGAACGTGCCGACGGCGCAGGCCCGATCAGCGACTTCAGCCGGTCCACCCGACCGCCCTCCTCGTCGACGCTGACGGCCAGCGGCAGCGGCCCGGCCGAACCGGCGATCGCGGCCAGCGAGCCGTCGGTCAGCATCGACAGATCGGTCCAGCCGCCGATGAAGATCCCCCCGACGTGCTGCCTCGCCACCACGTCGCGGGCATCGGCAGCACCCGTGACGCCGACCATCAACAGCTGCGCGAGCTTGTCGCGTAGCGACATCTGCGTCAGCAGGTCCCCGTCGTCACCACAGGCCGCTGCCGCCGGCGGCGGCAGCGGTGCGCTGCTCGCCGGCCGCGACGCAGTGACCCGGGGCGCAGATCGGTGGCGGTACAGCATGAACCCGGCCCCCGCCATGCTGCCGACCAACACGACCGCGAGGACGATCCGGATGATCCGCCCCCCGATTAACGGCACCTCCCGGATTAACCGCACCGCCGGATGGTACCCATCGCTGCCCGCACTGCCCCGGGGGCGCCGTCTGCTACCTTGGCGACGATGAACCGGTTTGTGCTGCCCGCAGCGGCCAGCATCGTCGTTGGCCTGCTGCTGGGCGCGGCCGCGGTCTTCGGCGTGACGTTGATGGTGCAGCAGGACACCAGGCCGCCGCTGACGACCGGTGACGGCGCATCGATTCTCAACCGGGTGGAATACGGCGACCGTAGCTAGCGTCACCGAAACCGAGCAGTCGCCCGTCGCGGCCTTGTCACGCTTGTCACGGCGCTGGCTGTGGGCCGTCGGGTCCGCCGCGCTGATCCTGTGTTTCGCCCAGTCGCCCGGGCTCGTCTCGCCCGACACCAAGCTCGACCTGACCGCGAATCCGCTGCGGTTCCTGACCCGCGCGACGAACCTGTGGAGCAGCGAGCTGCCGTTCGGGCAGGCCCAGAACCAGGCCTACGGCTATTTGTTCCCGCACGGCGCGTTCTTCCTGCTCGGTGACACGCTCGACATCCCCGGCTGGGTGACGCAGCGGCTGTGGTGGGCACTGCTGCTGACCATCGGGTTCTGGGGGCTGCTCCGCGTGGCGGAAACCCTGGGCATCGGCACCACTGGTTCGCGGGTGATCGCCGCGGCCGCGTTCGCGCTGTCGCCGCGGGTGCTGACGACGCTGGGGTCTATCTCATCGGAGACGCTGCCGATGATGCTGGCCCCGTGGGTGCTGTTGCCGGTGATCCTCGCCTTGCGCGGAACCGGACCCAGAACCGGCTCCATCCGCATGCTCGCCGCCCGCGCGGGCGTCGCGGTGGCGTTGATGGGCGCGGTGAACGCCGTCGCGACCCTGACGGGCTGTCTGGCCGCCGTCATCTGGTGGGCCTGTCACCGACCGAACCGGCTGTGGTGGCGGTTCACCGCGTGGTGGCTGCTTTCGCTCGCGCTGGCGACGCTCTGGTGGCTGGTCGCGCTGGCATTGCTCGGCCAGGTCAGCCCGCCGTTCCTCGACTTCATCGAGTCCTCTGGCGTCACCACGCAGTGGACGTCGCTGACCGAGGCGCTGCGTGGCACCGACAGCTGGGCGCCGTTCGTGGCGCCGGCGGCCACCGCGGGAGCATCGCTCGTCACCAGCTCGGTGGCGATCCTGGCCACCACGCTCGTCGCGGCCGCCGGGCTGGCGGGCCTGGCGCTGCGGTCCATGCCGGCGCGCGGCCGGCTGGTGATCGTGCTGCTGGTCGGCGTGGTGCTGCTCGCCGTCGGCTACTCGGGCGGGCTCGGGTCCCCGCTGGCCCACCCGGTGCAGGCATTCCTGGACGCGGGCGGAGCGCCGCTGCGCAACGTGCACAAGCTCGAGCCGGTGATCCGGCTGCCGCTGATGCTGGGTCTTGCCCACCTTCTCGGCCGGGTGCCGGGCCTGAGCCCCGAGCCGGGGGAGGTGCCCCGAAAGGTATGGGTGCACACGCTGGCCCACCCCGAGCACGACAAGCGCGTCGCGGTCGCGATCGTCGTGCTTGTCGCGCTGGCGGTCAGCACGTCGCTGGCGTGGAGCGGCCGGCTGACGCCGCCGGGCGCGTTCAGCGCAATACCCCGATACTGGCAGGACACCGCGGATTGGCTCACCGAGCACAACGCACGCGGCCCCACCCCCGGCCGCGTGCTGGTGGTGCCGGGGTCTCCGTTCGCCACCCAGGTGTGGGGCACGACTCACGACGAGCCGCTGCAGGTGCTCGGCGACAGCCCGTGGGGCGTGCGCGACTCCGTGCCGCTGACACCACCGGCCACGATCCGTGCGCTGGACTCCGTGCAACGGCTCTTCGCAGCTGGCCGGCCTTCGGCCGGCTTGGCGGATATCCTCGCGCAGCAAGGGATTTCGTATCTCGTTGTCCGCAACGATCTCGACCCGGACACGTCCCGCTCGGCGCGGCCGATCCTCGTGCACCGTGCGATCGACGGCAGTCCCGGCCTGACGAAGGTCGCGCAGTTCGGCGATCCGGTCGGCGCCGGGACGGTGCCGGGGTTCGTCGCCGACAGCGACCTGCGGCCGCCGTATCCGGCGGTGGAGATCTACCGCGTGGCCGGCCCAGCCGGCGATGAGCGCTTGCGCGAAGAGCAGATCGCGAACGCCAACCCCGGCACGCCCTACCTCGCCGACACGGCCGCACTCCCCCGCATCGACGGCGGCCCCGAGGCGCTGCTGCGGCTTGACGAGCGCAACAGGCTGCAGGGCCGGCCGCCGCTCGGCCCGGTGTTGCTGACCGCCGATGCGCAGCGCGCCGGGCTGCCCGTCCCGCTCGTGACCGTCACCGACACCCCGCTGGTCCGTGAGACCGACTACGGCCGTGTCGACGACCACTCGTCGTCGATCCGTGCGCCCGGCGACCAGCGGCACACGTTCAACAGGGTGCCCGACTACCCCTCCGACGGGCAGCCCGTCTACGGCGACTGGATCGGCGGCAGGCTGTCGGTGTCCAGTTCGGCCGCCGACTCGACCGCGCTGCCGAACGTCTCCCCGGCGACCGGCCCCACCGCGGCAATCGACGGGGACCCAGGCACCAGCTGGGTGTCCAATGCGCTGCAGTCCGCGGTCGGTCAGTGGCTGCAGGTCGACTTCGATAACCCGATCACCAATGCCACCATCACGATCACCCCGAGCGCCACGGCCGTCGGGGCACAGGTCCGCAAGATCCAGATCGCCACCGCCAACGGCACCACCACCGTGCGTTACGACAAGCCTGGACAGCCGCTGACGGCGGCGCTGCCCTACGGCGAGACGCCGTGGGTACGGGTGACGGCCGTCGGCACCGACGACGGCTCGGCGGGGGTGCAGTTCGGGATCACCGACCTTGCGATCACCCAGTACGACGCGAACGGGTTCGCCCATCCCGTCGACCTGCGGCACACGGTCGTGGTGCCCGCTCCGCCCGCGGGCTCGGGTGCACCCGGCCCTGCGGCTCCGGCGATCGCCGGCTGGGATCTCGGCACGGAGCTGCTGGGCCGCCCCGGTTGTGCCGTAAGTCCCGACCAGGTCCGCTGCGCCGCGACGATGGCGCTGGCGTCGGAGGAGCCGGTGAACCTCAGCCGCACGCTCACCGTTCCCGAACCGGTGACGGTGACTCCGACGGTGTGGGTGCGCCCGCGCCAGGGCCCGAAGTTGGCCGACCTCATCGCGCAGCCCGGCGCCGCCCGGGCCGGCGGCGATGCCGACGTGATCGACGTCGAGGGCTCGGCATTCGCCGCGGCGGACGGCGATCCGCGCACGTCGTGGATCGCGCCGCAGAACGTCGTGCACGACCGGACAGCGCCCAACCTGACGCTGAAGCTGCCGCGGCCGACCGAAGTGACCGGGCTGCGGCTGACACCGAGCGCGTCGTCGGTCCCGGCCCATCCCAAGCTGGTCGCGGTCGACCTCGGCGACGGCCCCCAGGTCCGCCCGATATCGCCAACCACCCCGACCACCCCGACCACCCTGACTCTGAACCCGCGCCTCACCGACACCATCAAGATCAGCATTCTCGACTGGGACGACGTTATCGACCGCACGGCGCTCGGGTTCGACCAGCTCAAGCCGCCCGGCATTGCCGAGATCACCGCGCTCGGCGCCGACGGCAAGCCGATCGCACCCGCGGACGCCGCCGCCAACCAGGCTCGCCCCGTCGACCTCGCGTGCGGTCGGGGCCCGACGATCGCAATCGCCGGGCGGTTCGTTTACACCTCGATTCACACCACGGTCTCCGCGCTGCTGGCCGGCGGACCGATCGAAGCGCAGCCGTGCCAGCGCGAACCCATCGCTCTGCCAGAAGGCAAGCAAGAGCTGCTGATCAGTCCCGGTGAGGGTTTCGTCGTCGACGGCGCTCAGCTCGTCACCGCCCTGCCCGCGGCGCCGCCGGCAGCGGTGACCACCGCGCAGATCGGCGCTTGGGGACCTGACCGCCGCGAGGTCCGCACCGATTCGTCGCCGAACCAGCGGGTGCTCGTCGTGCCGGAGAGCGTCAACCCCGGCTGGGTGGCGCACACCGCGGACGGCACCCAGTTGACGCCCGCCGTCGTCAATGGCTGGCAGCAGGGCTGGGTATTGCCGGCCGGAACAGGCGGCACGATCACCTTGACGTTCCCGTCCAACGGCCTGTACCGGGCCGGACTGGGCTGGGGTCTGGCGTTGCTGCCGTTGCTCGCGCTGCTGGCGCTGGTGCGGCCCCGTCGTGAGGTCGTCGACGAGCCGGCTCGGCCGTGGCGTCTACCGCCGCCCGTGGCCGCGGTCGCGCTGCTGGCGGCGGGGTGGCTGATCGCCGGGATCCCCGGAGCAGTGGTGTTCGGCGGGTCGCTGGCCGTGCGCTACGCGCTTCGCCACCGGCCGCGGCTGTCGGACAAGGTCACCCTCGGCACCACGGCGACCGGCTTCATCCTCGCCGGCGCGGCGCTGTCGCGTCACCCGTGGCGTTCGGTGGGCGGATACGTCGGGCACTCGTGGGGTGTTCAGCTGCTGGCGCTCATCGCCATCGGCGCGCTCGCGGCGTCGGTGATCGAACTGTCCAGCGGCGGCGCGGTGCGCCGGTATTCCCAGCGCCGCAGCGCGACCCGGAGCGGCGACTCGACCAGCGCGTAGCTCACCGCCGCGATCGCGAACCCGAAGATCACCGTCAGCACGAACACCACCGGCAGGTGGCCGCTGAACGCAAACTCGCCGATCACCGGGAACACCATTGTCAGGGCGGCCAGATGCCAGATGAACAGCCCGTAGGACCATCGGCCGAGGGTGACCATTCCCCGGCTGCCGAGGAACCGGTGCGGCGTGTCCGGCCGGTCCAGCACCAGCGGTGCAATCAGGGCCCCGGCCACCACCGCGCCCATCACCGTCTTGAAAATGAACTGGCTGAGCACGCCCGGGACCAGCCCCTCTGGTCCGCCGACCGGCGAGGCCGCGACCAGAAATGCGCCAACCGCGATGAACGCCATCAACACCCGCCTCCGCGCCAGCCGGTGCATCCAGCCGACCGGGCTGACGGCCAACTCTGCCAGCAGCATGCCCGCGGCGAACCAGGAGAAGAACGCCGGCGGCCAGTTCAGCATGTTGCCGCCCGGCGCCGTGTGAATCGGGAGCAGTCCCCAGCACCAGCTGGCGGCACCCACCGCCGCGATCACCGGCACCCGCGCCCTGACCGACAGCCCGCGCGCCAGCAGCGCCAGCAGCGGCAGCGCGAGGTAGAAGGTCACCTCGACCGACAGGCTCCACATCTGGGTCAGTCCCGCGGTGAGAGTCAGCGGCACATAGATCTGCGTCAGCGTCAGGTTTGCCAACCATACTGTCGCGCTTGATGTTTCGGCGTCGGGCAGCAGTGTCAGGATGACCACGACCGCCACCAGGTATGCGGGCATGATTCGGACGATCCGGGAACGCAGATAGTGGCCGGTCGGCGGGGTGTGCCGCAAGCCCCGCACCGCCGCGGCATGCCCGCGCCAGAGCAGGAACCCGGACAGCCCGAAGAACACCGCGACCGCCAGATCGAATCGGCCGAACAGCCGGCCGTCGATGCCGCTGGAATGCCCGGTTTGGAACGCCGCGTGGGTGAGCACGACGCCGACGGCCGCGCAAGCCCGCATGCCCTCGACCGCCGGCAGGAAGTTGCGGGTGCCCCCTGACTCCGAGACCGCTGACTCCGACACCCCTTCCGCCGTCACGCCGACCAGTCTGCCCGGCACGCCGATGGTCAGCACAAATCGGGTAGTCAGCCAGCGCGTGGCGGGTTCCGGTTTTCCAGCGCCATGGCATGCATGCACCTTAAATTCTGCTGTTAGGGTCGAACGGGTTTGCCGCCACTGGCCTCTGGAAACCGGTGGCGGCCCGACGAGCGGACGGGAGGCACGGCTTGAACCGCGCAGCGGCGCTTCGCCTGGCGGCGTGCGGCATTCTGGGCTTTGGCGCCGCCATGCTCATCGCCGCCCTGCTGCTGTCCACCTACACCGCGGGCCGGATCACCAAGATTCCGCTCGACATCGACACGTCGCTGGTCAGCAATGGCACCGCGATCGCGTTGGATCCCGCGTCGCTGTCGACGGACCGCTTCGTCTCCAACAACAACGTGCCGGTGGTCCAGCAGCAGCAGTACAGCACCGAGACGGGTGTCGAGACGCCGTCGAACACGGACTTGGTCACCCTGCAGGTCGGCACCACGCTGCGGCGCACCGACAAGCAGCAGGACATGGGACTGCTGCTGGCGATCGTCGACACCGTGACGCTGAACCGCAAGACCGCGATGGCGGTGTCCAGCGACAGCAATCCTGCGGGTTCGGTGCAGAAGCCGCGGACGATGGACGACACCAAGCCGCCCACCAACATCCCGCTCAAGCACGACGGGCTGAACTACCGGTTCCCGTTCAACGTCGAGAAGAAGACGTATCCGTACTTCGATCCGATCGCGCAGAAGACGTTCGACGCGAACTACGACGATGAAGAGGACGTCCTCGGGCTGACGACCTTCCATTTCAGGCAGAACGTCGGCCTGGACAACGACGGCAAGTTGGTGGCGCCGATCGAGTACCCGTCGCTGTACGACCGCGATGAGGACGCGGATGTCAGTGCTCGCGCTTCGCTGTGGGGTTTGTCCGGCTCGCCCGATGAACAGGTCGCGATGAAGCGGTACTACGCCGCCCAGCGCGACTTCTGGGTCGACCCGGTCAGCGGCACGATCGTCAAAGCCAAGGAACGTGGCCTGCATTACTACGTGCGGTGCGGCGACCCCGACTGCAGGGCCAAAGACCCGCTCAAGCCCGACGTCACGCTGGTCGACTACACGGTGACCTCCACCGAGGCGACGGTCGAGCGGCAGGTGAACGCCGCGCGCAACGAGCGGGACCGGGTGGCGCTGTGGAGTCGCGTCCTGCCGATCTCGTTCACCAGTCTGGGCATCATCGCCCTTGTCGGCGGCACGCTCCTTGGCTTGTTCGGCGTGCGGGCCAGTACCGCGTTGATCGACCCGGGTCTGGACACTCCGGCCCACGGCTTCTTCCGGCCGCGAGGGCCGGCGGGTGAACCGGTGTCCGGGGCGGAAGCCGAGACGGAGAAGTTGCCGACGCAGCGCCGGCCACCGCCCGAGCGCCGTCCTTAGCAGCCGCCGTGTCAGTCGCGGTGGCAACCGGCGTGTCAGCCGCGCGGCGCCACCTGGCGGCGGTGTATTCGCTGGCGTTGGTGCTCGCGATCACCGCGCCGTTGTTCCTGCCGGGCTACCTGCTGATCCGCGACGCGGTGTCCACCCCGCGGTCCTACCTGTCCGACGACGCGTTGGGACTGTCGGAGGCGGCGCCGCGCGCCGTCCCGCAGGACTTCGCGGTGGCCCTGGCGTCCCGGCTGATCGACGGCGGCATCGTGGTCAAGGCGTTGCTTGTCCTCGCGCTGTGGCTTGCCGGCGCCGGAGCCGCGCGGCTCGCCGCGACGATGGTGCCCGATGCCGGCCTTGGCGGGCAACTCGTCGCGACCACGCTCGCGATCTGGAATCCCTATGTGGCCGAACGGCTTTTGCAGGGGCATTGGAGTCTGCTGCTCGGATACGGGTGTCTGCCGTGGGTGGCCGTGGCGATGCTGCGGCTGAGGGCCGGTCCCGGCTCTTCCTGGTGGCCGCTGGTGCTGTGGGTGGCGGTGGCCGGCCTGACGCCGACCGGGCTGATGCTGGCGGCGACGGTTGCGCTGGTGTGCGCGATGGTGCCGGGCGGCGGGCGGCCGCGCTGGCTCTGCGCGGCGGTGAGCTTGGGTGTCGCGGTGCTGGTGGCGTCGCCGTGGCTGGCGGCCAGCGTGCTGTCCGGCACGTTGCCGTCGGCGCAGGCCGGCATTGCGCCGTTCGCGGCCCGGGCGGAGCCCGGCCTGGGCACGCTGGGCAGCCTTGCCGGCCTGGGCGGGATATGGAATGCCCAGTCTGTCCCGGGATTCCGCGCCACGATGTTCGCCGTCGTTTCCTCGGTGGTGCTGCTCGGCATCGTCGCGGCCGGGCTGCCGGCGCTGCGCCGGCGACCCGCCGCGGTCGCGCTTTTGGTGCTGGCCGTGCTGGCGGTGCTGGTTCCCGCCGCAATGGCGACCGGCCCGGGCATCGCGGTGGTGGACCAAGTGGTGCGCGCGGCGCCCGGTCTTTCGGTGGTGCGCGACGGGCAGAAGTGGGTCGCACTGGCGATGCCGGGCTACGCGCTGGCGGGCGCCGGCGCCGTGCTGACGCTGCAGAAGTACCGACTCCCGGCAGCAGCGGCATGCTGCGTGGCGCTGATCGCGGTGCTGCCCGACCTGGCCTGGGGTGTCGGCGGCGCGCTGTCGCCGGTCCGCTACCCCGGCGGCTGGCCAGCTGTCGCCGCGCGCATCAACGCCGACCCGCGCCCGGTCGCGGTGTTGCCCGCCGACACGATCCGGCGGTTCGGGTGGTCCGGCCGGGCTCCGGTGCTCGACCCGTTGCAGCGCTGGGTCCGCGCGGACGTGCTGTCCACCGGCGACCTGACGATCTCGGGGCGCACGGTACTCGGCGAAGGCGCAGCGGCGCGCGACGTCCAGCGACTGCTGCTCGACGGCGCCGAACCCGCGAAGCTGGCCCGCGCCGGCATCGGATGGGTGGTGGTCGAATCCGGTACCCCCGGTGAAATGGGCACGGCGGCAAAGACTTTGGCTGGGCTCCCGGTCGTCTACCACGACGCTGACATCACCCTGTACCGCATCGGCGGTGACGCCCCCGGCGCTGGCGCGAACCGGCGCACGCTGATGGTGCTCGCGCATCTGGTCTGGTTGACGGTCCTGGCGGCCGGTGCGGCGGGGACAGCGGTTCCGGCCCTGCGGCAGGCCCTGGAGCAGGATGGACCCAATGGAATGGAAGGTCGGCGCGGTCAGGATCGTCAAGATCGTCGAGCATGAGATACCCCTGCCGCTCGACGGCCTGCTGCCGGACGCGCCGCCGGATGCGGTTGCCAGGTTTCCCTGGCTGGTTCCCGACTTCATCGACGACGACGGCACTGCCCGGATGTCGATCCACGGTCTGCTTGTCGACACCGGCAGCCGCCGCATCCTGGTCGATACCTGCGTCGGCGAGATGCGGGTGGGCGTGCACGTACCGCCGGTGCCCAGCGCGTTCCTCGATCGGCTCGGCGAGGCCGGCTACTCCGTCGAGGACGTCGACACGGTGGTCTGCACCCACCTTCACTTCGACCACGTCGGGTGGAACACCCGCCTCGTCGACGGTGAGTGGGTGGTCACCTTCGGCAACGCCCGTTACCTTTTCGCGCGCACCGAATGGGAGCACTGGGCGAGCCACGACAGCGACTACCTTAATGTCAACGACACCGTCCGTCCCGTCATCGAGGCCGGCGCCGCCGACCTGGTGGAGGTCGACCACCGCATCTGCGAGCAGGTGCGCCTGGTCCCGACGCCGGGCCACACGCCGGGCCACGTCTGCGTCGTCGTGGAGAGCGACGGCCAGCGAGCCGTGATCACCGGCGACATGTCCCACCACCCGCTGCAGTTCGCGGTGCCCGAGCTGCCGATGCCCGCCGACAGCGATACGCCGACGGCGGTCGCCACCCGTCGACGCTTCCTCGACGAGCACAGCAAGGACGGCGCGCTCGTCATCGGCACCCACTTCGCCGGACGCACGGCGGGCCGGGTGCGCCCCGAGGGCGACGGCTGGCGCTTCGACCCGCCTTAAGGGTTCGTGCTGACGACTCCGCTGATCAGCTCGCCCGCCAGCACCGACTCGAGCACCATCCGCATCGCGTCGGCGCTCTGGCGCCACGAGAACTCGGCGCTGCGCGCCTGCGCCTTGCGGCCCAGCTCGTCACGCAGCAACGGATCGGTGATCAGCTCCTCGAGGCTGGCCACCAACCCGTCGCGATCGTCCACCAGCACCCCGGTGACACCGTCGATGATCGAGTCGGTCAGCCCGCCCGATGCGCGGTAGCCGATCGTCGGCACGCCGTGCTGGGCCGCCTCGGTCACCGCGAGTCCCCAGCCCTCCTTGCGGGACGGCAGCAGGTGAACCCACGCCCGCTGCAGCAGATGGTGTTTCGCCGCGTCGGCGACATGCCCGTGGAACGTCACCGAGCCGGTGATCCCGAGCTGAAAAGTGCGGGCGACCAGGCGATCCCGCCACCAGCCACCGCCCACCACATCCAGGTGGAGATCGGGAATGCGGGTCCGCAGCACCGCGATCGCATCAAGCGCGTCCTCGATGTGCTTGTGCGGCACCAGCCGTGACAGCACCACCACCCGCGGGGTGACCGAACGGGCCACCTGCAACGTCCGCGCGGGGGCGATGTCAAGTCCGTTGCGTACCACGGCAATCCGGCCGGCACCGACGCCGAGCTCGACGAGGTCGCGGGCTGACGGCAGCGACACCGTCACGTACTGGTTGCGCCGGTGCACCCGGGGCGAGAACGTCGACTCGCCCCACCAGCCAAACCGGCCGAGCAGCCGGCCGGCCAGCGGCCACTGCTCGCGATGGCAGTGATGCACCAGCACCACGACTCGGCGCCCGTATACCAGCCTTGCGAAGAACGGCCATCCGTTCTGCGTGTCGATCAGCACGTCGGGGCGCAGCCCGCGCAGCGGACCGAAGCCGAGCCGCGCGCCGATCAGCGCCAGCAGCGCCAGCGGGTACACCGAGTAGCGGCCTCCCGCGCGGCTGACCGCGACGCCGTCGACCACCTCATTGCGCGGCGCCCCGTCGTAACGGGCGGTCCGCAGCGTCACCGACACCCCGTCGGCGGCCAACTGCGCGCCGATTCGCTGCAGGTAGGTTTCGCTGCCGCCGCCTTGCGGATGGCCGACGTCGCGCCAGCACAGCATCAGCACCGCGCCGACGCGTCCGTTCAGCCACACCGGTCGAGCGTAGCGTTTCGCCAGTGCGGGCCGCCCAAATGACCGACGTCTTCGCACGCCGCGCGACGTTGCGGCGATCGGTGCGGCTGCTGGCCGAGTTCAGACACGAGCAACGGCTGCCCGACCGCTTCTACGGCGCGCTGGCCACCGACACCGCTGCGCTGGTCGACGACTTGTGGCGCGGCGCCCGCGGCGAGCCGGCCGCCGGACGCCTGGTGCTTGACGTCGGCGGCGGCCCGGGGTATTTCGTGTCCGCGTTTGCCGAGCGCGGTCTGCACTATCTCGGTGTCGAGCCGGATCCGGTCGCCGGCACCCTCACCGGCAGCGTCGTCCGCGCGTCCGGGATGGCACTGCCGTTTGCCGACGATTGCGTCGACATCTGCCTGTCGTCCAACGTGGCCGAGCACGTGCCCGAACCGTGGCGACTTGGTGACGAGATGCTGCGGGTGACCCGGCCCGGTGGGCTGACCGTGCTGTCGTACACCGTCTGGCTCGGCCCGTTCGGCGGCCACGAGATGGGGTTGTCGCACTACCTCGGCGGTGCGAGGGCGGCGCGCCGCTACGCCCGCAGGCACGGCCATCCAGCGAAGAACAACTACGGGTCGTCGCTGTTCGCCGTGTCGGTGGCCGATGGGCTGCGCTGGGCCAGGTCAACGGGCGCGCTGGTCGCCGCATTTCCCCGCTACCACCCACGATGGGCCTGGTGGCTGGCGTCTGTGCCGCTGCTGCGGGAGTTCGTGGTGGCCAATCTGGTGCTCGTGTTCCGGCCGTGATCGCCGGCAGACTGGAACAGGTTCTCGTTTTGCCGCCCGCTAGGTAGTGTGAGCCACATCATGGCAGTGCAGTCGACAGTCAGCGACCAGTTCGAGCGTTGGCTGGCATCCCGGCACCCCGGCGCGGCGGTCGCAACGGCCGCGCTGGCCGCCGACCACACGGTGCTGGTTGACGCCGGTTGGGACGGGCAGGCTCATCGGCTGGTGGTGCGGTTGGGCGCACCGGGCCAGTTCGAGACCCGACTCCAGTATCTGATGCTGCAACGGTTGCGTGCTCAGCTCATGCGCCCGACGGTGCCGTCGGTGCTGTGGTGCGAAGACGATCCGGGGCCCCTTGGCGCGCCGTTCTTCGTCATGAGGCGCCTCGAGGGCCTGACGACGGCGAAATACCAGACGCCGTACACGATCTCCTCGTGGATCACCGAGGCCACGTCGGCCGAACGAGAGCGCATGCAGATCGCAACGCTGGACCAACTGGCCCGGGTGCACGCGGCCGCGCCGGGCGACTTCGCGTTCCTCGACCGTCGCCGTCCGGGTGAGTCGGCGTTGTCCGCGCACGTCCGTCACACGGCCGAGCGCTACCAGACGGTGAGCGACAGCGGCCTGCACGCGCCGTTGATCGAGCGCGCCTTCGGGTGGCTGACCGAGCACTGGCCGAACGAATCGATGCCGGTGCTCTGCTGGGGCGACGCGCGGATCGACAACGCGATCTACCGGGACTTCTCCTCCGTGGCATTGACGGGTTGGCAACACGCCACGTTCGGGCCCCGCGAGCTGGATCTGGGCGCGTTGATTCTCAACCACCGGTTCGCCGATGCCCTCGCCCATGCCGCCGGCCGGCGCGGTCTGCCCGACTTCCTCCGCCCCGGCGACGTCGCCGCCACATATGCCGACCTGACCGGCTACCACCCGGCGGATCTCGACTTCTACATCACCTATGCCGCACTGGTGCATGCGATCGACACAATACGAAGCCCGTTGCGCACCAACGCTTTCAAGACACTCGACGAGGCGATGACGAACCCCGCGATGACAGGAGAGAGATGACCGACCAGTACAAGACCGAATGGGACAAGTTGTTCATCGGCGGCAAGTGGACCGACCCGTCTACCGACCAGATGATCGAGGTGCACTCCCCGGCCACTGGCGAGCACGTCGGCCGGGTGCCGATGTCGGCCGCCGCCGATGTCGACGCGGCCGTGGCCGCGGCCCGCGCGGCCTTTGACACCGGGCCGTGGCCGTCCACTCCGCCCGCCGAACGCGCAGCGGTGATCCAGGCCGCGGTCAAGCTGCTCGAGGACAACAAGGACTACTTCGCCCACCTGCTGACCATCGAAACCGGTCAACCGCAGACCATCATCGAAATGATGCACTGGGCCGGGTCGATGGGCGCGCTGAACTTCTTCGCAGGCGCCGCGGATGCGGTGAAATGGACCGAGACCCGCAACGGGTCTTATGGGCAGTCGATCGTCTCGCGTGAGCCGATGGGTGTGGTCGGCGCGATCGTGGCGTGGAACGTGCCGCTGTTCCTGGCTGTCAACAAGCTGGGTCCGGCGTTGCTCGCCGGCTGCACCGTGGTGCTCAAGCCCGCCGCCGAAACCCCGCTGACGGCCAATGCGCTCGCCGAGGTGTTCGCCGAGGCCGGCCTGCCGGAGGGCGTGCTGTCGGTACTGCCCGGCGACGTCGAGACCGGGCAGGCGCTGACCGCCAACCCCGACCTCGACATGCTGACCTTCACCGGAAGTTCGGCCGTCGGCAAGGAAGTCGGCAAGCGCGCCGCGGACATGCTCAAGCCGTGCACGCTGGAGCTGGGCGGCAAGTCCGCGGCGATCATCCTCGAGGACGTCGACTTGGCAGCGGCCGTTCCGATGATGGTGTTCTCCGGCGTGATGAATACCGGGCAAGGCTGCGTCAACCAGACCCGCATCCTGGCGCCCCGTTCCCGATACGACGAGATCGTCGACGCGGTAGCCACTTTCGTGCAGGCCTTACCTATTGGCTTGCCATCGGACCCGGCGACCCAGATCGGCCCGCTGATCAGTGAGAAGCAACGGCAGCGCGTCGAGGGGTACATCTCGAAGGGTAAGGAAGAGGGCGCCCGGCTGGTGTGCGGCGGCGGCCGTCCTGACGGGCTGGACAGTGGGTACTTCGTACAGCCGACGGTGTTCGCCGACGTCGACAACAAGATGACGATCGCGCAGGAGGAGATCTTCGGGCCGGTGCTGTCCATCATCCCTTACGACACCGAGCAGGACGCGATCCGCATCGCCAACGACTCCGTATACGGATTGGCCGGCAGCGTCTGGACCAGCGACGTCGCCAAGGGCATCGAAGTCTCCGGGAAGATTCGCACGGGCACCTACGGAATCAACTGGTACGCGTTCGATCCCGGCTCCCCGTTCGGCGGCTACAAGAACTCGGGGATCGGCCGTGAGAACGGGCCCGAGGGCATCGAGCACTTCTGCCAACTCAAGAGCGTGCTACTGCCGATGGGCTACACCGCCGGATAGCCGGCGAGCGGTGCGACAAGGCTTTCGCTGCAATTTCCTCTGCGGCAACGCTGGAGGTGTTAGATCCCAGCCACCTATCCCGTGAGGGGGTTGACGATGGTCGACAATTCGCACGCCTATAACAGCGTCTGGCAACTGCGAGCGGATGCCTGGTGCCGTCTCGAAGAGGCGGCCGAACGGTTGAGTCGGCCCAGCACGTCGGGACGCAGCAACGAGGAGTACGCCGCGCTCGTCACCGACCTGCTGGCCCGGCTCACGCCGCTGGAGCCGTATTGGGCGTACCCCGGTGCCCCTCAGTTCGCCAGGACCCAGCGCCTGTTCGCGGCAGGCCAGTACGACAAGTTTTCGCACACGGTGTCGCGGATCAACCGCGCGCTGACCACCGATTCCTACCGCACCGGTAACGCCGAATCGGCCGGCCTGGACGACCAGGACCTCTTCCCGGCCGATCCGCGCCGGCTCGAACAGCAGGCCACCAAGCCCGAGCCGCTGTACTTCGAGGTGCTGGTGGTCGAGTCGATGACCGAGGCGCAGGAGCGGGCGCTCCGCAAGGAGGTCCGCAGTTGGCGGCGCCCCGAGGACCAATTCGTCTACGAACTGGTGGTTGTGTCCAGTGGCGACGAGGCGATGATCGCGGCTCGATTGAACGTCAACCTGCAGGCCGTCGTGATCCGGCGCCGTTTCTCACACCGCTCGACCCGCGACCTGTCCGCGCTGGCGGAATTCGTCGACAGCCGCATCTCACACGAACTGGCCGATCACGAGTCGCCCGACGACCGGGCCCAGATCCTGGCGGCGTCGCTTGCCGAACTTCGCCCGGAACTCGACCTCTACCTGATGACCGAGATTCAGGTCGAGGACATCGCCGGACGGCTGGGCGAGAATTTCCGGCGCGTGTTCCACGCCCGCGAGGGCGTGCTCGAACTGCACCTCAGCATCCTGCACGGAGTCGAGGCGCGATACCGGACGCCCTTCTTCAGCGCGCTCAAGCAGTACAGCCACCGGCCCACCGGGGTGTTTCACGCGCTGCCGATTTCTCAGGGCAAGTCGATCATCAACTCGCACTGGATCAAAGACATGATCGGCTTCTACGGCCTCGATGTGTTCATGGCGGAGACCTCGGCGACCTGCGGCGGGCTCGATTCGCTGCTGGAGCCGACGGGTCCGTTGCGCGAGGCCCAGCAGCTGGCCTCCGACGCGTACGGTTCGCGGCACACTTATTTCGTCACCAACGGGACTTCCACCGCGAACAAGATCGTCACGCAATCGCTTGTCGCACCGGGCGACATCGTGCTGCTCGACCGCAACTGCCACCAGTCCCACCACTACGGGATGATGCTGGCCGGGGCGCAGGTGACCTACCTGGAGGCCTACCCGCTGTCGCAGTACTCGATGTACGGGGCGGTACCGCTGCGGGAGATCAAGGGCAAGCTGCTGGCGCTCAAGCGGGCGGGCAAGCTCGACCGGGTCAAGATGATCTCGCTGACCAACTGCACGTTCGACGGCATCGTCTACGACGTGCAGCGGGTCATGGAGGAGTGCCTCGCGATCAAGCCCGATCTGGTCTTTCTGTGGGACGAGGCCTGGTTCGCGTTCGCGCGGTTCCACCCTGTGTTCAGACATCGGACCGCAATGGCCTCCGCGAGGAAGCTTCGCGAACACCTCCAAGATCCCGACTACATAAAGGAATATCAGGACCAGCTGGAGGCCGAGGCGAACGAGCGGGCGGGCGAGCTTGATGACGACGAGCTGCTGAACAGACGCCTGCGGCCGGATCCGGCGAAGGCGCGGGTGCGCGTCTACGCGTGCCAGTCGACCCACAAGACCCTGACGGCGTTGCGTCAGGGGTCGATGATCCACGTCTTCGATCAGGACTTCGACCAGAAGGTCTCTGAGGCGTTCCACGAGGCCTACATGGCGCACACGTCGACGTCGCCGAACTATCAGATCCTGGCATCGCTGGATCTCGGGCGCCGTCAGGTCGCGCTTGAGGGTGTCGAGCTGGTCCAGCGCCAGGTCGAGAACGCCATGCAGCTGCGCGATGCGATCGACAACCATCCGCTGCTGTCCAAGTACATGGTGTGCCTGCGCACCTCCGACCTGATTCCGGAGCAGTTCCGGCCGTCCGGCATCGCACAGCCGTTGCGCTCCGGACTGCGCAACATGATGGCGGTGTGGGACAACGACGAGTTCGCGCTCGACCCGTCGCGCATCACGCTGTCCATCGGCCGGACCGGTTATGACGGCGACACTTTCAAACACGAACAGCTGATGGACCGGCACGGTGTCCAGATCAACAAGACCTCTCGCAACACCGTGCTGTTCATGACCAACATCGGCACCACCCGCAGTTCGGTGGCCTTCCTTGTCGAGGTGCTGGTCAAGATCGCGCGCGAAATCGACACCGAGATCTCTGAGATGGGACTTGCCGAGCGCAGCCGCTTCGAACAGAAGGTGCATCGGCTCACCACCCCGTCGACGGCGATGCCCGACTTCAGCGGATTCCATCCCGCGTTCCGCGACCGCACGTCCGCCTTCGAGCAGACTCCGGAAGGCGACGTGCGGTCCGCCTTCTACCTCTCCTACAACGACACGTACTGCGAGTACCTCACCGACGAGCAGGTCGACGAAAAGCTCGACGCCGGAATCGATGTCGTGTCCGCGACGTTCGTGACACCGTACCCACCCGGCTTCCCGGTGCTGGTGCCCGGTCAGGTGTTCAGCCGCCAGATCCTGACCTTCATGCGCGGCCTCGACACCCGTGAGATCCATGGCTACCACCCGGATTACGGCTACCGGGTGTACACCGAGAAGGCCATCGAGATCGCCGGGCAGGCTCACCCCGGCCCGTCCGGCAACGGTCATTCACACCTGGAGTTCAGCGCGACCGAGTCACATCCCGGCTAGCATCCCGGCTAGAACAGCACCCGCACGATCGTCTCGGCGACCGCGGCGGGCTTGTCCGAACCGTCGAGTTCGATGGTGTGCCGCACGGTCAGGTTGACCATCGTGTCGCTGACCTTGGCGACGTCGACGAGCTCAGAGCGGGCCCTGATCCGTCCGCCCGATGGCACGGCGGCGAGGAAGCGGACCTTGTTCAGCCCGTAGTTGATCGCCATCTTGGCATTCTCGACGCGGAAGTTGTCCTTGCTCATCACCGGGATCATCGACAGGGTCAGGAATCCGTGCGCAATCGTGGTGCCGTAGGGGCTTTCGGTCTTTGCCCGTTCGACGTCGATGTGGATCCACTGATGGTCCTCGGTGACGTCGGCGAATGCGTCGATGCGCTTCTGGTCGATCTCCTTCCACTCGCCGACCCCGAGCTCCTGGCCGACCAGCCCAACGGCGTCGTCGATGGATGAAATCACCTTCATTGGCGTGCTCCCTTCCGGCTGCTGCTGCGAATCAGACCTTAGCCCGACGCCTAGAAGGACGCCTCACGCATCTCCATCAGCGACGGATCGACCGCCGCGGCGCTCCGGCGTTCGGCGGACAGCCGCGGCAGCACGTTCTTCACGAAGAAATTGGCCACCCCGACCTTGCCGGCGTAGAACGCTTGGTCGTCCTCGTCCGGGTCGCCGTCGAGCGCCCGCAGGGCGATCTCGGCCTGCTGCAGGAGAAGCCAGCCGATCAACAGGTCGCCCACCGACAGCAGGAACGACACCGACGCCAGCCCCACCCGATAGAGCTCGCGCGCATCGGTCTGGGCCGCCAACAGATATCCGGTGAGCGAGGCGACCATCGCCTGCAGGTCGGTCAGCGCGGTGGCCAGGATCGCCCGGCTTTCCGCGAGTTGCGGGCGCGCACCGTCATCGGCCAGGAACTTCTCGATCTGGTCCACCACGTGGCTGAGCGCCACCCCCTGGTCGCGAGCGATCTTGCGGAAGAAGAAGTCCTGGGCCTGGATCGCGGTAGTGCCTTCATACAGGCTGTCGATCTTGCTGTCCCTGATGTACTGCTCGATCGGGTAGTCCTGCAGGAACCCGGAGCCGCCGAACGTCTGCAGAGATTCCGTCAGACATTGATACGCCCGCTCCGAGCCCACCCCCTTGACGATCGGCAGCAGCAGGTCGTTGACTCGGCCCGCGATGTCGGCGTCGGCGCCGGACACCACCTGCGCCACGCTCGGGTCGTGATGCGCCGCGGTGTACAGGTACAGCGCGCGCAGTCCTTCGGCGTACGCCTTCTGGGTCATCAAGGACCTGCGGACGTCGGGGTGGTGGATGATCGTCACCCGCCGAGCCGTCTTGTCGGTCATCTGCGTCATGTCGGCGCCCTGGATGCGGGTCTTGGCGTAATCCAGGGCGTTCAGATAACCGGTCGACAACGTTGAGATGGCCTTGGTACCCACCATCATTCGCGCGTATTCGATCAGCTCGAACATCTGCGCAATACCCCTGTGCACATCCCCGACAAGCCAGCCCGTCGCGGGCACGCCGTGCCCGCCGAAAGTCAATTCCGTTGTGGCCGAGACCTTCAACCCCATCTTGTGTTCAAGCCCTGTGACGAACACTCCGTTGCGCTCCCCGGGCTCGCCGGTCTGGGGATCGGGCAGGTACTTCGGCACCAGGAACAGGCTGAGGCCCTTGGTTCCAGGGCCGGCCCCTTCGGGACGGGCCAGCACCACGTGCAGAATGTTCTCGAACAGGTCGTCGGCGTCACCGTTGGTGATGAACCGCTTGACGCCCTCGATGTGCCAGGTGCCGTCGGGCTGCTCGATCGCCTTGGTCCGCCCCGCGCCGACGTCGGACCCCGCGTCCGGCTCGGTCAGCACCATCGTCGCGCACCAGTCGCGCTCGATCGCCAGCGCCGCCCAATGCTGCTGCTGGTCGTTGCCGATGTGGTACAGGATGTTGGCGAACACCGGGCCCGCCAGGAACAGAAACACGGCGGGGTTGGCACCCAGCACGAACTCGTTGATGGCCCAGGCCACCGCTGCGGGCGCGGGCACGCCGCCGATGTTCTCGTCCAGGCCGACGCGAAACCACTCGCCCCGCTGCCATGCCCGCAGCGACTTCTTGAACGGCTCCGGGAGCGTCACCGTGTGCTCGTCCAGGTTGAATGTGGGCGGATGCCGGTCCGCCTCGGCGAACGACTCCGCGACCGGCCCCTCGGCCAGGCGGGCGGCCTCCATCAGCATCTGCCGCACCGAGTCGCCGTCCAGGTCGCCGAACTCGCCGCTGGCGAGCGCCTTGTCGAGTTCCAGCACCTCGAACAGGTTGAACTCGAGATCGCGCACGTTGCTTTTGTAGTGCCCCATGACTAGCGCCCTTCTAGTCGCGATGGCGCTGAGCCTAGTCGCTGTCAAAAAGGGCGGCAGCTGTGCTCAGGTCACGAGGTGCAACGACCCGCGCTTGCCTCCGGACCGGCGCACCCGGTGCAGCGCTTCGGTCGCCGACCTCACCGCGGGAACGAGCCCCTCTCGATCGCCGACTCGCAGCAGGCGGTGCACGGCATGGCTGCCGATGACCGCCCAGCGGGTGTCGGTCCGCGCGCATTCGATGTTCATTGCGAACAGTGCCCGCAAACCGTCGACGCCGATGAAATCGGTGGCGGCCATATCGATGATGACAGCGCCGCCGTCGGGGCACAGCCCGACAACGTGGTGGCTCAGCTGATCGGCGTTCGTAGCATCGATGTCGCCGCTGATCGTGACGACAGTGAGCCATCCGTAAATCTGTGCCGTCAAAAGTGCCCTACCACAATCGATTACCGATGTGCCGTGAAGGGCCTCAGAGTTCGTTTGGGTGTGCACAGCATTCCTTGACTTAACCCTCGACTCATCCTCGTCGAGTCTGTCGTTGATGGGTCGTCGAAAACGTTAAATTGCACAACGCGTTAATTTGTGGCGGGATAACGCTTTCGACAGGCTGTCATCTCAACCTTGTGTGTAGTTTAGGTGGGACTGACCTGCCGCATGGCCAAACGAAGAGCCGGGTTGCGACTTCTAACGATTTCTTAACCGTAACTGCTTCGTGTTGTTGTGGTAGCAAACATGTTGGACATCGTGGTGGTTCCCGTGCTCGTCCCAGTGCCGGATGTCGTGTCGTCGGGTCCGGTTGTGGCGGTAGATGAACCCGGTGATGGAGTGTCGGGCGGGAACAGAGTTGCAGTCGAGCTGCCGGTCGGGGTGAACGTCGATGTCGTGGTGATGGTGCGCAGCACAGCCGGGGACGTCGTGGTCGGCGACTCCGACGTGAACGACGTGCCCGCCGGAGCCGTGGCGTGTCGGGAGGTCTGCAGCACCGCGAACACGATGAGAACCACGGCGAGCACGCCGGCTGCCCCGGCGGCGACGATAACCGGGGTCTGCTCATACCACTGGCCGCGGTTGGGCCCACCGGTCCGCTGATCGCGATTCGTCACGGGCAACGATCCTATGCGTATAGATCCGCATAAGCTGTCGACCGGTGGAGACCCAAGTACTGATCGTCGGCGCCGGGCCCGTCGGGTTGATGGCCGCAATCGAACTGCGCAGGCGCGGCATCGACGTCGTGATCGTCGACCAGCGCGATGACGTGGCGCCGTGGGCGAAGGCCGTCGGGGTGCAGCCGCGCACCCTGGAGATCTTCGATGCGGTCGGCGTCGTCCGCGCCGCGCTGAACCGGGCAACCGCCATGCGCGGACAGCTGATATACGTCAACGGCGAGCAAGTCGGGCGGATCGAGTTGCAACTGCCGGATCAGGTGCCGTACCGGTTCGCATCGCTGCCGCAGTACGCCACCGAGGAAGTCCTCGCTGAGCATCTGGCCGGGCTCGGCACCACCGTGCGTCGAGGCGTTGAGGTGCTCGACGTCACCGCCGACAAGCACCGTGTCGACGCTCGCGTATCAGGTTCAGGGGCAACCGTTTCCGCCGAATATGTGATCGGCGCCGACGGCGCCCACAGCGTCGTCCGCAAGTCGTTGGGAGTCGCATTCTCCGGTGACGCGTTTCCCGAGGAGTACATGCTGGCCGACGTCCGCCTCGACTGGGACATGCCGCCAGGCTATGGGATCCGTGCGATGCACCAGACCGATGGCGCCACCGATGACCTGTTGGTCTGCATTCCGTTGCCGGGACGCGGCCGATACCGGGTGTCGATGCTGGTTCCCGACGAGCTGTCCCAATCAACCACGAAGGACACCGCGGCGAGCCGCGCAGATAGCACCGTCGCTCACGGCCTTTCCGCCACCGGGCCGACGCCGGAGCTACCCCACATCCAGGCGGTGCTCGACCGGTTGGCGCCCCAGCCCACAACTGCGTATGACATGCGATGGTCGTCGGTGTTCAGGATCAGCCACCGGCTCGTCGACCGGTATTCCGTCGGCAGGGCGTTCCTCGCCGGGGATGCCGCGCACATTCACCCGCCGACGGGCGCCCAGGGCATGAACACCGGGCTGCAAGACGCCTACAACCTGGGTTGGAAGCTTGCGCTCGCGGTCCGCGGCATCGCAGGCGCCGCGCTGCTCGACACGTATCACGCCGAGCGTCATCCCGTCGGCGAGGAGGTGGTGGGCCGGACCGTGCGTGCTGCGCGGGAGGGCATCGGCGCCGGGGAGACCAGCGTCGAGCGGGTGCTGATGCGGGAGGCGCAATTGCTGTTGGGCTATCCCGACAGCCCGATCGTCGGCGGTGACGGCGACGCCGATCCGGGGCCGGGGATGCGTGCGCCCGACGCTTCGGGCTTGCGCCAGGCCTCGGCCGGTTTCGCCCTGCGCTGCCATGACCTGTTCCGCCACCCCGACCACACCTTGCTGATGTGGGCGACCGGGGCTGAATCGGTGCCGCGGGCGCTCGAGATCGTCGACGACGTCGAACGCCGCACGCTTCGGCGGGTCCGCGGCTATGTCGTAGAAGGCCGCCGACGGCCTGGTGGTGTGGGAGCGCCCGACGACGCCGACCTGTCTGGGCGCGTGTTCTGCGACGCAGGCGGAAACCTCGCCGCGGCATACGGTTTCGGCGACGCCGATCCGGTACCCGCCGCCTGCCTGGTGCGTCCCGACGGCTACCTCAGCTACCGAGCGGCTGCCGTCGACACCGACCGGCTGCTGGACCACTTGCGACTGACGATGCGGGTCAGCTGAGCGTCAGACGACCGGTGGGACCGGGCAGTGCAGCACACCGCACACGGTTCGGAGCAGCTCGGACTCCTCCATGGTGACGACCCCGTCGGCCGTTACCGTCGTCGCGACGGCGGCGACAACGCTGGCTTTGTCGTTGCCTTCCAGCCCGTCGACCACCGGCCACACTTGCTCGAGCGCCAGCACGCCCTGGACTGGCACGAACGGAATCCGTACCCCCGGGTATGCGACCGAGATCCCCGCCCCGAACGCCGCGGCCGCGGCCGCTGGGTCGCTGTTACCGGTCTGCGCCAGCACAGCGATCAGGCAGCAGACGGCGTTTTGGGCGCCGGCAAGGCTTGCACGCCTGCTGCGCCACGGCGATCCTGACGTCAGAGCCTCGTTCAAGCCGACGAAAACGAGTGTGCCAAGACAGTATTCAAAGATGTCGACCTGACCGTCGGCATTGATCAGTTCGCCAAGCACCGTTGTCATCCGTCGCGTCTCGGCCTCGGGACGACCACGCAGCGCAGGGAACGCGATGGATGCGACGGGCAGGCGCAGGCTCGGGTCAAGGTTGTCCAGCTCCGCGGCGCATCGCCATGACTCATCGGCCAGCTGCTTGCCGTGATACCGGGCGACTATCCCGTACTGCGTCTGCCGGACGTTCTGGTCGCGGTCGAAGATAAGCCCGTAGATCAGCGGAACCGCAGTGCCGGGATGGTGTGCAAGGTCGTTGACGTTCTGCGGGATCTCTTTGCGGATGCGCGCCCCCGCCTCATACGATGCGGCGGTCGGGTTGCCAACGGCCGCTGCGTATTCGCGTGCATCGGGGCGCGGCGGGGCGGCCTGCGGTGCCGGAGCGTCTGCGAAGCCCATCCGGGCGTCCTCTGCCAAGCCGTCCGGCGGCTGCTGGCGCCACCCGTCCCGCAGCGCCTCCAGGGTGCTCGCGGTGAAGTCGGGCTCGAGCGCCTGGATGCGCTTGATCAGCGGCGGGTGGGTTGCGTAGAGCGCGGAGTACAGCGCAGACAGACCGCCGCCGGCCGACCGATTGTGTCGTCCCTGCAGGTTCACGCCCTCGCCGAACAACATGTGGCTGACGTTTTCGGTTTTGGGGCTGCGCAGTTTGGAGCCGGCCTCCAGCCCACCGATCTTCTTCAGTGCGCCGGTCAGCCCGCTCGTCTGCCGCGTGAATTGCACCGCTGACGCATCGGCGAGAGACTCCCGCTGACGGCCGACGGCCGCTTTGATCAGTCGCCCGAAGAAGACTCCGATCCAGCCCGCCGCCAGAACGACCAACCCCAGCGCCGCCAACCCGAGGCCGAAGCCGTTGTCGTCATCGCCGCGGCCACCCCAGTACGCAACCGTCCGGCCGATGACCGCCAGCGCCGTGATGCCGGCCAGCACGCCGACGAGCCTGAGGCTCAACCGCATATCGCCATTCACGATGTGGCTGAACTCGTGGGCGATCACACCCTGAAGTTCGTCACGGTTGAGCCGGTCGAGCGAGCCTTGGGTGACGCACACGGCCGCATCCGCCGGCGTGTATCCGGCGGCGAACGCGTTGATTCCCGCTTCCTGCGGCAGGTAGTACAGCACGGGGACCGGTGTGCTCGATGCGATCGCGATTTCTTCGACGATGTTGCGATACCGCCGAAGCTGCGGGTCCGTTGGCATATCCGGTATGCGTATCGCACCGAGGCTCTCGGCAACCTTGACCCCGCCGCCCCGGCGCAGCATCAGCGTCTTGACAATCGACACCCCGGCGATCAGCAGCAGCAATCCACCGGTCACGATCACCGACATTCCTATCAACTGCTGCGGCGTTGCCTGTGCCCGTTCCGAGACCTCCGTCGCCGCGATGGCGGCGAAATTCACAATCGCGGTGATGACGAGCACTGCCAAGATGAAAAGGATCACCAGCCTTTTCGACGCCGCGCGGACCTCCCGCTGGCGCTCGAAGAAGTTCATCGCCCCTTCAGAACTGAACGTGCGGGGCTTCGCGGACCTCCGGGCCGGCTACCTCCAGCGGTGCCGCCGCGGTAAAGCCGAACGCGCCCGCGAGCAGCGAAGCCGGGAACACCTCGCGCTTGTTGTTGTAGGTCAGCACGGAGTCGTTGTAGGCCTGGCGGGCGAACGCAACGCGGTTCTCCGTCGACGTCAACTCCTCCGAGAGCTGCATCATGTTCTGGTTGGCCTTGAGATCCGGGTACGCCTCACGCAGCGCGAACAGCTTGCCGAGAGCTCCGGTCAGCGCGCCTTCCGAGGTTGCCAGCTGACCCATGGCGCTGGGGTCCCCGGGATTGGCGGCGGCTGTCGTCCGCGCGGTGACTGCGGAGTTACGTGCCTCAACGACCGCTTCAAGGGTGCCGCGCTCGTGGGCCATGTAGGCCTTGGCGGTTTCGACGAGGTTCGGGATCAGGTCGTGCCGCCGGGTCAGCTGAACGTCGATCTGTGCGAAAGCGTTCTTGTAGCCGTTCCGCGCACGGACGAGCCCGTTGTAGACGCCGAACGCGGAGATTGCGAAGAACAGCATGATCGCCAGGAATACGACGACGACGATAAGGCCGATGACCACTTGCTCCACCTTTGCTGTTGGTTACGGGACGGTCCGGGACAGTCAGGGATAGTCGGAGACATGCTGCCACAATTGCCCGAATTTGGCGGTTGCTCGCGCGCCTCAGGCCATCGATACGGACTCGGCCGCCATTACCTCGCTGGCCGCGCGCTCTCCCGAGCGGATCGCGCCATCGATCCAGCCGCACATCACCGGCGAGCTCTCGGTGCCCGCCCAGTGGATGCGGCCGCACGGCTCCCGCAGCGCGTGCCCGAATTCGGTCAGCACACCGGTCCCGGTGTGCCCGATCATGCCGCCACCGGAGTACCGCTCGACAGTCCAATTCTGTTCGATGTAGTGCTCGGGGGAGGCGGCCTTGTCACCGAACCGTTTCACCAGCTCGCCGAGGATCGCGGTGCGCCGCTCCGAGTCGTCGAGCCTGCAGAGCTCCCGGGCGATCGGGCCTTCGGTGATGACACACATCACCCCGGGTCGGTCCTTGTCGGTGCAGGCCTCGATGGTGACCGGCGCGGGCGTGCCCGGTGCCGCCGACTGCCCCGACAGCCCGTCGGCGCGCCAGAACGGCTCGTCGTAGACGATGTTGATCTTGAAGATCGCGCCGCTGGGCATCCGCTGCTGCAGAAACATCCGGTCGACCGGCAGCATCGGTTCGTAGCGGATCTGGTTCGCAATGCCGATCGGCACCGCGACGATGGCCCGCCGCGCGCGCACCGTCATGTCGTCGGCGCGCACCGTCACCCCGTTCTCGTCCTGCCCGATCCGCCGGACCGGTTGCGACAGGTGCAGTGAGTCACCGATCGCGGCGGCCATCGGCCCGGAGATCGCGCCCATTCCGCCGACCACCCGGGAGTCTTGCGACCCGTCCTTCACGCCGAGAACGAAGTTCGGGCCGCCGGCGGACGCGAATTGGAAGAGCATCCACAGCATCGAAACCTCAGACGCCGCGGACGTGTAGCACCCCGAGATCGCCGTGTCGAGGAGATCATGCGCGGGTTTGCTCAGCGTGTTGCTGTTCAGCCATTTCGCCAGGCTGATCTGATCCCACTTCTCGGCGTTCCTGGCCGTCCAGGGCGCATCCAGCGGGATCGCCTTGCACATCTGGTTGAGCTCGAGAAAAACCGCACCCAGGTTGGCCACCACCCACGGGCTCATGGTCAGCGGAACCGTGCCCTTGTAGCGGGTCTGCCTGCCGTCGATGACCATCATCGCCTGGCCGTCGAGGTACTGCTTGTAGCTCGACACCCCGAACTCGCTCATCATCGCGTGGATCCGGTCCTGCCCGGGGCCGACCCAGGCGCCGCCGCGGTCGATCCAGGTGCCGTCGTCAAGAATCTGGGTAAACGTCCGGCCCCCGACTCTGCCGCGCGCCTCCAGCAACACCACCGAGCGGCCCGCCTGTTTCAGCCGCAGCGCCGCGGACAGCCCCGCAAAGCCCGCACCGATCACGCAGTAGTCGACGTCAGCCATCACGCAACTATCGCGCACGTCAATTGTTACCGGACGATATTCGCGGGTTTCGTCGGCCTCAGGTTCCCGTCCAGCGGGGCGGGCGCTTCTCGGCGAACGCGATCGCGCCTTCCTTCGCGTCGTTCGAGACGAACACCGGCCCCAGGATCTTGACCTGCTCGCGCCACATCTCGGCCGGCGCCCAGCCGCGGGACTCGACGATGATCCGCTTGGTGGCCGCGACGGCGAGCGGGCCGTTGGCGGTGATCTTCTCCGCCAACGCGAGCGCGCCGTCCAGGGCCTTGCCCGGCTCGGTCAGCACGTTCACCAGGCCCAGTTCATGCGCCCGCTCGGCGGGCAGGTTGTCACCGGTGAGCGCGAGCTCCATCGCGATCTGGTAGGGGATGCGCTGCGGAAGCCGCAGCAGCCCGCCACCGCCGGCGACGAGCCCTCGTTTGGTCTCCGGGATCCCGAACGCAGAGTTCGTCGCGGCGACGATCAAATCGGTGGCCAGCGCCAGCTCCGTGCCGCCGGCCAGCGCGTACCCCTCGACCGCCGCGATCAGCGGCTTGACCGGCGGCCGCTCGGTAAAGCCCATGCCGCGGCCCTCGACGACCACGTTCTCGCCGCGCGCGAACGCCTTGAGGTCCATGCCGGCGCAGAACGAGCCGCCGGCCCCCGTCAGCACGCCCACGGACAGACCCGGATCGTCGTCGAGCCGGTCCATCGCGTCGGCGAGGGCGCGGCTCACGGCGGCGTTGACGGCGTTCTTTGCCTGCGGGCGGTTGATGGTGATCAGCAGGACGCGGTCCCGCTGCTCGACGAGTACGGCGGGCGCGTCATCCGGGGGTGGGCTCGAGGGTTGGCTCATGAGTACCTGAAACTACCCGACGGCCCCGAAAGCACGGTCGGTACCATTCCATCATGAGCGACAACGACATCGATCGTGTCGAAATCGAGAAGTGGGATCCCGACTTCACCGAACGCGTAATCGGCATCCTGCGGCCGCTCATCAGACGGTATTTCCGGACCGAGGTGCGCGGCTTGGAGAACATCCCGCCTGCCGGCGGCGCGTTGCTGGTCTCCAACCACTCCGGCGGCCAATTCGCGGCAGACGTGCCGATCCTTGCCGTCGAGTTCTATGAGAAGTTCGGCTACGACCGGCCGATCCACACACTCAGTCACGACATGCTGTTCGTCGGACCGATTGGCAACGTGCTGCGTCGCACCGGCTTCATCCGGGCGAATCCCGAGAACGCCGCCGACGCGCTGCGTTCCGGCCACCTCGTCGTGGTGTTCCCCGGCGGGGAGTACGACGCGTGCCGACCCACGGTGTGGGAGAACGTCATCGACTTCGATGGTCGCAAGGGATACGTCCGGACGGCGATCGAGGCGGGGGTTCCGATCGTGCCCGCGGTGTCGATCGGCGGCCAGGAAAACCAGCTGTACCTGACGCGCGGCGCGGGGCTCGCCAAGCGGCTCGGCCCGATCGCGCGCGCGGTCCGCACCAAGATCGTCCCGATCTCGTTCGGATTCCCGTTCGGCATCAGCATCGCGGGAATGTTCCCACCGAACTTCCCACTGCCCACCAAGATCGTCACGCAGGTGCTCGAGCCGATCGACATCGTCGCCGAGTTCGGCGAGAACCCGGACATTGCCGTGGTCGACGCCCATGTGCGCGAGGTGATGCAGAGGGCGCTGGACAGGCTGGCCCGTGAGCGCCGCCTCCCGATCCTCGGTTGACCGTGTCCGTATTCGACCGAATCACCAATACCGCCGCCCTCCTCGCAACGATGCAGCGCGCTCGTCTGATCGCCCCGATGCGGCCGGACAAGTACATCCGGATCGCCGCCGCGATGCGCCGCGAAAACATGGCCGCCACATCGGGTTTCGCGTCGGCAGCGCGGCGGTGTCCGGACCGCCCCGGCCTGGTCGACGAGCTCGGCATGTTGACCTGGAAGCAGCTCGACGAGCGTGCCGACGCGCTCGGTGCCGCGCTGCAGGACACTGCGGCTCCGAAAACCATTGGCATCATGTGCCGCAACCATCGCGGCTTTGTCGACGCACTGGTCGCCGCCAACCGCATCGGCAGCGACGTGCTGTTGCTGAACACCTCGTTCGCGGGTCCCGCACTCGCGGAAATCGTTGCCCGCGAAGACGCCGACGCAGTGATCTACGACGAGGAGTTCACCGACACCGTCGATCGCGCACTGACCGACCGGCCCGACGCGATCAGGATCGTCGCATGGACCGACAACCCGTCGGCCCACGACGTCACCGTCGAGAAGCTGATCGGCGCGCACGGCGGGCGGCAGCCGAAACGCGCCACCGAAAAGTCCAGAACGGTGCTCCTCACCTCGGGCACCACCGGTAGCCCCAAGGGCGCCAAGCTCACCGGCGGTGATGCCTTCGCGCTCAAGTCGATCCTCGACCGCACTCCGTGGCGAGCCGAGGAAACCGTCGTGATCGTCGCGCCGATGTTCCACGCCTGGGGCTTCTCCCAGCTGATCCTCGCCGCGTCGATGGCATGCACGATTGTGACGCGACGCAAGTTCGATCCCGAGGCCACCCTGGAGCTGATCGACCGGCACCGGGCGTCGGGGTTGGCCGTGGTGCCGGTGATGTTCGACCGCATCATGGATCTGCCGGACGACGTCCGAAAGCGATACAGCTGCACGTCATTGCGCTTTGCCGCGGCGTCGGGTTCACGGATGCGCCCGGACGTCGTCATCGCGTTCATGGACCAGTTCGGCGATGTGATCGTCAACAACTACAACGCCACCGAGGCGGGCCTGATCGCCAGCGCCACACCCGAAGACCTGCGCGCGGCTCCCGACACCGCAGGCAGGCCGGCTCCCGGCACCGAGATTCGCATCCTCGACAAGGACTTTCACCCGGTGCCCACGTCAGAGGTGGGCCAGATCTACGTCCGCAGCAGCACCCTGTTCGACGGCTACACCTCAGGTCAGACCAAGGACTTCCACCAGGGCTTCATGGCTTCCGGAGACATGGGATATCTCGACGAGGACGGCAGGCTGTTCGTGGTGGGCCGCGACGACGAGATGATCGTCTCCGGTGGCGAGAACGTCTACCCGATCGAGGTGGAGAAGACGCTTGCGGCTCATCCGGACGTCGCAGAGGCGTCGGTGATGGGCGTGGACGACGAACAGTACGGGCAGCGCCTCGCCGCATTCGTGGTGCTCGCTTCCGGCGCGTCAGCCACCCCCGACGCGCTGAAACAGCACGTCAGGGACAACCTGGCCAATTACAAGGTGCCGCGCGAGATCCTCGTGCTCGACGAACTCCCGCGCAGCAGCACCGGCAAGATTCTGCGCAACGAACTCAGGGCACGCGTCGGTGCCCATGGGTGAATCCGCATGGACACGGTTGCGGCGCCCGCGCCCGTTGCTGCGCGCCGCCGTCGAGCTCGTCAACGCGCTGAACGGGGTACGGCCTCTCGGCCGCAAGGGCTACAAGACGATCGCGGTGTTCGCGTTCGGCTGGCCGACCACCGAGGTGCCCACGCTGTATCTCACGGCGTCCGTGCTGGACGCCGTTCGCCGCGGCCGCCGCGGCGACTTCGCCGGACCGCGCGGCAAGGCGGCGCTGGCACTGACGGGCGCCGCGTGGGCGGCGCTGGCGGTCATCTACCGCCGCGGCGTGACCACGCCGGGGCCCGTGCTCGACGCGGCGCTGCGCGACGGCCTCGGCGCGGACTACGCCGACGTGATCGCAACGCTGCCGTCGACCCCGTCTCGGACGGGCCGGCCCGGCGGCGCGCTGCGCACCACGCAGATCCGCAGGCACTACGTCGCCAGGGCGGACGTCGTGCGCTACGGCCCGTTCGGCCGGGCGAACCTGGCCGACGTCTGGCGCCGGCGCGATCTGCCCCGCGACGGCAAAGCACCTGTGCTGGTGCAGGTTCCGGGCGGCGCGTGGATCATCGGTATGCGCCGTCCGCAGGCCTACCCATTGATGAGCCACCTGGCCGACCGCGGCTGGGTGTGCGTGTCGCTGGCCTATCGGGTCAGCCCGTGGCACACCTGGCCGGACCACATCGTCGACGTCAAGCGCGGCCTGGCCTGGGTGAAGGAACACATCGCGGAGTTCGGCGGTGACCCTGACTTCGTCGCGATCACCGGTGGCTCGGCCGGCGGCCACCTCGCCTCGCTGGCCGCGCTGACGCCGAATGACCCGGCGTTTCAGCCCGGTTTCGAGGAAGCGGACACCTCCGTGGTGGCGGCCGTGCCGATTTACGGCCGCTACGACTGGTATTCGACCGACGGCGAGGGGCGCGCCGAGTTCATCAAGTTCCTCGAGAAGTTCGTGGTGAAGAAGCGCTTCACGGCGCACCGGCAGGTGTACGTCGACGCCTCGTCGATCGCCCGCGTGCACTCCGACGCGCCGCCGTTCTTCGTGCTGCACGGCCACGACGACTCGCTCATCCCGGTCCAGGAAGCGCGGGACTTCGTGCGAGAGCTCGGCGATGTCGCGAAACGCCCGGTGCTCTACGCCGAACTACCCCACGGACAGCACGCCTTCGATATGTACGGCTCGCCACGCGGCCACCAGGCCGCCGACGCGGTGGCGCAGTTCCTGTGGTGGGTCTACGCAAAGACGCGAGACTAGCCCGATCCTGTCGGTGTTGGCGGTCGCAGCCGCCGCTGAGGGTATCGGCGCCGGGATAGGGCATTTTGGCCACTCGTGTCGGGAAGTAATCCTCCTGCCCGCCCGGGCATCGGTTCTCTAACCTCAACGGTGTCGGGGGTTACTCAACTATCACTTGGAAGCGAAATGCCCAGAAATTCAGCACATTCCGGGATCGTGGTCGGCGTCGACGGGTCCGCGCCCTCGACAGCGGCGGTACGGTGGGCCGCACGTGAGGCGGCGATGCGCAATGCGGGATTGACGCTTGTGCATGCCGTGGTCCCCGTGGCAGCCGGTTCACCGAGTCTCGTTTGGACGGCGCCGGCGTTGTCCGAACTTGTAAGCGCACAGAAAGAGCTTGTCCGGCAATTGATCGACGAGGCCGCCCAGGTTGCCAACGAAACCGCCAGCGGCATCCAGGTCCGAACCGAGGCGATCCTTTCCGCACCCGTACCCGCGCTGGTCGACCTGTCCAAGGATGCACAAATGCTCGTGGTCGGCCGGCAGGGCCGGGGGTTCTTGCCGTCGATTCCGCTCGGATCGATCAGTACTGCGGTGATCCATCACGCACACTGCCCCGTCGCGGTCATCCACGACGCGGCCGAACAGCCTCCGGCGGATGCACCGGTCATCGTCGGCATCGACGGATCGCCGGCGTCGGAGCAGGCCACCGCATTGGCATTCGACGAAGCCTCCTGGCGCGGTGTCGAATTGGTGGCCATTCACGCCGCCTTCGACACAGATGTCTCCGGCGTTCACCAGCTGGAGTGGGGCGTCGGCGGAGAATCCAGGGCGGATGAGACCCTCGGCGAGCGCCTGGCTGGCTGGCAGATGCGCTACCCCGACGTCCGCGTACGGCGCGTCATCGTTCTCGATCGGCCCGCGCGCCATATCCTCGAGCAAGCCGAGACCGCCCAGCTGGTCGTCGTTGGCAGCCACGGGCGCGGTGGATTCGCCGGAATGCTGCTGGGATCGGTCAGCACCGCCGTGGTACACGGCGTGCACGCACCGGTCATCGTGGCCCGCCAACACTGACTCGGTAGAACCTCGCGCGCATTGCTGACCAGGATTCTTCGATACATCCACAGCCAGGCGCAGACATGATCAGCTACGAACTGGACAAGGCCAACTCGGGCTCGGTCGGCGTACCTGTACCGGGTGGTTAGCCCGGGACTAGTCAGCCCACGCCGTGGCCGGCGCCATCGCCGTCACCACCTCGGTCAGGTTGCCGGAAAGTCCCGCAGTGGAGCGTATCTCGGTAAACGCATGCACCATGGCGTCGGTGGCCTCATGCGGATCGTCGAGGGTGACGTCGTCGGTCAGCACTGAGATGTTGATTTGGTCGACGTAGCTCCACACCGTGATGTTGATGGCACCGCCCGCGACCAACGGTCCGACAGAATAGATTTCGCTGATCGTCGCGCCGCCGAGACTGCCCCGCTCCCTGGGCCCGGGCACGTTGGAGATCGGCACGTTCAGCAGCCTGCTCTGTGCCTCGCGCTTCGACAGCCAGCGGAAAACTGCAGGCGCAACGCTCGGTGGGAGATACGCCGCCCACTGGCTCACCACATCCGGCCCGATCAGGCGGAAGTCCTCCTTGGCCATCCCGGCGGCCAGCGAGGTCAGCCGCACCCGCTCTCCGGGGTCGTCGACGTGCACCGGCAGTGACACGTTCAAGCCGAAGAACTCGTTTCCGGTCAGCCGGTCCGGGGAGGTGTTCAGGCTGGCCGGTACGGAGGCGATCAGCGGCGAATCGGCGCGACCGTCGTAGCGCAACAACAGCTCTCGCAGCCCGCCGGCCGCGATGGCGAGCACCAGGTCGTTGATCGTGATGCCAAGACGCTTGCTGGTCTCCTTGACGTCGGACAGCGCAAGGGTGGCGGTGGCGAACCGGCGCCCGGGCGACACGACGTGGTTGAAAAACGTCGGCGGCGGCGAGAACGCCTTCGCCATCTCGGGCTGCGCACCCCGCTCCTTGCCGCGCGCACGGACCCGGCTGATGCCCGCCGCGGTCTTTCTGACCAACCGCGGGAGCCTGCCGAGCTGCGTGATGTGGTCGCGGCACGCCCCGGCCAGCAGCTCACCCGTCGACGGCGGTGCATTGGTGGCGTACAGGTCTCGCTCGTCCTGGATCGGGCCTTTCATGTCCATCGCCTTGGCCATCAGGTTCGCCGACGCGACCCCGTCGGCGAGCGCGTGATGCACCTTGCCGATCACCGCGAATCGGTTATCGGCCATGCCTTCCGCAAAATACATCTCCCACAGCGGGCGGCCGCGGTCCAGCGGCGTGCTCGCGATCTCGCCGATCACGTCGTTGAGCTCGCGGCGTCCGCCGGGCCGGCGCACCTGCACCCGGCGCAGGTGGTAGTCCAGGTCGATGTCCGATCTCTCCAGCCACATCGGGTGGTGCAGCTTCAGCGGGATATCGATCAGCCGGTAGCGAAGCGGGTCCAGCAGGTGCAGCCGCCGTCGCAGGGTGCGCCGGAACACCTCGAACGTGAAGTCTCCGTCGAAGTCGGCGGCATCGATGATGCCGATCTTCAGCGTGTGCGTATGGATGTTGGGCGTCTCGCTGTACAGCAGCATGGCGTCCCAGCCGTTGAGCCGTTTCACGCCGCACCTCTTTTGGATGGCTATATGACGTCTTTTTCCCTGCCCAGCAGATGCCTTCGGTGAATCTCGTTGAGGAACAAGCCGATCACCGTCGCCGCCGGGCCCGTGCGCGAGCCGTCGATCATGTCGAAGCCGTGGTGTGCGCCGGGCAACTCCAGGTAGCCGACCGTCGACCGCGACGCGGCACGCAACCTCTCCACAAACGCCCTGGCCTGCGCCACCGGAATCACGGTATCGGCGGAGCCGTGCACGACCAGGAACGGCGGCGCGTCAGCCCGCACCCGAGCGATCGGTGACGCGTTGCGGAACACCTCGGGGTGCCGGGACAACCGCTTCTTGACGACGACTCGCTCCAGGAACTCGACGAACTGTTCGCGTTCCTCGGTGGAGGTGTCCGCCCAGTCGTATCGACCGTAGATGGGAACCACCGCGTCCACGGAGGTGTCGGCGTCGTCGGGAAGATCGACGTGCAACTCCGGGTCGTCCGGCGTCAGGCCGGTCAGCGCCGCGAGGTGGCCGCCCGCCGAACAGCCTGCGATAGCGACGAAGTCCCGATCGCCACCGAACCGGTCGACGTTGGCGCGGGCCCACGCCACCGCGGCTTTCACGTCGGTGACATGCGTTGGCCAGCGGTGGTGCGGAGACACCCGATAGCCGACGGACAGACACACCCACCCCTGCTCGGCAAGGTGGCTCAACAGCGCATACCCCTGCAGCATCCGGCTGCCGTGCACCCATGCGCCGCCCGGCACGAACACCAGCACCGGCGCCGGACCCGTCAGGTCCCGTCGCCGCCAGACATCCAGCAGCTGGGCCGGCGAGTCGCCGTACCGGACACTGCTGCGGTACAGATAGCGGCGCCGCTGTCCGGCGCCCCGGAGCACCGGTGCCAGCCTGTCGGGCGCCGGCCACGTCACGTCGGTCCGCTCGGGCGCGACGAACTCGCGCACCGCGGCGGCCGCCACCTCGTTGGTCATGTCGCGCTCGTGGCGGCGCTGGTCGGCCGCCCCGGGCGCCCGGCTGCGGACCGCCGCGGACACCAGGTGCGGCGCATGCCGATAGCCCCACACTCCCATCGCGGTGAACCCGCCGAGCGGCTCCAGGTGCTGGCCGACCAGCGGTAGCGTCGCGTAGAACTCGCTCATCGCCAGCATGTAATCCACGGGCCGTGCCCGCAGGAGCCACGCCGCCCGGGACCTCAGACTCGGCCTTCGCTGCCCGGGATATCCGGAAACCATCCGCGAACTGTACCCCGGCGCAGTTGTTGACAACGCAGAAACTTCGCGCGGCCCCTTACCAACGGGTGACCAGGCCGGATAGCGTCCAATCGTGGCTGCCGACGCTATCCCTCGTGACAACGGCTTTCACCCAGACTTGCGCAAAACCGCGCGGTTTGTGCCCCGAAGTGCGGTGACATCCCGTTCGCTACCGGTCATTCGTGCGCTGGAGCCGCTGGCATTCCGCGGGCGCAAGGACGTCGAGGCGCTGACGCTGGCGTCGGGCGGGCATGTCAGGCTGCACAGGCCACCCGGCAGCGATGAGCGCTTGCGCGAAGAGCAGACGGCAGATGTCGGGCCGGCGCCGGCGATGCTGTGGATTCATGGCGGCGGGTATGTGGCTGGCAGGACGCAGCAAGACGATCAGGCCTGCGGGCAGTTCAGCCGGGCGCTCGGGATCACCGTCGCCGCGCCCTCGTATCGGCGCGCGCCGGAGCACCCGTATCCGGCTGCGCTTCAGGACCTCTACGCGGCGCTCAAGTGGCTGGTGTCGCTGCCGGCGGTCGATTCCCGGCGAGTCGCGATCGGGGGTGAAAGCGCGGGCGGCGGCCTGGCTGCCGCGCTGGCGTTCATGGTCCGCGACCGAGGCGAGATCTCCCCCGTTCTACAGCTTTTGAGCTATCCGACGCTCGACGACCGGACCGTGTCAAACCCGGCCGTCGCGCACAACTATCGGCTGTTGAACGAACGCAGTAACCGCTTCGGCTGGATGTCGTATCTGGGCGGCGCCGATCCCGACGTCGCTGTCCCGGCGCGCCGCACCGACCTTGCCGGCCTGCCCGCAGCGTGGATCGGCGTCGGCACCGTCGATCTGCTTCACGAAGAAGCCGTCGCCTACGCAGAACGCCTGCGCGGCGCTTCAGTGCCGTGTCATCTCGAGGTGGTGCAAGGGGCCTTTCACAGCTTCGACCGGATCAACGCACGGGCACCGGTGTCACGCGCGTATTTCGACAGCCAATGCGAGGCGCTGCGCGCGGCGCTCAAGCCCTGATCACCGTGCCCGACAACTGGGCCGCACGCTGCTAGCATTCCCACGGTGTTCGGCTTTCGCCCGCTGCTACTGAGGTTGGCCGCCCTCGCGCTGACTACCGTCTTGACCTGCGCCGGCGCGCCCGTCTGTGCCGCCGAATCAGCGGTCACCACAACGCAACAGGTCAATTCACAAGCGCCGGAAAGCGTTAGCGCCATTCTTGCACCGGTTCGCCTCGGCCCCATGCCACAAACACCGGCCAAGCCAACGAAGAGAACGCGCAGGCGGCACCACTTTTGGTTCTGGCATCTTGTCCCCGGCAGCGCCGGCCCGCTGAGCTGGCTGTTGGTGGTGCCGTACCTCATCGTCGGCCTCGGGCTGGCCCTGGTAATCATCTTTGTCCGCCGTCGGCGCAAGCGTCGGCGAATCCTCGGCACCTGACCGCGCACTCACTTCTCGGCGAGTTCACGCGGCACGACGAACACGTCGACGAGCGCGCCATTGCGCCAGACGGTCATCTCGATCCTGCGCGCTATCGCATCCTCGACCATCAGCTTCTGGATCGCGGTGGCGGTCACCACGCTGTGTCCGTCGACCTTGACGACCACGTCGCCACGGCGCAAACCGGCCTCGGCCGCCGGGCTGCCAGAAACCACGCTGGCGATCTGCAGGCCGTTCGCCGTGCCCAGCTTGGCGGCGACCGCGGGCGCGACAGGAATGTGCGCGCCGGCGATGCCCAGCCATGCCCGGCGGACGCGGCCGGTGCTCATCAGTGCTGCGATGATCCGGTGTGTTGAGTCGTTGACGGGCACGGCCAGCCCCAGCCCGACACCGGCGACCGCCGTGCTGACGCCCACCATCCGGCCGCGGCTGTCGGCCAACGCGCCGCCGCTGTTGCCGGGGTTCAGTGCCGCGTCGGTCTGGATCACCTCGTCGACGACGCGCCCGTTGCGGGTCGGCAGCGACCGGCCGAGCCCGGAGACGATGCCCGCGGTGACGCTGCCGGCCAGCCCGAGCGGATTGCCGACCGCCACCACCAGTTGCCCGACGCGCAGCTCCTCGGCGCGCCCCATCGTCACCGGCGCCGGTACCTGCCCGCGCGCCTTGAGGACAGCGAGATCCGACAACACGTCGCGCCCGACTACGTCAACGGCCACCGACGTGCCGTCACTGAAGTTCGCGTCCGCTGACTTCGCGGTCGCGACGACGTGCGCACTGGTCAGCAGGTAGCCGTCGGGGGTGATGACGCTCGCGCTACCGGCACCGTCGCCGCGTGAGGTCCGGACCGCCAGGCTGGCGACGCTGGGCGATACCGTCCTGGCCACGGCAATGACCACCGACGAATACGCGTCAAGCGCCTCGTCGTCGAGCGGACGGTCCCCGGCCATAACCCATTGAGCACCAGGAAACCCCCTGGTATGCCCCGGTTCGCCAGCGGCTGAAACTCCGCAGAACTCAGAACTGCAGCGCCGAGAACCGCCAGTCCAGCACCGGCCGGTCCCCCTCACCAACAGCCCCCTTACCAACGACCCCCTCACCAACAGCACTGACCAGCGAGCGCAGCCGCAGGATGCCGCCACCCGCGGGCAGTGGCTCGGCCGCCTCCACATGCAGCTCGCTCACCAGCGTGTCACCCTCGCGCACCGGTCCGGTGTGGTCGCACGACTGCCAGCCCAGCACGGTGACCAGGTTGGGCAGCAGTCGGCTGGCCTGAGCCAACGCCAACCCGATGGTATGCCCGCCGTACACCAAACGTTCGCCTCCCGCACGCGAATCATGATGTACGGCAGCGATGTTCAAGGTAAGCCTGGCCAGTTCAGGTGCGCTCGACACCACGTCCGCACTGCTGTACAGCACCGAACCCGCCAGGCCCGGGTCGAAATGTGGCCCGGGAACGCGACGCCGGAATGCGTCGGCGTTCCACCCCTCGAGGGCCTTCGTGAGGGTCACCCGTTCGGCACCGATCGCCGACAGATCGTCGGCGGGGGGCTCTCGGTCCGGGTCGGCATCCGGGCTCAGGGGCAGCATCGCGCAGCGGTAGAAGTCGAGCACCAGTTGGCCCAGTTGGTCGATCGTCGTCATCCGCAGCGCCGCCATCCCGGTCGGCGCGCGGCCCGGTTTCGGTGAATTCTCGTGCAGACCAACCACTTCCGTCCGAGTGAACAGGCTGTCTCCGATGACAGGGAAGCGGTGGAACACCAGGCCGCGATAGAACAGGTTCGCCTTCACGTGATGAGTGACCAGGGTGGACTGCCCGATCGCGACGTCGCACACCAACCCCGGGTGCGCCAGCGCCGCCGTCGCCCCCGTCACCGCGTACGAGAGGTGCGCGTCCAGCGGCAGCCGCAGCCGGTCACCCAGGATGGCCTGGTGCGTGGCGGCGACGCCGGTGGTCAACGTCATCGACGGCGCCGAGTCGAAGACCTGACCCACCCGCAGTGCGTCGAAGTAGGGCCCGCCACTCATTGCGCCTCCATCGAAATGCCTACGGCGAGTATTTCGTGACCAGTTCTTGCTTGTACAGCTTGCCGGTGTCGGTGCGCGGCAGCCGCGCCTCGAACGAGATCGACCGCGGACATTTGTAATGGGCCAGGCGTTCTCGCAGCCAGCCCACCAGCTCGTCGGCGAACGCGGCCGTCGCGTCGGCGGGATCGACGGTCTGCACGACACCCTTGACCGACTGGCCCATCTCGGCGTCGGGTATGCCGAACACCGCGGCGTCGAGCACCCTCGGGTGCGTGACCAGTAGGTTCTCCGCCTCCTGCGGGTAAATATTCACGCCGCCCGAGATGATCATGTGGTGGCGGCGGTCGGTCAGGAACAGGTACCCCTCGTCGTTCAGATACCCGACGTCGCCGACGGTCACCCAGCCGTGCTTGTCGCGGGACTGCGCCGTCTTCTCCGGATCGCGGTGGTACTCGAAAGCTGCGCCGCCGACGTCGAAGTAGATCTGGCCGGCCTGCCCCGCCGGCACGTCCTCGCCGTCGTCGTCCAGGATGTGCGCCTCGCCCAGCAGCGGTTTACCCACCGAGCCCGGATGCTTCATCCAGTCATCGGCCGAGATGAACGTTATCCCAGCACCTTCCGACGAGGAGTAGTACTCGTCGACGATCGGGCCCCACCAGTCGATCATCTGCTGCTTGATCTCCACCGGGCAGGGCGCGGCGGCGTGGATCACCCGCTGCAGGCTGGACACGTCATACGAATCGCGAACCTTCTCGGGGAGTTTGAGCATCCGCACGAACATCACCGGGACGAACTGGCCGTGGGTGACGCCGTGTCGCTGAATACAGTCGAGCATCTGCTCGGGGTCGAACTTCTCGATCACCACCACCGTCGCACCCATCGCCAGCGCAGACATCGACCACAGACACGGCGCGGTGTGGTACACCGGTGCAGGGCTGAGATAGACGGCATCGCCGGTCATCCCGATCGCCTGCAGCAATGCGCTCAGCACGTTAGGCGCTTGCGCCGGACTGATGGCTCGCAGCGGGCGGCGAATCCCCTTGGGACGCCCCGTGGTTCCCGACGAGTACTGGAGCAGGTCGCCCTCGAGTTCGTCATCGATTGCGGTATCGGGTTCGTCGGCCACACAGTCGGGATAGCGCTGCCAGCCTGCCAAGTCACCATCAGCCATCATCAACAGCTCGGGCAGACCGGCAGGCAGATGATCGGCCAGTCCCTCGCACACCTCGCGGGTGGCGCGCGACCCGATGACGGCCTTCGCGCCGCTGTTGTCGATGATGTATGCCGCCTCAGCCGCGGTGAGGTGGGTGTTGATCATCGCGTAGTACAACCCGCTGCGTCGCGCGGCCCACATCACCGGGTGGATGTGCTCGTTGTTCTCCAAGATCACCGCGACGGTGTCGCCCGCCCGCAACCCGGCCTTTCGGAAACGCTGGGCGAGTCGGTTCGCGCGCGCCTCCAGCTCCGCGAACGTCACCACCGTGCCCGACGGATGGAGGATGATGGCGGGCTTGTCGGACACATGCTCGCGGATCTGCATGGTCGGAACTGTACTTGACGGGTGTCAACGGGCGTCCGGACCTGTTCGGCTGTGAAGCGCACCACACGCCGGCTGTTGGATTCGGTGTGTCGGCTATCGCCCTGTCACGCTGGAGAACTGGAGGTGTTAGTTCCGATGTGTGCGCACATAATTTCCGAAAACCGGGTCGAGGCGGTGCTGACCTGGTTGGGCGGTGGGCATTGGCGTGAGCTCAGCGAGCGTCACGAGCGTTCCACCACCGCGGTCGCCGGCGTGGTCGTGCTGGTGGGCGCCGCGCTCGCCTGGCTGGTCGCGACCCTGGCCGTTGCCGGGTCGACCGACTGGCCGGTCTGGGCGATTCTGCCGTTGACTCTGCTGTTCGGTCTGCTGGTCGGCGCGGTGACCCGCGCCGTCGCGAGCGGCCCAACGCGTGGCTGGTCCGTCGTCGGCCGCGGCGCGGTCGCCGTTCTCGTCGGCGCCGTCGTCGGCGAGCTCGCCGCGATCGTGCTGTTCTCCGGGTCGATCGATCACCGCATCGACGCCCAGGCGGCCGGCGCCGCCGATTCCACGCCCGCCGTCGCGCAGGCGTCGGCGAACCTCGGCAGCCTCCGTCGGGCACGGACCGCGCTCGACGACGCGGTGGATCAGGCCCGCGTTCACCAGGACCAGGCGTTGGTCGTCGCACGCTGCGAGTTCCATCCGACGCCCGGCTGCCCGCAGACCCGCATCACCGGCGTACCCGGCCCCGGACCCGAAACCCAAACGGCCAACCAGCTTCTCGCCGATACCCAGCGGGAATTCGACAACGCCGTGGCCGCGCGGGACGGTCAAGCACCGGGGCTGAACTCAGAAATCGCAGGCGCCGAACAGACGTTGGCGACCGCCCGCCGCGCCGCAAGCGCGAACGCCGACCGTGGCCTCGGTGCACGCTGGGTCGCCATGCACGACCACACGCTGGCGGGCGCGGGCGCACTCGTGCTGTGGGCGATCACGATCGCATTCTTTGTGTTGCTGAGCCTGCTGCCGCTGATCCTGAATTGGCTGCGCGGCGAGACCACCCACGATCGCGGCGCAGCCTCGCGCGCCGAGCGTGACCGAGCCGAGGTCGACGCGGATACCGCGATCGCCGTGAAGCGCGCGCAGGTGCGCGCCACCATCGAAAACCTGTGGGCCGATCAGCAGCTCGCCAGTGCCCGGTTCGCCGTGGAGGCACAGAACGAGATCGATCGCGAGTTGCACCGCCGTCGCGTCGCCGATGCCCTCGATCCTCCCGTCCAGGAAGACATCTACCTACCCATCGCCCCTGCGGCGGAAACAGCCGGCCGTGCCCCCGTGCCGATCCCCAACCCGATCCCGAACGTGCCGAAGATCGCCGCCCGCTGGATTCGTCCGTTCGTGCCGCCGTTCGTGGCCCGGGCCATCGACACGACGACGCAGCCCCTGCGCACCGCGCGTCAGGTCTTCGAAGAGGTCGAGGAGATCGCGTTCGCGTTCAAACGCACCCACAGGGTGACGGTCGACTCCCAGACGACCGCCGATTCGGCCAACCAGACCGGCACCCGCCGGGTCGAATCGTCGCGGCCCGGACCCGGTGAAGTTCGCGGCAGTGACAATCCCCGCGAACTGCCACCCGGTCAGTGACACGTCAGCTGACCGGGTCGAACCGGAAGACCGGCAGCTGCCCGGCAAGCGCCTCGAACTCGTCGGGTGTGCCTTCGGTCACCGTGCCCGAGCGTTTCGCGAAGCCGACGCCGACGGGAACCTGAACGGGAAACTCGCGCAACACGGGCCGCGCCTCCTCGGCCGATAATTCAACGATCTTGACGCGCCTGGTCTTTCGGCCCCGACTCAACGTGCCCTCGCCTGCCGCCCGCGCGTTGCGTGGCCAGTCGGCGCCCGGATACCCGGCGACCGTATAGAGCTGGCCATCGTATGTGAACGGTGTCATCGGTGTGCTGCGCGGCTGTCCCGATCGGCGCCCCGGCACCGTCAGCACCATGGCCGGCCCGGTGCGGATGCCGAGCTTCTGGACCGCGATCAAGATCTTGTTCATCGGCTTGAGATACCGCGGCGGTTGTGGATTGGACATCATGAGTCTCCGTTCGTAAACATGCCGGTGTGCTCCGAGACCCATCGCTCGAAGGATTGCGCCGGTCTGCCGAGGATCCGCTCGACGTCGTGAGTGACCGGCGCGGGCCGATCGACGGTGGTGGCCAGCATCGCGATGTACGCGTCGGCGAACTCGGCAGGGAAGCCCAGCTCAATGAACCGCTGCCGCACGAACTCGGCGCCAATCTCATTGTAGTGCAGCGGCCGCCGCACAACGGATCCGATGATCTCGATCATCTCGCTGTTGGTCAGCGCTTGCGGCCCGGTCAGCGCAATCCGCTGTCCGACAAACTCATCCGAGATGAGCGTGCGCGCCGCCACCGCCGCGATGTCCGCCTCGACGATCGGCGCACTCGACGCAGCGGCGTACGGGCCGTTGACGACATTCCCCGCCCGTATCTGGCCCGACCACATCCCGGCGAAGTTGGTCACGAACACCGACGGTCGCAGGCTCACCCACTCCAGACCTGATTCGGACGCCAGCTGGTCGGCTTCCTTGTTGCGGTCACCGCGGTACCGCGACGGCTGCCGCGAGAAGTCGTCATCGGCGTTGATCGCCGACAACGCCACCAGCCTGGTGACACCTTCACGCTGCGCCTGTCGCACCGCCGCGGCCATCTGCTCGCCGAGTGCCCGCGAGTTGAGGAACACCGCCGACGCGCCGGGAATCGCGGCCGCCGCGGTGTCGACCACCTTCACCTCGGCGGGCAGCTCGGCGGCATCCGGTCGACGGCTCACCGCCCGCACCTCCGCGCCGGCAGCGACCAGCTCGGCGACCAGCGGCCGCCCGACATTGCCGGTTGCCCCGGTGACAACTATTGCCATCATCAACTCCTTCCTCGAGTTCCCAGAACAGGACATCTCAGAACAGGACGGGCGAGCGGCCCGGAAAGTTACCCACTGCCGCGGGTAACTTTTTGATGCTTTGCTTCGTCGTATGGGCATGACCGACGCGCAGCTGCAGGACGCATGGCGGCATCACCACGCCTATCTCGTCAACCTGGCGTATCAGATGCTTGGCGATATCGGAGACGCGGAGGACGTCGCGCAGGAGGCCTTCGCCCGGCTCTCCCGGGCCGACGGTATCGAAGACGTCCGTGGCTGGCTCACCGTGGTCGCCGGCAGGTTGTGTCTCGACCACGTCCGATCAGCCCGGGCCAGGTACGAATCTCCGATCCAGGCAGCGGTGTTGGAGACTCGGCCGAATCCGTCGCCGGATCCTGCCGATCGAGTGACGCTTGACGATCAGGTCAGCGGCGCGCTGCTGGAGGTGCTGCGCCGACTCAGTCCCGGGGAGCGGGTCGCGCTGGTGCTGCACGACGTGTTCAAGGTCCCGTTCGAAGAGATCGCCGAGACGGTCGGGCGACCGGTCGGAACGTGCCGCCAACTGGCCCGCCGGGCCCGCGCGAAGGTTCAGTCGGCAGGCCCGCCGCCCGCCGAGGTGAGCCGCGACGAACACCGCGCAGTCACGCAGAACTTCATCTCCGCGTGTGCCACAGGCGATTTAGCGGCACTGACCGCGGTGCTGGATCCGGCCGTCTGGGGTGCCGCGACCTTCGTCGGCGAACCCGCCCCGCCGCCGCAGGTCAATCACGGCCCGGATGCGGTGGCCACGAATCTGCTGCGGTTCCTGGGGCCCGGCACCACGCTCGTCGGCGCCCCGGTCGGGCAGCCGGTGCTACTCGGTTACGCGCAGCGGCGACTGTTCGCCGTTCTGGTGCTCACCGTGCGGGACGGCCGGGTGCTCAAGATCGAGGCTGCCGTCGACCCGTCGGCATTCAGCCCGGCTCCGCTCCGCCGACACTGAACCAGTTGTCACGACACGCCGCCGAGGACCGCGCTGGCTGCAATTTCGGCGCGGCAAGCCAGTCCCAGCCAGTCCTGTTCAGCCCAAGCGGTGCTTGAGGGCGTCGAACTCGTCCTTGATGCCCGTGGGCAGCTTCTCGCCGACGAACTCGAACCACTCCTCGATCTCCGGCAGCTCGTCGCGCCACTCCGCGGAGTTGACGGAAAGCGCCGCGTCAACGTCGGCAGCATCGACATCGAGGCCCCCGAGGTCCAGGTCCGCGGCGGTCGGCACGGTCCCGATCGGGGTGGTCTGCCCGGCCGCGGTGCCCTCGACCCGTTCGATGATCCACTTCAGCACCCGGCTGTTCTCGCCGAAGCCCGGCCACAGGAACCGCCCGTCGTCGCCGCGGCGGAACCAGTTCACGAAGAACATCTTGGGCAGCTTGGACTCGTCGGAGTTCTTGCCGATGTCGATCCAGTGCTGCATGTAGTCACCGACGTTGTAGCCGAGGAACGGCAGCATCGCCATCGGGTCGCGGCGCACGGTGCCGACCTTGCCCTCGGCGGCCGCGGTCGTCTCCGACCCGAGCGTCGCTCCGATGAAGACGCCGTGCTGCCAATCGTTGGCCTGCGTCACCAGCGGGACGGTGGTCTTGCGGCGGCCGCCGAACAGGATCGCCGAGATCGGCACACCCTGCGGGTCATCCCATTCGGGAGCCAGCGTCGGACACTGCGACATCGGCGTGCAGTACCGCGCATTCGGGTGCGCGGCCTTCTCGCCGGACTCAGGCGTCCAGTCGTGGCCCTTCCAGTCGATCAGGTGCTGCGGCTCACCCTCGAGCCCTTCCCACCAGACGCCTCCGTCGTCGGTCAGCGCGACGTTGGTGAACACGGTGTTGCCCGCGGCGATGGTCTCCATCGCGTTCGGGTTGGATTTCCAGTTGGTGCCGGGCGCCACGCCGAAGAACCCGAACTCCGGGTTGACCGCGTACAGCCGACCGTCCTTGCCGAACCGCATCCACGCGATGTCGTCGCCGAGCGTCTCGGCGCGCCAGCCGGGGACAGTCGGCCGGATCATCGCGAGGTTGGTCTTGCCGCACGCCGACGGGAACGCGGCCGCGATGTAGTACGCCTTGTTCGTCGGCGAGATCAGCTTGACGATCAGCATGTGCTCGGCCAGCCAGCCCTCGTCGTGGGCCATCACCGACGCGATCCGCAGCGAGTAGCACTTCTTGCCCAGCAGCGCGTTACCGCCGTAGCCGGAGCCGTAGCTCCAGATCTCCCGGGTCTCCGGGAAGTGGGTGATGTATTTGGTGTTGTTGCAGGGCCACGGCACGTCCTTCTGACCCGGCGCCAGCGGTGCACCGACCGAGTGCAGCGCCTTGACGAAGAATCCGTCCTTGCCGATCTTTTCCAGCGCCGCCGTGCCCATCCGGGTCATCGTCCGCATCGACACGACGACGTACTCGGAGTCGGTGATCTCAACCCCCAGCTTGGGGTCGTCGGCGCCGAGCGGGCCCATGCAGAACGGCACCACCCATAGGGTGCGCCCGCGCATGCATCCGCGGTACAGGTCGGTCATGATGCCCCGCATCTTGGCGGGGTCCATCCAGTTGTTGGTCGGGCCGGCGTCGATCTCCCGCTCGGAGCAGATGAACGTCCGCGACTCCACCCGCGCCACGTCGGAGGGGTCGGATTGCGCGAGGTAGGAGTTCGGTTGCTTCTCTTCGTTCAGCTTGATGAACGTGCCCGCGTCGACCAGCTGCCGGCATAGCCGGTTGTATTCCTGCTCGGACCCGTCAGCGAACACCACTCGGTCGGGCTCGGTGAGCTCGGCCACTTCCCGGACCCATGCGAGCAGCCCTTCGTGGTAGGTCGGTGCATTTTCCAGACCCGGAATGGTCGCTGCGGTCATCAATCACTCCTGCGTTAGGTTCCATCGACGACACAGGCCGCGCAACCCGGGCGTTAGTCGTCCCCTTTACTAGAGGTTAACGCGATTACCTGCCCGCTGGTTACCCGGGCCGCAGCCGATTTACTCACACGAACGATTCAGATTCTCGTTCTCGGCCTCCATCTTTCTGTTTGTCACCGAGTCGCTGTTTGTCACCGAGTCGCCATTCAGCTCGGCGTGCACCGCGTCCAACGCACGCTGCAACGCCGGCAGCTCCCGGTCCCGGCTCGCCGTTGCCTGCGCGGCGGCGACCGCATGTTCGCGCAGTTCGCTGTCGATCACGGCGACCCGGTCGGTCACGATGGCCGCCTCCGCCTCGCCGCGTTGCGCCTGCTCGGCGGTCAGCACCGACTCGGCGGACGCTACTCGGGTGGCAACGTGCTGCTCGACGATTGCGCGCAGCTCGCTGACGACATCGGCCACCCATCGGTCCAGCACCGCGCGGTCGCGCGCCGCCCGACGCATGCGTATCGCCAACACCGCGGCGGCAAGACCCGCCACCGTGCCGGCGGCCAGGCAGGCCCCGGTGTAGGCCCATCTGTGGGCCGGCGGGAGGTCGGCGAACAGCCGACTCGCGATGAGCGCGACACCCAGCCCGAAGACCACGCCAAGCAGCAGCATCAGCCGGGCCACCCAACCACCGGCCGTCAGCGCCGGCGGCGAAACCGGGGGCGGTGCGGGCGGCGGCTCGTCCGGCGGTGGGGTCAACCCGAACTCGGTCGCCAGGTCGCCGAGCTGCGTGCCGGCGTCGCGATGCACCTCCCCGACGACATCCTGGGTCCGCGTGCCCACATAGGTCTCGAACTGCGGCAGCCGCCGGCGCCTCATCGTCGCGGCGTCTTCGCCCAGCTCCGCGCGCACCGAAGCGCACCGGCTGCGGGCGAAGTCCGTCAGCTGCACCTTTGCCTCCTGGACCCGGCCGCGCAGTGCGATGGTCCGTTCCACCGGGGCCAGTCGACGCTGCCGCAGCGCCTCGCTGCGCTCCTCCCGCAGCGCCGCCACCCGGGCTTCACGGCCCGCACCGGCCGCAGCATCCGCGTGCCGGCGCAGCCCATGCCCGAGCCGGGTTTCCCACGCCCGCAACCGATTTCGTCGTGGCAGCTGGCTGTCCGCCAGCCCCTCCTCGAGCACTTCGACCAGGTCGTCCACCTGCGGCTCGCCGACTTCGGGCGCTGCGGCGACGCCTGTCCAGATCATGTTGGCGAACCTCGGGTTGCGCGCGGCCACGGCCGCCTGATTGGCCGCAAGCACGTCACGCCAGCGCCGGTCGTGCAGGTCGATTTTCGACACCACGCCGATCACCAAGTCGGTATTCGCGGCGACCGAATCGAGCAGCACACAGTCCGATTCGTTGAGCGGTGCGGCGGCCGAGGTCACGAACACCACCGCCGCAGGCGCATCGTCGTCGTCCAGATCGGCGGCCTCGACGAAGGTCTGGTCTCCCAGCCGCAGCCGCAGCGCACCGGCCAGGCTTGTCGAGCCGGCCAGCCACGGGCCGGTGACCAGGACCACGTCGCGTGTCTGCACGACGGGGCCCGCTAAGACATCGGGGCGCAGCGAGGTCACCAGGGCGTCGACGGCGTCCTGGCGTTCGGCGCGGCTGTCGTTCATTACCTGTACCTGCTTACTGCTCACTGATCCCCCACCATTGCTATCGGCACATCGTGTCAGCTTCAGTGGCGATGCTCATACCACTCAATGGCAACTGTTGGGTATCAATCTGCACCGGATAAGGCGGCTGCTTAACTTCATGGGCCACCATTGACGGATGCAGACCCAGCCCGACGGGCTTTCCGACCTGCAGCCATCGCCGCATCTGCACCGGCGGGTGACCAGCTTCCGCTCCCGCCGCGCCGCACTCACCGATTCCCAGCAACGGACCTGGGCGCGTCTGTGGCCGCAGCTCGGCGCCGAACCGCGGCTCACTCCAGCGCAGCCGTTCAGCCTGGTCGACACTGCCGCCTGGTTTGGCCGGTCGGCGCCTGTTGTCCTTGAAATAGGCTGTGGCACGGGTACCTCCACCGTGGCTATGGCGAAGGAGGAGCCGCATATCGACGTGGTCGCAGTCGAGGTGTACAAGCGCGGCATTGCCCAGCTGCTTGGCGCCATCGAGCGCGAGCAGATCACCAACATCCGGTTGATCCGCGGCGACGGCCTAGACGTGCTCGAGCACATGTTTCCCACCGAGTCGCTGACCGGGGTGCGGCTGTTCTTCCCGGATCCGTGGCCGAAGTCGCGCCACCACAAGCGCCGGCTCCTGCAGCCGGCAACCGTCGAGCTGATCGCCGACCGGCTCAAGATCGGCGGGATCTTGCACGTCGCCACCGACCACGAGGGCTACGCCCGGCAGATCGAGGCCGTCGCAGATGGCGAACCCGGGTTGCGTCGGGCCGGCGTGGGCGCATTCCCGATCTCGGTACGGCGGCCGGCCACGAAGTACGAGTCCAAGGCGCAGGACGCCGGAAGCGCCGTTGCCGAGCTGCTCTGGGAGAAGCCGTCCCGGACGCGAGGAGGTGACTGGGTTGACCCTCATCGATGAGATCCCTGTCACAATCGCCGGAGACGCCGTGTCGCTGGAGCCTGAGGCCACCGTGTTCACCAACATTGCGCCTGGCGGTGCCGAGGTGGTCCGGCCGTGGGTGGAGGCACTGCGTAACGTGGGGTTCGCAGTCTTTGCCAAACCGAAGGTCGACGACGACAGCGACGTCGATGCAGACATGCTGAACCACATCGCAGTGCGCCATAGCGAGGGGCTGGCAGGTGTCCTGGTCGCCTCGGCGGATGGCCAGGCGTTCCGCCGGCCGCTGGAGGACATCGCCCGGTCCGGCCTGCCCGTGCAAGTCTTGGGATTTCGCGAACATGCCGGCTGGGCGCTAGCCTCAGATGCCTTGGACTTCGTCGACCTGGAAGACATTCCCGGCGTTTTCCGGGAACCCCTGCCACGGGTGGGCTTAGATTCGCTACCAGAGCAAGGGGCGTGGCTGCAGCCGTTCCGACCGCTGTCGTCGCTGCTGACCGCGCGCGGATAGGCGACCGGGTAGAGGAACAGGCCCGATGCGCGGTCTTGTCAGAGAGGTATAAGGAGCTTACGTGTTCGCCTGGTGGGGTCGAACGGTCTACCGTTACCGGTTCTTGGTGATCGGGGTGATGGTCGGGCTGTGCCTGATCGGCGGCGTCTACGGGATGAGCCTGGGCAAGCACGTCACGCAGAGCGGCTTCTACGACGACGGCAGCCAGTCCGTGAAGGCCTCCGTGCTCGCCGATCAGGTTTACGGCCGGGACCGTCGCGGGCACATCGTGGCGATCTTCGACGCGCCGCAAGGCAAGACGGTCGACGATCCGGACTGGTCGAAGAAGGTCGCCGACGACCTCAACAAGTTCAAGGCCGACAACCCCGATCAGGTGCTGGATTGGGTGGGTTACCTGCGGGCGATCACCGCGTCGAACCCGGACGCCGCGAGGGCGGCTCAGGAGAACCCCTACCTCAGGGGCACTGCCACCAAGGACAAGACGCGGACGTTCGTCAACATCTCCCTCAAGGGTGACAACGACGACACGATCCTCAACAACTACAAGGACATCGAAGCCGACCTGAAGCAGGTCAACGACGGCAACATCGAGCTGGCCGGGCTGCAGCCGCTGGCGGCTGAACTGACCGGCACCATCGCCAAGGACCAGCAACGTGCCGAAGTGTTGGCCCTACCGCTGGTGGCGGTGGTGCTGTTCTTTGTGTTGGGCGGCGTCATCGCGGCCGCCTTGCCCGTGATGGTCGGCGGCCTGTCCATCGCCGGCGCGCTGGGCATCATGCGCGGGATCGCCGAGATCAACGGCCCGGTGCATTACTTCGCCCAACCCGTCGTGACGCTGATCGGGCTGGGCATCGCGATCGACTATGGCCTGTTCGTGGTCAGCCGCTTCCGAGAAGAGCTGGCCGAGGGCTACGACACCGAGGCTGCGGTGCGACGAACGATGATGACCGCGGGGCGGACCGTCACGTTCTCGGCGGTGCTCATCGTCGCGTCGCTCGCCGGCCTGTTGCTGTTCCCGCAGGGCTTCCTGAAGTCGTTGACCTACGCGGGCATCGCGTCCGTCATGCTCTCGGCAATCCTGTCCATCACCGTGCTGCCGGCGTGTCTGGCTGTGCTGGGCAGGCACGTGGACGCGCTGGGAGTGCGGACGCTGCTGCGGGTGCCGCTGTTTCGAAATGTGCGGTGGATCAGCGTCTATCTGAACTGGCTCGCCGATCGTCTGCAAAAGACCAAGACGCGCGAAGAGGTCGAGCGTGGCTTCTGGGGCAAGCTGATCAACGTCGTCACGAAGCGACCGATCCTGTTTGCCGCGCCGATCCTGGTCATCATGATCCTGCTGATCGTCCCGCTGGGTCGGCTGTCGCTGGGTGGCATCAGCGAGAAGTACCTGCCGCCCGGCAACTCGGTCCGACAGGCGCAGGAAGACTTCGACCGGACGTTCCCGGGCTATCGCACCGAGACACTGAGCCTCGTGATTCAGGACGCCGACCCCGCCCAGGTGGACGAGATCAAGAGTGAGGCAGGGCGGATCAGCGGCTTCACCAACCCGAGTTGGGACGAGCGCAGCGTCTCCACTGACGAAGACGGAAATCCGGGCACCAAGACCGACCCCAACGTCACCGTTCTGGAAAACGGGTTGCAGAACCGCAACGATGCGCCCAACAAGATCAGCCAGCTGCGGTCGATTCAAACCCCCAAGGGCGTGACCGTCTGGGTGGGTGGCACCCCGGCGCTCGAACAGGACAGCATCCACAGCCTGTTCTCCAAGCTGCCTCTGATGATCGTGATCCTGATCACCACGACAACGCTGCTGATGTTCCTGGCGTTCGGGTCGCTGGTGCTGCCCATCAAGGCGGCCGTCATGAGCGCACTGACGCTGGGATCGACGCTCGGCATATTGACGTGGATCTTCGTCGACGGGCATTTCTCGCGGTGGCTGAACTTCACCGCGACACCGCTGACCGCCCCCGTCATCGGGCTGATCATCGCGGTGATCTACGGCCTGTCCACCGACTACGAGGTGTTCCTCGTGTCCCGAATGGTCGAAGCCAGAGAGCGTGGCATGTCCACCACCGAGGCGATTCGGATCGGCACCGCCACCACCGGTCGCATCATCACCGCGGCGGCGTTGATTCTCGTGGTCGTCGCGGGCGCGTTCGTGTTCTCCGACCTCGTGATGATGAAGTACCTGGCGTTCGGCCTGATCGCGGCGCTGCTGTTGGACGCCACGGTGGTCCGGATGTTCCTGGTGCCGGCGATCATGAAGCTGCTCGGCGACGACTGCTGGTGGGCACCGCGGTGGATGAAGCGGCTGCAGAACCGCATCGGGCTGGGCGAGATCCATCTGCCCGACGAGCGCAAGCGGCCCGCGGTTCGTGAGACGGAGGCGGCGCTGGTCGGCGCAGGCACACCGGCCGCCCCACGCCGGCCGCACGACCCCACGCATCCGGCGGTCGAGGGCGCGCCTCGTCCCGGCGCCGCACGGCCCGCGCCACGACCCGGCCGTCCGCCGGCCCCCTCTGTCTCGGGCACCACCCGGATGCCGACGGCGGGTCATTCCTCCGGAACCTCCGAACCACCCACCACGCGGCTTTCGGTCGCCGCGAAAAATGCCGCGAAGGCCGTCATCAACAATGCGTCTGCGATCACCCAGCGCACGCAGCGGGCGGCGCCGCGTGAGGAGCGCGAGATCGAATCGTGGCTCGGTGAACTGCGCGGCTCCCCGCCCCCAGAGCCACCGCAGGCCCAGCCGTCGGACGACGCCACCCGGGCGATCCCCACAGCGGCATCCGGTGACACCGCCGAGACCACCGCCATCCCGGTGCAGCGGCCCAAGGGCGCCGCGCCGCCCAAGAAGCCCAAACCGGCCGCGCCCGATCCGGACTCGACGCAGAAACTGCCCAAGCAACAGCCGACATCGGGCGGGCGCCCTGAGGATGAACGCCGCCGCGGTGGCGTCAGCGCCCAGGACCTGCTTCGGCGCGAGGGCCGCCTTTAGCCTCCGGCGCGGTCACCGCCGACCTGATCGGGCTGCGCACTGATCCCCACCATCTCGTCCTGGTCCTGCGCCTCCGGTTCGCCGACATCCTCGTCGCGCTCCAACAGCACGCGAACGGCGCTGTTGAAGAACGCAATCGTGGGAACGGCGAGCAACGCGCCGACGATGCCGGCAAGCACGCCGCCCGTCGAGATGCCGAGCACCACGGCCAGCGGGTGAATCGACACGGCCCGGCCCATCACCAGCGGTTGCAGCACATGTCCCTCCAGTTGCTGCACCGCGACGATCAGGCCCAGCGTGATCAGCGCGTAGAGGAAGCCCTTGGTCAGCAACGCCACGACGACGGCCAGGAAGCCGGCGATCACCGCACCGACCAGCGGAATGAACGCGCCAAGGAACACCAGCGAGGCCAACGGCAGTGCCAACGGCACCCCCATGATCGCCAGGCCGGTGCCGATGCCGACTGCGTCGACCAGCGCGACGAGGAAGGTCGCGCGCACGTAGCCGATCAACGATCCGAAGCCGGCCTTTCCGGCCGCGCGAACCTTCTCCCTCACGTGGGCCGGGAAAATCCGCGTGACGAACTCGTAGATGTTGCGGCCGCCGTAGAGAAAGAAGATGAGCGTGAACAGCACGACGAACGCGCCGGTCACGATCTCGGTGATGGTGCTCGCGGTGGACAGCGCGCCAGTGGTCAGCTTCTCCTGGTTGTTCCGCACCGCCTCGATCGCGGACTTGCCCGCATTGTCGATCTGCTCCTGGTTGAGATGCGCCGGGCCGTTGATGAGCCAAGTCGTCACCTTGTCGATGCTGTGCTTGACCTGGTCGACCAGACCGGGCAGGCCCTGGATGAACTGGCTGACAACGAAAGTCAGGATTCCCCCGACCACCGCCAGCCCCAGCAACAGCAGCAAGAACACCGCGGCGCCTCGGGGAAGGTGGTGCCGGTGCAGCCAATCCACGCCCGGCAACAACAGCGCCGAGATCATCAACGCGAGTGCCACCGGCACGATGATCACTTCGAGGTGCTTGAACACCCACAGCCCCGCGAGCAAAACCCCGAACATGGCGAGCAGCCGCCACGACCATGCCGCGCCCTTGCGCACCAGAGGCGAGACGGCGGAATCTTCGGGTGCTGGCATTCCGGTAGCGTAACCGCAGCACTTCCGCGGGAAACCGGCCCGAAGTATCAGTTGGGCGACACCTGCACGCGCATGGCGCGAGCAACCATAGCGGCGGCACCTGCACCGTTAACCTGTAGCACGTGTCCCAAGACGCGCAGGCCAGCGACGCCCGCAGCGGGGAGGGCCAATCACGCGGCAAATACTGGTGGCTGCGGTGGGCGATCGTCGGTATCGCCCTGGTGGTCCTCGTCGTCGAAATCGTCCTGGTCTGGGATCAGTTGGCGCTGGCCTGGCGCAGCCTGTACACGGCGAAGTGGGGTTGGGTGCTCGCCGCTGTCGGAGCCGCGCTGGCATCGATGCACAGCTTCGCCCAGATTCAGCGCACCCTGCTGAAGTCGGCAGGAGTCACCGTCAAGCAGTGGCGGTCCGAGTCCGCCTTCTACGCAGGCAACGCGGTGAGCACCACGCTGCCTGGCGGGCCAGTGCTGTCCGCGACCTTCATCTACCGCCAGGAACGACTGTGGGGGGCGTCGCCGGTGGTGGCCTCGTGGCAGCTGGTCATGGGCGGGGTGCTCCAGGTTGTCGGTTTGGGCCTGCTCGGATTGGGCGCCGCATTCCTGTTGGGCGCCAAGAACAATCCCTTTTCGCTGATTTTCACCCTCGGCGTCTTCATCGCACTCGTTCTGCTCGCGCAGGCCGTCGCGAGCCGCCCTGAGCTGATCGACGGAATCGGCGTCAAGGTGCTGTCGTGGGTGAACTCTGTGCGCGGCAAACCGCAAGAAACCGGCCTGGACAAATGGCGCCAGACGCTCAGCCAGCTGGAGTCGGTCAGCCTGAGCCGTCGCGAGCTCGTGGTGGCGTTCAGCTGGTCGCTGTTCAACCTGGTCACGCTCATCGCCTGTCTCGCGTTCGCCGCATACGCCGCAGGTGGCCGCCCGTCGCTGCCGGGGCTGACCGTCGCCTTTGCCGCCTCCCGCGCGGTCGGGTCGATCCCGCTGATGCCCGGCGGGCTGCTGGTCGTCGAGGCCGTGCTGGTGCCGGGCCTGGTGACCAGCGGGATGTCGCTGCCCGCCGCGATCTCCGCGATGCTGCTGTACCGGTTGATCAGCTGGATTCTGTTGGCCATCATCGGCTGGATCCTGTTCTTCTTCCTGTTCCGCACCCAGAGCCAGATCGACCCCGACTCCACTGCCGGGCGGGGCGGAATCGACGCCGTACCGGAACCTCTCGAGAATCACGACGATTCGAGCGACCCCGACCCTTGACGCGGTCGTCGCATGATTGGATGTGCGCATGTCGCTGCGCTTTTCGCCACCTTCGGCTCTTCGCGCAATCCGCTCATCGCCGCCCTTGGCTCTTCGCGCAAGCCGCTCATCGCTCGCCCTTGTGAGCGCGGTCCTCCTCCTCACCTCGTGTGCCACCGGATCTCAGTCGCCCGCGCCGGCACCCCCTCCGTCCACCGTGACCGTCACTGCCGGCCCGCCGCCCGCGGCGCCGCTGCCATTGGGCCCGGTGGCACTCACCCCCATCGTCGGTTCCGTGCTCGCTCCTCCGATGCCGGTGGCCGCGACGGACGGCAAGACACACCTGGCCTACGAACTGGTGCTGACGAACACAACCAGCCAGGACGTGACGCTGACGTCGGTGGCCGCGGTGTCGGGAGGCAGGACCTTGCTGAGCCTGTCCGACGCTGGCCTGACCTACTGGATGCGAATAGGCGGCACCCCCACCCCCACCCCGACCGCGACAATCGGCCCCGCGCAGACCGCGCTGATGTGGCTCGACGTCACCGTCGACGACACGGCGGGCATCCCCGCCGACATCAGCCACATCGTCGGCATCTCCCTGCCGCAGCCGCAGCCGCCCCTGACCGAGCCGACGATGACCGAGACGATCGCGCCGACAATCGTGGACAACCGCAAACCGGTGACCATCTCACCGCCGCTGTCGGGAGCCAACTGGGCGGACGCCAACGGTTGCTGTGGGATGACACCTCACCGCATGGCGGTCAACCCGCTGAACGGGCAACTGTGGGCCCCCGAGCGGTACGCCATCGACTACGTTCAACTCATGCCCGACGGGCGATTGTTCAACGGCAACAAGGGCGATCTGTTGGGCTACCCGTACTTCGGTGCGGACGTGCACGCCGTCGCCGACGGACAGGTGGCCGCGGTCGTCGACAATCTGCCGGAACAGGTGCCCGGCGCCGTCCCGGTCGCCCTGCCGCTCGATCAGTACGCCGGCAACCACGTCATCCAGGACATCGGCGGCGGCAACTACGTGATGTACGCGCATCTGAAGACCGGCAGCGTCAACGTCAAAGTCGGCGACAAGATCACCACCGGTCAGGTCCTCGGCGCGGTGGGCAATACCGGCAACACCGACACTCCGCATCTGCACTTCCAGCTGATGAGTTCCCCGGACCCGTTGCGGGCCAACGGACTACCGTTCATGTTCGACAAGTTCCGGCTGGATACCCGGATCGCCTCCGCAGGCGATGGGCCCGTCGATCCGGGCGGGCAGGCGCAGCTGCAACACGGGGTGGCGGCCGGCGACCAGACCTACCGGATGCCGCTGTATTCGGACGTCATGACGTACCCGGATCGATGACGGATCGATGACGGGTCGATGACGTGGAACCTCAGGACGTGCCTGCGAGGCAAGTGTGGTCGGCGGTGGCAGCCGATGCGGTGTGCGTGCTCGCGTTCTGCGCGATCGGCAGGCGAAGCCACGCGGAGGGCGTGACGATTTCCGGCGTCGCTCAGACCGCGTGGCCGTTTCTGGTCGGCGCGGCTGTCGGCTGGCTCGTGAGCCGCGGATGGCGCCGACCCGTGGCGGTGCTCCCAACCGGCACAGCCGTCTGGGTATGCACGATCGCCGTCGGAATGGTGTTGCGCAAGCTCAACTCCGGCGGCGTCGCGCTCACTTTCGTAATCGTCGCTTCGACGGTGACTGCGGCACTGCTGCTGGGCTGGCGGGCGGCCGCGGCTCTCGGTCGTCGGGCTTCGGGGCGCCGAGCGTAGACACGGTCAAGGTCGCACGCAAGCCGCCCAGCGGTCCGTCGGAGAGCTCGATGCCGCCGTCGTGAAGTGCGGCCTGCTGCGCGACGAGCGCCAGTCCCAGGCCCGAGCCACCGGTTGCCGCCGTGCTGCCACGGGCGAAGCGGCCCAACACATTCTGGTGCTCCTCGGCGGGCAGGCCGCACCCGTTGTCGTCGACGATGATGTCCAGGCGGTCGTCGTGGCGGTAGGCGGCCAGCACGACGCGCGTCGCCTGCCCATGCGCGATCGCGTTGCGCACCAGGTTGTCGACAGCCAGCCGCAAGCCCCCGGGCCAGCCCATGATGGTGCCGGCTTCGTCGGCCTGCAGCTCGAGTTCGACCGTCGACGACGGGCGGCTGTTCTCCCGGGCGACCCGTTCCAACAGCTCCGCCACGTCGATCGGTTCACGGTCCGCCGCCTGCGCCAACTGCCCGGACGCCAACTGGCCAAGCGCGGTGATGATCGCCTCTACCCGGCGCTGGGCACGCGACAGATCGGCCACCACCTCCTGGCGCTCCTCGTCGGGGAGGTCGTGCAGGCGCAGCGTGTCCAGATCGGCGCGCATCGCCGTCAGCGGCGTGCGGAGTTCGTGCGCCGCGTTGGCGGCGAAGTCCTGGGCGGCCTGCAACGAGTTCGTCGTCGACGCCTGCGCGGACGCCAGCCGCGCGAGCATTCCCGACATCGCCTCGGAGAGGTCTTCTGCTTCGCGGATCCCGTACACGGCGGGCAGCGTGTCGCCGCCCTTGCCGAGCCGGCGGGTGTGCTCGGTCAGCCGTCGCAGCGGGCGCACCGCGGGGCCGGCGAAAAGCCAACCCAGCCCGGCGGCGACCAACACCGCCGCCCCGCCGATCAACAGATACAACGGGATCCGCGTGCGGTCCAGCAGGATGCTGTCCACCCGGATGCCGATGGACACCAGCACGTCACCGTCCGACTGCGACCTCTCGACGGTGCGAACGCGATAGTCGACCCCGTTCACGGTGACGGTCGATGTGCCCACCGGCAGCGGCGGCAGTTGGAAGCCGCGCTGATACACCACCTCATCAGTGGTGCGGGACCGAACGGTCTGCAGGATCGCGCGCGGCTCCTCGGCGTTGCGATTCGGGTCGATGCTGGTGTCGATGATCGCGTCGAGACGGCGATCGAGTTGGGCCGCGTCGTTGTTGACCAGCAACACCGACGTCACCACCGCGAAGAGCGCGACCACGACCGCCGCCGCCAGCGCCGCAGCAATTGCCACCCGGGTACGCAGTGACGTCGATCGGCGCACCAGCAGACGAAGGCGGTCCAGGGCGCCGCCATTGGCCGTGCTCATGGCTCCGCCCGGAGCACATATCCGATCCCGCGAACCGTATGAATGACCCGCGGAACGCCTTCGCGTTCGAGTTTGCGCCGCAGGTAGCTGATGAAGACATCGGCGACGTTCGTGTCGACGTCGAAGTCATACCCCCAGACGAGCTCCAGCAGCCGCGGCCGGGTCAGCACCACCCCCGCGTTCTCTGCGAGTACGGCGAGCAGATCGAACTCCCGCTTGGTCAGTTCGACCCGCTCACCCGCGACGAAAACCAGGCGGCGCGCGGTGTCGATGGTCAACGGACCGATGGCCATCGCGTCCGAGTGTTCGTCGGAATGCGATGAGCGGCGCAGCAGCGCATGTAACCGGGCAACCAGTTCGCCCAGGTCGAACGGCTTGGTCAGGTAGTCGTCCGCGCCGGCCTCCAGGCCCGCGATGCGATCGTTGACCGTGTCCCGGGCCGACAACACACAGATCGGGATGTCGTTGCCCAGCGCCCGCAACGCCGTCACCACCGCGACACCGTCCAATTCGGGCATCTGGACGTCGAGCACGAGCGCGTCATGCGACTCACTCGACAGCAGGCGCAGCGCTTCCTTGCCGGTCGCCGCAACCCTGACGTCGAACCCCCAATGTCGCAATCCGCGGGCGACGGAGGTCCGCACGTCCGGGTCGTCGTCGACCATCAACACCACGGGGCCCGCGCCGCTATCGCGCCAAGGTGGATCTCCCACTGACGCGGGCATGGCCCCCAGCTCGCCCGGCACTACCTGAGTGTAGTTATTGGCAGCGGCTCTTCAGGTCGACGAGCGGCTGTCGGATGTCCTGCAGGTCGGCCTTTGTCTGCGGATTGGCGTTCAGATAGTTCTGGACGTCGTCGTGGATCTGGCTCTTGGGCCGACCCTTGAGGCTGGTGAAGAAGTCGTTCACATCCGGATGAGCGAACAGATACGCAGCGGTCGTCGCGGCGACCCCGGACGACACCTCCGCCAGGTCGGCTGCCGTGCAGTCGGTCGGTCCATCCGCAAGCGCCGGCGGGATGCCGCCGAACAGCATCGCACCTGCACCGATCGCGCCTGCGACCACGAGGCGTGTGCTACGGCCGGAGAGCAACATCGAAAAGCTCCTTCGTGACGTGTCCAGACGTCGGCAACCGGAGATGATCACCGACACAGTGAAAGCTAAGCAGACTTGGCTCGCATTCTCGCCCTGCGGTGAAAAACCCGTCAGCCGGCCGGTGCGCCCGGCGCCCACAGCGCCGGGCCCGGCAGCGGTCCCGGGGCCGTTGGCAGCGTGCCATTTTGCGGCAACGATCCCGGCGCAGGCGCCGCACCGACGGGCGACTGACCGTTCTGGGCGGCCTGCAAGAACTGCAGCACCTGAGGAAGGGTGAGTGGCAGCCTGCACCGGCCGGACAAGGTCTGCAGCGGCTGCTCGAGGCTCTGCAGGTCCTTGCTCGCCTGCGGGTTAGCGTCGAAGTACGTCTTGACCGCCGCAATGCCCTGCGGACCCGGCTGCTGGGCGGCGGCGGTGAGCGCAAGGTTGGTTTCCGGATGCGCGTCCAGGTAGCTGGCGGTGCCGGTGGCCACCCAGCCGATCGTGCGGGCGATCTCACTCGCGGCGCACGGGTCGGTCGCGGCGGTGGCCGGTGGCAGGGCCATCACGGCACCGCCGACCAGACCGGCCGCGAAGACACCACCGCGGCGAGCCGCGAAGACACCACCGCGGCGAGCCGCGAAGACACCACCGCGCGAGCCGCGAAAACCACCGCGGCGAGCCGCGGACCCCGTCATGGACAACTCTTCATGGAGAACTCCTTACGGTTTGCCGACGATGTGATCTCAATGCGAATCACTTCATTTCTCGATTTCGTTGGTCCGCGGGCAGCAAACGGCCGACCACATACTGCCATTCGCCGGTCCAGGATCGCCAATTGACCGGGTCAACGTCCTGGTAATTGGTGTTCCCGCTGGCCCGCCGCGGGTTAGCTGACCACCAGCCTGGCAGCGGCGCTGACCGCCAACTCAACGGGCATGTACCCAACAGCAAGCTGTTGTAGGCTCACGTCGCCGGGAGAAAGTGGGGACCGACATCCAGCAGTTTATGATGCGCCTGAGCAGCAACCTGCGCCGCTACCGCTGGGCAGTGTTCGCTGCGTGGCTGCTCGTGTTGGTGCCCGCCATATTGGTCTCACTGCACGAGTCCAACAAACTGACCGGCGGCGGCTTCGAGGTCGCCGGGTCGCAGTCGCTGCATGTGCAGCGGCAACTCGAGACGCATTACCCCGATCAGGGCGCGTCGCCGCTTGCGCTCGTCGCCGCGCCGCGGCCCGGCGCCACGGTTGAGGACATGGTCGCCGCGGTGGACCTGCTCAAGAAGAAGGCCGGCGAGGTGCCCAGTGTGTCGCTGGCGCCGGATGTGCCGCAGGCGCCGCCCCGACCTGACCGGCCCTATGTCATCCCGTTGAAGCTGGACTTCAACAACTCCGGTGCGGTCGACGTCGCCAAGCAGCTACGCAGCCGTGTCGGCATCCACGATGACAAACCGGGACACCTGGACAACGGCCGGGTCGACCTGCACGTGATCGGCCAGGGCGCGCTGGGCGCAGCCGCACAGTCGAAGACCAAGCACGACATCGCCGACGCCGAGCGGTGGAACCTTCCGATCATCCTGATTGTCTTGCTCGCGGTGTTCGGCTCGCTGGCTGCTGCCGCGATGCCGCTGCTCCTCGGGATCCTCACCGTCGCGGTCTCCATGGGCATCGTCTTTCTGCTGTCGATGCACACCACGATGTCGGTGTTCGTGACGCCGACGGTGTCGATGTTCGGAATCGCTTTGGCCGTGGATTATTCGCTGTTCATCCTGATGCGCTACCGCGAGGAACTGCGGGCCGGGCGAGACGCGAAACAGGCCACCGACGCCGCGATGGCCACCTCCGGCCTCGCAGTGTTGTTGTCGGGCCTGACTGTCATTGCGTCGGTAACCGGCATCTACCTGATCAACACACCGGTTTTGCGGTCGATGGCTACCGGCGCGGTCCTGACGGTCGCGGTCGCGGTGCTGACGTCGATCACGCTGACGCCCGCGGTGTTGGCGACGTTCGGCCGGGCCGCTGCGAAACGGTCCTGGTTGCTGCAGTGGTCACGACACGCGGATTCGACCCAGTCGCCATTCTGGACGCGCTGGATCGCCTGGGTGATGCGGAGGCCCTGGGCATCGGCGCTGGGAGCGTCGCTGGTACTGCTCACGCTGGCTGCGCCGGCGCTCGCGATGACGCTGTCGAACAGCATGCAGCGCCAGTTCGAGCCGACGCACGAGATCCGCGGCGGCGTCACCGCGGCCGCCCAGGCGCTGGGGCCGGGTGCGCTCGGACCGATTCGGGTGCTCGTCGGGTTCCCCGGCGGCGATGCGTCAGACGCCGAGCACCAGCAGGTCATCGACGCCCTCGGGATGCGCATGCGGGAGGCGCCGAGCATCGTGACGGTGCAGCCCCCGGCATTCGCGGACAACAACAAGAGCGCGCTGTTGTCCGCCGTGTTGTCGGTGGATCCCGAAGACATGTCGGCCCGCGACACCATCAACTGGATGCGCGAACAGCTGCCGCAGGTCCCGGGCGCGCAGAACACCACCATCGACGTCGGCGGACCGACGGCACTGATCAAGGACTTCGACGACCGGGTGGCGCGGACCCAGCCATGGGTGTTCCTGTTCGTGTCGCTGATCGCGTTCGTGATGCTGCTGATCTCGATCCGGTCCGTTTTCCTGGCCTTCAAAGGCGTGCTGATGACCGTCCTGTCGGTCGCCGCCGCCTACGGCAGCATTGTCATGGTGTTCCAGTGGGGTTGGCTGAAAGACCTCGGGTTCCAACCGATCTCATCACTGGACAGCTCGGTGCCGCCGCTCGTGCTCGCGATCACGTTCGGCCTGTCGATGGATTATGAGATCTTCCTGCTGACCCGCATCAGGGAACGCTTCCTGCAGACCAACAACACCCGCGACGCGGTGTCGTGGGGGGTGAGCACCAGCGCGCGGACCATCACCAGCGCGGCGCTGATCATGATCGCGGTATACATCGGGTTTGCGTTCGCCGGTATGCCGCTGGTGGCGGAACTCGGCGTCGCGTGCGCCGTGGCGATCGCGGTGGACGCCACCGTGGTGCGCCTGGTGCTGGTGCCCGCGCTGATGGCGATGTTCGACCAGTGGAACTGGTGGCTGCCGCGCTGGCTGGCGCGCATCCTGCCATCGGTCGACTTCGAACGGCCGCTGCCCAAGGTCGACATCGGCGACGTCGTTGTCATCCCCGATGACATCTCGGCCGTGGTGGCGCCAAGCTCCGACGTTCGCATGGTGGTCAAGTCGGCGGCCAAGTTCAAGGATCTCGCACCGAATGTGATTACGGTGGCCGACCCGTTGGCGTTTAGCGGCTGCGGGCCCCGCGACGAGGACTCTGTTCAGGATCACGCGAAGGTGTCCACTAACGGCCACTCGGTCACCGACGGTGCTACCCGTGCCCATGGCCCTTCGCCGCTGCGAAACTCCCGCGCCAGCCGCAGGAGGATGCCGTGGGCAGGCCGTCGGATGCACCCCGTGACGATGTGGCGCGGCCGGCTGTCGGTGGCACTGGACGCGCTGCAGATGGACGCCCGGGCCGACGAGTCGGCCGTTGAACGGCGCAGCCCGGTGGAAACCACCAGTGTTCAGTTGCCTACCGGTGACCGCCTGCAAATCCCCACTGGGGCGGAAACGCTGAGGATGAAGGGCTATTTGTTGATGTGCCGCAACAGTAGCCGCGACTATGCCGAGTTTGCTGAACTGGTCGAGGCGATGGACACCTCCACGGCTGCGCTGGTGCTGGCCGGTATGGATAAGTATTACTGTGGTCAGCACGCCCGCAGACAATGGGTTGCCACCCAACTCGTGCGCAGATTGGCCGACCCCCGGCCGTCGGACGATGCGGTGGATCCGGACGTGGACTGGGCCGAGGTTAAACAGCGGTGCCTTTCGGTGGCCGTGGCGATGCTGGAGGAGGCGAGGTGACCGTGGCGGTGGACGCGCACGACGACGCTGCGCACACGCTTCGCTTCACCGCAGCAGGACAGCCGTCTCCGCTGAGCGCCTACGACAACAAACCCGTGGAGTTCTGGCCCACTGCCGCAATCCGGTTGGCGGTGGAAAGTGGCGATCTGACCATCTGGCAGCGAATTGTGTTGGCGCTCAGACGTGATCCGTACGGTCGGACGGCGCGGCAGATCGAAGAGGTGGTCGAGACCAGCTCGTCACCCGGCATCACCAATGCGTTGACCGAGGTGCTGGCACGCAGCAGAATGCAGCTCGAGGCCGACGAATGCGCCGAGGTGGCACGCCAGATCGAGGCCCTGATCGACCGCTCGGGGCTCGGCCCCCGCGAGTTCGCTTCGCGCATCGGGGTGTCCGGCGAGGAACTCGCGACGTACCTGGTCGGCGATGTCAGCCCGTCGGCAGCCCAGATGGTGAGAATGCGCCGTCTGTCCGACCGGTTCGCGAAGATGAAGGAGCAGCGCTCGGTGCGCCCCGAGTGATGGCGTGGGCCGAACCGGACGACGCTGCGCTGCGCGACCTGCTGCGCGCCACCAACATGGTGGCGGTCGTCGGGGTGTCGCCGGACCCGCTCCGGCCGAGCAACGATGTCTATCACTATCTGAGGTCGGCGTCCGGCTACGCGCTGTACCCGGTCAACCCGATGATCGACCAGCTCGACGGCTCGCCCGCGTATCCGGACCTGGCCGCGTTGCCGGTCGTGCCGGACATGGTGGACGTGTTTCGGCGCCCGGAACAGCTGCGGTCCGTGCTGGACCAGGCGATCGCCGTCGGCGCGAAAAGCATCTGGTTGCAGCAGGGTCTGTGGGACGAGCAGTTGGCACTGGATGCGCAGGCGGCCGGGATGCTGGTGGTGATGGATCGCTGTTTGAAGGTGGAGCACGCGCGGCTGCTCTGAGTCAGGAGCCGCCCTCTTCCTCGGTCGATGTCGAGTTGACCGGTGTCACGTCGAAAACGAGCCACTTCCCGTTCGTCTTGGTCAGCGTGACGCGCAGCGCCAGCACCGCTCGGTCCGGCGGTGTGTTCGGCTTCGTCTGGACGGCGCGCATCACCACCGCGACGCTGGCCGCGTCCGACCCGATCGCCTCCACGCCGGCCGAGATCGTGTGGGCCTGCGCGCTGACGTTTTTGGCTGCCAGTTCCGAAGCGGTCTTCGCGAACGCCTCCTTGTAGGCGGCGCCCTGCTCAGGTCCCATCAAAGCCGCCGCCTTGTCGATCGACGATGTCGGATCCTGCGGCGTGAACGTCCCGGTGGCCTCGGACACACTGCTTGCCAGCTGCACGACTTCGTCCATGTTCTGCGTGAGCTCACGGTCGGACTTTGTCCACTGCGTGTAAGTCACCAGCACCGCGGCCACCAGCGCCGCCGTGCTCAGACCTACCACCGCCAGCCGCAGCCCCGGCCCGTCGTCGTCAGTGCCCAGCGTCACCCTGTCGCGGCGAAACAGCACGAAGTTGACCATCGCGCCCTCGATGATCAGCGTGCACACCACCGAGCACACCGCCACCCACCAGACCCGCCAATCCAGCGCGTATCCGATCAACAGCAGCGCCGCGACCGCAGCCACCGGGGCGGCGATGTCGAAGGCGGCGACGCGCCACGCATTCCTCATCGCAGGAAATCCAAGTGGGAGACGAGCAGCTGCCCGTCGACGTCGGACACGCCGATCCGCAGGTTCCAGTGCACGGTCTGCGGCTTCGCGCCCGCATTCTCGCTGACCGAGTCGGCGACGATCAAAACGGTGTCGGTGCGCGACGCTACCCCGCTCGGCATCGCGTCGTGTGGCGGCGGGCCTCCGGGTTGGCGGTCCAGGTCGTGGTACATCGACTCGATCGACGTGGAGTCGATCTTGCCGGTTGTCTTGGCCTGCAACGTCTTCACCAGGCTTGTGTACGGCTGGATCGCGTTGTCCAACTCGGTGTTGAGCTCACCGACCGTTCCGTCGTGCAGCTTCTGCACGCTGCTGTCGATGTTGTCCTTGTTCATGTTGATCAGAACGCCCGCCCAGTTCACCGCGACCTGCATCACCCGGGCCTTGTAGGCCAGATCGTCTGCCTTTTCGCGGTGTGCCGACCAGATCATCGTCGTCAAGACGATCGCGGCGACAGAGACCAGGCCGAGCACGGCCGAAGCGATGCCAAAGCCTGAGATCACGGGGCGGCGCTCGTCCGCCTCGTGCGCATCCTCGCCGCTGTCGGGAGTGTCATTTGCTGACACGAAGGCGAGGGTACTCGCGGAGCGTCGAAAACTAGCGTGGAAAGATGACAAAGTGACGATCAACTCCGGCATCGACCTCTCGTACGTGGACTCCGCCACCCGCCCGCAAGACGACCTGTTCGGCCACGTCAATGGGCGCTGGCTGGCGGACTACCAGATCCCGGCCGACCGTGCCACCGATGGCGCCTTCCGCGTGCTGTCCGACAGGGCGGAAGAGCAGGTGCGCGACCTGATCACGGAGGCCGCCGAGTCGAACCCGGCACCCGACACCGACGAGCAACGCATCGGCGACCTGTATGCGAGTTTCATGGACGAAGAGACCGTCGCGCGCGTCGGCCTGGCGCCGCTGCACGAAGAGCTCAAAGCGATCGACGACGCACAGGACGCCACGGCGCTCGCAGAGGTGATGGGCCGCCTGCAGCGCGCGGGAGTGGGCGGTGGCGCCGGCGTGTACGTCGACACCGACTCCAAGGCCTCGTCGCGCTATCTGTTGCACGTCAGTCAGTCCGGGCTGGGCCTTCCCGACGAGTCGTACTACCGCGGCGAGCAGCACGCCGAGATCCTCGCCGCGTACCCCCGCCACATCGCCGCGATGTTCGCTCTGGTGTACGGCGGCCCAGAGAAGAACGGCCCAGAAGCCGGCGACCACGCCGACACGGCGGCGCGGATCGTCGCACTGGAGTCCAAACTCGCCGCCGCCCACTGGGATGTGGTGAAGCGTCGCGATGCCGACCTGACCTACAACCTGCGCAAGCTCGCCGATCTGCCCGCCGAGGCGCCGGGTTTCGACTGGACTGGCTGGGTGCAGGCGCTGGGCAGCTCAACCGGTGCAGCCGCGGAACTCGTCGTACGCCAGCCTGATTACCTGACCGCGTTCGCGGCGCTGTGGGCGAGCGAGGACATCGAGGACTGGAAGCGGTGGCTGCGCTGGCGGGTGATTCACACCCGCGCCCCCCTGCTCACCGGCGACCTGGTCGCCGAGGAGTTCGCGTTCTACGGTCACACCCTCACGGGCGCCGAGCAGATCCGCGACCGCTGGAAGCGTGGCGTATCGCTGGTCGAGGGCCTGATGGGCGACGCGGTGGGCAGGCTGTATGTCGAGCGGTACTTCCCACCGGAGGCAAAGGCCCGGATGGACGTTCTGGTCGACAACCTCCGGACGGCGTACCGGGTCAGCATCGAGTCGCTGGGTTGGATGACGCCGGAAACACGGCGGCGCGCGCTGGCCAAGCTGGACAAGTTCACCGCCAAGATCGGCTACCCGAAACGGTGGCGCGACTACTCGAAGCTTCGGGCGGATCGCACGGACCTGTACGGGAACTTCCTGCGCGGGTACGCCGTGAGCTACGACCGCGAGCTGGCCAAGCTCGGTTCACCGGTCGACCGCGACGAGTGGTTCATGACACCGCAGACCGTCAACGCCTACTACAACCCGGGAATGAACGAGATTGTGTTTCCCGCAGCGATTTTGCAGCCGCCCTTCTTCGATGCGCAGGCCGACGACGCCGCGAACTACGGCGGTATCGGTGCGGTGATCGGCCACGAGATCGGGCACGGCTTCGACGACCAGGGCGCCAAGTATGATGGCGACGGTAACCTCGTAGACTGGTGGACGGACACCGACCGTGCCGAATTCGGCGTCCGCACAACGGCGTTGATCGAGCAGTACGATGCATTCGTCCCTCGCCAACTGAACGGGCAACACGGTTCACTTCATGTCCAGGGCGCATTCACGGTGGGCGAGAACATCGGAGATCTGGGCGGCTTGTCGATCGCGCTGCTGGCCTATCAGCTGTCGCTGAACGGCGAACAACCGCCGGTCATCGACGGGCTTTCCGGCCTGCAGCGCGTGTTCTTCGGCTGGGCGCAGGTGTGGCGGACGAAATCACGTGACGCCGAGGCCATTCGCCGCCTGGCGACCGACCCGCACAGCCCGCCTGAGTTCCGGTGCAACGGCGTGATCCGCAACGTCGACGCTTTCTACCAGGCGTTCGACGTCGCCCAGTCAGACGCCTTGTACCTGGACCCGGCGCGGCGGGTCAGGATCTGGAACTGACAGCAGATCAGATCTGCCAGTCCTGCGCCCCGTCGTTCTGCTTGTAGAGACCGACGGAGTTCACCACGATGATCGGGTCACCGCTGCCGAAGTTGTCGAAGAACCACTTGGCGTTGGACGGACTGATGTTGATGCAGCCGTGGCTGACGTTGCGCTTGCCCTGGTCGGCCACCGACCACGGTGCGCTGTGCACGAAGTTGCCGCTGTTGTCGAACCGGACGGCCAATTGCACGTGCACCTTGTAGCCCTCCGGCGAGGTGTTCGGCACTCCGTATGTCGCGGAATCCATCACGATGTCGGGGAACTTCTCGAGCACGTAGTACTTGCCGTTGGGCGTGTCATGCCCCGGCATTCCCATCGACATCGGGAAGGTCTGCTCCACCTTGCCGTTTCGCGTGATGGTCATCTGGTGCGTCGCGTTGTCGGCGGTCGCGATCAGCGAATCCCCGGTGGTGAAGCTCGACAGGGTGCCCGCGGCGTCGATGTTGACCGCGGTGTGCGCGGGCCAGAAGTCGAGGGGTCGCCAGCGCACCTGGCTGTCATTCATCCAGTAGAACTTGCCGGGCACCGGCGGGTTCGACGAGATGTGGATCGCCTGCTCGGCCATCGGGCGGTCGCTGATCGGCACCGCGAAGTTGATGATGATCGGCTTGCCAACGCCCACCACGGAACCGTTGGACGGGTTGAACGTCGGCGGCCTGAACGGCGGCGTGCCGGTGAACGGCTCGGGGTTCTGACCCGCAACGGGTGTCGCCGCCGCTGCATTCGGATCGACCGGCGGGGCGTTCGGATCAACCGGCGGTACCTGAGCAGCCATCGGGTCAAGCGGCGGGGCAGTCACGACCGGCGTGGGCGGCAGCGGGTTGCCCGGATCCTGCTCCGGGTCGGCCAGCGCGGTAGGCGTGGCCATGACCAACGCGGCTGCCACTCCGGCAGCACAGAGAACCGAGGTCATCATGCGCGTCGTCCACTGCCACGATGCCCGGCGCCGCGCGGCTCGGGTTCGTGTAATCATCAATCCTCCAGACCTCATTACTGCTCCCAGTGTGGCATAGCGCACGGGGTCGTCATGACGATCCACCGCCCCGCGACCCCCTGACAGCTACCCGATACATCTGCCTGAACTGGGAATTCGTTACACCTGAAAGATGGGCAACAATCTTCTGCCAACCCGCCCGGCAACACCGAGAACGCCATTCTCAAGCGTCCGGACCGGACCAGCGTCAGGACCGGACCAGTCGCGCGATCGCGGCCGACGCCTCGGCCAGCTTAGCGTCGGCCTCCTGCCCGCCGGCCGAAACGGCGTCGGTCACACAGTGGTTCAGGTGTTCGTCGAGCAGCCCGAGCGCCACTGACTGCAACGCGCTGTTGACGGCACTGACCTGGGTGAGGATGTCGATGCAGTACTTGTCCTCGTCGATCATCTTCGCGATGCCGCGAACCTGACCCTCGATCCGGCGCAGCCGTTTCGCGTAGTCGTCCTTGCGATACGAATACCCATGTGGCGCAGCCATTCACCCTCCCAGCATCTGCTTCATCTGATCGATCTCGGGCTGTTGAGTGGCGATGATCTTCCTCGCCAGATAGATGACGTCAGCGTTGCGCCCGTGCGCGACTTCGTCTTGCGCCATCGCAACCGCGCCGCGGTGGTGGTCGATCATCGACGTCAACCACAGCCGGTCGAAGTCGGGCCCGGTGAGCGATTGCAGCCTGCTCATGGTGGCCGCCTCGACCATGCCGGCCATCGGTATGTCTTGCCCGCCTGCGGTGCTGGTCGAGTCACGGCCCTCGACGTCCTGCCACTGCATCAGGAACGTCCGAAAAGCCTGGATCCCCGGCGCCTCATTGGTGATGATCTGATCGGCCAGCGCGTTCACCCGGGGATTCGTGGTGTTTGTGGGCACCATCTGCGCCATCTGAACGGCCTGCTGGTGATGCGGGATCATGTTGCGCGCGAACGCGATGTCGTCGGCATTGTGGTCGGCCTGCTCGGAACTCTGGTCCGGGCTGGACGGGGCGGGCGGCCGATCCGATGGCCCGCCGCACGCGGTCAGCATGCCGGCGGTGAGCGGCACCGCGAACACGGCCGCGAACACGGCCGCGATGCGCGCCCTCGCAACCGGCCTTGCAGACCTCATGCCGCCACCCTAGCCGGTACCCCCAAGGGGTATGCGAAGTCGTCGCTGACCTCCATCCGACGCCCGCACCGGCCCAGGCATACTTGAACGATGCCAGACATCGACATGAAACCGCGCAGTCGCGACGTCACCGACGGCCTGGAGAAAGCCGCCGCCCGGGGCATGCTGCGGGCGGTGGGCATGGGAGACGAGGATTTCGCAAAGCCGCAGATCGGTGTCGCGTCGTCGTGGAACGAGATCACCCCGTGCAACCTCTCGCTGGACCGGCTCGCCAAGGCCGCCAAGGACGGTGTCTTCGCGGCGGGCGGCTACCCGCTGGAGTTCGGCACGATCTCGGTGTCCGACGGCATCTCGATGGGCCACGAGGGCATGCACTTCTCGCTCGTCTCCCGCGAAGTGATCGCCGACAGCGTCGAAACGGTGATGCAGGCCGAGCGGCTGGACGGCTCGGTGCTGCTCGCCGGTTGCGACAAGTCGCTGCCTGGCATGCTGATGGCGGCCGCGCGCCTCGACCTGGCCGCGGTGTTCCTGTACGCCGGATCGATTCTGCCGGGCCGGGCCAAGCTGTCCGACGGCACCGAGCGAGATGTCACGATCATCGACGCGTTCGAGGCGGTCGGCGCCTGTTCGCGCGGGTTGATGTCGCGCGCGGACGTGGACGTGATCGAACGGGCGATCTGCCCGGGCGAGGGTGCCTGCGGTGGCATGTTCACCGCCAACACGATGGCCAGCGCCGCCGAAGCGCTCGGCATGTCGCTGCCGGGCAGTGCCGCGCCCCCTGCCACCGACCGCCGCCGCGACGGCTACGCCCGGCGCAGCGGCCAGGCCGTCGTCGAGCTGCTCCGCCGCGGCATCACGGCCCGCGACATCATGACCAAGGAGGCGTTCGAGAACGCGATCGCGGTGGTGATGGCGTTCGGCGGCTCGACCAACGCTGTGCTGCATCTGCTCGCGATCGCCTACGAGGCCAACGTCAAGCTCTCGCTGGACGACTTCACCCGCATCGGCGCGAAGGTCCCGCATCTTGCCAACGTGAAGCCGTTCGGCCAGCACGTCATGTTCGACGTCGATCGCATCGGCGGGGTCCCGGTGGTGATGAAGACACTGCTGGACGCCGGCCTGCTGCACGGGGATTGCCTGACGGTCACCGGGCAGACGATGGCCGAAAACCTCGCGCAGATCGCCCCCCCGGATCCCGACGGCAAGGTGCTGCGCGCGCTGAACAACCCCATTCACCCGACCGGGGGCATCACGATCCTGCACGGGTCGCTGGCACCCGAAGGCGCGGTCGTCAAGACCGCAGGCTTCGACTCCGACGTGTTCGAAGGCACGGCAAGGGTTTTCGAGCGGGAGCGCGCGGCGCTGGATGCTCTGGAGGATGGCACCATCCAAGCCGGCGACGTCGTGGTCATCCGCTACGAGGGACCCAAGGGTGGGCCCGGCATGCGGGAGATGTTGGCGATCACCGGCGGGATCAAGGGTGCCGGGCTGGGCAAAGACATCATGCTGATCACCGACGGCCGATTCTCCGGCGGCACCACCGGGTTGTGCGTCGGGCACATTGCGCCGGAGACGGTCGACGCCGGCCCGATCGCGTTCCTTCGGGATGGTGACCGGATCCGCCTCGACGTTCCTAACTCCACGCTGGACGTGCTCGTTGACCCCGCTGAATTCGCCTCTCGCCAAGAGGGTTTCACGCCACTGCCTGCCCGCTACACCACCGGTGTGCTGGCCAAGTACGTCAAGCTGGTCGGCTCGGCGGCGACGGGCGCCGTCTGCACGTGACCTGACCGCGAGCCAGCTAAGTGACCCGGGCCAGCAGGAAGCCGTCCCAGCCCTTCTGGCCGACGGTCTGAATCGCCGCCGCCTCCAGGCGCGGATGCTCGGCGACCATCCTCAGCATGGCGGCAACGCCCTGCGCCTGGGCGTCGTCGGCAGCCGGTGACAGTACGCGTCCGTCCCGAACGACGTTGTCCACCACGATGATCGAGCCGGCTTCGCTCAGGTCGACGGCCCACTGAACGTAGCCCACGTTGTTCTCCTTGTCCGCGTCGATGAACACCAGGTCGAACGGCTCACGCCCCGGCCGCGTCGCCAACTGCGGGAGCGTGTCCAGGGCCGCGCCGACGATCACTTCGACACGTTCGCCGACGCCGGCATTGTCCAGGTTGGCCCGCGCCACCTCGGCGTGCTTGGGCTCGTATTCCAGCGTGACCACCTCGCCGGACGGCCCGGCCGCGCGGGCGAGCCAGATGGTGCTGAAGCCGCCGAGAGTGCCGATCTCGAGGATCCGCCGGGCCTGCATCGCCGCCGCCAGCAGGTACAGGAACTTGCCGTACTGCGGCGACACCTCGATCGGCCGCATCCCGGCGGCGTTGGCCGCCCGCACGGCGGTCAGCGCCGGATCGTCGCCGATCAGCAACCGGTCGAACAACGCGTCAACCTCGCGCGGCTGTGGCTCGCTCACCCTGCCACGCTATCCCGGCGCTCAGCGGACACCTTCTTTCAGGTAAACCACCCTCAGCACGTGCTCGGCCTCGGGTCCCATCACCAGCCCGGCCAGCTCGCAGAACGCGGCGACGAACTCCGGCCCGTGCGGCGGCGTCGCGTCGCATACGTGGTGCGCGATCTCGTGCAGTACCACCAGTTCGCGCAACGCCCAGCGGTCGTTGTCCGCGGGCACCGCGATTGTCGCGTCACTGTCGCGACGTTCGTAGTGCGCCGCGGTGACGCCGCGCCGGGACCGGACCGTCACTCCGATGATGTCGGGCCAACGTCCCCGTACCCCAGGATGATTCAGCACGGAGTCGACATACCGCTGCATGGAATCGACGGACGCGAACCGGCCCTCCGGCGGCAGTGTCAGCGGCGAGCCGAAGAAGTCGACCGCGCGCGAGCCGTGTTCTGCCGCCCGGTCGAACAACGTTCGCACGAACTGTTCGGCGGCGTAGACCTTGCCGCGCTGCGAGTCGCGTGCGCTCACCTTTCGAGGGGGGTGCGTCCGTTGGGCAGCTCAGGGCTGTTGCCCAGCCGGGCCCGACGGCCCGCCTTGTCGCCCGCTCGTCGCGCCGCCGACGAGTACCCCGCCGACGCCCGATGCGCCTGCCAGGTGCCGCGTGCTTTGGACTCCCGGCCGTAAAAGGCCTGTAACTCGATCTCCTTGTTGCGCAATGCGATTGCAGTTCCCGGATTGGCGGTCGGCTTTGTCTGCACCTCACGGGTCACCTCGTCGCGCGCACGCGCCAGCCGCTGGCCGATGCGGGCGCCGAACGCCAGCTGGAAGTTCAGCCGCGCCGTGATGGTGGGTGTCGGCCGGTGCTTGCCCGAGGCGAGGTAGCTCTGCGACGCGCGCACCATCTGCATGACCAGGCTCGCGTACAGCGCGTGGCTGGCGTCGATGTCCTCGGCGAAGCCGTACGCGTACACGAAAGCCGAGTTCGATGCCACGTCGACCTTCACGTCGTTGGCCGCGGCGATCACCGCGAACAACTGCACGTACGTGCGCAGCCCCTTGGTGCCGGCGTCGCCGATCGTGATCGTGCGTTGCACGGGATCCTGCGCCTTTGTCCGGGTCGACTGGGCCGACCGCGCGACGGCCAGGTCGATGGAGGTCGCGGTGGCCAGCCGTTGCGCCGCGGCCATGAAGGCCTCGGCTTCGTGCGCATTGTCGGTGCCCTCGGCCTGGCGAAGTAGCGCCGCGATGCGGGCCAACATCTTGTCGTCAGTCTTGGTCACAAGCCGAAGTTTAGTGATTGACAAAGCCGTCCAGCGCGCTCACGAACTCTTGCGACAGTGGCTGATCCGTGGCGTAGTTGGTGATGCTGTCGGTGGGGTCGTCCTTGAGCACGTGGCTGACGCCTTTGAGGGCAACGAACTCCAGTTGGGCGTGTGCCAACGCGGCGGCCATCGGCTGGACGGCATCGCAGCGCGCCTGTCCATCGGAGTCGCTGCATGTCAGCAGAACCGGCGTTCCGGCCGGAACGAGCATGGCGAGCGCGACGGGGTTGATCGCGTCGGACTCGATGACGGCCTTGACATTGCCGGGGTTGAGGATGGCGTCCAGCCCGTTGGGGAGCTGCGCGGGCACGGTGCCGTTGGCGCGCGCCTGCGCGACGGCCGCGGTCCATGCCGACGTGATGTCGTTCGCCCGCTGCGCCGTGATGCTGCCGGCGTTGACCTGAGCGTCCACATCGGCGCGCACCCGGTTGGTGATCAGATCGAGGTATCGGCCCGCGAGCGGTTGAAGCAGCCCGAGCGAGTGGATCTTCGGAGCTCCGGGGGCGGTGTCGGTCGCCAGCATCAACGCGTGAGTCGCGCCCTCCCCGTGGCCGTACACCGAGATCCGGTTCGGGTCTGTGCCTGCTTGGCCGGCCAAAAACCGCACAGCTGCCTTTGCCCCCGCGGTGTATACCGTGCTGCCCACATCGGTTGGCCGATTGGCATACGGGCCAAGGCCGGTGCGGCCGGTGCCGACCTTGTCGTATCGCAGGCTGGCGACACCGCGGTCGGACAGCAGCCCGGCGAGGGCTCGAAGAGTCCCGATCTTGCCGGCGACGGCATTGTCGCCGTTGCGGTCGGTGTTGCCGCTTTCGCTGATCAGCAGCGCCGCCGGTCCAGGTGGCGAGTCGGCGCGATGCCGGTAGGTGCCGTAGATCGTCAGACCGTCCGCAACGAACGTGACCTCGTCATCCGTCCACGCGGGCGGTGCCTTGGGCCGTTCTGACGAGCATCCGCCCGCCCACACCAGCACCGCGATCAACCACCAAACCTGGTGGCGCACAACGCGTCTCACAAATGCGTCTCTATCCATGCGGTCACGTCGTCGAGCACGAGATCCTTTTCGGGTTCGTTGAACACCTCGTGGAACAAGCCGGGGTACACCTTCAGCGCCACCTCGGCGCAGGCCGCGTTCTCGGCGAGTATCCGGCTGCCCTCGACGCCGATCAGCCGGTCCTTCTCGCCGTGCACGATGAGCAGCGGCGCGGTGAGCTTGGCCGCCAGCCGCGGCTCGTTCTCGCCGACCAGCAGCAGAGCCCGCGAAATGCCCGCCGGAAAACGGCCGTGGTACACCAGCGGATCCGACGTGTATTTTTCAACGACCTCCGGGTCGCGCGAGACCGCGTCGGCGTCGAGGTTCATCACCGGCGCCCCGGGCAGAACCCTGCCGAGCACCTTGCCCACCGCCGCGACCGGCTTGCCAACCTCCAGTTGAGCCGCGACCGCCGGGCCGGACAGCACCATCGCCGTGTAGTCCTTCGGGTGCTCGGCGCCGTACGCGAACACGACGCCACCACCCATGCTGTGGCCGAGCACGACGCGGTTCAGGTCCGGGTGATCGGACGCGCCGATGTCGACGAGCGTGCCGAAGTCGTTGGTGTAGTCCGACAGCCGCTTGAGCCACACCCGCTTGCCGCCCGAGCGGCCGTGCCCGCGCAGATCGAGCGCGTACGTGATCAGCCCGGCGTCGCCGAACCGCTGTGCGACGTGGTCGTAGCGGCGGGCGTGCTCGGCGTACCCGTGGCAGAGCACCACGACTCCGCGCGGGGTGCCCTCGGGCGTCCAGACGTCGTAGACGATCCGCACTCCTGCGGCGCCGTCGAACGAGCGTTCGTTGCGGGTGGTGGCCATCAGCCGAGCGTAGCGGCAGCCGCGGGTAGGCTCGCTGCGGTGAGCGTCCTCGCCCGCGAGTCAGACGACGAATTCCTGGTCCACGCGGAGCCGCATCGGCGTGAACTGCTCGCCCACTGCTACCGCATGACCGGCTCTTTGCACGACGCGGAGGACCTGGTCCAGGAGACGTATCTGCGGGCGTGGAAGGCGTATTCGGGCTTCCAGGGCAAGTCGTCGCTTCGGACGTGGCTGTACCGGATCGCGACGAACACCTGCCTCACGTCGCTTCAGGGCAGACAGCGACGGCCGCTGCCCAGCGGCCTGGGCGCCCCGAGCGCCGGGCCGGCCGACGAACTGGTCGAGCGCCACGAGGTGCCGTGGCTTGAGCCGCTGCCGGATACCCACGACGACCCGGCCGATCCATCGGTCATCGTCGGCGGCCGTGAGTCGGTGCGGCTGGCGTTCATCGCGGCGTTGCAGCACCTGTCCCCGCGTCAGCGGGCGGTGCTGGTGTTGCGCGACGTGCTGCAGTGGAAGGCCGCCGAGGTGGCCGACGCGATCGGCGCATCAACGGCCGCGGTGAACAGCCTGCTGCAGCGGGCGCGGGCTCAACTCGACGCGGTCGGCCCGAGCGCCGACGACGCGCTGGCCGCAGTGGATTCGCCCGAGACGCAGGACCGGCTGGCCCGCTACATCGCGGCGTTCGAGAACTATGACATCGACAGCCTTGAGAAGATGTTCACCGCCGAGGCGGTCTGGGAGATGCCGCCGTTCGACGGCTGGTATCGGGGAGCGCAGGCCATCGGGTCGATGATCCACCTGCAATGCCCCGCGCAGGGCCCCCTCGACATGCGGCTTATCCCGGTCGTGGCCAACGGCCAGCCCGCCGCCGCGATGTACCTGCGCGAGGGCGACAAGTACCTGCCGCTTCAGCTGCACGTCGTCGACTTCACGGCCGACGGCGTGTCGCACGTGGTGGCATTTCTTGACACCACGCTGTTCGCGAAGTTCGGCCTGCCCGAATCGCTGTAGCGCGCGGGGCGGCGACCTCTTGGCACGCGCTCAGGGTTTCGTTCGGGCCGTCACAGGGTACGGGACAACTCTGAAGTCAACGGCCGAAACCGGCCGCGACCACGATCGACAGGATCGGCCCATGTCCCACGGCACGACCGCCCGATTGTCGGACCCCCGCCGCCGGCTGTCGTCTGCCCGGGTGTCGTCTGCCCAGGCCCCGAAGGCCCCCCGGGTGGCCGCACGGTCATCACCGCCGGGACCGCCGCGGGTTGGGCTGGAGCTCGACGACGGGTCGTTTCTCGTCGCTCGAGGGCGCGGGCTGATCGGGCGGGAGCCCCTGGCGGCTGACGGCGGGCAGGCGACACAGCTCGTGAAGCTGACCGACCCGGCCTGCTCGGTGTCCCGGACACACCTCGAGTTCGGGGTCGGCAGCTCGGGGTTGTGGGTGCGCGATTGTCACTCCACCAACGGTTCCGACGTCGAGTTCGGCGGACAGCGAATACCCCTCAAGCCGGGGCTGGCCGTACCGGTCCGGCCCGCCTCGACGATTCACCTTGGCGCGCGACGCGTCCGGGTGTGCGAGGTCGAGTCTCGCGCCGTGATCGATGCGGTGACCGTCGAATGGGGTGCGGCCGGCCGCGTTGGCCGCCGGGGCAAGCACAGTCAGGACACCTTCGGCGCGCACCCTCCGGTCTTCGTCGTCGCCGACGGCATTGGCTCCCACAGCGCCGGCGACCTGGCGAGTCACGAAGCCGTGCAAGCACTTCTGGCGCTGGCCGATCACCTGCCGGTGACCGGCGAAGCGTTCGACCGGGCATTAGCCGACGCGCGGGCCCGCATCGCTCGGATCCCGGTCGCGGAAAGTGCTCGGCCGCCGGGAACCACGATGGCCGGTGTGATCGTGACTGACTTCGAGGGCGTGCCGTGCTGGATGGTGGTCAATCTCGGCGACTCCCGTACGTACCGGTTGGATGCGGCCGGGTTGCATCAGATCAGCGTCGACCATTCGGTTGCCCAGAACCTGATCGACTCAGGGGTGGTCAGTGGGACAGGGCCACGGCCGATGCCGCTTCGGAATATGCTGAGCCGTGCCGTGTTCGGGGAGATTGAGCACTCACCCGACGTGTGGCGACTACCGATCGAGCCCGGTGACCGAATGCTGGTCTGCTCCGATGGCCTGTGGTCGGTTGTCGACGACCCGACCATTCGGCGGGTGCTTGAGGGCGTGCGCGATCCGCAGGCAGCCGCCGACGCATTGGCCGACACCGCGACCACGGCGGGCGGCACCGACGACGTGACCGTGGTGGTCATCGACGCACGCTAGACACACCCGCGCGGAATACATGACACTTCATCTATGTTGTGGTGTACAGCGGCACCAACCTACGCTGTCACCGACAAGAGGAGTGAGATGAGCACCGCACCCGTCGTGGACATCCGACGCGCAGCGGACCGGCCCGCGACCAAGATCTCGTGGCTGGACTCCAAGCATTCGTTTTCGTTCGGCCAACACTACGATCCGGCCAACACCCACCACGGCTTGCTGCTGGTCAACAACGACGACATCGTCGATCCCGGCACGGGTTTCGAGACACATCCGCACCGCGACATGGAGATCGTCACGTGGGTGCTGCGCGGGTCGCTGGTACACCAGGACTCAACCGGGAACTCGGGAGTGATCTATCCCGGCCTCGCACAACGCATGTCCGCCGGTACCGGGATCATGCACTCCGAGAAGAACGACTCGTGGCGCCTCACTGGTGCCGAAACGCACAGCGAGCCAGTGCATTTCGTTCAGATGTGGGTCGTTCCCGACGAGCCGGGTATCACCCCGGGATATCAGCAGCTGGAAATCGACGACGAACTCCTGCGCGGCGGACTCGTCACGATCGCGTCCGGCATGCCCGAGCACCGCGACCGGTCGGCGATCACGATTCACAACCGCTACGCGGCCTTGCTCGGTGCCCGGCTGGACGCCGGCGACAGCGTTGAGCTGCCACCTGCGCCGTATCTTCACCTGTTCGTCGCGCGCGGCGGCGTGACGCTGGAAGGGGCGGGCCCGCTGGCTGAAGGCGACGCCGTCCGCTTCACCGCCTCGGGCGGCCAGCGAGTCACTGCCACTGAGCCGTCAGAAATCCTGGTGTGGGAGATGCATGCCGGGCTCGCGGCCTGACGCATCGCGCCCCGGCTATGCGCGCCTGACCAGTCGAACTACCCAGAGCAGCACGACGGCGCCACCCAGCGCGACCAAGAAGGTGAACCAATAGCCGCCGCTGTTGACATCCACGCCGATCAGATTGAGCACAAGCCCGGCGAGGAACGCACCAACGACACCGACGACGATATTCAGCAGGATGCCCTGCTGCGCATCGGTTTTCATGATCTTGCTCGCAATCCAGCCGGCGATACCGCCGATGATGATGTAGGCAATCCAGCCCACGCCGGTCTTGCCGTCTAGATTGAGCGCGACAAATTGGCTGGCTGCGATGGTATTCATCTGGACCTCCTCGCGGTTGCCGCTACCGTACGTATTGCACGATCAGCCCCGCCCCTTAACACTAGCCCCGGCATAGGGTTCGCTTCGACAAACAGGTCCTGTGGCTACACATGTGCTACGATCGTAGCATGTCCATGGTGGCCTCACGCGAGCTTCGAAATGACACGGCGGGCGTTCTCCGTCGTGTTCAGGCGGGGGAAGAGGTGACCATCACGGTCAACGGGCAGCCCGTTGCGGTGATCGCCGCCGTCCGACCCAGACGTCGGCGCTGGCTGACGAAAGCGGAGTTAGTGCAGCGATTACAGACCAGCCAGGCAGATGCCGGACTGCGTGAGGATCTTGCCGAGCTCGCCGGCGAGACGACCGACGATCTCGACCGGCTGCGGTGACCGATCAACCCGCGGCCGGCATTCTGGATACCTCGGTGTTCATCGCAACCGAGACGGATAGGCAACTGAACACATCGCTGATTCCCGAAGAGGTCGCGACAACGGTGATCACGCTGGCGGAATTGAATGCCGGGGTGCTGGCCGCGCGGACGGCTGAGATTCGCGCGGGTCGCCTGCGGACACTGGACGCTGTCGCTGACCTGACGGCATTGCCGGTCGATGAGGAGGCAGCCCGACTGTGGGCATTGCTGCGCGTCCATCTCGCCGAGACGGGACGTCGGGTCCGGATCAATGATCTGTGGATCGCGGCGATCGCCGCCTCCAAGCACCTGCCGGTCGTGACACAGGATGAGGACTTCGATGCGCTCGAGGGCGTCGCGGATCTCGCAATCATCCGCGTGTAGTCAGCCCGGTTGCCTGGCCAACAACACCTAGAGCGCGCTGCGGGCCGCAGCTTCGGCCTGGCGAGCGTAACCGGCCCCGAACAGCACCACGTGCGCCAACAGCGGGTACAGCTGGTGCAGCCCGATCCGTCGCTCCCATCCCGGCGACAGCACGCGCACGGACTGATAGCCGTCGAGTATGGCTTCCAGATAGGGGCATCCGAACAGCGCCAGCATCGCCAGGTCGGTCTCGCGGTGACCGCCATGCGCCGCCGGATCGATGAGCACCGCGCCATCGGCCGTCCACATCACGTTTCCGCTCCACAGATCGCCGTGCAGTCGCGCGGGCCCGTCGTCGGTGTCGTATTCGCCGGCAGCGCAGCGCCCGACGACCGTGTCGACGGTCGCACGGCCGCCGGCTGACATCCGAGGGGCCGCCCGTTCCGCCATCGGCGTCAAGCGCTCGGCCGCATAGAACTGGCCCCAGGTCGCGTGGGGCGTCAACGGCATCGGCAGCGGTTGTGACAGCGGCCCGAAGAACCCCGGACCGCTCCAGCCTTGCGGTCCGGCGCCGAACGCCGCTGCGCCTGCGTCGTGGGTGACGGCCAGCCGCGCTCCGAAGTCGAGTGCCGCAGCCCGCGTCGGCGCCACCGAGTTCAGTCGCCGCAGCGTCAGACTCGTCTCGTCATGCCGACGAACCTGCGCACATGGCACACCGCCGTCGACTGCCGCCAGCCAGCCGAGACCCGCAGCCTCGCTGGCGAAGAAGCCCTTCGGCGCGGATGGATTGCGTTTGATGAAGTCGGCCACCCCCCATCAGCCCGGTTGCCTGGCCACCCCGCGCAGCACTCGGTCGCGAACAGCCGTCGGCAGCCGGGTGATCAGCGCCAACTGCAGCTTCGGCCCGAGCCCGACGACGTAGCGCGCCCGCGGGTGCCGCGCGATGAGGGCCTCCTCGACAACCTGCGCGACCTTCTCCGGCGGGACGGCCATCTTCTGCGACACCGGGATCGATTTCTTCAGTCCCACCAGGTGTCTGTCGTACAGCCTGGGGGAGTCGTCGGTCATCGCGGCGATGGTGTCGTCCACCGTCGCGTCGGCGGTGCGCCACATGTCGGTGTCGGTCTGAGCGGGTTCGACGACCGAAACATGAATTCCCCACGGCTTGAGTTCGATCCGAAGCGAATCCGCCGCGGCCTCGATCGCGAATTTCGATGCGCAGTACGGACCGAACAGCGGGAACGCGATCTTGCCGTTCACGCTCGAAATGAACACGACTCGGCCGCGTGAGGCGCGCAACCGCGGCAGCACAGCCTGCGTCACGGCGATCTGGCCGATGACGTTGATGTCCAGTTGCCTGCGCAGTTCGCCCAGCGGAACGGTCTCCATCGGACCGCCGACTACCACCCCGGCGTTGTTGACCACGGCGTCGAGTTGCTCTGGCAGCGATTGGTCAAGGGCAGCAATGTGATTCTCGTCGGTCACGTCGAGCATGACCGGGGTCAGCCGAGAATCTTCGGCACGCAGGCGCGCGGCGTCGGCGTCAGTGCGGACGCCCGCGATAACGTCCCAGCCGCCGGCAGCGAGGTGGGTGGCGATGGTGTTCCCGATGCCCCGCGACGCCCCGGTGACCAGAACTATCGGCATTCCTGCACCCTAGTGTGTCGGTGCTGCGCCGCTCTGGTCGAGGAGCGGCGATCCCAGCCATGCCCGCCTGATTTCCGCCGCGCCGACCCGGAGGGTCTGAGTCATTACCCGGGCGTCAGGGCGTCACGCGGGTCAGGTCCTTCGACGTGATCCACGGCATATTCGTGATCACCCAGTCAGAACCCTTGCGCTGCATCGTCAACCGGTAGGAGACCAAGAAGATTTTCGGCACGTCCTTGACGGCGGCACTGTTGTAGGTGACGTTGGCGTACACCATGGCCGTCGCGTTGGACCCGTTCAGCGATTCGACGGCGGCACCGACGACCTGAGCGTTCCGTTTGATTTGGTTCTGCTTGTTGGTCGCGGCGAGCGCGTCGACCTGCTTGGCATACGAATCCTTCAGATCCCCACCCAGGTATTTCGCCGACCGGGCCGCAAGTTGGTCCATGTCGTCGGGGGTGTACGTGAAGAGCGTCGTGATGGCGGCCGCCGCGGTGCGCGCAATGTTCAGTTTGGTCTTCGCCACCGCCTGGTCGGCCAGGTACGGCTGCAGCATCGCGCCGCCGAACGCGCCCGCGGCCACGAACAGCGCAGCGGCCACGGCGACCGCGATGACCATCCGCCTGCCGACCTGTTTCGGCCCGGCGGGAAACTCCTCACCGTCCTCAGCTGACTCCCCGGTCGTCGCGTCCGCATTCTTGTCCGAACGGCCACGCAACCATCGGCGCCGCTTGGCCTTTGGCGCAGGTTCCGCCGGGGCTTCGGCCTCGCCGATCTCCTCGCCTGCGCCGCTCTCCTCAGCATCGACGCTCGCCTCAGCATCGACGCTCGCCTCAGCATCCGCCGTGTCGGAAACCGCGGCCGCCACCGGACGCGGCCGGAAAGTCCGGTGCCTGCCCCGACGTTTGCCGACCGGCACCGCACCGCGAGCCTTGTCGGCCGCGTCCGCCTCGGCCGCGTCCGCCGCGCCGGCGTCCGTCAAATCACTTCTGTCAGTCGGCTGATCTTCCACTGCTGCCCTTCCTTGACGGCGGTCACGACCCACCGGTCGCCGCTTTCGACCGTTTTCTTCGGGGTTCCGGCCGTGGTGCTGATCTTTGTCGCCACCAGCACGCTCACGCTGCCGTCGTCATGCCATCTCTCGATGCCGGCTTCCATCACCGTGCCCTTGGTGGGTTCGGCCCGGGCGACTTGGACCAGGATCGCGTTCTGTTTGTCCTTGAACTCCTTGGCGAAGTCGCCCGTCGCGTGCCTGAGGACGTCGTCCGCGTAGTCGTTGGCGTGGAACGGATCCAGGGTGGTGTATTTGGTCATGAACTGGCCTACGTAGCCGAGCACGTCGGCGTCCCTCACCTCGGCGGTGTGGTCGGATTCATGCGACCACAGCATCAGGCTGGTCACCGCGACCGCCGCCGCAACGAGCAACGCGGCCGCGACGCTCAGTCCGGGCAGCCCCAGGCCGCGCCGAAGCCATTCCCGCCAGGTCAGCTTGGGCCCTGACGCGACGGTCGCCTGCTCTTCGTGGAAGAGCTCATCGCTGCCGGGTTCGATCCGCCGCCGTGGACTCATTTGCCGCCCCTGTTGAGCGCCGGCCCCGACAGCACGGTGAGATCAGAGATCCGCCACTTGCCGTCGGCGGACTTGACGAACGCGACGCGTGCGGTCGCGGTGATGAATTTGACGTCCTGTTGTTGGGCCTGGCGCTGGCCCTGCAGGAAGACGAGCATGGCGGCATTGTCTGTGCCGGCCGACAATACCGAGCTGGTCACCGCCCAGTAATCGTTGCTTGCGGCCGCGTTCTTCTCCACCACCTGTTGCTGCTGCACCAGTTGTTTGCGGTAGTCGTCGGTGACCAGGCCCTGCGCGCGGGCGAAGTCGTCCTTCATGCTGCCGGCGTTGTACGTGAGGATCTGCTCGACGATTCGCGGCCCCTGATCGGCGATCTGCGCACGGGCGGCGTCGACGGCCTGCTCGTGGCGGTACACCGTCAGATACGTCAGGCCGGCGCCTGCCGCGGCGATCACCGCCCCCGCCGTCAGAACCGCCCCGACGGCACGCCGCACATCCGGCCGCTCCCCGGAAATCCGCCACACCTCGGTCCGCAGCAGTAGATCGGCGAAGGTGCGGTTGCGGGAGTCCCGCAGCGGCCACAGCCACCCGATGAACAACACCGCGGTGTCGAGCAGGTGCGCGACGTCGCGAGCCAGCAGCAGCCAGGGCCCCGGCCTGTCGCCGCCCCTCCGCACCACCGCGATTCCCAACAGCGCGCGACCCAGGCTCCATCCGGTCATCGCCGGCACCAGCAGCCGGTTCAGCGCAATCAGCAGAAAGACCAGGCCGCCGACGACGATCGACAGCCACCACAACCAGCCGTACAGCGGCGACGTCCGTGCGACCACCAACAGCGCAGCGACAACTCCGACGCCGAACAGCACGTCGAGCGCGAACGCCCCCGCCCGCGACGGCCATGACGCGACGGGGTTGGTCTCGGCCTCGTCGGTGATCGACTCCGCCTCCCCGTGCTCCAAAACAGCGGTCAACTCATCACCGGGTCGAGCTTCGCGATCTTGTACCGCCCGTCCTCCGGGGCCATCAGCGCGCGCAGCCGCAGCCCGATTTCCTGGTTCTGGGTGTCCGGGTTTGACGGTGCCCGGAACCGGAACGCCACCAGCACCTCGATGGTGCCGTCGGGGTTGTGGCGTTCGGCCGCAGCGCGCATGTCGGTGACATCGACCCTGATGTTCGCCGCCTGATACGCCTCGACCATCATCGGGGCCATCATCTTGGCGTACGCGCCGAAGTCCCCGGTTGAGCAGTCGACGATTTTCTGCACGCTGGCGGCCATCGTCGCGGGATCGGGCGCGTTCGTCGCCGAGACGCAGTCCTTCGCGGCGGCCACCGCCTGATCCTCCGCGCGCGCCGCCGCCACGTTGTCGCGGTGCGAATGCAGCGCCAGGTAGCCACCCGTCGCAACGCCCGCCGCAAGCACCAACAACACCGCGAAGATCGCGACGAACCAGCCGCGGCTCATCCGCGATGGTCGATCTATGGGCGTTATCTCAGCTTCCGGAGCCGATTCGGCCGGTGCCTCGGCCACTGCCTCGTCTGTCGAGTCATCGGCCGGTGCCTCGGTGGGGTTCAGCCGGCTGGCGCCAGCATCTCCTTCCATCCGTCGTCTCCTGTACTGGTCGAATCCTTCACGCTGTAGCGCGACCCGTCGGGCGCCACCACCTCACCGCTCTGCGGGTTGTAGATGGCCACCGGCCCCGACGGAGTGTAGTTGCACGGGTTGGGCTGTTGGCCGCTGCAGGTCACCGTACCCTGCCCCGGCGCCGACAACGGATCGCTGACCGGCGGCGGCGAACCCGACGGCGGCAGCAGGTTGGCCGGCAACGGGTTCATCCCGTTGTCGATGCTGGGCGCCGGGACCACATAGCCGGGCTTGACCGGCTGATCACAGCGCGCGCCGGGCGCCGGACAGGTCAGCACCTGGTCGGGGTCCCCGTACCACGGGTTGGTGCCCAACGGCACATACGGCTCATTGCTGCGGCACTCCCGCGGAGTGGCCGCCCGCTTGCCCGGCACATCCGCGCACGGATAGTTGCGCGCGCCGCGCACCACGTTGCCCTGAAAGTCCTTCGGGATCTTGCAGTAGGTGCCCGACGGCAACGGCGCCGTCGACGTGTCCGCCGGAGCCCGCCACTCCGACGCCGGCAGGAACCCCGTCAAACACGGCGGCGGCAGGCCGAGGTCGGTCCCGGCCCCCGGCGGCACGGCTAAGGATGTCACCACGCCCGCGCCGATCCCGGCGAAGATCGGGCCGAGCGCGAAGTGCAGCAGGCCCTCGCCGGGGTAGATCGACGTCGCTGTCTGCGCGATCGAAGCGCCCTGCGGCAGAACCACCAGTGCCTGCTCGACGCCCTTGTGGTAGCGCTTGAGCATGTCGATGACGATCTCGAGGTTGGCCAGCGTCTGGGGCAGCGAGTCCTGCACCCCGCTGAACACCGAGTTGAGCTGATCGGCGGTCGGCGCCGCCTGCTCGATCCCGCTGCGCAGCGCCGCGTCCTGCTCGGCGGCCTGAGCGCCGATCACGTTCAGGTTGGCCGCCCACCGCCCGATCGCATCCCCGGAGTTGGCCTGCGAATCCAGGATCGGCGCCGAATGCGCCACGATGTCGTTGACCGGACCCAGATTGTCCCGGAAATCACTGGCGATCGCGGTGGTCGAATCCACCAACCGCTGCAGCGCCGGCCCCAACCCGCCCACCGACTGCGCCGCCTCCGTCAACAACGAGTCGATCTTGTCCTTGGGCAGCACCTCCAACCCCCGGTTGGCCGCATCCAGCGCCGGACCCACCTCGTCGGGCACCGTACCGGTGGTGATCGTCTGCCCATCGGACAGATACTGGTCCCCGCTGCCGGTGGCCTCCAGATCCAGGTACTGCTCACCGATCGCCGACACCGAATGCACGTTCGCCGACGCGTTCACCGGAATCTTGAACCGGTCGCCGATGCTCATCGTGGCCCGCGCACCCCGCTCGGTGGGCTGCACATCGGTGACCTTGCCGATCTGGATCCCGCGATAGGTCACGTTCGCCGTCGAGTACAACCCACCCGAGGCCGGCAGATCCGCGTACAGCTTGTACTGCCCGATACCGGCCAACGTCGGAAGCTGCAGGTAGTACCAGCCCAGGAAGACCAGGGCGAGCACGGTGACGATCGAGAACAGGATGAGCTGAAGCCTGATGAATCGCGTCAACACGTCTCAGCCACCTCCCCTCTCCACCAACGGACCGTTCGGAGCGTCGTGCGGGTTCGGGGTGAACCGCACATCCGGGATCATGGTGGCCGGATCGCGGCCCCACGACTGCTCGAGCGCGCGCAACATGCCCGAGACACCCGTGCCGGACAGCTCGCCGTTGTCGATCGCACTGAGTGTCAGGTCGACCAGCAGCGAGACGTTGATGTAGTCGCCGCGAACCACCTTCGGCACGTTCTCGATGTTGAACGGCGCGGTCAGCAACAGCTTCAGTGCGCCGACCAGATACGGCGATGCCTTAGCAAGCTCCCGCAGCGGCGCCTGCTGCAGCTCCAGGTTGGTGTGCACGTTGGGGCTGGCCGGCGACAACGCGTTGTCCGCCGCCGTGCCGAGCCGGCCCAGGGCCACCACCGCGTCGGCGAACAGATCCTTGGTGTCGGCGAAATGCTTGATCAGCGGCGGGACGTCGGTCAACACCTGATCGAGCGTGTCGTCATTCTGGGCCACTATCGACAGCAACCGGTTCGACGAGTCGATCGCCCGCGTCAGATCGTTGCGCTGCTGGTTGAGCTGATCGGTGAACGTGTCGAGCTTGCCCAAGAAGTCCCGGATCTGATCCTCTCGGCCCGTCACGATGTTGTAGATCTCGTTCTGGATCACTTCGAGGTTCGAGATGCCGCCACCGCGCGTGATCATCGAGATCGCCGCCAACACGCGCTCGGTTGACGGGAATGCCGCCGCGTTCTTCAACGGGATCGTGTCACCGTTTTTCAACAACTCCGGATCCGGATTCGGCGGCGAAGCCAACTCCACGTGCTGCGAGCCCAACAGGCTGGTCTGGCCGACCTTCGCGGTCGCGTTCTTCGGCAGCTTGACGTTGGGGCTGATGTCCAGGGTCAGGGTGGCGATCCAGTTCTTCAGTTGGATCGCGCTGACCGTGCCGACCGCCACATCGGCGACCCGCACCTGGCTGTTGACGTTGAGCGCCAACGTATCCGGCATCTGCGCATAGATCGTCAAGTGACCCGAACCGGTGCCCGTCCCGCCCGGAATCGGCACATTGGCGATACCGCGCCACGACCCGCACGCGGTCAGCACGAGGCCGACCATCGCCAGCGCCACGCCGCGGCGCGCGAGCCTCCCGAACGGTGGCCGCTTCACTGCCCGGCTCCTTCAGCCGGGTACCCGCCGGCCGGTGCCGACACGGGGGCCGGTACGCCGGGCGGTGGCCCGGGAGCAACCCCCGGCGCAGGCGCCGGCGGCGGACCGGGCTGCTGGTACCACGGCGGCGGCAGCGGGCTGTTGTCGCTGTAGGAGTCCGGTGACCCGGGCAGTTGCCCACCCGGTGGCACCCCGAAGGCTGGCGGCGCGGGCGGCGCGACGATGTCGGGTCCGCCCATCAGCTCGGCGAGCGAGTCCGGCGTCAGCATGTTCTGGGTGAGCCCTTGCACGTCGGTTCCCTGCATGCCCGGGGCGACGATCCAGCCCGGCTCGTGGTTGCCGAACGACCACAAGGTGTCGCGCGCGAAGATGCCCGGCACGGTGGTGTCCTTGTAACCTCCCGGCGGCTGCAGCCGCGGCTCGGAGTAGGCGATCTGCTTCGGCAACGTGTAGGCCGCAGTGGCCATGTTGATTCCGAACGGCAGATAGTTGAACTTGATCGCGTCCAGGATCGGCCCCAGGTACTGGGCGCACAGTTCCGAGGACTCCTGGTAGCCCAGTCGGCTGCCGGCCTGAATCGCGCTGCAGATGAACTGCATCGGGTTGGCGAAGTTCGAAATCACCGGCAGGCCGACGATGCCGCCCGCGACCGGCGACGAGATGTTCACCAGGTTCGCCGCCAGGTTCGGGAACACGTGCAGGCCGGTCTCCAGGCCGTCCTTCGGGTCCGGCTGCAGGATCGTGTTCGTGGTGTCGGCGAGGTTGTCGACGTCGTGGATCAGCACGTCGCCGTTCTTGTCGACGAATTGCCGCGTGGTGGTCAGTAGTTGGTTGAGGTCTCGCAGCGCGTTGGAGACTTCGGTGTTGGTTTGGGTGAACTTGTCGGTGAAGCTGGCGAGGTCGTTGTTCAGCGCAACGAACTGCTGGTCGCTCTGATACAGCGCGTTGACGAACACCGCCAGGCTGCGCACCACCCCGAAGAAGTCGCCGCGGCCCTTGTTCAGCGCGGTGAGCGCCTCCGAAAGGCTGTTGAGCGTCTTGTTGATCTGCTGTCCCTTGCCCGCCAGCCCATAGGCGGCAGAGTCGATGAGGTCACCGAACGGACCCTTGGGCTGCTGGTCTGTCGGGCCCAGGCCCTGCAGGATGCGGTTGATGGAGTTCCGCAACTCGTCCCATTCGACCGGCACCTGGGTGCGTTCGATCGGGATGACCGCACCGTCCTTCATCACCGGTCCACCGGTGTAGGGCGGTGACAACTGGATGTCGCGCGATGCCACCAGGCTGGGGTTGAGGATCGACGCGGTGGCGTTGGCGGGCACTTTGTACTTGTTGGCGTAGTGGAACGTCACCTTCATCTTGTCGCCGGCGGGTTCGATGCTGTCGATCGCACCGACCGGGACGCCCATGATCTGAACCCTGTCGCCCGGGTACAACGCAAGGGTCTCGGGGAAATACGCCACGACGCTGTTGTTGGTCAGCTTCTTGTACACGTTCCAGCCGATCAGCCCACCGACGATCGCCAGCACCACCACCACCGTGCCGATGACCAGGCCTGTCCGGGAAACGCTGGGCAGCTTGAGGTTTCGGATGTTGAAGATCGTCGACATCGGTCAGTGACCTCCAGTGTCCACGGGCAACGGCACACCCGGCGGCGGAGCGTCCGGCACTTGCGGGCCGGGTCCGGGAGGTGGCGGCGGTCCCGGCAGATCAGCGGGCGGCACGCCGTACGGCGGGTACGGGTTCGACGGGCCCTGAAGGGGTTCCGTCCGCGCACCCGGTGGCGCGGGCGGCAGCGGGACCGGCACGCCCTGCAGCTCCGGCGGAGTCTCCCCCGGCACACCGGCGCTGGTGATGCCCGGCGTGTACCCGGGACCGTTCGGGTTCGGTGCCGACGTCGCCACGTCCGGCGGCGCGTAAGTGATGCCGCCGAATGGTCCTACCCCCAGATGCGAGCACGGCAGCGGATCCGCCGCTGTCGGGATGCCGTCCGCCGGCGGCGTATACGAGCACGGGGTGCCCGCGGGCACCGCGGGTCCCGGGAAGTCCGGCGAGCCCTCCAACGGCGTCGGTGCCGGCGGCGGTGCGCCGTTGGAGAACCGGGTGCCGTTCGGGTCGGGCCACCGGTAGGCCGGCAGGCCGGCGCCGCGCCAGAAGTTCTCCGGATCGATCCCACGCTTCTTGAAGGCCGCGTCGACGAACGGCTGCAGGATCTGGTACGGCAACAGGTTGACGAGCATCACCTTGAAGTACGGGCCGGAGGCGATCGCCTCGCCAAGCGATGCGGTGAACTTGCTCAACGTGGTGAGCGAATCGGCCAGGTCCAACTTCCGCTGCTCCAGCACATCGCTGATCGTGCGCAGCTGCTCCAGAACGTGGTTCAGGTTGGGATTCTCGTCGATGAAGCCCTTCACTTGTTCCGAGAACGCCGACACTCGCTGCAGCAGGTACGTGATCGCCTGTCCGCGTGCGTTGATCGCGGCCAGCAGTGTCTGCGCGTTCACCAGAAGCGCGTTGATCTGCCCGCTGCGGTTGCCGAGCACGCCGGCGATCTGATTCGCGTTGGCCAGCAGCTGATCGACCTGCTGGTCACGCTTGCCGATCGTGTCTGAGAACCGCTCGATACCCTTGAGCGCATCGCTCAGGTGCGGATAGGTCTCGTCGATCGTCTGTGTCAACACGTTCAGCGACCGTTTGACGGTGTCGATGTCCCAGCCCGACGCCGCCTTCGTCACGTCGAAGAACGCATCGTAGATCTGGTACGGAGTGGTGGTTTGGCCAAGCGGCAGAACCCCGTTGGCCGCCAACCGATCCGCACCGCGCGGCTCGATCTCGATGTTCTTGCGGCCAAGGATCGTGTCAGTGCGGATCGATGCCCTGCTGTCCTTGCCGATCTGCGTTTCCCCGAGGGAGAACCCGACCAGAATGCGATCACCGTCGATCGCCAGTGAGCGCACCTGCCCGACGTCGACACCCGCGATGCGCACTTTGTCGCCGGGGTGGATGCCGCCGGCGTCCTTGAACTGGGCGAAATAGCTCGGAGATGCGAAAAGCATTGGCACGCTTGTGAAGCTCTGCCCGACTGCGATGACGAGCAACAGGACGATGATGCCCATCAACCCGTTGTGTACGCGGTCCGAACCCTCCAGCGTCCTCATTGCGGCGTGCACCTACCTGTGGGCTGCGTCGTGATGCGGACAGTTCGCACCGGACCGCCCGGTTGCAAGCCGTTCAGCTTCAGCGAGATGTCACACGCGTAGAAGTTGAAGAAGTCGCCATAAACACCGCCGGCGCGGCCGATGATCTTCAGCGAAGTGGGCAGCTTGATCAGGATGTCGTTGAGCTGATCCTTCTGGTCGATCAGCGGCTGCTGGATGGTTTCCAGCTGGTCGAGCGTGCTGTGCAACAGCGGCCGGTTGTCGGCGAGCAGGTCCGCGATCGTGCCTGCGGCGTTACTGATCTCGGCCGTGGCGTTCGCAATCGGGTCTGCGCGGTTCTTCAGCCCCGTGATCAGCACCTCGAAGTTCTTGATGGTCTGGTCGAAGTCATTCTGGTGCTTGACGGTGGTGTCCAGCACGATGTTCAGGTTCTTGATCACCTCGCCGATAGCCTGGTCACGGTCGCCGATCGCCGACGTCAGTGACGCGGTCTGGTCGAGGATGTCGTTGATCGTTCCGCCCTCGCCCTGGAAGATCGTGATGATCGACTGCGCGATGGTGTTGACCTTCTGCGGGTCCAGCGCGCGGAACAACGGCCGGAAGCTGCCCACCAGCGCGTCGAGGTCCAGCGCCGGCTGCGTGCGCTCGAGCGGGATCGTCCCGCCCGCCGGCATTTTCTGGTCGCTGTCGCCCTTCTTCAGCTCGAGGTAGCGGTCGCCGATCAGGTTCAGATACCTGATGGACGCCGTCGTTCCCTCGTACAGCGGCAGGGATTGGTCGACGGCGAAGTCGACCCTGGCGCGCTGGCCGCCGTCCAGCAGCGTGATGTTGGAGACCTTGCCGACCTCCACCCCGGACGCGCGGACGAACTGGCCGTCGCGCAGGCCGCTGACGTTGGTGAAGATCGCCGAATACCCGGTGGTGCGGTCGAACCGCATCTGCCCGAACACCACGATGATGACGGCGGTGAAGAACAGGAGCACGACGGCGAATGCTCCAAGCCTGACAGCGGTACCGGTGATTTTCATGGGTTGATCGTGTACTCCCCGATCTGGCGGCCCCAGACGTACTCGATCGCGAACGGCGAACCCAGTGAGAGGTGGTTGTACGGCGCGATGGACGCGCCCGTGTCCATCACCAGGTACGGCGCCGGCCACAGGTCGCGGTTGATCTCCTGCCAGCAGCCCGGTGCGCCCTCAGGACCGCCGTGCGCGTTCACTCGCGGCAGGTTGTCCGGGTACACGTAGGGGTTGCCGGCGCCCAGCACCTCAGAGTGCGTCCGCAGCGAGTAGCCGTTGCCGCCAAGCGAATCCGCGATCTTCGGCGCGACGTCGTGGAAATTGCGGATCGTGCAGAGGACTTCCGGGCTGTACGTGTTGAGCAGCTGAGAGGTCGGGATGAGGTCTTGGGCGCCACGGACCAGGTACGGGCCGCCGCGCTCGAAGACGTCGCCGCCGGTGTTGCCGAACCCGACCGAGGCCATCAGCGCCGCGTCGAGGTTGGACTGCTCGTGGTTCAGCGTCCGCGCGGTGATGACCGCGTTCTTCAGGAAGTCGAACAGGTCCGGTGATGCGTTCGCGTAGGTGTCGGCCAGATCGGCCAGCCGCTGGGTGTCATAACGGATTTGGGGCATCTTCGGATTCAGGTCCGACAGGATCTCGTTGCCGTGCACGATCGACTGGCCGAACCTGTCGCCCAACCCGTCCAACGCCTGCGCGGTGGCGGCCAGCGTCTCGTTGAGCTTGACCGGATCCACCTTTTCCGAGATCGACACCACCGTCTGGAACAGCGTGTTGAACTCGGTGGTCACTCCCCCGGTGTTCACCGTGATCGGCGTACTCGGGGTGACCCGCGCCGCCTCCGGTGCCCGCGGCGATGTGAACGAGACGTACTTGTTGCCGAACACCGTGGTGGCCTTGATCTGCGCGTCCACATTCGCCGGGATCAGCTTGATGTACTTGGGGTCGACGTCCAGGGTGAACTTCGCCTTCGGCACGCCTCCCTCGTTGACCTCCTGGATCTTGGCCACCCGGCCGATCTCGACCCCGTTGTAGGTGACCTTGTCGCCCGAGTTCATCGACAACCCGGCCCGGTCGGCCATCATCGTCAACTGCGTGCGCGGCAGGAAATCGCCACGGAACTGGAGATAGACCAGCACGACGATCACCAGGGCGATGACGATCGCCACCACTCCCGCCAACTTGTAGGGCGGGTTGCGGGGTCTGTTCAACGGGGCGGTCATGGCGCTACACCGTCAGGTTGAAGTTCGGGTCGACGCCGTACAGCGCCAACGCGGCGAACAGCGTAACGACCTGGACCGAGACCAGCGAGAACCGCATCGACCGGCCGACGGCCTCGCCGACACCCACCGGGCCGCCACTGGCGTAATACCCGTAGTAGCAATGGGTGACCATGACCAGCGCGGCGATGATGATGGCCTCCAAGAATGACCACATCACGTCGTCGGCTCGCAGGAACGTGCGGAAGTAGTGGTCGTAGGTGCCGGACGGTTGTCCGTACAAGATCGTGGTCACCACCTGCGGGGACAGGAATGACATGATCATCGCCGCCGCATACAGCGGGATGATCACCACCAGCCCGGCCATGATCCTGGTGGACACCAGATACGAAATCGACTTGATGCCCATGACTTCGAGCGCGTCGATCTCCTCGCTGATCCGCATCGCGCCCAGCTCGGCGGTCGCCCCCGCGCCGACCGTGGCCGCCAGCGCGATCCCGGTGACGACGGGGGCGGCGATGCGCACATTGATCAATGCGGCGAAGAACCCGGTGAACACCTCGACACCGATGTAGCCGAGCGACGCGAAGCCCTGGATCGCGACCAGCGAGCTGCCGGACAGCGTCGTGAACGCCACGATCGCGACGGTGCCGCCGACGACGGCCATCGCACCGGTGCCCATCCCGATCTGGGCGACCAGCCGCAGCGTTTCCTTGCGGTAGTTGCGCAGCGCATGCCCCGTCGAACCGATGGCCGTGAACGCGAACCACGCCATGTTTCCGAGCGTCTCGAGCGCTCGCCCCGGCGCACCCGCGAATTGACGGGTGCGCGCATACCCTCTGGGGAAGCGGGAACGCAGGACGGCGGCGGTACTCACGGTCAGTGCCCCGTTCCGAATCGAACGCCGATCGTCGTGAGGATCACGTTGACCGCGTAGAGCGCCACCACGCAGAGCACGACGGTCTCGTTGACCGCGGTGCCCAATCCCTTGGAGCCACCGCCGACGGTCAGGCCGCGGTAGCAGCCGACCAACCCGGCGATGAGTCCGAACGTCGCGGCCTTGACGGTCGCGATGAGCACCTCGGGCAGGCCGGTCAGCAGCGTCAGCGACGACAGGTAGGCACCGCCCGACACGTTCTGCAGATACACACCGAAGATGTAGCCGCCGACCAGGCCGACGGTGATCACCAGGCCGTTGAGCAAGGTGGCGACCAGGGTCGCGGCGACGACACGGGGCACGACCAGCCGATGGATCGGGTCGATGCCCAGCACTTCCATCGCGTCGATCTCTTCGCGGATGGTCCGGGCGCCGAGGTCGGCGCAGATGGCCGTCGAACCGGCGCCCGCCACCACCAGCACCGTGGTCAGCGGGCCAAGCTGGGTCACCGCGCCGATCGCCGCGCCCGCGCCGGAGACGTCGGCGGCGCCGAATTCCCTCAGCAGGATGTTCAGGGTGAAGATGAGCAGGACGGTCAGCGGGATCGACACCGCGATCGTGGGCAGGAACGAGACCCGCATCAAGAACCAGCCCTGGAGGATGAACTCACGCCATTGGAACGGCTTCAGCAGCGCCTTCGCGGTCAGCACGCACATCCGGAAGAAGCCGCCGACTGCCTCCAGTGCGGGCCTGCTCTGATCGCGGACGTAACCGGCGATCCCGGTTGACGAAGTCACCCGAGGGCCCGCACGTCGTAGCCGCGTTCAACGCGGCGCAACGGCAGATCGTCCCGCACGCCCCCTCCTTGCCCCGGCACCCAGCATGTGACCGCCGTCTCCCTACCGGTTGGTAGTAAGACGGACCACAGGACTGTACCCGATGAACACCCGGCCGTACACCGCATCCGCACGATTGGCCTCCCATCCGTTAGCAAACACACCTCCGGTGATTATCGGTCCGTAGCCCCGGCAGAAACTGTTGCCACAGAGTCGCTTTGACCGGGGCCTGCGCCCGGGCCGGTTCCGAACCGCGTTCTCAGCTCCGTTTTTAGAACTTTGCCAGCAGGGTTGCGCGGCAGCGCGTCGACGATTTCGAGGCCCTTCGGATGCTTGTAGCGCGCCAGCCGCCCGGTCAGGAATTCATCAAGATCAGCCAGGGTAAGGCCGGACTCAGCAACCGCCGCGACGACGACCGGAACTTCGCCCCAGGCGTCGTCCGGACGCCCTATCACGGCCACTTCGATCATTGCCGGATGCGCCGCCAGAACGTTCTCGACTTCGGCGCAGTAGATGTTCTCGCCGCCGGAGATGATCATGTCCTTCTTACGGTCGACCACCCAGACATAGCCCTCGTCGTCCAGGCGGACGAGATCACCCGAGTGGAACCAGCCGCCGGCGAAGGCCTCCGCGGTGGCCTCGGGGTTGTTCCAGTAGCCGGCCATCAGCGTGGGCGCCCGGTACACGATCTCGCCGACCTCGCCGGCCGCAACATCGTTCATGTCGTCGTCGACCACCCGTGCGGCAACGGTCGGGATCACCTTGCCGACGGAGCCGCGTTTGCGAATTGCGTCCTCGCCCAACAACATACAGGTGACAGGAGACATTTCGGTCTGCCCGAACGCCGCCAGGATCTGGGTCCCGGGGAAGGTGTCCGACATTTGTCGCAGCAGCGTATCCGAGGCCGGCGCCGCACCCCAGGACAACACGCGCAGCCGCAGATCGCGCGGGTTCGCCCGCTGGGCGGCACACACCGCCTGCCACTGCGCGGGCACCAGGAAGATCCCGGTCACCTTCTCGGCCTGCAGAACGTCGAGCAGCGCGTCGGGATCGAACGCTCCCAGCGGGTAGATGACCGTCGGCAACCCGAGCAGCAGGCCGATGGTCGTGTTGCCGATGCCCGCGATGTGGAACAGCGGGACTCCGATGAACCCGACGTCGTTGTTGATGTCGCTGCCGCTGGTGAACAGGAACGTCATCGCCTGGCCGGCCAGATTCGTGTGGGTGAGCACGGCGCCCTTGGGCCGCCCTGTGGTGCCGGAGGTGTACATGATCAGCGCCGGCGCATCGTTCTCGACGTCCACGATCGGGTGGGGTTCGCCGTCCTCGGCCAGCAGGTCCTCGTAGCCCGGCAGATCCTCCTCGGACCCGGAGCCGGCGACGATAACTGTGGCGAGCGTGGCGTCGAGGTCACGAACCGCGGCAGCAACGCCGGCGAGCACCGACTCGGTGATCACCATCCGGGCTCCGCAATCGGCGACGAGGAAGCCGATTTCCGGGGCGGTCATCCGGAAGTTGACCGGTACCGCGATGGCCCCCAGCGTGTTGATCGCCAAGAATGATTCAACGAACTCGGGGCGGTTCAGCATCAAGATCAACACCCGGTCGCCGGGCTCCACACCACGCCGGCTCAGCGCGTCGGCCAGCGCGTTCACCCTGTGCTCCAGTTCAGCCCACGTCGTTGTCCTGCCGAGGTGACGCAGCGCCGCCGCATCTGGCTGCATCAATGCGTGCCGTGCCAGCTGGTTGGTCCAGTTCTGGCGACGGGCCGCATACGGCTGAGTAATCACCATGTCGATCAAACAACGTGCGCTCGCGGTCGACAACCCGACTAGCCGCTCAGCTGCTCGGCGCGTTTCTTGAGATTGTCCGCGAGGTAGTCGAGCGCGTCGCTGACGACCTTCTTCACCATCGCCTTCGGAATCGCCAGCTTGGTCTCGACGTCGAGGTCCACGGTCAGCAGCGACGTCGCGCCCATCCCGACCACCGAGAAGTTTTGCTGCTGCTTCGCGAACAGATCGCCCTGCTGCAGCACCGTGTAGATCTCGGAAGGGGTCGGGTAATACACCGCGCAGATGTAGCTGCCGTCCATGCCCGCAACGGCCACGTCCAACCTCAGCTGGCTGGGCCTGCCGTCGTCGTAGCGGGCCAGCACCCAGCAGCCCTTGATCTCCTCGTTCCACTGCGGGTACGCCTCGAAGTCGGCGACGATCGACATTATCGTCTCCGGTGTAGCGGCGACCTCGACGGTCTTGCTGACGATCGGCATGAGCCGAGCATACGAAAACGACCAAACCACCAAACCACATGACGAAGTGGAGTGCCGCAATGGCTTCCGGGAAGGTCCCGCCCGCGAGGGTGGCACGGGCGGTGGAACGGGTCCGCCATCACCTCGGCCGGCTTCACCGCGGCAGCCGACTTGGGGGTCGCGGATGCGCTGGCGAACGGACCGCTGACGGGCGACGAGCCGGCTGCCCGGGTGAAGGCCGATCCGGATGTGCCCCGTCGACTGCTTCGAGCGCTGATCGGCCGCGGGATTTTCCGGCAACGGCGTGACGGGCGCTACGAGTTGACTCCGCTCGCCGAGACCCTGGGTACCGAAGCCCCCGTCTCGCTGGCTGGCTTTGCGCGGTTCGTGGGCGCCCCTGAGCATCGCGAGCACTGGAGCCACCTCACCGATGCGGTCCGGACCGGGAAGGCTGTGATCCCCGAACTGCGGGGCAAGCCCGTCTTCGAATACCTCGCCGACGAGCCGGAACTCGGCGAGATCTTCAACCAGGCGATGACGAGCGTGTCCTCGTTCGCGATCGCGCCGGTGATCGCTGCTTACCACTTCGCTCCCTACGCCACGATCGTCGACGTCGGCGGCGGCCACGGCCGCCTGCTGGCAGCGATCCTGACCGCTACGCCACGTGCGCGCGGTGTGCTGTTCGACTTGCCGGACGTCGTGGCGGGCGCCCCGGCACTTCTCCGGGAGCAGCAGGTTGACGACCGTGTCCGTGTTGTCGAGGGGTCGTTCTTCGACTCGGTGCCCGAAGGTGGCGACGCGTATGTGCTAGCCCGGCACCGCGCCGAGCGGAACGCCCAGCGGCGAATCCTCCCGGACCGACTCGTCCCGGATCAGCCCGCGCAGCAGCGCGGTGCTGAACTCGATCGCGATCTCCGCGGCGCTGCGCCGGCCGGTGGGCCGCAGCCAGCGATATGCGCCCAACGTCATGCCGATGTACCCGAGCGCCAGCACGTGCGAGTCGCACTCGTAGAACTCGCCGCTGGCGATTCCGCGGTCGATCACATCCCGCACATGCTCGTAGACCGCCGCCTCCGCGGCGCGGATGTAGGCGACTTGCTCCTCGGTGAACCACTCGGTGATGTACGGGCTTTCCTGGAAGTACACCGCGGCGCCGTCGATGTTGTTCGCGATGTTCTCCAGCAGCCGGCGGGTGAAGTGGAAGATCGCCTCGCGCGCGGACCACGACGGTTCGTCGTGCACCGCGGCCACCGTCCGGTCCGCGGCCTCGCGATAGATGTCGAACAGGATCAGCGACTTGCTGGCGTAGTAGTGATACACCGTGGCCTTGTTGAGGCCCACCACGTCGGCGACGTCGTTGATCCGGGTGCCGTGGTAGCCGCGGGCCGCGAACAGTTTGGTCGCGACGGTCAGCAGCTCCTCGCGGCGCGACGGCTCACCGTTACCGCTCTCTCCCGATGAGCCGCTATTTGGTCGCATGCCGAGTCACTATATTTCGCGCGGTCGCGCTTCACCCAATCAACCGGTTGATTTGGTCCGCTTTCCTGGTGCCCTTCGCTCTGGCAGCTAGCGGGTCTAGACTCGGCGCCAAGCCGACTTCGAGGGGGTGCTCACGTGGATCCCAACCCGGATTACGACGCCAGCGACGAGATCGAGTACTTCTTCAACTGGTTCGCGTTTGGACTGCGCGGCATTCCCGGACCTGGCGGAGGTTACCCGCCGCCCGCATATCCGCCCGTCTGACTAACATCCATCTGACCTCAGCCCAGTGAGCTGACCCCACCGTCGACGGGGATCACCGCGCCGGTGATGTACGTGGACGCCCGGCTTGCCAAGAACACCGCGATCCCGGCCATGTCGTCGGGACGGCCGATGCGGCCCAACGGTAGGTGGGCGCCCACCGCCTCAGCGCCGGCAGCCAGCAGCTCCTTGGTCATCCGGGATTGGAAAAGCCCGGGCGCGATCGCGTTGACGAGGATGTCGGGGGCGAGCTCTCCCGCGAGATGGCGGGTCAGCATGTGCACGCCGGCTTTGCTGGCGCTGTAGGAGAAGTTGTCCCTGCCCGGCCCGGGTGGGCGGATGCCGTCGATGCTGCCGGTGTTGATCACCCGCGCCGGATCGTCGGGCGTGGCGGCGGCCTTCAGCAGCGGAACGAGCGCGCGAGTCAACAGGAACACCCCGGTGATGTTGACCGCGAAGATGTTGTCGAAGCCCGACTCGGGAAACTCGTCGAACGGCGCGCCCCACGCCGCGCCCGCATTGTTGAACAGCGCGTGGATGGCGTCCTCGGAATCGGCCAGTGCCGACGCGAGCGTGTGGACCCCTTCTGCGGTACCGAGATTGGCCGGTATCGCGGCGACCGGCCCGAGCGGCGACAACGCCTCGACCGCGGCGGTCAGTTCGGGTTCCTTGCGGCTGGACAGGTACACCTTCGCACCTGCCTGCAACAGCCCGCGCGCGATCATCAGCCCGATCCCGCGTCCGCCACCGGTCACCACGGCGACCTTCCCGTCGAGTCGAAACATGTCGTCGGTCATCCCGACACCACTCGTGTCGCGGCACGCACGGGTGGCGCGACCGTCGCGACCACCGGTCCGCGCGGGTGCAGTGTCACGTCGGCGCGCGCCCGCAGCGGCGCGGTGCCCGTTAAGTCCAGCCGCGCCGACTGCGTGAGGACGGCCAGCGCCAAGGTCGCCTCCAGCTGGGCCAGCCCGGCACCGACGCAGATCCGCCGGCCGCCGCCGAACGGGATGAACGCGTATCGCGGCCGGCTCGCCGCGTCATCGGTGCAGAACCGTCGCGGATCGAATCCCTCTGGGTTGGGCCAGAATTCAGCGTGCCGGTGGATCAGGTATGCCGAGATGCCGACGGTATCCCCGGCCGCGACCGGGATGCCCGCGATGTCGTCGTCCGCCACGGCGTCCCGTTCGACGGTCCAGGCCGGCGGGTAGAGCCGCATCGTCTCGGACACCACCGCCTGGGTCCAACTCAGCGCATCGACATCCGACGCGTCCGGGTCGCGATCGCCAAGCACCTCTTCCACCTCGGCCGCCAGCCGGTCGCGTGCGGCCGGGTACCGTGACAGCAACGTCAGCGCCCAGGTCAACGCGTTCGCGGTTGTTTCGTGACCGGCGAGGACGAGCGTCATCACCTCGTCCTGGATCTCGTCGCGGCGCAACGGCTGCTCATCCTGTCCGGCGGCCAGCAGCAGGTCCAGCAGATCGGTGGGCTCGGGGTGGGGAGCGGCGATGCGATCGTCGATGATCCTGGTGACCAGCGACTCCAGCGTCTGCGCCGCCCCGGCGATGCCGGGCACAACCCGGCTGGCAATCGACCGAACACGTTGCGGGGAAAAGAATCCCGGCATCATCGACGCGAACACCATGGCGCCCTGCAGCCGGGACACTGCGTGGCCGACGGGTTCGGCGTCGCTTGCCAGGTCGGTGCCGAACAGCACCCGCCCGGTCACCTCCATCGTCAGCGTTCGCATCTCGGCGGCCACATCCACGCTGGTGCCCGGCGCCCACTGCGCGGCGCGGCGCCGGGCGGCCGCGACGATGGCCGGGGCAGCGGACTGGATGTGCCGGTGGCTGAAGGCCGGCTGCACCAGCCTGCGGTGCCGCTGCCAGACCGCGCCCTCGCTGGTGAGCAGGCCGTCACCGAGGAACGCCTTCAGCGGCCGATAGGTGAACGCCTTGACGTAGCGGTCCTGGTGAGCCACCAGGACGTGCTCGGCGTGCTCCGGGCGACTCAGCATGAAGAACGAACGCTTGCCGCCCAGCGGCACGCGCACGGCGTCACCGTATTCGCGCCGCAACGCGCCGTACGTCGCGAGCGGATCGTGAAACATCTGCGCCCAGTAGCGCAGTGCACGTCTTCCCGACGGCCCTGGCGGAACGAAAGCAGCCATGCCCCACGGTAGCCGTTACAGCGCCTTGAGCTCCTCGGTGATTGCACTGACCGACTTCTTCGCGTCGCCGAACAGCATCGTCGTGCCCTCGCCGTAGAACAGCGGGTTGTCGATCCCGGCGAAGCCGGAGTTCATCGACCGCTTCAGCACGATCACCGATCTCGCCTTGTCGACGTTGAGGATCGGCATGCCGTAGATCGGCGAGTTCGGCTCGTTACGCGCCGCCGGGTTGGTGACGTCGTTGGCGCCGATGACGATCGCGACGTCGGTGCGGCCGAATTCGTCGTTGATGTCGTCCATTTCCTTCATCGCGTCGTACTCGACGTTGGCCTCCGCCAGCAGCACGTTCATGTGTCCGGGCATCCGGCCGGCCACCGGGTGGATCGCGTACTTCACCGGCACGCCCTTGTTCTCGAGCAGTGTGGCCATGTCCTTGACGGCGTGCTGAGCTTGCGCGACCGCCAAGCCGTAACCCGGCACGACGATCACCTGGTTCGCGTAGGCCATCTGGATCGCGGCGTCGGCCGCCGACGTCGACTTCACGGTCCGGTCGCCGTCGTCGCCACCCGACACCGCCACCCCGCCGCCGCCGAATCCACCGGCGACGATGGCCGGGATCGAGCGGTTCATCGCCGTGGCCATCAAATTCGTCAGGATCGAACCGGATGCCCCGACGATCATGCCCGCGACGATCATCGCGGTGTTGTTCAGCGCCAAACCCGCTGCGGCAGCTGATAGTCCGGTCATCGCGTTGAGCAGTGAGATCACCACCGGCATGTCGGCTCCGCCGATCGGCAGCACCACCATCAGCCCCAGCACACCCGCGGCCGCCAGCAGGCCGATCATCCACCACAGCGGCGCCCCGCCGCCCGGGTGCGCGGCGATGCCGATGACCACCGCCGAAGCCACCGCGGCCAGCAGCAGCAGGATGTTGACCGGCTGCTGCGCCTTGCCCACCCCGATCGGCCGGCCGGGCAGGATCTCCTGCAGCTTGCCGAACGCGATGAGCGATCCCCAGAATGAGATCGAGCCGATGATCGCCGCGAACAGCGACGCGACCACGATGTGCGCGGTCGGCGACTCCCCGTGATGGAACGCCGAAAAGCCGCCCGTATCAATGAATTCCGACAACGCGATCAGTGCGACGGTGCCGCCGCCGACGCCGTTGAACAACGCCACCAGCTGCGGCATCGCGGTCATCTTCGTCAGCCGGGCCGGCGGCACCCCGAGCACCACGCCAACGAGCAGGCCCGCGATGATCAGCGGCCAGTTGGTGGTGTGCCGGATCAGTACCAGCGTGGCGATCACCGCAATGGCCATCCCGGTCGCCGCGATCCAGTTCCCGCGAACCGCGGTCCTGGGACCGGTCAGGCCCATCAGGCCGTAGATGAACAGCGAGAAGGCGACGATGTAGACGGCGGCGATCACGTTGTTCATCGCGCCGCCCCGTCGGACCTCTCAGTGGACTTCTCTGTGGGCTGCGGCTTCTTGCCCTTGAACATGCCGAGCATGCGGTCGGTGACGACGAACCCGCCGACCACGTTCAGCGTGCCGAACACCACCGCGACGAACAGGATGATCTGCGCAGCGATGGAGGGGTGCTCGAGCGTCCCGAACACCAGCAGCGCACCCAACACGACGATGCCGTGAATGGCGTTGGTGCCCGACATCAGCGGCGTGTGCAGCGTGTTGGGCACCTTCGAGATCACCGCGAACCCGACGAAACCGGAAAGCACCAGGATCGCGATGTTGGCCAGCAGTTGGTCGTACACCTAGTTGCCTCCGGGGCCGGTCACGCACGCCTGGGCGATCACCTGGTCCTCGAAGTCGGGCGCCAACTGCCCGTCGGTGATCATCAGCTCCAGCAGTGCGGTGATGTTCTTGCTGTACAACTCGCTTGCGTGTTCGGGCATCGTCGCCGGGAGGTTCAGCGGCGACGCGATCGTCACGTCGTGCTTGACGACAGTGCGGCCGGGCTCGGTCAGCTCGCAGTTGCCGCCCGCCTCACCGGCCAGGTCGACGACGACGCTGCCCGGTGCCATGCCCGCCACCGCCTCGGCGGTCACCAGTCTCGGCGCCGGCCGTCCGGGCACCAGCGCAGTGGTGATGACGACGTCGAATCCCTTGATCGCCTCTTCGAGCTTCTTCTGCTGCTGCGCGCGTTCTTCCTCGGTCAGCTCGCGCGCATAGCCGCCTTCGCCCGCCGCATCGATGCCGAGGTCCAGCCACTGCGCGCCGACGGACCGGACCTGCTCGGCAACCTCCGGCCGCACGTCGTACCCGGTGGTGCGCGCGCCGAGCCGCTTCGCGGTGGCCAGCGCCTGAAGGCCGGCCACCCCGACGCCGAGCACCAGGACGGTGGCCGGCTTCACCGTGCCGGCGGCCGTGGTCAGCATCGGGAAGAACCGGGTCGCCTCGGATGCGGCGACCAGCACCGCCTTGTAGCCCGCGACGTTGGCCTGCGACGACAGCGCGTCCATCGCCTGCGCGCGCGAGATCCGCGGGATCGCTTCCAGCGCGAACGCCGTTACGCCGGCGTCCTTGAGCGCCGGGATCGTGGTGTCGGCGTTGCGCGGCGCCAGGAAACCGATCAGCGTCTGGCCGCGGTGCAGCCTGCCCACCTCCGCCTCGGTGGGCGGCGCCACCTTGACCACGACGTCGGCCGCCCAGGCGTCGCCGATGCTCGCGCCCGCCTCGGTGTACAGGTCATCGGGCAGCAGCGCGCCCTCGCCGGCGCCGGACTCCACCACCACCGCCAGACCGCGGGCCGCGAGCGCGCCGACCGCCTTCGGCACCAGCGCCACCCGGCGCTCGCCGTCGGCCGACTCCCGGACCACCCCGATAGCCACCGGGGCACCCGTCTGCTTATCTGTCATCAACTTCCCCCGCATCCTGCGGTATGCATGTGCAGACACCATAGAGGGAGGTATCTGCATGCCTGTCGAGCGCCTGCTGCCGACCGAGGAGGCGGCCGACCTCATCGTTCTTGCCCGAGACGTCGCTGACAAGGTGCTGACGCCGATCGTCGACGGCCACGAGAAAGCGGAATCGTATCCCGAAGGCGTGTTCGCCCAACTCGGCGCGGCCGGGTTGCTGAGCCTGCCGCAGCCCGTCCAGTGGGGCGGCGGTGCCCAGCCGTTCGAGGTGTACCTGCAGGTCCTCGAGGAGATCGCCGCCCGGTGGGCCGCGATCGCGGTCGCGGTCAGCGTGCACAGCCTGTCGTGTCACCCGTTGCTGGCGTTCGGCTCAGACGAGCAGCGCCGACGCTGGCTGCCGGCGATGCTGTCGGGTGAACGGATCGGCGCATACAGCCTGTCGGAGCCGCAGGCGGGATCCGACGCGGCAGCGCTGAGGTGCTCGGCCACCCGCGCCTCCGATGGCGGCTATCTGATCAACGGGTCGAAGGCGTGGATCACCAACGGCGGGCGGGCGGACTTCTACGCGCTGTTCGCCCGCACCGGTGTGGGCTCGCGCGGTGTCTCGTGCTTTCTCATTCCTGCCGATCTGCCCGGGCTGAGCTTTGGCAAGCCGGAGGAGAAGATGGGCTTGGCCGCGGTGCCGACCACATCGGCGTTTTACGACAACGCCCGCGTCCCGGCTGACCGCCTGATCGGTGCGGAAGGGCAGGGCCTGCAGATCGCGTTCTCCGCGCTGGACGCGGGCCGGCTGGGCATCGCGGCCATCGCGGTGGGTCTCGCGCAGGCCGCCCTGGATGAGGCCGCCGCCTACGCCAACGAACGAACGACGTTCGGCCGCAAGATCGTCGACCATCAGGGGCTGGGCTTCCTGCTGGCCGACATGGCCGCCGCGGTGGCCGGCGCCCGGGCCACCTACCTCGACGGGGCGCGACGCCGCGACGCGGGCCGCGACTACTCGACGCACGCGAGCGTGGCCAAGCTGATCGCGACGGACGCCGCGATGAAGGTGACCACCGACGCCGTCCAGGTGTTCGGCGGCGTCGGCTACACCCGCGACTACCGCGTCGAGCGGTACATGCGGGAGGCCAAGGTCATGCAGATCTTCGAGGGCACCAACCAGATTCAGCGGCTGGTCATCGCACGCTCACTGCGCGTCTGAGCCCAACTCTGCGCGGAAGTAAGGTGACGACCATGGACTTCTCGATGTCGGCCAAGGCTCAGGACTATCACCAGCGGCTGTCCGCTTTCATGACCGAGTTCGTCTTCCCAGCGGAGGTCGTATACGACCGATACCGCGTCGAGAAGGGCCCCGACGACCACACCGTGCCGCCGGTCGTCGAGGACCTCAAGTCGCTGGCGCGTGAGCGGGGGCTGTGGAACCTTTTCCTGCCGTCCGTGTCCGGGCTGACGAACGCCGACTACGCTCCGCTGGCCGAGTTGACCGGGTGGAGCCCCTACATCGCGCCGGAAGTGACCAACTGCGCGGCACCCGACACCGGCAACATGGAGACCCTGCACCTGTTCGCCACCGAGCAGCAGCGCAAGCAGTGGCTGGAGCCACTTCTGGCCGGCGAGATCCGCAGCGCGTTCTCGATGACCGAGCCGGCGGTGGCCTCAAGCGACGCCCGCAACATCGAGACCTCGATCGCCCGCGACGGCGCCGACTACGTCATCAACGGGCGCAAGTGGTGGAGTTCGGGCGCGGCGGATCCGCGCTGCAAGGTCCTGATCGTGATGGGCCGCACCAACCCGGACGCCGCGAGCCACCAGCAGCAGTCGATGGTCCTGGTGCCGATCGACACACCGGGGGTGACGATCGTTCGGTCGACGCCGGTGTTCGGCTGGCACGACCAGTCCGGGCACTGCGAGATCATCTACGACAACGTCCGGGTCCCCGTGCAGAACCTGCTCGGTGAGGAGGGGGCCGGGTTCGCCATCGCCCAGGCGCGGCTGGGACCGGGCCGTATCCACCACTGCATGCGGGCGCTCGGCGCCGCCGAACGTGCGCTGGCGTTGATGGTGGACCGCGCTCGCAACCGGGTGGCATTCGGCAAGCCACTGGCCGAGCAGGGGGTCGTCCGGGAGTCGATCGCCAAGTCGCGCAATGAGATCGACCAGGCCCGCCTGCTGTGCGAAAAGGCAGCGTGGACCATCGACCAGCACGGCAACAGGGCCGCCCATCTGCTGGTGTCGCAGATCAAGACGGTGGCGCCGACGGTGGCCTGCGACGTCATCGACCGCGCGATCCAGGTGCACGGCGCGGCCGGGGTCAGCGACGACACCCCGCTGGCGCGGCTCTACGCCTGGCACCGGGCGATGCGGATCTTCGACGGCCCCGACGAGGTGCACATGCGCACCATCGCCCGCGCCGAGATCGGCCACGAGAAGAGCGCATTCGCCGCGGCCGTAACCAGTGCCGATGAGCCGCTTGCGCGAAGAGCAACAACCACCGATGAGCCGCTTGCGCGAAGAGCAACAACCACCGATGAGCCGCTTGCGCGAAGAGCAACAACCACCGATGAGCCGCTTGGGCGAAGAGCAACAACCACCGCCGAGCACACACATTGAGCATGCCGAAGCTGGACGGGGCGTGGAACTTTCGCGATGTCGCCGATGCCACCGGTCTGCGGCCCGGCCGGTTCTTTCGGTCGAGTGAGCTGAGCACCCTGCGACGGGACGGCCGCGACGAGTTGCGCCGGCTGGGCATCACCGACGTCGCCGACCTGCGCTCTCCGCAGGAGGTCGAGCGCCGGGGGCGTGGGCAGGTGCCCGACAACGTTGCCATCCATCTGCTGCCGTTTCCGGATCTGGCCGAGGACACCGACGGCGAGGCACCGCACGAGCACTCGTTCACCCGGATGCTGACCGAACAACCCGGCGACGAACCGGCGGCCGAGGCCGCCATCCGGTACATGACTCAGGAGTACCAGCGTTTCCCCACCCTGGGCGGCGCCAGAACAGCGGTGCGCCAGGTCATTTCGCTGTTGTCCAGCGGCCGGCCGGTGATCACGCACTGCTTCGCGGGCAAGGACCGCACCGGCTTCACGGTGGCTATCGTGCTGGAGGCGCTGGGTGTCGACCGCGACGCCATCCTGGCGGACTACCTGCGCAGCAACGACGCTGTCCCGGAGTTGCGCGCCCGCATCCTCGACATGGTCAACGAGCGCGCCGGCTCGGAGCTGACGCCCGAAGCCGTCATGTTCGCGCAGGCCCGGCTGTCCGATGAGGTGCTCGGTGTCAGCGGGGAATACCTGGTCGCGGCCCGCGACGCCATCGATGACACGTACGGGTCGCTGGACACGTTTCTGCGGGAGGCCGGCGTCAGCCCGGCCGACGTCGACGCGCTGCGCGCCGTGCTCATGTGACGAGCACCGCGACCAGCCAGGTCACCGCCGCCGAAAGCGCACCCACCAATTCGACCCCCATCGACAGCGCCGCTCCTTTGACGGCGTGCACCGTCGAGGCCCACGCCCGCCGGAGGTCCTGCTGGCGCAGCAGCTCGGCCAGGTAGACGCCCAGGATGAAGCCGATCACCAGCCCGAACACGGGAATCACGAAGAACCCGACGATGCCCAACACGGCCCCGGCCAGCAGGGCCGACGTCGGCACCTCGGCGCGGCGCATCCGGCGTACCGGCCAGAGGTACTTGACCGCCGTCGTGGCGCCGACCACCACGGTGACGATCCCCAGCGTCACCCAGGCCGCGACGGTGTGCTCGACGACCGCCCACACCAGGATCGCGCCGTACACCAGCAGCATTCCGGGCAGCAGCGGCACCACGATGCCGACCAGCCCGACCGCGATCACCAGCGCGACCAGGAACGTGCCGGCTGCGCTCACATCGGTCCCGAGTTATCCGAGCGAGAAGTTGGCCTGCTTCGCGGCCGACAGGTCGTCGATCTCGTTCCACTTGGCGGCCACGTCGTCAACCGAGGGCACGTCCGAGAACGTCACGCCTGTGTTCTCGAACAGGGCCGCCCGCTGCACCTTTCCGCCGCCGACGATGAACACCGACGCGGTGTCGGGCACTTCCTCGCTGCACAGGTAGGCCACCACCGGCGCCACGTACTCGGGCGTCAGCTTCTCGAAGACGTCGGGCGGCAGGATGTCCTGCGTCATCCGTGTCGCGGCGATCGGTGCGACGGCGTTGGCCTTGATGTTGTACTTCGCGCCTTCCTGCGCCAGCGTGTTGATCAATCCGACCAGGCCGAGCTTGGCCGCGCTGTAGTTCGCCTGGCCGAAGTTGCCGAACAGCCCGCTGGTCGAGGTGGCGACCACGACACGGCCGAAGCTCTGCTCGCGGAAGTGCGGCCACGCCGCGCGGATCACGTTGTAGCCACCGTAGAGGTGCACCTTCAGCACGGCGTCCCAGTTCTCGAACGGCATTTTGTGGAACGTGCCGTCACGCAGGATGCCCGCGTTGCTCACCACGCCGTGGATCGCGCCGAACTCGTCGAGCGCGGTCTTGATGATGTTTTCGGCGCCGGCGGCCTCGGCGACACTGTCGTAGTTGGCCACTGCCCGTCCGCCGCCGTCCTTGATCTCGGCCACCACCTGGTCGGCCATCGTCGAGCCGGCACCGGTGCCGTCACGCGCACCACCGAGATCGTTGACGACGACGCTGGCGCCTTCCTTTGCGAGCGTCAACGCGTACTCGCGCCCGAGGCCGCCTCCCGCTCCGGTGACGACGACGACGCGATCCTGCACTCCTGGCATGAACTTCCTTTCGTGAGTTACGGGCGGCAGCACATTAGAAGATCCTGCGCGCCAACTTCCATGACTTAGCGGTGTACGGCGGGTAGAGCAGCGCTGACAAGTCGGGCCGGGTCGGTTTGGTCAGCACCGACTTGCGGTGGCTGAACTCCTCGAACCCGAACTTGCCGTGGTAGGCACCCATGCCCGACGGTCCGACGCCGCCGAACGGCAGCCGCGTGGTCGCCACCTGGAACGCCAGGTGGTTGACCATCATCCCGCCCGCCGGCACTTCCTTGACAACGCGTTCGCGAACGTTCTTCGTCTTGGTGAACAAGTAGGCCGCCAGTGGCTTGGGTCTCGAGTTCACGAATGTGATTGCCTCATCCAGGGATTGGACGGTTATCACCGGCAGGATCGGCCCGAAGATTTCATTCGTCATCATCGGCTCGTCGGGATCGGGATCAACGACGACGGTCGGTTGGATCCGCAGCTGTGCCGGATCCGTGCCGCCGCCGACGGCCACCGTGCCCTTGGTTGCGGTCAGGTAGCCGGCCAGCCGGTCGAACTGGCGCTGGTTGACGATGCGTTTTCCGGCCGGCTCATCGCCTTCCATCTTCGTGAGCGCCTCGCCGATCTTGCCGACGAGCTCGTCGCGGATCTTCGCGTCGGCCACCACATAGTCGGGCGCAACGCAGGTCTGGCCCGCGTTCATCAGCTTGATCCACGCGATTCGCTTGGCCGCCACGTCGACGTCGGCGTCCGCCGCGACGATGACCGGGCTCTTGCCGCCCAGCTCCAAGGTGACCGGTGTCAATTGCGCCGCGGCGCCCTCGTAGACCCTGCGGCCGATCTCCGTGCCGCCGGTGAACATCACCCGGTCGAAGCCCTGCGCGATCAGCTCCTGGCTGACCGCGCCGTCGCCCTCGATCACCGCGATCGCGTCGGTGTCCAGATACTTGGGCACCAGCTCGGCCATCAACCGCGCCGACGCCGGAGCAATCTCAGATGGCTTGAGCACCACGGCGTTTCCTGCCGCGATCGCGCCTACCAGCGGTCCCAGCGTCAGGTAGAACGGGTAGTTCCAGGCGCCGATGATCAACACCGTGCCGTACGGCTCGTACTCGATCCAGCCGCGGCCGGGAAGCTGGGCAACCTCGAGCCTGCGGTACTTGCGGCGGGTCCACCGCTTGACGCGTTTCGCCGCGAAGCGCGCTTCTGCGGCCGTGCTGGCCGAATCCGCCAGCCACGCTTCGAACGGCGTGCGGTCGAGATCCTCGGCAAGCGCAGCGGCGATGGCCTCTTCCTCCTCGACCATCATCTTGTCCAGCGCAACGAGTTGCTGCTTGCGCCATTCCACGTCGTGGGTGCGGCCGCTGGCGAACGTCCGGCGCAGCCGGGCGACGGTCTCCGGAATCCCTGAGGACGGCGCAGTTGCTGCCTGCCGCGGCGGTGCGGCGGATTCGGTGGTCATGATGCGTCCTTCCTGACCGGCGATGAGCGCTTGCGCGAAGAGCAAACGTCACCGATGAGCGCTTGCGCGAAGAGCAAACGTCACCGATGAGCGCTTGCGCGAAGAGCAAACGTCACCGATGAGCGCTTGCGCGAAGAGCAAACGTCACCGTTGACGCGATCCTAACCAACCGGTCAGCGTGGCCGTTCGGCGGTGACGAGAGAGTTGACGAAGCGCTGGGGTCCGTCGGCCGCGAGGGTCGGCAGCCGGCCCAGCCGCTCGAATTCGTCACGGCTGTCCACCGCCCGCGTGGTCCAGCCGTGGGCGGTGAACCACTCCGCACATTCGGGCCTGTCCGAGTCGTGGTACCAGAGGTCGAGCGGGTCGAACAGGATGTCCTCACCACGCTGTTCGCGCTCGGCCCGCCGTTGTCTCCATTGCTCCTCGACCTCCGGGCGATAGGCGTCGTCGATACCGAAAACCTCGACGGCGATCCGGCTGCCCGCCGCGCTGAGGCCATCGATCGCGGTGAACATCGCCTCCTGCGCCTGACCGGGCAGGAACGGCAGCAGGCCCTCGGCCAGCCAGGCGGTTCCAAGCGCGGGATCGTAACCGGCGGCCTGCAGCGCGGCGGGCCAGTCGGCGCGCAGGTCGACGGGCACCTCCCGCCGCGTCGTGGCGGGCGCGGCGCCCAGCGCGTCCAACGTCGTGGACTTGTACTCCAGCACCGCGGGCAGGTCGATCTCGTAGACGACGGTGCCGGCGGGCCAGTTCAGCCGGTACGCCCGGGAATCAAGGCCGGCGGCCAAGATGACGTGCTGGCGGATGCCCGCCTCCACTGCGGCCGTGAAGTACTCGTCGAAGAAATGGGTGCGGACGGCCTGATAGTTGATCATCTGCTGGAAGTCCATCGCGAGCCCGGCGGCCGGGTTTTCCGGCTCGTCGGCCCTTCGCCATAACGACGCGATCCGCTCACGCACCTCGGCCAGCGCGGGGGTGGACACCAGCGGTTCGGCGTACTCGTCGCGAATCAGCGGGTCCTGGCTGCCGGTCTCGGCCGCGCGGGCCATCGCGACCATCACCGCGGTCGCGCCGACGCTCGTTGCGATATCCCAGCTGTCGTCGTCGGCGCGCGCCATCCCAATAATCTAGCGGCGCTCCGCGGTGACGAACGTGGCGAATGAGTCGCCGTCGTCCACCGGCGTCTCGACGTGGCGTCCCAGTCCGCGCTGCACGTCGTGCGACGGCTCCGCCGTTGCCGCCCAGCCATGAGCATTGAGCCATTCCGCGACATCCGCCCGGTCGGGGTCGTCGTAGGTCAGGTCGGAGATGTCGACGGCCTCGGGCATTCCCAGCTCCTCGGCGATCCGCTCGAAGCGTTCCCGCATCTCTTCCCGCCGCTGCGGTGCGCTTCGGGCCGCCGTCTCGACCGCGATCCGACTGCCTGCCGCGCTGAGTCGGCTGATCTGCTCGAACAGCCGATCCTGCCCGGCCGCGGGCAGGTACATCAACAGGCCCTCGGCCAGCCACGCGGTGGTTCGCGACGGGTCAAACCCCGCGTCGCACAACGCTGCCGGCCAGTCTTGGCGCAGGTCGATCGGCACCTCGTGCCGCTCGGCCGACGGCTTGGCGTTGTGCGCAGCCAGCGTCGCCGTCTTGTACTCGAGCACCTTGGGCTGGTCGATCTCGAACACCGTCGTGCCGGCGGGCCAGTCCAGCCGGTACGCCCGGGAGTCCAGCCCCGACGCCAGGATCACCACCTGACGGATGCCCGCGGTAACGGCGCGGCCGAAGAACTCGTCGAAGAAATGCGTGCGCACCGCTTGATAGGACTGCATGTACTCGAAGATCGCCGCGGCCTCGGGGTCGAGTGCGGCGAGTTTGGCCGGGATCGTGTCGTCCAGCATGAACTGCCAGATGCCGGTGCCGGCGCCGGCGCCGGCGACGAGAATCGCCGCATAGGGGTCGCTGATCAGCGGGTCGGGTTTGGCTGTCTCGGCGGCACGGGCCGCGGCCACCATCACCGCGGTGCTGCCAACGCTCGTCGCGATGTCCCAGGTGTCGTCGTCGGTGCGCAGGGCGCTCATTGTTCTCTCCTGAATCGTCTGAATACTTCCTGAATACTATGTCCTCAATATTCTTGCGGGGCTTTGATTTTCGCTGCGCCTAAGCGTCCAGCCGCGCGCGGATCAGCGTGCTGGCGACAGCCTCCTCGATTAGGTCGTCGGGAACCCGGCGACCCAGCCGCGCCATCTCGTCGTGGCTGTCGACTTCATCCACCTGCCAACCGTGCCCGGTCAGCCAGCCGCCGGCGTCGGAACGCTCCGGCTCCTGGTAGATCAGCGCCTCGAAGTCGCTGTCCAAGCCCAACTGCCTGCGCAGCCGCGCGGTGCGTTCCCGCCAGGCGGCGCGTTGCTCGTCTGTCCGCGACGTGTGCATGTCGAATGCTTCGACCGCGATCCGGCTGCCTGCCGTGCTGAGCGCGGTCACCATCTCGAAGAGCCGGTCCTGCGCGTCCGCGGGCAGGTAGGGCAGCAGGCCCTCCGCCAGCCACGCGGTCGGCTGCTGGGGGCGGTAGCCGGCATCGATCAGCGCGGTCGCCCAGTCGTCGCGCAGATCGACGGGGACCGCGTGGCGCGTCGCGCTGGGCACCGCCCCATGCGATTGCAGCGTGGCCGCCTTGTACGTAAGCACTTTGGGCTGGTCGATCTCGAACACCGTCGTGCCCGACGGCCAGTCGAGGCGGTAGGCCCGTGAATCCAGGCCCGACGCCAGGATGACGACCTGACGGATGCCCGCTCGCGATGCGGCGCTGAAGTACTCGTCGAAGTAGTGCGTGCGCACGGCCTGGTAACTGCGCGACATCTCGTCGATGCGCCGGCCACGCGCGTCGTCGCCGTACCACCGCGACTGCCCGCTGGCCAATTCGGCCCAGACCTGACCCGCGGCGGAGACCAGCAGGTACGCGAACGGATCACGGATCAGTGCATCGGGTTGTGCGGTCTCGGTGGCCCGGGCCGCCGCCACGCCGAGCGCGGTCGCGCCCACGCTTTCGGTGATGGTCCAGCTGTCCCCCGGCGTCCGCACCGAAGGGACGTTATCGACAGATGTCTGCAGCTCACTCATTTCATGAGACATGCTACACAATAACTTAGGCAACCTATACGCTGCTGTGCCGCAGATCACCCGGATCAGTTACGTCGTCTTCCAGTCCCAGAGTTTGCCGATCAACAACTTCTTGAACTCGCCGGTGATCAGGTCCAGTTCCTCGTGGTTGCCCACGAAGCCGGCATAGAAGCCCAATCCCCAGAACATCGCGGTCATCATCTCGACCAGCGGTCCCACTGGAGCGTCGGTGGTGAGTTCACCGCGCTCGATCGCACCGGTGATGGCCCATGACAGGAACTGGCGCGTGCCCAGCAGCGCGTCGTGGTCCTCGCGCCCCAGTTCCGGATGGCGCTGCGATTCCAGCACCGAGGTGACCAGGAACGCCGCCGCCGACCGGTCGTCTGCGTCGACACCCAGCGCGGCGTTGACAAACCCTTCCAACTGTTCGATCAGGGTGGTCGCTTCGAACGCTTTTTGCGCGCTTTGCATAACAACCATTTCATTGGTCCGCTCGACCACTTCCTGGTAGAGCGAGTTCTTGCTCTTGAAATAGTGGTTGATCGCGGGCCGGGTCAGGTCGGCGCGGACCGCAATTTCCTGAAAGGTCGCAGCGTCGTAGCCGAGTTCGCTGAAAACTTGGCGCGCTGCCCGCACGATGCGCTCGCGAGTCTCCGCGGCCTTCGCTGCGGGTGGCCGGCCCGGCCCCCTCGATGCCTTTGGCACGCCCGCATTGTGTCACACCTTGTTTGTATTCATAGCAGGTTGGACACACGATTTACTCACGAGTCAATGTGTCACGCCGGTTCACGGCTGACCGTGCGGATTGGTCGACCGGATTAGCTTGATCGCTTTTCGGTTATGTTCCCTGACGTGGCGACCGGGCTATCACGCGAGGCGTACTTCGAGGCGGGCTTTGAAGTGCTGTCGGACGCGGGCTATGGCGGGCTCAAGTTGGCCGAGGTCTGCGGTCATCTGGGCGTCACCAGCGGATCGTTCTACCACTACTTCAGCAACTGGTCGGACTACACCCACCAACTGGTCAACCACTGGAAGCACGCCAGGATCACTGAGCTGTTGGACTGTCGCCGCGACATTCCGGATCCTCGGCGACGCATCGATCAGCTGATCCACAGCGGGCTGAACCTGCCGCATGGCGCCGAAGCGGCGATCCGCACCTGGAGCAACCTCGATCCCGACGTGCACGCCGCCCAGGAGGGCGTCGACCGGGCCCGCAGAGACATCATGCGCGAGTCGGCGCTCGAGATCCTGGGCGACGAACGTCAAGCCCGGGTGTTCGCCGATTGCACTGTCTATCTTCTGGTCGGCTACGAGCAATACACCCTGCCCAACAACAAGGTCACTCTGCAGTGGATCGCCGGCCAGTTGCTCGACGCTCTCGACTCCGGTCTGTTTGCCACCTTCCCCGACAAGCCCTGAGGCCCGGCTTCGTCCGGTCTACCATCCAGCCATGCTGACCCCGCCGGCTCTCCTTCGCGGCGCGGTTCACCGGCTGGACGCGCGCGATCCCGAGCGTGACGGCCTCCGGCGCGCGGTGCGGGCCGCGGTCATCGTGCCGATCGCGGCGGCGGTCAGCTTCCGGATCGGGGCGTCACAGACGCCGTTGTTCACGATCTTCGGGTCGTTCGCGCTGATGGTGGTCGCCGACTTCCCCGGGAACCGGCAGACCCGGGCCGTCGCCTACGCGGGCCTGGGCTTCAACGGCGCGGTCCTGATCACCGTGGGCACGTTGGTCGCGCCGATCCCATGGCTGGCGGTTGCCGCAATGTTGCTGCTCGGCATTGCGGTGACCTTCGCTGGCGTGCTGAGTGCGACCATCGCCGCGGGGCAGCGCGCCACGTTGCTGACCTTCGTGCTGCCGGCCTGCACACCGGCCGGACCGATCGGAGATCGACTGCTCGGCTGGGCCATCGCGCTGGCGATCTGCGTGCCGGCATCGCTGTTTCTGTTGCCGCCGCGTCACCACGACGAGCTTCGCGCGCACGCCGCACAGGTGTGCGGCGCGCTGGCTGACCGGATGGAAGGGACGGCATCCGCACCCGAGGTGGCGGCCGCGATGAACGCGCTTCGGTCCAACTTCCTGGGCGCCGACTTTCGCCCGGTCGGTCTCACCGCAGGCAGCCGGGCGCTGGTGCGGGTGGTCGACGACCTGGAGTGGCTCACCGACCGCGTTGACGACAACACTGTCGGGGCGCTGGCCGACACGAAACAGCCGGCCGTGGTGGTACTGCGGAAATCCGCACAGGTGCTGGGCATTTCGCGCTCGGCCGATCGCGGGGTCAGCCGCTCCGAGTTGGCGACAGCGCTGGCCGCGTTGCGTTCCGTGGCGCGCGGCCGCTACCGCGAAGACATCGTGCAGGTGCTCGGCGAGCCCGATGACGAGTCCGCGGTCGCGGTCGGCCGCAAGCTGCTGACGCGCCGCACCATCGCGGCGACGGTCGGCGCGACCGGGCGGGTGATCGCGGCCGCCGCGGCAGCAGACGCCCGTCCGCCGTGGGCTCGCGCGCTCGGCAGACAGCTCCCCGAGACGGGTGCCACCGATCGGGTGCTTTCGGAACCCGTTGCCGCCGCGACCATTACGCGTGGCTTCCTGGCCACCCGGTCGGTCGCCCTGCGCAACAGCCTGCGCACCGGGTTGGGACTCGCGCTGGCCGTTGCCATCACACACCTGTTTCCGGTGCAACACGGATTCTGGGTGGTGCTCGGCGCGATGTCGGTACTGCGCAGCAGCGCGTTGACCACCGGCACGAAGCTTGTCCGCGCGGTGACCGGCACGACCATCGGCTTCGTGATCGGGGCGCTGTTGATCAAGATCCTGGGCATCGATCCGTGGGTGTTGTGGCTCGTGTTGCCGGTCCTGGTGTTCGCGTCGGCATACGTCCCGGAGGTGGCGTCGTTCACCGCCGCGCAGGCCGCATTCACGATGATGGTGCTGGTCATCTTCAACCTCATCGTCCCGACGGGCTGGCGTGTCGGGCTGGTGCGCGTCGAAGACGTGGTGGTCGGCGCGCTGGCCGGCTTGGTGGTCGCCGTGATGTTGTGGCCGCGGGGTGCGACGGCGTCGGTCGACGCAGCGATCGATTCGGCGCGCGACACCTTTTCGCGCTATCTGCGCGCCGGCGTGCGCCGCGTCACGCGAGGAGCGACAGACGGCGAGCTCACCGGTTTGGGATACGACGCACTCGCAGCGTCGCGGGCATTGGATGATGCAGTGCGGCAGTATCTTTCCGAGAGCGGGGGCGCGACGGACAGGCGCGCACCCATTGTGCACGCGTCGAACCGGGTGATCCGGATGCGTGCTGCGGCCGACCTGATAGCAGACGTCAAGTCGCCTCCGCCGCTGACGGCCTACCCCCGTGCGAAGCAGATCCTCGAAGCCCACGCCGACGCGGTGTGCGCTCGACTCGCCGGCCATGATGACCGGACGTGGCCGCCGATCAGCGACGACCTGATACCCGCCCTGCGTGCCGAATCCACCGGCGACGAGGCGGCAGTCGCGGCGGCGCTGCCATTGGTGACGGTCGCGGCCAGCCTCGGCGAACTCGAACTGGTCTATCCGGCGGCCACGTCCACCCCGGCCCTCACCTGAGGACCTCGCGCGCCGCGGCCCGGGCCGCCGCCGGATTCGCGGTGGCCAGCACCGCGGCGGCCGCGTCACGGCATTGCTGCAACGTCACCGAGCCGAGCTTGGCGCCGACCGCGCGCAGCGCAGCGGCCACCGCCGACAGGGAAGTGACACCCAGCCCGACCAGGACGCCGGCCAGCAATGGATCGGCGGCCGCCTCCCCGCACACGCCGACCGGCTTGCCGGCAACCGCGCCGCACCGGGCGGTGGCCGCCACCAGAGCCAGCACCGCGGGCTGCCACGGATCGGTCAGTGTCGCGAGCTGCGCTGACATCCGGTCGGCGGCCATCGTGTATTGCGCCAGGTCGTTGGTCCCGACGGACAGGAACTCGACATGCTCGAGCACCTTGTCGGCCAGCAGCGCGGCGCCGGGCACCTCGATCATCACGCCCGGGGTCAGGCCATGCGACCGAGCCAGCGACGCGAAGGATGCGGCCTCATCGGGCGTCGCGATCATCGGCGCCATCACCCACGGCGACGTGCCGGTCGCCGCGCCCGCGGCGGCGATCGCCTCGAGCTGGCGCTGCAGCAGCCCCGGACTGCCGTCTGCTATCCGGAAGCCGCGCACACCGAGCGCCGGGTTGGCCTCGGCACGGTGGCGGACGAACTTCAACGGCTTGTCCGAGCCGGCGTCCAGGGTGCGGATCACCACCTTCATCGCCGAGAATGCTTGCAGCACTTCGGCATAGATCTCGGTCTGCTGCTCCACCGACGGCTCGGTGTCGCGGTTGAGGAAGCACAACTCGGTGCGGAACAGCCCGACGCCCTCGGCCGGCGTGTACCGCGCGGCGCGCGCCGTGGCACCGTCGTGGACGTTGGCGAGAAGCGCGACGGCGTGGCCGTCGGTGGTGGCACCCGGGCCGGACCAGCCGGCAGACCGGTGCGCGTCGCGCCGGGCCGCCTCGACCGCGGCGCTGGCCGCCGACTCGTCCGGCGAGACCGTCACGGTCCCGGCCGTGCCGTCGACCAGCACCATCGCGCCGGCCTCCACGTCGTCGAGCCCATCGACGCCGACCACGCACGGGATGCCCAGCTGGCGGGCGATGATCGCCGTGTGGCTGGTCGGGCCGCCCAGCGCGGTGGCCAGCCCGACGATCAGGTTCGGGTCGAGGCCGGCGGTGTCGGCAGGGGCCAGGTCGCCGGCGCACAGGATGGACGGCCCGGTGGGTTGCGGAACACCGGGTTCCGGCAGGCCGGACAGCTCGGCGACGACGCGGTCGCGGATGTCTCGCAGATCCGTCACCCGCTCGGCGATCAGGCCACCGATCTCGGTGAACCGATCGACGAATTCCGCAACGGCCTGGATGGTGGCCCGAGTCGCCGGGCTTCCCTCGGCGATTCGCTTCTCCGCCGCCGCCAGCCACCCCCGGTCCTGCGCCAGCACCGCCGACGCCGCCAGCACCTCCGACGCCGCGCCGGTGGCGTGTCGGGCCCGCTCGCGCAACCGGTCGGCCACCGCGGCGGCGGCGGCGGTGAACCTGGCGGACTCCGCCGCGCGCGCCGACTCCTCGACATCGGGCAGCGAGTCGACGCCGTCCAGCACCGGCGTCCGGCCCGGCCGGATCACCGGCGCATAACCGACCCCGGCGACCACGGGGAGGCCATCGAGGACGGTGCCGCTCATGCCACCAGGTTAGGTATCCCCATGCACACCAAGACCGTCATCGTCGGATCCGCCATCGGCCTGCACGCCCGGCCCGCCGCGATCATCGCCCAGGCCGTGGTGAAAGCCGGTGTCCCCGTGACGCTGTCACTCGACGGTGGCGAACCGGTGGACGCCGGCTCAGCACTGATGATCATGACATTGGGCGCAGGCAACGGCGCACAGGTGACGGTCGCCTCCAAGGACGCTGAGGCGGTGCGGACCGTCGCCGAGCTCGTCCAGCAGGACCTCGACGCCTGAAACCTAAAAGATGACCGGCGCCTTGCTTGTCGGGGGCGGCTTGACAGGTCCGCCCGGCGACCGCGAGATGGGCGGTCTGGGCTTGGGACCCGAGCTGGGCGACGGCGGTGGAGTCGAGGCACTCGGCGGCGCCTGGGTCACCGGCTGGCTCGTCGTGACGGGCGCCTGCGTCGGTTCTGCCGTCGGTGGGGCGAATACCGGGGCGGTCGATGCGCCCGATGACGGCCCGGGCCCGCGCGGTGGCGGCACCGCCGGGACCGTCGTCGCGACCGGAGGCGACGGCGCCACCGTCGGCGCCACCGGCGGCGCCGTGACCGCGGGGATCGTGGTCGTGACAGGCCCCTGCGTCGGCGGAGAAGCCGGCTGCGTGGTTTCCGACGGCGCCACGACGTGCGGCGCCGGTGTCGGCGGCGGGGCGGTGTGGGTGACATCGGCCGGGGCGACACGCCCGGTGTAGTGATGCACCACCGCGAGGCCCAGTCCGATCAGCGCGATCAGCACGGCGACGAACAGCGCCACCGGCAGCGCTGGCCGGCGAGAGAGCAGCGTGCGCCCGCCTTCGGCGTGGTCGTGAGCGATGACATCGGTGACATCGTCGTCGGGTGCCGAGGTCCGCGCCTGCGTGGCTGCGGCCGCGGCAGGGCCGGCCGGCGACAGCTGGATCGTGTCCAACGTGCGTCCGCGCAGCCATTGCGGGGCGCCGATGAACACCGGCACACCGCCCAGCAGCGCAACGGGGCTCACCATCCGGCGGCGTTGCTCGTCACAGACGGCGCACGACTCGATATGGCGCGAAATCCGTTTCCGCATCAGCACGGTGAACTGTCCGTCCCAGCCGTCCAGCATCTCGCGAAGTTCAGAGCATGCAGTCGGGTTGGTTCGCACCTGACGCGACACCAGGAGTGCACCCAGTGAGCGTTCGATGGTCTCTCGCAGCCGCTGAGCCATCTTCTTCGCGTTGTTGGCGCTGACGCCGAGGGCCTCGGCAAGTTCGGGTCCGTCCAGTCCGTGGCGGTAGGCCAGCTCGAGCACCTCGCGGTCGCGGTCCGACAGACCACCGGCCGCCTCGGCGATCAGGTTCGCCAGCTCGCTGCGCGCGGCCATCGTGTCCGGGCCTGGTTCGGCCGACTCCACCTCGGGCACCTCATCGAAGACCCGCTCACGGCCCCGCGCCCGGATGCAGCGCAAGCACTCGTTGCGGGCGATCGCATACAGCCATGGCCGCAGCTTGTCGGCCTCCCGCAACTGGGACAGCCGGTCGGCCGCCGTACAGAACACGTCTTGCACGCAGTCCGCGGCGGCGTCGCGGTCACGCAGCATCCCGACGCAGAAGTCGTGCAGCCGGTCGGCGTACCGGTCGTAGATGCTGGCGAACGCGCCGCGGTCACCCGCCGCCGCGGCGCACGCCAACTCGGCGTCGCTGACGATGTCCCAGTCGGGCAGTGCGGTCATCGAAACGCTCTCCTGTGAGTTGCCCGTGATCGTAGCCGGGAGTCAACGTGCATCGGCACCCCGATCGACGGCGCCCGCCCGCTAGCATCCGCTGCATGCTGGCCGCGCTGCGCTCGTCCGCGGGCAGAGCCCGTCACTGGGCCGGGGCGTCGATAAATCGGGCCGGCTACCTGCGCAAGTGGCTGACGCTGGGCATCGCGATCGGGCTCATCGCCGGCGCCGGGGCCGTCGTCTTTTATCTGGCCCTCGACTACGCCGGTCAATTTCTGCTCGGCTACCTCGCCGGTTACCAGATCCCGCAACCCAAGGGCGACGGCGGCAACCCCGGGTCCCACGGTTACCTCCGGCCATGGGCGATCCCGCTGGTCACGTTCGGCGGGGCGCTGCTGTCGGCACTGCTGGTGGCGAAGTTCGCCCCCGAGGCCGAAGGGCACGGCACTGACAGCGCCATCGAGGCGGTGCACACCGACCCTCGGGCGATCCGCGGCCGCACGATGGTCGTCAAAACCATTGCCAGCGCGCTGACCATCGGCTCGGGCGGCTCCGGCGGCCGCGAAGGCCCGGCCGCTCAGATCTCCGCGGGCTTCGGCTCGCTGCTGACGCGCCAGCTCAACCTCTCCGATGAGGACGGCCGCGTCGCGGTGTCGATCGGCATCGGCTCGGGCATCGGTGCGATCTTCGGTGCGCCGTTGGGTGGCGCGGTGCTGGCCGCCTCGATCGTGTACCGCGAGGACTTCGATTACCGATCGCTGGTGCCGGGCTTCATCACCTCGGCGACCGCCTACGCGGTGTTCGGCTCAGTCCTCGGCTTCAACCCGATGTTCGGGTCCGTCGCGGCGGACTTCCAGTTTCACCAGCCGCTGCAACTGATCTGGTTTGTGCTGCTCGGCGTTGTCGCGGCCGCCGTCGGCTACCTGTACGCCAAGACCTTCTTCGGCACCGCCGCCCTGACCGCCCGGTTGCCCGGCGGCAAGGTGCTCAAGCCGGCCATCGGCGGGTTGGCGGTCGGACTGCTGGCGCTGGCGCTTCCTCAGGTGCTGTCCAGTGGCTACGGGTGGGCGCAGGCCGCCGCGGCCCGCGGCACGCTGATGGCGATTCCGTTGTGGATCGTGCTGATCCTGCCGGTGGCGAAGATCGTCGCCACGTCGCTGTCCATCGGCACCGGCGGCTCGGGCGGCATCTTCGGACCGGGCATCGTCATCGGCGGGTTCACCGGCGCGGCGATCTGGCGGCTGGCGGATCTGGTGCACGTACCCGGCCTGCCTGCCAACCCGGGCGTGTTCGTCGTCGTCGCGATGATGGCATGCTTCGGGAGCGTCGCTCACGCCCCGCTGGCGGTGATGATCATGGTCGCCGAGATGACGTTGTCGTTCTCGGTCCTGCCGTGCGCGATGGTCGCGGTCGGGATCGCCTATCTGCTGATCTCCCGTACCGACGTGTCGATCTACCGCGCGCAGCGACTCAACCGTGAAACGGCCGAAGCCGAGCGACAAGCTGCCGAAGAACCCTGACCTCACAACCCCGCGAGGTTGGCGATCGCCTGGCGCGGGCCGAATCGCGGGTTGCGGGCCAATCCGCTGACCTCCAGCAGCCTGACCGCCCGGTAGCGGTGCGGTCGCATCGGCTCCAGCAGCCGCACCATCTGCGCGTCGTCAATCGGATGGCCGAGCAGCGTCCAGCCGATCACCTTCGCCAGGTGGTAGTCACCGATCGACAGCGCATCGGCATCCCCGAACGCCCGCTGCGTGGTTTCCGCCGCGGTCCACACCCCGACACCTGGCAGCGACATCAGCGCGTTGCGGGCCGACTCGGCGACCCGCGAGGTGAGCCGCTCCAGCGACGACGCACGCTGAGCGCAACCGACGATGGTGCGCGCACGGCCCGGGTCGACGTTGGCCCGGTGAAACTCCCCCGACGGGATGCGCCGCCACCCCTCGGCCGACGGCGGCACCCGCAGGCGCGGCGGGGCGGGGCCGGGCGCCGGCGCGCCGAACCTGGTGACCAGCAGCCGCCAGGAGCGGAACGAATCGGCGCCGGCCACCCGCTGTTCGAGCACCGCGGGCACCAGCGCCTCGAGCACCCGCCCGGTGCGGCCCAGGCGCAGGTAGGGCGCGTTGCGTTGCGCGGCCGCGATCGTCGGCTCCTCGGGAACGAAACCGGTCGCGTCGTCGTCGGCACCGAGCAGGCCGCCAACCGCGTCGGCGAATTCGGCGGCGCCATCTCCCCACGCCTCGCAATCAACCACCTCGGGCGCCGATGCGGTGATCCGCGCCGTCACCGGGCCGCTGGCCATCATGCTGGTCTTCCAGATCGCGCCGTCGCGCGTGATCAGAAAGCTTGGGTCGCCGCTGCCACGCCGCAAGACAGACAGTGTGACCAGGGGCCGCGCCGGCCCCGGGAACGTGACGCTGCAGTCGACGCTGGTCCGAGTTGTGGAGTTGATGAACCAATAGTGACACCCGTTGGCCCGGGTTGGTCTGATGGGCGACAGGGTAAAAAGGGTCATGGGTTTCCGGGGTCCGAGAGCCGATCACGTTGTCGTGGTGGGCGCCGGGCTGGCCGGACTGTCGGCCGCGCTGCACCTGGCCGGCCGCGGGCGGCAGGTCACCGTCGTGGAGCGTGACGCCGTTCCGGGCGGACGCGTCGGGCGCCTCGACACCCGCGGCTATCGGCTGGACACCGGGCCGACGGTGCTGACGATGCCCGACATCATCGACGACACGTTCGCGGCGGTCGGAGCGGACCGCGCCCAGCTGCTGGAGTTGCTGCCGGTCGAGCCCGCCTACCACGCCACGTTCGCCGACGGCAGCGCACTCGACGTGCACAGCGAGGCAAGCCGGATGGCCGACGCCGTCGAAACGTTCGCGGGGCGCGAGCAGGCGGCCGGCTATCTGCGGCTGCGCGAATGGCTTACCCGCCTGTACCGCACCGAATTTGACGGATTCATCGCCGCGAACTTCGACTCGCCGCTGTCCCTGGTGACGCCGCAGCTGGCCCGGCTGGCCGCGCTCGGCGGGTTCCGGCGCTGGGGGCGGGTGGTCGAGCGGTTCATCACCGACGAGCGGCTGCGCCGCGTGTTCACCTTCCAGTCGCTGTACGCGGGCGTCCCACCGCACCGCGCGCTGGCGGTGTACGCCGTCATCGCCTACATGGATACTGTTGCGGGCGTGTACTTTCCACGGGGCGGGATGCGGGCGCTGCCGGACGCGCTCGCGGCGGCCGCGGTCGACGCCGGCGTGCGGTTCGAGTATTCGTCTACGGTCACCACGCTGGAGCGGTCGGGTGACCGGGTGTCCGCCGTGCACACCGACGGCGGCGATCGCGTCGAATGCGACGCCGTCGTGCTGACCACCGAGCTGCCGCAGACCTACCGGCTGCTGTCACGCACACCCCGGCGGCCGCTGCCGCTCCGTCCCGCGCCGTCGGCGGTCGTCGCCCACGTCGGCTGCAACCCCGTGAATCGCGGTGCGCACCATACGATCCTGTTCGGCGCGGCCTGGCGGCAGACGTTCGACGACATCATCCGCGCCGGCCGGCCGATGGCCGACCCGTCACTGCTCGTCACCCGCCCCACCGCCGGCGACCCGTCCCTCGCACCGGACGGCCGCGAGCTGCTGTACGTGCTGGCGCCGGCGCCGAACCTGACCAACGGCAATCTCGACTGGGACGCGATCGCCGACACCTACGCCGCGGAGATGCTCGACACCGTGCGGGCAAGGTTGCCCGAGATCGGCGACGACACCGAGCTGTTGCACGTCGTCACGCCCGCCGACTGGGCCCGCCAGGGCATGGTCGCAGGCACGCCGTTTGCGTTGGCGCACACCTTCGGCCAAACCGGGCCGTTCCGGCCTGCCAACACCGTGCGCGGCGTCGCCAACGCCGTGCTCGCCGGCTCGTCGACGGTGCCGGGTGTCGGGGTGCCGACCGCGATGATCTCCGGGCGCCTCGCCGCCGACCGGATCACCGCCACCGAAAGCCGCGCCGCATGATCCACTCCGAGCTTGACGCAGCGGGTGTCTCGCAACCGCGGCTGCGCGACGCGTACCGGTTCTGCCGCCGGCTCAACGCCCGCCACGGCCGCACCTTCTTTCTGGCCACCCGGCTGCTGGCCCCGGCACAGCGCCCGGCGGTGCACGCACTCTACGGATTCGCCCGGCTGGCCGACGACATCCTCGACGACCCCGACTCTCCGCTGGACAGCACCGCGAAAACAGCACGACTGCAACGCTTTTCAGACCGATTTTTCAACGACGGCGGGGCAGACGATCACGAGGACGAGACGGACCTGGTGTTGGTCGCCGTGCGCCACACCGCGGCGAACTACGGCATTGACCAGCAGCTGTTCAGCGACTTTCTGGCGTCGATGCGGATGGACCTGACGATCACCGACTATCCCGACCGCGCCTCGCTGAACACCTACATGCACGGCTCGGCCGAAGTGATCGGGCTGCAACTGTTGCCGGTGCTCGGCACGGTGGGCCCCGCGGCCGATGCCGCACCGTACGCGGCCGCGCTTGGAAAAGCGTTCCAGCTGACCAACTTTCTGCGCGACGTCGATGAGGACCTGGCCCGGCAGCGGGTGTATCTGCCCGCCGACGAGCTCGCCGCGTTCGACGTCGACCGGGATCTTCTGACCTGGTGTCACGTGAATCGGCGGACCGATCCCCGGGTGCGCAGCGCGTTGGCCGCGCAGCACCAGATCACCCGCGAGATCTACCGTTTCGCCGGTGACGGCGTGCAGATGCTGGTCCCGTGGTCGCGTCCGTGCGTGGCCACCGCGCTGACCCTGTACTCCGAGATCCTCGACCGCATCGAGGCCAGCGACTTCGCGGTGTTCAGCAGGCGGGCGAGCGTTGGCACCCCCCGCCGTATGCAAGTCGCCGGCGGTGCACTGATCCAGGCCTGGCGGGCGCGGCACGGCGGTGTGGCATGACAAGAAGGGTGGCCTGACGTCGATGAGAGGGGATCACTGCCAGTACCTGCTCGTGCTGGCCGCCTGTCTTGCGATCACCGCTCCGCTGGAGCTGTTCGGTGCGGGTGTGTACCGCCAACCGTGGCGCACCATCCGCGCCGTGCTGCCGGTGGCGCTGGTGTTTCTGATCTGGGACGCGGCCGCGATCGGCGCCGACGTGTGGACGTACAACCCGCGTTACCTCACCGGCGTCACCATCGGGTTCGGCATCCCGCTGGAGGAGCTGCTGTTCTTCATCGTGATCCCGTTGTGCGGGTTGCTCACCTACAACGCGGTGACCGCGATGCTGAAGCGGATTAAAGCGCCACCGATGAGCGCTCGCGCGAAGAGGAGAACGCACCGATGAGCGCTCGCGCGAAGAGGAGAACGCACCGATGAGCGCTCGCGCGAAGAGGAGAACGCACCGATGAGCGCTCGCGCGAAGAGGAGAACGCACCGGTGACCGGCCTCGGTTACACGCTGCCGGCCGTCGTCGCGGTCACCGTGGTCGTCGCGCTCGAGCTCGCGGTGTTTCACACCGGGCTGTTCCGTCGGCTCGCCTACTGGCTGTCGATGCTCATCGTGGTGGGCTTCCAGATTCCGGTCGACGGCTGGCTCACCAAGCTCAGCTCGCCGATCGTGATCTACCAGCAGAAGCAGACCAGCGGCCTGCGATTCCCGCTCGACATCCCCGTTGAGGACTTCCTTTTCGGTTTCGCACTGGTGACGGCCGTGCTGTTGTTATGGGAGCGGCAACGTGAACGTCGGTGACACCGGCCTGCCCCGCAGCGCGGTGCCTGCCGCGTTCGACGTCGGTGCCACCGCATACGACCGGATGGTGGGCGCAAACCCGGGCTACCACGATCATCTGCGATTGTCGGCGCACCGCATGCGAATTCCCAACGGCGGCCGCGGAACCCGGCTGCTCGACGCGGGATGCGGCACCGGCGCGTCCACCGCAGCGCTGCTGGCGGCCGCGCCGGAGGCCGAGATCGTGGCGGTCGACGCGTCCGAAGGGATGCTGCGAGAGGCGCGGGCGAAGCCGTGGCCGTCGTCGGTGCGATTCGTCCGGGGCCGCATCGAGGACCTCGCCGACCTCGGCGTCGACGGGCCGTTCGACGGCATCCTGGCGGCCTACCTGGTCCGTAACCTGCCCGATCCGGACGGCCAGTTGAAGCGATTCCTCGACCTGCTGCGGCCCGGCGGAACGCTTGGGGTGCACGAGTACTCGGTGCGGGATTCCCGGCCCGCGGTGTGGACCTGGAACGCGGTCTGCTGGGGCATCATCATCCCGTCGGGGTGGCGGCACACCCGCGACACCACGCTGTACCGGCACCTGTGGCGCAGCGTGCTCGCGTTCGACGGGGCCGCCCGATTCCGCCGCAGGCTCGCCGACGCCGGCTTCGTCGAGGTGCACGGCGCGACGGTTGGCGGCTGGCAGCGCAACATCGTTCACACTTTCATCGCGCAGGTGCCCGCATGACAAAGGATGGTGCCCTAGTGACCAAGAATGGCCACCTCGATCCGCGTCGCGTCACCCACCCGGCGCATCCCGGCCTGCCCGACGCGGGGCTGCTGAGGTCGCGGCCGCACGCCGTGGTTGTCGGCGCGGGCATCGCCGGACTGGCCGCCGCCGCCGGGCTGGTCGAGCGCGGCGTCACCGTCGACGTGGTGGAGCGCGAGAATTACCTGGGCGGCCGGGTCGGCGGATGGACCGAACAGCTGCCCGACGGCACCCCCCTGGCGATGAACCGTGGCTTCCACGCGTTCTTCCGGCAGTACTACAACCTCCGGGACCTGCTGCGCCGCACCGACTTCGGTTTGCGCCGGCTGACCCCGGTCGACGATTACCCGCTGATCGACGCATCAGGACGCCGCGACACATTTCGCGGCCTGCCCCGAACGCCACCGTGGAACGCGCTGATGTTCGCGCTTCGCAGCCCCACCTTCCGGCTGCGCGACCTGGCCGGTTTGAACGCGCGTGCCGCTGCGCCATTGGCAGCGGTCTCGGTGCCCGAGATCTACCGCCGCCTCGACGACGTCGACGCCGACACGTTCCTGCGGGACATCAACTTCCCCGGCGCGGCCCGCCATCTCGCGTTCGAGGTCTTTTCCCGCAGCTTCTTTGCCGAGCCGGCCAGGCTGTCGGCGGCCGAGCTCGCCGCGATGTTCCACATCTACTTCCTGGGTTCCAGCGAGGGCCTGGTATTCGAAGTCGCCAGCGAGAACTTCGACACCTGCCTGTGGGACCCGTTGCGCGAGTATCTATCTCGTCGGGGCGTCCGGTTCCACACTTCAGTGTCGGTCACCGGGATCGAAACCCCCGAGATCAACGCGGGTGCCGCCAGCGCATTTCGCGTGCACGCCGATTCCGGTGCCCACTTCGATGTGGACGCCGTGGTGATCGCCGCCGACGTCGCCGGGTTGCAGCGCATCGTCGCCGCCTCGGAAGATCTCGGCGACGAGGACTGGCGCGCCGCGGTGGCCGACCTGCGGACCGCACCGCCGTTCGTCGTGCACCGGCTGTGGCTGGACCGGCCGGTCGCGGCGGACCGCCCGCCGTTCCTGGGCACTGCCGGACTCGAGCCGCTGGACAATGTCAGCGTGCTCGATCGTTACGAGCGACAAGCCAGCGACTGGGCACGCAGGCACGGCGGCTCGGTCGTCGAGCTGCATTCCTACGCGGTGCGCGACGCGTACCCCGACGGGCTGGCCGACCGGCTGCGCGCCCGCCTTCACGCGCTCTACCCGGAGACCCGCGACGCGGGCGTCGTCGCAGAGCGGATCCTGTGCCGCGAGGACTGCCCGCGGTTCGCCCCCGGCGACCACGCCCGCCGTCCTCATGTCTCCTCGCCGCATCCCGGCCTGGTGCTGGCCGGCGACGGCATCCGAATCGACCTTCCGGTCGCGTTGATGGAACGCGCCGCCACCACCGGCTGGGCGGCGGCCAACCGATTGCTGAGCGGTTGGGGTCTTGCCGGGCACCCGTTGCGTACCGTTCCGACACAGGGCCGCAGCGCACTGCTGCGCCGGCTCGCCCTCTCTGGAAAGGCGCCCCCATGAGATGGCCGAAATCCTCGCCGTTCCGGCTACTTCCACGCCAACAGTGGGCAGAGTTGCGTCCCACCTACCGTGAGGCCGAGCCGGCGATCATCGAAGCGGCGCTGAAGCGTTCGCAGCGCAGGCCCTCGGGAAACTGGTACGTCTTCGCCGCCAGCGCAAGCGTGCGCCGCAACCGGCCGTTCGGCACATCGGTCGCCGGCGCCGACATCGTCGCGTGGCGCGACACTGATGGCGGGCTGCATGTCGGCCCCGCGGTGTGTCCGCATCTGGGCGCGGACCTGACCACCGGAACCATCGATTGCGGCGCGTTGATCTGCCCGTGGCACGGACTGCGGCTGTCCGGCAACCGCGAATTCGGCTGGCAGCCGCTGCCCTGCCACGACGACGGCGTGCTCGCGTGGGTGCGGCTCGACCGTGTCGGCGGCGAAGAACCGTTGGATGCACCGGTGATCCCGGCGCGGCCGAGCGGCTTTGCGCTGGACGCGGTAACCCGACTGGTCGGCACCTGCGAGCCGGCGGACGTCATCGCCAACCGGCTCGACCCGTGGCACGGTGCCTGGTATCACCCGTATTCGTTCACCCAGCTTGAGGTCCTCAGCGCGCCGCCGAGAACCGCAGGGGTGGACGACGATCGCTTCCTGGTCGCGGTCACGTTCAAGATCGGCCGCTTCGGCGTGCCGGTGATCGCGGAGTTCACCAGCCCGGAGCGGCGCACGATCGTGATGCGGATCGTCGACGGCGAGGGCACCGGGAGCGTGGTCGAGACGCATGCCACCCCGGTCGGCGCGGGTCCCGACGGACGTCCCCGCACCGCCGTGATCGAGGCGGTGATCGCTCACTCCGACCGGTCGGGCTTCGCGCACGCCCGCCGCGTCGCACCGTTGATCACTCCGCTGATGGGTTACGCCGCGACCCGCCTGTGGCGCGACGACCTGGCGTACGCCGAGCGGCGCTATCAGGTCCGACAAACTGACCGACCTAACCGACGCTGATGTCGGCCTTGTCCGGATAGAACGCCACATGCCCTGCGATCGTGGCGACCGCCTCGTACGGCTCTTCGTAGGTCCAGATCGCGTCGTCCACGGTGTCGCCGGCGGCGGTCACCACGCTGTAGTAGCTGGCCTCACCCTTGTACGGGCAGTACGTCGCGGTGGCGGTGGGCCGCAGCACCTTGCGGTTGACGTCGATGAGCGGAATGTACTGGACCGCCGGATAGCTGGACTCCTGCAGCGTCAGCGCGCCGTCGGTCTCGGCGACGACCTCGCCGTTGACGCGGACAGTGACGCGTCGGCCCGTCGGCGCAACGGTGATCGGATGCTGTTCGGTCGGCTGAAGAACGGGACGTGAGCTCATACCAGAACCCAACACCGCGATCCGCGATCTTTCTTCCCCTTTGCCGGCTTAAGATGCCCGGATGACTCAACCCGATGCGCCCACAGCCGGCGCCGAGGTCACCATCGACGCCGACCCGGACGCCGTCTACGCATTGATCACCGATCTGCCGACGCTTGCGTCACTGGCCGATGAGATCACCACGATGAAGTGGCGCAAGGGGACCTCTGCCCGGCCCGGCGCCGTGTTCAAGGGTCACAACCGCAACGGCGGGCGGCAGTGGGCGACCACCTGCACGGTGACCGACGCCGAGCCGGGGCGGGTGTTCGCGTTCGACGTGCGCCACACCGTTGTCCCGATCTCGCATTGGCGCTACGACATCGAGCCGACGGATGGCGGCGGCTGCCGTGTCACCGAGCGCACCTGGGACCAACGGCCGGGGTGGTTCAAGAAACCGGCCGGCCTCACCACCGGCGTGCCGGACCGCGCTGCAGCCAACGCCGCGCACATCAAGGCCACCCTGGACCGGCTGAAGCAGAAGGCCGAAAGCTAGTCCCGAACTTGTCGGACCCCAAGCGCATTGTGGACGTAAATCCGACGAGAAGGGACGGCTTCATGTGCTGGATGTGCGACAACCCCGGCAGCAGCATCGACGATTATCTCGACAGCGTTCACGCGACAATTCTCGAGCACCGTTGGGCGGTGCAATTCGTCGAGAACGACCGAACGCCGTACGCCTACACTATCGGGCTCTACCACCACGGGCTGCCCGAACTGCTGGTCACCGGTGTCTCCCGGCAGCGAGCTCAACGCCTGCTGAACAACGTTGCCGGGATCGTGATGCGCGACGCGCCCCCGGCGCCAGGTGACCGGATCCAGCTTCCCGCAGGGCCATTGATCGAGATCGTGAATGTTGATCACCCTGATGCGCATATGGACATGGCGGTGGCCTATTACGGCGCCGCATTTCCGGCGCTGCAGCTGGTGTGGGCAGACGGACGCGGCCGCTGGCCGTGGGCCGGCGGTTTCAGTGACGGCCGAAGCCGACAGCCGGTGCTCGGCATGCGAGCCGCGTAGACGTCCGCTACTCCGGCCGCGCAGCCTTGGCTTTCCGCTTCGCCGCCCGCATCTCCACCCAGAACCGGGCCGCGGCGCGGACAGCCTCCTCGGCCGGCTGCGGCCGCCACCCCAGCTCGCTCACCGCCTTGCTGTGGTCCACCTCTGACTCCGCTCGCATCAGCCGAACCGACCGCAGCGTGAGCCGCTCGGGCGTGCCGCGCAGCCGCGCCTTGACGCTGCCCATCGCCGCCATGCCGTAGAGCATCGGTACCGAAACGGTGCGGCGCGGGACTTCTACGCCGCCCACTTCGGCCGCCAGCCGAACGAGATCCGCGTTGCTGATCATCTTCTCCGAGACGATGTAACGCTCACCGTTGCGGCCGTGCTCAGCGGCAAGAATCAACGCCTCTGCCGCGTCGTCGACGCCGACCGCTTCCAGCCGGATGCCGTCCATCACGAACGGCACCTTCCCGAACGCCGCACCGGCCACCATCCCGCCCTGCGGTGTCATGTTCCAGTCGCGGCCGCCGTACGTCGTCGACACACACATCGCCACTGCAGGCACACCGTGCTCGTCGGCGTAGCGCAGCACGAGCTCCTCGGCCTGCAGCCGGGACAGCGCGTAGGGACCAAGCGATCGATGCCAGCGCAGCGTGTCCTGTTCGTTGGCCACGTGACCGCGCCGCCGGCCGATGGTCACGTAGCTGCTGGTGAACACGAACCGCCGCAGCTCCATCGATCTCGCGACCTCGAGCACGCTTCGGGTACCTTCGACGTTCGTGCGGAACAGTGGCGTCGGGTCGCGCAGCCAGGCCCGGGTGTCCACCACGCAGTGATAGACGTCATCGCAGCCCGTCATCGCCTCGCGCAGCACCTCGGTGTCGAAGACGTCACCATAAAACCGTTGCACCGCAAGGTCGTCGATGCCCATCGTCTTCGCGCCATTGCGTACCATGACCCGGACGTCGGCGCCGCTCTCTACCAATTGCCTGGTGACGTGCGAGCCGAGGAATCCGTTCGCCCCGATGACGAGTTTCGGTCCAGATCTCGGTCCAGATGTCATCGGTATTGCTCCATCCACCGCGCCGCCTCATCGGGCAACGTGCCGAGCTGCTGCGCCTTGCGGCACCACTTCATCGTCGCCTTCACGAACCGCAACGGGTTGTAGATGTCCTCCTGCCGGCACCACAGCCCGTCCCCGGCGTACGTGATGATCGAGATGTTCGTCGCGCTGATGATCGTGCCGTCACCCGGGTCGCGCATCGGGTTGTCCAGCTCGAGGATGATGCGGCCGGTCGATTCGTCGACGACCGACCACAGCGTCGGGAACGACGTCATGTAGCTGCCCGGGAACGCTGTCATCGTCTTCCAGATCCAGGCCCGCACCTCGTCGCGGCCCCGCATGGTGCCCGCCGCGTGCTCGACGTATTCGACGTCGGGCGTGTAGTGCGACAACCACGGATCCCAGTCGCGGGTATCGGCGGCGCGCGCGACTGCCAGCTCGAACTTCTCGAACGCCGCCGTCAGCTCGTCGCGCTCGAACGCTGTCACAGCTCAAAACTACTTCGACCCGTCATCGAACCGTCCCAGGCCTACGGTTTTGGAATGACGGCCAGTTTCCGAGATCTTCACGACGACGGCACCCCGCTGGTGTTGCCCAACGCATGGGACGTCCCGTCGGCGTTGGCGTTCGTCGACGCCGGATTCGTCGCGGTGGGCACCACCAGCTTCGGCGTGGTGGCCAGTCGTGGCCATCCCGACGGGGCGCGTCACTCCATGCAGGCGAACGTGCGGTTGGCTGCCGCGCTGGCTTCCCTCGACTGCTTTGTCAGCGTCGACATCGAGGACGGCTACGCCGACGATCCAGGGGCGGTCGCTGACTACGTCGCCCGACTCGGCCTATCAAGCGTCAACCTGGCGGGCGTCAACATCGAAGACAGCTGTTCCGAAGCGCTGATCAGCCCGGAAGCGCACGCCGCCAAGGTCGCCGCGGTCAAGTCCCGCTGTCCCGAGGTCTTCGTCAACGCACGGGTCGACACGTACTGGCTCGGGCAGGACGCCGCCCTTCAGCCGACGCTTGACCGCGCTCGACGCTACGTCGAGGCAGGCGCCGACGGTATCTTCGTCCCGGGCGTCGCCGACGAACACGCCGTTCGCGAGCTGTGCGCGCTGATCGACCGGCCGGTAAATGTTCTCGCGTCACCAGACGTTTCGGTGAGCACGTTCGCCGGCTGGGGAGTTCGGCGAGTGTCGACGGGGTCGCTGCCTTACCGCGCGGCGATGGCCGCCGCGACCCAGGCGGCGCTGGCGGTGCGTGATGGCGGCCCGATCCCCGCCGCAACACCCTATGGCGACCTGCAGTCCCGGCTGCTCGCCTACCATCGGGGGCGATGAGTGCTTGCGCGAAGAGCAGACAGCCGGACCGGATGATTCCCGTCCCCGTCCCGGTTGTATCTGGCGAGTGAAGGAGGGGCTTTTGTCAAATCAAGGCCGGCCGCAGGAGTACAACAAGAATCCCGCGGCCGTCGAAGCACTGACGCCCGAGCAGTATCAGGTAACCCAGAAGAGCGGCACCGAGCGGCCGTTCACGGGTGAGTACTGGGACAACCACGAGCCCGGTCTTTACGTCGACATCGTCTCCGGTGAACCGCTGTTCGCGTCCGTCGACAAGTTCGACAGCGGCACCGGCTGGCCGAGCTTCACCAAGCCGGTCGACAGCAGCAACGTCGTCGAGAAGCGGGATCTGGGCCATTTCATGATCCGCACCGAAGTCCGGTCGTCGCATGGGGACAGCCACCTCGGCCACGTGTTCCCCGATGGCCCGGAGGACGCCGGCGGTCTGCGCTACTGCATCAACTCGGCGTCGTTGCGGTTCATCCCCCGCGACGACCTGGAAAAGGAAGGGTACGGGCAGTACCTCAGCTTGTTCGACGAAAAGGAGCCAACCTCGTGACCTACAAGAAGGCGATCCTGGCCGGCGGATGCTTCTGGGGCATGGAGGACCTGATCCGCAAGCAGCCCGGCGTGATCAGCACCCGGGTCGGCTACACCGGCGGCGAGAACGCGAACGCCACCTACCGCAACCACCCCGGCCACGCCGAAGCCGTCGAGATCACCTATGACCCGGAGCGCACGGATTTCCGCGCGCTGCTCGAGTTCTTCTTCCAGATTCACGACCCCACCACGAAGAACCGGCAGGGCAACGACATCGGCACCAGCTACCGGTCGGCCATCTTCTACGCCGATGACGACCAGAAGCGCGTCGCGCTGGACACCATCGCCGACGTCGAGGCATCGGGGCTATGGCCGGGCAAGGTCGTCACCGAAGTCACTCCGGCGACTGACTTCTGGGAGGCAGAACCGGAGCATCAGGACTACCTGCAGCGGTACCCCACCGGGTACACCTGCCACTTCGTCCGCCCGGGCTGGAAGCTGCCGCGACGCCAGACAGACAACGTGGCCAACTAGCGGCGGTTCAGGACGACGCGCCCGCCGTTCTTCGGGGTGTACGCGACACCGCGCGAATGCAGCTTCTCGCCCGGGTCGTCCACCGAGTCGAGAACGAACTGCCGCAACACCGTTCGCAGCACCACGTCCATCTCGGTGTTCGCGAAGGCAGCACCGATGCAGCGCCGCGTTCCGCCGCCGTATGGCACCCACGCGAACGTCGGCGGCCGGTTACCGACGTAGCGGTACGGGTCGAATCGACCCGGGTCCGGGAATGCGTCGGCGTTCGCGTGCAGCTGCCGAATGTTCACCATGATCGAGTAGCCGTGCGGGATTCGCCAGTCCCCCAAGTCGAATGACGGGGCCGCGACGTGCCGCCCGGCGAATTCGATGACCGTCCGCGCGCGCTGCACTTCCAGAATCGTGGCCTGGCGCAGCTCGTTACCACCGTCATCGACCTCTGCGACCAGCGCGGTGACGATGTCCGGGTGTCGGCGCAGCCGTTCGAATGTCCAGGCCAGCGTCGACGCCGTGGTTTCGTGGCCGGCGCTCAGCAGTGCCACCAGCTCATCGGAGATGTCCGCGTGCGACATCGACGATCCGTCGTCGTAGCTGCTGCGAAGCAACAGCGACAGGATGTCGGTGCGCTCCTCGAAGTGCGGGTCGGCTTCGGCGCGTGCGATCAGCGTGGACACGATGGCGTTGAACTCGCGCCGCGCCTTGGCGAATTTCCGCCACGGCCCGAACTCCGCGAGAGCGGCCGGCGGCTGTGGCACGGTGGCCAGCCGCGAACCGAGCTTCACCCACGCCGGCATCACCTGCCTGAGCCGGTCCAGTTCGACGCCGTCAGCGCCGAATACCGCCCGCAAGATCACGTTGAGAGTGATGCGCATCATCGGCTCGAGTGTCCGGAACTCTTCTCCGACAGACCAATTCGCCGCCTCGCGGTGTGTCTCTTCCTCGATGATCTGCTCGTAGTTCTTGATGCTCTTGCCGTGGAAAGGGGGCGTCAGCAGCTTGCGACGGTTGCGGTGCTCGGCACGCTCGAGACCGAACACGCAGCCGTAGCCCATCATCCGGCTGAGGTTGGGCTGGATGTTGATCAGGTCGTCGGTGCTCGCGGTGAACACTTGCCTGACAAGCGCGGGGTCGCCCACCACAACGGTGCGGCCGAACACCGGGATGTTGATCCTGAACACTTGCCCGTAGCGGCGGGCGGCCTCCCGCAGCATCCGGACCCGGGCCGTCGCGAAGCCGACGCCCTGGACCACCCTCGGCAGGGGCACGGCCGGGGGCAACTTGGCCGTCGCTCCACTGTGTACTGGGTCAACCGTCGTCTCCGACATCGCACCCTCCCAACTGGTGGTACCACGCGGTACCACGGTCTCATGTAGTACGGTACCCGGTAGTACCGTGGAAGGGCAAGACCCAACTGCGAAGGCCGGGAGGAGGTGCGTGATGAGTATCGACGTCGCCGCCGCCACCGCGCCTCCGGTCGGCGCAGACGCCGGGCATCCGTTTCGCCGTCGGTTGCTCGAGGGTCTCGCGGATTCGATAACCGAACGCGGATACCGGGACACCACGATCGCCGACATCGTGCGGCACGCCCGCACCTCGAAGCGCACCTTCTATCAGGAGTTCAGCAGCAAGGAGGAGTGCTTCATCGAGCTGCTGCGCACCTCCAACGAGGAGATGATCAAGCAGATCGTCGCCGCGGTGGACCCGGAGGCGTTCTGGCACGACCAGATTCGGCAGGCGATCGGTGCGTACGTCGACGTGATCGAGTCTCGGCCCGCGGTCATCCTGAGCTGGATCCGCGAACTGCCGGCCCTCGGTGCGGTCGTCCGCTCCGTGCAGCGGCGCGGGATCGAGCAATTCATCCAGATGATGGTCGACATCAGCAGCAATCCGGGTTTTCGGCGCGACAACATACCGCCCGCTTCACGGCAGATGGCGCTGATTCTGGTCGGCGGGCTACGCGAGCTCGCAGCGCTGACGGTCGAGGACAACAAGGACGTCCGCGAGATCGTCGACACTGCGGTGGCCGCGTCGATCGCGCTCGTCGCGGCCGGCGCTCAGACCTCCTGAGGCACCGCCGGCTTCCCGTACCGGCTGACGAATTTCTTTCCATTGACCAGGAATTCGATGTTCTCTGCGACATCGCGCAACGGCTGCGCGCTGCGCAGCGACCGGCACAGGATCACCGCCCCCTCGATCGCCGCGAGCATCGTGGTGGCCAACCCCTCGGCCTCGCCGTTGCCGAAACCGTCGGCGACGAACGAGTGGGTCAGCGCCGCGCGCCAGCGGTCGAAGATCTGTGCGGCGTCGTTGGCCAGGCGCGGATCCTCGTCGCTGCTGCTGATCGCCGCGGCGACCACCGGGCAGCCCGCCGCGAAATCGCTGTCGCGAAGCACGTCTTCCCACAGGTCGACGAATTCACGCAGCAACGCCATCGGCCCCTGCGATGCGGCATTCCCGATCGCCGACGACAGCGAGTCACCCGCGAACTGCAGCGTCTCGAGAAGGATTTGATTACGCCCGCCGGGGAAATGGTGGTACACCGAGCCGCGCGGCGCGCCGCTGCGGCTGAGAACCTCGTCGATTGTCACGCCCGCCGCGCCCCGCTCGCGCAAGACCTCGGCGGCGCTCGCCAACATCCGGCGCTTGGTCGAGCCTCGTTTGTGCACTGCGTGAAGCGCGGTTGCCGACCGGCCGACCGTCATGCCGCCGGACGCTCGGCAGCGTGTCGCGGCCGCCAGTTGACGCTTCGGCGGACTGCCTGACAGTTGCGCTGCCATGACCGCTTCACTGCCTGACGGGCGACGTCGGACGTCGATCCGGTGACCTGAAGTCCCGCGATGTTGAGCTCGATGATCGTCATGGCATTTACCTCTTTCGCGGCGCCATCCCAGACCCCGCACCTACGACTATGCGCCTAAACATACTAGCTCGTCAAACTACCGTGATCTGACCGTTACAATGGGCCAGCATTCCGCTACCTGACCTCCCCAACTATGCTATCTAGCATAGTTGGGGCGCGTTCCCCGCCGCGACACTTAACCAGTTGCGAAGACGCGCCGCGCCGTCGACGATCATGCGCGACATTGATCTCAATGGCCGCGGCCACGACGGGATGGGCCGCTACCGGGCCCTGCACCGGTTCGGGGCGAACCGGGGTGGCTGGGACGCGAAGTCGGCGTATCGGGTCAGCATCGCCCAGGCACGATCTGAACAACGAGCTCGCCGCTCTAAGGGCGGCAAGATCAAGCGGTGTGCCGCGCTGCGGGAGTTCGTGCAGGCTGGGCTGCGTAACCATCTCAGTCCCGAGCAGATCGCTGGTCTGCTGATCAAGACCTATCCCGACCGTCCGGAGATGTGGGTGTCCCACGAAACCATCTACAAGGCCCTCTACGTGCAAGGACGCGGCGAATTACGTCGCGAGTTGACCCGCTGTCTACGCACTGGGCGGGCGGTGCGTAAGCCGCGCCGCAACTCCGTTCAGCGTGGGGTTCGGATTCCGGGCATGGTCAACATCTCCGAACGGCCGGCTGAAGCGGCGGATCGGGCGGTGCCTGGTCATAAAGCATCGCAGCCGCTTCAGTTTCGGCGATTCGGCGGCGGAACACTCACCTGCCCGGACCGCGAGGGTTAGCTACGGAGAGAGAAAGCACAATGACATATCCGGCGACCACGGCCGCTTCGTCGCGATCACAAGCCCGCTGGACCACTCAATGTCCAAGGCCACGAGCCGGGGGTGGTCGAGTAACTCCTGCCGCAGCGTCGATGTCTGGTTCGGTTCGCTCGCTTGTGCGCTGACTGCCATGTTGTCCAAGATCAGCATGCCACCCGGTCGCAACGCATCGACCATCTCGCCAACATGGTGAAACGTGAACGGCGAGGCATCGGCGAAGATCAAGTCGAATGTGCCCGGTGCACCCAGACTGGCACCGGGAGCCTGCGTTGGACCCGGCGTGCTCGGCGATCGCGTCGAACGCCGCAGCCACCTCCTTGAACACCACGGAACTCACACCCCAAGACTATCGCCACCCACCGAACCCACCACCGACAACAACACCGCCCCAACGACTTTCAGCCGAGTTCGGCCCAAAGTTATCCACACCCACGACCTCATCCACCGGGTTGGCTACGCCGGAGCTCCGCGGGATTAGCTACGGTGGGTTGATGAAGGCGCTCATCATCACAGACGTCCAGAACGATTTCTGTGAAGGTGGCTCGCTGGAGGTCCGCGGCGGCGCCCAAGTCGCGCGGGCGATCAACGACCATCTCGCGAGCACCCGGTACGACCACATCGTCGCCACCAAGGACTTTCACATCGACCCGGGCAGCCATTTCTCCGACAGTCCCGACTTCCGGACCTCGTGGCCGCGCCACTGCGTGGTCGGCACGCCGGGCGCAGAGTTCCACCCCGACCTCGAAACAGCATCCATCGAAGCGGTTTTCACCAAGGGCCGGTACTCCGCGGCCTACAGCGGTTTCGAAGGCGCCTGCGATGTAGGCATCCCGCTCACCGACTGGCTGCGGCAACACCGCATCGACGAAGTGGTCGTGGTCGGCATCGCCACCGACTACTGCGTGCTCGCGACGGCGCAGGATGCTGCCCGCGCCGGGTTCACCACCACGGTGCTCGAAGATCTCACCGCCGGAGTCGCCCCCGACACGTCGCAGACCGCGTTAGCCGACCTCCGCGCCCTCGGCGTCGCCGTCGCACACTCAGAAGACGACTCCTAAGACAACCGGATCAATCCACCCCGAAGAACGACTCCCCGTCTTCCGGCGTGCCGTCCACCTGACCGCGGTCGACCCGCGAATCCTCGACGATCACACCCTCGACCACCTCGGCGTGCTTAACCGCCTGTTCCCCCGATGGAACGCCGTCCTCGAGAAACGCCGCATCCGACAGCGGCGTGTCCACAGAGATGTCCGGCTCTTCCTCTGCCAGCCTCTCGTCGAGCGACTCATCGTCTCGAGGCTCCAGCCAGGTGTCCGGCGCGTCCACCACCTCGTCGCCGTCGTCGTTGCGAACCTCGTCGGAGTCCAGCGATTCCTCGGGGCTGAGCATCTCCTCAGACATGTCGACCGCGTGCCCTTGTCACCCAGCCATTAAACACCGCGGCCCGCTGCTCTACATTCGCAACGTGAAGCGGAACCCGTACTCCGGTGAGCCGTTCACCACATCGGATGCCGACATCGCCGCGGCGCTTCACGACGTGTCGGTCCCCGCGCTGCTGTTGTCCTGCATCCACATGAGCGGTGACGCGTCGCTTCTCGACGGGCAACTCCGTCCCGCGGGGATCTTCCTCAACGAGGTCCAGGGCTTCATGTCCGAGCAGGATCAGGCCACCGCGCGCAAGCTGGCGTTCGACGTGATCCGCGACTATCGCGATCGAGGTTGCCCCGAACCCGCCCCGGTCGACAAAGACCAGCTGAAGCGGATGATGGACTGGCTGGTGTGCACGGACGTGCCCGGCGAATACGTCCCAATGATGCTCGAGGAGATGGAACTCGACGGCCGGGACTCGCGCGTCACCGCGTTCGAATCCAGCGCCGAGGCCCGGGCCGAGTTCCCCGTCGTCGTCGTCGGCTGCGGCCAATCCGGCCTGCTCGCCGCGATCCGGCTGCAAGAGGTGGGCATTCCCTACACCGTCATCGAGAAGAACGCAGGCGTCGGCGGAACCTGGTGGGAGAACACCTATCCGGGCGCCCGCGTTGATGTCGGCAACCATTTCTACTGCTACAGCTTCGAGCCGACCGACCACTGGACTGAGTACTTTGCCCAACAGCCCGAGCTGCAGGCGTACTTCGAAGACGTGATGCATCGACACGGAATCGCCGAGCACGTCCGGTTTTCCACCGAGGTGCGAAGCGCCGAGTGGAATGATGCAACGTCCACGTGGTCGGTACGGATCCGGCCCACCGACACAGACGACACAGCCGAAGAACCAGAGACCCTGACCGCCCGCGCGGTGATCAGCGCAGTCGGCCAACTCAACCGCCCCTTCATTCCCGACATCAGCGGCGCGGCGACATTCGAGGGGCCCGCGTTCCACACCGCCCGCTGGAATCACGACGTCGACCTCGCCGGAAAGGATGTCGTACTGCTGGGCGCCGGCGCCAGCGGCTTCCAGGTCGCGCCCGCGATCGCCGACAACGTCCGCAGCCTCACCATCTTTCAGCGCACCGCGCAGTGGATGTTCCCCAATCCGAACTACCACGCCAGGGTCGGCCCCGGCGTGCAGTGGGCGCTGAGACACCTGCCGTTCTACGGCCGGTGGTACCGCTTCCTGCTGTTCTGGCCGGGTTGCGACGCCGCGTTCGCCGCCGCCCGCGTCGATCCGGACTGGCCCGATCAGCAAAAGGCGGTCAGCGCCACCAACGACATGGCGCGGATCATGTTCACCGAGTGGATCTCCAGCCAAATCGACGGTGACGCCGAGCTTCTCGCAAAGGTCATTCCCGACTACCCCGCCACCGGCAAACGAACACTGCAGGACAACGGCAGTTGGCTGAAGACCCTCACCAAGGACCACGTCGAGCTGTTGCGCGACCAGGTCGATCACATCGAACCGAGGGCCGTCGTCGCGGCCGACGGCCGCCGCTACCCCGCCGACGTGTTGATCTATGCGACCGGATTCCGGGTCAACGACCTGATTTCCTCGTTGAAGGTCCGAGGCCGCGACGGCGTCGACCTGCAGACGGCGTGGGGTCCGCAACCGGCGGCCTATCTCGGCATCACCGTGCCGAAGTTCCCGAACTTCTTCTGTCTCTACGGCCCGGGCACCAACCTGGCGAGCGGCGGCAGCCTGATCTTCCACTCCGAGTGCGAAGTCCGTTACGTCATGCAGTGTCTCGACTTGCTGATCCGCACCGGCGCGAAAGCGATGGAGCCGCGGCAGGACCGCTACGACGACTGGTACGCCCGCTCACAGGCCGAGCTGGAAACCCTCGTCTGGTCGCAGCCGAGCATCAAGCACAGCTTCTACAAAGACGCTGCCGGCAAGGTCCATTCGCTGAGCCCGTGGCGGCTCGTCGACTTCTGGGCGTGGACGCGCACCCCCGACCCGGACGACTTCGTCATCAACTGACCGGCGGCCGGCGTTGCGCCCAGGGCCGCGCCCCCTCGATCTGAGCGCTCAACGACAGCAGGGTGGCCTCGTCAGACGGCCTGCCGACCAGCTGAATGGACAACGGCAGACCGTCGGAGTCGAGTCCCCACGGCACCACCGCCGCCGGCTGTCCCGTCACGTTGAACATCTGCTGGAACGGCACCCGCTGCCCGACCAGCAGCAACGTCGCGACAGCCCCGCGCCGCTGATAGGCGCCGATTCGCGACGGACCCGTCGCGGTGCCCGGCGTGATCACCACGTCGACGTCGTCGAAGATCGACAGCACCCGCGCCCGGATCCGGTCCTCGGCGGCATGTGTCGCGGCGATCCGGCGATCCGAGAACAGCCCACCCAGCCGCACGATCTCGCGCGTTCGCGGCTCCAACCGTTGCGGCGACGGCATCAACGCCACGTCGTCGCGGACCCCGCGGAGGTACCGCGCGAGCATCGTCAACGTCGCGGTGACCGGGTAATCGGGGTCACGCATCACGACGTGGTGGCCGAGCTCGCGCAGCAGCACACCCGCATCGCGCACCGCTTTCCGCTGCGCCGTCCCGACGGGGGCGATCAACGGCGGCGGAACCTTGGTGCTCAACGCGATTCGCAGTCGGCCCGGCGCCCTCGCCGCAGCGCCGACGAACCCGCCGGCCGGCGCAGGCATCGCGGTGGTGACGTCCAGGAACAATGCCGCGTCGGCGACGGTGCGGGCGATCGGGCCGTTGACGGACAGGCCGTTCCACGCACCGTCGTGCGGTGCCAGCGGCACCCGGTCGCGCTGGGGCTTGATGCCGAAAAGCCCGCACCACGTCGACGGAATGCGAATGGAGCCGCCACCATCAGAACCCAGCGCCACTGCGGCGAGGCCGGCCGCCACCGCGGCCGCCGATCCCCCGCTGCTGCCTCCCGGCGTCCGGCCGACGTCCCACGGATTCCGGGTGGCGCCGAACGTGAGCGACTCGGTGAACGGCCAGATGCACATCTCCGGCACCATGGTCTTGCCCAGAATCACCGCGCCCGCCGCGCGAAGCCGGCGCACCACCTCGGCGTCGTGATCCTTCGCGGGGCCGTGCGCGCCGGTCCCCATCGTGGTGACTTCGCCGGCGACGTCGACGTCGTCCTTGATCGCGATCGGCACACCGAGCAGCGGCAACCGCTCGCCCGCGTCCAGCCGGCGCTGCGCGTCCGCCGCCTCCGCCTGCGCCGAATCCTCCAGTACCACCCGATATGCGCGCAGCACCGGGTTCAGCCGGTTGATCCGGTCCAGGTAGGTGTCCAGCAGCGCCGGCGCGGTGATTGCACCGTCGGCCAGCAGCCGCGCCTGCTCGGCCGCGCCCGCGAATGCCACCTCGGAAGCCATCAGGAAACCCCCATCAGGAAACCCCCATCAGGAAACCCCATTGTTACCGCCGGGCCAATCATTTCGGCTAAGCCGCCAGAAATTCACCCGGCCACCCCCTACCGTGAAGCGCGATGACTGCGCCGCTGAACTCGCCTCGATCCCCGCCATACAAATTGGCCGGACTCGCCATGACGGTGATCGTTCTCATCGGCCTCGTGTTGCTGTTCCACCAATTCCGCGGGGACTTCACACCGAAGACGCGGTTGACGTTGGTCGCGCCGCGCGCCGGGTTGGTGATGGATCCCGGCTCGAAGGTGACGTTCAACGGGGTGGAGATCGGCCGGGTCGCCGCGGTCGACCAGATCGACGAGGACGGCAAGCCGCAGGCGAGGCTGTCGCTGGACGTCAACCCTCGCTACCTCAATTCGATCCCCGAGAACGTCGATGCCAGCATCAGCGCCACCACTGTGTTCGGCAACAAGTACGTGTCGTTCATATCGCCGAAAAACCCTGCACCGCAGCGGATCACGTCAGCCGATGAGATTCACGTGTCGGGGGTGAGCACCGAGTTCAACACGCTGTTCCAGACCGTGGTGTCGATCGCGGAGAAGATCGATCCGGTCAAGGTGAACGAAGCGTTGGCCGCGACCGCTCAGGCACTCGATGGACTCGGTGAACGGTTCGGCCAGTCGATCACCGACGCCAACGAGAATCTCGACGACCTCAACCAGCGGATGCCGCAGATCCGTGACGACACCCAGAAGCTGGCCGACTTGGCCGGGGTGTACGCCGACGCCTCCCCGGACCTCTGGGCCGCCTTGCAGAACGCGGTGGTCACCGCGCGCACGCTCAACGCACAGCAGCTCAACCTGGACGCGGCGCTGATGGCTTCGATCGGTGTCAGCAACACCGCCGCGGATGTCCTCGAGCGTGGCGGCCCGGACCTGACCCGCGGCGCCGAAGACCTCGTCCCCACCTCACAGCTGCTCAAGTACTACAGCCCCGAGATCTTCTGCACGTTCCGGAATTACGCCGAGGTCGCGCCCAAGGTGTACGACATTCTGGGCGGCGACAACGGCTACTCGCTGAGGTCCGCGGGAACGCTGTTCGGCGCCGCCAATCCGTATATTTACCCGGACAATCTGCCGCGGACTAATGCCCACGGCGGCCCGGAAGGCAAACCCGGCTGCTGGCAGACGATCACCCACGACTTGTGGCCCGCGCCGTACCTGGTGATGGACACCGGCTTCAGCCTGGCGCCCTATAACCACCTCTCGCTCGGCCAGCCGTTCGCAGTCGACTACGTGTGGGGCCGTCAGTTCGGCGAGTACACGATCAACCCGTAGCTGGCCCCGTCTCCTTTTTGGCAACGAAAATTGGCTCACTACTTGCTATTACGGTGCGCTAGGTACCCCGCTCGCCGTGGCCTCGAGTCCTTCTCGAATCAGAATCGTTAGCCAACCGCGACGTCACATCCCGGTGTAGATCGTCGGAATCGCACGCCGGCGATGGTTCACTACGGCAGAACAGGACTGCGTCGATCGCATGTGGTGCGGCATACGAAAGATGGGACGGGTTGACAAGCATGACAAGCATGAAGTTTCTCGACAGATTGCGGGGCGCCTGGGGACGCCGGCTGACGATCGCGGCGTTGCTCGCGACGTTGCTGCCCGGCCTCATCGGACTCGGTGGAGGCACCGGGACGGCGGGCGCGTTCTCGCGGCCGGGCCTGCCGGTGGAGTACCTGCAGGTGCCGTCGGCGTCCATGGGACGGAACATCCTGGTTCAGTTCCAGTACGGCGGCCCACACGCGGTGTACCTGCTCGACGGCCTGCGTGCCCGTGACGACTACAGCGGCTGGGACATCGAGCTGCCAGCGTTCGAGTGGTACTACCAGTCCGGCTTGTCGGTGGCCATGCCGGTCGGCGGCATGTCCAGCTTCTACACCGACTGGTACCAGCCGGCGGTCGGCAACGGCGGCACCTGGACCTACAAGTGGGAAACCTTCCTGACCCAGGAGCTGCCCGCCTACCTGGCCGAGAACAAGAACGTGTCCACCACGGGCAACGCGGCGGTCGGGTTGTCGATGTCCGGCGGCTCCGCGCTGATCCTTTCGGCGTACTACCCGGACAAGTTCGTCTACGCCGGGTCGCTGTCCGGCTTCCTCAACCCCTCCGAGGGTTGGTGGCCGACGCTGATCGGCATGGCGATGAACGACTCCGGCGGCTTCAACGCGACGTCGATGTGGGGTCCGTCCAGCGACCCGGCCTGGCAGCGCAATGACCCGATGGTGCAGATTCCGCGGCTGGTCGCCAACAACACCCGCATCTGGATCTACTGCGGCAACGGCACGCCCAGCGACCTGGGCGGCACCGACATGCCCGCCAAGTTCCTGGAGGGCTTCACGCTGCGGACCAACGAGACGTTCCGGGACACCTATGTGGCCGCCGGCGGCCGCAACGGCATCTTCAACTTCCCCGACACCGGTACCCACTCGTGGCCCTACTGGGGTGCTCAGTTGCAGGCCATGAAACCCGACCTCCAGAAGGCGCTGGGCGCGGAGCCCACCGCCTGACGGGTTAGACAACTTCGGCCCCGGTACACCGACGTGCCGGGGCCGAAGTTTCCCCCGATGAGCCGCTTGCGCGAAGAGCACAAGGCTCGCACCTCAGCCGGCGCCCCGCCAGCGCAGCGCTTCCAGCGCCACCGCGACATGCACGCTGCTGCTCTCAAGGGGCCGGGGCAGCAACTCCTCGGCACGGGCGAGCCTGCGCAGCAGGGTATTTCGGTGCGTGTAGAGGCGGGCAGCCGCACGCGAGGCGTTGCACTGCTCGGCGACGAAGGTGAGCACCGATTGGTGCAGCTCCGGGCCGGCGGACTCGAAATCGCCAAGCGTGTGCTTGATGAACCTGTCCGCGCCTTCGGGATCGGCACCGATCAGCGCGACCAGCTCGACGTCCTCATAGCGTGCCACCCGTTGCGCCGAGCCCATCCGGACCACCATGCGCTGGGTGGTGATGGCGTCGAGATGGCTGCTGCGGAAACCCTCGACGCCCGCGGCGGTGGGCCCGACCGCGACGCGCACCCCGGGCAGCTGCTCGAGCGCGGCCGCCGCGCGGGTCAGGTCCGGGCTGTCCCGCCCCGGCAACCACACCCACCGGGTGGCGGCGCTGGCCGGCACCGACAGCGGACGGCGCCCGTCGCCGGTGGGGACCAGCGCCTCGACGGCACGGTCCAGGTGGGACAGGTCGGTGTCGGGTTCCCCGCCCCACACCACGGCGGCGGTGTGGCTTTGATCGAGGCGGTAGCCGAGCTTGCTTTCGGCGCGCTGCCGGGTGATCGGCGCGCCGGCGAGGATGAGCTCGACGGCTTCCCGGCGTTCGGCGTGCGTGCCGCCGGTGAGCTCCTCGCGCTCGATCTGCATCTGCCGGTAGATGCCGGCGATCGTCGCGTCGATGAACGAGTTGATCGAGCGCGCTGACACATCCAGGAGTTCACGTAGCTCCTGCGGGTCCGACGTCAACCCGAAGGCGATCTGCATCCAGAACCGCCAGGCCACGTTCTGCCCGATCCGGTACGCGTCGACAGCCGACTCGTCGAGCCCGCGCCGGACCAGATCGCGGGCGATACTGAGCGGCTCGGGACCCAGGTTCGCCGGCACCGGCTCGCACGGGTGGCTGATGTTGGCCGCCGCCCAGTGCAGCAGGTTCGCCCGGTTGCTCCGTCGGGTCGCCTCGGCCAGCACCGGGTCGCCGGCAATGGTCCGCATGTACTCCGACGACAGGGTGGCCCTGTGCATCTCCTCGAGCCACTCCCGGGGCACATTGACGACGACCTCGGCGCCGCTCCGCATCAGCTCACAGACCCGCTCGGACGGGCGTTCCCACTCCATCCGGTGCATTCTGCACTATTCAGAGCAGATAGAGGTGCACTTTGAACTTGTTCGGCCCGCCGTCGACCACCGACCATTGATTGCATGACCACCACTCAGACCCCTGACCACGTCGACGTGTTGATCGTCGGCGCAGGCATCTCCGGCATCGGCGCCGCCTACTACCTGCAGCAGCAGCAACCTGGCAAGTCGTACGCGATCCTGGAGGCACGCGGCGCGGCGGGCGGCACCTGGGACCTGTTCTCCTATCCCGGCATCCGCTCGGACTCCGACCTGCACACCTTCGGCTACGAGTTCAAGCCGTGGCAGGACGAGGACGCGATCGCCGGCGGCGACAAGATCCTCGCGTACCTTCGCGAGACGGTTTCCGAGAACCGCATCGACCGCAACATCCGGTTCCACCACAAGGTCCTCCGCGCGAACTGGTCGAGCGCCGACGCCCGCTGGTACGTCGACGTCGAGCGCCTGGACAAGGACACAGACACCGGCACCCGTTCGACCATCACCGCCGGCTGGCTGTTCTGCGCCGGCGGCTACTACCGCTACGACGAGGGATTCACCCCGCACTTCGAGGGCCGGGAGTCCTTCCGCGGCCAGATCGTGCACCCGCAGCACTGGCCGTCCGATCTCGACTATCGCGGCAAGCGGGTCGTGATCATCGGCAGCGGCGCCACCGCGGTGACGCTGGTGCCGGCGATGGCCGACGACGCCGCGCACGTGACGATGCTGCAGCGCTCGCCGACCTACATCATGCCGGTGCCGTCGAAGGACGCGATCGCCAACGCGCTGCGCAAGGTGCTGGGCGCCCGGCGCGGCTACGCGGTGACGCGACGCAAGAACATGCTCAAGCAGCGCGCGGTTTACCGCTTGTGCCAACGCTATCCGGGTGCCGCGCGGCGGCTGATCCGCTACATCAACGCCAAGCAGTTGCCCGCGGGCTTCCCCGTCGACGAGCACTTCAACCCCGCCTACAACCCGTGGGACCAGCGGCTGTGCGCAGTGCCCAACGCCGACCTGTTCAAGGCGATCAGCGACGGCAAGGCCTCGGTGGTCACCGACCGCATCGTCACGTTCACCGAGCGCGGCATCGAGCTCGAGTCCGGTCTCCTACTCGAGGCCGACATCATCGTCACCGCAACGGGTTTGAACCTGCAGGCGTTCGGCGGGATCGCGCTCAACGTCGACGGCGAGCCAGTGCGCCTGCCGGACCGGGTCGCCTACAAGAGCATGCTGCTGTCGGGCGTGCCGAACTTCGCGTTCGTGTTCGGCTACACCAACTCGTCGTGGACGTTGAAGGTCGGCCCGCTGTGCGAGCACTTCTGCCGGCTGCTGGCCCACATGGACAGCCACGGCTACGACACCTGCTACCCGGAAGTCAACGATCCAGACCTGGCCACCAGGCCGCTGCTGGACTTCGACGCCGGCTACGTCAAGCGCGCCGTCGACCAACTGCCCCGTCAGGGCGACCGCGGCCCGTGGCAGATGGTGATGGACTTCAGGCGAGATGTCGAGGTACTGCGCAACGGTCCGGTCACCGACGACAGCCTGCGCTTCACCACCACGGCGTCGGTTCCCGAGTTGGTGGCTGCGTCCTAGTCCCGGACCCGCACCACCACTTTGCCTCTGGCGGTGCGGTTCTCCAACGACGCCACCGCGGCGGCGGCCGCCTCGAGCGGATACACCTCGGGGTCGGGTGCCGGCAGCCGGCCCGAGGCGAGCAGCTGTTCAAGCGATGCCCACTGCTCTTCCAGAGCGCCCGGATGCGTCAAACCCCACGCCCCCCAGCCGACGCCCACCACGTCGATGTTGTTGAGCAACAACCGGTTCACCTTGACCGTGGGGATCTCGCCGCCGGTGAAGCCGACCACCAGCAGCCGTCCCGCCGGTGCCAGGCAGCGCAACGAGTCGGTGAAACGGTCGCCACCCACCGGGTCCATCACGATGTCGACGCCCCGACCGTCGGTCAACTCCTTGACGGCGTCCTTGAAGCCGTCGGCCAGCACGACGTCGGTCGCCCCGGCGGCACTGGCGATCTCGGCCTTGTCCTGGCTGCCGACGACCCCGATGGTGCGGGACGCGCCAAGCACCGGCGCGATTCGCAACGTCGACGTGCCGATGCCGCCCGCGGCACCGTGCACGAGCACGGTTTCGCCCTGCTGCAGCCGGCCCCGCACCGACAGCGCGAAGAACACCGTGAGGTCGTTGAACAGCAGGCCGGCGCCCGCCTCGAAGCTGACATTGTCAGGCAGCTTGAACACCCGCTGCGGCTCGAGGATCGCGGTCTCCGCCATCGCGCCGCCGATCATCGTCAGCCCGACGACCCGGTCCCCGGCCTGCACCTGGCTGTCGGTGGGCGCACTGCGCACCACGCCGGCGATCTCGGCGCCGACCACAAACGGCGGCTCCAGCTTGTGCTGGTACAGACCGCGGCTGAGCAGCGCGTCAGGGAACGCGACCCCGGCCGCGTGCACGTCGACGACCACGCCCTCACCGGCGGGTTCGTCGATTTCCGAGACTTCGATCGCGTCCGGGCCCTCGAGCCGCATCACCCGTGCTGCGCGCATGCCACCTCCGTCATCGCTACTATCTGCTCTTCGCGCAAGCGCTCATCGCTCAGTGGCGACACAGCCTACTGTTCGAAGGATCAGGTCAGAAATGGAGGCATCCGATGCAGCTAGCGCTGACAGACGACGAGGCGAAGTTCCGCGACGAGCTCGGCGAGTTCTTCGCCACCGAGATCCCGGCGGACATCCGTGAGCGGGTTCGTCTCGGCACCTTCGGGGGCCGCGACGACATCGCCACCAGCCATAAGATCCTCAACGCCAACGGGCTGGCGGTCCCGCACTGGCCGCTGGACTGGGGCGGCAAGGACTGGACGCCCACGCAGCACCAGATCTATGTCGACGAGATGCAGCTCGCCTGCGTGCCGGAACCGCTGAACTTCAACACCAAGATGGTCGGACCGGTGATCGCCGAGTTCGGCTCGCAGCAGGTCAAGGAGCGCTTCCTGCCGGCCACGGCCAACATCGACATCTGGTGGTGTCAGGGGTTCTCCGAGCCGGAAGCCGGTTCGGACCTCGCGTCGCTGCGGACCACGGCTCAGCGAGACGGTGACACGTACGTCGTCAACGGGCAGAAGACGTGGACGACGCTCGGCCAGTACGCGGACTGGATCTTCTGCCTGGTGCGCACCGACCCGCAGGCTCCCAAACGTCAGGCAGGCATCTCGTTCCTGCTGGTCGACCTCGACACGCCCGGCATCACGATGCGGCCGATCAAGCTGATCGACGGCAGCGTCGAAGTCAACGAGGTGTTCTTCGAAGACGTTCGCGTTCCCGCCGATCAGCTGGTCGGTGAGGAGAACAAGGGGTGGACGTACGCGAAGTTCCTCCTCGGCAATGAGCGCACCGGCATCGCCGGGGTCGGCAGAACCAAGGTTCGGCTCGCGGAGCTCAAACGTTACGCGGCCGAGCAGGGCCTACTCGACGACCCGCTGTTCGCGGCACAGTTGGCCGAGCTCGAAAACGAGCTTCTTGCACTCGAACTCACGCAGATGCGGGTCGTTTCAGGCTCGGCGGACGGCAAGCCCAACCCGGTGTCGTCGGTGCTGAAGTTGCGCGGCAGTCAGCTTCAGCAGGCCGCCACCGAGTTGCTCGTCGAGGTGGCCGGTCCCGACGCGCTGCCCTACCGGACCGATGGCGACATCGCGTCGCCGGACTGGGCGCAGCGCGCCGCGCCGGTGTACCTGAACTACCGCAAGACGTCGATCTACGGCGGCAGCAATGAGGTGCAGCGCAACATCATCTCGTCGACGATTCTCGGATTGTGAGGCTGGCCATGGACTTTCAACTGACCGACGAACAAGTCTTGCTGCGCGACACCACCCGCGATCTGCTGTCAAAAAGCTACGACCAGGACAGCCGCAACAAGGTCGCCGACACCGAACTCGGCTTCAGCCGCGACGTATGGAACCAGCTGGCCGAGATCGGCATCCTCGGCCTCGGCTTCGACGAGGACGCCGGCGGCCAGATCGAAGTGATGGTGGTGATGACCGAGATCGGGCGCCACCTCGCGCCCGAGCCGGTCGTCCACGGCGCGCTCGGACCGGGCAGCCTGATAGCGGAGTCGGGCAGCGCGGACCAGCGCGCCATTCTCGACGAAGTCGCCGCAGGCCAGAAGCTACTCGCGTTCGCTCACGATGGCGTCACAACCGCCGCGCAGCAAGGCGATTCGTGGACGCTGACGGGTCGCAAAAACCCGGTGCTGGCCGGTGACAGCGCCGACACGCTCGTCGTCAGCGCTGCCTTGCCCGACGGTGGCACGGGCCTGTTCCTGGTCGACGCCGACGCAGTCACCCGGCATCCGTACCGCACGTTCGACGGCCGGCGCGGCGCCCAGATCGACTTCGACGCGACGCCTGCCCACCCCGTCGGCGACGCGGTCGACGCGTCGGCACAGATCAGCGACGCTCTCGTGCGCATGCAGTCGGCGCTCGACGCGGAGGCGGTGGGCGCGATGGCCGAAGCATTGCGGCTCACCACCGAGTATCTGAAGACCCGCAAGCAGTTCGGTGTGACGCTGAACAAGTTTCAGACGCTGACCCAACGTGCCGCCGACATGTACGTGTCGCTCGAGATGGCGCGCAGCATGTGCGACTACGCCGCGATGTCGATCGCCGATTCGAACCTGGATCCGGTCATCGCATCTCGGGCGAAGCTGCAGATCGCCCGCTCGGGCCGGCACATCGGCCAGGAGGCCATCCAGCTGCACGGCGGCATTGGGATGACCGCGGAGTATCCGGTCGGCCACTACACCGCCCGGTTGACCGCGATCGAGCAGACACTGGGTTCGCCGCCCGAACATCTGCGCGTGCTGATGGACCAACTCGGCAGCTACGACGTCGTGACTTTGTAGTGCTATCGCCGACACTTAAATCGTTGCGAAGACGCGCCGATGTGAGTCGCGGAGGTTTAAGTTTCGCGGCTGGGCCTCACCCTCAGCCGACGAGCCGCGTGATCGCCCGCAGTGGGATCGACAACCACGTCGGCCGGTGCCGTGCCTCATACGCCGCTTCGTAGACGGCCTTGTCCAATTCGTAGGCCGACAGCACGGTTTCCCACGCCCGCGGATCGGCTCCCGCGACCGCCGCATAGCCGTCGCAGAACGCCGCCTGGTTGCGATCCACCCATTCGCGTGCCCGAGCGGCCAACTGCTTACCATGCTCCTCGGTGTCGTGGTCCACGAGCCGTTGATACGCCGCGTACTCGTACGAGCGCAGCATTCCCGCGACGTCCCGCAACGGTGAGTCGGGTCTGCGTCTCTCGTCCAACGGTTGCCCGGGCTCACCCTCGAAGTCGATCAGCAGCCACGTCTCGGGCGTGCGACGCGTCTGGCCGAGATGCAGATCGCCGTGCACCCGCTGCACGGTGATCGTCTCGCCGACCAGCTTGTGGAACCGCTCTTCGATCGCGGGAGCGTATTGGCGTATCTCGGGCACCCCGGCGGCGGCAGCCGACAGCCGGGCCAGCATCCCGTCGACGGGGAGATCGGCCGACGACGTCCCCATCGCTTCGGCCAGCGTCGCGTGCACCGCAGCGACTGCCTCACCGAGACGGTGTGACTCACCGGCGAAGTCACCGCCCACCTCGTAGGCGTACAGGTCACCCTCGGCGAACAGGTCGCGGGTGCTGGTGGTCGCCATATCCCAGCCGGCGGCCGAATTCGCGGCGAATTCTGTCACCATGGCGAGCGGCCAGGCCTCGCGGTCGAGCGACATTTCGACGGATCCCAGCACCGGGGCCACGTGTGGATTGCCCGCCCGGCCGAGCACCTGGTTCAACTCGATGTCGGGATTGATGCCCGGGGCGATCCGGCGGAAGACCTTGAGAATCGCCTCCTGCTCGAAGATCACGCTGGTGTTGCTCTGCTCGGACTCGAACACCCGCGGCGCCGCGACCGTCGGGAGAGTGGCACCGGGCTCCTTGGCGAACGTCACGTCGCCGCGCACCGCCGACGAGTCGATCAACGACAACAGGAACTGGGCTGCCTCCGCGTCGTAGAGCGCGTCATACCCCGTGCGGCCGTCGTCGCTGCCGATCGTCGCGATGTCGGTGTACTCCTCCGGCGGCGCGGTGTCCCACCGCACGATCACCTGGTATCGCTCGGCCGACCCGTCGGTGTAAGCGGCGTCGACCAGCATCAGGTCGAGGTCGTCGGCCAGCGGCACCACCCGGGCTGGTTCAGCCGAGGACAACTCGCGGGTGCGCCCGGCATACCAGCGCTGACGCGGAAGCCACTCGGTGAAAGGCAGGCTCATTGGATCTCCTCGGAGGCTTGCAGCGCGAACCAGTAGAACCCGTGGCCCGGCAGGGTCAACAGATAGGGCAACTGGCCGATGCGGGGAAACTCCACGTTGCCCTTCAACTCCACCGGTATGTACCCACTCCATTGCTGCAGGTACAGCTCTATCGGCTGGGGGAACCGGGACAGGTTGTTGACGCACAGCACGACGTCGTCTCCTTCTTCGCGCAGATACGCGAGCACCGACGGGTTCGAGCCACCCAGTTCCTTGAATGCGCCGATCGCGAACGCGGGGTGCCGACGGCGCACGCCCAGCATCGTGCGGGTCCAGTTCAGCAGTGACGTCGAGGTGTCGAGTTGTGCCTCCACGTTGACCGACGCATAGCCGTAGATGGGGTCCTGGTTCGGCGGCAGATACAGCTGACCCGGGTTGGCCTTCGAGAAGCCGGCGTTGCGGTCGGGTGTCCACTGCATCGGCGTGCGAACACCGTCGCGATCGCCGAGCCAGATGATGTCGCCCATCCCGATCTCGTCGCCGTAGTAGATCACCGGCGAGCCCGGAAACGACAGCAGCAGCGCGGTGAACAGTTCGATCTGATTGCGGTCGTTCTCCAGCAGCGGGGCCAGCCGTCTTCGGATGCCCACGTTCGCCTTCATCTGAGGGTCTTTTGCGTATTCGGCGTACATGTAGTCGCGCTCTTCGTCGGTGACCATCTCGAGGGTGAGCTCATCGTGGTTGCGCAGGAAGATGCCCCACTGCGCGGTGTCGGGGATCGGCGGTGTCTGCGCCAGGATTTCCGAGATCGGGATCCGCGACTCGCGCCGCACCGCCATGAAGATGCGCGGCATCAGCGGGAAGTGGAACGCCATGTGGCACTCGTCGCCGCCGGTGTCCGGGTCGCCGAAGTACGGGACCACGTCGGCTGGCCATTGGTTGGCCTCGGCGAGCAGCACCCGGCCCGGGTACTCGTCGTCGATCACCTTGCGGCACCGTTTCAGGAACGCGTGCGTCTCGGGAAGGTTCTCGCAGTTGGTGCCCTCTCGCTCGAAAAGGTATGGCACCGCGTCCAACCGGAAACCGTCGATGCCGAGGTCGAGCCAGAACCTCAGCGCGTCGATCATCGCCTCCTGCACGGCGGCGTTGTCGTAGTTCAGGTCGGGCTGATGGGAGAAGAACCGGTGCCAGTAGAACTGGCGGCGCACCGGGTCGAAGGTCCAGTTCGACTCCTCGGTGTCGACGAAGATGACCCGCACATCGGTGTACTTGTCGCTGGTGTCGCTCCAGACATAGAAGTCCCCGTACGGGCCGTCGGGGTCACGCCGTGATTCCTGGAACCACGGGTGCGAATCGGAGGTGTGGTTCATCACCATGTCGGTGACCACCCGAATACCGCGACGGTGCGCGGCGTCGAGGAGCGCGACGAAGTCCTCGACGGTGCCGAACTCGGGCAGCACCTTGTAGAAGTCGCGGATGTCGTAGCCGCCGTCGCGCAGCGGCGAGTCGTAGAACGGCGGCAGCCATAGACAGTCGATGCCCAGCCACTGCAGGTAGTCGAGTTTCTCGGTCAGCCCCCGCAGGTCCCCTGAACCATCGGCGGTCGCGTCGTAGAAAGCCCGTACCAGCACCTCGTAGAACACCGCGCGCTTGAACCACGTCCGGTCGGCCGGCAGTATCCGCGCCTGCCCGAAGTCCTCCGCGGTGGGATGCTCGACCAGGCCGTCTTCGATGTGGCTGCCTTGAACGGGATCCGGGCCGGGATCGTGTTCAGCATCGTCGGTTTCCTGCATCATCCCCATCAGGGTGTCACCTACCCGGGCGGCGGGTAACCCAATCCCGTCGGGCGCCGTTCAGGCGCATGTGCAAAACTCCTGGTCGAGAGGCGCTGCAGTTTTGGCGGCTTTCGACAAGTTGGGACACGACAAAAAGGATGTTTCCATGGGTGACGGCACACAACCGAACGACGGTGAATCGCCGGTCATCGTCGGCCTCTCCGAAGCGGCGATGCACATGTATTCCTCGGCGATCGAATCCCTGCCGGATCCGGGTGACGAGCAGTTTCCCGGCCGGGCCGCGGTGATTCTGGCCGGCTTGCGCAAACTCGAATCGGCACTGACCGACGCGGCGGGCCGCAGTAGGACTTCGCCCGCGGTGATCGTTGCGCTGAGTACGGTGCGTAGCCGCTACGACGACCTGATGGCCGCGGCGGCGAACTCGCCGGGCGCCACGCTGGGTCAGCGGCTCTACATCGCCCGTGGGCGCGCCAAGCTCTCCCGCACGGAGGCCGCCAACGGTATCGGCGTGCGAGCCGATCTGATCGAGGACGTCGAGGTCGAGGAGACGCCCTCCGAGGATGAGGCGGCCCGGATCAAGGAGCTGATCGCGGCGCTCGGCGGCTGAGCCCAAGCAGCGGCCAGCGAGGTCACGACCAGAACCTGGTCGCGGCCAGTGATCCGCACTGTCGCAGCACCCTGCGGACTACCAACCTCAGGACTACGTGACGCCGCGGCGTCAGGATTTGCGACAATAGAAGAACACCATGAAGTCAACCCTGTTGTCGCGCCGAGATCTTGACTTTCTCCTGTTCGAGTGGCTGCGGGTCGGCGAGCTGACGAAGCGGGAACGGTTCGCGGAACACTCCGAGGAGACCTTCACCGGCATGCTCGACCTGTGCGAACAACTGGCCACCCGGTACTTCGCGCCGCACAACAAGAAGAGCGACGCCAACGAGCCCAGCTTCGACGGCAAGACGGTCACGATCATTCCCGAGGTGAAGGAGGCGCTCGACGCGTTCGCGCGCGCCGACCTGATCGCGATGGGAATGGACACCGAACTGGGCGGCGCGCAGCTGCCGATGGCGGTGGCCGGCGCCGGGCTGGCCTGGTTTCATGCCGCGAACACCAGCACAGCGGCTTATGTGCTGCTGACGCAGGCCAACGCGAACCTGCTGGCCCGCTACGGTACCGCCGAGCAGATCGATGCGTTCCTGAAACCGATGCTCGCAGGCCGGTTTTCGGGAACGATGTGCCTGTCGGAGCCGCAGGCGGGGTCGTCGCTCGCCGACATCGTCACCCGCGCCGAACCGCGCGACTCAGGCCCGTTCGCCGGCACGTACCGCCTGTTCGGATCGAAAATGTGGATCTCCGGTGGCGAACACGAACTCACCGACAACATCGTGCACCTGGTGCTCGCGAAGATCCCCGGCGCTCCGCCGGGCACGAAAGGCATCTCGCTGTTCATCGTGCCGAAATTCCTCGTCGCCATAGACGGCATGGACGGCATGGACGGCACCGACGGCACGGTCGGCACGGTTGGCGACCGCAACGACGTTGTGCTCGCCGGGCTCAACCACAAGATGGGGTACCGCGGCACCACCAACACCGTTCTGAACTTCGGTGAGGGCGGGTTCCGTCCCGGTGGCGAGGCGGGCGCGGTCGGCTACCTGGTCGGTGAGCCGCACCGGGGTCTGAGCTACATGTTCCACATGATGAACGAGGCGCGCCTGGGCGTCGGGCTGGGCGCTATCGCGTTGGGCTACACCGGTTATCTGAAGTCATTGGACTACGCACGCAACCGCCCGCAGGGCAGGCCGGTCACCGCGAAGGACCCGGCCGCCGCGCAGGTGCCCATCGTCGAGCATCCCGATGTCAAGCGAATGTTGCTGGCGCAGAAATCGTATGTGGAGGGTGCGCTGGCATTGGCACTGTATTGCGGGCGGCTCATCGACATCGGCCACAGCCCCGAGAGCGACGCGGAGCGCGAGTCGTCGACGTTGTTGCTGGACATCTTGACCCCGATAGCGAAGAGCTGGCCCTCACAGTGGTGCCTGGAGGCCAACAACCTGGCCATCCAGGTGCACGGCGGCTACGGCTACACCCGCGAGTATGACGTCGAACAGCACTATCGGGACAACCGGCTGAACCCGATCCATGAAGGCACGCACGGCATTCAGAGCCTGGACCTGCTGGGCCGCAAGGTGGTCCAGCGCAACGGCGCAAGCTTGGCCGCGTTGACCGACGTCGTCAACCACAGCGTGTCGGAGGCCGGCGCGCTGGGCGGCGAATTGGCCACCCTGGCGGCACAACTGGGCGCCGTCTGGCGGCGTCTGGTCGACGTCACCACGGGAATGTTCGCGTCGGGCGACATCGAGGCGGCGCTGGCCAACAGCGTCGTGTACATGGAGGCGGTCGGACACCTTGTCATCGCCTGGATGTGGCTGGAGCAGATGCGCGCCGCGCACGGTAGCACCGGCGACTTCTATGACGGCAAGCGGCAGGCCGGCCGCTATTTCTTCCGATATGAGCTGCCCAAGACGGGGCCTCAGCTGGATCTGCTGGAAAGCCTCGACCGCACCACGATCGAGATGCGCGACGGCTGGTTCTAGATGATTTCCGACGACCTCCGCCAGCGCCGCCTCGCGGTCATTCAGGAACACATGGACACCGAGGTCACCCAGGACTTCGACCGGACCCTGGCCACATTCAACGGCCATCCCCGCTACGAAATCATGGCCACCGGCCAGGTCTTCGACGGCGACGCCGAGGTCATGGGTTACTACGTCACGACGAGAACAGCGTTTCCGGACCAGCGTCACGACAATTCCCGATTTCACGTCACGGATGACGCGGTGATCGTGGAATTTGACCTGCTGGGAACGAATCTCGGCGAGTTCTACGGACTGCCCCCGACAGGCAAAGCATTTCGCGTCCCGGTGATTGCGGTTTTCTTCTTCGAAGGGGACCGGATCGTCAACGAGCGCATCTATTTCGACTCGGCCAGCCTGGTCACCCAGATCGGACGCGGCGAACTGCTGACCCTCGCCGGCGGAGCGACTGATGACTGAACCGACGGTACGACGGACCTAGGTTTTCAATGTGGGCGTAAGCGCAGCGCCGAGAATGTGCGCGTCGCTTGTGGCGATTGTCAGGTTTCGTCGCGCGGCCTGGGCCACGAGCATTCTGTCGAACGGGTCTTTGTGCTCCCACGGCAGGCGCCCGGCGAGGATGGCGTCGGCGGCATCGATGGGCATCTCGGTCGCGGTCATGTCGGCGATGATGTCGGGCCACGCCGAGAGCAGCGTCTCGCCGTCGATGCGTCCGAAGCGGGTCTTGATGGCGATCTCCCACGCGGATGCCGCCGAGATCATGAGTTCGGTGCTTGGTTGGGACAGCACTTCCCGCGCCATGGGAGATAGCTTGGCGGGCTCGCTCACTAACCGCAGCAGAGCGTTCGTGTCTAGCAGGATCGCGGCCGTCACGAGTTGCCTTCCCACGCCGCGATTTCCGTGTCGGGAAGGGGATCATCAAATGTGTCGGGCACAACGAGCGTGGGCAGCTGGCCGAACTTCCGCGGGCGCTGGTGCGTCGGCGACAACACGGCTACCGGCCGCCCGTGGCTGGTGATGGTGACCGATATGCCGGTCCGCTCGACCTCAGCCAAGATCGCATTGAGCTTGGCTTTGGCCTCCGTGCTCGTGACCGTCTTCACGCAATAAGCGTAGCAAAGTCGGACTATAGAGACTAGTCATGATAGTTAGAGGACGCTACTTGCTCACCACCTGCCAACGGCCATCGCCGCCGCACGTCGCGGTGACGGTGACGTCGCCGGTCTTGGCCGTATAGGTCTCGCCCGGCAGGTAATACTCGGTGTCCCCGTCGGTGGTGCTCATGGCGCACAACGCTGGCTGCGGGTGCGTGGGCTTTGGTTTTGCCAGGGCTGGTGCGGGGTTGAACAGCAAGCTGCCCAGTGTGGCAGCCGTCGCCAGCACGGTGGCGGCGGCAAGCCGGCGCCCGTGACGCTTCGCGGGACTGTTGGTGGATACGGCGCTGGTGGTCATTGGGGATCTCCTTCATGGGTGATGGGTCGCTTACATCGGTAGCAGCGCCGTTTCGTCCCAACGTGACACTTTCTTGCGATCCAAAATCCCCGCGCCCAAAATCCTCGCGCCCAAAATCCCCCGCGCCGACACTGAACCAGTTGCGACGACGCGCCGCGGAATAGCACAGCCGCTTCAGTTTCGGCGAGCGAGCAGCTACCGAGGGGTGTCGCGCAACCACGCCAGCACCTGCTCGGCATGCTCGTCCGGCGGGAAGACCGGGTAGAACGCGTGCTCGATCAGCCCGCTGCCGATGATCAACGTCAGCCGCTTGTACAGCGTCACCCCGTCGGCTTCAAACGTCGGCAGCCCGACCGCGGCGGCCAGGCTCAACGTGGGGTCGGACAGCATGTCGAAGGGCAGCTGCAGACGCTCGACGACTTCGCGCTGATAGGCGGAATCCTGGCTGGACAACCCGAACACCCGGGCAGCGCCCGCGTTGAGCAGCTCTTGGTGCTGGTCCCGGAAGCTACAGGCTTCGGGTGTGCAACCGCGCGCTCCCGGTATGGCGTCCCAGCCCGAAGGGAGATCGGTGCCCGGGCGGCCGGTGAGCGGGTAGATGTAGATCACCGAGCGCCCGTCGCCGAGCGCATCGAGACGGACCGCCTCGCCCGCCGTGCTGGTCAGGGTCAGCTCAGGCGATTTCATGCCGGGTAGATGATCCGCCGCCCCGTCGTTTTCGGGGGCCGGTAGGTCCGGCGGCAGGCTGAAGCTCATGCCGGCCTACGCGGTGACGGCCGCGGCTCGACGCGCCCTGATCCGCGACTGGAAACGGTTCAGCACGTCGTAGTAGTGGGTCGGGGCGACCCGGGTGAGGATGTCGAAGAGGTACGCATCCGGGCCCACCAGGATGCGCGCCTTGCCCGCCTCGACACCGCGGTGGATGATCTCCGCGGCCTTGTCCGGTTCGGTCATTGTGATCGCCGCGAATTCCGCAGCCATCTGATCCTGCGTGCGACCACGTCCTTCAGGGTCCTTGCGAAACCGCGCGTTGCGCACGATGTTCGTGTTGATCCCGCCCGGATGAACGTTGATTGCGGTGACCCCGGTGCCGCGCAACTCCTGACGCAGCGCGTCGGTGAATCCGCGGACCGCGAATTTGGCCGAGCAGTAGGCGCTCTGGTTGGGCATGCCGGCCAGCCCGAACACACTCGAGGTGTTGACGATCGCGCCCTCATCCTGCTCGACGAGGATCGGCAGGAACGCCCGCGTGCCGTTGACGACGCCGTGAAAGTTGATGTCCCACAACCATTGGTCATCGTCCGGGTTCGCGTCGAGCACACTGGACGCGACCGCCACGCCGGCGTTGTTGAACACCGCACCGAGTCGGGTTGGCGTCCAGGCCCGCACCTCGTCGGCGAAGTCGCGCTGCGCCCGCGCATCGCGGACATCGAGCACGCGCGTCAGAACCGGACCGCGAAGGGTCGCCTCGGTTTCCTTCAGCCCGCGCTCATCGATATCGGCGATCGCCACCGGGCAGCGCTGCGCCGAGAGTCGCTGCGCCAGACTGCGACCGATGCCCGATGCCGCGCCGGTGATCACCGCGGTGCGGCCGCTGATCGTTCGTACCGATTTTGTCACCGTTGCTCCTCGAGTTCATGCGGGTACGCCTGGGCCTCGTGACCGGAACCATGATCGACGATCAGGTCAACGACACGTGGCCACGCTGGACGCGGCAGGTCGTGGCCCATGCCGGCGATCGTCTCCCGCCGCGCCCCCGGGATCGCCTTCGCGGTCGCGTCGCCCCCGGTGGGATGGACCATCCGGTCCCGGTCGCCGTGGATCACCAGCGTCGGCACCTCGATCTGCCGCAGCTCCCGGGTGCGGTCGCCCGACGCGAAGATGGCGGCCAACTGCCGTGCCGAGCCGTCGGACGTCTGGTCCCGGTCCCAGTCCATTCCCGCGCGTCGGCTGACCCATTGCTCGTCGAACGGAAACCCGTGCGATCCGATGTGCCGGAAAATGCGCAGCGCTCGCTCGACTGCCTCATCGCGGCTGCGCGGCGGGCGCGCCGTGGCCATCCGCCACCAGGTCGACAGCGCCGGTCGGCCGACACGCGGTGCGCCGGTGGTGGACATCAGCGACGTCAGCGTCCGTACCCGCCCCGGATAGTGAGCGGCGACGGTCTGAGCGATCATGCCGCCCATTGAGATGCCCACCAGGTGAGCGTCGCGGTAGCCGAGCGCGTCGAGAAGGCCCACGGTGTCCCGCGCCATGTCGCCGAGGTGGTACTGGCGGGGATCGTTGCCGCCCCGCACGATTGCCCACGGCTTCGGCGCCGGGAAGCTCATGTGGGTGGACCTGCCGACGTCGCGGTTGTCGACGCGTGTGATCAGAAGGCCGCGGCTCGCCAACGTCTCTGCGAACTCCTGTGGCCACGAGTGAAACTGCTGACCCAGCCCGGGGATCAGCACTATCGGCGGATCGCCGGGGTCGCCGATAGTGTCAGAGCACAACCGGATTCCGCGACCGACGTCGACGACGGTCTCTGTCACGCGGACACCATTTCGGTGCCTTGCGCCGTCGGCACCGAAGAGCCGGAAGCACGGCGGTACACCACCGCTCGGCCGCCGCTGCCGGGCGCCATCGTGACGCCGCGCGAGTGAATGCGCTCGCCCTTGGCATACGTACTGGTGAATTCGAATTCGCGCAGCAGCGTGCGCAGTGTCACGTTCATCTCCATGTTGGCGAATGCGGCGCCGATGCAACGGCGCACCCCGCCGCCGAACGGGACCCAGGTGTGCGTGTCCGGCGCGGCACCGAGGAAGCGATCGGGGTTGAACACCTTGGCATTCGGGAAATTCGCCTCGTCGGAGTGCGCCAGTCCGATGCTGACGATCACCACATGGTGCTCTGGAATCACCCACTCCCCCAGCCGTAGTCGTTGACGGGTCATCCACAGGGTGGCGTCGACCACCGGCCGTGCCCGCTGCACCTCCCAGATCGTTGCCTGCCGCAGCTCGGACCCGCCGGAGTCGACCTCGGCGGTCAGCCGGGTCAGCAGCCGCGGATGCCGGCGCAGCCGCTCGATCGTCCAGGCCAGCGTGGTGGCGGTGGTCTCGTGGCCGGCGGTCAGCAGCGTCAGCAGTTCGTCGGCGACATGGCGATCCGAGATCGGCTCACCGTTCTCGTAGCGCGCCTGCAGCAGCAGCGACAGCACATCGGTGCGCTCGTCGAACGCCGGGTCGGACCGCGCCTGCGCAATGAGCCGGTCGATGACCGCGTCATAGCGGCGCCGGTAGTGAAGGAACCGGCCCCACGGGCTCCAGCGGCCGAGGTCGCGCCGCGCGAACGCCGGCATCACGGCCAGCCGCGCACCCAGCGTCACCGCCGGCGGCAGCAGTTCACGCAGCTCGTCCAACGCATCACCCTCGGCGCCGAAGACCGCGCGCAGGATCGCGCGCAGCGTTATCCGCATCATCGGCGCAAGCGTCGGGAACTCCTGACCCTCGGGCCAGCTGGCTGTTTCGCGCATCACCTCTTCTTCGATGATGTGCTCGTAGCCTTGCATCCGCTTGCCGTGAAAAGGCGGAACCAAGAGCTTGCGCCGCTCCCGGTGCTCGTCGCCGTCCAGGCTGAACGTGGAGCCCGGCCCGAGGATGATGCCGAGGTTGGAAGCCCGGCCGACGAGCTCGGTGCCGGAGGTGAACAGGTCCTTGATCAAGACCGGGTCGCTGATCACCACAGCCTTGCCGAAGATCGGCAGGTTCAGGGTGAAAGCGGTGCCGTACCGCTTGCCCAGCACCCCGACCAGCTTTGCGCGGGCCCCGACGAAGCCCAGTCCGGCGGCGATCTTTGGTATCGGCGGCGCGGGCGGAAGCCGTACCGGGTCGGTCGTCGCCTGGCCCATGCCGTCTCCATTCCGTCGTGGTACGCCAACGTACCACCGTACGGTACCCCTCGGTACCGCCCACCACAACCGTTACCGTGCCGACGTGACAAGTATCGTGCCGACGTGACAAACAGTCGGCAGCGCGATCACGGCGACCCGGGCGACGCGCCGTCCACGCCGCCGCCGCTGGCGCCCGTCGCCAATCCCCGCCGTCCGTCTGCCGCCGAGGAGGCGCGCACCATCGCGAGCTCCACCAACATCGGCACATTGGCAACGCTGACCGCCGCCGGCGACCCGTGGGCGTCGTTCGTCACCTATGGTCTGCTCGATGGCGCGCCGGTGCTGTGCGTGTCCCGGATGGCTGAGCATGGCCGTAATCTCGAACACGACCCGCGGGCCAGCTTGGCGATCGTCGCGCCCAGCACCGATCCGGATCCGTTGGCAAGTGGCCGAATCACGTTGGCCGGCAACGTGCAGCGCCCTACCGGTGACGAGCAGACCGCTGCGCGGCAAGCACATCTCGCGTCGGTCGCCGCGGCCAGGTACTACATCGATTACAGCGACTTCTCGTTGTGGGTGCTGCGGGTGCAGCGGGTCCGCTGGGTGGGCGGCTACGGCCGGATGGACTCCGCCGCGGGCGAGGATTACCTGGTCGCCCAACCTGATCCGGTTCAGCTGCGAGCCGGCCCGGCGATCGATCACCTCAACGCCGACCATGCCGATGCGCTTGCCGCGATGGCCAGGACGCTCGGCGGGTTTCCCGATGCGGATGGCGCACGGTGTACCGCCGTCGACCGCTACGGGCTTGACCTGAAGGTCACCACGGGTCGCGGGATCGCCTACACCCGTGTCGGTTTCGCCCACCCGATCGACGCCGTCGACGAGCTGCGTGCGGCCGCCGTGGAGTTGGTCCGACAGGCGCGAGCAGCCGGGAGCTAAGCCCCTTCCTCGTCGTTCAGCAGCGTCTCCGCGGCCAGCATCGACGCCGAGATCGCGGCCGGGAAACCGCCGTAGAACGCGACGTGGGTGATGAGTGCAGATATTTCGTCGAGCGTGAGACCGTTTTCGACCGCACGCCGCAGGTGTGCAGGCAGCTCTTCGGGGCGATAGAGGACCGTGAGCGCTGCCACGGTGGCGATGCTGCGATCGCGAGGGCTCAGGCGCGGGTCGGTCCAGACGTCGGAATACAACGGGTTGTCGACGAGTGCGGTCAGTTCGGGTGTGAATCGGCGCGCGGCCTCACGCGGCGACGTCGGATAGCTGGTCATTCGATAACACTAGGTCTCGGCGTCGGGCGTTGGTTGCACCTCGGCCAACAGAGTCTGCGCGCCCTCGTGCCGCCACTCGCGTTGTTCCTGCCCGGCACACCCGCGAGATCGTTGCCGGCTCGGGTTCGATCGGCTTGATCGGCGTCACCCAGCTCGTCGGTGCCAACAGCAGCGCGGTGATCACCGTCACGCTGATTTCGATGATCGCGATCGCGCTCGGTCTTCAACCGGGACTGCTGCTATTTCGCGCCGTACGCCAGCTCGGTGGCTTCGAAGCAGCGCCGAGCAGATCCGCTAATCTCGTCCCAGGCGAGGTTTCGAGTGTCTTGTAACGTGCAAGAGAAAGCGACGGCAGCGACAGTACCGATGGGAAACACGGTGAGGTCACGCAGGGTTCGTTGTCTCGCGGCTGTCGCGGGCACAAGTGCTCTGATCGCACTGGGTGGACTTACCGCGGCATGCGGTGGCAAGGGCGGAGAGAACCCCTCCACCACCACGACACCGACCTCAACGACCACCACCCCGACGACCACCACCCCGACGACAACGACGACGACCCCGCCGCCGGTGTCCTCGACGCAGGACTCCATCAACCCCACCGGGCCCAACTTGTTCACGCCGGCACCGTTCGAAACTCCTCCCCCGGGCAGGCGCCGCTAAACCGACCTATCCGGCCTAATCGCCTGGCCAGGTTGTGATTCTCCTGTAACGTGCACATGTAAGCGCCAGTATTGATCTGCGGTTTTCGACGCTGCCACGCGTGCAAGCTCGTCGCAGAACGTCTCGTCGGGATCGGCCGGGGACAGATAGGTAACAAGATGAGGTCACGCAGGGTCCGTTGTCTCGCGGCTGTCGCGGGCACAAGTGCTCTGATCGCAGTGGGTGGACTTACCGCGGCATGCGGTGGCAAGGGCCCGAACCCCACCACCACGACACCCACCACCACGACCACCACAGCGATGACAACGACCACCACGACCGCGCCGGTGACCTCGACGCAGGACTCCATCAACCCCGGTGGCCCCAACTTGTTCACGCCGACACCCGTCCAACCCGCCCCCACGGTGTCCACGCACAAGCGCCGCGCAAACGAGTAGGCCCTGGCAGCGATCGTGGAGCGGAGACGAACTCCGATGTCGCCGCCGGGCCATAGCCGACGCCCTAGCCGCCGCCCTAGCCGGCGCCATCCGTGTGCGCGTCGGTTGTGGGCGCTGGCCGCCGCCGGCCTCGTGGTGCTTACGGTCTCCGACCTGAGGTCGTGGCCGTCGGCGAACCACCCGGTCGTCATCGACGGTCCGTTGGCACTGCTGCTCGCCGGCTCCACCGACCTCGGCCCGGCGACCGGTCAGGTACAGGTCACCGCGGCACTGCACGACGCCCAAAAGCCCGACGCGCTGATGACGTGGGCGAGCAGCAACGGTCTGTCGGTGCGCTGGCGGCCGGGAGACGACTGGGCGATCATCCAGGGTGCGCCCACGACTGTCGCCGACACCTTCGGTGTGCCCGTGCACGACTATCGGGGCCGCCGTGGGCAGGTGTTCTACGCATCGCCGCAGCAGCCATCCGTGCCGGCGTCGGTCAACGGCGAAGTCAGCGAGTTCGGCCGCATCCTCGGGTACACGCCGCACCACACGGCGCGCCCTCCGATGCGGCCACGGAGAGGGGGTCTGACCCCCGCCGAGCTGCTGACGGCCTACAACGCCGGCCGGCTCGCGTCGACCGGTAACACCGGCAAGGGCACCACGATCGTCCTGTTCGAGTTTGACGGCTTCGAGCAGGCCGACCTCGATTCCTTCTCCGACCTTTCGGAGTTGCCGCGCTTCACGCCGACCCTGGTCGGTGGTCAACCCGGCAAGCCCACCGGCGAGGCCGTGATGGACCTGGAGGTGGCGCACGCGATCGCTCCCGACGCGCGCCTGGTCGTCGTAAACGCCGTTCCCACCCTCGAGGGCGACGGCAACTTCGAAAAGATCGGCCGCATGTTCGAGGACGCCGACCGCCAGTTCCCCGGCGCGGTGTGGAGCCTTTCGATCGGGTGGGCGTGCGACAAGCTGTTGACCGCAGCCGATTTGGTGCCAGTGCGGGCTGCCGTGGCCAAGGCGCAATCGCATGGTACGTCGGCGTTCGATGCCAGCGGGGACAACGCCGGCCTGCAGTGCAAAGGCGGCGAAGACTGGTCGTCGCCACCTGGGCCTTCCGACGTCGGGCTGGACGCGATCTCATCATTGCCCGAGATGACCGCCGTGGGGGGCACCGCATTGACGCTCGACGGCAGCGGGATGTGGCTCGCCGAGCAGGCCTGGTTCAACTCGCCGCTGAGCATCGGCAGCAGCGGTGGGGTGTCGGCGCTGTTCCCGCGGCCCGACTGGCAACACACCGTCTCGTCGAGTCGCGACTCCAACCACCGGCTGTCCCCCGACGTCTCCGCGGCAGCAGACCCGTTGACCGGGGCGCGGATCGTGTTCGATGGGCAGACCCTCATCGGCGGCGGCACTTCGCAGGCAGCGCCGATCTGGGCCGCACTGACCGCGGTGATGGACCAGTACCTGATCGCCAACGGTTCCCGGGCGCTCGGCGCGTTGAACCCGATGCTGTACCGCATCGCGGCGGGTGCGCCGCGGCCCGGTTTTCGCGACGTGAGCCTCGGTGCGAACGCCGTCGACACCGCGACCCCCGGATACGACCTGGTCACCGGTCTCGGCCCACCGAACATCGACAACCTCGTCCGCAATCTGCTCGACATCGAACGGGCCAGCAGTGAATAACCCGGAGAATAGCCCCGACGGCGTGCCGACGACGGACTGCCCGATGTGCGAAATCGACGTTCCCGCAGGCGCGTTCTGTGGGTATTGCGGATCGACCCTCACGCCGCAACGCGGAGACGGACCGGCCTGGCTGCGGTTGCGGGCATACAGTGCGGCGTCGGGCGAACATGTGCTGCGCCCGTCGGTGGCCAGCACGCTGTTCCCGCACCTGCACCATCGCGCTCGAGGACCGTTCCGGCTTGCGCTGATCATTCTGCTGATCGGGGTCGTCGCGTTCGCGCTGCTCCGCTGGCAAGCGCCGCTCGTCGCGGTCAGCGCGCTCGGACTGCCGGTGCTGTTTCACCTCTACCTGTACGAGTCCGATGTCTATGCGGACCTGTCCCGGCGCGCCCTGTTGGTCATTGCGGTGTTCTCCGCCGGCCTCGGCGTCGGGTGGGCGTGGCTGACCGGGGCGATCATCGCGCAGGGCTACGCCGTCGCGTTCCAGGCCGGCATGGAGTTCAACAAGCCGCTGGCCGAAGGCGTGGCCATCCCGATCAGCGGCGCAATCGTGATGCTGGTCCCGATCGTGCTGGCGCGTGCGTCGCATGTCGGCACCCACGAGTCGTTGGACGGTTTCGTGATCGGGGCGATCGCGGCGATGAGCTTCACCGCCGCCGCCACACTGACCCGGCTGGTCCCGCAGTTCAGCACCGGCCTGATGGCATACGACCGGCCCATCATCGGGCTCATCGCGGAAGCAGGCATCCGTGGCGTCGCGACGTCGCTCATCGCCGCCACCGCCGGTGGCATGGTCGGCGTGGCCATGTGGTTCACCCGCCCGGCCCGCGCGAACCAGCATGACGGACAGTGGCTGGCCGGCCCGGTGCCGGCAATCACCGTGGTGCTGATTGCCTACCTGGTCTTGGGGATGACCGACGCGTCCCCGGTATCTGAGACCTGGCAGTTGGCCATCTATGTGGCCGTCACCTTGTTGATGGTGCTCACGTTGCGGATCGTCGTGCACATCGCATTGCTGCGTGAACAGCACGACCCGATCACCCAAGAACCGTTGCTGTGTGAGGACTGCGGTCATGTCGTGCCGGACATGGCGTTCTGCCCGGCCTGCGGGGTCGCTACCCGCGCATCGTCGAGAACGTCGCGGGCCGCGCGGCGCCACGCCCGCCCGGCGCGCATCGAGGCCCCGCCGGCGGGTCCGTGACCGCGCCAGCCCCCGCCCCAGCCCCGGCGGGCGAGACCGTCTGGCCCGGATACGCGCTGCCGCCCGGTTCGTATGCGGCCCGATCGGTGACCTACACGTCGCATCGTCGGCTGCTGCTGCAGTTAGCCGGCGGCGTTGGCATCCTGATCGTCGCGACCGTGGTCGTGTTCAGGCTGCTCACGCCGCCCACTCCGCGGTATGTCTGTCCACCGAACTGCGGGCAGCCCCCCTTCGGCACGCCGGTGGACAGGTTGCCCCGCTTCACATCACCGAGCGGCGACTTCTCGGTCGCCTATCCGGGCGAAGGCACCGCATACACCGTCACGATGAAGCCGAACGGCGTGGTGGCGGACTTCACCGGTGGGGACACGGGCACCCTGCAGTTGTTCAGTGAGCCCGCCGCCGGGCGCACGCCTGAGGAAATCGCGCAGTCGCTGATCAAGGAGACCTACCCCGACGCCGTCAAGGACTACGAGCTACCCAATGCGATGGTGGGCTACCAGCTCGGATACGGCCAGGTCGCGGACGTCTACCCACAGGATGCCTCAGGCAGATACATGCGCTTGCGGGTGTTGGTGATGGCGGCGGTGAAGAACGGGCTCGCCCTGATCGCCACGGCCGTCGGGCCCTACCACAAGTTCTCCCCCGACTTCGGCACCGGTCAGCCGTCGGGCGCCAATCTCCAACTCGCACTTGACATGGCCAAGTACGTCAACAGCTTCAGCTGGCGCGGCGATCCACCGCGGTGAGTCGCGGCGTCAGCCGCTCAGGGCCGACTTCGGCGCCCGCGCGCAGGTCCGCGATCAGCTCCGCGCAGTAGCCGGCGAGTCCGGCGGCGTCGATCCGATGCGGCGCAACACCACCGCGAGCGACAGCACTGAGCCCGGCCGCGGCGCGGTCGAGCACCGCACACGCACCCTTGGCGTTGCCCCGCTGGACGTGCGTGATGCCGACGGCCAGTTGCGCGAGGCTCTGCCAGAGCGTCCGTTCCCCGTCCGGTCCGTTCTTCCACGCGGCTTCCAGCACCTCGTGGGCGTTGAACGCCAGCCCCCGGTCCAGCAGATCCTGCGCGTAGTCGAGGGATTCGCCCGGCGTCAGGTCAAGGCCGTCCGGGATCCGGTCGACCCCGCCGCTGCCCCGCGGAAGCGGGCGGCCGAGCGCGTCGCGCGGGCGCGCGTTCCGGGCCGCCCCGGACTCGTCGCGGTCGCGCCGTGCCATCCCCTCATCATCGCAAAATCGGTCGGCTCCGCTTCCTGGAGCCTGGCTGGCTGCCAACCGCTGTCTGCTGGTTATTAGTACTGAATGAACCTTGTGCTGAATGAATCATGGGGGAATTGTGGGTAACTAACTCCGACGGCCAAAGGCGACCCAGGGACTGGAGGAATGTCGTGGCAGATAGGGCGGGCACTACTCGAGGGGGTGGTGCCGCGCCGAGCGCGGACACGCCCGCGGCCATCCGCAATGTGGTCCTGGTCGGACCGTCGGGGGCCGGAAAGACCACACTCGTCGAGGCGCTCCTCGTCGCCTCTTCGGTGTTGCCCAGAGTCGGCTCGGTCGTCGACGGCACGACTGTCTGCGACTTCGACGAGGCCGAGATCCGACAGCAGCGCTCGGTGGGTCTGGCATTGGCGCCCCTGGTCCATGACGGTGTCAAGGTCAACTTGATCGACACCCCCGGCTACGCCGACTTCGTCGGAGAATTGCGCGCCGGGTTGCGAGCGGCGGATTGCGCGCTGTTCGTGATCGCCGCCTGTGAGGGCGTCGACGAGCCTACGAAGTCGCTGTGGCACGAATGCGACCGGGTCGGCATGCCGCGCGCGGTGGTGATCACCAAGCTCGATCACCCGCGCGCGAACTACGACAGCGCGCTCGCCGGGGCCCGAGATGCTTTCGGCGACAAGGTGCTGCCTCTTTACTTGCCGGCAGACGACGGTCTGATCGGCCTGTTGTCACAGACGCACTTCGTGTACTCCGACGGCAACCGCAGCGCACAACCGCCGGATCCCTCATACGCTCCTCAGATCGAAGAGCGCCGCGGCACGCTCATCGAGGGCATCATCGAGGAGTCCGAGGACGAGTCGCTGATGGAGCGCTACCTCGGCGGCGAAGATATCGAACAGGACGTGCTGATCGAGGATCTGGAAAAGGCCGTCGCGCGCGGTTCGTTCTTCCCGGCGATTCCGGTGTGCAGCGGGACGGGCGTCGGCACGCTGGAATTGCTGGAAGTCGCCACCAGCGGATTCCCCTCGCCGTTGGAGCACCCGCTGCCGGAGGTGTTCACGGCGCAGGGCGCAGAGCGGAACACCCTCACCTGCGACCCGGCCGGGCCGCTGCTGGCCGAGGTCGTCAAGACCACATCCGACCCGTACGTCGGCCGGGTGAGCCTGGCGCGGGTGTTCTCCGGCACGATCAGGCCCGACGCGACCGTCCACGTGTCGGGCCATTTCGCTTCCTTCTTCGGCGAGGGCTCCGGTCCCACCGCACACGCCGACCACGACGAGGACGAACGCATCGGGCCGTTGTCGTTTCCGCTCGGCAAGCAGCAGCGGCCGGCGTCGGCCGTGGTGGCCGGTGATGTCTGTGCGATCGGGCGACTGACCCGCGCCGAGACGGGCGACACGTTGTCGGACAAGAGTGAGCCGCTGGTGCTCAAGCCGTGGACGATGCCAGAGCCGCTGCTGCCCGTCGCGGTGCAGGCCCACGCGAAGACCGACGAGGACAAGCTGTCGGTGGGGCTGCAGCGGTTGGCAGCCGAAGATCCGACGCTGCGCATCGAGCAGAACCAGGAGACGCACCAGATCGTGCTGTGGTGCATGGGCGAGGCCCACGCGGGTGTGGTGCTCGACGGGCTCGCCAACCGCTTCGGCGTCACGGTCGACACCGTCGAGCTGCGAGTACCGCTGCGAGAAACGTTCGGCGGCAAGGCCAAAGGCCACGGCAAGCACGTCAAGCAGTCGGGCGGGCACGGGCAGTTCGGCGTGTGCGACATCGAGGTCGAGCCGCTGCCCGAGGGCGCGGGATTCGAATTCGTCGACAAGGTCGTCGGCGGCTCGGTGCCCCGCCAGTTCATCCCCAGCGTGGAGAAGGGCGTTCGCACGCAGATGGACAGGGGGGTGGCGGCGGGCTACCGGTTGGTCGACATCCGGGTGACGCTGCTCGACGGCAAGGCGCACAGCGTCGACTCATCGGACATGGCGTTCCAGATGGCGGGTGCGCTGGCGTTGCGCGAGGCGGCCGCGGCGGCGAAGATCAACCTCCTCGAACCGGTCGACGAGGTGTCGGTGGTGGTTCCGGACGATCTGGTCGGCGCGGTGATGAGCGACCTGTCCGGTCGGCGCGGCCGTCTGCTCGGCACCGACAACGTCGGCGAGAACCGCACGGTGGTCCGGGCCGAGGTGCCCGAGGTGGAGCTCACGCGTTACGCGATCGACCTGCGGTCGCTGTCGCACGGCGCAGGATCGTTCACCCGAACCTTCAGCCGCTATGACCCGATGCCGGACTCCGCGGCGGCGAAGGTGAAAGCCAGCGCCTGAGCCTCAACCGAGCTGCTCACGTTCGAATTGCTCACGTAAGAACAATGTCTCGGCATTTTCGGTCGCGGCCGCGATGGCCGCCCTGACCAACCCCAACGCCCGTTCCCGCACCCGCGGCTTGTCCGGCATCGGCCCACTGAGCTGCCCGACGACGTCGAGCCGTGAAGCGCTCAGCCATCCGGTCAGCTCGGGATCTTGAAGCCATCGCATCTGATTGCGGTTGTCGGCGATCGCCAGCCGCAGCCAGTCGAGGTCCGAGTCGGGATGCGGCACGGGCGTGCACAACTCGTTCTTGGTCGTCTCATCGGGCCGTGTCGCTTCGATGTGCGCGATGAACGCGGCGCTGAAGACCTGTTGGCAGCCCCGCACGCTCTGCAGCGTGATCCGGTCGGCATCGAATACCGCGGTCCCACTGCGCCGCTCGGCCCCGTCCGCCGTGCAGTCGATGAACAGGGTCGACGCATCTGTGCCGGTTTCCCCGCCCTCGAGCAGCATCTTGTCCGGCTCGATCGCTTTCAGATGTCCCATCCGCACCACATCGGTGATCCGGCGCAGTTCGTCGAGCTCGGCGTGCGTCACCGTGGCACAGCGGTACATCGCCGGGCGGACCGCCGGGTCAAGACGCAGCAGAGCACCGGCGTCCTCGAGGCGGTCGAACAGATCCGGCACCGACGTCGCCTGTGTCATGGCCTTGATGCGACCCGCGATGGCCGCCCCGCTGCCGGCGAACGACGGTCCCGGCTGCAGATGCGTCCGGTCCAGCAGCCAGGCGTCCCGCGGCATGATCCAGGTCAGCCGGTCCGGCGAAACACCGTGGCACAGCAGCCACAAGCACGCATCCATCCCGGTTTTACCCGCGCCGACGATCACGTAGCGACTCCGGCCGGCGGCACGCCGTGGCAGGTCATTCGGTGGCACACAATCGACTTCGGGCGCGACCGCGTACTCCGGCGGCCGCATCGAGGGCACGACGGTATGCATGTAAGTGGCGTCGACGACGGCCCGCCGCGCGGTGACGGTGTACTGCTCGCCGCCGAGTGTGCTGAACCGGCCGGCGCCGTGGTACTCGCTCATCGGGAAGTACGTCACCCGCCCCGACGGCAACAGTTGCTGCTGCATCACCTGGTCGAAGTATGCGCACACCTCGCCGCCGGTGGCGAGTTCGTAGAGTCCCCGATTGAAGCCGACGGCATCGATCACGTCGCTGCCCAGCTTGCGGGAGTTGACGCCGTAGAAAGCCGACGGCTGATGCAGCCGGACGAACGGGTAGGCGGCGGTCCAGTGCCCGCCCGGCGCCGGCCCGCGGTCCACGACGACCACGCTCGCCTCGGTCTCCGACACCAGGGTGTCGGTGAACGCCATGCCCATGGCACCGGCGCCGACGACCAGGTAATCGGCCTCGATCTCCCGAAGAGCAGTAGTGGCCCGCATTGGACCGGACCATAGCAATCCCGCCGCCCGATGCGGTCAAATGGGGCATGGCCGACACCCACCCGTTCCGCATCGCCGTTCCCGATGACGATCTCGACGACCTTCGCAGGCGGCTGGCGGGAACCCGCTGGCCGGAGCCCGAGTGCGTCGACGACTGGAGCCAGGGAATTCCGCTGGACTACACGCGCGAGCTCGCGGCGTATTGGGCGCACGGGTACGACTGGCGTGCGCGCGAGGCGCTGCTCAATCGGTTCGACCAGTTCACCACCGACATCGACGGGCTCGACATCCACTTCATCCATCAGCGCTCGCCACACGACGACGCATTGCCGCTGATCATCACCCACGGCTGGCCCGGCTCAATCGTGGAGTTCCACAAGGTTATTGAGCCGCTCACCGACCCGACCGCACACGGCGGACGGGCCGAGGACGCGTTCCACGTCGTCTGCCCGTCGCTGCCCGGCTACGGGTTCTCCGGCAAGCCGGCGCGCACCGGGTGGGGCATCGGCAAGGTCGCCGACGCGTGGGAAACGCTGATGACCCGGCTGGGCTACGACCGTTACGGCGCGCAGGGCGGCGACTGGGGCGCGGCGGTGACAACGACGATCGGCCGTAACGGCGACAGGAATCACTGCGCGGGAATCCACCTCAACATGCCGGTCGCCTTTCCCCCCGCTGGAATGAACAAACCGACCCCTGAGGAACAGGCGGCGCTCCAGGCCATGGAGCACTACCAGCAGTGGGATTCGGGCTACTCGAAGCAGCAGTCGACGCGCCCGCAGACCCTGGGGTACGGCCTGGTGGATTCCCCGGCCGGCCAGCTTGCCTGGATCGTCGAGAAGTTCTGGTCGTGGATGGACTGCGACGGCCATCCCGAGAACGTGCTGACCAAGGATGAACTCATCGACAACGTGATGATGTACTGGGCCCCCGCGTCGGCCGCGTCGTCGGCGCGGATGTACTGGGAAAGCTTCAGATTCTTCGGCGAGTTCGGTCGCGTCGAACTGCCGACGGGCATCGCGGCGTTCCCGAAGGAGATCTTTCGGGCACCGCGTCACTGGTGCGAAGCGACGTACAACGTCACCCACTGGACGGCGATGCCGCGGGGCGGGCATTTCGCCGCGTTCGAGCAACCCGAGCTGTTCGTCGACGACGTCCGCGCGTTCTTCGCGACGGTGCGCTGACGCAGCCCGGCGATGACCGAGATGAACGCCCTGCGCGCACACCGGCGCGGCGGACCCGAGGTTCTCGTCTACGAACGCGCGCCGGTGCCCGTGCCCGGCGACGGCGAGGTGCTGGTTGCGGTCCGGGCCGCGGCGATCACGTTCGACGAACTCACCTGGGACCCCACCTGGTTGCGTGACGGGGTCGACCGGACCCCGATCATTCCGTCACACGAGTTCTGCGGTGACGTCGCCGCCCTCGGGCCCGGTGTGACTGGCGCGGCTGTTGGCCGGCCGGTGTACGGGATGGTGCCGTTCGACCGTGACGGCGCCGCGGCAGAGTTTCTCGCGGTGCCGGCCACCCAGATCGCCGCCAAACCACGGACCCTGTCCGCGGTGGAAGCCGCCGCCCTTCCGCTTGCGGCACTGACCGCCCGGCAGGCGCTGTTCGATCACGGCAGAGTTCGGGCGGGTGACCGTGTTCTGGTGGCCGGTGGTGCCGGCGGCGTTGGCGGCTTCGCCGTCCAGATGGCGGTGGCGGCCGGCGCCGAAGTCGCCGCCACCAGTCGCGGGTCCGCAGACTATGTGCGCAGCCTCGGCGCGCGGGTCATCGACACGCGGACCGAGAAATGGGACGGCGGAACCTACGACGTCGTCATCGACACCGTGAGCGGCGATCCCCCGTACGCACTTGTCCGAGAGGGCGGCCGGCTCATCACCCTGCAGACACGGCCGGACCAGGCCAGGGCCGAGCAGGATGGGATCACCGCGATCTTCTTTGTCGTAACGGCAGACAGTGACCAGCTCACCCGCCTCGCGGCGATGGTCGACGAAAGCGGGCTGCGGGTGACGATTGCGGCGACCTTCCCGCTTGAACAGGGTGCGGCGGCGTACGCCAGCCGCGCGTGGCCTGCCCGTGGGCCGGGCAAGACGGTACTGACTGTGTAAACCTGCCTCATCCGGGGTAGGCCCTGCCCACCGAGAGGCGGCCACCATGTACAAGCAGATCCTCGATCCCGTCATGCACTCGCTCGGATGGAGTTCCCTGGTTGCGGCTATCCCGTTGATCTTGCTGTTCGTCCTGCTCGGCGTGCTGCGGGTGACCGCATGGGTGGCCTCGCTGATCTCGCTGGCCGTTGCGCTCGTCATTGCGATCGTCGTGTACGGCATGCCGGTCGGCCAGGCGATGCTTGCCGGCACGGAGGGCGCGGCATTCGGATTCTTTCCGATCCTGTGGATCGTCATCAACGCGATCTGGGTGTACCAGATGACCAGCGCATCCAGGCGATCCTCATCGCGTTCTCGTTCGGGGCCTTGATGGAGGCGCTGGCCGGCTTCGGCACTCCGGTGGCCATCACCTCGGTCATGCTGATCGCCAACACCGCACCCGTCGCGTTCGGCGCGATGGCCACCCCGATCATCACGCTCGGCAAGGTCAGCGGGCTGCCGAGCGACACCCTCGGCGCCATGGTCGGGCGGCAAACGCCGATCCTGGCGCTGTTCGTCCCCCTCGCGCTGATCGCCATCGTGGATGGCTGGCGCGGCCTGCGCCAGACGTGGCCGGTCGCAGTCATCTGCGGGGTCGTGTTCGCGCTCGCCCAGTACGCCACGTCGAACTTCGTGTCGGTTCCGCTGGCGGACGTCGTCGCGTCGTTGCTGTCCGCAGGCGCGGTCGTCGCTGTCGTGCGCGTCCGGCGTCCCCACCACGAACACGGCGAGCCGGCGGTCGTCGCCGGCGGTGCGGCCGACGAGCCGACCCCGGAGTTCGCGGCGCGCGCCGGTTCGCGCGACACCCGCGCCGACATCGCTCGTGCTTACGCGCCCTACGCGACCATCATCCTGGTATTCGTCATCTGCCAGATCCCGGTGGTGAAGGCGCTGCTCGACAAGGCGACCCTCAAATTCCAGTGGCCGGGACTTCACGTGCTCAGCCCCAAGAGCAAGCCGGTGGCGCTGACTGAGTTCACCCTCAACCTGCTCACCACCCCGGGCACGCAGATGCTGGTGGCCGGTCTGCTCACGATGTTGGTGCTGCCGCTGGCCGTACCGCGCGCCGCCAGGGCGTACGGCACCACCCTGCATCAGCTGCGCTGGGCGATCGTCACCGTAATGGCGGTCCTGGCCCTGGCTTTCGTGATGAACGCGTCAGCGCAGACGATCACGCTCGGCACCTGGATGGCGGCGGCCGGCGGAGCGTTCGCGGTGCTGTCGCCGATCATCGGCTGGCTGGGCGTCGCGGTGACGGGTTCGGACACCACGTCCAATTCGCTTTTCGGTGCACTACAGGTCACCGCGGCGAACAAGGCCGGTCTGTCGGCCGTGCTGATAGCCGCGTCCAACAGTTCCGGCGGCGTGCTCGGCAAGATGATCTCCCCCCGGAATCTTGCGATTGCGGCCGCAGCGGTCCACATGAACGGCAAAGAAGGCGAGATCTTCCGCCGCGTCATCGTCTGGAGCCTGGTCTTTCTCGTCCTGCTGTGCGCATTGTCTGCGCTGCAGTCCTCCGATGTGCTGTCGTGGATGGTCCCCGGCAGCCACTGAATCAGCCGCTGCGCGCCTCGGTAATGTCCTGACCATGAAGTGGGCGACCTATCGCGGCGACGACGGCGACCGGGTCGGGGTGCTCTCCGGCGAGTCCATCTACGCCCTGCCGGCCGGCACCCGACTGGTCGACCTCGTCGCGCTGGGCGCCGACGGGCTGCGCGCATCCGGCGAAGAGGTGCTGCAGCGCCCCGCAGACGTCGTGCGCCAAGACGAGGTCCAGTTGCGGGCCCCGATCCCGACCCCGCCGTCGATCCGCGACAGCCTGTGCTTCTTGGACCACATGCGCAACTGTCAGCAGGCGATGGGCGGCGGCCGGGTCCTCAAGGACACCTGGTACCGGATCCCCGCGTTCTACTTCGCTTGCCCGTCAACCGTTTTAGGGCCCTACGACGACGCACCGATGGCGCCCGGAAGCGTTTGGCAGGACTTCGAGCTGGAGATCGCGGCGGTCATCGGCGTGGGCGGGAAGGACCTGTCGGTCGAGCAGGCCGAAGCGGCGATCATCGGGTACACGATCTTCAACGACTGGTCTGCGCGCGACCTTCAGAACATGGAAAGCCAACTGGGCATCGGACAAGCCAAGGGCAAGGACAGCGGAGTAACGCTCGGCCCCTACTTGGTGACCCCCGACGAGCTGGCCCCGTACCGTCGCGACGGCCGACTCGGCCTGACGGTGACCGCGCTGGTCAACGACCGCGAAATCGGCTCCGGCACAACGGCAGCCATGGACTGGAGCTTCGGCGAGGTCATCTCGTATGCATCGCGGGGCGTGCCGCTCAACCCCGGCGATGTCATCGGCTCTGGCACCGTTCCCACCTGCACGCTCGTCGAGCACCTCGATCTGACTGCACCGGAAGCCTTCCCCGGTTGGCTGCACGACGGCGACACCGTGACGCTGCGGGTCGAAGGACTGGGCCAGACCCGCCAGACCGTCAGAGCGACCTCCCGTCCGCATCCGTTGCCGGCACGCCCGAACCCGGACGGCGCACCGAAACCCGTTCGGGTCAACCCGGCGCCGGCGCCCATTCCCTACGAACGCGGACTGCACAACGTCGGCGACCGGGTGTGGGCGTGGACCCTGCCCGACGGCGGATACGGCTGGAGCAATGCGGGTCTGATCGCCGGCGACGGAGCGTCACTGCTCGTCGACACCCTGTTCGACCTGCCGCTCACCCGCGAAATGCTCGCCGCGATGCGGCCGGTCACCGACGGTGCGCCCATCACCGACGCGGTGATCACCCACTCCAACGGCGACCACACCCACGGCAACCAGTTGCTCGATGGTTCCGTGCGCATCATCGCCGCCCGCGGCACCGCAGAGGAGGTCGCGCACGGGATGGCACCGGAGATGCTCGCGATGACCCAGGTCGCCGACCTCGGTCCCGTCGGAACCGCTTACGCCCGGGAGCGTTTCGGCCCCTTCGACTTCGGCGGCATCACGCTGCGTAACGCAGACCAGACCTTCGACCACGAGCTCAGCATCGACGTCGGCGGGCGGCAGGTGAAGCTCCTCGACCTCGGGCCCGCTCACACCGCCGCCGACACCGTCATCCACGTGCCCGACGCCGGCGTCCTGTTCGCGGGCGACCTGCTGTTCATCGGCTGCACCCCGATCGTGTGGGCCGGGCCGATCGCGAATTGGGTCGCCGCGTGCGACACGATGATCGCCCTGGATGCGCCGACCGTCGTTCCGGGGCACGGCCCGATCACCGACCCCGACGGGATCCGCGCGGTCCGCGGGTACCTCGTTCATGTCTCCGAACAGGCAGAAGCCGCACACCGGCAAGGGCTTTCGTTCGCCGAAGCCGCCGACACCATCGACCTGGGCGAGTATCACGACTGGCTCGACGCCGAGCGCGTCGTCGTGAACATTTATCAGCGGTACCGAGAACTCGATCCGGACATCGCGGCCCTGCCGGTGATCGCGCTGATGACGATGCAGGCCGAGTGGCACGCCAAGCACGGCCCGGGGTGACGCCGTGACTAACCTGTACCTGCAGATCGATGACGGAAGGGAGCGGCCATGCGGTTGTCCACTCGCAACCAGTTGCCCGGCACGATCGTGGAGGTCGGCCGGCCCGCCACGGTCTTCATCAAATCCACCGAAGTAACCATCGGCATCGACTAACCCCCGATTAGCCTGCCGTGCAAACGAATCCCACCACCGAGTTGGTGCGTCGCTCGGTCAACCCGGCCGATACGGCTCGGCTGGCACTTTTGGTCGGCGCGCTCGGCGTCGTGTTCGGCGACATCGGAACCAGTCCGATCTACACCATTCAGACTGTCTTCAACCCCGCCGACCCGCACCCCGTGCCGATCTCCGAGCACAGCATCTACGGCATCGTGTCGCTGATCTTCTGGTCGGTGATGATCATCGTGACCTACACCTACGTGACACTGGTGATGCGCGCCGACAACCACGGCGAGGGCGGCATCATGGCGCTGATCACGCTGGTGCGAAAGTATGCTCACACACGACGTCGCCGCACCGCAATGATCCTGGCGTCGTTGGGGATCTTCGGAGCGGCGCTGTTCTTCGGCGACAGCATGATCACCCCCGCGATCTCCGTGCTGTCGGCGGTAGAGGGTCTCAAAGTCATCGCACCACGGTTCGGCGGATGGATCGTGCCGATCACCGCGGTGATCATCGTGGCGCTGTTCGCGGTGCAGCGGCGCGGCACCGCGGCCGTCGGCCGGTTCTTCGGGCCGGTGATGGTCCTGTGGTTTGTTGCGATCGGCGCGTGTGGGGTCGACGGCATCGTCGACCGGCCGCAGATCCTGAAGGCGCTCTCCCCTACCTACGCGATCGGCTTCATGGTCGGGCACTTTCACATCGCGTTCTTCGCGCTGGCCGCGGTGGTGCTCGCGGTCACCGGCGCCGAAGCGCTGTACGCCGACATGGGCCATTTCGGTCGGCCGGCGATTGTCCGCGCCTGGCTGTTTCTCGTCCTGCCGGCGTGCACGCTGAGCTATTTCGGTCAGGGTGCGCTGCTGCTCGGCGACGAGCGCAATGCCAGCGCACCGTTCTTTCTGCTGATCCCGGAGTGGGCGCGAATACCGATGGTGCTGTTGGCGACAGCGGCCACGGTCATCGCGTCGCAGGCCGTGATCACCGGGGCGTTCTCGGTCGCCTCGCAGGCCGCGCAGCTCGGTTACCTGCCGCGGCTTCGGATTGCCCATACCTCCGAATCCACCATCGGCCAGGTCTACGTGCCGTGGATCAACGGCGTGCTGGCGGTGTCCGTTGTCACCCTGGTCTTCGCCTTCCGGAGTTCCGAGGCGCTGGCATTCGCGTTCGGCATGGCGGTCACCGGGACGATCACCATCACCACTCTGCTGTTCTTCTATCTCGCGCACGTACGGTGGCGAACGCCGCTGTGGCTGGTGCTGATTGGTGGCGGCAGTCTGTTGTTCGTCGACTTGATGTTCTTCGCGGCGAATCTGACCAAGCTGGTTCACGGAGCGTGGCTGCCGCTGCTGATCGGCATCATCGCGTTCACGGTGATGACGACCTGGCAGCGGGGCTACGAGATCGTCACAGCCGCCCGCGAGAAAGCGGAGGGTCCGCTGCACGAATTCGTCGGCGAAATCACGCACTGCGATCCCCCGCTTGCCCGCATTCCGGGGACGGCGGTGTTCCTGAACCGGAGCAGCGAGACGGCTCCGCTGGCGATGCGGGCGAACGTGAAACACAATCGCGTGCTGCACGAGCACGTCGTGATCATGTCTCTCGAGACCGTGCCGGTGCCGCGCGTGACGGACGCTAAGCGTGTACAGATCGACGATCTCGGCTACGCCGGCGACGGCATCTTCCATGTCAGTGCCCGCTTCGGCTACATGGAGATGCCCAATGTGCCGCACGCAATGCACCTGCTCGATCCAAGCCGGACCGAGGGTGAGATCGCCATCGCGGGCGCGTCCTACTTCTTGTCGAAGCTCGAACTGACCAAAGGCGACGCGCCGACGATGGCGCGATGGCGTAAGCGACTGTTCATCGCGACGTCCCACATCACCTCCGACGCCGCGGACTTCTTCGGCCTGCCGTTGGATCGCACGGTGATCATGGGGTCACGCATCGAGGTATGAGGTCGAATGCAGTTTTGGTCCGGCACCGCGTTCATGCACGCGACGGAGGCGGTCGCGGTCGCGCCGATCCTCGACGAGGCCGGCTTCGACGGGATCGTCGCCTCCGACCACCTCATCTACCCGCGCGAGCTCAAGTCTGCGTATCCGTCGCCGAGCGGGCGTCCGTGGTGGACCCCCGACACGGGCTGGCCGGACTCATGGGTTCTGATCGGTGCGATGGCGGCGGTGACGAGCCGGCTGCGGTTCTCCAACGCGGTGTACGTGGCACCCGCGCGCCCGTTGTTGGAAGTCGCCAAGCAGGTGGCGACGGCCTCGGTGGTGTCGGGGGGCCGGGTCTCGCTGGCGGTCGGTGTCGGCTGGATGCGTGAGGAATACCAGCTGCTGGGCCAGGATTTCGGTAACCGCGGCAAGCGCCTCGACGAGATGATCCCGGCGTTGCGCGCGCTGTGGCGGGGCGGCTGGGTGTCCTGGAGCGGCCACTACTACCAGGTGCCCGAGTTGATGATCGAACCGCATCCCGCCGGCCCGGTGCCGATCCTGTGCGGCGGTGAGTCCGACGCAGCGCTCCGGCGCGCGGCGAGCATCTGCGACGGCTGGGTGGGCTCTGCGTACAAATGGGATGTCGGGGTTTCCTTCGTCGAGAAGCTGACGGCGCTGCGCCGCGAATATGGCCGGCAGAACGAGCCGTTCGAGATCATGTTTGCGTTGCTCGAGCAACCGACGCCGGATCTGTACAAGCGCGCAGAGGACATCGGCATCACTTCGCTGATGTGGAACCCGTGGGCCGGGCTCGCCGCCGCCGGCCAACACAACACCGACCGCTACCGCGCGGCCATCGAGCGGTTCGCCGACGACATCATCGCGAAGTGGCGATAGTGGGCCCCGTTCTGTTGTATGACGGCGTCTGCGGATTCTGCAACGGCGTGGTGCGAACGATCCTTCGATTCGACCGCCACGGCGCGCTGCGGTTCGCCGCGCTGGACAGCGATTTCGCTCGCGCGGTCATCGATCGCCACCCGTCCATGGCGGATGTCGACACGATGATGTTCGTCGATGATCCCGGGCAGCCTCAGGAGATCGTCAGCGTCCGATCGGCGGCGGCGCTGCGGGTGGCGCGCTATCTCGGCGGTCCGTGGAAGGTGCTGCTGGTGGCCGGCGTGCTGCCGGCGCGCCTGCGCGACTGGCTCTATGACCGGTTCGCGGCCATCCGGTACCGGGTTTTCGGTGAATACGACTCGTGCCCGCTACCTGCGCCCGACGTGCGCGCCCGCTTCCTGGACATTCAGCCGTAGCCGTAGCACGGGTTTTCATCCGCGCGACGGTGGGTAGCCGACAATTGCACGAACGTGGCGGTGAACATCGCCCACGCGCGGTGCCACCGCCCTTGACAAGTAATGAAAAGGTCGGAGGAAGTATGAAGTTCACCAACATCGTTGCACCCACCGCCACCGCCGCCGCCATCCTGGCAGGTGTCGGCGTCGCTACCGCTCCGACGGCGGCAGCGTTTCCCACCACGGGAAGCTTCGGGGTGAGCGAGAGTCTTTCTGACGCCGGGGGAACGGTCGTCACCGGCTGGACCGTCAGCAACTTGAGGCCCAGCACCGACAACATCCCGTTCCCGGTGACCGGACGCCTCTATGAAGCGACTGCCACGGCGGCGGCCGATCAGGGCACTGTTGCTCCGATCGTGTCGGACTTTAACGCGCGCGCCGCGAACGGCCAGACGTACCACGTTCTGGACAACGTCGCGACACCACAGGGCGTCAACCCTTCGCCGATCGGCCAGGGTAACAAGACGACCGGGAAGCTCTACTTCGACGTGACCGGCGCCGCGCCGAACAGCGTCGTGTACAACAACGGAGTCCAGGACCTGTTGATCTGGACCTAGCCTTCCCACCCCGTCCCCGTCCGGGAGCGACAGTTTCCGGACGGGGACGGGTTTGTCTCAGGGCACGAGACAACGGCAGACATCGGAGGACGAATGCAGACCTGGGACGCTATCTGTGCGCGACGCAACGTCCGGAGTTACCGGCCCGACCCTGTTTCCGGCAACGACCTCGACCGTGTCGCCGAGGCGGGATGGCGGGCGCCGTCGGCTTTCACGATGGTGATGACCATCGCCGCCGCCGACCTCGGCATCGGCACCGGACACTCCGCGGTCGGTGATCAGGACAAGGCACGCGCCATTCTCGGCGTGCCCGACGATCACGTCGTTTCCTACCTGCTGGGGATCGGCTATCGGGCCGATCGGCCGCTGACCCCGATCCGCAAGCCGGATCGGCGGCCGTTCTCCGAGGTCGTCCATCGCGGGCAGTGGTGATCCCGCACCATGGGCACGATATCGCGGCGGGGCTTCGCTCGGCTGGCGGCAGCGCTCGGCGCGGGAAGCGCAGCAACGGGCGTCCCGGCGGCGCCGCCACCGGCGACCGGCCCTGGGGTGGGATTCGTGTTGTCCCACGAACAATTCCCGACATCCGCGTTGATCCAGCAGGCCCAGGCCGCCGAGCGCGCCGGCTTCCAATACGTGTGGACCAGCGACCACCTCCAGCCGTGGCAGGACAACCAGGGCCACGCTATGTTTCCGTGGCTGACGCTGGCGCAGCTGGCGCAGGCAACCAGCCGCATCACCTTCGGCACCGGCGTCACCTGCCCGCTGTATCGCTACCTTCCGGCCACCGTCGCGCAGGCATTCGCGTCGCTGGCGATCCCGGCGCCGGGGCGGGTTTTCCTCGGCCTCGGTACCGGTGAACGGCTCAACGAGCAAGCGGCCACCGGGCAGTTCGGGCCCTACCAGGAGCGCCACGACCGGATGATCGAGGCCATTCAGCTGATCCGTCAACTGTGGAGCGGATAACGGATCTCGTTCCAGGGGCGTTATTTTCAGACCAACCAGCTCAAGCTGTATGACGTGCCGGAATCGCCGCCACCGATCTTCGTCGCCGCCAGCGGACCGAAGAGCGCCCATCTGGCCGGCCAGTACGGCGACGGCTGGATCTCCCAGTCACGCTCCGTCAATGACCCCAAACTGGTGGCGGCGTTCGGCCAAGGTGCTCAGATCGCGGGCCGGGAACCCGACACGTTAGGCAAACGCGCCGAACTGTTCGCCTTCGTCGGCGATCAGAGCCAGGCGATCACCGCGGCGCAGCCGTGGCGCTTTTCGGGTTCCGGAACCAATCTCGATCAGCTGAACCCGGTCGACATTCAACGTGCCGCCGAGGCTGCCCCGATCGAGCAGGTGGTGGCGGGCTGGATAGTCGGCACCGACCCCACAGTGCATCTCAACGCGGTGCAGGCTGTGCTTGACGCCGGCGCGACACCGTTTGTGCACTTCGCCCAGTCCGATCCGGGCAGCGCCATCGAGTTCTACCGCACCAACGTGCTGCCCAAACTGCATTGACCGCCTGCAACGATCACGTCCCGCTGTTCGATTCAACGCGCGGCGGCCGCTGGTCGTTGGGGTCGTTGGGGTCGGGCTCCCCGAACCAGCGCGACGGTGTGTGCTGGCCGTATTCGTCGTGCCAGGCCCACCATTCGTAGGGCGGTGTCTGTGGGTAACCCTCAGGTGAGTCTTCCCAGTTCTCCTGGCGCCCGAGCGCGGTCATGTCCAGGTAGCTCCAGTTGCTGCCCAGCGCCTCATCGCCCCGGTTGTTGATGAAGTACGTGCGGAACACCTTGGCGCCGTTGTGAATGAACGCGTTGGTGCCGTGCCACTCGTCGACGCCGAAATCGGCGTCGAAATCGTCGGTGATCGTGTACCAGGGCATCTGCCAGCCCATCCGCGCCTTGACGCGCTCGATGTCGGCCTGCGGTGCCCGGGACGCGAACACCAGCGTCGTGTCCCGGGCGTTCAGGTGGGCGAGGTGGCCGACGTTGTCGGCGACCATCGAGCACCCCGGGCAGGCATGGTCGGGCCAGCCGTGCACGCCGGGCTCCAAGAAGGCCCGGTACACGATCAGCTGACGCCGCTGGTCGAACAGGTCGAGCAGGCTGGCCTTGCCGTCGGGCCCGTCGAATTCGTATTCCTTTTCCACGGCCACCCAGGGCATCCGCCGCCGCGATGCGGCCAGCGCGTCCCGCGCCCGGGTCAACTCCTTCTCCTTGACCAGTAACTTCTGCCAGGCAGCGTCCCACTCCTGCGCCGACACGATCGGGGGTGTGCTCATAGTGATCTCCGCCTTTCGGTTGTGCATCTTCGTCCGCTCAGGCCAACGGCGATAGGCCCGCGGATGTGAGGGTGTAGGCGCGATGGTCCCGCTGGGCGCCGCTGGCGATGTCCAGCACCGATTTTCCGACCTGCTCGGCGGTCAGCGCCGGCAGCAAGGACTGCACGAACGTGTCCACGTCGACGCCTTGCCGCTCGGCGTAGGCCGCCACCGCCTTGGCACCCAGATCGGTGGCCGGCGTCAGATTGGGGAGAACGGACACGAAGCCGATCCCCAGCGCCGCCCGTTCGGACTCGATGGCGGCATAGTCGACGATCAGCCTGACCGTGGCTTTCGCGCCGGCGTACCCGCCGCTCAGCGGCGACCCCTTGATCGCGGCGCCGCTGGAGATGGCGATCACCGAGCTGCCCGGTGCCAGCGGCCGCCGAAGCGCGTGGCGGATCCAGTGGAAGGCCTGCGCAACATCGGCATGCCAGTTCTCGCTGAAGCTCTCCCAGGTCTGCTCGTGCAACGGGCTCATCGTCGGGGCCGCGCCGGCCGCAAGTACCACTGTGCGTGGCCGGTACTCGTCGATGAGCCGGGGGGCACTCGCCGGGTCGGCGGCATCTGCGCTCACCGCGGTGAACGTGTCGCCCAGCTCGTCGCGCACGACGTCCAGGTGTGCGCGGGTGCGGGCGACGCCGACGACGTGCACGCCTGCTGCGGCCAGCGCCGCCGCGATACCGCGGCCGAAGCCCCGGCTCGCCCCTGTCACGATCGCGGTCGTGCCGACGAGGCCGTCGCCCTCTGTTGGTTGATTCATGATTGAACTCGCTTTCGTTTTCTGTCCGTACTTGTTCTGATACCTCGAGCCGCCGCGATTCATCGGTGCCCACCGATGAATGTCGGTCGCCGGGCGTATCTGTACTGATGGAGGTTGTCCCCGACCTAGGAGACTGGTGTGCCGGTTCAAGAGGATTTCATCGAGCAGGCGGCGCCGTTTCGCGCCGAGCTCATTGCGCACTGCTACCGCATGCTCGGCTCGGTGCACGATGCCGAGGACCTCGTCCAGGAGACGTACCTGCGGGGCTGGCGGGCGTATGCGGCGTTCGAGGAGCGCGCCGCGCTGCGGACCTGGCTGTACCGCATCGCGACCACCGCGTGCCTGCGTGCGCTGCAGAACCGCGGCCGCCGTGTGCTGCCTGCCGGCCTTGGCGCGGCGACGGTCGACCCGGAGGCCGACATCGACGCCACCAAGGGCGGATATCACTGGCTGGAGCCGCTGCCCGATGCGCTGACTCCCGAGACCGCGTTCTCCGCGAAGCAGAGTGTGCGGCTCGCCCTGGTGACCGCGCTGCAGGAGCTGCCCGCCCGTCAGCGGGCGGTGTTGATCCTGCGTGACGTGGTCCAGTTCAGCGCCGCCGAGGTGGCCGAGCTGCTGGAAACCACCCCCGCTGCGGTCAACAGCGCCCTGCAGCGGGCCCGTGCCCATCTCGCCGATGTCGCCGCCACCGACGACGACATGGCCGAGCCCGACGACAAGAACCTCCTTGCGCTTGTCGAGCGCTACTGCGCGGCATTCGAGAACGGCGACGTCGCCGCCCTGACCGAGCTTCTGCAGGCCGACGTCAAGCTCGAAATGCCACCCTTCGCGATGTGGTTCACCGGCCGCGACGCGGTGATCCGGTTCCTGGCCACCCGTGCGTTCGCACAGCCCGGCGAGGTGGCGATGATCCCGACCGGCGCGAACGGGCAGCCCGCCGTTGCCGAGTATCGCCGGACCGCCGACGGCGTCATGCGCGCGCATTCGATACACGTGCTCGGCGCCGGAGCCGACGGGATCGACGCGATGACCGTGTTTCTCGATCCGACGCTGTTTAGCGCGTTCGGCATGCCACCCAGTCGCTGAGTGGCATGCTTGCGGCGATGGATGACCGCGGCAAAAGCATTGTGGCTGAACCGGTATTGCGGCACGGGCCGTTTCCGGGCCGGATCGAACCCGACCGGATCGCCGCCTACGCGGCCGCCACCGGCGATAGGACGCCCGCCGTACTGGCCGGTGCTGCGGTACCCGCGGTCTTTCCGGTCATCGTGGCGTTCGGCGCGCAGCAGGCGGCCAACGGCGACCTGCCGGCTGCCGCGTGGCAGCAGGCGTACGGCGGCGTGCACGGTGCGCACGACATCGTGTTGCATCGGCCGTTGATTCCCGGCGAGTTCCTGCAGACCTGGTCGCTGATTTCGGCGATCCGTACGGTGCGGCCGGGCACCCAGGTCGTCCTGCACATCCAACAGTGCGATCTCGACGGTGCGGTGGTCGTCGAACAGTGGTGGACGACAGTGCTTCTCGGGTTGCACGAGATGGCAGATCTCGGAGTGCCGCCGGACCGCGCACCGATTTCCCGACTCGGCGCGCCAGAGTCCGATCGGCTCGGCCACTCACCACATTGATCAGCAACTCGCCCACCGCTACGCCGAAGTGTCCGGCGACTGGTCGGCGCACCACTTCGACATCGCGGCGGCGCGCGCCGGCGGCTTCGACTTCCTGTTCGCACACGGTCTGTGCACGATGGCGATCTGCACTCACCGGGTGCTCGGCATCGTCGGCGTCGATGATCCCGGCCGGGTTTCGCGGGTGGCGGTGCGGTTCGCGTCGCCCACCCCGCTTGGCAGTGACCTCGTCTTGGACGCGTATCGCATTGACGAACGGGCGGTCGCGTTCGAGACGACGTGCAACGGTGTGAAGACGATCAGCCACGGCAGATTGGAGTTGCGGTGACGACTGGGCTCGACATTGGCGTGTACCTGCCGCAGATGGCGTTCACGTATCAGGATGTTCTGCACCGTGCGGTGCGCTGCGAGGAGCTCAGCATCGGATCGGTGTGGCTGTACGACCACATGTACGGCCCCGGCGCGCCCGAGATCCCGTCACTGGAAGCCTGGACCGTGGCGTCCGCGTTGCTGAGCTGTACCGAGCGGCTGCGTATCGGACACATGGTGTTGTGCAATCAGTTTCGCCACCCCGCGGTGCTGGCCAAGATGGCGACCACCCTCGATCAAGTCTCTGCTGGCCGGCTTGAGCTCGGCATCGGCAGCGGCTCGATCGAAGACGAGCACAACCGCATGGGCCTGGACTGGGGCACTTTTCGCGAGCGGTCCGAGCGGTTGGGCGAGACGCTGGAGATCTTGAGTCAGGCGTTCGCCGACGGGAGGATCGATTTCCAGGGCACGCATTACACGGTGCGGGACATGCCGATCGTCCCCGGACCGGTGCAACGGCCCCGCCCCCCGATCGTCGTGGGCGGCGTCGGCGAGAAGTACACCCTCCCGTTGGTCGCGCGCTACGCCGACGTCTGGAATGTGCCGACCTACGCGCTCGGCGAGCTTGAACACAAGCTGTCGGTGCTGCGGTCGCACTGCGATGCCATCGGCCGCGATCCGGCGTCGATTGTGATGTCGGTCGAAGCGGTGATGGCGCTTGCGCCGGACGCCGCAACGTTGCCGAAGGTGCGGGAGGTCGCCGAACGGCGGTTCGGCGGTCCCGGGTTCGGTCTGCACGACAGCGGGCTCATCGGTACGCCGCTGGTTATCGTCGATCGGCTGAACGAGTTGCGGGAGCTTGGCTTTGGGCAGGTGGTGCTGTTCACCCATGACCGCGCATCCGACGACACGCTCGAATTGCTCGCGACCGCGGTCATCGCCGAGCTCCCGGCCTAGGGCAGGACGAGCCTCAGCCGCTGCCAGCCGCGAACGGTGGACGTCGGCGCCAGCTGCATGCTGTCGTAGTCGATGTCCCACTCCGGGAAGCGATTGAGCAGTTCGTCCAGCGCGACCCGTCCCTCCAGGCGCGCCAGGTTCGCGCCGAGGCAGTAGTGCAGGCCCTTGCCGAAGGTGAGGTGGCTGATGTTGTCGCGGTGGATGTCGAAGTTGTCGGGGTCCTGGTAACGGCGCGGGTCGCGGTTGGCGGCACCGAACAGCAGCAGCATGGCGCTGCCGGCAGGCACCGTCGTGCCGTAGCACTCGAAATCTTGTGCCATATAACGGGCCACGTGCGGCCCGGTGGGTTCGAAGCGAAGCGTCTCGTCGACCGCACGCAGCAGCAGTGCCCGGTCTTGTTCCACCTCGCGACGCTGCTCGGGATGTTCGGCCAGCACCTTGGCGAGCCACCCGATCAGCCGCCCGGTTGTCTCGTTGCCGGCCCCGGCGACCACCTGCGTGTAGTGCAGCACCTCTTTGCGGGTGAGCTTTCTCGTGACGCCGCTCTCGTCTTCGAATTCGACGTTGAGCAGCGCCGTCATCAGGTCGTCGGAGGGATTCTTGGCACGCCAGTCGACGTAATCGGCGTAGACGCTGCCGTCCGCGATCGCATCGGCCTTCAGCACCTTCATCGGCGCGCCGGGCCTGGTGCGCAGGCTGGCGTCGTTGGCGTCGCGAACGTTGATCTGCTCATCCTCGGGAATGCCCATCAACATGCCGATGACGCGCATCGGCATCATCGAGGCGAGCTCGGCGATGATGTCGAAACCGTCCGACCCGACCAGCGGATCGAGGCAGCGGATGCAGAACTGCCGGATCTGGTCCTCGATCTCGGCCATCCGCCGCGGCGTGAAGACCCGTGACATCAGCCCGCGCAGCATCGTGTGCACCGGTGGGTCTTCGAACATCATCACGCCCTTGGGCATGTCGAAGTCCGATTTCATCAGCTCGAGAATGTCGCTCCGCTGGTTCGAGAAGGCCTCCCAATTCGTCAGCGCCTTCTCGACGTCCGCGTGGCGCGACAGCGCCCAGAAGTCGTAGCGGTCGTTGTGATAGATCGGCGCCTCCTCACGGAGACGGGCATACGTCGGGTATGGGTCCGCCGTGATCCCGACGTCGTACGGGTCGTAGTAAACGGCCGTGTCCGTTCGTCCAGCCATCACTTCCTCCTGCTCCGCTATGTAGCCCCAATCATCACCCGTGAGGGCCCCCTGAGCGCAAAAAGGGCGCTCCGCTAAGTTTCTTTACAGATCGACGACGATGTGGAAAGGGAGCTTCATGGAGATCGCGGGCAGGAAAGCGGTGATCGTCGGCGGAGCATCAGGCTTCGGTCGCGCGACCGCAGAGGAGCTGGCCAAGCGCGGCGCGACCGTGGCGGTGCTGGATCGGCCGCAGTCAAAGGGCCAGGAGGTGGCCGACAGCCTGGGCGGGTTTTTCTTCCCGGTTGACGTCACCGATTTCGCCGGCACCGAACAGGTCTTGCAAGAGGCGGTTGACGGGCTCGGCGGGCTGCACATCGCGGTGACCACCGCGGGCGGCGGGACCGGCGAGCGCACCGTCAAGAAGTCCGGCCCGCACAGTCTGGACTCGTTCCGCTCTGCTGTGGACCTCAACCTGATCGGGACGTTCAACGTCAGCCGGCTGGCTGCCTGGCACATGAGCACGAACGAGCCCGACGACGAGGAGCGCGGCGTGATCATCAACACCTCGTCGATCGCCGCGTTCGAGGGGCAGATCGGCCAGGTCGCCTACACCGCGTCCAAAGCCGCGATCGCCGGCATGTGCCTGACGATGGCCCGCGACCTGGGCAGCCTGGGGATTCGCGTATTGGCCATCGCGCCAAGCCTGTTCGCCACCGGTTTGACCGAAGGCATCCCCGACGAGTTTGCCGCCGCCCTGACGAAGGATGCCGCGTTCCCGCGCCGGCTGGGGCGTCCCGAGGAATACGCCAAGCTGGCGGTCGCGATCGTGGACAACCCGATGCTGAACGGTCAGTGCATCCGGCTGGACGCCGGGCAGCGGTTCGCCCCGAAGTAACCGGCGATTCGCCGAGTCGATCGGTAAACAGCAATCCCCGCAAGCGATGATTAACGTCGCCACGAAACGGGTATTCCCGTCGGGCCACAAGTCGGAGCCACGCAGCCGCCCCTCCGATTCACGCGATCAAGCAACCGTCGCAGCCATTCCCTACTTCCAAAAGGAACGCTGTTGTTACGTGTTGCCTCCGTCTCGTCATCGCAGATGTATGCGCGCCATTTGTCCGACCCGGACGGCGTGGCCGCGCTGCCGGACGTTTATCCCGCACAACACGACTCGCACCTGCTTATCGATGTCATGCGCGCGGCGTGGCCACCGACTGGACGCAGCGTCGTTGACCTCTGTACCGGCAGTGGTGTCGTCGCACTCGCGGCCGCTGAAGCTGGCGCCGCGTCCGTGACTGCGATTGATCTGTCCCCCGCCGCGGTCGCGTCTGCGCGGTCGAATGCGTTGGCCGCCAACGAAACAGTCGATGTCCATCTTGGCCCGTGGTTTCGGGCTATTGAGTTCGGTCCATACGACCTCGTCCTGTGCAACCCGCCGTACGTGCCGCAAGCCACCGAAGACGTTCAACTCGTACCCGCCTCGGCCGGTCCTGCACTGTCCTTCAACGCGGGCATTGACGGCCGACTGGTGCTCGATCCCCTTTGCGCACAAGCGCCCGCGCTGCTCAAAGCCGGGGGGACACTCTTGGTCGTACAGTCCGAGTTCGCTGAAGTCGGCAAGACAGTGGAGACGTTGCGCTGTGGCGGGCTGCGTGCAGCCGTGGTAGCGCACCGGCGCGTGCCGTTCGGCCCGGTGATGACAGCGCGCGCGCAGTGGCTGGAGGACATCGGCTGCCTGGAGAAAGGTCGGCGGCATGAATCCTTGGTTGTCATCGCCGCGGTGAAGCCATGAAAGACGACGATGTCCCGATCGTGCGAATAGTTCCGTCAGGCCCCATTCTCGTCGAGGGGCCGGTGCGCATCGAGCTGCCCGACGGCTCGACCGTGGAATCGAACCGGTTTATGGTGGCCATCTGCACCTGCCGACGAAGCAAGAGCTATCCGCTGTGCGACACCAGCCACCGTCGCCCGCGCCGCATTGAGGTGCCGCGTCAGGGCAACTGGACCAGTAGTGACGACTGACCGATCGTCCAGCTGCTCATCATCTGTTCGGCCAACCGGTCCTCGACCACCCCGAACGCGCGCATTCCGAAGACCACGTCACGGCTCAGCCGGGGCTCACGTGCGAGCAAGTCGTCGACGACACCGCTGCGGACCACCTGTTCGTGCACGGCGTCGGCTTCGACGTGTTCGGCGTAGAAGTGGACGCAGGGGTCAGGCGCGCCGATCCGCTTGAGCGCGTCCACCAGCCGTTTCGAGCCGGGCGGCGAGGTGATCTCTGTCGCGGCGAAATGCCCGATCGCGGAGCCGAGCAGACGCCGATGCAATCCCAGCATGGACATCAGATTGACCACAGCCAACGACTCGCCCACGACGACATCGATGTAGCCGAGATACGTTGAATCCAAGCCGGCGGCGTCAAGAAGGTCGCCGAAGAGTTTTTGGTGCAGACGCGTTCCCCGTCCGGCGCCGTACTCGTCATACTCCACGGCAACGAACGACGCTTTGGCCTGTCCGGTCAGCCGGGGGATTACCCAAGCGTGGGGATCACCCTCCTTGAGGTGATAAAGCGATCGGTGCACGAAATATTCGCGCATCTGATCCCAGCTCCCCCTGTCCCGCAGGTGAAACGTCGCACCGGTGGCGTCCATCGGTTCACTCGACAGCAGCTTCATCTCTTCGGCCGCGGTATGTCCGGGCAAGATCTGGCCGACCTCATCCCGCAGCGTGTCGAGGAATATCCCCTCCATCCGCGCCCGCAGATGAAGCAGTGCCGGATCCCACTCCCACCGCGGGTCGACTCCGGCAAAACCTCGATAGTGCAGCTCGTAGCAGATGTGGAGGGCTAACTGCAGATCATGGCCGAAGGCTTCGACGCCGCCAAGCGACGACCCGATCCGGATCAAGTCGCGGTGCGGAGCTCGCTCACCCAGCGCATCGATCACCGCCTTGGACAGCGTCCCGCGCGGCTCGGGAATGCGCGGCTCAACGCAGGTTGAGGCGGAAGTCACAGCAAGTCATTACCCGTCCGCCGATGCACCAAACTCGTTCACCGAGCGTGGTTAGAACCAGACTTTGCGCCCGGCGACCGGACGCCCCACCGCGCCCAGGATCCACAGGATCACGCCGATGACCACGAGGATGCCGCCGATGGTTTCCAGAATCGTGAGGCCGGTGAAATAGCCGACCACTAAGAGAATGATGCCCAAGACGATCATGTCTGCTCCCATCGCCGAGCTGCCCTGGTTGGGCGGCGCCACACCCGAGTACCCGGCGGCGGAGGCGTTGAACCTTGATTCCGGTCCGAGCGGCCATCCGCCGGGGCCTCGTCAGCCGTGCGGCGCGTCAGAGATTTTGCTGTCTTGCCCGCCGACCGTTTGGCAGTAGGTCAATGCCGACAGTCGTGTCGCCGAGACCTCGATATTGTTTGGTGCAGTGCCGCTGTTGTCCTTGAGCATCTTGCTGATCTCGTCGTTCTGCTTGTTGACGTCCTGCGCAGTGAAGTCTTTGCATTTGGTGTCGCCACCCGTGTTGATGACATCTGAGGCCGAACATGCGCTGAGCACCAGCGCGGCTACCGTCGTCGTGGCGAGCGCGACCCGTTTCATCGTGGACCTCCTTGAACCGCAGCGGACAGGTAGCTATATGTACACCGCGGCGCCCACGTCCAAACGCGAGATTCGATGGTGCCGCAGCCGGTGAGTGATGCGGCGCGCGGCGTGGCGGTGTCCCGCCGCCCGCCGCCTGTGGCGGGGTGGATCGCAGCCGCCGCAGTGTATCTGGATCAACGTTGGGCGGATGAGCCCGCAGCTAACCGCCTCGCATGCGACCCGCGAGGACCCGACCCAAGCAGTTACTGGCGCGCTCATGGTCGCGGCCAGCCTGGCAAGTCTGATCGGTGTGGGTTATGTGCTGATGGCGGGGTCGGCGAACGGTGGCGAAACTGAGACGGCCGCGGCAGTCGGGTTCGGCAGCGTGATCGCGGCATGGCTGATCGTGCATACCGTGTTCACACCGCGGTATGCGCGCCTCCACTATCTCAACCCCGCGGGTGGGATCGATTTCAACCAGGACGAGGAACCGTCCTACGTAGACTTCGCCTACCTCGCGTTCACGGTCGGCATGACGTATCAGGTATCCGACACCGACCTACGAAGCCGGGTGATCCGCGCAACAGCGCTTCGGCATGCGCTGTTGTCCTACCTTTTCGGAGCGGTGATACTGGCGACCACCATCAATTTGATTGCCGGACTGGGCAACTCCCATCATTGATCAGCCGTCCGCAAAGCCGTGTACCGGGCAGCGGTACGTTTGCCGGGCACCGGGTACACCTAAAGTTCCACTCGCCGCTGAGCGTGAGGGCCGACCCGTGAGCAAAGACTGACGATGCGGAACATCCCGTCGTTCGATGACCCTCCGTCCGTCGGTGTCGAAGAGGAGTTCTTGCTGGTCGATGCCGCGAGCGGGGAGCCGGTGGCTGCCAATCGAGCCGTCGCGCAGGAGGCCCGCCGCGCGGGGATCGACCTACAGCTCGAACTGACCAGCTGTCAGGTTGAGACGACGACGGCTGTCGTGGCCAACAGCTCCGACCTGTCCGCGGAACTGACAAGGCTTCGGCAGATCGCGGCACGGGCAGCCACGGCCCGCGGCGCGCGGCTTCTGGCTGTGGCGTTGCCGCCGTCGGTGCCTCGCGAGTTCCCGGTCACCGATACGCCGCGATACCGCGAGATCGGCGAGAAGTTCGGGATGATCGCCCACGAGCAGGGCATCTGCGGCTGCCACGTACACGTCGCCGTACCCGGGCGGGAAGCGGCCATCGCTGTGAGCAACTGGCTGCGGCCGTGGCTTCCGCTGCTGCTGGCGCTGACCGCCAATTCGGCCGTATACCGCAACACCGAAACCGGGTATGCGAGCTGGCGCAGCATCCTGTGGGCCCGCTGGCCCAGCGCGGGACCGCCACCGTACTTCGAGTCGGTCGACGACTACGACGCGACGGTGCAGATGCTCTTGGACACCGGCGCGGTGCTTGACGACGGGATGGTTTATTGGGACATCCGCCCATCGGTGAACTATCCGACCATCGAGGTACGAGTCGCCGACGTGCCCGCGACGGTCGCCGAGACCGTGCTGTTGACCACCCTGATCCGTGCGGCTGTGATGACCGCGCTCGAGGAATGGCGTCGTGGCGTCATCCCGGACCGGTTGGCGACCGGTGCGCTGCGCGCTGCCTACTGGAAGGCCGCGCACGACGGGCTCGCGGGTCGCGCCATCGACTTGACCGGCAGCCTCGGGTGCGCTCCGACACGTGAGCTGCTCACCGGCTTCCTTGGGCGGCTAAGGCCCGCGCTGGAAGGACTTGGCGAGCACCGCGGCGCGACCGAGCAGCTGGGCCGCCTCGCCGAGGTGGGCAACGGCGCGATGCGGCAGGTCCGGGCGTGGCGCCAGCGGAACGATGTCGCCGACGTCATCGCCGAGGCAGCCTCGGCAACACTGACGTGAAGCCGGGCGCGCCTCACTGACCTTTCAGGCTGCCGATACCCAGCGATGAATCTCTGCGTTTCCGTTGAATATCCTTCTCGATGTCCTCGACATAGCGCTGTGGATCCCGGTCAACCGTCCGCAGCCCCGTCGCCGAATACCGGGCCATCAACTCTCCGTAGTGCTGACCCAGCGATTCGCGCAGGCCGATAGGCGCGTGTCGACGAAAGTCCGACAATCCCTCCCGTTCTTCTTCGGCCATGTGGTCATCGTTGGCCTCACGTGTGCGCCCGACCGCCGCCCACCATTGGTCCGTTCCAACGTTGGCCGCATCAGCGTCGCGTACCCCATCGCGGATATCGTTGTGATCACTGACCGCGTCAAGTGTCTCGCCCTCAGGGTCGTCGGCTCCCCGCTTCAGTAGTTGCGGATAGAAAATCCGCTCCTCTACATACGCATGCACGTCGAGCTTGGTGGCAAGAGGCCGCCAAATACGCTCCAGTGCAGCACGGTTCACTGGGGTCCGCGATTGCTCGTCGTCCAGCTTGGCGAACTGACCGCGAAACCACTCGTGATCAGCGAGTATCAGCCCCGTGATATCAGCCATCTTGGTTCCTACCCCTGAAGTCAGGCCACTGCCGCGTGCAGCCGTGTCACCATGCTCGCAAAGCGCCTCGGAGGTGTCGACATCTGAACTTGTCGCGGCAGACGGCAGTGCCGCCGTTGGACCACGTTGCGCCAGTCAGCTAGGCGGTCGGGCGTCAGCGCATCGAGCCGTTCAGCCGGCCATGAATTCGTCGTAGGCCGTGGCCAAGTCCGGCGGTAGCACCGTTACGTTGCACTGCCGCTGGGTGTCGCCGAGCGGCGCAAGAATGCCGCGCAACTCGTAGTACTGGGTGGGGTTGGCGGTGAAGTAGGCGCGCAGACTGCTCGCCGCCACTGGGCGCGGCTGGTTGTAGGCCGCGGTCACCACCTGGTTGGCATCCGGATGATTGTTAAGGTAGTCGCGGGCCGAGCCGGTTACCGAGCTGACGGTGTTGGCCACCCCGGCGGCGCTGCAGTCCGGCGCTGCCGACGCGCTCGGTGCGGCGACAAGTGCCGCGACGGCACCGCCGAACAGACCTGCCGTCACAGCGCAACCAATCCCTCGCCGTACTTTCATTACACCTGTTTTCATGATGTTCACTATCCTCAAAATTGACGCTTGAGCTGCTTGTCTCCCCCAGCGGCCACGGTACGCGCCCGCGGAAGTCGTTGATCCTTAGCAGCTTTCGCGCACAGCGAAAATGGCGCGACGTTACCCGTCACAAACCTTGAGTTTCGCGACATCGCGGGCATATTTCAGTAAGCGAATCGTGAATCTGAAGGCAGGTTTCTTAAGGTTATGCGCCCTCCCTTAAATGATCGTGATCTGCTTCGTGATCGAATTGTGATGTAGTCCGGCGCCGAGCCTGCGTTCTGGGGATGCTCCGATTCGGCGATTTCCGGCTCGATAAGCGTCGCCGCAGCACTGCGAGGCGGACACTGGTCACATGGACAAAACCCCGAGAGGCACCGTGCGCCGATCCGCCGAGGGCGCGCTACTGGTGCGCGAGTTCCGCGGCGACGACCGGGGCTGGAAACTGGTGCCGTCCCAGTCGGGGGACTGCGTGTTCCTTCCCGACCACGCAGTTGACCCGGGCTGGCTGGAGTGGCCGATTATTTGGTGTCCAGACGCGGCGTTTCATGAGCAAGACAACATCCGCCGAGCTCAGGGCGCTCGGCCGTAACCGGCGCTACTGCTCGCTGCCCATTGCCGCGGCGCTGGCTTGCGCCATGAATTGGACCGCCTCGTTGCGGGTCGTCGATCCGATCATTTGGTATGCCGCGCGCATGTTTTCGCCCACGATCCAGGTCGGCCCGTTGGCGAGGTTGTCGAACGCCTCGGCAATCACCTCCCCAACCGTCGCGGCGTAGGGCGCCGGCTCGTCGACCGAACCGATCTGGCCTCTGCTGTGTTCGAGGCGACGTAACGCGGGCGTGTCGGTTTTGCTCAGGATAAGGCCGAGCACATCGACACCCTTGTCGTGCAGTTCGGTCCACAGCGCTTCGGCGAAGACCATGTCGAATGCCTTGGTGGCGGAGTAGGTCACGATGTTGGGTCCGCCGACGAATCCCGCGCCCGAGCCGAAGACGACGATTCCGCCGCGGCCTCTGTCGACCATTGCGGGCGCAAAGTGGTGGCACAGTTGCATCGGCACGACGCAATTGCGCACCACCATCGCTTCAGCGGCCTCGATCGGGCTGGCGAGGAATGGCCGGAAGTTGTCGTCGGCGCCTGCGCAGTAGACGAGGCAGCCGACCTCGAGATCCTTTGTCGCATCTGTAATCGTGACGGTCGCGCCGGGCTGGGCGAGATCGATGGCGAGCGTGCGGGTTTGGACACCGGCGCGGCTGCTGATTCCGGCGGCGACCTCATCGAGGACGACTTGGCGACGTGAAACGAGCACCACGTTGACGCCGCGCTCGGCCAGTCCTTCAGCAAAAGCTGCACCGACACCGTCGGAGGCGCCGGCGACCACCGCCCATGGCCCGTACTTGCGCGCGAAGGTCATCGGTTCCCTCCTCTATGTTTCGCCGATGGTCGTCACCCGCACCGGGGTGAACCGGCGGCGGGCAACGCGCCATCCGTCTTTGGTCCTGACGACCTCGTCGTCGTAGAAGCCAATCGCATTGATGCCAGACGTGTTGTCGGCGACCAGGATCACCGCGTCGACATACGTGCGCGCCGCTGCCTTGTCCCCGGCGACGGTGATCACCTGGTTGCTCATCCGGTGCATCGTGTGTCCCGCCACCGCATGGGCCTGCTCCATGAATTCAGTCACCGCGTCGGCGCCTGTCCAGGTGCCGATCTCGCCGTAGTCGACTTCACAGTCGTCGGTGAAGACCGTGCGGAACAGCGGCCAGTCGCTCTGGTCGATCCCGGTGGCGTAGCGCAACAGCACATCGGCGATGTCCTGCCGGTCTTCTCGGTCGGTCATGCGACCACCGTATCTACCCGGTCAGCATCCCTTGTCGTATAGCGGGTGCCACTTTCCGCCGAACGAGAACCCCCACTGCTGAAGGTTGTCGTCCCATGCCGGTGTCACCGTGTGGTTCTGGTACTGGAACGGCGGTGGGGTCTGCACGTCGTGCGGGAGCAACCCACACGTCGGCGGCTGAATGTCAGTGTCGTCGTATGTGTCCTGGTCTTGGAGCTGCCACCACCACCACGGTTGCACGAAAGGAGGCGGCGGGTGCGGTGGCCGGTGCGGCGGGCCGCCGGGAGGACCGCCGTTCGGCGGCGGCGGCCCCGGCGGACCACCGTTCGGCGGCGGCGGCCCCGGCGGACCACCGTTCGGCGGCGGCGGCCCCGGCGGACCACCGTTCGGCGGCGGGCCGCCGGGAACCGTTTGCGGTGCGCTTGGGCCCGTGTTCACCGACGGGATATTTGGAACGTCGATCATCGGACTCGACGCCGCCGACGGTGCTGACGGAGCCTGCGGAATATCGATCGACGGTGCCGACGGCGCTGACGGGATGTCGATCGACGGAGCTGACGGGATATCGATCGACGGAGCTGACGGGATATCGATCGACGACATCGACGACGACGACCCGAAGTCACTGGAACTACTCCATGACGACGACCCCGAGTCACTACTCGGCGACGGCGGCTCCGGCTCGCTGGGGGAGAGCGGAAACGACCCCGGGCCGGGTGCGACTGCGGGCAGCGGCAAGGCATTTGCGTTCGCTATCGCCGCGCCGAACAGGATAAGGTTCACTTCGATGCCGGTTGCGATCGCTGCGGTGAGAACTCGGTGTTTCGTTGTCATGATGCGACTTCCGGTTGACCCCTCCGATCCCGAAATTACAAATTGGGACTGTGCCGGGGCTATCACGGGGCTATGACGGGGCTATGAGCTGTCATCGACTCCGGGCGTAGTTTTGAACGCAATGACTGACGCAGTGACTATCAACAGGTTTCTTCGTTGGTGGCCGCCTGTCGGTGTGCTCGCGATGCTGGTGCTGGGTTTGCTGGCCGGAAAGAACTCGACGCCCATTGACGACTGGTTCCTGCGCGACGCCGACCGGACTCTCGGCTCATCCGAGCACTGGCTGCTGTTCTTCACCGAGTGGTGGCTTCTCGTTCCGGTGCTTGCCACCTGCCTGGCGGTCGCGCTCTATCGGCGGCGGTGGCGACTGGCCGCCGTGATCCTGGCGTGCCCGCTCGCCGCGATTGAGATCACCTGGGTTTTGAAGCGGATCTTCGACCGCGAAAAAGGCGGCGCGTTAGCGTATCCCAGCGGCCATACGACGCTGATGGTGACCATCATGGGGATGGTCGTGCTGATCGCCGGCGGCCGATTGTGGGCGGTGCTGACAGCCGTCACGGCCAGCCTGCTCGGCATGCTCGGACTCGCGTGTACGTACCACTTCTTCACCGACACGATTGGTGGCGCCATGTTCGCCACTGCGATGGTGTGCGTTGCAGCCCGCGTTGCCCGGGCTCCGTTGGCATCTTTACAAGTCTAGGCGAAACTGCCACGCTCCGGTGTCGGTGATCGGCGCGTTTGGAGGTGGTGTCCACAGTGAGTTCGCAGCCGCGACCTCTCAGGAGCTAACCTCGGCGACCTTCACGAGCCTGGCCGAAAAGAATTTGATCGCGCCGTGCATGATGGCGCGCATTACCGGCCCCGTCCCGGGGATCGCCTCGGTGAACGAACCGCTCCAGCGCAGGTCCGTGCCGCCGGTCGCGTTCGGGGTGAAGACCGCTTCGGCCCGGTAACCCTTCGCCGGCGTCGGCGGTCCGATCAGCTCATACACATGGCGGCGGTCCTGCTCATACTCGACCGTGCGCTCGCGCACGAAAAACGGCCACGTCCCGACCCTGCGAACCGCCCCGATCCCGCCGGGTGCCGGATCGCCCTGTCGCTCCCAGCCGGACTGCATGACCATCGGCTTCGCCCAGTCGGCCCAGCGGCCGCCGTCGGTCTCCAGCAGAAACAATGCCGCGGCCGGCGCCCGGCTGGTGCGGTTGACCTCAAACGAAAACGTACGTCCCGACATGTCGCCTCCCAGCTCTCAGATCAACACGATCGAATCGCCTTGCACTGAGATGTTCTTGGTGTCCAACGGACGCGTCGCCGGGCCTTGCGCCACCGAGCCGTCGAGGTTGAACTTGCTGCCGTGGCACGGACAGTTGATGGTGCCGTTAGCCACCGTGCCGACCGTGCAACCCGCATGTGTGCATGTCGCCGAGAACCCTTTGAACACCCCCGCCGAGGGTTGTGTCACCACAACGTCGTCGGCGATCACACCCGATCCGACCGGCACGTCGGAGGTCTTGGCGATGGGTTTCGCCGGCGCAGGCGATTCCGGCGCGGCACCCGAGGTGCTCGACGCCGCACTCGGATCGCCGGTCGCGGTCTGCTTGCTGCCACCGCACGCGGCCACCACCGTGGCGATCAGGCCAAGCCCGGCGCCGACGATGAACTTCTTCCGAGGGAGGCGGAACTGTAGGGAATCCATGTTGGGATCGTAATGCGTCCGGATTCCGGCCCTGTTCAGTGCCGGAACACCACCCACCGCATCGCGCTGTACATGAAGACCGCTTCGCAGACACCCGCCAGGATCCGCGCGAGGTGGTATTCCACGCCGGCGGCGGACAGGGCGGTGCAGACCCCGAGCACCAACGCCAGATAGTTCACCGCGACGACCACCACGTAGATCGCGATCTGCGGGCCGGCCGGGGCGTGTGAGCGGAAGTTCATGGTCCGGTTGAGCAGGTAGCTGAGCGCGAACCCGCATGCGTAGCCGGCTGTCACCGCGATTCCCAGCGGGATTCTCAGGCCGCCGTGCATGGCGGTGAGCAACGCAAGATCCACTCCGAACGCGAAGCCGTTGATAACACAGAAACCCAGGAAAGTCGGTGCCACAACCGAATCCAGCCCGAGCGGCAGGCGGGCCACCGTCGCCACACACAGCCGGTGAAAACGCTCGGTCGGCCCGATTCGGTTCGGCGGCGCGACCGGCACACCCTTACTTTGCCAGCCGCAAGTAGCCGGACTGTGAGCCCCGGGCAAACTCCTGATGGCACCTCGCATCCGCGACGCCGTACCCTGACGACGTGTCCGACCTGCACCCCGGTGTCGCCGTTCTCGCGCCCCTGCTGGGGACCTGGGCCGGTCACGGCACGGGCGAATATCCAACGATCCAGCCGTTCGGCTATGTCGAGGAAGTCACGTTCCGTCACGCCGGAAAGCCGTTCCTCGCCTATGGCCAGCAGACGACGGCCTCTGACGACGGCCGTCCACTTCACGCGGAGACCGGGTACGTCCGGGTGCCCACGCCGGGCCGCGTCGAATGGGTGCTGGCGCACCCCACCGGCATCACCGAGATTCAGGAGGGCACCCTGTCGGTCAGCGGAACCACCGTCGAGATGGAATTGACCGCGACATCGATCGGACGCACCACGTCCGCCAAAGACGTGACGGCGCTGAGCCGTTCGATTCGCGTCGACGGCGATGAACTGACCTACACGCTGCGGTTGGGGGCCGTCGGCCAACCCCTGCAACACCACTTGTCCGCGACTTTGCACAGGACGCAGACGTGACCACTGACGGCCGAATTCGAGTTCCGGCAGACCTCGATGCGGTGACGGCGGTGGGTGAAGAGGACCACTCCGCGATCGACCCGGCATCCGTCGAGCGGATCTGGCAGTCCGCGCGGCATTGGTATCAGGCCGGGATGCACCCCGCGATCCAGTTGTGCCTGCGGCACAACGGCCGCGTCGTCCTCAACCGCGCGATCGGGCACGGCTGGGGTAACGCCCCTGATGATCCGCCCGATTCCGAACAGATTCCGGTGACAACCCAAACGCCGTTCTGCGTGTATTCCACGGCCAAAGCCATCACCACAACCGTTGTCCACATGCTCGTCGAACGCGGATGCTTCTCGCTCGACGATCACGTCTGCGATTACCTGCCCGGCTACACCAGTCACGGCAAGCACCGCACCACGATCCGGCACGTGATGACCCACAGCGCGGGGGTTCCGTTCCCCACCGGACCGCGCCCGGACGTCGAGCGGATGAACGACAGCGAGTACGCCCGTCAGAAACTCGGCGAGTTGAAGCCGCTGTACCGTCCGGGACTGGTGCACATCTACCACGCGCTGACGTGGGGTCCACTGGTTCGGGAGATCGTTTCAGCCGCCACCGGCAAGAACATTCGCGACATACTCGCCGCCGAGATCCTCGATCCGCTCGGCTTCCGGTGGACCAATTACGGGGTGGCGGAGCAGGATGTCCCACTGGTCGCCCCGAGTCACGCCACCGGGAAGCCGCTGCCCGCGCCGATCGCAGCGGCTTTCCGCACAGCGGTCGGCGGGACCTTGCACGAGATCATTCCGTTCACGAATACCCCGTTGTTCCTCACGGGTGTGGTGCCGTCCTCCAGCACGGTCTCGACCGCCGACGAACTGTCCCGCTTCGCCGAGATCCTGCGCCGCGGTGGTGAACTCGACGACGTGCGAGTCATCCGGCCGGAAACGCTGCGCGCCGCGGTGACGCAGTGCCGGCGTTTACGGCCCGATCTCGCCGTCGGGCTTGCACCGCTTCGCTGGGGAACCGGGTACATGCTGGGATCGACGCGGTTCGGGCCGTTCGGGCGCAACGCGCCTGCCGCGTTCGGTCACACCGGATTGACCAACATCGCGGTCTGGGCCGATCCCGAGCGCGGACTCGCCGCGGGGCTCATCAGCAGCGGCAAGCCCGGCAGGCATCGTGAAGCCAACCGTTATCCGGCATTACTGGATCGCATCGCCGCCGAGATCCCCCGCCGAATCGGGTGAGCGTTCACCCAGTTGACGGGCGAGATCGCGCAGATCGGCGGCGACGATATTCGGTTGTGGTAGCTCCTGAATCGGCAACGGCGTGTTGCCCGGCCGGGTGATCAGGGCTGCGCTGAAGCCGGTGTGTTGAGCGCCGATGGTGTCCCACACATGTGCGGCGACCATCATGCACTCCGCCGGCGCCACCTCGAGTTCCTGGCACACGGATCGGTAGACCAGCGGGGCCGGCTTGAAGGCTCGGTGCCTGTCGACGCTGAATTGCCGTTCGAAAAATCGGCTCAGCCCGGCATGCTCCAGCGGCGACGGGCCATCGGGGTTCGGCGGCGAGTTCGTCAGCGTAACAAGCCGGAAGCCGTGGTCGCGCAACGCGTTGAGCCCGTCCGCGACGTCGGGATGGGCCGGCATCGTCAGCATCCCTTCTTTCACCCGGCGCAGGTCTTCGCCGGTGATGTCCACGTGATGAGTGTCCGCGAGCATCTTCAGCAGGCCTTGTCCGAGAGTGAAGAAGTCGACGTAGCAATCCGACAATGTCGTTGTCATCGAATACAGCACGAGCTGAGAAAACCATTCGCGGACGATCCGCGGATCGCCGAACATCTCCTCGAAAAGCGGCGCCAGGGAGTCGATGTCGATGAGCGTTTCATTGACATCGAAGACGAGTACGGACGGTGCGGTACTCATGGCCGTCATGTCCTTCCATCTTGAAATCCTGCTGAGAAGTGACCATTCCACGCCGTGCAGTGGGACATGCAACCGATCTCACCGCCACCGCCACCGGTCTCATCGGTCAATCGGTCAGCGTGCCCAGGCGTTCGTCACGTGCGATGCCGATAAGGATGGCCCGAAGTTTCGCTGCTGCTGATTCGCCGAACACGTCGTTGAACCGGTCCTGTGCCAATTTCCAAGCTCGCCGACCCTGCGCAAACTTGGCGCGTCCCGTTGTTGTGAGTACCACGCGGCGCCTTCGCCGGTCGTTGTCGCCGGCCACCAACGCGATGAGACCGTCGCGTTCAAGTGGTCGCAGGTTGTGCCCGAGGGCCGACCGGTCCAGCACGAGCGTCTCGGCCAATTCACCCATAGTGGGCGGCGCATCGGCATGCCGATCGAGTGCCTCGAGGATCGCGTACTGGGTCGAGCGCAGTCCGGTCGGTGCCAGGGCGTCGTCGTAAAGCTGGGTCATCCGCCGGGTCGCCTTACGCATGGCCGTTGCACTGCACGGACTTTCATCGGCTGCCTCAACCCGACGGGCCACGGTAGTCCTCACCTCTTACCTGTTCACAATAGATCCCCGTCAATCTTAGGGCATATGCCCTCTTTACACCAAGGGGCATACGCCCGCTCGGACTTCTTTCTTGATCGCCGCCCGCCACAAGCGCACACCGGCAAATCGCCCAAACTGAAGCTGTTGCGCTACTTCGCGGCGCGTCGTCACAACTGGTTCAGTGTCGGCGCAAAAAAGAACGCACGTAGTCGACCGCGGCGTTGACCGCGGTCCGCAGCGGCTCCGGGCTGCCGGTGGCGTATGTGAGCATGGCGCCGCCCTGGTGGGCCGCCACCAGCGCAACCGCCAGGTGCCGTGGGTCGGCGTCGGGACGAAGCTCGCCGCGGCGGCGCATCGCGGTGAGGCCGCCCCGAAACAGCTCCAGCCAGCGGTCGTAGCCGGCGGCGAGATCGCCGAGGACGTCGTCATCGGCTTCGAGCAGCTCACCGGCCAACGAACCGTAGACACATCCGCCGACGAGGTAGACGGTGTCCGCGTCGGCCACGCAGGCATCGGCCCACGCCTGCAGCGCCTCGATGCTGTCCAGCGCGCCAAGCTCCGGTCGGCTGTGAAAGGCCACCACGTCGTTGCGGCGGGCGGCGATGACTTCGCGGGTCAGATCGCGCTTGTCGTCGAAATAGTGCGATATCTGCGATCCACTCACGCCCGCCGCGCTGCGCACCTCGTCGATGCTGGTCCCGGCGACCCCGGACGTGAAGATCAGCTCGGCGGTGACGTCAACGATCCGCGCCCGGGTGGCGAGTCCCTTGCGGGTGAATCGTCGTGTGGTGTCGCTCATCCGCTTGTGCGCCGGCCGCGGGGCCGGCGCGGTGGGCGCGGCGCCCGGTCAGCGGGGTCGGCGGCGAACATGCGCAGGAAGTTGACCGCGAATCGGACGGCGTCGGCGTGCGGCCACTCCTCGCGATACACGAAAGCCATGGTGCCGCCGCCCTGGTGAGCGCTGACGATGACCAGCGCCAGCCGATGCGGGTCAGCGTCGGCCATCAGAACGCCCTGGTCTTTCATCCGCTGGATCGCCTGCTCGAGCAGCTCGACCCATTGCCGGTAGCCTGCCGCCAGCGTTTCCCGCGTCGCGTCGTCGGACTTCGCAAGCTGCCCGGCGAGCGCGTGGTAGGTGGGCGTGCCCGCGTAGCCGATGCGCCTCAGGTAACGCATGTTCAGATCGATCCAGCGCTCGAAGTCGGCGAACGAATCCAGCGCCCCGAGCTTGGGTTGTCGATGAAAATCCAGCACCACGTCCATCTGGTGCGCGATGACCGCGCGGAGCAGCTCCTGCTTGTCGGCGAAGTAGTGGGCCAGCTGCGAGCCGCTCACCGAGGCGGCCTCGCGCACGTTATCCATGTTCAGCGCGGAGAGCCCGTCGGCGAGGACCAGCTCGGCGGCTGCCTTCACGATCCGCTCGCGGGTGGCACGCCCCTTGGCAGTCAGCCGCTGCTCGTCCTTGAGGTCGGCGGGAGCCATTAAGCCAGGCTAACGGCCCCGTGCCCAGATTATGGGATCTTCAGCCCAATAAGATCCGGTGTCGTGAAACGCGCCGTCGCTGTCAAACTGCCAGGCGTTGCTTGGCCAGGAAGGTCCTGATCAGACCGGCCACCTCGTCAAGGGCGGACTCCAGCAGGAAATGTCCACCGTCGACAAGACGGATCTCGGCACCGGGCAGGTCCTCGGCGAATGCTTCCGCCCCGGCAGGCCCGAATATTTCGTCCCCTCGGCCCCAGACCGCCAGCAGTGGCACCCCGGTGGCGCGGAAATACTCATGCAGCCGGGGGTACAGCGGTGAATTGGTCGCGTAGTCCCTCAGCAGCTTGAGTTGCACCTCGTCGTTGCCCGGCCGGGATATCAGCGCGTAGTCGTGATGCCAGGAGCCCGGGTCGACCAGGGTCTCGTCCGCGACACCGGTCAGGTACTGCCACCGGGTGGCATCCAGTGTGAGGAACTGCCGGACGGCGCCCTCGGTCTCCGCCGTCTGCTCAGTTTGGTAATCCCACACCACCTTCCAGAAGCCCTTCACGAAGCCGGCGTCGTAACCGTTACCGTTCTGGCTGATGATCGCCGAGATCGCGGCGGGGTCGGCAAGCGCCAGCCGCCAGCCGATCGGCGCGCCGTAGTCCTGCACGTACATCGCATATCGATCGACCCCGAGCGCGCGAAGCAAGCCCGCTGTCAACCCGGTGAGAGCGTCGAATGTGTAGTCGAACTCCTCGACGCTCGGGGCGTCCGATAGCCCAAACCCCAGATGATCCGGCGCGATCAGGTGGTAGCGGTCGGCCAGCACCGGGATCAGCTGCCGGAACATGTATGAGCTGGTGGGAAATCCGTGCAGCAGGACCAGTGTGGGCGCGTCCGGGTCGCCGGCTTCGCGGAAGAACAGCTGGTGGCCGTCGACGGTGGCGTAACGGTGATGAACGGCCGCCATGAGCGGTTCCTCCTGAGCCGATGGGCAACGCACATTCTGGGTTATGCATCCCAGTATGCACCCGCCCACGCTATCCGCGCCAGTCCTTGACCCCGCGATCCCAGTGAGCATATTCTGGGTTACTCATCCCACTTTCTTAGCGGAGGCTGTGAACGACAATGGGTACCGCGCTGCAGGACAAGACGGTTGTGGTGGTCGGGCGCCCTAGCGGGATCGCCCGCGCCATTACGCTGCTGGCACGATCGGAGGGCGCGCGAGTCGTCGTCGCCGGCCGTGACAGGGGCAAGCTCGCCAACGCCTACGACGATCCGGGCATCACCGCCGACGTCGTCGACGTCACCGACGATGCGTCGATCGCCGCCCTCGCCGAAAGTGTGGGCCCCGTCGATCACGTGGTGTCGACCGCCTCCGCCCGGGCGCGCGGAAAACTTGCCGATCTGGACCGCAAGAATCTCCAGATGTCGTTTGACACCAAGGTCATCGGACCCACCATGTTGGCCAAACACTTCGCGCCCCAGATGAACGCGGGCGGGTCGTTCGTGTTGTTCTCGGGCGTCAACGCGTTCAAGGTCAACGTCGGCTACCTCGGCGTCGCCATCACCAACGGCGCGGTCGACTTCCTCACCCGTTCGCTGGCGGTCGAACTCGCGCCGATCAGGGTCAACACCATCTCGCCGGGCGTCATCGACACCGGCGCCTGGGATTCGCTTGGCGAAGACGGTAAGCGCGACTACTTCGAGCACGTCGGCAGCAGCAACCCGACCCGGCGCATCGGAACGCCCGCGGACGTCGCCGGCGCCGTGCTGTTCGCGATGACCAACACCTTCCTGACCGGTGTGACGCTGAAGATCGACGGCGGCGAACCGCTGACCTAACCTCTTTGCGATGGGCGCGACGCACCACAACGCACGAGGAGACCCGGTGGCCAAGCTTGTTTCAGTGAACGTCGGTATGCCCAAAGACGTGCAATGGCAGAACAAGACGGTGCGCACCGGCATCTGGAAGGAGCCCGTGGAAGGGCCCGTCATGGTGCGCAGGCTCAATATCGACGGCGACGGTCAGGGCGACCTTGCCGGCCACGGCGGTGAACAACGCGCCGTCATGGTGTATCAGACCGAGTCCTACGACCACTGGACGACGTTCCTCGCGCGCGACGACCTGCGACCGGGCCACTTCGGCGAGAACTTCACCGTCACCGGCATGACCGACAGCGAGGTGTGCATCGGCGACCGGTACCGCATCGGTGAGGCCGAGTTCGAGGTCACCCAGCCGCGCGTCACGTGCTTCCGGGTCGGCATGCGTCTCGGCGAACCGGACATGCCCAATCTGCTTGTTGCTCACCACCGTCCGGGCTTCTACTTCCGTGTCATCACCGAAGGACGCGTCCGGTCCGGCGATGCGATCGTTCGGACTGGTCGCGGCCGCCATGAACTCAGTGTCGCGGACGTGGACGCGCTGCTGTACCTGCCCGACCGCAACATCGAGCGGGTCGCGACGGCTGTCGACGTGCCGGCCCTCAGCCCGGGCTGGCAGCAGTCCTTTCGGGACATGCTCGCCGCCCACTCGACAAAGCCAACGACGCCGCCCACCGGAACGGAACCTGGCTGGTCCGGATTCCGGCCGCTGCATGTCAGCGCGACTCATCGCGAAACCGACGACGTGCTGTCAATCCGGCTCGAACCCGCCGATCACACCCGCCTGCCGACACCGCTCGCCGGCCAGTACCTCACGGTCAGAATTCCCGCCGCCGGAGACCCGGCACCGTTGCGCAGCTACTCGCTGTCCGGGGAGAGGTCCGCCGGCCATTACCGCATCAGTGTGAAACGTGAAGACCGGGGCCGGGTGAGTCGATGGCTTCACGCCAACGTCCGGCCCGGATCCGTCCTGGAAGCCGCCGCACCGCGCGGCGAGTTCTATCTCATCGACGACACCGACACCGACACCCCCGTCGTGCTGCTCTCGGCGGGAATCGGCGCCACACCCGTGCTGGCGATGCTGCATGCGCTGGCGACCGCCCGCAGCGAGCGCCCGATCTGGTGGCTGCACACGACACGCAATCGCGGGACGCACGCGTTCGCCGCCGAGGCCACCAGCCTCGTCCAATCCTTGCCCGACGCTCAGCAACACGTCTTCTACACCGCAGGCGACGGCGACACCGCGGTCCCCACCCGCCTCAACCAGGAATCCATCGCCGCACTCAACCTCCCGGCCAACGCCACCGTCTACCTGTGCGGTCCGAGCCTCTTCATGGACGACATGCGCGCAGCGCTGACGGCCGCCGGGATCGACTCGAACCGCATCCATACCGAACTGTTCGGCACCCTGGCGCCGATCAACCCGGGCGTCGTCGCGGTGTCCCGGCCCCCACGGCCGCATCCCCCGTCCGGTACACCCGGGACCGGACCCGTGATCACCTTTGCCCGTAGCGGGCTGGCCGTGAGCTGGTCGCCGGCCTATCGCACCCTCCTCGAACTTGCCGAGGCCTGTGACGTTCCCACCCGTTTCGCTTGCCGAAGTGGGGTCTGCCACACGTGTGTGACCGGGATCGTCGCCGGCACAACCAGATACATTCAGCCCCCGCTGGAAGAGCCCCCAGCGGCAACGGTTCTCATCTGCTGCGCGGCTCCGGACGAAGACCTGGTCCTCGACCTCTGAGCCCTATCCCCACCCCGCGGAGGCATCGCCCACGGACCGTCTCCAGGTGCCGTGGCGGCGAAGTGTGATCTCAGGACTTCCGGTGCGGATCGCCGGCGGGTAACCAGGCCGTGTCGTCATCCAGATCAAACCGGCCCGTGCCGGCGGTCAGCGCGTCGATCACGGCGGCAACGGACGCCCGCTCCTCGCCGCGCCGCGACACCAGTGACCATGTCCAGTACGGCTGGGGATCCACCACCGGACGACACACGAGATCGTTTGGCACTGGCGTGCTTTGGCTCTTCGGGGAGTTGATCACCGGCCGGCGGAGCCTGCGAACATGCTCGAAGAACGCCGGCCCGGTGACACCGCCGTCGTCGATGCGCACTACTCGGGCACCGGTGTCCCGGGCGAACTGCTCGCCGTACCGGTTCCAGGACGACCAGCTGGTGGTGTCCGAATCGCTCAGAACCAACACGTCTTTGGCGGCGACCGCCACGATGTCAGGGCCGGGGCTGACCGCATAGAGCCGGTCGGCACCGATGAGGCGGGCCTCGAGCCCGTGCTCATCGAGATCGCTGCGCTGCACCCAGCAGATCGCCAGGTCGATGGCGTGTTCCGCGACGCGGGCGGCCTGGGCGTGGGACGGCAGCACCCAGGCGTCGATGCGAAGTTGCGCGACGCCTGCGGTCCGTTCCGCCAGATCGGCCGGACGCCAGTTGACGTAGCCGAGCCGCACCGGCTCGGTGTCTGAAAGGCCCGCTGCCAGCCTGCGCAGGTGGTCGGCATCCGCCAACAGCTCCCGGGCCCTGGGAAGCAGCGCCGCACCCGACGCGGTGAGGACGACCGACCGGCGGTTGCGCTCGAACAGCTGCACTTTGAGGTCGCGCTCCAGCGCCTTGATCTGTTGCGAAAGCGAGGGGCCGGCGATGTGCAGCCGGTCTGCGGCCCGGCCGAAGTTCAATTCCTCGGCGACGGCGACGAAGTAGCGCAGCTGCCGCAACTCCACCCGCCCATCGTAGTGCGGTAGGAGCCTGTGCCTACCAGTAGCGAGCAAACCGGTCGTGGCCAGGGACGCGTGGACGGCGCACGATCGTGGCATGAGCACCCCGCAGAAAGTCGCCGTCATCACCGGAGCCTCCAGAGGCATCGGGGCCGCCTTGGTTCCCGCGTACCGCAAGCTCGGCTACGCAGTCGTCGCAACAGCCCGGACCCTCGCTGAATCAGACGATCCCGAAGTGCTGGCCGTGCGGGTCGACGTGGCTGAGCAGGGCGCCGGAGCCCGGATCGTCGACGCCGCCCTGAGCCGGTTCGGTCGGATCGACACGGTCATCAACAACGCAGGCGTTTTCATCGGCAAGCCGTTCATCGACTACACCGACGAGGACTACGACGCCGTCACGGGTGTGAACGTGCGCGGATTCTTCGAGGTGTCCCGCAGTGCCATCGCCGCCATGCTCACCCGTGACGGCGGCGGTCATGTGGTCAACATCTCCACCAGCCTCGTCGATCACGCCGATTCCCGGGTGCCCTCCGCGCTGGCGTCACTGACCAAGGGTGGGCTCAACGCAGTCACCAGGGCATTGGCAATCGAGTACGCAGGCCGCGGAATCCGCGTCAACGCGGTCGCACTGGGCGTCATCGCCACCCCGATGCACGCACCCGAGACGTACGATGCGCTCGCAACGCTTCACCCCCTCGGCCGGATCGGCAAGGTCGCGGATGTCGTGGACGCCATCGTCTACCTGGAGAACGCCCCGTTCGTCACCGGGGAGATTCTGCACGTCGACGGCGGTCAGAGCGCCGGGCGGTGAAACGTCATGAGCCACACAGCAGACACCCTCGCCGAGTTCGTGGTCGCGTCAAATCCAAGCGATCTGCCCGACGGCGCGGCAATGCTGCTGCGCCGCAACGTCCTTGACAGCGTTGCTTGCGCGATCGCCGCGCTCGACGGTGAGACGGTCCAGTTGGTCCGAGATCAGGTCGAATTCGTCGGCGGCACGCCGCGGGCCTCGCTGATCGGCGGCGGCATGTCGACCGCCGATCAGGCCGCGCTGTTCAACTCGGTCGCGGTGCGCTACGTGGATCTGCTGGACACCTATCTGACGCCGGGCGGCCTGTGTCACCCGGCGGACAACTTCGGTGCGATGCTGGCGGTGGCAGAGAGCACCCGAGCGACCGGGGCGGATTTCCTGCTGGCGCTGGCCGTCGCATACGAGGTGCAATGCCGGTTCTCGGCGTCGGTTCCTGTGATGGCGCACGGCCTCAACCATGCACTGCAACTGGCGATCTCGGTTGCCGCCGGTGCCGCCAAGCTGCTGCATCTGGACGCCGGCCAGACCGCCAACGCCATCGCCTGCGCCGTGGCCGACAACGTCTCGCTGGCGGCGGTCCACTCCGAGCCGGTGTCCAACTGGAAGGGAATCTCACCCGGTATCACCGCCCAGCGCGCCGTGTACACCACCGCGCTCGCGCAGCGCGGCATCACCGGACCGCGCGGGATCTTCGAGGGCCCCAACGGTCTTGAGCAACTCTTCAGTCAACGGATCGACTTGCGCCTCGAGGATCCGACCCTCGGCGTCGTCAAGGACACCTACCTGAAGAAGTTCTGCGCACTGATCCATGGGCAGGCACCCATCGAAACGGTTCTCACCCTCGCCACCGACCACAACATTTCGCATCGCGACATCGCGTCGGTCCAGGTTGAGGTTTTTCAGACCGCCTACGACATCGCCGGCGGCGGCAGCTTCGGCAATAAGGACACGCCGTCGACCAAGGAACAGGCCGACTACAACTTGAAGTACCTGCTGGCCGTGGCACTCATCGACGGTCAAGTGGGGCCCGAGCAACTGCAGACCGAACGCATCACAAGGCCGGATGTCCAAGAGCTGCTTACCCGCATCGATGTCCGCCCCGACGAAAAGCTGACCGCCCGTTACCCGCACACCACCCCGGTCCGGATAACCGTCGTGCTACGTAGCGGCAAAAAACTATCCCGCGAGCAAGACGACTTCGAGGGCGCGGCGCACCGGCCGCTGACGTGGGACCGCACCGTGCAGAAGTTTCACTGGCTTGCCGGGCCGTACGCCGACGACCCGCTGCGCGGCGCGATCATCGACACCGTCGAAAACCTCGAGAGCGTCCCGATATCGGAGCTCACCGAGTTGCTCACCAAAGTCAGCGTGCCTCGTCCATAAAATCCGGGTGGTTGTCCCGCACCCCCCGGTAGATGCCCCACCGCACGATCAACGGCATCAGTACCCGGTCGAACGACCATGCCGGGAAGCGGAATGCCCGGCCGTTGGGCGCGAACACCTCCAGCCCGTCGGGCTGCGGCCCGAGCACCGAGCCCCAACGCCGTTTCGGCGCGCGGTAGGTGCGCAGCGGTCGGTCTGCGAACTCGGCCCGGACATTGTGCGCGAGAAGGCCATCCGCTCTATTCCGGGCCGAACTGCGCAACGGGTCGGTGGCCGCCACGTCTCCGACCGCGAACACGCCGCGGTGATCCGGAACCCGAAGCTCCGGCGTCACCCGCACGAACCCGTCGTCATCGAGTAGTTCTCCGGGCAGCCAGTCGGTGTTCGGTCGCACCCGCCCGATCGCCCAGAGCACGGCGTCGGCGGACACCGGCGGTTGCCCGGTGCTCCACCGAACCGGTTCACCGGTGATCTGATCGCCCGCGAAACCGTCGGGCAGTTCGGCTCGGTGCCCGGGGTGAAGCCCGACACCGATTTCGGTCAGGCGGCGCCGAACCCGTCCCCAGGCCCGGGGGTGGTGCGCCGCCAGTGGACGCTCGCCGGGATAGTACAGATCGACCCGCTTGTCCGGCCACGTTCTCGCCACGTTGGCCGAGCTGCTGACCGCCGCGGCGCCACCGCCGACGACGATCACCGATCCGGCGGCGGCCAGCCGGTCATGCGCAGCGCGCAGATCGGCCCCGATCTCGTTCGCCGACTGCAGGTTCGGCTGTCGCCAGAACCCGTTCGTGACGCCCGTTGAGATGATCAGCGCGTCGTACGGCTCGTTCTGGGTGGAGCCGTCGTCACGCTTGATGACAACGGCCCGGGACGCCAGGTCGACGCCCGTCAGCGTGCCGTGCACGGTGCGCACCCGATCCAGGCCGCGGAACCGGTCGAACGGGACCCAGTTGGCCCGGGCCCAGTCGTCGGGACGGCTGAGACGCCAACCGAGTTCTTGGCCGCTGACCAACGCGGGTTTAGCCGAGATTCCGACAACGTCCGCGTGGTGCGCGAGTCGGATCGCCGTCAGGACGCCGACGTCCCCAAGTCCGGCGATGACTACCCGCTTACCGGTCATGGAGTTCCCATCGCCGCGCTGCGTAATTCGGTGTAGGAGCTCTCGATTGCGACTGCCAACCGCGCGACGTCGGGCAGCGCCTGTGGGTCGGTGCACAGCCCGATTCCGATGTCCCCGGCGCACGAGATCGCCGAGATGCGCAGTGCGTGGTGGGCGGCTGGTTCGGACGACGAGAAGAGATGCTGCACCTTGTGTTCTGCAACGCTGACCGGGCTGGGCGGGCCGGGGACGTTGGAGATCGAGACGCTGAACTCGCGCGCACTCTTGGCAAGTCGTTGCAGCGCACTACCGATCGGGTTCATCCGTCCGAGCGCATGGAACAGGTCGTAGAGCTCCTCGGCGTCGCCGAGGCGCTTGCGCACGCCGGTCTGGGCAGCGATCCGGTCCAGCCGCACCAGCGGGTCCGACTCTGCGAGCGGCAGATCGACGTTGATGAACGAGTCTCGGTTTCCGAGATCGTTCGCCCCTTCGTCGCGGTGGTGCAGGCTGACCGGAACCTGGGCATGAAGGTGCGGTGACGCCGCCTGGTCGACACCGAGCCAGCTGCGCAGGCCGCCGGCGACGATCGCCAGCAGGACATCGTTCACCGTGGCGTGAGTGGCGCGCGACGCGCCGATTGCCTTCACTTCCGCCAGCGGTGCGACCGTGAAGGCCAACTCGCGCGACGCGGTGATCGGGCGGTCGAACGGCGAGCGCGAGCCGGGATGGCCGAGCTCGCGCCGGACCGCTCCGGGCATCCGCCACGCCTCGGCGAGCCGCGAACGCACCGCCGCCGGAGCGGACCGCACGCCCGGTCTCCGTGTTTCCTGCGGATCGACATCCCACAACACGGCCTCCAGGAAGCGGACCCCGGCGATCCCGTCAGCCATCGCGTGGTGAATTCGGGCCGCGATCGCTTCGCGGCCATCGCCCAGCGGTCCGATCACGTCGAACGTCCACAGTGGCCGGGTGCGGTCGAGGTGCTCGGACATCAACCCGCTGACGGCCCGCCAAAGGTCGGCCTGCGAAACACAGTCCGGGTTCGCCCACCGCCGGACATGGTCACGAATGTCGAAATCGGTTGCCTCGACCCAGCGCGGCTCCGATCCGGATCTGTCGACCCGCTGGGTGGCACGCGGCTCGCGCGCGAGTCGCTGCGCGACTGCCGCACGCAGTGCGTCGAGCTCGAGCGGAGCGGGGCCCGGCTCCAGCACGATCAGCTTCAGCGTGTGACCGGTGATGGTCGCCGATTCGAGTCCCAAGATGCGGGCGTCGTCCTCGGAGAGCCGGTCGCAATCCTCGGAAGCCACCTCGCGAGTGTATTGACTTAGAGCACGTCCTGGATGTCACTCTTCAACGACTCGGCCTGGGTTCCGAAGACCGCCTGCACACTGTTGCCGACCTCGACGACACCCGCGGCACCCAGATTCTTCAGGCGGGCCTTGTCCACCTTGCCCGCGTCCGCGACCTCTACGCGTAGCCGGGTGATGCAGGCGTCCACGTTGACGAGATTCTCCCGGCCGCCGAACGCCGCGATCAGCTGCTCGGCCACGCTGTCGTCAAGGTTGGCCGCCTCCTCCCCATTGAACTCGGCCTCGAACTCGGCTTCGGGCTCGCGTCCCGGCGTTCTCATGTTCCATTTCGTGATCGCGAATCGGAAAATCGCGTAGTAGACGACGAAGAACACCACGCCCATGGCGATCAGGTAGGGGATGTTCTTCGCGGCCGGCGCGGTGCCGTACAGCAGCAGGTCGATGAGACCCGCCGAGAACGAGAATCCCAGATGGATGTCGAGCAGGTACGCGATGGCCAGCGACAGCCCCGTCAGCACCGCGTGGATGATGTACAGCGGGAAAGCCACGAACATGAACGCGAATTCGAGCGGCTCCGTCACGCCGGTGAGGAACGCGGTGAGCGCCGCCGCCGACAGAATGCCCACCGCGATCTTCTTCTGCCGCTTGTTTGCCATCTGGATCATGGCCAGGGCCGCGCCGGGTAGGCCGAACATCAGGATCGGGTAGAAGCCCGAGGTGAGGATTCCGGCGGTGTGGTCACCGGCGGCGAACCGGGTGAGCTCGCCGGTGACGACATGACCATCGGGGGTCTGATAGTCGCCGTAGATGAACCAGATGTATGAGTTCGGAATATGGTGTAGCCCAACCGGAATCAGCATCCGGTTGGTGAATCCGTAGACGAATGCGCCCAGCGCGCCCGAACCGCCGATGAACCTCCCGAGGCCCGTCAGCCCGGCATCGAAGACCGGATAGAAGTAGCTCATCGCAAAGGCGATCACCAGACAGGCCAACGACACGACGATCGGGACGAAGCGCCGGCCCCCGAAGAATCCCAGATAGGCCGGCAGCGTGATGGTGTGATACCGATCGAACAGCCATGCCGTCACCAGACCGACCACGATTCCGGCGAACACGCTGTAGTTGATCTGGGCCTGCGCGCCGGTCTTGTCGAACTGGCCCGCCAGTACAACAGGCGACATGGTCTTGAACACCGCCTGCACCACGAGGTAGCCCACCACGGCGGCCAGCGCTGTCGAACCGTCTGCCTTGCGGGCGAATCCGATCGCGACACCCACGGCGAACAGCAGTCCGAGGTTGGTGAACAGCGCGCCGCCGGCGGCGCTCATCGCCTGAAAGAACGGGCCGATGACCGGTGCGTGAATCTTGCCAAGCAGGTCGTCCTGGCCCAACCGCAGCAGGATCCCCGCCGCGGGCAGCACGGCGATCGGCAGCATCAGGCTCTTGCCGAGCCGCTGCAACTGTGCGAAACCGGGAAAACCGGTCATCTGCTCCGACTCCTCTGCCGCGGATGTCCGGCCGCGACTACCTATTCTTGGGGGCACACGCCGTACCGAGGAGCCGAATGTGCGAAGAGCAGACTTTGTGCGCACGACGCCGGTCCTCGCGCCGGTCGCGGGGCGGGCGGTGCCGCTTCACGACGTCCCCGACCCGGTCTTCTCCCAGGGCATGGTCGGCTACGGGGCCGCGGTCGACCCGCCGCGCGGGGTCGTCGACGCGGTCGCCCCGGTCGCCGGCAGGCTTCTGAAGTTACTTCCACACGCCTATGTCGTCGTGACCGCAGACAACGTGGGCATCCTGGTCCACCTTGGTCTGGACACCGTCCGGCTCAACGGCGCGGGCTTCACTGCCCACGCCAAGGAGGGCGACACCGTCAGTGCGGGCCAGCTCATCGTCACCTACGACGTGCCGTCGATCGAGGCGGCGGGGCTCAATCCCATTGTTCCGGTGGTGGTCATGGACGAACGGGAGCCCGCGAACGTGATCGCCGCCGACGCGGTGACGAACGGTGCGCAGATCGCCACCCGTGAAACACTTTTCACTTTCACCAGATAGTGGGCATCTGAGTGCTGCTGACCGCCAACACCGTGCTCACCGGTCGGGAACTGTTGCGGCCTGGCTGGATTGAGGTTGCCGACGGCACGGTGCATGCGGTCGGCTCCGGTGCTGCGCCCCACCACGCGGACGCCGACCTCGGTGCGGTGACGGTGGTGCCCGGCTTCGTCGACACCCACGTTCACGGCGGCGGCGGCGCGAGCTTCTCAACGGCGGACCCGGCCGACACGTCCGCCGCGGCGGCCCTGCATCTGCGGCACGGCACCACCACGCTCGTCGCGTCCCTGGTCACGGCCGGCCCGGCGGAGTTGGCCCGCCAGGTCGCTGAGTTGGCGCAGCAGGTGCACGCCGGCCTGATCGCGGGGATTCATCTGGAAGGCCCGTGGTTGTCCGCCAACCGCTGTGGCGCGCACGAGCCGTCGCTGATGCGCGACCCGGACCCCGACGAGATCGACCGTGTTCTTTCGTTGGGCGACAGGACGATTCGGATGGTCACTTTGGCGCCCGAGCGGGCCGGCGCCCCGGCGGCCGTCAGCAGGATCGTCGACGCGGGTGTGGTGGCCGCGGTGGGTCACACCGACGCGACGTACGTGCAGACGCGGGCGGCGATCGACGCGGGCGCCACGGTGGGGACACATCTGTTCAACGCGATGCGCCCGATTCATCAACGTGAGCCCGGCCCGGTGATCGCGCTGCTGGAGGATTCCCGGGTGACTGTCGAAATCATCGGCGACGGCGTCCACGTCGACCCGGCCCTGTACCAGCACGTCACCCGCAGCGCGGGCCCCGACCGGGTGTCGCTGGTGACCGATGCGATGGCCGCCGCTGGCATGGCCAACGGAGCGTACCGGCTCGGGACGATGGCGGTCGACGTCGTCGACGGCGCGGCTCGGGTCGCCGGAACGGACACCATCGCCGGTGGGACTGCGACGATGGATCGTCTGTTCAGGTTCGCGGTCACGCATTGCGGACTGCATCGCGACGAGGCGCTGATGCTCGCCGTTCGCCAGGCGTCGATGAACCCCGCCAGGGCGTTAGGGCTGCCGCTCGCAGGTCTGGTCCCCGGGGCGACAGCCGACCTCGTGGTGCTGAACTCAGATCTGGCCGTCATTGGCGTGCTGTGCCGCGGCTCCTGGGTTGTCCAACCCGCCCTGACCGCCTAACGGTAGCTACCCGCCGTTTTGCACCGCCGCCGCGGCGGACTGTAGATGCCGAACACCGGCGACGGGGGCGCAGCCGCGGTAGACACCTGATGATCGACCCGAGCGGGTCGCGCCGCGGCCCACCCGACGACCCAGTCATTACTCAGACGCTGGCGGGTGCCAGCCCAGTTGGAGGAGCAGGCCGAGGTCGTCACGGATCGCGCGATGGTGGCTCACCTGGTTGTCGGCAATGGTGAAGATGTGCACCTGTTGGTGGTCGATTCGCTTGCCGGTGGGCTCGATGCCGTTGAACGGTCCGGTGTGTTGGCCGGTCATGGTGACGACCGCGATCACCGTGTTTCCGTCCGCGAGGGTTTCGTGATGCTCAAAGCGCAGGTGTGAGAATGCGTTGCGCAGCCATTGGCTCGTGGCGAGGAATCCAGCCGGGCGGCGCTGTTGGCGTTCGACGTCTTCGGGGTCGTCCTCGGCTTCCTGGTTGGTGAAGTCCGGTGCGATAACGCGTCGGGCGAGGTCGGCGTCACCGGTTTCGATGAGTCGGAAAGACTCGAGCGCAACAGTTTTCGGGTCGGTCATGGACCCAGCGCTATGGTTTGGCCGTCCCGGCGGTATTGGACGAAATGGACATCCCAGGCAGGGCGCTCGGAGGCACCCCCGCCAGCGTGCGGCATTCATTGATCATGTGGGACTGGTCGACATAGCCGGTCTCGACCGCCAGCTCGGCCCAATGAACCGGGGGATGTGCCGCATGGAGCAGGTCCAGCAGCCGCTGGAAACGGAAGATGCGGCCAAGTCGCTTGGGGCCATAGCCGACCGCAGCCTCGAACCGACGGCGCAGTTGGCGTTCGCTGAGCCCGACCGCCGCGGCCAGACGCGACACCGGCCACTCCGGCCGCGCGTGCAGCATCCCAACCGCCACGGCAACCGGCTGGTCAATCACAGGTTCGACGATGCCGAAACGATCGATCAGCATGCTCTCGAGCACCGCCACGCGCCGTCCGGGATGTGCCTCCGCAAGCAGGGTCTCGGCCATCCTGGAGCCGGCGGCGCCGAAGATCGAATCGGTAGCCCCCGATAATCCCTGAACTCGCTGGCGGGTCGCCCGATCACTGCGGCCGCGGCGCCTGGGCGCAGCCGAAGGCCGGCCAGCACGGATCCGTTGTCTGCGGAAAGCTCGTAGAAGCTGGTGGCGGGGCCGCCGACCATGACAATGCCGTGCGAGGTCACGAATAAGTCGACGCAGCCGTCCGGCAGCACCCGCGTCAAACCCCTCGCCGGTCCCGAGCGCACCCAACCGCATTCCACAACGGGCGCGAGGCGTCGATCGGGTCGGTACTCCCGGTACAACGCCATCACCACATTCAACTCACACCCCGGTAGGCCGCGACGATCGGCTCCAGCTCGTCGGGGGTGGCGCCGTGCATGATCACCGCGTCGGCTCCGTAGTCGAACTCCTTGCGGATGCGGTCCACGCACTGCTGCGCCGACCCGGTGGCCGACGATTCCAACCACTCGTCGGGAATCAACGATGCGATGTGTTCGATCTGCTCGGGCGTCGCCTTGTGGTCGATGCCGCCCGGAATCGACGTCACCACCGAATCTTCACGGAACCGCTGCAGCACCGCGGGATCCCAGTTGTTGGTGTTCACCAGCAGGTCGCCGTAGCCCTGCAGATACGTCGCCAACCGCGCGACGGTCTTCTTCAGCCGCAGCGCTTCGGGCAGGTGGTCACCGACTGTGGCGAAACACGACCACACCCGCACGCTGTCGGGATCACGGCCTGCCTTTTCGGCGGCGTCCTTCACGATCGTGACACTGCGCTGCAACGTCTCGGGTGTGAAGTAGGTGTGCAGAATGACGTCGTCGAAGACCCGACCGCCCAACGCGAGCGTGTTCGGCCCGAACGCGACCAGCGCCAGCCGGATGTCCTCGTTGAAGTCCGGGTCGAGGAACAGCACCTGGTAACGGCCCATCGGCCCGTCGTGGTTGAAAATGACCTCGCCGTGCCAGAGCCGGCGCATCACCTGTGCCCAGTCCTCCATCTGGGCGGTGGTGACGGCCGGGACCCCGAACGCCGCGTACATCGCGCCAACCCCACGCCCGATGCCCAGCGTGAACCGCCCACCGGACAGCCGGTGCATCGTCGTCGCCCAGGACCCCGTGATCAACGGATGCCGTGTGTTGTGATTCGTTGCGGCAGTGGCGATCTGCATGCGGTTGGTGACCGCGCACGCGGCGCCGACGAGCGAGGAGGCCTCCTTGACGTTCCAGCGTTCGGAGATGAACGCGGTGCCAAAGCCCATCTGCTCGCCGCGGCGCGCCTCGTCCATCAGCGCCGCCGGGCCTTCCCCGCCGGCCCCGGCAAGCAGGTAGTACCCCAGTTCATCGAGCACGCGTTCAGCCACTGCCACGCTCCCAGCTTCCCACCGCGGTTGTGTGGCAGATCAACCGAAGTCGCGGATCGCTTGGAGTACTTGGTCTGGGGTTTCGACTTGGGCATGTGGCCGGTATCGGTGAGCAGGTGGAACTTGGCTGTCGTGATCGCGGCCGCGTATGCGCGTCCGTACTGGGCGTCGACGATCTGGTCGCTGTCGCCCCACAGCACCAGGGTCGGTGTGCGCGCGGTTGCCAGGCGGCGTCGCGTCGATCGGCACGGTAGGCGTAGGCGTCAACCAGTTCGCGGATCGCCAGCCGGTCGGCGTGGTCGCCGCGCCGGGAATTGCCAACTGTCATTGCTTACTTCGGCTCCGTCTACAACGCGCTCGGCAACGGTCTGATCTTCGCGATCAGTCCGGTGGCCGTCGATGTTCTCCAGCACATAGCCGGCGCCTCGCCGTTGTTGCCGCGGACATCCCGTTCCATCGGCGGCTCAGCTATACATGTGGTTTTCATAGCGCTGGCAAAGCGCAATCTGGGCGGTGTCCTAGGAAACCGCGGCACCGTGTGTCATGGCTACAGGTGTCGAGTGTCGAATCAACGTTCATAGCAGGCGTCTACGCCTGCTACAAGCGGTCATGGCCGCGGCGGCCATCACCGCCCTGCTGGCGTATGCCGACGTGTTACGGCCGGACGCAAACGGGATCGCTGTCGCATCCGCGGCACCCATTTCCATCGCCCAGGACGCCGGGAACGGTGCCGACGTCACGCCAGCCGATGACGACGACGACGACGATGACGCCTTCGACTCCTCTCAGGCGGAGGAGCAGCAGGACGAGGCGCAGCTGCAGCAGGATCAGGATTACCAACAGCAGCAGCAGCTGCAGGTGGACGAACAGAACGAGGAGCAATCCGAGCTGGACTCCGAGCAAATGGCCGAGGAACAGAACGATGAAGCCCAGCAGCAGGCCGCTGAGGACGAGCAACAAACCGAGCAGTACGAGATCGACGCCGGGCAATAACGCGCGGCCGACCCCACCGACATTCGCCGAGTGTGAACTCACCGACGCCATATCGGCGTGTCGCGTCGCTCATTTCACTGTCGGCGCGACCGACCGCGGCGCGACTACGATGACATCAACACGGAGGTCGCATGCCACTTTTCACCGTCACAATGCGTTCCGGCAGAACAGTGGCTGAGAAGGACGCGATATCCGCCGCTATCCACGAAGCCAGCGTCGGCGCTGGTTACCCCGAGGACGATCACTTCCAGCGATTCATCTCTTTGGCGGAAGCTGACCTTCGCATCAGCCCTCTCTATCCCGATCTGCAGAAGCCACGCAGCAAGGATGTCCTGATGATCGAGGTCCAGCTTTCGGCAGGAACTCCGGAAGACAGGAAGCGCTCGCTTCTTTCCGCGATCGTGACTCGCCTGCGGGCGGCAGGAACGGACCCCAACGACGTGATGGTTTTCTTCGGCGAGATCGACCGTGCCAGTAGTTCCTTTGGCGGCGGCCGTGCCGCCCTGCCTGTCGAGGTGCGGCCCTAAGGCACTCTTGGTTGACGGCGATCCGGCACTCATCGTGTTGCCGGGTAGTACCAGGTCCACCGACGCCGTCGCCGCGAAATGGCCAACGCCACCGCCCCGCACAATCCCAGCGTCGCCGCCGCAGCCGACGCCCCGACGATGTAGATGTCCCGGGCGGGCATGCCCGGCGACTCCTTGCTGGCCAGGTGCAGCTGGTAGTTGCCCGGCAGCGGTCCGGGCGCCGGAGCATCCAAACCGGGGAACTGCTGGGTTTTATGCACGTTGAATTGGCGTTGCCCGTCCGGTGTTTGGGTCCAATCACCCCACACCGGTGTGACACCGTCGAGCAGCGCCTTGTCCTCACCGTATTGCGGATCGGGGCCGGCGTCGACGAGCTGGTTCACCAAGAACGGGTCATAGGTCGCGTCGGGATAATCGACGGCGACCGGCACGTCGTCATAGGTGTCCACCGGCGGCGGCGCCGGCGCCAACAGACCGTACCCCGGGTCATAGCCGCCACCGAAGAAGCTTCCCACCGCGGCGTCGATGGCGTCCCCCGCCGCATCCAGCACCAGCGCCGTGAAGTTGTAGGCGCCGTAATCCGCGGCATCCAACACCGCACTGCCCAGCGGCGGTATCACCACGATCTCCGGCGCTCCGTCGTAGTCGTAGACGATCTGCAGCTGGTTCTGATACGGGTTGCAGATGATCGGCCGGTAATCATCGTCGTAGCGCACCCAGTTGCGGTCCCATTGCCGCACCTGGTGATCCCACCGGTGTTGATCGGAACCAGGGCGATCGGCGCCGGGCGCACGCCAATCCTGACCGTCGCGGTTGACCCCGTTGGCACCGGTGGTCGGCAACCGGACTTTGTCACGCAGATTGGCGACGTCTTGCGCTGGTGCGGGATCCGCCTTGTGTTCGACGGGAACCGACGCCTCGGCGGTCGCGACGTCCTGCTGCGGCGCCTGCATGGTGGTCGCCTGATGAACGGTTGCCACCTGGCCACCCGGCGACGCCCCCCGCGGGACCGCGTTGGGGCCCGTCCCGTTCTGGGGTGCCGACCCCGGTCGTGGCCCGGATTGTTGACCAGGAGACGGTCGGACAACGTTAGGCACCGGCTGGTTCGGCCCCGGCTGGTCCGGCGCGGGCTGGTTCGCCTGCTGCCCCGAGGGTCCAGGAACGGACCCATCGAAGCCGTGCTGGGCGGGCGGCCCGGGGTTCACCGGCGCGGGCCGGGCATCGGGTGCCGGCGCGGTCGGCCCGGTCTGCGCCTGCTGGTTCGGCGGCGCATCGGCGTCGTGTGGCGTGTCGGGCTCGTTTCTTGTCACCGGCGGGGCGGCTTGTGAATTCGGCGCGGCCGGTGCTGCATCGTGAACGGGAGCCCGCGGTGCCGCCTGAACTGGAGCCGGCGCATCATCGTGAACCGGAGCCTGGGGCTCCATCCGGGGAACCGGCGCCGGCTCTGGTGCCGGCCGCGGAGCCGGAGCCGGCCGGGGCGCTGGAGCCGGCGGAGGCGGCGGAGGCGGCGGGGGCGCTGGAATTATCGGCGGGGCGCCGGGCCCCGCGAGCGCCGGCGCGATGCCCCCGGTGAGCGTGGACAACGAAATCAGCGCGCCGGAAGCCAGCACGACCATTCCCCCGCGACAACGACACAGCCAAACTTTGCGACTCATCAGGCCCGACTCCTCTCCTCATCGGGATGGCAGTCGCGCGCCGTTTTCCCGCCGGCGCGCTCCGCTACGTGCTCGTCGGCAACCCCGGCAACGGCCCCGTGGACAGCCGAAATCACTGCGTCAGCAAACGCTGCTCCCGCAGCGGCGCGTCAATCCCCCATTGTTAAATTTTCATTAGCACGAAGGCGGTTCTTCGCTATTCGGCCTGTTTTCAGTGTTCCCCCGCATTCTGGGCTTCCGAGTACAGCTAACTGTGAGGTCGCCTAAAGAGTTGCCAGTTCGTTCGGTGTCGACGGCAATTGGATCAACCGCCACTCACTGCATTAGGTAAGGCACACCTAATATGGTACGTTCGTCTCACTGCCGCCCAAGCTCCCGGAGATTTCATGGCCCCGCTCGCCGACACACCGCGCCTGCTCAACACGCTGCGCGAGAGCATCTTCCTCTCGGCAACTATCACAGAGCTCGAACAGCTCGCAGCGCGGCTGCGCCGCATCCGCTTCGCCGGGCCACCGCTGCGGGGGCTGACGTGGACGCCCGGTCAGCACATCCGCCTACAGGTCGCCGGCCTCGGAGCGTCGCTATTGCGCCTACGCCCCAACGACGTCCTGCGCACCTTCTCCATCTACGACGCCGACCCCGACGCCGGGACACTTGACATCGCGATGCTCCACCACGACGGCGACCCCACCACCGTGTCACCGGCCAAAGACTGGGCTTCGGCCGCTGCGATCGGCGGCCAAGCCCACCTGACCAGGCCGCAGGGCAACTTCGTCGTTCGCCATGACGCGCCCTATCACGTGTTCGCCGGCGAGGAGACGGCGTCGGTCGCGTTCGCCGCGATGCTGCGGTCCCTGCCCGCCTCCGCCGAGGTCCACGGCGTGGTCGAGGGCGCCACCACCGCCGATCACCTGCCCCTCACCCGGCCGCTCACCCCCGTGGAACGCGCCGGCGCGCCCGCTGCCGACTCGCATGTTCTCGTCGAGGCGCTCCGCGCCCTACAGCTGCCCGATCATCCCGGTGTCGCCTACCTCGCCGGTGAAGCCCGCACCATCCAAGCAGCCCGGGCACATCTGATCACCGAACGCGGCTGGCCAAGGCGCGCCGTGCGCACCAAACCGTTCTGGACCCCCGGCCGCCGCGGCATGGACTAGCACCCGCGCGGGTGACGCGGACCAACCCGTTCAAAGGTTCCGTTACGGGAGATTAAAAACCCACCAGCACAGTGCATCTAGCATTGCCGCTCGATTCGGCACGCGTAACGAGGGGTGTCAGAGGGACTTTCGGTTCGTCGCTGTGCCCGGTATCTCGTTCACGCTCTCGAGTGCACGACCGGTGGTGCGCGGACCGAACAATGCAATGTCGAGCGCGACCACCACAAGCGCCGCCGCAACGACCGTGAACAATGCGCCCGCACCACTGCTGTGCAGCAGGGGCAGCAATATGAAGGGCATCAGCCCACTGGACAGCCGCGAGAGCGAATACGTACTGCTGGTCGCGGTGGCGCGCAGCCGCGTCGGGAACACCTCAGCCTGATAGATGTGGTAAGCGTTCGAGAACACGTTGCTGATGATCGTGTAGATAAAGCCGCAGGCCACGATCATTGGGGTGGCCGTCGCCGACCCGAAGGCCAGCCCGAACACCGCCATTCCCAGCGCCGCGCCGATCACCAGGTACTTGCGCTCGATGCGCTCGACCAGGGGCACCGATAATGCCGACCCGAGCGGGTAGCCCAGAAATGTCATAGAGCTGAACAGCAGCGAGTCGACGATCGAATATCCCTTTGCCACCAGGATTATCGGCGCCAGGGTGCCAAATCCGTAGTAGCCCCACGTCTGGAATAAGTGGAAAACCGCCATCATCAGGGTCCGGCGACGGTACGGCGGGACGAACAGTTCGCGCACGTTGCCACGCGGTGTCGGGGCGGGCGCCTCCAGAGCCGGCTCGGGCAACGGCTCGCCGGCCGCGCGGGCCTGCTCCTCGAAACGCGCAACCACAACCTCGGCGTCGCTCGTGCGGCCGACCGACTCCAGCCAGCGCGGTGACTCGGGCAGCCCGCTCCGTAATGCGAGGACGATAACCGCGCCCAGGGCGCCTATGACGAACATCCATCGCCAGCCATCGAATCCCAGCGGCGCAAGCGGCACCAGCCAGTGACCGAGGAAACCGGCAAGCGGCACTCCCGCGAACGACAGCGTGTAAGCCCACGCCGTATACCTGCCACGCTGATTGGGCGGCAGCAAGTCTCCCAAGTAAGTGTCTGAGATCGGCGGCTCGGCCCCGATGCCCAAACCGGCAAAAAACCGCGACACCACAAGCATGACCGGACCGACACTGAAGGCGCCCACGAGCGAGAACACCGAGTAGATACTCAGCGCGAGCAAGAAGGCGGGACGCCGGCCTAGGCGATCGGCCAGCCGTCCGAGCGTGATGGCCCCGAGGAACATACCGAGGAAGGCGGAGGCCAGCAGCAGCGACATCTCGGTGCCGTTCAAATGAAATTGATGACCCAGAACGCTGGCGAGCACCCCGGCCAGGAAGACCTCGTAGATGTCGAAGAACAGACCTAGGCCGATCGCAATCGTGGCGCGGCGGTGCAAGGCGGTGATCGGAAGGCGGTTCATGCGGGCGGCGACGGTCGGTCCGGACGATGTCGACAGCGCAACGGGCGCCGGCGTAGGAACGCCCGGTTCTTTGCGCCGCGCTTTCATCGCGGTATCTCCTCGGATCGACCTGTTGTGCCGGCGATCAGGGCCTCACAGTCAGTGTTCTACGCCCACCGGGTGCCTCGACACCCACCGCCCGGAAGAAGCGGCCCGAAGATCATCGACCAAGGTCCCATTGACCGAAATCGGCCGCGAGTACCTCGTCCACATCGACGTGGACACCGTCGATGAGGGCACCGGGGTCGGACGCGGTGACAACCTCAGCCTGATAAAGCACGGCCGCTGGCTCACGCTCACCATGCGACCACGCCTTCGTCTGCCACGCCCACCGATAGCCCGGAGTGGTCGAGCGCCCGATCACGGCGTCTCCGATCGCCCATGCACACGACCGGCTGTGACCATAGATGCCGGTACGGTCCGCGCCCAACACCGAGTTGATTCCGTGAAACCACTGGGCCGCAATACTTTTCCATGTGTCAGAGTCGATATCCTCATCGACACTGAAGAAAATCGGTGCCGAGTCCGGACCTCCGGCCGCGGCGTGCAGCCGCAGAGCTGTCTGAGCGTCTGCCACGCCGCCGTCATACCCGCGGGTGAAGTCCGACGGCGTAGGCCAGCCGGGTTTGCCGAACTGGTAGCAGCTGACGACATGCAGACCCGCCGCGCGTAACGCGTCCGCATACTCGCGGGTGACTGGCTTGAAATCGAAGGTGGCGCCTGGCCGTAACTCGGACACATAGACCAGCGCCCCGTCATAGCCCGCCGATTTGATCTGCTCTGGCTGGACCAACCGCTCGGCAAAATCGATCAGCCTCATGTCGGCGGCCGACGCCCTCTGCGCATCCACCGTCGCGACCACGGTGCCCAGGCCCGCTAGGAAGGGAGAGGCGGACAGCGCATATTTGAGGACGTCGCGTCGTGAAACGGATCGCGTCACGACCGGTCAGAGTATCCCTGACGGGCGTTCGGCGGCACCGCGGTCCTGTGGGCGAAAACCGAAAACTGAGCTAGGGAACCATCCGCATGAACCATCCGGTTCGCAACTTCTCCAGTTCGCCCTCTGCTTCGCCTATCTACCCCCGGTGCCAACACACACCCCACCCGCGCACGCCCCAGCGTTACCGGGTCCGGCGGTAGCACCCGCACCCGGCACACTCGCCGAAGCGCCGCCGGGTCCGGCGGTAGCACCCGGCCCACTCGGACCCGCAGGGGGTGGCACAGTCGCTGTGGCGCTGGCACTTGTCGGCGTCGTAGTCGTGACGGTGGTTGTGGCCGTGGAATTCGTGCCCTTGCCGCTTGAGCTACAGGCCCCGGTCAGCGCGCTTAAGGCGATGGCGACAGCTATTCCTGCGACCACGGGTAAACGATGGGGAATGCGATAATCGGTCATTGATTTCGTCCCAGTTCTCTGTGTTGGGCTGCTTGCAAAGATGTCGTGGGAGTGAAATACCCCATCCCACCTCGTGCCAATCCTGATCACGATCGGGTCGGTGAAGCGCTCGGACCGACACTCGCGGTATCGACAACAAAAGGTCGGCCCGCCAGCAGGATTGCAGGCCGTCAACGGCACGGTCGCGCGATCAGGAGACTGTTGGACGGTGTGCCTATGGGGCGATGAGCAAAAGTGGGCTAGATGCGCCCAAGCCGATGAATTCGGCCTGGCAGAGTCGTCTACTCAGCTATGGCGCAAACGATACGACGTCAGGGGAGCGCGCGATGAGCAAGTCCACCGGCGGTACCGGTTCGACCCAAAACCCCGCTTTGACGCCCGTGGCCGTCCTGGTAGGCAGCTGGCACATGGAACTGTACGGAGCCGAGTTCCTACCGGACCCGTGGATCAAGGTGGCGGATGTCGTCACCGTCGAATGGATCGAAGGCGGGGCAGCGCTGGTGATGCGTCAGGGCAGCGCGGCCACGTGGATCATCGGCCGAGACGACTCGCAGCAGGAATTTCGGGTGCTGTACGCAGACCAGCGCGGTGTCTCCCGCGTCTATGACATGAGCTTGACCGATAACACGTGGCAGAGGTGGCGGTATACGCCGGAGTTCTCACAACGCTTTCATGCCAAGATGAGTGCCGATCACCGCACGATCACCGGCTGCTGGAAGAAGTCCTTCGACGGCGGCACCACCTGGGTGCATGACTTCAACATCGACTACCGGCGGCCGGCGATCGGTAACGACGACGGCTTCTGATCGCCGTCGATCAGACGCCACAGCGGACACCGGGCTGCGATCGCTTCAGGACTTACGAACCTACACAGCCGTGATCTACCTCGCCATGTTGGTGAAGCGCGCGTAGTGCAGTTGGTGCGCGACCGTGACCGTCCTCGTCTGACCGTTCCGATGCTTGGCAATGATCAAATCGGCCTCGCCCAGCCGTTCCTCGTTCTCTTGATCGAACAGATCCGGCCGGTGCAGAAGGATCACGATGTCCGAGTCCTGCTCGATCGCACCCGATTCGCGAAGGTCGGCCAGCATCGGCTTCTTGTCGGTGCGCTGCTCGGGGCTGCGGTTAAGCTGGCTCAGCGCCACCACTGGCACCTCGAGCTCCTTGGCCAACAGCTTCAGGCTTCGTGAAAACTCCGACACCTCTTGCTGCCTGGACTCGAACTTCTTGCCCGACGTCATCAGCTGCAGGTAGTCGACGACAATCAGCTTCAGCTCCGATTTCTGTCGCAGCCGCCGCGCCTTCGCGCGGATCTCCATCATCGTCAGGTTCGGCGAGTCGTCGATATACATTGGCGCCTCGCTGATTTCACTCATCCGTCGCGCCAGGCGCCGCCAGTCTTCGTCGCTCATCCGGCCGGACCGCATGTCGGCGAGTTTGATCTTCGCCTCCGCCGACAGCAGCCGCATGACGATCTCGGACTTGCTCATCTCCAGCGAGAAGATGACGCTGGCCATCTGGTGCTTGATCGAGCAGGAGCGCAGGAAGTCCAGCGCCAAAGTCGAGTTGTGCGTGGGGATCTTGCCCGGCCCGGCCAGGTACAGGTGGTCCGCGGCGTCGACCTGCAGGCAGCGAACGGGTCTGCTGGCGATCGCGCAGACGGTTCCGACCTTCCAAGTCGAGGGTGACGCAATTGGACCAATGATGTCCTCATGCGGCCGCAGTGAACCAGTTTGAACTACCCCGCGTGTTGTCGACCACAGATGCTGCGCATCCGCAACAATCGTTGTGCCGTCGGAGAACTCGACCTCGTAGCACGGTCGCCCGAGCATCACTTCGGTAGCGGCCACTACTCGGGTCGGCCACCCATCAGCGCCGAGCAGTTCGTCGCCCACGGCAACGTCGCCCATCGTGGTCCAGCCCGTCGGCGTCGGCAGCGGCGTATCGAGCGCCAGCGCCTTCCCCACGCCCGGCCTGGCCGCGACGATGATCATCTGGCCCGGGTGCAACCCGTTGGTGACGTCGTCCAGTTCGACGAAGCCGGTCGGCACGCCGCTTGCCCGGCCCCCGCTGGACGCGATCGCGTCGATCTCGTCCATGGTGGGTTGCAGCAGTTGTTCCAGCGGCACAAAGTCTTCCGACATTCGCCGATCGGTGACGTCGTAGATCTCCGCCTGCGCGCGATCGACGACCTCGGCCACATCGGAGCCCTCGGCACCCGCGTAGCCGTACTGCACCACCCGCGTACCGGCCTCCACCAGGCGCCGCAACAACGCCTTCTCCGCGACAACGCCCGCGTAGTACCCCGCGTTGGCTGCCGTCGGCACGGTCGAGATCAGCGTGTGCAGATACGGCGCCCCTCCGATGCGCCGCAGCAGCCCGCGTCGGTCCAGCTCCGCGGCCACCATCACCGTATCGGCCGGCTCACCGCGAGTCGCCAGGTCCACGACGACGTCGTAGATGTTCTGGTGCGCGGGCCGGTAGAAATCGCCCGGCCGCAGCCGCTCGACCACGTCGGCGATCGCGTCCTTGCTCAGCAGCATTCCGCCCAGCACCGACTGTTCGGCGACGACATCTTGAGGTGGCTGCCGACCGAACTCCTCGTTCGTCGGCGGGGCGCCCATGCCCGAATGTCCGAGATCATCAACGACCGCCATACCGGGGCCCCACCTCCCTCCGAACGTACGTTCGCCTCAGCTGTCTCGACGATAGGTCACGACGCCGACAATTCGCCGTCTCGACGCGCCGAGGGCACCCCTGAACGGCTCGACGGTAGACGTTGCTGGCGACGCTGCATAGGGCGGCTGTTAATGAACTTGTGGATGGCGTGTGGATAGACGCGTTCAGGTGTGTTGACCGGTTGTGGAGAAGCTGTGGATAACCAAGAAACTTATCCACATATGGCCTGCTAAACCCGACTCCGGGCACTGTGGGCACTGTGGATTGGAATCGCTTCGGCGTGTCTCTCCGGGTTGCCGTCTCGGGCGTGTTGTATTGCGCCCAGTTATGGCTCAGGTTAACGCCAGGTTAGATTCGCTGTGCGGTAAATGCGGTGAACAGTTCGCCAGCTCGCGCGGCAACCAGCGCCGACTCGGCGCCGACGGGTCCATCGGCCAGCGGCGACGCCGCCAGCAGCGGGCCAATGATGACGGCCGGTGATTTGCGCGCGTTGATTAACGCGTCTTCCGGGAACAGCCCCGCCGTCCGGGGCGTGCGGTAGAACTCGCAGGCCGTTCCCAGGTTCTGCTGCACCGCCTCGTCATAGGGTGTCGCAATGGCCGTCAACTGGCTTGATGACCCCGAGGTGCACGATTACGCCGCCGCCGCCGACTACCTGACGATGGTAGCGGAGCCCGACCGGGTGGACAACACAATCGCTGCGTTGCGCGACGCAAAAACTGTGTACCGCAAGGCGAAAGACATCCTGAGAGCCGCGCGGTTGGCGCTTCTGCCGGAGAGCAACGTGCACGTGAAGGCCGATCTGGCCAAGATCGGCGACGGCAAGAAACTCTCGCCGATCCTGCTGGTCCGCGGCGCCGCGATCGATTCGATGCCGCTGGAGATCGCTGATGGCTACCACCGGGTCTGCGCGAGCTATGTGACCGACGAGAACACCGACATCCCGTGCCGACTGGTGTCGTGGCAATAACGGCCTCGTGAGATGCCGAGCTTCGGTTTCGACACCCTTGCGCTCCTTGTCGTCGTCGGACTCGTGGGCCCGCTCCTGGCGTCGGTCCCTCATCTGCGGATACCCGTCGTCGTCGCCGAGTTGCTGCTCGGAATCGCGCTGGGCCGAACCGGATTCGGCATTATCGACGATACAAATCCCACCCTGGTGCTGTTGGCCAACGTGGGCTTCGCCCTGGTGATGTTCGTCGTGGGCACCCATGTCCCGGTGCGCGACAGTGCGTTGCGCTCGGCGATCCCATCGGCGCTTGTCCGCGCAGTGTTGGTCGGCGCGGTAGCTGCCGGACTCGGTGCAGGCATCGCGGCGATCTTTGCGACCGGACACGCCGCGCTGTACGCGGTGTTGATGGCGTCGTCGTCGGCCGCACTCGCATTGCCCGTGATCAACGGGCTTGGATTGAAGAAGGGTCCCCAGGTGTTGTCGGTGACCGCCCAGATCGCGATCGCCGACACCGCGTGCATCGTGTTGCTGCCGCTGGCCATCGACCCCAGCCGCGCGCCACGGGCCGCATTGGGGGCGGTGGCGGTCGCCGCCTGCGCCGGCGTAATTTTCGTCGTTCTCTGGTACGGCAACCGGGCGGGGTGGCGCAAGCGCGTGCACGACATCTCCGAGAAGCGGAAGTGGGCAATGGAACTGCGGATCAGCCTGGCGATCCTGTTCGGGCTTTCCGCCCTGGCAGTGGCCACCCACGTGTCGATCATGCTGGCCGGGTTTGCGCTGGGACTGGCGCTCGCGGCGATCGGGGAACCGCGCCGGCTGGCCCGGCAACTGTTCGGGATCACCGAGGGTTTCTTCGGCCCGCTGTTCTTCGTTTGGCTAGGCGCTTCGCTGCAGGTGCGCGACCTCGGCGCACGCCCGTGGCTGATCCTGCTTGGCGTCGCGCTCGGCGCCGGCGCAATCGTGGCGCACGCGGCGGGATCGCTGCTCAAGCAACCGCTTGCGCTGGCGATCCTGTCGACCGCCCAGCTCGGTGTCCCGGTCGCCGCGGCGACGATCGGAACGCAGACACATCTGTTGCGACAAGGTGAGCCCGCCGCCCTGATGCTCGGCGCGCTGTTGACCATCGCCGCCACCTCGATAGCCGGGACGATTGCTGTCCGCGTGAAATCCACTGCGCCGGAATCCGATCCGCACGGCGACCCAAAGTAGACAGGCCGGCTCGCCTCTTTCAGCGAGTTTTAGGGTGGCACACACCGAATTGCCAGACAGCGTTGTTACGGTGCCGCGGTGCCACCGTCTTACGAGGACTCCGACTTCTACTCCGAGCCGACCCAGGCCGCGAGGTACGCCCGGCAAGGCGAGCCCCCGCCACCACCCGAGCCACCACGCAAACCCTGGTACCGCAGCGCCCCGGCTCTGCTCGTTGCAGGGGGCGTCGCCGTCATCGTCTTTGCTGCGATCGTCTACGCGGTGGTGAAGCTGACGGCAAGTTCGTCACCCACCACCACGCCGAGCACGGCACCCGTGACCACACCGGTCATCAGCTCGGCGGCGCCCGGCACATCCGCTGAACCCCCCCGTCGCACGCACAACGGCCCGCAGACCGTCACCGAGACGGAGGCGCCGCCATCGGGGGCCACCGACACCGGAACCCCCGCTCCGAGTAGCACCGACACCGACACGCCGACCACCACGGCGGCGCCGTCGACCGTCACCAGCACTGTCACGCAGACGGTGGGCCCAACCCGAACGTTCTCCCCTCGCCCCCGTCAATAGCGCTCGGCCGGGCTAGGACTCTGCGACAACCTCGAGGGAAATGGTGGCCTGAACCTCGGGATGCAGCCGCACCACGAGCGGGTGGCTGCCGATGGATTTGATGTGCGCACGGGGCATCTGCACGGTGCGCTTATCGACGTTGGGGCCGCCCGCCTTCTTGATCGCCGACACGACGTCTGCCGCATTGATCGAGCCGAACAACTTCCCGGAATCGCCGGCGGTGCGAGCAGCTAACGACACCGTGCCGAGGCCTTCTATCGCGGCCTTCAGCTCGGCGGCATGGTCGCGGTCGCGCACGGTCTTGGCCTCGCGGGCGCGACGGATCTCGCCTGCCTGCCGCTCTGCCCCCTGGGTGGCGGGTATCGCCAGCCCGCGGGGCAGCAGGTAATTGCGGCCGTAGCCATCCTTGACCTCCACCAGGTCGCCGGGCGAACCGAGGTGATCGACATCGGCGGTGAGAATCAGCTTCATCGTCGTTCCTGTTCGGTCGATTTCTCAGCGGGCCGAGGACGTGAACGGCAGCAAAGCGACCTCGCGCGCGTTCTTCACGGCGATCGCGATATCGCGCTGATGCTGCACGCAGTTGCCCGTCACCCGGCGGGCACGGATCTTGCCGCGCTCGCTGATGTAGGTCCGCAGCAGCGCGGTGTCCTTGTAGTCGATCGCTTGGCCCTTCTTGGAGCAGAACACGCACTTGCGTGTCTTGATCGGCTTTTCCGGCGCACGCGCCGGACGCCGCTTATTGGACTTCGCCATGGGTCTTTCTCTTTCTCAATTGCTGTACGGATTTGTCTTTAGCCGCGTTCTTAGAAGGGCGGCTCTTCATCACTGCCCCCGCTGGAGCCGGCCGGGGGTGCGCTGCCCCATGGGTCGTCGGCGGGCTTATCGCCGGCGGGCCGTGGCCCGCTGCCGAATCCGCCGCTGCTGCTGCTGCCGCGGCTGGCCTTGTTCACCTTGGCCGTGGCATAGCGCAGTGACGGGCCGATCTCGTCAACCTCAACCTCGACCACCGTGCGCTTCTCGCCCTCCCGGGTTTCGAATGACCGCTGCTTGAGCCGTCCGGTGACGATGACCCGGGAGCCGCGCGTCAGGCTTTCCGTGACGTTCTCGGCAGCTTCTCGCCAGATGTTGCACCGCAGGAACAGCGCCTCACCGTCCTTCCACTCCCCGCTCTGGCGGTCGTAGATGCGCGGCGTGGACGCGACCGTGAAGTTCGCGACCGCAGCGCCCGACGGCGTGAACCGCAGTTCGGGGTCGGCAGTCAGGTTTCCGACGACGGTGATGGTGGTGTCACCAGCCACGAGGTCCTCCTGGAATAGGCGCAGTGCTTGTCGTGGGCGAGCCTACGCACCAGCACCGACGCTTCGGCGAAGAGCATGTCAGTGCTTGTCGGTGCGCAGCACCTTCGTCCGCAGCACCGACTCGTTCAGGCTGAGCTGACGATCGAGCTCGGACACCGTCTCCGGCTTCGCCGTGACGTCGACCACCGCGTAGATGCCCTCGGAGTGCTTGGCGATCTCGTACGCCAGCCGGCGGCGGCCCCAGATGTCGACCTTGTCGACCTTGCCACCGCCGTTGCGGACGACGTTGAGGAACGCCTCCAGCGAGGGTTCCACCGTGCGTTCGTCAAGGGTGGGGTCGAGGATGACCATGATTTCGTATGGACGCATAAGACCTCATCACCTCCTATGGTCATCTACGGCCACGGTCGATCCGTGGCAGGAGGGTCGCCTGCGTCGGCAACCGCACCAGAGTAGCGGAAGACGTGGTGAGCTGCGAAATCGCTCGGTTGCGGCGGCAAGGCGTCCAGGCGTCCAGGCGTCAGGGCGTCAAGGCGTCATGGGACGTGCTCGGGAACAGCGCGGTCGCCATCGTCATCGACCATCTCCTCCGGCACCTCCGGCTGGCGTTCCACGGCTAGGCGCGGCCGTAACCACGGCGGTAACCAGGCCGGCGGCGCGTCGGGCGCGTTGTCGAAGATCCCACCCGACGGATCGTCGATCCCGCCGAACCGGACGAGATCACGCTCCGGCCGGTAGATCTGCCACACCACCATGGCGCACAACGCCATCACCGCCAGGTCGCGCAGCAGCACCATGGCGGTGAACGGTTGCTCAGGCAGCCCGTGGTTAGGGTCGCTGTACAGGTAGTACATCCGCGGTATCCATACCAGTGCGTCGATCGTCATCCACGTCAACAGAATTCGCCGATGCGGCAACGCCAGCACCGCCAGCGGTACCAGCCACAGCGAGAACTGCGGACTCCACACCTTGTTCGTCAGAAGGAAAGCCGCGATCACCAGAAACGCCAGCTGCGCGACCCGCGGGCGCCGCGGTGCGGTCAGCGCGATGTAAGTGATCGCGCCGAGGCAGGCCAGAAACAGCACGGCGACCAGGCTGTTGAGAACGACCGGCGGTTGCCAGAATCCGAGGCTCGGATCCAGGCCCGACCATCCCGTGAACGATTTCACCACGTTGTACAGCGAGTCCATGTCGTCACCGCGACGGGCGTTGAGGCGGAAGAACTCCGACCATCCTCGCGGAAACAGCACCAGCACGGGCAGATTCACCAGCACCCACGTGACCACGGTCACCGCGGCCGTGTGCCCCACTGCACGCAACCGCCCCGCGCGGACACCCACCAACACCAACGGCAGCAGCAGCAGGGCCGGGTACAGCTTCGCCGCGATACCCAGTCCCAGCAGCACGCCCGCCAGCACGGGCCTGCGCCGCGCCCACGCCAGCATCGAACCGATCGCGAATGCCGTTGCCAGCGCGTCGAAGTTCGTGAAGATCTGAAAGATCAGCAGCGGTGATGCCGCCACCAGCGCCGCATCCCAGATGCGCCGGCCCGCAAGGACCGCGGTGGCCCAGACCGTCGCCAGCCACGCCAGCGCCAACCCGAAAGCGGCCACGTTGAAGAACATCACCACCTCGGCGACGATCGGTATCCCGACCACCTTGGTGAGCGCGGTGTATGTCTTCGCCAACGCCATCGACGCGTACTGGTACAAGCCAGTGAGCACCGGATACTCCATATACCGCACCGCCGGACGGCCGTCGTACTGGGGACGCGGCTTGCCGGTGGAGTCGGTCTCCAGCCAGCTCGACTTGTACGGGAACTTCCCCAGGTTCAACAGCTCCGCCGTGTACAGCGGAACGGTGTCGGAATAGCACAGCTCGTAGTAGGCCCGGTCGTTCTGCCACACGGCCACCCGCTGGTCGGCGGTACCCGTCGAAGTGCTCTGCAGGCAAGCGGCTTTCGTTGACCACCCCAGCGCGAGGAACACCAGTCCCATCAGGAACATCACCCGCAGCGGCGTCAGGAATCTCTGGCGCCCGATCAGCGCATGCCGACCCACCGGCCCGCCGATCGTTTCGGACAGCGCAGCGCCGAGAACATCTGTACGACTGGGGAGATCGCGGTCGTCGAGGCTGCGTCGGTCAGCAGCAAGCAGCTGCGGCGATGTTACCGCAGCGGTGTCATGCTCCGTGATCTCATCGTCCGTCACGGCGGCGGAAGTCCCTGCGGCGGGCCCTGCGGACCGGGTTCAGCACTGGGCGCCGGCGACGCCGGAACCGTCGTGGGCGGCCCGATCGGAATCGTGATGCCGGGCGCCACCTCGATACTCGGCTGAATCACCGTTCCCCCGGGTGGCCCTGTCGGCGCGTCGGTCGGCGGGGCGGAAGGTGGCGGCGGGGCGGAAGGTGGCGGCGGGGCGGCGGGCACGCCTGCGTATCCGCCGATCGCCGTCGGCTTCGGGAACGACTCGTTGGGCGTGCCCTGCAGCGCGCCATCCATCGTCGACTTCCAGATGTCAGACGGCAGCGTCGACCCCCACACCGGTGAACCCCACTTGTTGACCAGGGGCTTGTTGCCCTGGGTGCTGCCCACCCAGACAGCGGTCGCCAGCGACGGCGTGACGCCCACCATCCACGCATCCTTGTTGGCGCCGGTGTCGCCGAGCTGTGTCGTTCCCGTCTTGGCGGCCGACGGCCGCCCGCCGGCGAGGTTGTGGCCGTTTGAATACGCCGCGATCGGCTGCATCGCGGAAATCACGTTGTCGGCCACCCCTTTGTCGATGCGCTGGTTGTCGCCGCTGTCCTGCGTCGACGCATCGAACAGCACCTGTCCCTCGGAGTTGACGACCTTCTGCACGAAGTGGGGCGCGCGATAGACGCCCGACGCCGCAAGCGTGGCGTACGCCGATGCCATGTCGATGGGCCGGGTTTGATACTGCCCCAACACGATGCCATTGTTGGGCGGACCGCCCTTGCCGTCCTCGGACAGCGTGTGCTGGACGCCGGGGAAGCTTTCGGCGATGCCGGCCTGGTGCGCGGCCGCGGCCACGTCCGAAGCTCCGTTCTTGAGCTTCAGCATCAGTCGGTAGTAGCTGGTGTTCAGCGACCGCTTCAGCGCCTCGGCGATGGTGCACGTGCCGCAGCTTTCGCCTTCCACGTTGCTGATCGTGATCCCGTTGATTTTCAACGGTGAGCTGTCCACCTGGTAGCCCAGCCCGATGCCCTGCTCCAGCGCCGCGACCAGCGCGAACACCTTGAACGACGAGCCCGTCTGCAGGCCGGCCTGCGCGAAGTCGAAACCCTGCGCGTCCGAACCGCCATAGTAGGCCTTGACCCCGCCGTCCTTGGGATCGATCGACACCACCGCGGCGCGCATGTCGGGGTCCTGACCCTCGAGGTATTTGTTCACCGCCTTCTCGGCGGCCTCCTGCGCCGTGGGGTCGATCGTCGTGGTGATCTGCAGGCCCTGCGTGTTCAGGGTCCGCTCGTCGATGTTGAACAGGTCGAGCAGTTCCCGGGTGACCGCGCGCTCGATCAGACCGTTCGGGCCGGTGGTCTGGCTCTCCGCACGGGACTGGTCGGGCGGGACCGTCTGCGGAAACACCTGGGCGGCACGGTCAGTCCGCGAGAGTGCGCCGATGGTGACCATGCCGTCGAGCACCCAGTTCCAGCGCGCGGCGCTGCCCTGTGGATCGACGGCCGGATCCAGCGTGGACGGTCGTTGGATCAGCGCCGCCAGCAGTGCGCCGTCGGCGACGGTGAGTTGCTCGACGGGCTTGTTGAAGTAGGCCTTCGACGCCGCCGCGATGCCGTAGGCGCCACGGCCGAAGTAGATGATGTTCAGGTAGGCCTGCAGGACTTGGTCTTTCGACCACTCGTTGGACATCTTCGTTGCGATGACCAATTCCTTGGCTTTTCGCACGATGCCGCCGATGCCCGCTCGCTGCGAGCCCACCAACGCGTTCTTGACGTACTGTTGGGTGATCGTCGAACCGCCCTGCGTGTCCCCGCCGAACACGTTGTTCTTCACCGCGCGCGCGAACCCGCTGAACGAGAATCCGGGATTCGAGTAGAAGTCGCGGTCCTCGGCCGCCATCACGGCGTCACGCACGTGCTGGGGTACCTGGTTGATGTTGATGTCGACGCGGTTGCCCTCGGGCGGAACGATTTTCGCCAGCTCGGTAGAGCCGTCGCTGGCGAGGATGGTCGACACCTGGTTGGTCCGGATGTCACCGGGTTGCGGCACATCGACGACGAGGTAGGCCATCGCGAAGGTGACGATGGGCAACACCACGATCGCGACGATCCCGATGATCAGCGCACGCCGGACCCACTTCCAGTTGATCTCGGGCCTGGGGCCCGGCGGTGGCCCCGGCGGGCGTCCGCGGCCCGGCGGTCCGCCCGGTGGCGGTTTCGGAGGGGGCGTTCCGTCCAGTGCGGCCTTGACCACGTCGATGGGGTCGCGAAGTGACGCCGTGTCCTCGGTGATGACCGGAATGACGGCGGTCGGCCGACCGTCGGGCGGAATCGGCTGCGGCCCGGGCGGAGGCGGAGGGGGAGGCCGCGGCGGGCCCGCCGGTCGGGCCGGCGGAGCTTGACGGCGGCCGGGGCCCCCGGTTCGGTGTGTTGGCCCCGCGACGCGGTCTGCCCCCGCTCCCTGTCGGTTTTCGGTGGCTGACCGGTCGGGACGCTCCCCGCTATTCACTGGCCGTGCGCGCGCCGTTGCGCGCCGTCCGAGTGCCACGGGATCGCGTCGGGGAACGGACCGCGCCGAGCACGTATGACTTGACCAAGTGATTCCAGCTGCAGGTTCGGCATACCTCCACCACATGCACCGAGAATTCGTCGAATCGCGCTGCCAGCATCACCAATTCCTCGGCGGTGCGAGCCGAACCCGACACCGCCCCAAGGTGATCGCCGAATACCCATGACACCAGGGTGAGTTGCTCTTTGCGACAGATCGGGCACATTACCGAACTTGGCTTGCCGTGGTATTTGGCAGCCCGCAATAGGTAGGGGTTGGCGTCGCAGACCTCCGTCACACCGGTGCGTCCGGAATAGACCTCGGCCAGCAGGGACCGCCGCCGGAGCGCATAGTCGACCACCTGTCGCTGCAATCGCACGGTGACCAGAGTACGTCCCTCCTCTGACCGCCGACGCGGAGAACCTGTGACCCCTGACGCAGAGAACTCGTGCTGCGTGAACGGCAGGTGAATCCTGAGTTGGCATCGAATATATCGAACCGATACTATGGCCCGAGGTGTTGACGCATCGTAGCGACCAAGCAAGGGCAAAGGAGGTGACTCGGTGCTGGAGCTGGCCATCTTGGGACTTCTTCTCGAGTCACCGATGCACGGCTATGAACTGCGGAAGCGCTTGACGGGTTTACTGGGCGCCTTCCGGGCATTCTCCTACGGTTCGCTGTATCCGGCGCTGCGCCGAATGCAGGCGGACGGGGTGATTGCCGAAAACGCGGCGGTTGCCGGCGCTTCCGTGCGGCGCGCCCGCCGGGTGTACCGGCTGACCGAGACCGGCAGGCAACGCTTCGGCGAACTCGTCGCAGACACCGGTCCACAGAACTACACCGACGACGGCTTCGGCGTTCACCTCGCGTTCTTCAACCGCACTCCGGCCGAGGCCAGGATGCGGATCTTGGAGGGCCGCCGGCGTCAGGTGGAGGAACGGCGGGAAGGTCTGCGTGATGCAGTCGCGCGGGCCAGCAGCTCGTTCGACCGCTACACCCGCCAGCTGCACCAGCTGGGCCTCGAGTCCAGCGAGCGGGAAGTGAAATGGCTCAACGAGTTGATCGCCGCGGAACGTGTTGCACAGGGCTCGGGGGAAATCTAAGCCGAGCGACGACTCAGACCGCAAACGTGTCAGAACGCGAACGTGTCAGAACGTGAAAATGGCAGGAGTAAGGAGAACCGCACATGAGTGGCAACAACACCGCCGGGCCGGAGGTGCGCGTCGCAATCGTCGGCGTCGGCAACTGCGCGTCCTCCCTTGTTCAGGGCGTGCAGTACTACCTGGACGCCGACGAGACGTCGACGGTTCCCGGCCTGATGCATGTGCGCCTCGGCGCGTATCACGTCCGCGACGTGAAGTTCGTCGCCGCGTTTGACGTCGACGCGAAGAAAGTCGGCTTCGACCTGTCGGAGGCGATCTTCGCGTCCGAGAACAACACCATCAAGATCGCCGACGTGCCGCCCACTGACGTCGTGGTGCAGCGCGGCCCGACCCTCGACGGCATCGGCAAGTACTACGCCGACACCATCGAGCTGTCCGACGCCGAGGCGGTCGACGTGGTCAAGGTGTTGCGCGACGCCAAGGTCGACGTGCTGGTCTCCTACCTACCCGTCGGTTCCGAACAGGCCGACAAGTTCTACGCACAGTGCGCGCTCGATGCCCGTGTCGCGTTCGTCAACGCGCTGCCGGTGTTCATCGCGTCGGACCCCGTGTGGGCCAAGAAGTTCACCGACGCGGGCGTGCCCATTGTCGGCGACGACATCAAGAGTCAGGTCGGCGCGACGATCACCCACCGCGTGATGGCCAAGCTGTTCGAGGACCGTGGCGTGCAGCTCGACCGCACGATGCAGCTGAACGTCGGCGGCAACATGGACTTCCTGAACATGCTCGAGCGGGAGCGTCTCGAGTCGAAGAAGATCTCCAAGACGCAGGCCGTCACGAGCAACCTGCAGCGGGAGTTCAAAACCAGGGACGTCCACATCGGCCCCTCCGACCACGTCGGCTGGCTCGACGATCGCAAGTGGGCCTACGTCCGGCTCGAGGGCCGTGCGTTCGGTGACGTGCCGTTGAACCTGGAGTACAAGCTCGAGGTGTGGGATTCGCCGAACTCGGCGGGCGTGATCATCGACGCGGTGCGTGCGGCGAAGATCGCCAAGGATCGCGGCCTCGGCGGTCCGATCATCCCGGCCTCGGCCTACCTGATGAAGAGCCCGCCTGAGCAGATGCCCGACGACATCGCCCGCACCAAGCTGGAAGCATTCATCGAAGGCGAAGCGTTCGTCGAAGGCTGAGTGTCAGCGTGGTCCCCGAGGACGAATCCGGCGACGAACTGCTGACCCTCGATGAGTTCGCGCTGCTGCCCGAGAACGTCGAGCAGGCGGGCGTCGACGGGCCACCGCCTGCGGTGCAGCGCATCGCGTCCGGGCCGATCAGCGCCCTGAAGTTCGGCACCTCCCCACCCCGGGTGGTGTTCCTGCACGGCGGCGGCCAGAACGCCCACACCTGGGACACCGTGATCGTCGGGCTCGGTGAGCCCGCACTCGCGGTCGATCTGCCCGGGCACGGCCGGTCGGGCTGGCGCGACGACGGCGACTACGGGCCGGTGCGCAACGCCGAGACGCTGCTGCCGGTGCTGCGCGAATGGGCCCCGAATGCCGAACTCGTGGTGGGGCATTCGCTCGGCGGCCTGACGGCGCTGCGGCTGGCCACCCGCGCCCCCGATCTCGTCAACAGGCTGGTGCTCGTCGACGTCACCCCGTCGGCGCCGCAACGCCACACCGAGATGACCGACGCTCAAAAGGGCACCGTCGCGTTGATGCAGGGCCCGACGACGTTCAGCAGCTTCACCGAGATGGTCGACCTGACCGCGGCCGCCGCCCCACATCGCGATCGGAAGTCCCTGCGGCGCGGGGTTTTCCACAACTCGAAGCGACTTGACGACGGCACCTGGACGTGGCGCTACGATTCCATCCGCAAGGGCGAGGGCTTCGACGGCCTGTGGAACGACGTGCCTGCGCTGACCACGCCGACCACGCTGGTTCGCGGCGCGAACTCGGCGTTCGTCAACGACGCGGATGCCGCCGAGTTCGCCCGCACGGCACCGGGATTCCGCGGCGTGCAGATGGTGGCCGACTCCGGGCACTCGGTGCACAGCGACCAGCCGCTGGTCCTGATCGACGTGCTGCGCGCGGTGCTTGCCGGCTAGACACTCCCGGCCGGTCCGACCCATCCGACCCGTCCGACCCGCGACACTTAACCTGTTGCGACGACACGCCGACGAGGATCGCAACGGATTCAGTTTGGATGCTCGCCACCCCCAACGACGCCAACGACGCCACCCCCATCAGTGCTTCGGCGGCACCGTCAGGTCGTAGACGGTGTCTGGCCCGACCTTGACCGGTGTGAAGTTCGCGGTCACCCAGTCGGTGATATCGGAGTGCCCACGGTTTCCCATTCCGCCCGGGTGGTTGTCCGCGGGCACGATGTAGTACGTCACCCGGTGAGTCGCCACGTACTGCTGGAAATCGGTGAGCGTGGGCACCGGGTCATTACCCGAGAAACCGCCGATCGCCATCACGGCTGTGTTCGTCTGCAGCTCGAGGCCTGCGGCAGCCGACGACCGGGCGATCGCCGCCGACCAGTCGGTGTGCGTCCGCGAAAGCATCGCGTCGAGCGCCGGATTGTCGTCCATCTGGCCGAAGCCCCGGTTCCGCGCGCCACCCGGCCCGCCGTCGTGACCGTTCGCCCCCTCAAGCTCAGCGGGGCCAACCGACGGCCCGCCGCCGCTGTGCGGTTGCCCGATCGTGGCGATCGCGTACGCGCCGGATCCGGCGAGCACCACCAGGATCGCCGCGATCAGCGCAGCGACACCATACCGAAAGCGCGACCTGACCAGCGCCATCAACGCCGAGACCAGCAGCACGGTCAACACCAAGATCGTCCACCGCAAGGCCGGCAGCCACTCGGGGTCTCGCTTCAGCAGCCACCAGCTCCACACGCCGGTGACCAACAGCATCGCGGCGAGCCCGCTCCGGCCCAGCCGCGTGGTCCGCTTGACCCACATCTCGTGGATGCCGATGGCGAACATGCCCGCGACGGCCGGCGACAGCGAAAGGCAGTAGTACGGGTGGACCATGCCGTGCATGAAGCTCAGCACCAGCCCGTCGACCACGATCCAGCCGCCGAACAGGATGACGCCGGCCCGCACGAGATCGGTGCGCGCGGCGCGGCCCCGGGAGATCAAAACGAGGACGATCGCCAGCAGCGCAGCGGGCAGCAGCCAGCCGATCTCGAAGCCGAACTCCCCGGAGAACAACCGCGCCAGGCCCGGTGTTTGACTGCCGAAACCGAAACCGAAACCGAAACCGGGGCCGTGGTTGCCCATCTGCGAGATGGCCGAGCCGATCCGTGGACCGGGCCCCCCGAAGTCAAAGTGGTTGCGCCCGAGGACACGTGAAAAACCGTTGTAGCCCAGAACGAGGTTCATGAAGCTGTTGTCCGTCGAGCCCGCGATGTAGGGGCGCGATGAGGCCGGCCACAGCAGGGTCACCACCACGAACCAGCCGGCGGATACCACAAGCGCCAGCAGTGCCGCCAGCAGATGGAGCAGTCGCCGGCGCCACGGGGTCGGGGCCGCAACCAGATACACCAGACCGATCGCCGGCGCCACCATCAGGCCTTCGAGCATCTTGGCCAGGAAGGCGAGGCCGAGCGCGGCGCCGGCCAGCGCGAGCCATGTCGCGTTCGCGCGTGGCACCGCGCGCACAGTGCAATATGCGGCGGCCATCATCAACAGCACCATCACCGCGTCGGGGTTGTTGAAACGGAACATCAACGCCGCGACGGGCATCAGCGCCAACCCCGCGCCGGCCAGCAGACCCGCCCTCCGGGTGGTGATTCGTGCCACCGCGGCATACAGCAGCGCGACCGTCGCCACCCCCATCAGCGCCTCGGGAATCAACATGCTTGCGCTGCTGAACCCGAAGATCTGGCCCGACAGTCCCATCACCCATTGCGACACCGGCGGCTTGTCGACCGTGATGAAGTTCTGCGTGTCCAGCGAACCGAACAGCAACGCCTCCCAGTTCGTCGAGCCCGCTTGCGTCGCCCCCGCGTAAAACTGGTTGCCCATCCCGTTGATCGTGATGTCCCACAGGTACATTGCGGCAGTCGCGAGCAGCAGGACCCAGAGGCCGATGCGGTCCCAGATTCGCGAGGTGATGCGAGGCCCACGGCCCGGCTCGGTGTCGTCGGGCCCCGCCGGGTCTACCGGGACAGTCGTTGTCTCGTCAGTTAGGGTCACAGGGCAATTTCTACACGCCTTCCCGGCAACAACCTGAGAGTAAGCGGGGAGTTCCCTGGATTCCTTGGTGCCCGCCCCTTGGCACAATCGGCTGATGCGCGTCCACCAGTACTGTCGTGCCGGCCTTGTGCTCGCAGTGGCGTTGCTCACGGTCTGCGCCTGCACCTCGGCGCCGTCCGATCGTCACACCCAGGTGGACCAGCTGACCGGGCAGCTTCGTGGGATGCCCGGCGTGCGTCTGGCCGGCAGGACGTTCAGCGACAACGTAGCCCGCGGACCTGCCTTCTTCGAGGTGGACGTCGACGTCGACGACGACATCACCGGCGACCAGGTCGCCGCCGTCACCGCCGCCTATCTCGACAATCTCGGCACCGAGGACTACGCCGGTTACCACGCCGGGCTCGAAGTCGGGCGTGCCGGCAACGTCTTCGTCGTCGACAGCGGAACCGGCCCGGTGAACAACCGCGAGCAGATCCTGAGCCAGGCGCGCAGTTGGGTGACGCTGCGGCAGCAGTTCCCGGGCAGCACCGTCAAGCTGCGCGCGGCGATCAGCCATGACGGTGACGCGCCCGGCCGGCCCCCGGCGACGTCAGGCAGCGTCCAACTGCCCGACACCGCCGACTACACCACGGTCGCCGCAGCGGTCGGCACCCTCGCATCCGCCTTCGGCGACCTGACCGGCGGTGACTGGACGATCAGCGCAGGCAACCAGCATCCCGCGGAGATCCGCACGTCTCAGCGCCTGCCCACGGATCAGGAGATGGGCCTCTGGACCACGCTCAACGCCGACCAGTCGATCCCGCACGCCGTCGTCTTCACCGTCAACGGCGCGGTCACCGGACCGTTCTGGGTATCGGAGCGGCTCCCGACGCACGACCCGGACACCGCGGTCCGGCTGGCCGAACTGCACCTACCGATCGTCGCCGGGCTTCCGCCGCCGGTCCTGTACAGCGCCACCGACCAGTTCCAGGGGCACATCGGATTTCATGGGCAGGCCACCGGGCCGGTCACAATACTGATCGGCGGGTGCATGAAGCGCGACTACCGACCGTCCCCGGCCGAACAGGCGCTGATGGACGAATACCAGAACTGCCCGCACTAGCGGCGATACGGTGCCCCCATGGCCGTTCCGATTCGCATCGGCGTGCAGTTGCAGCCGCAGCAAGCGCCCGATTACACCGACCTTCGCGACGCCGTCCGAAGGTGTGAGGACAACGGTGTCGATGTCGCCTTTAACTGGGACCACTTCTTTCCGCTCTACGGTGATCCCGACGGACCCCACTTCGAATGCTGGACGATGCTGGGCGCCTGGGCCGAGCAGACCTCGCGCATCGAGATCGGCGCGCTGGTCACCTGCAACTCGTACCGCAATCCCGAGTTGCTCGCGGACATGGCCCGAACGGTCGATCACATCTCGTCCGGCCGGCTCATCCTGGGGATCGGATCGGGCTGGAAGAAAAAGGACTACGACGAGTACGGTTACGACTTCGGCACCGCGGGCAGCCGGCTGGACGACCTGGCCGGGGCACTGCCGCGGATCAAGGCCCGGTTCGGCAAGTTGAACCCGCCACCGACGCGGCACATCCCGATCCTGATCGGTGGCCAGGGTGAGCAGAAGACGCTGCGGCTGGTGGCCGAGCACGCCGACATCTGGCACGGTTTCACCGACCTCGAAACCTACCCGCGCAAGGCGGAGATCCTGTCCGAGCACTGCGCGGCGGTTGGCTGCGACCCTGCCACCATCGAACGCGCGGCGGGCGTGCAGGGCGCCGGGGATGCGCTGCTGGCCAACGCCGACGCGTTCGTCGACCTCGGCGTCACGTTCCTCACGGTCGGCGTCAACGGTCCCGATTACGACGTGACGCCAGCCGAGGCGCTCTGCCGGTGGCGGGACCGCCGCCAGTAGTGACACGCATATCGGCGGCCCTGGCCGTCGCCCTGCTGCTGATCACCCTCGTCGCGGCGCCGGTGGCGTCGGCCGACCAGTGCTCGCCACCCGGTGTGCAATCCGCGAGCACGCTGCCGACCAACCTGGCCCGCGCCGCCAAGGGCCCGGGCGAGGACAAGTACACGACCGAGACCGTTGAGCCGCTCAACGCCATCGACCTCGACGCGCTGGGCCTCGGCACACCCCGCACCCTCGTGGTCGGCACCCTGTCGGACGCGCCGCCGAGCGTGTGCATCAATTCGGCGGGGCAGTTCACCGGTTTCGACAACGAACTGTTGCGGGCGGTAGCCGACCGGCTCGGGCTGCGGGTCCGGTTCGTCGGCACCGACTTCTCCGGTCTGCTCGCGCAGGTCGCGTCGCGGCGCTTCGATGTCGGCTCGGCGTCGATCACCACCACCGACGCGCGCCGCAAGACCGTCGGGTTCACCAACGGCTACGACTTCGGCTATTTCTCGCTCGTCGTCCCGCCGGGGTCGCCGATCACCGGGTTCGACAAGCTGGCTGCGGGCCAGCGCATCGGAGTGGTGCAGGGCACCGTGCAGGAGTCCTACGTCGTCGACACCCTGCACTTGGAGCCGGTCAAGTTTCCCGACTACAACACGGTCTATGGCAGCCTCAAGACGCATCAGATCGACGCGTGGGTCGCGCCGTCGCGCCAGGCGTTGGGCACGGTGCGGCCCGGCGATCAGGCCGTCATCGTCGAAAACACTTTCAGTGTGCACAATTTCGTCGCCTGGGCGGTTGCCGGCCAGAACACGCCGCTGATCGACGCGCTGAACGCGGGGCTGGACGCGATCATCGCCGACGGCACCTGGGCGCGGCTGTACTCCGAGTGGGTGCCGCGCGCGCTGCCGCCCGGCTGGAAGCCGGGCTCCAAGTCGGCGTCCCGACCGGCGCTGCCCGACTTCGCCGCGATCGCGGCCGCAAACCCCCCGCGCGCCACCGTCGCGCCCGCGCCGAAATCGGCGCTGGCTCAACTCAAAGACTCGTTCTTCGACGCCGACATGTACAAGCAGGCGATCCCGGACCTGTTCCGCACCGGCCTGCCCAACACGCTGATCCTCACCGTCAGCGCCGGCGTCATCGGCGTGCTGCTGGGAATGGCGCTGGCCATCGCGGGCATTTCGCGGGCGCGTTGGCTGCGCTGGCCGGCCCGGGTGTACACAGACATCTTCCGCGGGCTGCCGGAGGTGGTGATCATCCTGCTGATCGGCCTTGGCGTCGGACCCCTGGTAGGCGCCTTGACCGGTGACAACCCGTATCCGCTCGGTATCGCGGCGCTGGGCCTGATGGCCGCGGCCTACGTCGGCGAGATCTTCCGCTCGGGCATCCAAAGCGTTGAGCCCGGACAATTGGAGGCCGCGCGGGCACTGGGTTTCAGCTATCGCTCCTCGATGCGGCTTGTTGTTGTGCCGCAAGGTATTCGCCGGGTGCTGCCGGCGTTGGTGAACCAGTTCATCTCGCTGCTCAAGGCGTCCGCGCTGGTGTATTTCCTCGGATTGGTCGCGGGACAGCGCGAGCTTTTCCAGGTCGGCCGCGACTTGAACGCGCAGACCGGAAACCTGTCGCCTCTGGTGGCCGCCGGTTTGTTCTATCTGGCGCTGACGATTCCGCTGACCCACTTGGTGAACTACATCGACCGCCGGCTCCGGCAGGGCCGGGGGGAAGCGGAGCCGGAAGACCCGCTGGCACTCCTACCGCGGGAGATGGTGTAACTATGGCCGAATTGACCCGGCCCGAAATGACCCGGCCCGAGCCGGTCTCGTTGTCAGGTCGGGGTATTCACCTTTCGTTCGGCGGCAACGCCGTGTTGCGCGGTGTCGACATCGACGCGGCGGCAGGCCGCACGGTGGCCGTGATCGGCCCATCCGGGTCGGGCAAGTCAACGCTGCTGCGCACGCTCAACCGGCTCTACGAACCCGACGAAGGCGACATCCTGCTCGACGGTCGGTCGGTGCTCGAGGACAACCCCGACGGACTGCGGCAACGGATCGGGCTGGTGTTCCAGAACTTCAACCTGTTCCCGCACCGCAGCGTGATCGACAACGTCATGCTGGCACCACGCAAACTCAAGCGCTTGCCGGTCGCGGCGGCGCGCGAGGTGGCGCTGACACAGTTGGAGCGAGTTGGCCTGCGCCACAAGGCGGATGTCCGCCCGGCGACGCTGTCGGGGGGCCAGCAGCAACGGGTCGCCATCGCGCGGGCGCTGGCGATGGCCCCGCAGGTGATGTTCTTCGACGAGGTGACCTCCGCACTCGATCCCGAGCTGGTCAAGGGCATCCTTGCGGTGCTCGCCGACCTGGGCGCCGACGGCATGACGATGATCGTCGTCACCCATGAGATGGCTTTTGCGCGGTCGGCGGCCGACACGGTGGTGTTCATGGACCACGGGCGGGTGGTCGAGTCCGGGCCGCCGGAGCGAATTTTTGAGACGGCCGAAACCGATCGATTGAAGCGGTTTTTGTCGCAGGTTTTGTGAATTTGGCAGAAATCGTCGGAACCGTTCCTGGCAGGCCATGACAGGTTAGACTGGCGAATTATGATTGAGACACAGCCCGAGGTCACCGAGCTGGCCGAAGGACTGCACCGGGTGCTCGCGAAACTGGTCTCCGTGCTCCGCCGCGGGGACTCCAGCCGCGTCTCCACCGGTGACCTCACGCTCGCGCAACTCTCCATCCTCGTCACGCTCATCGATCGCGGCCCGATCCGGATGACCGAGCTGGCCGCCCATGAGCGGGTGCGCACCCCGACCACCACGGTCGCCATCCGGCGGCTGGAGAAGCTCGGCCTGGTCAAGCGTTCCAAGGACCAGTCCGATCTCCGTGCGGTGCTCGTCGACATCACCGAGAAGGGCCTCTCGGTGCATCGCGAGTCGCTGGCGAATAGGCGCGCCGCGCTGGCCGCGATGCTTGCCGGGCTGTCCGACGACGACCGCGAAACGCTGGCCAAGGCGATCGCGGCGCTGGACCGGTTGGCCGAGCAGACGGCCAACTAGCCCAGCCAGTCCAGCACGGCCGCCGCGGTCCACGACTGCTGCATGCTGCCCAGCGGCTCACCGGTGAACGGCTCGTAGTACTCCGCGAACGTGCCGTCGCTGGCCTGCCGCAGCCCCTCCCGCCTCAGCGCGTCCGATCGTTCCGCCCACCCGCGACGCGCGAATGCCCACGCGAACAGCCACGTCATCACCGGCCAGACCGGACCGCGCCAATACTCCCGCGGCCGGAAGTCGCGCGACACCGGCGACGTCGACGGAATCAGCGCGAACCGCAGGTCCGGGTGCCCGCAGAACCTCGGGCCCTCGAGCAGTCGCAGCAAGGCGCGTTCGCGGTCGTGCGGTAGGCCGCCGCACAGCAGCGGAGCGAACTGGGCGACAGTCTCGGTCGCCACCCACTTCTCGCTTCGGACATCGAAATCTCGGGCCGCACCAGTTCTTTCGTCAGTCGTCTCCACCACGCCGCAGCGGAATCGCTGGGCCCACGAGTACAGGTCCTTCACGTCGGCACGCGGCCGGCTGTAGTCCTCGCCGATGTTGGCCAGGACTTCGCACGCCAGCGAGAAGATAGCCGACACGAAGGTGTCCTCGACGACGAAGCTCATCACCTTCGGGAGCAGTTCGTCGTCGTAGCGTGCCGTCTTCATCTCCTCGAGCAGCCACAGATAGCGGTCGTACTCGGCGTTGCTGGGCCGCTGCGACGGGTCCATCACGATCGTGTTGTCTTTGCGCTGATACTCCGGCACCGGCCCGGGGACCACGTTGGCGTAGGCCGCGTCCCACCGCGGCGAGTTGTCCATCCCGGACTCCCAACCGTGATACAGCGTGATGCGGCCCCGGCCATGCTGGTCGCGGGCTTCCGCTAACCACCGGTGCCAGCGAACAAGGTCGGCCCACCGCCGGTCGAGAAACGCCTCTGCGACCTGCCGGGTGGACCGCCCCCGCCGGCGGGCGTGATCGAGGATGCGCTCGACGGCGATGGCGTGCACGGGGGGTTGGGTGATCCCCGACGTGTCGCGGTTCCGGGGAGCCTCGGCCGACAGCGCTGAGCAGGCCCAACGCACCGGTCCGGGGAAGTAGCTGTCGTCCTCCTTGGCGAACACGATGTGCGGGATCATCCCGTTTGCCCACTGCGCCGACAGCAGGGTGTCGAGTTCGACGACCGCCCGCTCGACGCTCAGCGGCGCCAGTCCGACCGCGACGAACGCCGCGTCCCAGCTCCACATGTGCGGATACAGCAACGGCGCGGCCGAGGTCATCACGCCCAGGTCATTGCCCCGCAGCAAATATGCGGCGCGCGCGGCGAGCTGCGTCGGCGAGAAGCTGGGATCGGGTGCCATCACTTCTATGATGCGGCCGCCCGCCCGCGCTCGCCCACCGAGGGCCCGCCGAGGGCCCGCCGAGGGCCCGCCGAGGGCCGGATAACCGCCGATAGGGTGACCGATATGCCGACCGCGCTGATCACCGGGGCCGGCGGCGGCCTCGGCTCCGCCATTGCCGCCGCCCTCGCCCCCACCCACACCCTGCTACTCGCCGGCCGCCCGTCGAAACGCCTGCACGACGTTGCCGCACGCCTCGGCGGCAGCGTGGTAGCGCTGGACCTCGCGGATACGAGCACGCCCCCCGACATTCCCGACGCACTCGACGTCCTGGTTCACAACGCCGGCGTGGCGTTCCCGGATTCCGTTGTCGACTCCCGCATTCATGATTGGCGAACGACGTTCGAGGTCAATGTGATTGGCGCAGTGGCCCTGACTCAGGCGTTGCTGCCGGCCTTGCGCCGCGCCAAGGGCCAAGTCATCTTCGTCAACTCCGGTGCCGGACTGAATGTGTTGGCCGGGATGGCGTCGTACTCGGCAAGCAAGTTTGCGCTGCGCGCGTTCGCTGATTCACTGCGCGCCGAGGAGCCGGCACTGCGGGTCACCTCGGTGCACCCCGGCCGCATCGCAACGGCGATGCAGCGCCAGCTGGTCGAATTCGAGGGCGGTAAGTACGACCCGAAGCACTTCCTGCGACCGGAGACCGTCGGCCGCGCGATCGCGGACATCGTCGCCACGCCGCCGGACGGCCATGTACACCAGGTCGTGATTCGGCAACGCTAGACGACCAAGTTCACCAGCCGGCCCGGCACCACGATCACCTTCTTGGGCGTCGCGCCGGCCAGGAACGCCGACACCTTCTCGTCGGCCAGCGCGGCGGCCTCGAGCGCTTCGGCGCCCGCATCCGCGGACACCGAAATACGGCCCCGCACTTTGCCGTTCACCTGAACCGGGTACTCGACGGTGTCGTCGACCAGATATTGCGGATCGGGCTGCGGGAACGGGCCGTGCGCCAGCGACCGGTCGTGGCCCAGCCGCCGCCACATCTCCTCGGCCAGGTGTGGTGCCACCGGCGCCAGCATCAGCACCAGCGGCTCGACGCCGTCCCGCGCGGTGATCGACTGTTTCGTCAGGTGATTCGTGTACTCGATCAGCTTCGCCACCGCGGTGTTGTTGCGCAGCCCCGCGTAGTCCTCTGCGACGCCGGCGATGGTGCGGTGCAGGACCCGCAGTGTGTCATCGTCGAGGTTCTGCTCCCTCACAAGCGACTCGCCGGTCTGCTCGTCGACCACCAGCCGCCACACCCGCTGCAGAAATCGGTACGCACCCACCACATCCTTGGTGGCCCACGGCCGCGACGCTTCCAGCGGCCCCATCGACATCTCGTAGACGCGCAACGTGTCGGCGCCGAACTCGTCGCAGATCTCGTCCGGCGACACCGAGTTCTTCAGGCTCTTGCCGATCTTGCCGAACTCCTGGAACACCTCCATCTCACCGTCGGGACCCGGGTAGCAGAATCGCCCGTCCCGCTCGTGGACCTCTGCGGCAGGCACATAGGCGCCGCGCGCGTCGGTGTACGCGAACGCCTGTATGTAGCCCTGGTTGACCAGGCGGCGGTACGGCTCGCGGGAACTGACGTGCCCGAGGTCGTGCAGGACCTTGTGCCAAAACCGCGAATACAGCAGGTGCAGCACCGCGTGCTCCACTCCGCCGACGTAAAGGTCGACACCGCCAGGGTCGTTCCGGCCGTGCTCGGCCGGTCGCGGCCCCATCCAGTAGGCCTCATTCTCCTTGGCGCAGAACTGTTCCGAGTTGTGCGGATCGGCGTAGCGCAGTTCGTACCAGGAACTGGCCGCCCACTGGGGCATCACGTTGGTGTCGCGGGTGTAGGCCTTGACCCCGTCACCCAGATCGAGTTCGACGTGCACCCAATCGGTGGCCTTGGCCAACGGCGGCGACGGTTCGGTGTCGGCGTCGTCGGGATCGAACACCACCGGCGAATAGTCGGGAATGTCGGGCAACACCACCGGCAGTTCCGAATCGGGAAGCGGATGCGCACGCCCGTCGGAGTCATAGACGATCGGGAACGGCTCGCCCCAGTAGCGCTGCCGCGCGAACAGCCAGTCCCGCAACCTGTATTCGACCCGGCCCTGACCGAGGCCGTCGGCCTCCAGCCGTCGCGTCATCGCCTCCTTGGCCGCCTCGACATCCAGCCCGTTCAGATAGTCGGAGTTCACCGCCGGACCGTCGCCGGTGTACGCCTCGCGCGAAACATCCCCGCCGGCGATGACTTCCACGATCGGCAGTCCGAACTGGGTGGCGAATTCCCAGTCGCGCTGGTCATGGCCGGGCACCGCCATGATCGCCCCGGTGCCGTAGCCGACCAGGACGTAGTCGGCGATGAACACCGGGATGCGCTCTCCGTTGGCCGGGTTGGTCGCGTACGTGCCCAGGAACACCCCGGTCTTGGCCTTGTTCTCCTGCCGCTCCAGATCGGACTTCGCGGCGATGGACCGCCGGTAGGCCTCGACCGCCGCCGTCGGGCTGGTCGCGCCGAATGTCCAGCCCGGGTCAACGGCGTCGGGCCAGTCCGCCGCGGTGAGCGCGTCGACCAGTTCGTGCTCGGGCGCCAGCACCACATAGGTCGCGCCGAACAACGTGTCCGGCCGGGTGGTGAACACCTCGATGCCGCCGCCGAACACCGCCGATGAGCCGCTTGCGCGAAGAGCAAAAGAGACCGATGAGCCGCTTGCGCGAGGAGCAAAAGAGACCGATGCGCCGGTGGAGCGGCCGATCCAGTTCCGTTGCATGGTCTTGATCTTCTCGGGCCAATCCAGCACGTCGAGGTCGGCGAGCAGCCGCTCGGAGTAGGCGGTGATCCGCATCATCCACTGCCGCAGCCGTTTCCGGAAGACCGGGAAGTTGCCGCGCTCGCTGCGCCCGTCGGCCGTGACCTCCTCGTTGGCAAGCACCGTTCCCAGTCCGGGACACCAGTTCACCAGCGAATCGGCACGGTAGACCAGCCGGTGCGAGTCGACGATGTCAGCGCGCTCCCCCGGCGACAGCTCCTGCCAGCCTCGCCCGTCAGCCAATGTCCGCGCACCCGAGTCGAATTCGGCGATCAGCTCGACGATCGGCCTGGCTCTGTTCGCGTCGCCGTCGTACCACGCGTTGTAGATCTGCAGGAAGATCCACTGCGTCCACTTGTAGAACTCCACGTCGGTCGTGGAGAAGCTGCGCCGAGAGTCGTGGCCGAACCCCAGCCGCGCCAGCTGACGGCGGAAGTTGACGATGTTGGCCTCCGTGCGCGTGCGCGGATGCGTGCCGGTCTGGATCGCGTATTGTTCGGCGGGCAATCCGAATGCGTCGAAGCCCATCGCGTGCAATACATTACGTCCCGCCATCCGGAAGTAACGCGCGTAGACATCGGTTGCGATGTAGCCCAGCGGGTGACCAACGTGCAGACCCTCCCCGGACGGGTAGGGGAACATGTCCTGAACGAACATCTTGTCGTCGGGCACCGTGCCGCCATCCGCCGGCGCCAGCGACCCCACCGGGTTGGGCACGTTGAACGTTCCGGTCTGGGCCCAGTGCTGCTGCCAGCCGCGCTCGATCTCGCCCGCAAGCTCCGCCGTGTAGCGGAACTTCGGCACGTCGGCGTCGGTGTCGGTCACCCCAACAGGTTAGTCAGCCAAAAGCCGGACCCGGGAAAACACCGAAGCCGGCCCGGCAACCCCCCGGCAACCCCCCGGCGACCCCCGGCGACCCCCGGAAAGGTCTCGGTTGCGTTGCGGACCGGTCAGAGCTCGATCCCGGCACTGGTGGTGCCAGAGTGACAGTTGTTACTGTCTGCACACTATGAGTGACAACGCCAGAGCTTGGCTGGCGGTGATAACCGGCTCGGCCGCCGGTATCGCCGCGGTTATCTGCCTGAGCAGCGCAACTGCCGTCGCCGACCCGCTGCCTGCCCCGGTGCCGAGTCCCGCTACGGTCACCCAGACGGCTCCGGTTGCGCCGATGGCGGCAACGACTCCGATGGCGGCAACGGCTCCGATGGTGCAGCAGGCCGCAATCACGCCGATGGCAGCCGCCGCGCCCGCGCTCGTGCCGGCCACCTCCGGCTCGCTGACCGATTACTTCAAGACCAAGAACGTCACGCTGGAACCGCAGCGCGCCCAGGGCTTCCAGGCCTTCAACATCGCCTTGCCGATGCCGCCCGGCTGGACTCAGGTACCCGATCCGAACGTTCCGGACGCCTTCGGAGTGATCGCCGACCGCAACAGCCCCGACCTCTACACGCCCAACGCTCAAGTGGTGGTCTACAAGCTCGTCGGTGACTTCGACCCCAACGAGGCCATCACTCACGGGTTCATCGACAGCCAGTCGCTGGCCGCCTGGCAGAGCACCGACGCGGCGCTGGGCGACTTCGGTGGCTTCCCGTCGTCGATCATCGAGGGCACCTACCGGCAGAACGACATGACGCTGAACACGTCTCAGCGCCACGTGATCGCGACGTCCGGTCCGGACAAATATCTGGTCTCGTTGTCGGTGACCTACGCAGCGACCAACCAGGGGGCGTCCACCACCGCCGAAGCCGCCGACGCGATCGTCAACGGATTCCGCGTCACACCCACCACTCCTTGACCGACCGGCCCGATCTGCACGCAGCCGGGACCTCTCGTATTGTGACCCCATGCTCATCGCGGGCGTGCTGTGCCTGTGCGCCGCGGCAGCCTCCGCGGTTCTGGGTGCACGCGCGCTGGCGCGGCCCGTTCCGGCCGGCGGCGCGCAGAAGGTGTTGCGGGCCGTTGCGCCGACGCAACTGGCGGCGGCGGTGATGCTGGCCGCGGGTGGCGTGGTCGCGCTGTCGAACCAACCCTCGATCGGTCTGCTGCTGTTGTGCGTCGCCGGTGCGGTGGGCACGGTTGCCGCCGGCGTCTGGCAGGGCGCCCGCTACGCGCAGGTCTGCAGTCGCTCCGGTGACCAGCGGTGCGCGTCCTGCACCCTGTCGTGTCGATAAGGCGCCTACAGCGGCTGTCTCCTCTTCGCGCAAGCGCTCATCGGCGGCTGTCTCCTCTTCGCGCAAGCGCTCATCGGCGGCTGTCTCCTCTTCGCGCAAGCGCTCATCGGCACCTCCCGATCGACCCCCTCGTCGTGATGCTGCTCGCCACGATCGGGCTGGCCGCGCTGCTCCCCGCCCGCGGCGGCGCCGCGGACGTGGTGTCGGTGGCCACGAAGATCGCGATCGCCCTGCTGTTCCTTCTCTACGGTGTGCGGCTGTCGCCCGCAGAGGCCTGGCACGGCTTGCGGCACTGGCGCCTGCACTTGATGGTCCTGTCGGTGACGTTCGTGGTGTTCCCCCTGTTGGGGCTCGCCGCGCGCGGGCTCGTGCCGGGCGTGCTGACCAAGACCGTCGACCGGGGCTCGATCCTGTTGGTGGTGTATGCCGCGTTCTCCGACGGTGTGACCGAACACATCTTCAGCACCGTCACCCCGTGGCGGCTGGTCGCCGTGGCGGTGGTCTGCATCGTGTTGCTGGCGTTGGTGCTGGCCGTCACGGCGGTGCTGGGCCGGGTCGCCCGGTTCGATCGCGGTGACAAGGTGGTTCTTCTGTTCTGCGGGTCGAAGAAGAGCCTGGCGTCGGGCCTGCCGATGGCATTGGTGCTCTTCGGCTCGGCGAGCGTGGGCCTGATCATGTTGCCGCTCATGCTCTTTCACATGATTCAGCTACTGGTGTGCGCCGTGATCGCCGGCCGGCTTAGTTCCGGCTGATGTCGATCGGGTGTGTCGCCAGCAGTGACCGCGGCAGCGGCTGACGCCGCAACACCCGCGCCCACAGATCCACCTTGGATTCGACAAGCACGTCAGAAGGCAATGCGGACAACACAATCCAGTCGTCGCGCTCGATCTCCCCTTCCAGCTGGCCAATCGTCCAGCCGGAATACCCCGCGAAGATCCGCACGCCTTCGACGATCGGCGCGATGTTGTCGGGTTCGGCGTCGAGATCCACCATCACCATCCGGCCCTGCACGTGGCGCAGTCCGGCGATGCCGTCGCAGGTCATCCCGGCCCGCAGCGTCGCCAGGCACAGCGCCGCGTCGCGTTTGACCGGACCGCCGATGAACATCGTCTTGGGTTTGGCGGTCAGCTTGGCCCACTGCGGAAGCACGTTGTACACGGCGGTCTCGCTGGGCCGGTTCAGCACCACCCCCAGCGTCCCGCCGTCGTTGTGCTCGACGACATAGATCACGCTGCGCCGGAATGTCGGCTCGAGAAGGTCGGTGTTGGCCAACAGAAGGGTCCCCGACCGCACCCGATGCGCAGTGGGCGCGTAGTCCTCCGGGTCTTCTGAGTGGGCCACGTCACCATCATGGCACCAGCACAGCGCAATTGGGGCGAACGACGAACGCCGGTCGGGAATTTGTACTGTAGGTCGGTGGTTGACACGCGGGCGCCGGGGGCGGTGTGGCGATCGGTGCGGGCCATGCCCGAGTTCGGGCGCCTGCTCGCCGTGCGGATGGCCAGCCAGTTCGGCGACGGGCTGTTCAACGCGGGCCTGGCGGGCGCCATTCTGTTCAACCCCGAGCGGGCTGCCACCCCCTGGGCGATCGTCGGATCCTTCGCGGTGCTGTTCCTGCCCTACTCGTTGCTGGGGCCGTTCGCAGGTGCGCTGCTGGATCGCTGGGACCGGCGCTACGTCTTGGTCGGCGCGAACGCCGCGCGACTGGTGCTGCTCGCCGCCGTCGGCGTGCTGTTGGCCCTCGGCGCGAACGACCAGTCGATCCTTGCCCCGGCACTGCTCGTCAACGGTGTCTCCCGCTTCGTCGGCTCCGGCCTGTCCGCGTCGCTGCCGCACGTGGTGCCCCGCGGGCAGGTGGTGGCGATGAACGCGGTCGCCACCGCGGTCGGTGCCGCCGCCGCGTTCGTCGGCGCCAATTTCATGCTGCTCCCCCGCTGGTTGTTCGGTGCGAACGACACCGGTGCTGCCACGGTGATTTTCACTGCCCTCCTCCCGGTGCTGGTGGCCCTGTTGCTGGCGTTGAGGTTCGCGGCGCACATCCTCGGGCCCGACGACACCGCGCGGGCGGTCCACGGTTCGGTGTTCTATGCGGTCGCCACCGGCTGGCTGCACGGGTTGCGGACAGTCGTCGGCACCTCCAGCGTGGCCGCGACGCTGCTCGGGCTCGCGGCTAACCGCATCGTCTTCGGAATCAACACGATGCTGCTGCTGGTGATCGTGCGGCACACGTCGGCGGTGCTGGCCGGGCTGGGCATCGCGGTCCTGTTCGTCGCGGCCACCGCCGGCGGCGGTTTCATCGCGACCCTGCTGACCCCGGCGATCGTGCGCCGTGCCGGCCGGTTCGCCGCCGCGAACATGGCGCTCGCCGCCGCGGCGGGCATCCAGTTCGTCGGCGCGGGGCTGCTGCTGCCGGTGATGCTCGTCTGCGGGTTCCTGCTTGGCGCCGCCGGGCAGGTCGTCAAGTTGTGCGCGGACACCGCGATGCAGCTCGACATCCCCGACCCGCTCCGCGGGCACGTGTTCGCCGTGCAGGACGCGCTGTTCTGGCTGTCGTTCGTCGGCGCCACCGCGGTGACCGCCGCACTGATTCCGGCCGACGGGCACTCACCCGTGCTGGCGCTCGCGGGTGCCGGAGTCTATCTGGCCGGCCTCGTTCTGCACACCGTCGTCGGGCGCCGCGGGCCCGAACGCGGGATGTAATTCTGTTTCTTGCGTCTTCACCACGAAGTAGACGTCCTGTCCGGGTGCCAATTCGAGGTCGGCGGCGGCCGCGGCGGTGATGTCGGCGGCGATGCCGGGGCTGCCGTCGGGCTGGGCTGCGCCACGGACCCGGATGGTTGCTTCGTGGATGTCCATCTCGGCGATCGTCACCGGCAGCACGTTGCGGGGGCTGGCGTGTGGTGGATCGAGATGGATGGCGACCGCAGTCGGGCGGAAAAGGGCGACCGCGGCAACTCCGGGTGGTGCGTCGCCGATCCCGAACACGTTTGCGCCCCATGCCGTCTGGAGAGTTCCGGGCCGCGTGATGATTCCCGAGACGAGGTTCACCCCGGTGACACGTGCCGCGAACGCGCTGCGCGGAGATGTCAGCACCGATCGCACCGGGCCGCTTTCCACGATCCGGCCGTGCTCGACGACGATCACCCGGTCGGCGACGGCCAGCGCGTCGCGCAGGTCATGCGTGACGATCACCGCGGTGCGGGCGTCGTCACGCAGGATGTGCCGCAACAGCCGCCGCAGCGCGGGGGCGGCGGTGACGTCGAGGGCCGACATCGGTTCGTCGAGAAGCAGCACTTTCGGCTCGGCGGCCAGCGCGCGCGCCACCGCGACGCGCTGTGCCTGGCCTCCCGACAGTTGCGCCGGGCGGCGATCGGCCAGTTCCCTGGCGTCAACGGCAGCCAGCCACCGTTCGGCGATGACGCGCGCCTCCGAACGGAGCATTCCTTTGCTGCGCGGTGCGAAGGCGACGTTCGCGGCGACGCTCATGTGCGGGAACAGCATCGCCCGCTGCGACAGCATGGCCACGCCCCGGGAGTGGGCGGGGACGAACACGCCGCTCCCGGTGTCGGTGAGCACCCGGCTTCCGAGTTCGACCCTGCCCTGGTCGGGCCGCAGCAGCCCGGCGATCAGCAGCAGCAGCGTCGACTTGCCGGCGCCGTTGGGCCCGAGCACCGCCAGCACCTCGCCGTCCGCGAGCGTCAGATCGAACGCGACGCCGCGGTCGTCGACGCGGGCCTGCACGCGCAGGCTGCTCACAGTGCGCCTGCCAGCCGGCGACCCCCCGCGGTCAGCACCACCACCGCGGCGACGACGATCAGCAGCAGCGACAACGCGATCGCGGCGTTCGGGTCGGTTTCTCGCTGCAGATAGATCTCCAGCGGCAGGGTTCTGGTCACACCGGGCAGCGAGCCGGCGAAGGTCAGGGTGGCGCCGAACTCGCCGAGCGAGCGAGCGAACGCGAGCACCGCCCCCGACGCCAGTCCGGGCACCACCAGCGGCACCGTCACCCTGCGCAACACGGTCGTCGGGCGCGCGCCCAGCGTCGCGGCGATCGATTCGTAGTCGCCGCCGGTTGAGCGCAGCGCGCCCTCGAGGCTGACGACCAGAAACGGCAGCGACACGAAGGTCTGCGCCAGCACCACTGCGGTCGTCGAGAAGGCGATCCGAATCCCGAAGGCGCCCAACTCGTGTCCGAGCAGGCCCTGTCGGCCGAAGGTATAGAGCAATGCGATGCCGCCGACCACCGGCGGCAGCACCAGCGGCAGCAGCACCAACGCCCGCAACGCCGATTGGCCCCGGAACCGCGCCCGGGCCAGCACCAGCGCCATCGGTACGCCGATCAGCACGCACAACACGGTGCTCGCCGCCGCCGTCTTCAGGCTCAGCAGCAGTGCGGTGCGCGAGGACGGCGCGATCACCAGCGGGATGAACCGCGGCCAGTCGATCTTCAGCAGCATCCCCAGCAGCGGCACCAGCACGAACAGTGCCCCGATGACCGCGGGCACATAGCTCCACGTCGGCAAGCCGACCTGGACCTGCCCGGCCCGCCGCCGTGGTGTCACGGTCCGGCGAAACCCGCTGCGGCCAGCGTCTTTTGACCGTCGGGGCCGGTGACGAGGTCGACGAACTTCTGCGCGGCCGCCGCGTTCTTCGATTCCTTGAGGGCCGCGATCGGATAGGTGTTCACCGCACCGCTCGACTCGGGAAACGCAACCGCGGTGACCTTCGCGCCCGCGCCCGCGGCGTCGGTGACGTACACCAGCCCCGCGTCGGCTTGGCCGGTGACGACCTTCCCGAGCACGTCGGTGACGCTGGATTCCTCACTGACCGGGTTGAGCGTGACGCCGGTCGCGGTTTCCACTTTCTTCGTCGCCGCGCCGCACGGCACTTGTGGTGCGCACACCACCACCAGCTCGCCGGGTTTGGCCAAATCCGCGAACGAGTGGATGTTCTTGGGGTTGCCCGGTCCGGTGACGATCGTCAGCGTGTTGGAGGCGAAGTTGACCGGATTGCCGGAGATCAGGCCGGCGGTGACGGCCTTGGTCATGTTCGCGGTGTCGGCCGACGCAAAGACGTCGGCCGGTGCGCCCCCGGTGAGCTGGGTGACCAGGTCGGAGGAACCGGCGAAGCTGAACGTGACCTTGGTTCCCGGGTAGTTCTTCTCGAATTCTGCGCCGAGTGTGGTGAATGTCGACTTCAGCGATGCCGCCGCGAACACCGTGAGCGGACCGGTGACACTCGCCGGTGCCGAACATCCGGCGATGATCGCGACCACCGAAAGTGCCGCCGTGGTGGTCGCGAAGATGCGTTTCACTACGTTCCTCCAGGCGTTTCGACGATCACGGTTGTCGCTTTGACGACTGCCACCGCCACCTTGCCCGGCGCCAGGCCCAGTTCGTTGGCTGATTCGGTGCTCATCAGCGAGACGACTGTGAAGGGGCCGCACTGCATTTGGACTTCGGCCATCACCTGGTCCGTCGTCACCTTGGTGACCAGGCCGACAAAGCGATTGCGGGCCGAACTCGCGACACCGACGGGATCACGCGGGGCGCTGGCCAGCTCGCGGGCGAACGCCGCGAGAACCTCACCGGCGATGACCTTGCGACCGAACTCGTCCTTGTCTGCGGTCAGGCTGCCGGCATCGATCCAGCGCCGCACCGTGTCGTCGCTGACCCCGAGCAGTTCGGCGGCCGCTTTGATCCGGATTCCCGACATGCCCTGTTCCTCCGAGTGCACTGGTCCGCAGATGCGGCGTAATACACCCTAATCGATCCTCATAATCGGTGCTCTGCGTCCCCTCAAGCGGCTGCGGATAGTGTGTCGCGCATGGCGGATGCGGGCCCCATCGTCGACGATCTTGCAGCCGAGAGCGACGAACTCGATGCGCTCGTAGCATCACTGCCCGAAACCGGTTGGCGCGAGCCGACACCCGCGCAAGGCTGGACGATCGCCCATCAGATCGGCCACCTGCTGTGGACCGATCGGGTGTCGCTGACCTCGGTCACCGATGAAGCCGCGTTCGGGGACCTTTTAACCGCGGCCCTGGCCGACGGGGCGGGATTCGTCGACACGGCGGCCGAGACTGAGGCCCGCAGGTCGCCCGCCGAGCTGCTGGAGGACTGGCGGGCGACTCGCGGGCAGCTGCATGCGGCGCTGTCAACGGTGCCCCCGGATCGCAAGCTGGTGTGGTTCGGGCCGCCGATGAGCCCGGCCTCGATGGCCAGCGCCCGGCTGATGGAGACCTGGGCGCACGGGCTCGATGTCGCAGATGCTCTGGGTGTGCGGCGGCAGCCGACGCAGCGGCTGCGCTCGATCGCCCACCTCGGCGTGCGCACCCGCGACTACGCGTTCGCGGTCAATGACCAGCCCCCACCGGCCGAGCCGTTCCGGGTGGAGCTGCGCGCGCCCGACGGCTCCACCTGGGCGTGGGGTCCCGAGGATGCCGCCCAGCGGATCACCGGTTCGGCCGAGGACTTCTGCTGCCTGGTCACCCAGCGGCGGCCCGCGTCATCGCTGGACATCGTCGCCGCGGGTGCCGACGCGAAGCGCTGGCTGACAATCGCGCAGGCGTTCGCAGGACCGCCGGGACCGGGCCGTTAACTCGCCCCGCGCCTTCCGTTCCACCAGGCCAGCAGCTCGGCAGTGGCGTCGTCCTTGCTCAGCGGGCCGCGCTCCAGCCGTAGCTCCTTCATGTACCGCCAGGCCTGGCCCACCTCCGGCCCGGCCGGGATGCCCAACAGCTCCATGATCTCGTTGCCGTCCAGGTCCGGCCGCACCCGCTGCAGATCCTCCTTGGCGGCCAGCTCCGCGATGCGGCTCTCGAGGTCGTCGTAGTTGGCTCGCAACCGCGCGGCCCTGCGTTTGTTGCGGGTCGTGCAGTCGGCCCGAACCAGCTTGTGCAGCCGGGGCAGCAGCGCACCCGCGTCGGTGACGTAGCGCCGCACCGCCGAGTCGGTCCACCGGCCGTCTCCGTAGCCGTGGAATCGCAGGTGCAGATACACCAGCTGGGACACGTCGTCCACCATCTGGTTGGAGTACTTCAGCGCCCGCAGCCGTTTGCGTGCCATCTTCGCTCCGACGACCTCGTGGTGGTGAAAGCTCACCCCGCCGTCCGGTTCGTGCTTGCGGGTGGCGGGCTTGCCGATGTCGTGCAGCAGCGCGGCCCACCGCAGCACCAGGTCGGGGCCCTCTTCCTCGAGGCCGATCGCCTGGCGCAGCACGGTCAGGGAATGCCGGTACACGTCCTTGTGCTGGTGGTGCTCGTCGATGGCCAGTCGCATCGCTCCGACTTCCGGCAGCACCACATCACCCATGCCCGTGTCGACCATCACCTCGATGCCGGCCACCGGGTCCTCGCCCAGCACCAGCTTGTCCAGCTCGGCGGCCACCCGCTCGGCCGTGATGCGGCCCAACTGGGGCGCCATCTGCTCGATCCCGGCCCGCACCCTGGGCGCGGCGGAGAAACCAAGCTGCGAGGTGAACCGTGCCGCGCGCAGCATCCGCAGCGGGTCGTCGCCGAACGACACCTCCGGCGCGGCAGGCGTGTCAAGCACCCGATCCCGGATCGCTGCCAGCCCGCCGAGCGGGTCGACGAAGTCTGCGGGGCCGTCCGCGGTGATCCGCACGGCCATCGCGTTGGCGGTGAAGTCACGGCGCAGCAAGTCCCCTTCGATGCTGCTGCCGAACGCCACCTCGGGGTTGCGGGACACCCGGTCGTAGCGGTCTGACCGGTAGGTGGTGATCTCGACGCGGTTCGTGCCCTTGGCGGCCCCGACGGTGCCGAACCGGATCCCGGTGTCCCACAACGCATCCGCCCACGGCCGCAGGATTCGCTGGACGTCCTCCGGCCGGGCGTCGGTGGCGAAGTCGAGGTCACCGCCCAGCCGGCCCAGGATCGCGTCGCGGACGCTGCCACCCACCAGGTAGAGGTCGTGGCCGGCGCCGGCGAACAACCCGCCGAGGTCGCGCAACGTGTCCACATGCCGGTTCAACGCGACCAGGGCGCCGGCCAGCAGTTCGGCGTCGGCAGCGGATTCAGGCACGTTCGATTACCCTAATGCGCACTCCCCTGCGATTGGTGCCCGGCGACCCGCTGAACGCCCTGCGCCGCCCACCGGCGCGTGGGGCGGGAGTGAAAAGTCATGGCAGCTACTATCGCTTGGGTGTCGGACGGCGAACAGGCAAGACCGCGCCGGCGCCGGGGTCGGCGCCGTGGCAAGCGTGCCGCCGCGCCCGCCGACACCGCCGCCACGCAGCGCGCCGAACAGAGTGAGTCGCCTCCGGCCAAGCAGCCCCGCCCCGACCGGCGATCGGCCGACCGGCTGCGCACCGTGCACGAGACGTCGGCCGGCGGGCTGGTCGTAGACGGGTTGGACGGGCCCCGGGCCAGCCAGGTCGCTGCGCTGATCGGTCGGGTCGACCGGCGGGGCCGAACGCTCTGGTCGCTGCCGAAGGGCCACATCGAGCTCGGCGAGACCGCGGAGGAAACCGCCATCCGGGAAGTTGCCGAGGAGACCGGGATAAAGGGCGACGTGCTCGCCTCCCTCGGCAGTATCGACTACTGGTTCGTCACCGAGGGCCGACGCGTACACAAGACCGTGCATCACTATCTGCTGCGGTTCCTCGGCGGCGAGCTGTCGGACCACGACCTCGAGGTCAGCGAGGTGGCCTGGGTGCCGCTGGACGAGCTGCCGTCGCGGTTGGCCTATGCCGACGAACGCCGGCTCGCCGAAGTCGCCGGCGAGTTGATCCAGACGCTGCACACCCACGGGCCCGACGCGCTGCCCCCGCTGCCGCACAGCCCGCCGTGGCGCCGGCGCCAAACCCACTCCCGCACCCGCCGGCGTCGTCCCGACGATCCGGGCTCCGGCCGGACGAACGGTCACGAGCACCCGTGAAGAGCAGAACGTCGGGGCAGTGACACACCAGCGTCACCGTGCGGCTCTGCGGTTCATCGCCGCGGCGACCCTGGTTGCGATGCCGGTGCTCGCTGCCATCGCGCCACGGGCGGCGGCAGGCGAACCCGGCGACCTGCGTTTCCTCGAAGTGCGCATCGACCGCGTCACCCCGGAGATCGTCACCACGACCAGCGACGCAACGGTCACCGTCAACGGCACCGTGATCAACGTCGGCGACCGGCCGGTGCGCGACATCGTCGTCCGGCTCGAGCACGCCGGGGCCGTCACGGCGCCCCAGGGGCTGCGCACCAACCTCGGCGGCACCACCGACCAGTACGAGCCGGTCGGCGACTTCATCCCCGTCGCACCCGAACTGCAGCGCGGTCAGGCCGGCACGTTCACTCTGTCTTTTCCGGTGCGTTCCGCGTCGGCCCCGTCGCTCGGCATCGATCAGCCCGGCATCTACCCGCTGCTTGTCAACGCCAACGGCACACCCGACTACGGCGACCCGGCCCGCCTCGACGACGGCCGCTTCCTGCTGCCCGTGCTGGGCGTGCCGGCTGACCCGTCCGTCACCCAGGCGGACCCGATGACCAACGTTGGGGCACCCGACACGTCGAAGCCCGTCCGGGTCACCATGCTGTGGCCGTTGGCAGACCGGCCGCGGCTGGCTGCCGGGGCGCCGGGCGGTGCGACACCCGTGCGGCTGGTTGACGACGACCTGGCCGTATCGCTCGCCCCCGGCGGCCGCCTGGACACGCTGCTGGCGGCCGCGGAGTTCGCCACCGGGCCGTCGGTCGACCCGGGGGGCACCCTCAACGGGGCGCTCTGCCTGGCCGTCGACCCGGATCTGCTGGTGACCGTCAACGCGATGTCTGCCGGTTATGTGGTGTCCGACGATCCCGACGACCGCAATTCCGCCACCCACCCCGGAACGGGCCAGGCGGCGGCGGCGACCTGGCTGGACCGGCTGCGCACGCTCGCCCACCGGATGTGCGTCGCTCCGACGCCGTACGCCCAGGCCGATCTGGATGCCCTGCACCGGGTGGGCGACCCGGGGTTGGCCGGCATCGCGACCAACGGCGCGGGCGATATCGTCGACCAGATCCTCGGGGTGAATTCCACCCGGGGTGCCACCCTGCTCGGCGACGGGGCGCTCACCTCGGCCGCCGCCGACCTGCTCACTGCCCAGGGCCCGACCGTCGCCATTGCCGCGGCCGAGTGCACCGCCTCCGACCCGCTCGATGGCAAGCCGCGGCCCGTGAACGTCGACCCGCACCGGTTGTCGAAGGATCTGGTCGGCGCGCCGTTCGATCCGACCGTCGGTGCGGCTTTCGCGGCGGCCGGCCGTGATCCGGCCTCCCCGTCGTATCTTGATCACTCGCTGGTCATTCCCAACAACCACGACTCGGCCGCCGCGCGCCGCCAGGACGCGATCGGCGCGATGCTGTGGCTGGGGCTGAACCCCGACAACACCCCCCGCACCCAGATCCTGATGCCTCCGCTCTTCTGGGACCTGCAGCAGCAGGACGCGCAGACGATTCTGACCGCGTTGTCCACCGCGATTCACGCTGGCCTGGCGGTACCGCGACCCCTGTCAGCGCTGATCATCGAATCCGAGGCGGCCGCCGTCCCGGCCGCGCCCTTCCCGCCCGCGGCGCAGCAGCGCGGGCGTGTCGACGACCAGGTCATCGCCGGCATCGACACCCAGGTCGGGCGGCTGTGGGGGTTGACCGCCGCGATGACGACGGATCCACGCACCGGGCTGACCGGTCCGCAGTACACCGCTCCCCTGCGGGAGGACATGCTGCGTGCGCTGAGCCTGGCGGTGCCCCCGGACGGCCGTGACGGACTGGCCCAGCAGCGGATGGCCTCGGTCGACGCCACGGTCGACGACATGTTCCATGCGGTGACGATCGTCAACCCGGGCGGCTCGTACACGCTTGCCACCGAGCACAGTCCGCTGCCGCTGGCGCTGCGCAACGACCTGCCGGTGCCGATCAGGGTCCGGCTACAGGTCGATGCGCCGCCGGGGATGACCGTGACCGACATCGGCGAGCAGGAGCTGCCGCCGGGATATCTGCCGCTGCGCGTCCCGATCGAGGTGCACTTCACCCAGCGCGTCGCGGTGGACGTGACGCTGCGCACCCCGGATGGCCTCCCGCTGGGTGAGCCGGTGCGGCTCTCCGTGCACTCGAATGCGTACGGCAAGGTGCTGTTCGCGATCACGTTGGCGGCGTCGGCGGTGCTGGTGCTGTTGGCCGGCCGACGGCTGTGGCACCGCTTCCGCGGCCAGCCCGACCCCGCCGACCTCGACCGCCCGGAACCCGAGTGACCGCACCGCCACCGACCGGCGGCCGGGAAAAACCCCGTCTCGAACTGACCGACGCCGCGGTGGTCTCGCGGTCCTGGGGGATGGCGTTCGCGACGCTGATCAGCCGCATCACCGGCTTCGCCAAGATCGTGTTGCTGGCCGCCATTCTCGGCGCGGCGATAGCGAGCGCGTACTCGGTGGCCAATCAGCTGCCGACTCTGATCGCCGCGCTCGTCCTGGAGGCCACCTTCACCGCGATCTTCGTGCCCGTCCTGGCCCGCGCCGAACGCGAGGACGCCGACGGTGGAGCCGCCTTCGTCCGCAGACTCGTCACCCTGGCTACCACGCTGCTGGTACTCACCGCCGCCCTGTCCGTCGCCTGCGCACCACTGTTGGTGGGGATGATGCTCGGCAGCCATTCCCAGGTGAACAAGTCTCTGACCATCGCGTTCGCGTATCTGCTTCTGCCGCAGGTGCTTTTCTACGGGCTGTCGTCGGTGTTCATGGCCATCCTCAACAGCCGCAACCTGTTTCGTGCACCCGCATGGGCGCCGGTCGTCAACAACATCGTCGCGATCACCACCCTCGGCGTGTATGTGCTCGTTCCCGGCGAGCTTTCGGTGCACCTCGGCAATCCGAAGCTTTTGGTTCTGGGCATCGGCACCACCCTGGGCGTGTTCATGCAAGCGCTTGTGCTGCGCATCGCCATTGCCCGCGAGCGCATCGGCCTGCGCCCGCTGTGGGGCATCGACGACCGGCTCAAGCAGTTCGGGGCGATGGCCGCCGCGATGGTGCTCTACGTGCTCATCAGTCAGTTCGGCTTGGTCGTCGGCAACCGGATCGCAAGCTGGGCAGCGGCCTCCGGCCCCGCAATCTACAACTACACCTGGCTGGTGCTGATGCTGCCGTTCGGCGTGATCGGCGTGACCGTGCTGACCGTGGTGATGCCCCGGCTCTCCCGCAACGCCGCAGCCGACGACATCCCTTCCGTGCTGGCTGATCTCGCGCTGGCCACCCGCCTGACGATGCTGACGCTGATACCCACGGTGGCGTTCATGACGGTGGGCGGTTCCGCCATCGGCTCGGCCCTGTTCGCGTACGGCAAGTTCGGCTCGGTGGACGCCGGGTACCTGGGCAGCGCCATCGCATTGTCGGCCTTCACGCTGGTTCCCTACGCGATGGTCCTGATTCAGCTGCGGGTGTTCTATGCGCGCCAGCAGCCGTGGACGCCGATCTTGATCATCATCGTGATCGCCACCGTCAAGATCGCGGCGTCGCTGGCGGTCCAGCAGCTCGCCGCGCACCACGTGATTGCGAACCCCGACATGGTGGCCGGCTACCTCGGCCTGGCCAACGGGCTGGGCTTCCTGGCCGGCGCGACGGTCGGCTACTTGTTGCTGCGCCCGGCGCTCAACCCGCCGGGCGGGGCATTGTTCGGCGCCGATGTGCTGCGCACCGTCCTGGTGACCATCGCCGCGTCGTTGCTGGCCGGCCTCGTCGCCTACCTGGCCGACCGGTTGCTCCGGTTCGGCACGCTCACGGTGGACGGCGGGGGCGCCGGTTCTCTGTTGCGGCTGCTACTGCTCGCACTGATCATGCTGCCGATCATTGCGGTGGTGATGCTGGCCGCCAGGGTGCCGGAAGCGCAGGCGGCCCTCGCGGCGGTTCGGCGTCGGCTCGGTTCGGAAAGAGCGCGGTCGGACATCGCGCGCCCGCCTCCCTCCGTCCCGTACCCTGAGCACAGATTTCCGTCCGCGTCGCGACCGCGGACAGGATCTGAGCCCGTCCGGCACGGGCCAGCTGGCGTCCGAGCCGAAGCGCGGGAGGGAATGGCGGTGAGCGACGAAACCGCAGGCGGTGCCCCACCAGACGCCGCCGCTGGACGGACTCGCCCCCTCGCCGACGACTTCCAGCCCGACGTGTTCCCGCCCGACGCCTTCCAGCCCGACGCCTTCGAGCCTGACGTGCTGGCCGACGCCCACCAGGAGACGGTCGCCATCCCCTCCCCCGGTCCGCCACCGGGCGATTTCGCGGGCGATCCCACCCGTGAGTCGACGGGCATCGCCGCGCTGCCCGACACGGCCGACTCCTCGCGCTCCGAAGGCGAATCCGGCCTGGTACCGGGGGCCAGCATCGGCAACGGTCGCTACCGCCTGCTGGCGTCCCACGGCGGGCCGGACCACCTGCAGTTCTGGCAGGCGCTGGACACGGCGCTCAACCGGCAGGTGGCGTTGACGTTCGTCGACCCCGACGGCCGGCTGTCCCCGGATGAAGTGCAGAACATCCTGTCCCGCACGCTGCGACTGAGCAGGATCACCATGCCGGGCATCGCCCGGGTACTGGACGTGGTGCGCACCGATACCGGTGGCCTGATCGTGGCGGAGTGGATCCGCGGCGGCTCGCTTCAGGAAGTCGCCTTCACTTCGCCGTCGCCCGTGGGCAGCGCCCGTGCGATGCTGTCGATCGCCGCGGCCGCAGAACACGCGCACCGCGCGGGCGTGCTCTTGTCCATCGACCACCCCAGCCGGGTCCGCGTCAGTATCGAGGGTGACGTCGCGCTCGCGTTCCCCGCGACGATGCCCGGCCAGACCCCTGAGGATGACGTCCGCGGCATCGGCGCGGCGCTGTACGCGCTGCTGATCGACCGGTGGCCACTGCCGGAGAGCGGCGAGCCGAGCGGGCTGGCCCCAGCGGACCGCGATCCGGCCGGGAACCCGATCGAGCCCAAGACCGTCGTCAACGAGATCCCGTTCCAGATCTCCGCGGCAGCTGCCCGCGCGGTTCAGAATGGCGGCGGAATAACCACCGCCTCAACCCTTTTGAACCTTTTGCAGCAGGTTACCGCGGAAGCGGACCGGACCGAGTTGATCTCCCCTGTCGAAGAGCCGGTGCCGCGGCCCCCGTCTCGATTGCGCGCGGCGGCGGGGTTGCGCGGCCGGGGTGATGTCGACGTCGAGGAGCGCACCCGGCGCCGCAAGGGGCTGCTGATCGGGCTGATCGTCGGCGGTGCGATTCTCGTGGTGGCCCTGCTGGTACTCGCATGGGCGCTCAAAGGGCTGTTCGGCGAGGTCGGCGTCGGCACGACGATCAACGCCCCCGCAATCGGCGCCAACTCGGCGACGCCGGGGGCGTCGCCATCCGGCACGGATGTGAAACCCATTCGCGCTACCGTCTTTTCACCCGAGGGCGGTGCCGACAGCCCCGGCACCGCCGGGCTCGCCATCGACGGAAACCCGTCGACCGCGTGGGCCACCGACACGTACAGCGACGGCGTCCCGTTCCCGGGCTTCAAGAACGGTGTCGGTTTGATGTTGCAGCTGTCCGAGCCGACGAAGCTCAGCGCGGTCAACGTCAACTTGTCCAGCACCGGCACGAAGATTCAGATCCGGTCGGCGACCACCGACTCTCCGGCCAGCCTCGACGACACCACCAAACTCACCGACCCGACGGCGGTACAGCCTGGGCAGAACCGGATTCCGGTCACGATGTCGGCACCGACCTCCTTTGTGCTGGTGTGGATCGCAACGCTGGGTAGTACGGACGGCGAGAGCCGGTCTGATATCTACGAAATCAGTCTTGAACGCGCCTCCTGACGGGCGTGCGGTCCGGCTGGCTGCCGCGGCGGGGGTGCTGGCCGCGCTGGCAGCCACCGGCGTGGGCACCGTGATGCTGCTTCGCGCCGGCGGATCGCCGTCCTCGGCCGCTCAGCACCTGCAGGCCGATCCGGCCGCGGTGACGGTGCCGCTGTCGGACGCCGAGATCGTCGGGCTGCTGAGCCGGCCGCCCGACCTCGGTGCACTCGACGACGCCCGCCGCCGGTCGTCGTGCCTGAATGGGCTGGGCTATGCGGCGTCAGATGCTGTGCTCGGCGCCCGTCGCGTCGACATCAACGGGGCGCCCGCGGTGTTGCTGGTGCTGCCCGGCGACACCCCGGGCACCGTCGCTGCGCTGGCGGTGCGGCCCAACTGCAGCTCGGCAGACACCGGCCTGCTCGCCGACACCCGGATCCGCCGTCCATAGCGCCGTCCAGGAACACCGGGACTTACGCTGGTGTTTCACCACTTGGCAGAAAGGCTGGCATGAGTTCTTCTCACACCGTCCACGAGGTGATCGTCATCGGCTCGGGTCCGGCTGGCTACACGGCGGCGATGTACGCCGCCAGGGCCCAGCTGTCGCCTCTGGTCTTCGAAGGCAGCCAGTTCGGCGGCGCGCTGATGACCACCACCGAGGTCGAGAACTATCCCGGCTTCCGCAGCGGCATCCAGGGCCCGGAGCTGATGGACGAGATGCGGGAGCAGGCGCTGCGGTTCGGCGCCGACCTGCGGATCGAGGACGTCGACGCGGTGTCGCTGACGGGCGCGATCAAGACCGTCACGGTGGGCAACGACACCCACCACGCGCGCGCGGTGATCCTCGCCATGGGTGCCGCCGCCCGCTACCTCGGCGTCCCCGGCGAGCAGGACCTGCTCGGCCGCGGCGTCAGCGCGTGTGCCACCTGCGACGGGTTCTTCTTCCGAGATCAGGACATCGCGGTGATCGGCGGCGGCGACTCGGCGATGGAAGAGGCAACGTTCCTCACCCGGTTCGCCCGAAGCGTCACGATCGTGCACCGCCGCGAGGAGTTCCGCGCGTCCAAGATCATGCTCACCCGCGCCCAGGAGAACGACAAGATCCGATTCCTGACCAACACCCTGGTCACCGCGGTCCTCGGCGACGGCTGCGTCACCGGGCTGCGGCTACGCGACGCGATCACCGGTGACGACAGCACCCTTGATGTCACGGGAGTCTTCGTCGCGATCGGCCATGACCCGCGCTCCGAACTCGTGAAAGGCCAACTCGACCTCGACCCCGACGGCTATGTGCTGGTGCGCGGCGGCACCACCCGCACGTCTGTCGACGGAGTGTTCGCGGCCGGCGACCTGGTCGACCGCACCTACCGGCAGGCTGTTACCGCCGCAGGCACCGGATGCTCGGCCGCCATCGACGCCGAGCGGTGGCTGGCCGAAACCGCACATGCCGACACCGCCGACAATCTGATAGGAGCCCCGCTGTGACCGACACCACCGCGACCATCGCCGTCACCGACGAGTCGTTCGCCCAGGACGTGCTCGCCAACGAGCGACCAGTCCTCGTCGACTTCTGGGCAACGTGGTGCGGGCCGTGCCGGATGGTCGCGCCCGTATTGGAGGAGATCGCCACCGAGCGGGCCGGGAACCTCACGGTCGCCAAGATCGACATCGACGCCAACCCGGACACGGCGCGCAATTTCCAGGTCATCTCGATTCCGACGATGATCCTGTTCAAGGGCGGAGCGCCTGTCAAGCGGATCGTCGGCGCCAAGAGCAAGGCGGCGTTGCTGCGCGAACTCTCCCAGGAGCTCTAGACCCGCCTGGCGTTTTCTCAATTGAGCGCACCATCTGCGACAATGCGGTTAGCTTGTGGTGCGCTCAGCGGCCCATCGCAGCGCCGATGTCTGACTCGGCGACCGTGACCGAAAGGCCCTCTATGTCGACTCTGCGCCGGGGTGACCGCGGCAGCGCGGTCACCGAGATCCGCACTGCCTTGGCTGCGCTGGGCTGGCTGGACCATCCCGACGCGAATCTGACCACCGGTAGGCACGCGATCCCGGAAATGTTCGACGCCGAACTCGACGACGCCGTCCGCGCCTTTCAGCAGCACCGCGGCCTACTGGTCGACGGCGTGGTCGGCGGGGCCACCTACCGGGCGCTGAAGGAGGCGTCCTACCGGCTTGGCGCCCGCACCTTGAACCACCAGTTCGGTGCCCCGATGTACGGCGACGATGTCGCGTCGCTGCAGGCCCGGCTTCAGGACCTCGGCTTCTACACCGGTCTGGTGGATGGGTACTTCGGGCTGAACACTCACAACGCCCTGATGTCCTACCAGCGCGAGTACGGACTGACGCCCGACGGCATCTGCGGGCCGGATACGTTGCGCTCGTTGTACTTTCTGGGATCTCGCGTCACCGGTGGATCACCTCACGCGATTCGCGAGGAAGAGCTCGTCCGACGGTCCGGGCCGAGGCTGTCGGGCAAGAGGATCATCATCGATCCGGGCCGGGGCGGCGACGACCACGGCACCATCACACAGGGGCCCGCAGGCCCGATCGGCGAGTCAGACATCTTGTGGGACTTGGCTTCCCGACTAGAGGGGCGGATGACGGCCATCGGCATGGAGACGTTCTTGTCTCGGCCCGCCGGCCGTAGCCCGTCCGATGCCGAACGCGCCGCGACCGCCAACACCGTCGGCGCCGACCTGATGATCAGCCTGCGCTGCGCGACCCAACCAAGTCCGCAGCCCAACGGCGTAGCGTCGTTTTTCTTCGGTAACTCGCACGGCTCCGTGTCGACGATCGGCCGCAACCTCGCCGACTTCGTTCAGCGAGAAGTCGTGGCCCGCACCGGATTACAGGATTGCCGCACCCATGGACGCACCTGGGACCTGCTTCGGCTGACCCGGATGCCCACCGTCCAGGTCGACATCGGGTACATCACGAATCCCCACGACCACGCGCTGCTCGTCACCACCCAGACGCGGGACTCGATCGCCGAAGGCATCCTGGCTGCCGTGAAGCGCCTGTATCTGCTGGGCAAGAACGACCGGCCCACCGGCACGTTCACGTTCGCCGAGCTGCTGGCCCACGAACTATCGGTGGAGCAGGCCGGCCGGCTCAGCCGGTAGGTCCCCCTGGCAGGCCCCCGCACCGACCGGCTGCAATTGGGCTCCTTGCAGCAGCCGATCCAGCGCCGCCTCCACCTCGGCCTTCCAGCCCAGGCCGTGGTCCAGCTCCAGTCGTAGCCGCGGGAAGTACTTGTGCGGCGCCACCACGGTGAAGCCCACGTCCATCAGGAAGTCCGCGGTGATCATGCACTGGTCGAACGAGCAGTCACCGAACGGCTCCACCACCGACCGGACGTCCGGCGGCGCGCTCCGATGGTCGACGAGCGCGTCGGCTTCGGTCGTCCGGCCGAACGCCTCCAGCGCGCGCACGCCACGCCGGATCAGGTCTGCAACCGCCTGCGCGATCAGACTGCGGGCCAGCGTGTCGGGGTGCCCGGGCTCGATGCCCATCGACGTCAGCAGCACCGCATCGGGACTGACCGGGGAGGTGGGGAAGCACCGCGCGCGGGGCACCGCGCCGGGCGGCGCATACAGCGCGTAGCCGATGCACGAGGCGTCGGCCAAAGCTGGTCCCTCATCCTCGGGTGCGTCCGCCGCAGCCTCGGCGACCGGAACAGCGATCTGTCCGCAGGCGCCCCACTCCAGCATCACCATGGAGAGCCAGGCTTCCTTCTCGAACTCCGGATCAGCAAAGTGATCGTCGCAACCGAGCGCCGTGGGATCGACCTCCCAGAACACGCAGCGGCGGGCGTGTTTGGGCAGCTGCTCGAAACATTCGAGCCGCAGTGGCGTGATGCGTGCGGACACTACGCTCTCGGGCCTCCATAGGGTGCTACTGCCCAAGGCAGCCCCTCCAGGATAGGAGAGGGTGGGCGTCCGGGGCCAGTTTCGGCCTTCCCGCTTTTCTCACCTTCCCGGGCTTCTTGAAGTGTCTGCTGAAATAGATTGAATCCCAGCAGTTTTCGTCGGGCCACCGCCGGGCCGTCCCGCAAATGATCGCGGCATTGTCACAGTGACGTAACGGCCCGGTGCCACTGGACTCGCCTAATCAGTCCCTGGCGGCGTCCATCAGCCCGACAATTCGCTGGAGGTCCTCGACCGACCCGAATTCGACGATGATCTTGCCCTTGCGCTTACCCAGACTGACGCTGACCCGCGTGTCGAAGGCCCCGGACAACCGTTCGGCGATGTCTTGCAGGCCCGGCATCTGAATCGGTTTGCGGCGTGGGCCCGGCGTCGGTGCGCTGTCATCCCGGTTAGCTAACGTGACCGCTTCCTCGGTCGCCCGGACCGACAGCCCCTCGGCAACGATGCGGGCGGCGAGCGCCTCCTGCGCTTCCGGGCCAGCGTCCAACGCAAGCAGCGCACGCGCATGGCCGGCTGACAACACCCCGGCGGCGACCCGGCGCTGTACGGCGATCGGCAGCCGCAGCAGTCGGATCATGTTCGTGATGAGCGGCCGCGACCGCCCGATGCGGGAAGCGAGTTCGTCGTGGGTGACACCGAACTCCTCGAGGAGCTGTTGGTAGGCAGCCGCCTCTTCCAACGGGTTCAGCTGGACCCGGTGGATGTTTTCCAGCAGCGCGTCGCGCAACATGTTGTCGTCGCTTGTCTCGCGCACGATCGCGGGGATCGCCTCGAGTCCCGCCTGTTGTGCGGCGCGCCAGCGCCGCTCCCCCATCACCAGCTGGTACCTGCCGGCGGGGTCGGGCGAGCGCACGACGATCGGCTGCATCAAGCCGAATTCCCGGATCGAGTGCACGAGCTCGCCGAGCGCCTCCTCGTCGAACACCTGCCGCGGCTGCCGCGGGTTCGGGACGATCAGGTCGGGGTCGACCTCGCGGTACACCGCGCCGACAGGCGCCGGCCCGCGGCCGGACTGACCTCCGAGCACGACATCCGCGGCGGCGGCGCCCATCCCTTCGCCGAGCCCCGAACCGCCGGTCTCGGCCGGCCCGGTCGGGATCAGCGAGGCCAGCCCGCGCCCCAGTCCGCCCTTCCTGCGCGATGCTTGGGTCATCGCTTTCTCCTCTTCGCGCAAGCGCTCATCGGTTCTCTCTCCTCTTCGCGCAAGCGCTCATCGGTTCTCTCTCCTCTTCGCGCAAGCGCTCATCGGTTCTGTCTCCTCATCGCGGTCCGTCTCGCAGTGCCAGTTCGCGACTGGCGTCGAGGTAGCTCATCGCGCCGCGGGATCCCGGGTCGTAGTCGATGATCGTCATGCTGTAGCCGGGCGCCTCAGACACCTTCACACTGCGCGGGATCACCGTTCGCAGCACCTTGTCACCGAAGAAGCGACGCACCTCGTCGGCCACCTGGTCGGCCAGCTTGGTCCGGCCGTCGTACATCGTGAGGATCACCGTCGAGACGACGAGCGAGGGATTGAGGTGCGATCGCACCATCTCGATGTTGTTCATCAACTGTGACACCCCCTCCAACGCGTAGTACTCGCACTGGATCGGGATGAGCACCTCCGGTGCTGCCACGAGTGCGTTGATGGTCAGCAAGCCCAGCGACGGCGGGCAGTCGATGAAGATGTAGTCGAAGTCGGTGTTGTCCAGTTCGGCGAGCGCGGTGCGTAACCGGTTCTCGCGCGCCACCATGCTGACCAACTCGATCTCGGCGCCCGCGAGATCGATGGTCGCCGGTACGCAGAACAGCCGGTCGCTGTGCGGGCTCTGACGAACGGCCTCGCCGAGTTTGATTTCTCCGAGCAGCATCTCGTACGAGGACGGCGTGCCGGCCTCTCGATGTTCGATCGCCAGCGCGGTGCTCGCGTTGCCCTGGGGGTCGAGATCGATGACAAGTGTCTTGAGGCCCTGCAGCGCGAGCGCGGCGGCCAGGTTGACGGCAGTGGTTGTCTTGCCGACGCCGCCCTTCTGGTTCGCGATGGTGAAGAGCCGCCGCCGCGCCGGTCTGGGCAGTCGCGGATGGGTGGTGTGCAGTACCTGCATGGCCCGCTCGGCGGCCGCGCCAATGGGCGTGTCCGCGGAGTCGGTCGGCCAGCCCATCTCCGCTTCGCGCATCTGCGGTGTTTCACGTGAAACATTGGTGACCGCCGCTCCCGGCCCAGCAGATGTCTCAGTCACGGTCGCCTCTCGCTTCGCGCCCGGGGCCGCGCCCGTCGCAGCGGGCCCGTCCGTTCCGCGACCACCACGGTCGTCGGCGGATTTAAATAGTCCCCGCCACATCTCACCACCCTTACAGACCCGGCGCCTAGCGACCTCATCACACGCCGGTGCCTCTCCACTTCTTGCTCTGCCTGTTCACCCTTGATCGCCAGCAGCAGTCCCCCCGGCCGCACCACCGGGAGGCACCACTCCGCCAATTTGTCGAGCGCCGCGACCGCGCGGCAGGCCACCACGTCGACCCCGCCGACCGCCTCCCGAACCGCGTCCTCCTCCACCCGCCCCCGCACGATGGCGACGTCGAGTTCCAATTCATCGGCCACTTCGCGGAGAAAGTCGACCCGCCTCTCCATCGGCTCCACCAGCGTGACGCGCAGATCTGGCCGGGCCAGCGCGAGCGGCACACCTGGCAGCCCCGCCCCGCTGCCGGCGTCGACGACCCGCGCCCCGTCCCCGATCAATTCGCCGATCGCCGCACAGTTGAGAAGATGCCGGTCCCACAGCCGGTCCCCTTCGCGCGGACCAATCAGTCCGCGCGCGACACCGTCACTGGCGAGCAGTTGTGCGTATCGGGCCGCCCGATCGACGCGGTCGCCAAACACCCGCACGGCGGCGGGCGGGGCGTCGGAAATGTCGACATGTTTCACGTGAAACATCCTTCGGGCTCTCCCCACCGCGACGGCCGCCGGAACTACCGTGCCGACGAAACTACAGTGCCGACGAAACTACAGCGATGTAACTCCGGGTACTACTGATCGAGCAGGACAACGACGCGGCGCGCCGGCTCCTGGCCTTCGCTCTCGCTTCGCACTCCCGACACGGCGGCCACCGCGTCGTGCACGATCTTGCGCTCGAACGGGGTCATCGGTGCGAGTTCTTCGCGCTCACCCGACTCCCGCACCCGCTGTGCGACCTTCTGGCCGAGCCCCGCCAGTTCCTCGCGCCGCCGCCGCCGCCAGCCCGCGACGTCCAGCATCAGCCGGCTCCGTTCGCCGGTCTTCTGGTGCACCGCGAGCCGCGTCAGTTCCTGCAACGCGTCGAGCACCTCACCGCGCCGGCCCACCAGCTTCTCCAGATCGTCGCCACCGTCGATGCTCACGACGGCCCGGTTGCCCTCGACGTCCAGGTCGATGTCGCCATCGAAATCGAGCAGGTCCAGCAGCTCCTCGAGGTAGTCCCCCGCGATCTCACCCTCGGCCACCAGCCGCTCTTCGAGGCCGCCCGGCTTGGTTGCCTCGACCGCTTCGTCGAGCCCTTCCTCGTCCAGTTCGTCGTCCCGCTCAGCGGTGTCCGCTTCAGTCATTGGTTGCTCTCCCCTCTCTACCGGATCTACCAGGAGCCGTCCGGCTCAACGCTTGCGCTTCCTCGGGCGGGCACCGGGTCTCGGCGTTCGGCCGATCGAGCCCGCCCCGTTCGAACCCCCTGCTGGCGGATCCGGCGTCTCCCCTGCCGGTGCGTCAGCGTCCACGTCCGGGATCTCGGCGCCGGACGACTCCGTGATCTCCACGCCGTCGTTCGCCGGCGCCACGGGCCGCTTCGGTGGGCGTTTCGGCTTCGCACCCGGTGCCGGCGCGTTGGCCGCCCGTCGAGCGATCGCCTCCTCCTTCTTCGCCTCTTCCTCCTGAGCGATCTTCCCGAACACGTAGTGCTGCTGTCCGAAGGTCCAGATGTTGTTCGCAAACCAGTACAGGATGATCGCCAACGGCAGGAACGGTCCGCCGACCACCACCCCGACCGGGAAGACATACAGCGCCAGCCGGTTCATCATCGCGGTCTGCGGGTTGGCGGCTGCCTCCACGCTCTGCCGCGCGATCGACGCCCGGCTGTTCATGTGCGTCGCGAAGCCGGCCAACAGCATCAACGGCAGGCCGATCGCGATCACCGACAGCCGATTGAATTCGTGAAACGCCGCGATACTCCCGGGCGACTGCGTCATCGACGCACCGATGGGCGCCCCGAACAAGTTGGCGTTCAGGAAGTGGTTCACGTCGGCGGCGCTGAAGACGTAGTTACCGAGCCTGCGGTTCGTCTCCGGATCCAGCCCGAGCCGGCCGATGCCGTGCTGTGTCCGGTTGAACGACATCAGCACGTGGTACAGGCCGAGGAACACCGGGATCTGCGCCAGCATCGGCAGGCATCCGAGCACCGGGTTGACCCCGTGCTCGCGCTGCAGCTTTTGCATCTCCATCGCGAACTTCTGCCGATCCTTGCCGTACTTCTTCTGCAGCGCCTTGATCTGCGGCTGCATCTCCTGCATCTGCCGCGTGGTGCGGATCTGTCTGACGAACGGCTTGTACAGGATCGCGCGCAGCGTGAACACCAGGAACATCACCGACAGCGCCCACGTGAAGAAGCTCGACGGGCCCAGGAACGGAATCGCGGCGAACGCCTTGTACCAGACCCACATGATCGCCGAAACCGGATAGTAGATGATGTCCAGGCTGACAGGATCAAACACAGGACCTGCTCTCCCCTCGCTTCGCTGGGGTACCCCAGCCGTCGTCGCCGGCATCGTACCGGTGAACTCGGTTGTCTCGCTTGGGGATTGGATCCCATCCGCCACGATGCCACGGTCCGCACTTCGCCAGCCGCACAGCGGTCAACCACAAGCCCTTGATCAGACCGAATTCGGACAACGCCTCGACCGCGTACTGGCTGCAGGTCGGGGAGAATCGGCACGTCGGCAGCCGCATCGGCGACACGTAGGCCTGGTACAACCCGATCACCCCGATCGCGGCCCGCGCAGGCAACCGCCGCACCGCCCCTGAGCCCCTCACCATGCCCCTCACCGTCGGCCCTTCGGCAACATCTCCGCGTGCATCAGCCCGGCCCGCAGCTGCTGCTCCAGACGTGCGGAGACCGCGTGCCGACTGCCGGGCAGTGCTCTGATCACGATTCGGACGCCGGGGTCGAGCTCGGTGACCACATTCCGCGCCACATGGCGCAGCCGCCGCGCCACTCGGTGTCGTTCTACCGCCGATCCCACTGACTTCCCCACTACCAGGCCGATTCGCGGACCGGGCTCGCTCTCTTGGTCGAAACGCTGCGCGTGCACGACGATGTCGCGCTCGACGGCCCGAACTCCGTTCTTCACCGTCGAACCAAACTCCGCCGACCGGGTCATCCGGTGCCGCGCCGGCAGCACAGTCGCGATCCGGCCGGCTCAGGCAGTCAACGTCCGTCGGCCCTTGCGCCGACGGTTGGACACGACGGCTCGCCCGGCGCGGGTCCGCATCCGAAGCCGGAAGCCGTGCACCCGCGCTCGCTTGCGGTTGTTTGGCTGGAAAGTCCGCTTGCCCTTGGCCACGGCAGTAATCTCCTCGTGCTTCTGGCACCTCGCCGACTCGCGCAGCATCTGACAACGCGTGTCGAAGCTGACGTGGTCGCCGTTGGTAAGCCGTTCGTCTCAACTCGCTACCCGGCGCGGACCCCGCGGGACGACTCCCCCGGTTCGCTGCCGTATCGCCGACTTTCGGGCGACTGTTCGAGGGTACTGACCTGGCTACTGCCGGTCAAACCCCGCCCCACCGGCCCTTCCAATTCACTGCCGTCACAACCGTCACCGCCGCGCGCCGACTCGCCGAAAAGTCTCGGCCAATGTTGCCGAACGGTTGGCCAGTGTCCCCCAAACCTGTTAGCTTCTGCCAATGCCGCTTCCCAGCGGAGCGGCCCCGGACAAGCCACACACAACGAAGTGAGGATGCCTGGTCGGTTCCTGATCCGTCCCGCCGCGGGGGCCATCAGATCTCCGTCCAAAAACTCACCCCGAGCGACAACACAGCGAGACGCTGTCCTGTCCACACCTGTGGATAACTATGTGGACAGTTGGTCATCGTTTCCTTTGTCGACCCTCGACCGATGAAAAAGGGGGACTCGTCGTTGACAGCAGACCCCGATGCACCGTTCGCGGCCGTATGGAACACGGTCGTCGCCGAACTCAACGGCGATAGTCCCGAGGGTCCGGGTCTGGCCGACGCGGACTCCGCCACGCCCCCGCTCACCCCACAGCAGCGAGCCTGGTTGACACTCGTCAAACCACTCACGATCGCCGAAGGCTTCGCGCTGCTGTCGGTGCCGAGCAGCCTCGTCCAGAACGAGATCGAGCGCCATCTCCGCACCCAGATCGTGGACGCACTCAGCCGCCGGCTCGGCCAGCGGGTCGAACTCGGCGTGCGCATCTCGCCACCGGACCAGGGCGACAGCGACGATCCCCTCGCCGCCCTGCCGGCAACCTTCGACACTGATCCCGACGAAGTCGACGACGACACCGAGGCGTTAGCCAGCGCACACGAATCCTGGCCGTCTTACTTCCTCAACACCCCACCGCAGGGCCGGGACGGTCCGCCCCAACAGGTCAGCCTGAACAAGCGCTACACCTTCGACACGTTCGTCATCGGCGCCTCCAACCGGTTTGCTCACGCCGCCGCGCTGGCCATCGCCGAGGCCCCGGCCCGCGCCTACAACCCGTTGTTCATCTGGGGCGAGTCCGGACTGGGCAAGACTCACCTGCTGCACGCGGCCGGCAATTACACCCAGCGCCTCTTTCCCGGAATGCGCGTCAAGTACGTCTCCACCGAAGAGTTCACCAACGACTTCATCAACTCACTGCGCGACGACCGCAAAGTCGCCTTCAAGCGCAGTTACCGCGACATCGACGTCCTTCTGGTCGACGACATCCAGTTCATCGAGGGCAAAGAAGGCATCCAGGAGGAGTTCTTCCACACCTTCAACACGCTGCACAATGCGAACAAGCAGATCGTCATCTCCTCCGACCGCCCACCCAAGCAGCTCGCCACCCTCGAAGACCGGCTCCGCACCCGCTTCGAGTGGGGCCTGATCACCGACGTGCAACCGCCCGAGCTGGAGACCCGCATCGCGATCCTGCGCAAAAAAGCTCAGATGGACCGCCTCGACGCACCCGACGATGTCCTCGAACTCATCGCCAGCAGCATCGAGCGCAACATCCGCGAACTTGAGGGCGCATTGATCCGCGTCACCGCCTTCGCTTCGCTCAACCAGACACCGATCGACCGCGCCCTGGCCGAGATCGTCCTGCGTGATCTCATCACCGACGCCGAAAGCACGCAGATCAGCACCGCGATGATCATGGCCGCCACCGCCGAATACTTCGAAACCACCGTCGAGGAACTCCGCGGACCGGGCAAGACCCGCTCCCTCGCCCAGGCCCGCCAGGTCGCGATGTATCTGTGCCGTGAGCTCACCGACCTTTCGCTGCCCAAGATCGGCCAGGCCTTCGGGCGTGACCACACCACCGTCATGTATGCCGAGCGCAAAATCCGCGGCGAAATGGCTCAACGACGCGAGGTCTTCGACCACGTGAAGGAACTCACCACCCGAATTCGTCAACGATCCAAGCGCTGACCTCAAAAAACTTTGGACCCGTTTGTCCCATTCGTCACACACTAGGCATGTGCACACGCCTGTGCACAGCCCGCGTACAACATCCCCAGCGCCGCCCCCGCAGGTGCACGGTCCACCCCTGTCCACACTCACGGTCGACCCGAGCCACCGTCACACCACCATCCGTTCACACCGACGCGCCGTGCGCTTACAGCACAAACACCTGGCATCCCCAGAATCCACAGCCCCTACTACTGTTACTTATCTATCTCTCTAAATTCTCGTCAGAAGAAGCACCTGGGGACACATCTTGTCCACACCCGTGGTTGACCTCCTCGGCCCGCCTTTGTCGGCCCCATGCAGTAGCTTTCATCGAGCCCGCAAAAGCTTTACGGTGGTGCCTCGACAGGCGCTACGGTCGTTGAACCGCAAGCGCAGAGCGTCAACAACTGGGATCGAAGAAGAGGCTGTGAGGTGGCGACGACAACGGTGGGTCTGACGGAATTGAAGTGCCGGCTCGTCCGCGAGGATTTCGCGGAGGCGGTGGCCTGGGTGGCACGCAACTTGCCCACCAGACCGGCCGTGCCGGTGCTGGCCGGTGTGCTCGTGGAGGGCACCGACGCCGGCTTGACGATCTCCGGATTCGACTACGAGGTGTCCGCGGAAGTTCAGGTCCCCGCTGAAATCGCAACTCCTGGAAAGGTTTTGGTTTCCGGCCGGTTGCTGTCAGACATCACTCGCGCGTTGCCGGATAAACCCGTGGACGTCAGCGTCGACGGCACCCGGGTGGCGTTGACCTGCGGCGCCTCCAGGTTCTCACTGCCGACGATGGCGGTGGAGGATTACCCGTCACTTCCCGCGTTGCCCGACGAGACCGGCGTGATTTCGGCCGATTTGTTCACCGAGGCCATCGGCCAGGTCGCGGTGGCCGCGGGCCGGGACGACACGCTGCCGATGCTGACCGGGATCCGTGTTGAGATTTCCGGTGAGGCAGTGGTTCTCGCCGCCACCGACCGTTTCCGGCTGGCCGTTCGTCAGCTCACGTGGGCTACGTCGTCCGCCGGTATCGAAGCGGCCGTGCTGGTGCCGGCCAAGACGCTGGCCGAAGCCGCTAAGGCCGGCATTACCGGCGGGGAGGTCCAGCTGGCGCTCGGGGCGGGACCGGATGTCGGCAGGGAGGGTCTGCTTGGTATTCGCAGCGAGGGCAAGCGCAGCACCACCCGGCTGCTGGACGCGGAGTTCCCGAAGTTCCGTCAGCTGTTGCCTACCGAGCACACTGCGATCGCGACCGTTGATGTCGCCGAACTGACGGAGGCGATCAAGCGTGTCGCGTTGGTTGCCGACCGCGGCGCGCAGGTGCGGATGGAGTTCAGTGCGGGGTCGGTGCGGCTGGCCGCCGGTGCTGATGACGTCGGGCGCGCCGAAGAGGATCTGCCGGTCGATTTCTCCGGTGAACCGTTGACGATCGCGTTCAATCCCACGTACCTGACCGACGGACTGAGTTCGCTGCATACCGAGCGGGTGTCGTTCGGGTTCACGACTCCGAGTAAACCGGCGGTATTGCGGCCGGCCGGCGACGACAAAAGCGGCGACACCGCCCGCAGTGATTCGGGTCCGTTCCGGGCGGCGGAATCGGACTATGTCTACCTGTTGATGCCGGTGCGGTTGCCCGGCTGAGTCAGTCAGGTCAGTTGATGTACGTGCGGCGGTTGGCATTACACGACTTCCGGTCGTGGCCTGAGCTCGACATCGAGTTGGAGCCGGGCCGGACGGTGTTCGTCGGGCCTAACGGATATGGGAAGACCAACGTCGTCGAGGCGCTCTGGTATGTGTCGACGCTGGCCTCCCATCGGGTGGCCACGGATGCACCGCTGGTTAGGACCGGAAAATCACGCGCGGTGATATCCACCGTCGTGGTGAACGACAGCCGCGAACTCGCGGTCGACCTCGAGATCACGCCGGGCAAGGCCAACAAGGCCCGGCTGAACCGCTCCCCCGTTCGCAGTGCGCGTGAGGTGCTCGGTGTACTGCGATCGGTGCTGTTCGCGCCGGAGGATCTGATCCTGGTTCGGGGCGACCCGGGTGATCGGCGGCGGTATCTCGATGAGCTGGCGACGATCCGGCGACCCACGCTGGCCGCCGTGCGGGCCGACTACGACCGGGTCATCCGACAGCGAACCGCGCTGTTGAAAACGGCTGCCGGGCAGCGCCCGCGCAACCCCGCCCTGCTGCACACGCTTGATGTTTGGGACGGGCAGCTGGCGGAGCACGGTGCCCGGTTGTTGGCGGCCAGGGTCGAACTGGTCAACCAGCTGCGGCCCGAGGTGGAGAAGGCGTATCAGTTGCTTGCGCCCGGGTCACGGCTCGCCGACATTCGGTATCGGGCCAGCGTCGATGGCGACATGCACACCGGGGATGCGGCGAGTTTCGAGGTCGCGCTGGCCGCCGCGCTGGAACAGCGCCGCGACGCCGAACTGGACCGGGGTGTGTGCCTGGTCGGTCCGCACCGCGACGATCTGGACTTGCTGCTCGGGGATCAGCCCGCCAAAGGGTTTGCGTCCCATGGCGAGTCGTGGTCGATGGCGTTGTCGCTACGGCTGGCGGCATACGGGCTGTTGCGCTCGGACGGCAGTGATCCGGTGCTGCTGCTCGACGATGTGTTCGCCGAGCTCGACACTGCGCGTCGCGACGCGCTGGCCGCGGTGGCCGGCGCCGCGGAACAGGTCGTGGTCACCGCCGCGGTCCCCGAGGACATCCCGGCAGGCCTCGACGCCAGGCGCATCACCGTCGGGTTGTCCGAGGACGACGACGGTCGGATGTCGGTGGTGGCCCCGTGACCCCCGGTGTGACTCCCGATTCAACCCCCGATCCGACCCCCGACGAACCACCCACGCCGGCCAATGCGATGGACCTGGTCCGGCGCACGCTGGAGGAGGCGCGCAACGCCGCACGCGCGCAAGGCAAGAACGTTGGGCAGGGCCGTCATTCGGCGACCACGCGACGGGTGGCCGGCCGCCAGCGGGGCGGGCGCCGGGCATGGTCCGGACCCGGCCCGGATGCGCGCGATCCCCAATTGTTGGGCACCGCAAGCCGCGACGTGGCGGCCACCCGGGGCTGGTCGGACCACGTCGCCGAGGGCGGGGTATTCGGGCGGTGGAACGCGGTCGTCGGCGACCAGATCGCCGAGCATGCGTCCCCGACCGGGTTGCACGAGGGCGTGCTGAGCGTGACCGCCGAGTCCACCGCGTGGGCCACCCAGCTGAGGATGATCCAGGCGCAACTGTTGGCGAAGATCGCCGCGGCGGTCGGGGACGGCGTCGTGACGTCGCTGAAAATCACCGGGCCTGCCGGGCCGTCGTGGCGGAAGGGCCCGCGCCGTGTCGCCGGCCGGGGGCCCCGCGACACCTACGGCTGAGAGCCGTCTGAACGTGGCGAACCAGGCTCGCTGGCGTCAGGACGCGCCGATGGTCGAGATGTTTCGCACACGGCTTCATTAGGTGTGCAGAAACGCCGCCGCTGAGCCGGTGCGGACGGCGGTTGACGGTAGACTGGACGCATGACCTGCCGGTGGTAACCGATTACCGCCGCGCGACCCCCAAGGAGACCTGTCCGAGCGTGGCTGCCCAGAGGAAGAACGCAAAAGCGGAGTACGGCGCGGAATCGATCACAATTCTCGAGGGGCTGGAGGCTGTCCGCAAACGCCCGGGCATGTATATCGGCTCCACCGGCGAGCGCGGCCTGCACCACCTGGTCTGGGAGGTGGTGGATAACGCCGTCGACGAGGCGATGGCCGGCTATGCCACCAAGGTCGACGTGCGACTCCTCGAAGACGGCGGGGTCGAGGTGGTCGACGACGGCCGTGGTATCCCGGTCGCAACGCACGCGTCTGGGGTGCCCACGGTTGACGTGGTGATGACGCAGTTGCACGCCGGCGGAAAGTTCGACTCCGACTCATACGCGGTGTCCGGCGGCCTGCACGGCGTCGGCGTTTCGGTGGTCAACGCGCTGTCCTCCCGGCTTGAAGTCGAGATCTCGCGCGACGGTTACGAGTGGACGCAGTTCTACGACCACTCGGTGCCGGGCACGCTCAAACAAGGCGAAAAGACAAAGAAGACCGGCACAACGGTGACGTTCTGGGCCGATCCGAACATATTCGAGACCACCTTCTACGATTTTGAAACGGTCGCGCGGCGGCTTCAGGAAATGGCGTTCCTGAACAAGGGGCTGACCATCAACCTGGTCGACGAGCGGGTGACCGACCACCAGGTGGTCGACGAGGTCGTCAGCGACACCGCCGAGGCGCCGAAGTCGGCCGAGGAGAAGGCGGCCGAAGAGGCCGCGCCGCACAAGGTCAAGCACCGCACGTTCCACTACCCCGGCGGGCTGGTCGACTACGTCAGGCACATCAACCGGACCAAGCAGCCGATCCACGCAAGCATCATCGACTTCCAGGGCAAGGGCGAGGGCCACGAGGTCGAGATCGCGATGCAGTGGAACGCTGGCTACTCGGAGTCGGTGCACACCTTCGCGAACACCATCAACACCCACGAGGGCGGTACCCACGAAGAGGGCTTCCGCGCCGCGCTGACGTCGGTGGTGAACAAGTACGCCAAGGACCGCAAGCTGCTCAAGGAAAAGGACGCGAACCTCACCGGCGACGACATCCGTGAGGGGCTGGCCGCGGTGATCTCGGTCAAGGTCGCCGAGCCGCAGTTCGAGGGACAGACGAAAACCAAGCTCGGCAACACCGAGGTCAAGTCGTTCGTTCAGCGGGTCTGCAACGAGCAGCTGACCCACTGGTTCGAGTCCAACCCCGCCGAGGCGAAGGTCGTGATCAACAAGGCGGTGTCGTCGGCGCAAGCACGGATCGCGGCGCGCAAAGCCCGGGAGTTGGTGCGGCGCAAGAGCGCGACGGATATCGGCGGGCTGCCCGGCAAGCTGGCCGACTGCCGTTCGACGGATCCCCGCAAGTCCGAAGTGTATGTGGTGGAGGGCGATTCGGCCGGTGGCTCGGCGAAGAGCGGCCGCGATTCGATGTTCCAAGCGATCCTCCCGCTGCGCGGCAAAATCATCAACGTCGAGAAGGCCCGGATCGACCGGGTGCTGAAGAACACCGAGGTGCAGGCGATCATCACGGCGTTGGGCACCGGCATTCATGACGAGTTCGACATCACCAAGCTGCGGTACCACAAGATCGTGCTGATGGCCGACGCCGACGTTGACGGCCAGCACATTTCGACGCTGCTGCTGACACTGCTGTTCCGGTTCATGCGACCGCTGATCGAAAACGGCCACGTGTTTCTCGCGCAGCCGCCGCTGTACAAGCTGAAGTGGCAGCGCACCGAACCCGAGTTCGCGTACTCCGACCGCGAGCGCGACGGACTGCTCGAGGCGGGATTGAAGGCCGGCAAGAAGATCAACAAGGAAGACGGCATCCAGCGATACAAAGGCCTCGGCGAGATGGACGCCAAAGAGCTGTGGGAAACCACGATGGATCCGTCAGTCCGGGTGCTGCGGCAAGTGACGTTGGATGACGCCGCGGCCGCCGACGAGCTGTTCTCGGTCCTGATGGGCGAGGACGTCGAGGCCCGGCGCAGCTTCATCACCCGTAACGCGAAAGACGTTCGTTTCCTTGACGTTTAGCGCAGATGTTTAGCGCATCCTCTGCCACGATCACCAGCCACTGAGGAAGGTATGACAGACACCACGTTGCCACCCGGTGACGACTCGGTCGACCGGATCGAGCCCGTCGACATCCAGCAGGAGATGCAGCGCAGCTACATCGACTACGCGATGAGCGTGATCGTGGGCCGCGCGCTGCCCGAAGTCCGGGACGGACTGAAGCCGGTGCACCGACGCGTGCTGTACGCGATGTTCGACTCCGGTTTCCGGCCCGATCGCAGCCATGCGAAGTCGGCCCGCTCCGTCGCCGAGACGATGGGTAACTATCACCCGCACGGCGACGCGTCGATCTACGACACGTTGGTGCGGATGGCGCAGCCATGGTCGCTGCGTTATCCGCTCGTCGACGGGCAGGGCAACTTCGGCTCGCCGGGCAACGATCCGCCGGCCGCGATGCGCTACTGCATTACCGGAGACGCGATGGTGGGCTTGCCGCTGGGCAAGTCCGTACGAATCGCCGACATCGTGCGTGGTGCACGGCCGAACTCGGATCACGTCATTGACGTTAAACTGCTCGATCGACACGGTAATCCGGCAGCCGCGACAAGGCTGTTCCATTCCGGCGAGCACCAGACGTACACGGTGCGCACGGTCGAGGGCTACGAGGTCACTGGCACCGCTAACCACCCGTTGCTGTGCCTGGTGGACGTCGCTGGTGTGCCCACGCTGCTGTGGAAGCTGATCGAGGAGATCCGACCCGACGACCACGTGGTGTTGCAGCGCACGCCTCCGGCGGAACTTGGGTCGGGGGACTGGCGCGTGACGCTCGAAGCGCTGCTTTTGGGCGCATTCATCAGCGAGGGTTTCGTGTCGGATGCGCGGGCGGGCTTCAACAACACGGATGCCGACTACTTCTCAATGGTGGTCGCGGCGTACGACGCTGTCGTGGGTGGTCGGCGGTATGTCTACCAGCGGACGATTGCTTCGGGATCGCTCCTGTTCGAGCTGGACGTGCATAACCTCGACAGACTGCGTAACAGTTGCCTCGGCGAGATGCTGTCCCAGCACTCGGCTGACAAGACCGTTCCCGAATGGCTCCGGCAATCCCCATCCGCCGTCAAGCGGGCGTTCCTGCAGGCGCTTTTCGAAGGCGATGGTTCGTGCTCTGCTCTGCCCCGCAACACAATTCAGGTGTCCTACTCGACGCGAAGCGAGCAGCTGGCTCGTGACGTGCAGCAGATGCTGCTGGAATTCGGTGTTATCTCGCGGCGGTACCACCATGCGACCGGGGAGCACAAGGTCGTCATCACAAACCGAGCCCAGGCCGAATTGTTCGCGAGCCGGATCGGATTCGGCGGCAGCAAGCAAGGGAAATTGGCAGGAATCCTTTCCGCGATGCCGCCTTGCGCCGGGATGGACCGCGACCAGGTACCCGGCCTCGCCAGGTTTATTCGAAAGCATGCCGGTGGATCCTGGGCCGACCGCGATTGGCTGCAACGTCACAATGTCGACCGGATTCAACGCTGGCACACGCGACGAGCCGAGTTCCTCTCGCACATCGCCGACCCAGACGTACGCGCGATCGCAACCGAACTGACAGACGGGCGCTTCTACTACGCACGCGTGGCGAGCGTGACTGATGCCGGCGTGGCTCCGGTGTACAGCCTGCGGGTCGACACCAGCGACCACTCGTTCATCACGAATGGCTTCGTCAGCCACAACACCGAGGCCCGGCTCACCCCCCTCGCGATGGAGATGCTGCGCGAAATCGACGAGGAGACAGTCGATTTCATTCCGAACTACGACGGCAGGGTGCAGGAGCCGACGGTCCTCCCGAGCCGGTTCCCCAACCTGCTGGCCAACGGTTCCGGCGGCATCGCGGTCGGAATGGCTACCAACATGCCGCCGCACAATCTGCGCGAGCTCGCCCAGGCGGTGTTCTGGTGCCTCGAGAACCCGGACGCCGACGAGGAGAAGACGCTCAATGCGGTGATGAAGAAGGTCAAGGGCCCTGACTTCCCCACCGCCGGGTTGATCGTTGGCGGGCAGGGGATTATCGACGCCTACACCACTGGCCGTGGGTCGATCCGGATGCGCGGCGTCGCGGAGATAGAGGAAGACAACCGAGGGCGCACCGGGCTGGTGATCACCGAGCTGCCGTATCAGGTCAACCACGACAACTTCATCACCTCGATCGCCGACCAGGTCCGCGACGGAAAGCTCGGCGGTATCGCCAACATCGAGGACCAGGGCAGCGACCGGGTGGGGATCCGCATCGTCGTCGAACTGAAGCGCGACGCGATCGCCAAGGTGGTGTTGAACAACCTCTACAAGCACACGCAGCTGCAGACGAGCTTCGGCGCCAACATGCTCGCGATCGTCGACGGGGTGCCCCGGACGCTGCGGCTGGATCAGCTGCTCCGGCTCTACGTCGAACACCAACTCGACGTCATCATCCGGCGCACGCGCTATCGGCTCCGTAAGGCCAACGAACGCGCCCACATCCTGCGCGGCTTGGTCAAAGCGCTGGACGCTCTGGACGAGGTGATCGCGCTGATCCGCGCCTCGCAGACCGTCGACGACGCACGCACGGGCTTGATCGAGCTCCTCGACGTCGATGAGATACAGGCCCAGGCCATCCTCGACATGCAGCTGCGCCGCCTCGCAGCGCTGGAGCGTCAGCGCATCGTCGATGACTTGGCCAAGATCGAGGCCGAGATCGCAGATCTGGAGGACATTCTCGTCAAGCCGGACCGTCAGCGCGGCATCGTGCGTGACGAGCTGGCCGAGATCACCGACAAGTACGGCGACGACCGGCGCACCCGGATAATCGCGGCCGACGGCGAGGTTTCCGACGAGGATCTGATCGCCCGCGAAGACGTCGTCGTGACGATCACCGAGACCGGCTACGCCAAGCGCACGAAGACCGACCTGTACCGCAGCCAGAAACGTGGCGGCAAAGGGGTGCAGGGTGCCGGGCTCAAGCAGGACGACATCGTCAACCACTTCTTCGTCTGCTCCACCCACGACTGGATCCTGTTTTTCACAACGCAGGGCCGGGTGTATCGCGCGAAGGCCTACGACCTGCCCGAGGCCTCCCGCACCGCCCGCGGCCAGCACGTCGCAAACCTGCTGGCCTTCCAGCCCGAGGAGCGCATCGCCCAGGTGATCCAGATCCGCAGCTACGAGGACGCGCCGTATCTGGTGCTGGCCACCCGCAAGGGGCTGGTCAAGAAGTCCAAGCTGACGGACTTCGACTCCAACCGCTCGGGCGGGATCGTCGCGGTCAACCTGCGCGACGGGGACGAATTGGTCGGGGCGGTGCTGTGCTCAGCCTCCGACGACCTGCTGCTGGTATCGGCCAAGGGGCAGTCGATCCGGTTCACAGCGAGCGACGAGGCGCTGCGTCCGATGGGTCGCGCTACGTCTGGTGTGCAGGGCATGCGATTCAACGACGACGACGAGCTGCTGTCGCTGAACGTGGTCCGCGCGGGAACATATTTGCTGGTCGCGACCTCCGGCGGCTACGCAAAGCGCACGGCGATCGAGGAGTACCCGGTGCAGGGCCGCGGCGGTAAAGGGGTGCTGACCGTCCAATACGACCGCCGCCGTGGCACGCTGGTGGGAGCGCAGGTGGTTGATGACGACACCGAGTTGTACGCGATCACCTCGGGTGGCGGCGTGATCCGCACCGCTGCCCGGCAGGTTCGCAAGGCAGGACGCCAGACCAAGGGCGTCCGATTGATGAACCTGGGCGAGGGCGACACACTGGTTGCCGTTGCGCGCAACGCCGAGGAAGGCGCGGACGCAGTGGACGCCGAGCCGGACTCGACCACGTAAGGAGCCGAGGTGAGCTCACCGAACGAGCCGGGCAACGGCAACGGCCCGCCGCCGCCCGGCCCCGATCCCGGCGGTCCGGTGACCGACCGGGTCGATGTACCGCCCTGGCAGCGTGGCGCGAGGGGACGCCCGCCGCCGCCGCGACGGCCGGAGGCCGCGCCGGGACCCCATCCGCCCGCCGGTGTCGAGGAGCGGATCAACCGCTTCATTTCCGGACCGGCGCCGGGGCACCCGCAAGCACCCGAGCCCGACGCGCCGCCGCCGCCGCCGCGCAGCGAGCTGCCGGACCTGTCCACGGCGGTGCCGCGACCGTCGCGACCCAGGCCCGCCGGTGAGGCCGCCTCACCGGCGCGGAAGAACCGGATGCAGGTGCGCAGCACGCCGGCCGCCGCCGGCCCGTTGCGTGCCAGCATGCAGCTCCGCCGTGTTGACCCGTGGAGCGTGCTCAAGGTGTCGCTCGTGCTGTCTGTGGCGATGTTCTTCGTCTGGATGATCGCGGTCGCGTTCCTGTACCTGGCCCTGGGCGGCATGGGCGTCTGGGCCAGGCTCAACAGCAATGTGGGTGACCTGCTGAACAACACGTCCAACAGCGAGTTGGTGTCCAGCGGCACCATCTTCGGGGGTGCGGCGCTCGTCGGGCTGGTGAATATCGTGCTGCTGACCGCAATGGCAACGGTGGGGGCGTTCATCTACAACCTCACCACCGACCTGGTCGGCGGTGTCGAGGTGACGCTCGCCGACCGCGACTAGCAGAAACTAAGCGAGACCAAGCGGGTTGGGCCGCTGCCCGCGATTACGGTAATCTCGTCGGTCGGTCCTGCGCGTGCGCGGGGCTATAGCTCAGGCGGTTAGAGCGCTTCGCTGATAACGAAGAGGTCGGAGGTTCGAGTCCTCCTAGCCCCACGAAGAGGTGCACCATGAGGCTGGCGATACGGCTCGCCATCGTGACGACAACGGTGACCGCGGGGGTAGCGGTGGTGGTGATGATCGTCCGGTCGCGCCACGCCGTCGAGGTTTGGCACATGGCCGCAGACGAATCGTCCGGAGGCGACTAACGAGTCACCCGGGGGCCTTAGCTCAGTTGGTAGAGCGCTGCCTTTGCAAGGCAGAAGTCAGGGGTTCGAATCCCCTAGGCTCCACAGTGCACGGCCTTCGGGACTCCGACGACGCGGATTAGGGTCGGTGACATGTCGTTCGATCGTCATTTCCTCGGGGGTGTCGCCGTCACCCTCGCGATGGTCGCGGTGGTCCCCGCAATATTTGCCGCGCTCATGCACGTCGATGGCGGTCTGATCGTCCATGGGCTGGCCGCTATCGGCTTCATTTAGCAGCGCCGCGGGAGCCCGTCAGGGCCTGGGCGCGACCTCGACACTGGGCGGCCGGGGCGAGGGTTCGGGCTGCATGGACCGCCGCACGATCGAGAACGCGACGGCGCCTGCGGCGACCGCGGCCACCCCGACCGCGGTGACCACGATCCACTTGCTGCGCGTGCTGCGCGTGCGCGCGGGCTTGCGGGCTTCCTGCAGTGCCTGCGCAACCGTCTCCTGTGCCTCGCCGAGTTCCCTGGCCGCCCGGCTCTTTCGGTAAAGCTCACGCAACCGGCCGCCCGCCAAATGGGCGGAGTGCAAACTCAGACCGACGGTGCCGCGTGTGATGTCAACGGGCCCGACCGCCGTGTACGTCAAGCCCCGGGTCAACCGCTGCCGGGGTGTCAGCCGGGACCGGGGTCCGTCGTCTTCGTGCATGGACTGAGCGTATCCGACGGCGCCCGTCGGCCTGCCAACCCGGCGTGGCACACTGTCATGCCGTGACGACCAGCCCAATTCAAACCGCAACCGCCACCCTGCACACCAATCGAGGTGACATCAAGATCGCGCTGTTCGGCAACCATGCCCCGAAGACCGTAGCGAACTTTGTCGGATTGGCCGACGGGACAAAGGAATACAGCACCGAGAACGCGTCAGGGGGTGCGTCGGGGCCGTTTTACGACGGCGCGGTCTTTCACCGCGTGATCGACGGGTTCATGATCCAGGGCGGCGACCCGACCGGCACCGGCCGCGGCGGGCCGGGCTACACATTCGGCGACGAATTCCATCCCGAATTGCAGTTCGACAAGCCGTACCTGCTGGCGATGGCCAACGCCGGGCCGGGCACCAACGGCTCGCAGTTCTTCATCACGGTCGGCAAGACCCCGCACCTGAACCGCAAGCACACGATCTTCGGCGAGGTCACCGATCCCGAATCGCAGCGAGTGGTGGACGCGATCGCCACCACCGCGATCGACCGCAGCGACCGGCCGACCGACCCGGTGGTGATCGAGTCGATCACCGTGTCCCAGTAACCGTGTCCCAGTAGACGCGGGCACCCAAGACCCACCCAAAACCAAACCCAAGACCAATCAGCGCCCGGCGTACCCCGCCGCGGTGAGCGCATCGAGCACGTCGATCGGGTCAGCACCGAGATCCCACCGGCTGAACACGGTGAGCCCGCCGTCGACGGTGTCCACCTCGAGCAACCGCACCTTCCGGGCCAGCCGACGGAACTCGGTGATCCTGATGAGCTCGATCGCCGCCCGCGGCAGAACTCTCGTGCGCCACCATCCGCGGACGACCAGGCCGTCGTCGGTGATTGCCAGCTTGGGGCGGGCGCGAAATGAGAGGCCCGCAAAGACGATCAGGCCCGCCGCGGCAACCCCTACCAGAAGCTTCCCCGGTGCGTCTGTGACCAGCGTCACAGCTGCGACGCACATCACAATACCGAACAGCCCACATGCGAATATGGCTGGCGGGCTCGGCCCCCACTCAGTTTGCTGCACGGGTTATCCACACGCCGTTACCACATCTAATGAAGTTATCCACAGGTGCTATCAACAATGTTGATGAATCACAACGGTGTGATTGGGTGACGGCAACCTTTCTAATGCGGAAACACGCCGGAAACATCGTGTGCCGCGCGCGCACCCCGCGGGCCTCAGCGCCACCGCATCGTGAGCAACAGGCCGGTGATCATGAAAGCAAACGCGATTGCGTAGTTCCACGGTCCGAGATTGGCCATCCACGTCAGCGCTTTCGGCACGTCGTACCCCGTGGCCCCGAGCTGGAACACCAACAGCCACACCAGCCCGATCAGCATCAGGCCGATGAAGAACGCCACGAACCACACGCTCGACGGACCCGTCTTGACCTTGACCGGCGTGCGACTCACCGGCCGGACGGTGAAGTCATTCTTTTTCCGGACCTTGGACTTCGGCATGGGCTCCTCTCGCGCCGCTGGTGCAATGAGATTATCCCAACCGTATGAATGCACCGGATCAACCGACGAACAGAGCGGATCCACGCGTGACCACCCGGCGCGGGGCCTGGCGCTTCGGCGTACCGCTGGTGTGCCTGCTGACCGGCCTTCTGCTCGCCACCACGCATGGCCTGTCTGGGGGGACAGACATTCGCCGCAGCGACTCGCCGCGGCTGGTGGATCTTGTCCGGGAGGCACAACAGTCCGTCGACCGGCTCGGCGCCCAGCGCGACGACCTGGTCGCGCAGGTCGACGCAGCCCGCGCCGGACCGGCCGCGAATGACTCGAAGGTGTCCACCCTGCTGGCCAGTGCCGCCCCGCTGGCCGTTGACGCCGGCCTGGTCCCGATGCGCGGTCCGGGGCTCGTGGTGACGCTCACCGACGCTCAGCGCGACGCCAACGGCCGATTCCCGCGCGACGCTTCGCCCGACGACCTGGTCGTACACCAGCAGGACATCCAGGCCGTGCTGAACGCGTTGCTCAGCGGCGGCGCGGAGGCGATCCAGATGCAGGACCAGCGCCTGATCGCCACCTCGGCAGCACGATGCGTCGGAAACACCCTGCTGCTGAACGGCAGAACCTACAGCCCGCCCTACACGGTCACCGCGATCGGCGACGTTCCCGGGATGCAGGCCGCACTGGCCGACGCGCCGCTTGTCACCCTCTACAAGCAGTACGCCGTGCGGTTCGGGCTCGGCTACACCGAGCAACCTTCCTCCGAGGCCGACGTGGTCGGCTACACCGAGCCGGTCGGGATGCATTACGCCCAGCCCAGCAGTTGAACCGCCGCCCATCCCGTAGCCGTTAACCTGACGTGATGCGGGTTCTGGTCGTCGACAACTATGACAGCTTCGTCTTCAACCTGGTCCAGTACCTGGGCCAGCTCGGCGTCGAGGCGCAGGTCTGGCGCAACGACGACGCCGAGCTCGCTGACCCGGTATCCGCCGCCAACGAATTCGACGGCGTGCTGCTGAGCCCCGGACCCGGCACGCCGGAGCGCGCGGGTGCCTCGATTCCGCTGGTGCGCGGGTGCGCCGAGACGGGAACGCCGATGCTGGGGGTGTGCCTGGGCCATCAGGCGATAGGCGTCGCGTTCGGCGCCACCGTCGACCGCGCGCCCGAGCTGCTGCACGGCAAGACCAGCACCGTGTATCACACCAACATCGGTGTGCTGCAAGGGCTGCCGAACCCGTTCGTGGCCACCCGGTACCACTCGTTGGCGGTGCTGCCAGACACCATGCCTGCCGAGTTGACACCGACTGCGCACACCCAGAGCGGTGTGATCATGGGGCTCCAGCACGCCGAACTGCCGATCCATGGTGTGCAGTTCCACCCCGAGTCGATCCTGACCCAGGGCGGTCACCGAATGCTGGCGAACTGGCTGGCCATCTGCGGATCCGCCCCCGATGAGGCACTCGTTCGTCGACTGGAGAACGAGGTCGCCGACACGGTGCGCGCCGCGCTGCCCCCTACGAGCCGAACTTCAGCGTGATGTTGGCGTCCCGGTTCACGCCGGCGGCTGCGGACGGGCTCTGGTAGACGACCCGGTTGCGGGCCTGGTCGCCGCCGGGCACGTCGGCGCCCTTGACCAAGATGCCCGTCCACCCGAGCGCGCGCAGCTGCGGTTCGGCGTCCGTCCAGTACATCCCGGTCAGGTCGGGCATCAGGAACTGGTTGCCCTTGGACACCTGCAACTGGACCACGGTGTCCTTCGGAACCGATTGTGCCGCAGGTGGATTAGTGCCGACCACCGCGCCGGCCGTTTTCGGGCTGTCGAGTGGCGTGGAGATCACGTTCGTGAAGCCGGCCGCGCTGAGGGTCGCCTTGGCTTGATCCTCCGTCTGGCCTGACACGTCGGGGACGTTGGCGCTCTCGGGCCCGGAGCCGACGAGAACGGAGATCTCGAACGTCACCGGCGCCGTCTGATTGGCCGCCGGGCTGGTACCCACGACACGGTCCTTCTGATCCGGTGTCGATGGCGTGGGAACTTGCTTGACCTTGCCGAAGCCGGCCGCGGTCAGCCTCCGGAAAGCGTCGGCGTAGCTGAGGTTCGCCACGTCGGGGATCTCGCGCTGCTCGGGACCCGTCGAGACGTCGATGGTGACCTGGGAGTTCGCGTCGGCGGTGTCGTTCGCTTTCGGATCGGTGTCGATGACATGGTCGGGCGGCACCGTCGAATCCGGTTTTTGCAGCGCGCGTGTCTTGAAGCCTTTGTTCTGAAGCGTCGCGACCGCGTCCGCCTGCGACTGACCGGCGACGTTGGGCACCTGCACGTCGCGCGCGCTGCCGCCGAACGCATTGATGGCCCATGTGATCCCGACCGTCAGCACCGCCAGCGCCGCGACGAGGATGAGCCACCGCCGCACCGACTGGCGGCCGAACCGATGTCCTGCGCCGTACCCGGGCTGCCGCGGCGGCACCTCGATCGGCTGCGACAACCGGTGGGCACCGCCCGACGACAACAGCGTCGTGCGGTCGGCGTCGGTGAGCACCTTGGGTGCCTCGGGCGGTTCGCCGTTGTGCACCCGGACCAAGTCGGCGCGCATCTCGGCGGCTGTCTGGTAGCGGTTGTCAGGGTTCTTGGCCAGCGCCTTGAGAATCACCGCGTCCAGTTCTGGCGAGATGCCCTCGTGCCGTCCGGACGGCGGTACCGGCGCCTCGCGGACGTGCTGGTACGCCACCGCCACGGGTGAATCGCCGACAAAAGGGGGTTCGCCGGTGACGATTTCGTAGAGAACGCAGCCCAGCGAGTAGACATCGGACCGCGCGTCCACAGGGTCACCGCGGGCCTGCTCGGGCGATAGGTACTGCGCGGTGCCGATGACGGCCGCGGTCTGGGTGACGCTGTGGCTGTCGGCCAACGCGCGGGCGATGCCGAAGTCCATCACCTTGACCGCGCCGGTGCGGCTGATCATGATGTTGGCCGGCTTGACGTCGCGGTGGATGATGCCGTGCTGGTGGCTGAAGTTCAACGCCTGGCAGGCGTCGGCGATGATCTCGAGCGCCTTGCGGGGTGGGATCGGTCCGTCGTTGTGCACGATGTCGCGCAACGTGATCCCGTCCACGAATTCCATCACGATGTACGGCAGCGGCCCCGCCGCAGTCTCCGCCTCGCCGGTGTCGTACACCGCGACGATTGCGGGGTGGTTCAGCGCGGCGGCGTTCTGTGCCTCGCGGCGGAACCGGAGATAGAAGCTTGGATCACGGGCCAGATCGGCGCGCAGCACCTTGACCGCGACATCGCGGTGCAGCCGCAGATCACGCGCCAAATGAACCTCGGACATCCCTCCGAAGCCGAGGATCTCGCCGAGTTCATAACGATCGGACAGGTGCTGTGGGGTCGTCATTCCAGATTCTCGTCGTGGACAGGCGGCGGACTCCCAGCCGTCTGCGGGAAGTACGTGGCTGTTCCAGCCTGACCGAACTGGGGGGTCGGCGTCCAATTCTGGGGAGACCAACTCTGGGGAGACGCGGGCGCGGACACGGACTGCGACTGGGTGATCGTCGGTTCTGACGGCGACGGTTTTTCCTTGCTCTTGTCGTGTTTGAGCTGCAGCACCAGCAGTATCGAGATCAGGATCGCCAGCGCGCCGAGCACCCCGGCCGCCCACAGCAGCGCACGCTGACCCGACGAGAACGTCCGCCGCGGCGGCGGGGTCCGGTGCGAACCGGTGACTGGCCGGCCCCGCGCGCCGATCGTCGCCCCGGCCCGGGCCGGCGGGTCCGCAGCGGGGCGCGCCGGGCTTCCGGATCCGATGGCGGCCGGCGCCGCCCGACTGATCGTCGGCGCCAGGTTCGGTCGCGGCGGCCGCCGGCCCGCGCGAACGGCGGCAACGGCATCAGCGAACACGCCGCCGTTTCGATAGCGCACCCCTGGGTTCTTGGCCAGAGTGATCTCGATCAGTTCGCGCACGTTCGGCGGCAGGTCGGGCGGCAGCGGCGCGGGCGCCTCCTTGATGTGCTTCATCGCGACGGTCAGCGCGCCGTCACCGACGAATGGCCGCTTGCCTGAAACCGACTCGTAGCCAACAACTCCCAGCGAGTACACATCGCTGGCAGCGGTAGCATCGTGACCGAGGGCCTGCTCCGGGGCGATGTACTGCGCGGTCCCCATCACCATTCCGGTCTGCGTCACCGGGGCGGCGTCGACCGCCTTGGCGATGCCGAAGTCGGTGATCTTGACCTGACCGGTGGGGGTGATCAGGATGTTGCCGGGCTTGACATCGCGGTGCACCAGGCCCGCGGTGTGGGCGACCTGCAGGGCACGCCCGGTCTGCTCGAGCATGTCCAGCGAATGTCGCAGCGACAACCTTCCGGTGCGTTTGAGCACCGAGTTCAGCGGCTCACCGTTGACCAGTTCCATGACCAGGTACGCGGTCCGGCCGTCGGCGTCCATATCGGTCTCGCCATAGTCGTACACGCTCGCGATCCCGGGGTGGTTGAGCATCGCCGTCGTGCGCGCTTCGGCGCGGAACCGTTCGATGAACTCGGGGTCCGACGAGAATTCGGCCTTGAGCACCTTGACCGCCACCCGGCGGCCCAGCCGGCTGTCGACGGCCTCCCAAACCTGGCCCATTCCGCCGGTGGCAATCAGCCGCTGCAGCCGGTAGCGGCCGGACAGCGTGACACCCACGCGCGCGCTCATGCGCCCTCCCGAAGCGCAGCCGCGATCACCGCTCGTCCCACCGGTGCGGCGAGCGCACCGCCAGTGGCCGACAGGCGGTTGCCGCCGTTCTCGACCAGCACCGCAACCGCGACCTTCGGTCCTTGGGCGGGCGCGAATGCGATGTACCAGGCGTGCGGTGGGGTGTTACGCGGGTCGGTACCATGCTCGGCCGTCCCGGTCTTGGACGCGATCTGCACGCCGGGAATGGCTCCCTTCTGCTGTGTCACCTGCTCGGCACCGATCATCAGTTCAGTCAGCTTAGCCGCGACGTCTTCCGACACTGCTCGCCGCAGTTCCGTCGAACCGATGGTGCTCAGCGTGGCCAGGTCGGGACCCTTCAGGCTGTCGACCAGGTACGGCTGCATCACGATTCCTCTGTTCGCGACGGTGGCCGCCACCATCGCGTTCTGTAGCGGGGTCAGTGCGACGTCCTTCTGTCCGATGCTGGACATGCCCAGCGCGGCGGCGTCCGAAACGGGGCCCAGGGTGGACTCCGCGACCTGCAACGGGATCGGATCCAGCGGCGAATCGAGGCCGAACGCCAACGCGGTGTTGCGCAGCGCGTCGGTGCCCGTCTTGAGGCCCAACTCTACGAAAGCGGTGTTGCAGGAGTGTGCAAAGGCGTCCTTCAGCGAGGCGGTGGCGCCGTTGCCGCAACGGGCGTCGCCGAAATTGTCCAAAGTCGCTGTGCTGTCGGGCAATCGAATTGATGAGTCGGCGGTGAGCTGGTCGTCTTCGGTGGCGCCGGCCTGCAGGGCCGCGGCAGTGGTGATCACCTTGAACGTCGACCCGGGCGGATAGGTCTCGGCGACAGCCCGGTTCACCATCGGATTGTCGGGATCGTCGCGCAGCTTCTGCCATGCCTGCGTCTGCGCGTCGACGTCGTGCGACGACAGCAGGTTGGGATCGTAGGACGGCGACGAGACCATCGCGAGGATCTTGCCGGTCGACGGCTCGAGCGCGACGACGGCGCCCTTGCACGGCGTTCCGTTGCAGCCGGTCGCCATCGCGTCCCAGGCCGCCTGCTGCACTTGGGGCCTGATCGTGGTGTCGACATTTCCGCCGCGCGGGTCGCGGCCGGTGAAGAAGTCCGCGAGCCGGCGGCCGAACAGCCGCTCGTCGGAGCCGTTGAGGATCGTGTCCTCCGCGCGCTCCAGCTCGGCGCTCGAGTAGCGCAACGAATAGAAGCCGGTGACCGGTGCATACTCCAGCGGGTCGGGATAGATCCGCAGGTACCGGAACCGGCCCGAGGTCGAGACCGAGTAGGCAAGCGGCTGACCACCCGCCGAGATCTGCCCGCGCTGGCGCGAGTATTCGTCGAGCAACACCCGCTGATTGCGCGGATCGGCCCGCAGTCCGTCGGCCCGGAAGACCTGCGTCATCGTCGCGTTCGCCAGCAGCAGGACGATCAGCACCATGATCGTCACGGCCACCCTGCGCAGCGAGGTGTTCATACGCGCTCGATCACCTCAGTGCTGGCCGCCGCGATCGGGGTGGCCTTGTGCCCCTGGCCGATCGGCCTGCGCGCGGCATGGGAAATCCGCACCAGAATCGCCAACAGCACGTAATTGGCCAACAGCGAGGACCCGCCGTAGGACATCCACGGCGTGGTCAGGCCGGTGAGCGGGATCAGCTTCGTGACACCGCCGACGACGATGAACAGCTGAATCCCAAGCGTGGCCGCGAGCCCGGCGGCCAACAGCTTGCCGAAGCTGTCGCGAACCGCGATAGCCGTGCGTAGACCCCGAATGATCACGATCGTGTACAGCATCAGCACGCCGGCCAGGCCGACCAGGCCGAGCTCCTCGCCCACCGCGGAGATGATGAAGTCCGTCGATGCCTCCGGCACGGTGCCGGGCTGGCCGTTGCCCAGGCCGGTGCCGAACACGCCGCCGGTTGCGAAGCTGAACATCGACTGCACCATTTGGTAGCCGGTGTTGTCGGGGTCGACGAACGGGTCGATCCAGTTCTGCACCCGGATCCTGACGTGTCCGAAAAGGTAATACGCTGCAACGCTTCCCGCGGCGAACAGGGCCAGCCCGATCACGACCCAGCTGAGTCGTTCGGTGGCGATGTACACCATCACCAGAAACGATGCGTACAGCAACAGCGAAGCGCCGAGGTCTTTCTCGAGGACCATCACACCGACCGAGATGACCCACGCGGCCAGGAGCGGAGCGAGATCACGGGGGCGCGGCAGGTTCATGCCCAGAAAGTGCCTGCCGGCGCTGGTGAATATCGCGCGTTTGGCGACCAGCACCGCCGCGAAGAAGATCAGCAGCAGGATCTTCGAGAACTCGACAGGCTGAATTGAGAAGCCCGGCAACCGAATCCAGATCTTCGCCCCATTGACCTCCGATATCGACGACGGCAGCAACGCCGGAATCACCAAGAAAATCAGCCCTGCAAACCCACAGACGTAGCCATAGCGCGCGAGGATCCGGTGGTCGTTGAGAAAGACCACCACCACTGTGAACACCGATACGCCCACCAGCGTCCACAGCATCTGCTGGCTCGCGCTCGGGCCATGTGCGGCACCGGAAGCCGTCGCACCGGACGCGAGGTCAAGACGGTGGATCATCACCAGTCCCAGCCCGTTGAGCAGAGCGACGACGGGAAGCAACAGTGGGTCCGCGTACGGAGCGTACCGGCGGATCGCCACATGCGCCGCCCCGAACAAAGCGAGATAGGCAATGCTGTACTGCGCCAAATCCCAACGGATGCCTTGCTCTTGGTTCGCCTCGACGATCAGCAGCGCGACCGTGGTCGTGACCGCGGCGAATCCGAGCAACAGCAGCTCGGCGTTGCGCCGATGTGGCAGTGCCGGTGTCACCGCCACCACGGGTTGTGGCTGGGTGGTCATGCGGCGGTCCGGCAGTTGATGCCCGGCTCGGGTTGCACGGCCGGCGGAGTCGGCGGGGGGGCGGGGAGCGGGGGAGCAGTCGCCGGCGATGACGGTACCGGTGTCCAGACCGGGGTATCCGGTGAGTCGCCCCCCGCGCCTCGGGTGCCCGCCGGGGGAGCAGCGGCGGGGGGCGCGCCCGGGGGAGCCACCGGGGGAGCGGCGGGCGGCGGCGGGGGAGCAGCGGGCGGCGCCGGCGCCACGCACACCGGCAACAACGATTGCTGGACCAGCTTACGAATCTGGCCGATCGCGTCGTCTTCGTTACCGGCAGGCAAGCCACCGGCGACCTGTGTGCGTCCGGACTTGTCCAAATCGTCGATCCTCAGAAGTCGGCAACCGTTCGGTGATTGACCGACGCTGATGAGTGACAACTCATTTCGTTCGCTCACACAGCCAAGCAGGTGCGGCTCCTGTAGGTGATAGCCGAGCAGTGAGCCCTGAATCCCGCGCATGATCAAGACCGTGCCGGCGTTCGCGGTGACGTAGAAGGTGCCGCGGATGATCACCCGTCCGACGATCAACCCGGCCAACACGAGCAGGACCAGCACGGCGGCCGCGATCATGGCTCGCCGCCACGACCGCGGCGGCTTGTCGAGCGGGTCTGGTTCGGCGACGGCCCGCGCCGCGACGGCATTGCGCCGCGGATTGATCGCCGACGCCCGCCCCGCCGAGGTGTTGGGGGGCGCGACCTGATCGTCGTCCCCGGAAACCGCGCCCGCCAGAATCGGTTGGGTCTGGCCCAAGTCGTAGTCGACGACGTCGGCGACGACCACGGTGACGTTGTCGGGGCCACCCCCGCGCAGCGCCAGTTCGATGAGCCGGTCGGCACTTTCGGCGGTGTCGGGGATCTGCAGAGCCTCCAGGATGGTCTCCTGGCTGACCGGGTCGGACAGACCATCGGAGCAGAGCAGGTAGCGGTCCCCCACCCGGGCCTCCCGCATGATCAGCGTGGGCTCCACCTCATGGCCGGTCAACGCCCGCATGATCAGTGAGCGCTGCGGGTGACTGTGCGCCTCCTCGGCAGTGATCCGGCCCTCATCGACCAGCGTCTGCACGAAGGTGTCGTCCTTGGTGATCTGGGCGAGCTCGCCGTCGCGGAGCAGATAGCCCCGCGAGTCGCCGACGTGAACCAGCCCAAGTTTGTTGCCGGCGAACAGGATTGCGGTGAGCGTCGTGCCCATGCCGTCGAGCTCGGGATCGCTCTCGACGTGCGCGGCGATCGCTGCATTGCCCGCCCGCACCGCATCGTCCAGCTTGGCGAGCAGATCGCCCCCGGGCTCGTCGTCGTCGAGATGTGCCAGCGCGGCGATCACCAGCTGGGAGGCGACCTCGCCGGCCGCGTGGCCGCCCATCCCATCGGCCAGCGCCAGCAACCGTGCGCCCGCGTAGACCGAGTCTTCGTTGTTCGTGCGGACGAGCCCGCGGTCGCTGCGTGCGGCATAACGGAGGACGAACGTCACGGGCGCAGCTCGATTACCGTCTTGCCGATTCGAACCGGCGTGCCGATCGGAACGCGTACCGCCGTCGTCACCTTGTCCCTATCGAGGTATGTGCCGTTGGTCGATCCTAGGTCTTCGACATACCACTCGGCGCCATGCTGGGACAACCGTGCGTGGCGGGTCGAGGCGTAGTCGTCGGTCAGCACGAGAGTGGAATCGTCGGCACGCCCGATGAGCACCGGCTGAGGGCCAAGCGTGATGCGCGTCCCCGAAAGTGCACCCTCGATGACGACGAGGTACCGAGCGGTGTGACGGCGCGCGCGGTTGGGCAGCAACGAGCCGCGCAGCGCCAACCCTCGGCGGACCATCACGGCACCCGTCGGCGCGTAGATGTCGGTGCGCAGAATGCGCAGCACGGTCCAGATGAACAGCCACAGCAGCAAAAGGAAGCCGACACGCGACAGTTGCAGCACCAACCCCTGCATCTGGCGCCCCCTGTCCTCGTTCGGTCGGCCCATCAGCAACGTCACGATACTTGGAGGGTGGTCGGTGCGGGAGCGAAGCCGATGGCGCGTGCGCGCCGTCAGTGCATGCGCACGACGATCTCGGAATGCCCCAGGCGGATGACGTCTCCGTCGGCCAGCTGCCACTCCTGGACGGGGGCGTTGTTCACAGTGGTGCCGTTGGTGGAGTTGAGGTCCGACAACAACGCGGTCTGGCCGTCCCACCGGATCTCGAGGTGGCGACGCGAGACACCGGTGTCGGGCAGCCGGAACTGTGCGTCCTGCCCGCGGCCAATGACGTTGGCGCCCTCCCGCAGTTGGTAGGTGCGCCCGCTGCCGTCGTCGAGCTGGAGCGTGACGGTGGTGTGGCCGGCCGGCCCGTAGTCGTTCTGGCCGTAGCCGCCGGGGGCGTAGCCGCCCTGGCCGTACTCGTACTCGCCGGCCTGCGGCTGGCCGTATCCGGCCGGCGCGTCGTAACGGCCGTAGTCGGGCTGGCCGTAGTCGGGCTGGCCGTAGTCCGGCTGCCCGTAGGGCTGGCCGTGCTGCGGATAACCACCCTGTTCGTACTCGCCATAGGCGGGGCGCGGTTCGGGCCGGCCGTAGCCGGGACCTTCGTGCCGTCCCGGTGCCGGAGGTGGCTGACGACCGTAGTCGTTCCCGTAACCGGGCTGGCCGCCATAGCCGGGCGGGGGACCCTGCTGATACGGCTGTTCGTAACCGCCCGGGGGGCCGGGGGGCGGCGCGCCGTATCCCTGAGGGGGCGGACGCTGGTCGTACTGTGTCGGCTGGTAGCCCTGCTGGGGAGGCTGGGGCGGATAGCCGCTCTGTTCGGGGTAGCCGCCCCGCGGCGGGTATACCGGCTCACCCTGCGGCGGGTAGCCGGCCCGCGGGTCGGGGTCCGGAGGGCCCGGGTTGCCCCGGTCGTCCTGTGTACGGCCATACCGTTCGTCGTAGTACTCGTCGGCGGGTCGCCCCGGCCCCTGGCCGCCGCGGTAGCTCGGGTTGTCAGTCATCGCTGCTACTCCTGGTTCTCCGTTGAGCGCGTGTGGTGGTAATGGTGGGGCGGGCCTGGCGTCGGGGTTGACCGCAGCGCGAGCGCGAAACTGGCCAGTGTGCAGCTTCGGCGACTGCTCGAATCGGACAACCACTTCACCATACGTTTGCCATCCCTGGTCATGAATAAACCCCACTAAATGCGTGGCGAAAGTATCCGACGTGACATCCGGGTCGGCCAGCGCCTGCGCGAAGTCGGGTTCGCTAAGCGTGATGACGTATTCGTTCGGCGCAAGCAGATGACCGCCCTCCAGCGTTTGCACGCCGTCGGAAGCCTCGCGCGTCAACGCGTTTTCCACTTCTTGGCCGACGATTGCGCCGCCGAACACGCGGGCAAATACATCGCCGACGGTGACTTCGAGCTTGCGCTCGATTCGCTGCACAATGCCCATGTCACCGTCCTTCCCTTATCTTGCGGTTTCCTTATCGCTGACGTGTGGCGGGCCCGCGTGTCCTCACACCACTTCGTTCACCTGCATGGTATCGGTCTACGGAACCACAGCGGGACATGGAGCACGCTGAGAATACGGTCGGCCCACGTCAGCGGGTGTTTTTGTGGGCTGCGGGAATGCCTTTCTGAGCGGCGAATCGAGTTGAGGCTTCCCGCCGTCGCCGTGATAGCCTCTAGCGGTTATTTCGGGCGAGTGGCGGAATGGCAGACGCGCTGGCTTCAGGTGCCAGTGTCCTTCGGGACGTGGGGGTTCAAGTCCCCCTTCGCCCACCGAAATGAATTCACCCGGTCACAACGGCGGCCGGAAACCGGGGTTCGCAATCGCGGTCGCCATACCGCTGCCGATCGGCCCGTGCCGATCGAAGATCGTTGCGACACCGGTGGCCACTCCGGCGTGGCTGTAGTGAGTCAGCGCGGCGAGCCCGATGTGCGGACCATCGGGGAGTCGGCTGAGCGTGACCGTGTAGTCCGCGTTGATGAACTTCAAACCGCCGGTACCCCAGTGCGTCAGGGAGCTGGTGACGTCCCCGGCCATCGCGGCGCGGGTGAACGGCGTCAACGGGTCGCCGTCGACAACCGGGGTCTTCTCCCGCACCCAGGCGAACTTTGGCCCCTCGGCCTGCTGCCACTCGGTCATGCCGATGCCGGGACTGCCGGCCACCGGGTCGCGGCCATAGGACCAGATGGACATGTGGGCCCGCTCGGGCAGGTCCTCTGGTTCGGCGGGCAGCGGCGGCATCGCGACCGGCAGGGACCAGACCTCGTCGGGCGGCTGTTCGGTGCGGCCCAGAAAGACGGCACTGGCGCGCGCAACGAGGTTGCCCCGCTGTGTCAGGTGCGCATCGACAACCCGAATACGGCGGCCTTGTCGCGACACCACCGTCTGCACCCGGAGTGGTTCCAGCGCGGTGGGCCGTAACAGGTCGACGGTCAGCCGGGCGGGGTGCAGCTCGCCCGCGGCCGCGTCGCGTTCGATGGCCCAGGCCAGGATGCCCCCCACGACGTTGCCGCTGACGGTGCTGCCCCATGGTCCCTGCGCGAGCCACGTGGGTACGAAGTCGTCGCCGTCCCTGACGAAGAACGCCGGCGGAACCGGCCCGGTGGCGGGGCGCATCTCAGCCTCCGCCGCCGGCCGGGCGTGGCTTCAGCCTCGTCGTCGGCAACACCGGGGCGGGCAGCCTCGCGGGCGTGCCGGTGTAGCCGGTCACCGCGCCGAACCGATCGTCGCGGGATTCCCACAGGTCGCGGTACAAAACGATGTCGTCGTGGCTGCGCCCGACGAAGTTCCACCACATCACCAACTGCTCGGTGAAGGGGGCGCCGCCCAGCAGCATCACTCGGGCCGCGCCGGGCCCGGTGTTGCCGATGTGCAGGGTTGCCGGGCCGGCGCTCTGGCACGCGAGGTCGCCGACGTTGATTCCGGCGCCCGCCACCTCCACGGCGCCCCGGTCGAGGAGTACGCCGTGTTCGAACCGCGGATCGATATCGAGGGTGACGTGCGCGCCGGCGTCGAGGTCGAGCTGCGCACCGAGCAGGGGCGTGAAGGTGTGCACCGGTGACGCGACGCCCTGAAGTTCGCCGACGAATAAGTAAAGCCGGCCATCAGGTTCAGCTCGCCGGGACGTACCAGGGCATGCACGCCGCCGCTGTCGCGGTGCTCGATCTCGCCGCCGAAAAGCCAACTGACCGTTTGCAATCCGGTATGCGGGTGCGGCGGGACGACCATACCGGGGGAGCGGCGGACGTCGTACGGGCCGTAGTGGTCCGCGAAGCACCAAGCGCCGACGAGCGAGCGTTGCCGCTGCGGCAGGGTTCGGCGCACGCGGATGCCGCGGGGCCCGCCGAGCGGGACGTCGCGGGGGTGAAGGACCTCGATACCGGGCTCCCGGGATGCCGCGCAAGTCTCTTCGACCGGGGCGGTGTCGAGGTTGCTCACCGTGGCGACGGTACGCCCGTCAACCGGCCATGGCCTGCCTGATCAGGTCGAGGTCATGACCGTCGATCGTGAACACGCCGAACCGGAACTTGTACCCCCACCGCTTCTTGTCCTCGATGAAGTGCAGATCTTCGATGAGCGGGCGGATAGGTGTCTCATTGCCCGCGACGAAGTCGACGTTCCGCCGCCAGGGCACGAAATCCGGCGTTTCTTCAGCCTGGTACGGCTCATCGTCGGCGATCTGCCCTATCGCGGTGAACGCCTGAAGGGGGTCGCCGCCGAGCGCCGTCCTGGGGGAGTAGAAGACGATCCAGTCGCCCTTGGCCATCCGGCGCAGCATGTGTGGCCTGCCGTGACTGGCCTGAGTGAAACGACCTCGAACCCCTTGCTGGACGTGGTCGCGGCTTACGGTGTTGATCCAGTTCGTCATGACACGCACGGTATGGCTAGGTGCCGACAAATGAGTCCGCCCAGCCGGCGGCGCACCTGCTCGGCGCCCGGGGGCTGTGGATGAAGTCCCGACTGTGGACAAGGGCCGCCGGTCTCCGCCGTTTGGCGGTGTCGTTAGCTCGCCGTAGGCTCTACTCATAAGACTGAACTTCAGTCTTGAGTGAGAAGGGATCGCCCCCACACAACGACTGCTGGTAGGCGGTGCCGCCGCGCTGAGGGACTTACGATCGGGCACCCGCTCGGCGACGGCGCGTAGCTGGCCCTACCGGTTGGTGAGGACTTTTACCGGGAGTCCCGCGGCAGCGGAGCCGACACGGATTCCCCGGCTTGAGCCGTTACGACAGGACTGACATTGCTAGAAGAAACGCAGAGCTTGCGGCCACACTTCGAGGACGTGCAGGCGCACTACGACCTCTCCGACGAATTCTTCGAGCTGTTCTTGGACCCGACGCGGACCTACAGTTGCGCTTACTTCGAGCGCGACGACATGACGCTGGAAGAGGCTCAGATCGCCAAGATCGACTTGGCACTGGGCAAGCTCGGCATCCAGCCGGGTATGACGCTGCTCGATGTCGGCTGCGGCTGGGGCGCGACGATGATGCGCGCGGTGGACCTCTACGACGTCAATGTGATCGGCCTGACCCTGAGCAAGAACCAGACCGCTCACGTTCAGAGCCTCTTCGACCAGTCCGGCAGCCCCCGCTCCCGGCGGGTGCTGCTGCAGGGTTGGGAGCAGTTCAACGACCCGGTGGACCGGATAGTCAGCATCGGCGCATTCGAGCACTTCGGGCATGACCGCTACGACGACTTCTTCGCGATGGCGCACAACGTATTGCCCGATGACGGAATCATGCTGCTGCACACCATCACTGGTTTGCATCCACATGAGGCGGCCGACAGGGGCTTGCCGCTTACGTTCGAGTTCGCCCGCTTCTTGAAATTCATCATGGACGAGATCTTCCCGGGCGGACGGCTGCCGTCCACACCGATGGTGCGCGACCGCGCCACCGCGGGCGGCTTCACGGTGGCCCGGGTTCAGTCACTGCAGCCGCACTATGCCAAGACGCTCGACACGTGGGCGGCGGCACTGGAGGCTCACAAGGACGAGGCGATCGCGATCCAGTCCGAAGAGGTCTACGACCGGTACATGAAGTACCTGACCGGCTGCGCCAAGCTGTTCCGGGACGGCTACATCGACGTGTGCCAGTTCACGCTGGCGAACGGGCCGGAAAAAGGGTAGCCACCTTCCTCCTGGTCTGCGACGGCCCCACCACCGGAGAAAGACCTCCCGGCCGGGGCCGGCACGGGCGTAGCATGAATTGACAAGCGGCATAGCGGATTCAGGCACGCGTTCGGGGACTTGGGGTGGCATCGTCGGGCCACGGCGGCAGCGCGGTGAGGGTGTACTAACGCGGTTAGGGTGTACTAAGTTGGCATGTCAGGCGGGGTTTGTCATATCGTTTTCTCCACTTGTCGAGACCGGGACAAGTGCACCGTTCAGCGACGCACGGCTGCATTCCACACCATCGGCAATGGACAGGACTTTGGCGAAGGGCTAGGTGGGAATGGTGCCCAGCAGTGTCGGGCTCTACAACCCTGCGTTCGAGCACGGCGCATGCGGCGTCGCCATGGTCGTCGATATGTACGGCCGGCGCAGCCGCGACATCGTCGACAAAGCGATCACCGCGCTGCTGAATCTGGAGCACCGCGGCGCCCAGGGCGCCGAACCGCACACCGGTGACGGCGCCGGGATCCTGATCCAGATTCCCGACGAGTTTCTCCGCGCAGTTGTCGATTTCGAGCTGCCCGAGCCCGGCAGCTACGCGACCGGCATCGCGTTCCTTCCGCAGTCGTCGAAGGAGGCCGCCGAGGCGTGCGCGGCGGTGGAGAAGATCGTCGAGGCCGAGGGCCTCGAGGTGATCGGCTGGCGCGACGTGCCCACCGACGAGTCGTCGCTGGGCGCACTTGCGCGCGACGCGATGCCGACGTTCCGCCAGGTTTTCATCAGCGGCGCATCAGGCATGGACCTGGAGCGGCGCGTCTATCTCGTCCGCAAGCGCGCCGAGCACGAGCTGGGCACCAAGGGGCCGGGGCAGGACGGGCCGGGTCGCGAAACGGTCTATTTCCCAAGCCTTTCCGGGCAGACCTTCGTCTACAAGGGCATGCTGACCACCCCGCAGCTCAAGGCGTTCTACCTTGACCTGCAAGACGAGCGGGTGACCAGCGCGCTGGGCATCGTGCACTCCCGGTTCTCGACGAACACCTTCCCGTCGTGGCCGTTGGCGCACCCGTTCCGCCGGATCGCCCACAACGGCGAGATCAACACTGTCACCGGCAACGAGAACTGGATGCGCGCCCGCGAGGCGTTGATTCGCACAGATGCCTTCGGCTCGCCGGATGACGTCGAGAAGCTCTTCCCGATCTGCACCCCGGGTGCATCGGACACCGCGCGCTTCGACGAGGTGCTCGAACTCCTGCACCTCGGCGGCCGCAGCCTCGCGCACGCGGTGCTGATGATGATCCCGGAGGCGTGGGAACGCCATGAGTCGATGGACCCGGCGCGCCGGGCCTTCTACCAGTACCACTCCTCGCTGATGGAGCCGTGGGACGGCCCGGCGTCGATGACGTTCACCGACGGGACCGTGGTGGGCGCGGTGCTCGACCGCAACGGCTTGCGGCCGTCCAGAATCTGGGTGACCAGCGACGGGCTGGTGGTGATGGCGTCGGAGTCCGGTGTGCTCGACCTCGACCCGTCGACGGTGGTGCGCCGGATGCGGCTGCAGCCGGGCCGGATGTTCCTGGTCGACACCACCCAGGGCCGTATCGTCGACGACGAGGAGATCAAGGCCGAGCTGGCCGCCGAGCACCCGTACCAGGAGTGGCTGGACAGCGGACTGGTTGCGCTCGAGGAGCTGCCGCAGGGTCCGTACGTGCGGATGCCGCACCACCGGATCGTGTTGCGCCAGTTGGTGTTCGGCTACACCTACGAGGAGCTCAGCCTGCTCGTCGCGCCGATGGCGCGCGCCGGTGCCGAGCCGATCGGCTCGATGGGCACGGACACCCCGGTGGCCGTCTTGTCGCAGCGGGCGCGGATGCTCTACGACTATTTCCAGCAGTTGTTCGCACAGGTCACCAACCCGCCGCTGGACGCGATCCGCGAAGAAGTGGTGACCAGCCTGCAGGGCGTGATCGGTCCGGAGGGCGACCTGCTGTCCCCGGACCGGAACTCGTGTCGTCAGATCGTGCTGCAGCAGCCGATCCTGCGGAACCACGAGCTCGCGAAGCTCGTCAACATGGATCCGGACGCCGAAGTCAACGGCCACCGGCATGGCATGCGCACCGAGGTGGTTCGCTGCCTGTACCCGGTGGCCAAGGGCGGTCCCGGTCTGAAGGCCGCACTCGACGACGTGCGCGCGCAGGCGTCGGCGGCGATCACCGATGGGGCGCGCATCATCGTGCTGTCCGACCGCGAGTCCGATGAGAAGATGGCGCCGATTCCGTCGCTGCTGTCGGTCGCCGCGGTGCACCACCACCTCGTGCGCGAGCGGTCCCGGACGCTGGCCGGCCTGGTCGTCGAGTCGGGCGACGCCCGCGAGGTGCACCACATGGCCGCGCTGATCGGTTTCGGCGCGGCGGCGATCAACCCCTACATGGTGTTCGAGTCGATCGAGGACATGATCGACCGCAGGGCGATCGTCGGGCTGGACCGCGAGAAGGCGCTCGCGAACTACGTCAAGGCCGCCGGCAAGGGCGTGCTGAAGGTGATGTCCAAGATGGGCATCTCGACGCTGGCGTCCTACACCGGCGCCCAGCTGTACCAGGCGGTCGGCATCTCCCAGGCCGTGCTCGACGAATACTTCACCGGCCTGACATGTCCGACCGGCGGCATCGACCTCGACGACATCGCCGACGACGTCGCGTCGCGGCACGCGTTGGGCTTCCTGGCCCGCCCACAGGAACGCGCACACCGCGAACTCGAGGTGGGCGGCGAGTACCAGTGGCGTCGCGAAGGTGAATACCACTTGTTCAACCCGGACACCGTGTTCAAGCTGCAGCACGCCACCCGCACCGGGCAGTACGACATCTTCAAGGAATACACGAACCTCGTCGACGACCAGTCCGAGCGGATGGCATCACTGCGCGGGCTGCTGCGGTTTCGTGACAGGCCATCGGTGCCGCTCGAGGAGGTCGAACCCGCCACCGAGATCGTCAAGAGGTTCTCGACGGGAGCGATGAGCTACGGCTCGATCTCCGCCGAGGCTCACGAGACGCTGGCGATCGCGATGAACCGCCTCGGTGGCCGCTCGAACTGCGGTGAGGGCGGTGAGGACGTCCGCCGGTTCGAGCGCGACGAGAACGGCGACTGGCGGCGCAGCGCGGTCAAGCAGGTGGCTTCCGGCCGCTTCGGCGTGACGTCGCACTACCTGACCAACTGCACCGACCTCCAGATCAAGATGGCGCAGGGCGCGAAACCCGGTGAGGGCGGCCAGCTCCCGGGCGGAAAGGTCTACCCGTGGATTGCCGACGTGCGGCACTCGACGCCCGGGGTGGGGTTGATCTCGCCGCCGCCGCACCACGACATCTACTCGATCGAGGACCTCAAGCAGCTGATCCACGACCTGAAGAACTCCAACCCGCAGGCCCGGGTGCACGTGAAGTTGGTGTCCGAGGTGGGCGTGGGCACCGTCGCCGCGGGGGTGTCCAAGGCGCACGCCGACGTGGTGCTGATCTCCGGGCATGACGGCGGCACCGGTGCGACCCCGCTGACGTCGATGAAACACGCAGGCGCGCCGTGGGAGCTCGGCCTCGCCGAGACCCAGCAGACGCTGCTGCTCAACGGCTTACGCGACCGCATCGTCGTGCAGGTCGACGGGCAGCTCAAAACGGGTCGCGACGTGATGATCGCGACGCTGCTCGGCGCCGAGGAGTACGGCTTCGCGACCGCGCCGCTGGTGGTGTCGGGCTGCATCATGATGCGGGTGTGTCACCTGGACACCTGCCCGGTCGGTGTGGCGACCCAGAACCCGGAGCTGCGCAAGAGGTACACCGGCAAGCCCGAGTTCGTCGAGAACTTCTTCAAGTTCATCGCCGAGGAAGTCCGGGAGTACCTGGCGCAGCTGGGTTTCCGGAGCATCAACGAAGCCGTCGGACAGGTTGGCGCGCTGGACACCACGCTGGCCGCCGAGCACTGGAAGGCCCGCAAGCTCGACCTGTCGCCGGTGCTGCACGAGCCCGACTCCGCGTTCATGAATCAGGACCTGTACTGCAGCTCGCGCCAGGACCACGGTTTGGACAAGGCGCTGGATCAGCAGCTGATCGTGATGAGCCGCGAGGCGCTGGATGCCCAGAAGCCTGTCCGGTTTTCTACGACGATCTCCAACGTCAACCGCACAGTGGGCACCATGCTCGGTCACGAGCTGACCAAAGCCTATGGCGGCCAAGGCCTTCCCGACGACACCATCGACATCACCTTCGACGGTTCGGCCGGTAACAGCTTCGGTGCGTTTCTCCCGAAGGGCATCACGCTGCGGGTGTACGGCGACGCTAACGACTATGCCGGTAAGGGCCTGTCCGGTGGCCGGATCGTGGTGCGCCCGGCCCGCAACGCGCCGGCCGGCTATGTCGCCGAGGACAACATCATCGGCGGCAACGTGATCCTGTTCGGCGCCACCGGCGGCGAGGCGTTCCTGCGCGGTGTGGTGGGCGAGCGGTTCGCGGTCCGCAACTCCGGCACTCATGCGGTGGTGGAGGGCGTCGGCGATCACGGCTGCGAGTACATGACCGGTGGCAAAGTCGTGATTCTGGGCTCCACCGGCCGGAACTTCGCGGCCGGCATGTCCGGCGGCGTGGCCTACGTATACGACCCGATGGGCGAGCTGCCCGACCGCCTGAACCCGGAGATGGTCGAGCTCGAGGAACCCGACGACGACGACTTCGAGTGGCTGCACGAGATGTTGACCAAGCACGTCGACGCCACCGATTCGGTGCCCGGCACGCAGATCCTGTCGCACTGGCCGACCGAGCGCCGGCGGTTCGTGAAGGTGATGCCGCGCGACTACAAGCGCGTGCTGGCGGCGATCGCCGAGGCCGAGCAGGACGGCACCGACGTCGATGCGGCGATCATGGCAGCGGCGCATGGCTGATCCCGCCGGCTTCCTCAAGCATCGCCAGCGAGAGTTGCCCAAGCGGAGGCCGATTCCGCTGCGCATCCTCGACTGGAAAGAGGTCTACGAGGACTTCGACCACTCCGCGTTGAGCGTTCAGGCGTCGCGCTGCATGGACTGCGGAGTCCCGTTCTGCCACAACGGTTGTCCCCTCGGCAATTTGATCCCCGAGTGGAACGACCTGGTCCGCACCGACCGCTGGCGCGACGCCATCGACCGGTTGCACGCCACCAACAACTTCCCGGAGTTCACCGGCCGGCTGTGCCCCGCGCCGTGCGAGGCGTCGTGCGTGCTGGGGATCAACCAGGAGCCGGTGACGATCAAGCAGGTCGAGGTCGAGATCATCGACAACGCCTTCGAGCAGGGTTGGGTACAGCCGGTGCCGCCGCAGGTGCTGACCGGCAAGACCGTTGCGGTCGTCGGTTCCGGTCCGGCGGGCCTGGCGGCGGCGCAGCAGCTGACCCGCGCGGGGCACTCGGTGACGGTATTCGAGCGGGACGACCGGATCGGGGGTCTGCTGCGCTACGGCATCCCGGAATTCAAGATGGAGAAGCGCCACATCGGCCGTCGGCTCGCACAGATGGAGGCCGAGGGCACCGTGTTCAAGGCCGGGTTCAACGTCGGCATTGATATCACTGCCGACCGGCTGCGCGCCGACTTCGATGCGGTCGTGCTGGCCGGCGGCGCCACGGCGTGGCGAGACCTGCCGATTCCGGGACGCGACCTCGACGGCATCCACCAGGCCATGGAGTTCCTGCCGTGGTCGAACCGGGTTCAGGAGGGCGACGACGTTCTTGGCCCCGACGGCGAGCCGCCGATCACCGCCAAGGGCCGGAAGGTGATCATCATCGGCGGCGGCGACACCGGCGCGGACTGTCTGGGCACGGTCCACCGGCAGGGCGCCACCGAGGTGCACCAGTTCGAGATCATGCCGCGACCGCCGGACGCCCGCGCGGACTCCACGCCGTGGCCGACCTACCCGCTGCTGTTCCGGGTGTCGTCGGCCCATGAAGAGGGCGGCGAGCGGGTGTTCTCGGTGAACACCGAAGAATTCATCGGCCGCGACGGCCGGGTCGCAGGGCTGCGCGCCCACGAGGTGGCGATGCAGGGGGGCAAGTTCGTCAAGGTCGACGGCACCGACTTCGAGTTGGAAGCCGACCTGGTGTTGTTGGCCATGGGTTTTGTCGGGCCGGAGCGCGACGGCCTGTTGGCCGACCTCGGCGTCGAGATCACCGACCGCGGCAATGTCGCGCGCGATCGCCACTTCGCCACCAACGTGCCCGGCGTGTTCGTCGCCGGTGACATGGGCCGCGGGCAGTCGCTGATCGTCTGGGCGATTGCCGAAGGCCGCGCGGCGGCAGCGGGGGTGGACGACTACCTGATGGGCGTGACGGCATTGCCGGCGCCGATCCAGCCCACCGCGGTACCTCAGCGGTAGCAAAAGTCTCGACACGCGGTCGAGAGTTTTTGGCCGCGCCTCCCAAAGTTTGCCGTAATTCGGGTGTTCAATGTCTATACGTCGGTGGTCCGGTGTATCCTTACCACTGCGTAAATTGTTGAAGCTCGCTCACCGCAGGAGTGGTCATCATGCACCTCAACCCGTTGCCGCGGTCTCGGGTCGGTCGAATTGCCTGGTTGTGGTTCCGGCATCCGATGAAATGCCGTGAATTCCCAGCCAAACACGAGCGCCTGGTAACTGCCGACGAGCTCTTGCGCTACGGCGTCTGAGGTACCCGGGAGGTACCCTGGCCCGCGACCCGGCCGCCGCCCCTGCCGTGACGCAGCTTTGCTGATCGTTATCGGTCCGTTATTGTCGGTGTTATCACGGGCAGAAACGGGCAGAAACGGGCAGAACGTAGTCTGGAAGCGGCGGCCCGGGGCAGGTGCAATTGATGATCGACCATGATGTCCGTGACGACGCGGTCGTGGTGAGCGTCGACGGCGAAATAGATTCCGGCACCATCGACGAGTTCAGCGCGTATCTGATGACCGCGCTCAGCGTGGCATCAAGCCACCCGGCCCGACTGCTGGTCGTCAACCTGCAAGACATCACGTTCTTCGGAAGCGCGGGGATGAATGCCGTGCTCAGCTGTCATGAGCGCGGACTGAGCAATCAGACGATGGTGCGCCTGGTCGCCGACCAGCGGGCGGTGGTTCGCCCGCTCCAGCTGACGAACCTCGACACCGTCCTGGCGCTGTACCCCAGCGAGGCCGCGGCGCTGAACCCCGACGACAACCCTGACGACACTCCTGCCTGACCGGTCAGGCGAGGCCGAGCCTGGGCTGGACCGCGACCAGCGCCTCCTCGAGGGTCGGGTAGAGCTTGAGCAGCTCGTCCAGGCCGGTGAGATGAATCGGTCGGCTGGTGGCTGCGCCGTCGGCCGCCACGGCGAAGCGCGCCCCTTGGCGGAGCCGCTGCTGGGTGCTGACCAGGAGTTGCAGACCCACCGAGCCGAGGAATGTCACCTCCGACAGGTCGACGACCAGCGCGGCCGGATCCTCGGCCAGCGCGGTGTCCAGCGCCTCTTGTAGGTCCGGGGCGGTGGCCAGATCGACCTCCCCTGCGACGCTGACCACAGTGATCCCGTCGCGGTCTGCCACTGAAGTTAACAAGTCGTTCGCTGTCAACGTCATCCCTACGTTTGAGGCCGCTCGGCCGTGGGCACGTCATTGAAGCCTACCCGTAGGCTCGCCACCAGGTGACCCGTTACACAGTCGCGAGAGCTTGAGGTTAATGACGTACCCGGCGCCGCAGCAGCCGCTTCGGCTGGACTCCAACGCCACCGCATGCCAGCTGGCCGAGATCCGGCGCCTGCTCGCGGCGTGGCTGCGATCGGCCGGGGTGTCCGATGAGCTGGCGGGTGACATCGTGCTCGTGGTGAATGAGGCCTGCACTAACTGCGCCGAGCATGCCTACCGCAATGGCCGGCCCGGCAGGATGCGCGTCGAGGCAGCCATCAGCGCCGGCGAAATTACGGTAGAAGTCACGGATTGGGGTTCGTGGCGCCCGCCGCCCGACGACCCGGGCACCCGCGGTCGGGGGCTTTTGGTGATGCAGGCGCTGAGCGAGGACGTCGAGATTGTCGGGGCGTCCACCGGCACCACCGTCGCGCTGCAGTTCCGGATGCCGTAAACCCGTCAAGACCGGGGAAGAGTCGCGACCTCGACGAAGAACGTGTCGATCTGGCGCACCGCAGCGATGAATTTGTCGACGTCGGCCGGCTTGGTGACGTAGGCGTTGGCATGCAGTTGGTAGCTGCGCAGGATGTCCTCCTCGGCCGAGGAGGTGGTCAGCACAATCACCGGGATGTGGCACAGCTCCCGGTCGGATTTGATCCGTTCGAGCAACTGCCGCCCGTCGTATCTGGGCAGGTTCAAATCGAGCAGGATCAGATCGGGCTGCGTCGCGTGCTGATGGGCGCCGCGCCGGCAGAGATAGTCCAGACCCTCCTCGCCGTCGTGCACCACATGCAGTGCGATGTTGATCTTGTCGTGGTCGAGGGCTTCCCTGGTGATCAGCTCGTCACCCGGATCGTCCTCGATGAGAAGCACGTCGATCGTTGGACCGGCCGGTGTCATTGCAGTGTGCCCTCCAGACTGGCGGTGCGTGCTTCGGTGGTCGACACCGGCCCCGATGGCGGCCCCGATAACGGCAACGTGAAAGACAGCCGGGTCCCGTTCGTGTACGACGTGTCGATCCAGATCATGCCACCGTGGTGTTCGACGATCTTCCTGCACAATGCCAGACCGATCCCGGTTCCGGTGTATTCGTCGCGGCCGTGCAGCCGCTGAAAGATCACGAATACCTTGTCGGCGAACTCTGCCGGAATGCCGATGCCGTTGTCCGACACGGTGAATTGCCACTGCTGATCAGCGCCGCGCGCGCATTCGATCGCCACCCGCGGCGGGACGCCCTGGCGGCCGAACTTCACGGCGTTGCCGATCAGGTTCTGCCACAATATCACCAGCAGTGTCGGGTCGCCGAGCACCGTCGGCAGCTGCCCGCCGGCCCGCACGATCACCGCGCCGGACTCCTCGATCGCAGCGCCCAGGTTGGCCTGCGCCGCGTCCAGCGCCGCTTCCAGGTCGACCGCGGTGCGCAGCGCGCCGAATCGCCCGACCCGTGAGAACGACAGCAGGTCGTTGATCAGCACCTGCATCCGTTGGGCACCGTCAACGGCGAAATCGAGGTACTCCACCCCGCGCTCGTCGAGGACATCGTTGTAGCGTTTTTTCAGCAGCTGGCAAAACGATGCGACCTTGCGCAGCGGCTCCTGCAGATCATGGGAAGCGACGTAGGCGAACTGCTCCAGTTCTGCGTTGGAGCGGCGCAATTCCAGCGCCGTCGACCGTGAGGTCTCCAGTTCCGCGACGATCTGCTGTCGCATGCCTTCCACATCGATCGCGATGTCCCGCAGGTCTTTGGGTCCGCGCGCGACGATGGTGTCGGCGTAGTTGCCGTCGGTGATCCGCCGGCACGCCGCGGCCAGCGCGGCCAGCGGGCGGCTGACCGCCCGGCGCACCAGCACCCCCAGCAGGATCGCGGTCGCGAAGAACACCGCGACCATTGCGATCAGCACCAGATCCCGCCAGGTCCGCACCCGGTCCAGTTCGCGGCCCGTGTCGGCCCGGGCCGCCAACAGATCGGCGTTCTGGGTGTCGAACAGCTGCCGCAAAACGTCGAACTGGGCCTTCCCGCGCTCGGCGGTCGCGTTCGCGACGACACTCGGCGCGCCCGGGGTCACCCCGGCGATCAACGGCTCGGCGTAGCCGCTTCGCCAAGCAGCCGACGCGCGCCCGATCGCGTCGAGGTCGGCGGTCAGCTTCGCCCGCCCGCCCACCAGCCGCCGCAGATCGGCGGACGCAGCCTGTTCGGCGCTCTTGCCCTCGTAGTAGGGGTCGAGGAACCGCCGGTCGGCGGCGATGACATAACCCCGGATCGCCGTCTCCTGGTCGCGCAACGCCGACTGCAGCTGGTAGGCGGCCACCCGCGCCGGCTGAATGTCGTCGCTGAGCTCTCGCGACACCTCGACAGTGCGGTTCAGCAGCAGGGTGCCGGCCACCGCGCCCGCCAGCACCAGCGCCCCCATCGTCGACAGCACCAGGTTGTGCCACCCCGGCACAGTGAGCCGGGACCCCCACCGCGACCGGTCCGTCATCGTCGCGTCCGCTCCACCCACACCACCGCGACATCATCGGCGAGCCCGCCGTGGGCCGCGGCGGCTTCCTCGGTCGCGTCGATCAGCGCGTCCACGAAGGCGGCGCCCGGCAGACCGGCAAGTCCACGGGCCAACTCCAGCAGACCGTCCTCGCCCAGCCGTTCGTTGCCCCGCCCCGAATGACCCTCGAACAGCCCGTCGGTGACCAGCAGCAGCGCGTCGCCGTCGCGCAGCTCCAGCTCGTAGGGCGGCCAGTCGGAGTAATGCACACCCAGCGGCGGTCCGCCCGGCGGCTCCACCCACCGCGTCCTGTCCCCGCTGTGCAGCAGCATCGGCGGGTGACCGGCGCGGATCGCGGTGACGCGCGAACTGCCCGAACTGCGCGAACTGCCGGGCTGGATGGCCAGATCCAGCACGGTGGCGAAGGTCCGGGTGTCGGCGCGTTCGGCGTGCAGCAGTTGCTCCAGCTGGCGTACCCGGTTGACACCCTGCACGCCGGCCAGCGTCAGCGCCCGCCACGCGATCCGCAGCGCGGCCCCCAGCGCAGCCTCGTCGGGGCCGTGCCCGGCGACATCGCCGATCAGGAGGTGCACCGTGCCGTCCTGGGTTTGCACGACGTCGTAGAAATCCCCGCCCAGCAACGCGTCCGGGCGGCTGGGCCGGTAACTTGCCACGATGTCGACGCCGGGATCGTTCAGCAACAGCGGGGTGGGCAGCAGGCCACGTTCCAGCCGCGCATTCTCCTGCGCTCGCAGCTGACTGGTGTGCAGGTCCATCACCGTGAGCTCGTTGCGTTTGCGCTCGATCGCATACAGCAGCGAACGGTGTAGGCCGTCGGCTTCCACGCGGCCCTTGACCAGATAATCCTGCGCGCCCGACGCCACCGCCGACACCGCGAAATGCTCGTCGGAAAGCCCGGTCAGCACGACAACGGGGATGGTGGCGTCGTGTTCGGCGATGCGGGCCAATGCGTCGATTCCGGAGGCGTCGGGCAGGTGCAGATCCAGCAGCACACAGTCCGGCCGGTGGTCGGCCAGCTCGCGCTGCGCGCCGGCGACGGAGCGCACCCACACCATTCGGATATCGTCGACGGCGTCGGCGATCAGCTCGTCGACCAGCACCGCGTCGGCCGGGTCGTCCTCCACCAGCAGCAGCGACAGCGCAACGATCACCACCTCCTCCCCGGTTCACGTCGACAATACCCAGTGCCGCGCCGGGTGCTCGCGCAGATCAGCAGGTAGAGCCGGTGATTGCGTCGGCCAGTGGCGCCAGCACCGCCGGGTCGTGCGGCGGCGGCAGGTAGATGATCGCGAGGTCCAGCCCTTCCGCCCCGAATGCCGCCGCTTCGGCCGCCGCCTTGGCGTAGTCGCGGTCCTCGCCGAGCCGTACGTGCGCGGACAGCATGATCTCCTTGGGGTCGCGGCCGATGTCGGCGCAGTGCGCGGCGAGCACGTCACGCTTGCGGGCGAACTCCTGGGGCGTTCCGGCGACGAAGTTCCAGTGCTGGGCGTATTTCGCGGTGATCCGCAGCGTGCGCTTCTCGCCGCTGCCGCCGATGCAGATCGGCGGGTGCGGCCGCTGCGGGCCCTTCGGCTCGTTGCGCGCGGCCTTGAGCTGGAAGTACTTCCCGTCGAAGTCGGTGGTCTCCGCGGACAGCAAACCGACCAGGACCTGGCAGGCTTCCTCGAAGCGGTCGCACCGCTCCGTGATCGTGCCCAGCTCGATGCCGTACGCGCTCGATTCCTCCTCGTTCCAGCCGGCGCCGATGCCCAGCTCGAGGCGGCCGTTGGACACGATGTCCAGTGCCGCCGCCATGTTGGCCAGCACCGCGGGGTGCCGGTAGTGGATGCCGGTGACCAGCGTGCCGAGCCGCAGCCGCCGGGTGGCCTGCGCGAGCGCGGTCAGCGTGGTCCAGCCCTCCAGGCACGGCCCCGTCGGGTCCGTGAAGATGGGATAGAAGTGGTCGAACGTCCAGCCGGATTCGTAGACGTCGATGTCGTCGGCCTCGCGCCAGACGGCGAGCATGTCGGACCAGGTGGTGTTTTGCGGTGAGGTTTTGAAAGCGAATCGCACCCGTTCGAGCGTAGTCACTCACCCGGGGCTGTCTGCTCTTCGCGCAAGCGGCTCATCGCTGGGCACACTGGAGACCATGGACCCGGTGGCCGCGCTGCGTGAGATCGCGTACTACAAGGACCGCGCGCGCGAGGATCCCCGCCGGGTGATGGCGTATCGGCGCGCCGCCGACGTGGTCGAGGCGCTCGATGACGACGAACGTGACCGGCTCGGTCAGACGAACGGCTGGCAGCGGCTCTCCGGCGTCGGCCCGAAGACCGCGGCGGTGATCGCGCAGGCCTGGTCCGGCGCCGTTCCGGATATTCTCGTCGAAATACGTGAGGGGGCAACGGACTTGGGTGGCGGTGCGATCCGGACCGCGCTACGCGGGGATCTTCATCTTCATTCAAACTGGTCCGACGGCTCGGCGCCGATCGAGGAGATGATGCAGGCCGCGAAGAAGCTCGGGCACGAGTACTGCGCGCTGACCGACCACTCGCCGCGGCTGAAGATCGCCAACGGGCTGTCGCCGGAGCGGCTGCGCGCTCAGCTCGACGTGATCGACGGGCTGAGGGAGCAGGTCGCACCGATGCGCATCCTCACCGGCATCGAGGTCGACATCCTCGACGACGGCTCGCTCGATCAGGAACCCGGGCTGCTCGAGCGGCTCGACGTGGTGGTGGCCAGCGTCCACTCGAAGCTTGCGATGGACGAGGCGTCGATGACGCGCCGGATGGTGCGCGCGGTGTCGAATCCGCTCACCGATGTCCTTGGGCACTGCACAGGACGCCTTGTGGACGGTAACCGCGGCCTGCGCCCGGAGTCGAAGTTCAACGCGCAGAAGGTGTTTACCGCCTGTCGCGACCATGGCACCGCGGTGGAGATCAACTCGCGGCCGGAGCGTCGCGACCCGCCGCGACGGCTGCTGGATCTGGCGCTGGGGATCGGCTGCGTGTTCTCCATCGACACCGATGCGCACGCCCCCGGCCAGCTCGAATTCCTGGCCTACGGCGCGCAGCGGGCGCTTGACGCCGGCGTGCCCGCCGAACGGATCGTCAACACATGGCCTGCGGACCGGCTGCTGGCCTGGCGCCGGGGCCGACGGTGACCTCGCCGAAGTCCTCGGCGAGCTCCCGGTCGGCCAGTTCGACGGCGCGCGAGATCACCCGGGCGCCGACAAGGCAGGCCAGGGCCGCAGCCGCGCGGTCCCGGTCGCCGTATTGGTCGGTCAGAACGTCGACGACTTCGCTGACTCCCTTGGCGTAAGTCGTACCCAGCTTTCCGTCGCCCTTCGCCGAAGCGCAGAGCATCGCCGCCGACAGGCACGCGCCGAAGTCGGCGTCCTGGGCCCGCCGCGGCAGTGCGTTGTCCCGCAGCGAGCGCATGGCCTGTGCGAACGACGTGCTGCACGCCTCGATCACGAGTTCGTCCTTCGACCTGAAGTGGTTGTAGAACCCGCCGTGCGTGAAGCCCGCATCGGCCATCACCTCGGCGACGCCGACCCCGTCCACGCCCCGTTGGGCGAACAATCGCATCGCGCTGTCGATGATCCGGTGCCGATTGAGTTCGACCTGCTTTCTGGTCACCCGCATGCGCCAGTGCCTCCCGTCTCGCGACTAGCGACTACCCCGTGCCGGCCACAGCTAATCCGGCAGGTGCGGCATTTCGAGTCCGGTATCCCGATTGAGCAGCACGCCCCTGGTGACCGCGGTGGTCCCATAGCGTCGCCGGACCCGGTCGACGGCGGTGTCGAGCGCCATCGAATCGGTTGACGTGTCAAATGGCAGCTCGAGTTGCTGGGCACCGACGCGGTCGATGTTCGCCACGCTGAACCCGATCATCGTCAGGCCACGCTCCGCGATCAGCGGGGCGCAGCCGGACACCAGTTCGCGCGCCGCAGCGAGCAGCGGTTCCGTCGAGGAGGTGGCCAGCGGCAGGGTGCGCGACCGGGTGGCGCGGCCGAAGTCGTCGAAGCGCATGCGCAGCACGACGGTCCGGCCGGTTCTGCCCGCAGTGCGCATGCGCCGGGTGATCCGGTCCACCAGGGTGATGACGGTCGCGTCCAGCGCCGCGGGAGGGTGCCGGCCGCGGCCCAGTGCGCGTTGCGCGCCGACCGACCGGCGGCGCACGCCGGTCTGCACGCGTCGTGCATCGACACCGTGCGACAACGCAACCAGCCGATGGCCCATCGCACGGCCGACCAGCGACGCCAGCATGGCTTCGCCCAGGTCGGCCACATCGGCGACCGTTTCGATGCCGTGCGCGTGCAGCTTGTCGGCCGTCACCGCGCCCACGCCCCACAGCAGGCGCACCGGCAGCGGGTGCAGGAATTCCAGCTCGTGATCGGGCTCAACCAGCAGCAGCCCGTCGGGCTTGGCCACCTGGCTGGCGACCTTCGCGAGGAATTTGGTGCGGGCGATCCCTACCGTGATCGGCAGTCCGACCCTGTCGCGGACGTCGGATCGTAACGTGGCCGCGATGCTCACCGGCGTGCCTGCGGTCCTGCGCAGTCCGCTGACGTCGAGGAACGCCTCGTCCACCGACAGCGGCTCGACCAGCGGGGTGGTGTCGCGGAACACCTCGAACACCGCGTCGGAAGCCGCGCTGTAGGCGGACATCCGGGGCGCGACGACCACGGCGTGCGGGCAGAGCGCCACGGCCTGCCGCCCGCCCATCGCGGTGCGGACGCCGTAGGCCTTCGCCTCGTAACTGGCGGCGAGCACCACCCCGCCGCCGACGATCACCGGCCGCCCGCGCAGCAGGGGGTCGTCACGCTGCTCGACCGACGCGTAGAACGAGTCGAGGTCGGCGTGCAGGATCGTGGCGTCACCCGGCACGCACCCATGGTCGCACCAGGTGCCGACAACTACTGCGGTGCAGTCCCGTAGATGCTCGTCACCCAGATGTGCGTCAGCGTGTTCACGACGCGCTCGTCGGGTACGGCGGGCACCTCGGTGAGAAAGGCCGCGGTCATCGCGCGCTCGTTCATCAGGTTCAGCGACGTCGCGAGATCCTTGGCGTCAATCGTGTCCGGAGCGGCACCCCGCTTGCGCTCGGCCTGGATCAGCGCCGCCGTGTTGTCGACGCACTTGTCCATGAAGGTCGACCACAGCGCGCGAACCTCGCTGTCGGTGATCCGGGCTGCGGCCGTTGCCCGGGCGACCGCCCGGTGCGCGCCGAACGCCGCGAAGAACGCCGTTATGCCGATCCGCCAGCCCTGCGCGGGGTCGTCGGGCAGCCGCTCGGCGAGCCCGTCCAATTTGGCGTCGGCCTCCGCGATGACCTGGTCCAGCAACGTCAGCAGGACGGCGTCCTTGGACGGGAAATAGAAATAGAAGGTGGGCCGCGATATCCCGGCGCCCTTGGCGAGGTCGTCCACCGCGATCTCGGCCAGCGACCGCTCCTCGAACAGGCGTTCAGCGGTCTTCAGGATCGCCAGCTCGCGGTCATCGCCTGACGGCCGCGATGACCGCCGACCCCTTGTCATGACCCTAGTTTACGTCATGTCGAACTTTTCGACAGCACGTTGACTCACTCGACACGATGTTGATACCGTTGGTCCCATGACCGAACATCTCGATGTGGTGATCGTCGGCGCCGGCATCTCCGGCATCAGCGCCGCGTGGCACCTGCAGGACCGGTGCCCGGCGAAGAGCTACGCGCTCCTCGAGTCGCGCGCGAACCTCGGCGGCACCTGGGATCTGTTCAAGTACCCGGGCATCCGGTCGGACTCCGACATGTTCACGCTCGGCTTCCGGTTCAAGCCGTGGACGTCGGAGCAGTCCATCGCCGACGGTCCGTCGATCATGGCCTATCTCCAGGAGGCCACCGCGGAATTCGGCATCGACAAGCACATCCGGTACCGGAACACGGTGCTCGCCGCCGACTGGTCCGACGATGACAACCGATGGACGGTGCGGGTCGACCGGGACGGCGAGGAAATCGACATCACCGCCTCGTTCCTGTTCGCCACCACCGGTTACTACAACTACGACGAGGGCTACACGCCGGAATTCCCGGGCGCCGAGGACTTCGGCGGCACCATCGTGCACCCACAGCACTGGCCGGCGGACCTCGACTATCAGGGTAAGCGGGTCGTCGTGATCGGCAGCGGCGCCACTGCGGTGACTCTGATTCCCGCGCTGGCCAATTCAGGGGCCGGCCACGTGACGATGCTGCAACGGTCGCCGACCTATATCGGCTCGCTTCCCGACGTGGACCCGTTCGCGGTGCGGACGATGAAGATGCTGCCGCCCAAACTCGCATACGTGCTGAACCGCTGGAAGAGCATTGGCCAGCAGGCCGCGGTGTACCGGATCAGCCGGCGGTTCCCCAACTTCATGCGCAAGTCGTTGATGACGATGGCGCAGCGGCGCCTGCCGGCGGGCTACGACGTCGAGAAGCATTTCGGGCCGCGGTACAACCCGTGGGATGAGCGACTGTGCCTGGCTCCCAACGGTGATCTGTTCCGCACCATTCGCGAGGGCAAGGCCGACGTCGTCACCGACACCATCGAGCGGCTCACCAAGACCGGGATCACGTTGCACTCGGGTGAAGTTCTGCAAGCCGACATCATCATCACCGCAACGGGTTTGAACCTACGGCTGTTCGGCGGCGCGGCGATTCTCCGCAACGGCGTGCCGGTGGACCTCACCGGCTCGATGACCTACAAGGGCATGATGCTGTCCGGGCTGCCGAACATGGCGTTCACCGTCGGCTACACCAACGCCTCGTGGACGCTCAAGGCCGATCTGGTCTCCGAGTTCGTCTGCCGCGTCCTCAATTACATGGACGCCAACGGTTACGACACGGTGGTGCCGCAACATCCGGGCGACTCGGTCGAGGAGCGTCCGCTGATGGACTTCACCCCCGGGTACGTCCTGAGGGCGCTCGACACCCTGCCGAAATCGGGCTCCCGGGCACCCTGGCGGCTCAAGCAGAACTATCTGCTGGACCTGCGGTTGATCCGGCACGGCAAGGTGGATGACACCGGGCTGCGGTTCTCCAGGCACGCGGCCGAAACGGCCTCCCCCGGCTACCCGACGACGATGATTCCGTCGTCGTCGCTGTAGCCGATTTCGCCTGGCACGAAACGGATTCCGCCGAACTCCACCTCGACGTCGCGTTCCCCGGCGCCGGTCTTGGTGCTCTTGCGCGGGTTCGTCCCCAATGCCTTGATGCCGATGTCGATGCGGCGCAGCGCGGCGGCGTCGCGGACGACGCCGTTGACGATCAGGCCGGCCCAGCTGTTGGTGTGGCCCAGGCCCGCGATCACGTCTCCGACCAGCGCGGTGTGCAACGACGCGCCTCCGTCGATCACCAGCACGCCGCCGTCGCCGGGCTCCGAGAGCACGGACTTGAGCAGCGCGTTGTCTTCGAAGCAACGGACGGTGTGGATCAGGCCCGCGAACATCGATCGCCCACCGAACTGGCGGAACTGGGTGTCACAACTACGGACGTCGGCACCCAGCTCGTCGACAAGGTCTGCGGTGGCGCGAGGTTCTATCAATCGCCCGACAGCAGCCGCCGCAGCACCAGGATGGCCAGCAGCGCCAGCGCCACCGCGACGACTATCGGGGCCCGCCCACCGGAGGCCCCCAGGGTGTTGGCCGCGTAGCTGGCCGGCGCGGCGGTGTTGTCTGCGCGGAATTGAGTCTCGCCGTTGGTGTCGGCAAGTGCCGCTGCGGGTGCTGCCGTAGCTGTCTCGGCAACCTTCTCGGGAGCAGCTTTCTTGGCAGCCGCCTTGTCGGCGGCTTTCTTGGCAGCCGCCTTGTCGGCGGCTTTCTTGGGAGTCGCCTTGTCAGGAGTCGGCCGAGCACCCTTGGCAGCTTTGCTGGCCTTCTTTGCCGCCGCCTTCTTTGCCGCCGCCTTTTTCGCCGCCTTCTTCGCTGGCGGTGGATCCGGCTCGTCTGCCATCGGGCTGCTCCTTCGCAATTTCTCGCAGGGTACCCATCAAATCAATGCAGACCCAGGCGCGCCAGTAGGTCGGCGTCGATGCCGTCCAACTCCGCGGCAATCGCCGAATGCGCGGCGCGCCGACGATCCGGGGGCATGCCCTCAGCGGCGTTGACGGCGGCGGCCAGGTCTTTGATCCGGTCGGTCATCGCGGCGACGAACTGCTTGGTCTCGGAGTCCTTCGGGTTCTTTTCGGCAACCAGTCGCACCGACTGTTCGGCCGCCGCAATTCGCCCGGACAGCCGCGCGCCGTGTGCCCGTCGCTCGTCCAGCCAGCCGCGCCCGCCGACCGCCACCCGGTACGCGATGGGCACGATGACGGGCGCGAGCAGCCGCGTCACCGTAAGGGTGCGACGGATGCGCGTCGGCGAGAACAGCTTGCCTTCGCGGACCGCCTTCAGGTTGGTCTCGGCGACTTTCAACGACGCCTTTTCGCTGTCCCGCTGCGCCTTGAATTGAGCGCGCAGCGCCTTGTCGGCCGAGTGTTCCGCGGACTTGATGCGGCGCTTCTCGTTGCGCGCCGCATATCTGGCGTCCAGTGTTGCCCGCCGCTTCATCGCACGTGCCTCCGCGCGCCGGGTGGCTCGGCTCTTGCGCTTGCTGAACAGGCCCATCCCGGCTCGCCTCCTGATCGGCTCGTCGACACGCTGCGATTGTGAACCCACACTATCGCCCGCCGGGCCCGTCCCGATTTGACCGATGCGGTATTTCCGGTCGGCGCGAATGTGCGACAATGGCCGGACACCGAATCTACCTGCAAACACCGCCTTTGCCGGTGCAGTGAGGAAATCGTGGACCGGTTGCCCGTGCGCTTCGCAGCCATCGTCTGCGCCGTCGTGGTCGGCATGTTCATGGGCGGCGCGGGCGCCGTTGCGTTCGCCAACCCCGGCAATGACGGCAACGACAGCGGCGACGGCGGCACGCAGAACGGCGGCCTCCACCTACCGGGGTTGTCGGGATTTTCAGGGTTAAGCAATTTACCGTTCAGCAGGTACTCGGTTGGTTCCAATGCACCGCCGCTGACGAACCTGCCGCTGGGGCCGGGTTCGTCCTCGCTCAATCTTGCAAACCTGATGATGCCGGGCTCAGGTACCCCGGGTCTTGGTGCGCCCCTGTTGGCTCCGTTCACCCTCGGGGCGCCGGACCCCGGGCCACGCGATCCCGGGCCGGCCTTGCCAATAACCCTGCCGATAAATCTGCCGATAACTGCGCTGCCGACAACCGTCGGCACTCCTCCTCCTCTGCCGCCGGCGATCTCAACGCTGCCGTTGAAGCAGCCTTTCGTGCCTGCCGGCCAGCCGCTCACGATCAATCATCCGGCGCCCGACAAGCTGCCGTTCGATCTGCAGAAACCGATCGCGCCGCAGCTGCTTCCGCCCCCGGTGGTGATGGTCCTGATGGCCGCCGCCGAACAGGTTCCGTTGGCGGGTCTGGTGATTGACCCGATACTGACCGCGCAGGTCCCGCCGTTCATCGCCGATGTGGTGATACCCGCGCTGCTTGCCGACATTGTGGTGCCGAGTTTGCAACTGGCCACGGTGGTGCCCACCGCTCCGGGTCTGGACGTGGCGTCCGTGGCCAACCCGGCTTTGCTCTCGGAGCCGGCGGGCGGATCGCTGCCGACCGAGCTGGGCGTGTCGGGCATGGATATGCCGCAGGCGCCGCAGCTCACGCCCCCGCACCCGACCTTTGGACCGCCGCATTGGACGAGCCCCTCCCATGACCTCACGGCGCTGAGCGATCCGGTGGCGTTCCGGGCCGGCTACAGCGACTACCTGCGCAATGCGGGAATGGCCCAGATCACCGCGATCGCGGTGCCGGGGGCAGCGGCGATTCTGCTCTTCACAATAGGCGGCGGGTTCATCGGGTATCGACAGGCCAGAGCCGGTCACGTGATCACAGCGGAGGGGATGACCCGCTTCCTGCGATGATCCGGCAAACCTTCACAGCAGGGCATTGATGATCGAAAGGGGCGTCATGTCTGCCAGCCGCCGCGTTGCTCGTGCGGTGTCCACGGTGCTGAATGCCGCGCCTCGGCACGGTGAGGTGTCCATGGTCCGGCTGGTGCAGGCTGTTGCGGAGAGCCGGGGCCGGCCGATCGAAATCCAGATGGAGGAGCTGCCACCCGGCGTGTGCGGCCAGTGGCGGCAGTATGCGGACCACGACGTCTTCCTGATCCAGCAGGGGCTGCCCGCGTGGGACCGCACCCTCGCCCACGAACTCGGCCATCTGGTGCTCGGGCACGAAGGCATTTCGGTGACGGATGCCGCCCGCGAGGGTACCGAGTTGGCCGGCGACGACCTCATCAGTTACATGCTGAACCAGCGGACCGGCTGCATGGGTCCGTCCGGCGAGGACGCCGAGCAGGAGGCCGAGGACTTCGCAGCGCTGCTCGGCTACCGGCTGGGACGGCTGCGCTCGGACCGGTCATCGATTGTGCAGGTCCGCCTTGGAGAGGCGTTCGGTTGATCGTCTGGGTCATCGCCGGAATGCTCGGGGTGGCCACAGGACTTCGGGTCGGTTGGGCTCTGGTGAACAAGCAGTCTGTGGTGAGCGCTGCGATGATGCTCGCGCTCGGCAGCCTCGGGTTTCTGGCGGCACTGAATTGGCAGCCGCTGACCCTGCTGGTCGACACCGTGCTGCGTTGGCCAAACATCTCGATGGCGCTGTCTCAGGTCGCGCTGACGCTGTGCGCCGCGGCCAGTTGCGTGATGATCACCACCGCCGCGTCCGGCCAGAAGCCGGTCGTCGTTCGCTGGCTGGCCTTGGCCAACTATGCCATCGCGACGGTCATCGCGACGGTCAGTGTCGTGCTCTTCTTCGCCGACGGTCGTCAACCGGAGATGGCCCCGCAGGAGTATCTGCGCCGCAACCTGAACCAGCACACGTCGCTGCCGTGGCTGTTGCCCCTGCTGTACATCCTGCTGGCGTTGACGGTCGTGCTCTGGGCCGGGATGCGCTATTCCAACACCAGTCGGCGCGGTCGCGCGCTGTTCGTGTTCAGCGTCGGGATCGGCCTGCTGGTGCTGACCATCGGCTTCTTTCTGCTGCGCGCCATCGGAACCACCGAGTTCGTCAACGTCGGATCGGCGATCACCCTGCTGGCCTGCGCGATGCTGATCGTGGCCACCGGTTCTCTGTTGCCCAGCGTCGAGGACTGGTTCGGCGCGCGCCGGGAAATGCGGGCGATTCAGCCGCTGCTGCGCGAGCTTTGCCTTCGCCAGCCGGAAGTGGGGGTGGGCGTCCGGCCCAGCGGACCGTTGGCCTTCCAGGTGGCAGAGCAGATGTCGTTGATCTCGGACGGACTGTTCCTGGAGGCGACCGAGGCGCACGCGGCCGTCCGCGCGGGCACGCTCTCGGCGGCAGATCGGAAACCCCCGGCCGTCGGCCCGCGTGACCAGGCGCACACGGTTGCCAAATGGATTTATGACGGTCGCCAAAGCGGCGACAAGGCGACAGATTTCCCCGGTCTTGCCTGGCTGCGACAGCCCGATGGTTACTCGGATCGCGAGTGGATCCTGGCGATCTCGCAGCAGTACTACGACCTCACCGCCGACGTCCGGCGAACAGCCTCGGCCACGACCGCGGCCAAGTTCACCAGCCGACGGACGGACGCCCGGTCGGGCTAACTGTCGAGGTGCTCCCGGCGGCGCAGTTCCTCGGCGCGCGCGACGAGGTCATCCTTGGCTTCCGCCGACAACCCGACGGTGCGCGCCGCAATGCGCCGCACGCCCTCGTCGCGCATGTCTGCGAGCCAGCCGAGCTCCTGGTCCAACTTCTCGAAGTACTCGTCGTCGGTGAAGTACGCCGGCTTGATGCGGAAGAAGTTGGCAAGTGCGGCCATGGTGGCCGACGATGGATTGGTGCGGTTGCCGGACCGCAGCTGAGACAGGTAGGGGGCTGACATCGTGATCCCCTCAGCCTTCAGCGCGGCGATCACTTCTGCCGACGTGTGCTGGCCTCGACCAGGCGGGTAGACCGTGTCGAACAGCCGGTTCAGTCGGGCCGCAAACGTCTTGCTCATCGTATGACCTCCGAAGCTGGGAGAGAGACATGGACCGAGGTTTATTTGCTGTCCATCGTAGCGAGTCTTTTGCCCGCAGCCAAGTGCAAACCGAGAAAAATTATCGCGAGTGTAGAAACGAGTGTAGAAAACAGCAGGTACCAGGGCTTGCCCGGCAGGCAAACCGGCTGCTCACAGGGCAACCGCTCACCTGTCTGACAAGCAAATTTCCGATCCGTAGCGGAAAAGCACCCGGTACCCGGGGGCACGTCGTCCGTGATGAAGAAGTGTTTGTCTATGCAAGCAACCGGCAAGCTTGGACGCGGCCCTGCCTGCTCATTTGCTGAAATAACCCCTGGCCCGCAGCGGCGCAACGGTCGCAACGGCCGCCGCCAGCACCGCCGCCGACGCGGTCGCGGCGACGGCCACCCATCGCCAGCCCAGCGCGGTGTCGAACAGCAGCCAGAGCCCGAACAGGACGAACAGCACACTGGCCAGCTCGTGCAGCAGGCGTTCGGGAAGGCGCCGATGCAGCAGCGCCCCGGCGGCGATCGCCAACCCGTCGGCCAGCACCATGGCGGCGGTCGCGCCGATCCAGACCCCCGCCCAGTTGTGGCGGCTGGCCAGCGCGACGGTCGCGAGCATGGTCTTGTCGCCCAGCTCTGCCAGCACGTAGGACGAAACCACAGCCAGCAGTACAAACCGGTGCTCCGGCGCCGCGGGGGCCGTGTCGCCGTCCTTGCGTTCGCGCCATGTCCAGACCGCGAACACGAAGAACGAGACGGCCGCCGCGAAGGCGATCGGGCGCTCGGGCAGCGTCACGCCCAGAAAGTGCCCGATCGTCACCGCCAGGCCGTGCACCAGCAGGGCGGCCACCGCCACCCCGGCCAGCACTACCCACCAGTGGTGCCGCAGCGTGTACGTCATCGACATCAACTGCGACTTGTCGCCCAGTTCGGCGACGAATACGACACCGAGACTGATCAGGGCGGCGGTGAGCATGTCCGACCGTAATCACCGGTGCCCGTTGATTTCCAGCCAGCCGGCGAAGTTCGGGCGGCCGTATCGACCGGTTCGAAACTCCTTACGCCGCAAGGAGCATGGCAAGAATTGCGGTGTCGGGGTGGCTGATGGGGTCAACGCCCACCCGGCTCACCATCGAGGTGACGGTGCCGTCGGCTTCGGCCTCCACCCAGGCCGCTCGATGCTCGAGACCGAGATGCGGCAATCCCGGCAGCAGCACGCAACCCGATGCCGCCCCGGTGCATTCCGGCAATGTCGGAACCGTTTCCGATGGCGGATGAAGCATCATCAGCGCCGGCGGCATGTGATCAGCGAAATACCCAGGGGCAAGCGCCGATTCACCGACTACCGGCCCCTCGGCGAGCACCAGACCGACCGTGCCCGGTTCGGGCTCGTCGGGCAAGTCCTCCCGGACGCCGAATATCGTTGTCGTGGAGAGCAATCCGGGCAGCGAGGCCACCCGGACCGCCACGATGAGCAGCTGTGCCCATTCCTTGGTGGAATCGGGCCACCGGCCGGAAACCACAAATCCCTTGAGCGAACCGCGTGAATGGAATGGGGCCACCTCGATGGCCCGGCCGGATCCCGTACTCATATCGGCCGCCTCCGCCCTCGGACATCTCGAACCAGTGCTGACACACCGCTGGGTCGATCAGGTCAGGATGCGGGACAACCTGGTGGTACGCAAGACGACACGGCGTCAGCCGTAAATCAGTCCGACGCCCGCCAGTATCGGAAGAGGACGCGACCCAGCACGTCCGCCTCGCCGTATTTCCGAGAATCGTCCGTGACGAGCGGATTGTCGCCTTCGATCCACCAGCCGTCCCGGTAGGGCCGTATCGCCCGCTTGACGACGAGCAGGTCCGGCCGACTGCGGAATCGCGCGATCACCACGTCGCCCGGCCGCACTCGGCGCACCGGGTAAGCCAGCAGCGCGTCACCGTCAAGCAGCGTCGGCACCATCGACGGCCCGGACACTCCGACCGCGTACGCCCGCGCCACCACCCTGCCGACCGCGGTGCCCGCGGCGATGATCGCCACCACGATCTTCATCCGCCGCCCCACCATGGTCACCGCCGAACCGTAAACGGTAGGGTCGCCAGGAGGGAGATCGAACACGAACGCTGTGTGTCTCCGTGCGCGGAATGACACCCGCGCAGCCATGTCCATGTTTGCGTTGACGGAGGATCGAATGCGACTGCCAAGCTATCTCGCCCCTCAGATAATCGTTCGTGCGCACTGCGACCTGCCTTGCGGTGTGTATGACCCGGCCCAGGCGCGGATCGAGGCTGAGTCGATCAAGGCCATTGCGGAGAAGTACCAGGCGAACGAGGACCCCGAGTTCCGCACCCGCGCGCTGATCATCAAGGAACAGCGTTCCGAACTCGTCAAGCACCACCTGTGGGTGTTGTGGACCGACTACTTCAAGCCGCCCCACTTCGACAAGTACCCCCAGCTACACCAGCTGGTGAACGAAGCGACCAAGCTCGCTGGCGCCTCCGGTACTAAGGGCTCCGTCGACCCGCAGGTTGCGCAGAATCTCCTCGACAAGATCGACGAGATCGCCAAGATCTTCTGGGAGACCAAGCAGTCCTGATCAACCGGTCCCTGTGCTCGCCTGAGCCGGCTCAGAACAACACGATGACGGCGAGGATGCCCAGCAGAATCAACGCGATCAACGCTGCGCGCAGCGCCGATGTCAGCTGTGAGTGCGCGTAGATATCCGACGAGGGATTCCACTCCGACGTTGGTATCGCCGTGTTGGTTCGGAGCGGGTGAGCCGCCATCACAATCCCCCTGCCTGCATTTTCCAGTACTACCCCCAAGTGTGATGTGTCACACATCGCCTTGTGACCGCGATCATAACCGCTACTGGCCGGCAACGAAAATCTTCGGGTTGCCCCCGGATCGGCTGACCCCCGCCGGGAGAAGGTTAGGTCGGCAAGACATTTCGCTGTAACAAACTCGCGGCTGTTGATGGCCGGGGGCGCGGCCTCACAGGTTTTCGACAGTCCGAGTTGTGGATGCCGGAGACGGCACGCTCAGCGCCATCCGACGGCGCGACGGGCTCGCGACGGGCTGTGGATGAACCTGTGGAAACTGTGGATAACCCGGCCCTCGGGTGCGATAGCTAGGATCGGCGGGTATGGAGGACAGCGAGAGCCAGGTGCGCCAGGTGTCGGCAGCCGCGGTCCCGGCCGGGCTCGGGGAGTCGGTGGTGCTGCTCGACGTGCGCGAGCATGACGAGTGGCAACGCGGCCACGCGCCGGGCGCGCAGCACATTCCGATGGGAGAGGTGCCTGCCCGGCTGGCCGAGATCGACTCGGCTGCTCAGCTCTACGTCGTCTGCAAGGTCGGCGGCCGATCGTTGCGCGTCGCGCAGTTCCTGCAGGGCCACGGATTTGATCCGGCCAACGTCGACGGTGGCATGCTCGCGTGGGCCGGCGCCGGCCGCCCGGTCGTCACCGACGACGGTGGTCCCGGGACGATCTGATCCTGGTTAGGCTGGTCCGGTGATCCAGGTGTGTTCCCGCTGCGGGACGCGGTGGAACGTGCGCGACCGCGAGCGGCAGTGGTGCCCGCGCTGTCACGGCGCGCTGCTCTCAGCGCAGGCGTCCGAGCAGTGGATCACGCTGTCTGGAGCGCCCCGGCCTCCGCAACCGCCGTCGCACCCGCGATCCGGCGGGCGATTGGCAGCCGGCTACCGATGGATCGCGGTGCGACCCGGCGCCGGACCGCCGCCCCGGCGCCGCCGGCTGCCGCTCGGTCCCACGCCGCGCTACCCGTTCATCCCGCGGTGGGGTCTGCTGGATCCGGCCACCCAGATTTCCCCCGAAGCCGCACCCCCGCGGCGCGGACCGTCGCTGCGGGCCATCCGCGCGACGCTGATCACCACGGTCGTGGCGCTCGGCCTCGCGGCGTTGTTGCACATCGCCCGCTACGCGGTGCTGATCATCAACCGGCAGGTGCTGCTGAATTCGGTCGTGGCGGGGCTGGCGACCTGGTTGCCCGTGGCCGCGAGCGTGGGCGCCATCTTCGCGATCTTGGGCTGGGCGTTCGTGTTGACGGAGTGGCTGATCAGCAGGCGCGCCTCGGCGTTCGGGCACCGCAACGCGGCCGACCCGCGGCCGGTGTGGGCGCTGCGGGCGGGCTGCCTCGTGCCGCTGGCGAATGTGGTCTGGGTGCCGACGTACCTCGTCGAGCTGGCCACCGTCGAGGACCGTTATCCGTACCTTCGCAGGCTGATCTGGGCCTGGTCGTTGTTGTTCGCGCTCAGCACGCTGGTGTCGGTGTACGCCACCGCGACGAGCTTTCCCAGTGACACCCAGGGCATCGCCAACAACACCGTCAGCTTCGTCGTCGCCTACCTGATGGCGATGGCGGCGACCGTGGTCACGGCGCGACTCGTGTTCGCGTTCGAGGGCAGACCCGTCGAACGGCCGGCCCATCGCTGGGTGGTGGTCGCCGACGAAAAAGAATCCCGCCCCGATTCCCCGCCGGCAGTTGAGCCGGAAGGCCAGGAACCGGCAGCATAAGGTCCATGACGTCCGGCGGGGAGGTCCGTGCGGCGCATCCCTTCGTGGTCGCCCACCGGGGTGCGTCCGCCGACCGCCCGGAGCACACGGTGGCGGCCTACGAGTTGGCGCTGCAACAGGGCGCTGAGGGCGTGGAGTGCGATGTGCGGCTGACCCGCGACGGGCACCTGGTCTGTGTGCACGACCGCCGGGTGGACCGCACGTCCAACGGCACCGGACTGGTCAGCGAGATGACGCTGGAACAGCTTCGGGAGTTCGATTACGGCAGCTGGCACGAGAGCCGGCAGCCGACCGGAACCCAGGGCGACACCGGCCTGCTGACCCTGGAGGCGTTGGTGCGGCTCGTGCTCGACTGGCGACGGCCGGTGAAGATCTTCGTCGAGACCAAACACCCGGTGCGGTACGGATCGCTGGTCGAGAGCAAGGTGCTGGCGCTGCTGCAGCGCTTCGGGATCGCCACGCCCGCATCTGCGGACCGCTCCCGCGCGGTGGTGATGTCGTTCTCGGCGGCCGCGGTGTGGCGGATCCGGCGGGCGGCGCCGATGCTGCCGACCGTGCTGCTCGGCGACACGTCCCGCTACCTGGGTGGAAGCGCGGCGACCACGGTCGGCGCCACCGCGGTCGGGCCGTCGATCCAGACGCTGCGTGAGCATCCCGAGCTCGTCGACCGCGCAGCGGCGCAGGGCAGGGCCACCTACTGCTGGACCGTCGACGCCTACCAGGACCTCGAATACTGCCGCGACCTCGGAGTGGGATGGATCGCGACCAACCATCCCGGCCGGACGAAGACATGGTTTGAGGAGGGGTTGTCCGAGCTGCCGGGGCGGTGAGCTCACTTCAGCGCATCAGCAGGCACCGGCTGGTCCGCGGACATCGCCGAGAACAGCCGCGCCGCGGCGTCGCTGTTCCACTCGAGGACGTCGCCCAGGTCGTTGACGGTCGATCCTGCGATCGGCACCGTCGTCGTGACCGGCGAGCCGTCCAGCGCCCACGCCAACCGCGCCAGGTCCCACACATGCACACCGGAATCGACGGTCACCGCGCTGGTGACCGAGTCCTTCATCGGCAACCAGCGCAGCGGGTTCAGCCAGACCGCCGGGCTCGCGGCGCGGTGCAGCAGCGCGGACAAGAACTCGCGCTGGTTGAGCATCCGGTCGAGGTCGGCGCGCGGGGTGGCACGGCTCCGCACGTATCCGAGTGCGTTGCGCCCGTTGAGTTTCTGGCACCCCGCCGCCAAGTCGATACCGGCCAGCGGATCGTTGATCGGCTCTGCCGGACACATGGTCACGCCGCCGACCGAGTCCACGACGTCGGCGAACCCGGCGAAGCCGATTTCCGCGTAGTGGTCCACCCGGATGCCGGTGACCTCCTCGACCGTCTGCACCAACAGCTGTGCGCCGCCCAGCGAGAACGCCGCGTTGATCTTGTTCTCACCGTTGCCCGGGATGGTGACCTGGGAGTCGCGCGGAATGGACACCAGCGTGGGCCGCACGTCGGAGGTCAGCGCCGGGACATGGATCAGCATGATCGTGTCGGTGCGGCCGTTGCCGGTGTCGCCGCCGGTGGCCAGATCGGTCTGCTGCTCGGGGGACAGGTCGCTGCGGCTGTCCGAGCCGACCAGCAGCCAGGTGGTGCCGTGGCCCGCCGCGGGCCGTCCGGGGTAGTCGGCGAGCACCGGGGCGCGGTGCAGCGACCGGTCGACCCAGACGCCGAGTCCGGCGAACCCCACCAACAGCGCAACCACGACGACCGCGATCCACCGTCCCCAGTGGCGTTTGCGGCGCGGCTTGGCAGGGCTGGGCGGCTTGGCAGCTGTGGGCGGCTTGGCAGGGCGCTGCCGCACCGGCGGCGGTGCCGGCCGATAGCTCGGCGGCGGTGCCGGCCGATAACCGGACGGGCGGCGGATGACTTGGGACGGCTCGGACCCGCGACGGTCGCGCCAGTCGTCGGTCACCGGAACAATCTACGGCCTCAGGGCAGCCATCCCAGGTGTCCGGCGAGCAGCGTGTAGCCGACGAACGCGACGGTGTCGATGAGTCCGTGTGCGACGATGAGCGGCCACAGCCGGCCGGAACGCCGCCACACGACGCCGAACACCGCACCCATCGCGAAGTTCCCGAGGCCGGCCCCGAAGCCCTGGTACAGGTGGTACGCCCCGCGCAGCAGGCTGGAGTACACCAGCGTGCGGATGCTGCCCACCCCGAGCTGGCGCAGCCGGGTCATCAGGTAGCCGACCACGATTACTTCCTCGGCCCAGCCGTTCGCGAACGCGGCGAGTGTCAGCACCGGAATCCGCCACCAGGTGTCGGTGAGCGTCGTGGGCACCACCGTCGCACTCAGGCCGACGGTCCGCGCGAGCAGGTAAAGGCCGAGTCCGGGGATCCCGATCAAAAGTGCCAGCCCGACGCCGCCGAGCACGTCGGCGCGCCAGCGTGGTCGGGCCAATCCGACCTCACGTGGCCCAATACCACTGCGCGCCAACAGATATAACCCCAGCGCACCCCACGCAAGCAGCTGCGCGATCGACGTAAGGTTCAGCCCGAGGTCGACCAGGTCGAAGTAGGACCGCCGTGGGATCAGCGGAATCTTCTGCTTGCTCAGGGTGCGCAGCACCGAATCGACCAGCTGCAGAATCGCGGTGACGGCGGAAACACCGAACGTCACGGCCAACACGATGACGACCTCGAGCCGCAGCGTTCGCCGTGGCAGCGCCGCGGCGGGGTCGGTCATGCCGACACGTTAGCCGCGGGCGCGCAGTCCGTTCAGGAACGGGCAGCCCATCAGTACCCTGATCGCGCGGCCCAACCCGGTCACGTCGTTGACCGGCGCCGCGAACGGCAGTCGCACGTCGTGATCGTCGTCGGCTCGCTCCACCCGCAGCCGCAGCCCGTAGCGGTCCAGGCCCAGCGGGCGAACCTGGCCCCGGCGCAACGGCGCAGGCAGCCGGGCGGCCAGCAGATCGACGACCTCGGGGTGATCGGCGTCGATGTGCTGCAACCAGGGCGACTCCAGCACGCAGAACGGATCGGGTCGTGCCGCCAACAGCGCGGGAAGTTCGACCGACTCGGCGCCCGTCGCGTCGGCGATCACCACCGACTCGGTCTGTAACCACATCAGGGACAGCTGACTGTCCCCGTAGGGGACCGAGTTCACCTGCAGCAGCGATGGATTCGGGTCGTCCGTGGCGATCACGTCGAGCAGAGCGGGCACCAGCGGCGCCGGCACCTGCCGCAGCCGTCCGCGGATCCACACCAGAGAACGCACCGGACTGCGCAACGGCAGGGGCGCGTGATCGGTCAATTCCAGCACCGCTTCGACGCCTCCGGCGTTGCCCGCCGCCGCGGTCATGTCGCTGTCGGCCGCCACGCTGACCGCGAACGCGCCGTCGTCGAGCAGGTGGTGCACCGGGGTGTCCGCGGCGGTGTAGCCGTCGACAGCCAGCATCGCTCCGGTCGCGCGCACGCAGACGCTGCGGATGCGTTCGGCGGCGGACGGTGCCGGCGGGGATGCGACTGGCATGGCGGTCCTTTCGACACGATCCCAACAACTGCAATCAACCCAATTAAGGTAAGCCTAACTTAACAACACGCCCCCAAAACGCGCAACCCGTTCCCTGTTCGCCGACCGATAGGGTTTGACGGTGGCCCGCATCGCGTATCTCGGCCCGGAAGGGACGTTCACCGAGGCGGCTTTACTGCAGATGGCGGACCGCGGCATGATCCCCCTCCCAGGGGCCATGCCGGGGGCCATCGAGCTGATCCCGGCCGACGGCGCCGCCGCGGCGCTGCAGCAGGTCCGCGATGGTGAAGTCGACTACGCGTGCGTGCCGATCGAGAACTCGATCGACGGATCGGTGCTGCCGACCCTGGACAGCCTGGCCGGCGGCGCGCCGCTGCGGTTCTTCGCCGAGCTGACGCTCGATGTCGCGTTCAGCATCGTGGTGCGGCCGGGGGCGTCGGCCGCCGAGGTGCGAACCGTCGCCGCATTTCCCGTCGCCGTCGCGCAGGTCCGCAACTGGCTCGCCGAGCACCTACCCGCAGCCACGGTGCTGCCCGCGAATTCCAACGCGGCCGCCGCAGTCGACGTCGCGGGCGGCAAGGCCGACGCCGCGGTGACCACCTCGCTGGCCGCGCACCGTTACGGCCTGACCGAGCTGGCCGCCGGTGTCGTCGATGAACCGAACGCCCGCACCCGGTTCGTGCTGGCCGGGCCGCCCGCCCGCCCGCCTGCCCGCACCGGCGCCGACCGCACCTCGGTGGTGCTGCGGCTCGACAACCGCCCGGGCGCGCTGGTGGCGGCGCTGACCGAGTTCGGTATCCGTGACATCGATCTCACCAGGATCGAATCCCGGCCCACCCGAACAGAACTCGGAACCTACGTCTTCTTTCTCGATTGTGTCGGCCACATTGATGACACCGCGGTCGCCGAGGCACTAAAAGCGCTGCACCGTCGTTGTGCGGATGTGCGATTCCTGGGTTCGTGGCCGACCGGGTCGGTCACCGGGGCGGTGCCGCCGGAGATGGACGAAGCAGGCCGCTGGCTGCAGGGCCTGCGAAACGGGGAGGTTCAATCGTGACCGGCCGGCTGGTGTTGTTGCGGCACGGCCAGTCACACAGCAACGTCGAGCGGTGCCTGGACACCCGCCCGCCCGGCGCGTCGTTGACGCCCGCGGGCATCGCGCAGGCGAGGGACTTCGCGCGGGGGTTCGAACGGCACGCCGGCATGCTCGTGCACTCCGTAGCGCTGCGCGCCGTGCAGACTGCGGCGGTGATCGGCGAGTTCTGGGGACTGCCGCCGCGCGAGGTCGAGGGCATCCATGAGGCGCAGGTGGGCGATCTGGAGATGCGCAACGACGACGAGGCGGTCGACGCGTTCCACCGGGTCTATGAGCGTTGGCACCTGGGCGAACTGGACGCCGGCCTGCCCGGCGGTGAGACCGGCGCGCAGGTGCTGGCCCGGTATCTGCCGGTGCTGGGTGACCTGCGGATGCGGTACCTGGACGACGACGACTGGACCGGCGACATCGTGGTGGTCAGCCACGGCGCCGCGATCAGGCTGGCCACCGCGACGCTCGCCGGGGTGGACGGGTCGTTCGTGGTGGAGAACCACATTGGCAACGCCGAGTCGGTGGTTCTGGCGCCGATCACCGACGGGCGATGGAGTTGCGTGCAGTGGGGCCGGCGCAGCCCGCCGTTCATGCCCGATCCGCAGGGCATGCCCCGGCCGGAGGAACTGGAGTCCGCCGACCCGATGGGCTGACGACGTCAGACCGCCACGTCGGCCGGCTGACCGCAGCTGCACCCGACCGCGTCGCAGTCGATGCGCAGCACGTGCGCGATGAAGTCGGGGCCGCCGCAGTCGTCCTCCGTGCACTCGGTGCGGCGCTGCGCATGGACGATCACCGTGCCGTGGCAGTGCTCCCATCCGTCGCGGCAGTAGCGGCAAGCCAGACTCATGGGCTGTTCATATCACCGCGCCGGGCCAACCCGCGGCTGCCGCGCTCATCCCGACCTTTCTGGTCTTCGCGCAGGCGCTCATCCCGACCTTTCTGGTCTTCGCGCAAGCGCTCATCCCCAGCCCAATTCGTGCAGCCGCTCGTCGTCGATCCCGAAGTGATGCGCGATCTCGTGGATCACGGTGATCGCGACCTCCTCGACGACGTCGGCCTCGGTGTCACAGACATCCAGCAGCGCGTCCCGGTAGATCGTGATGGTGTCGGGCAGAACGCCGGAATACGTCGAGTCCCGCTCCGTGAGCGCGACGCCCTCGTACAAGCCGAGCAGGTCGGGTTCGCCGGGGTCTCGTCCCTCGACGAGCACGACGACGTTGTCGAACGCGGCGGCCAGGTCGGGCGGGATGAGGTCGAGTGCGTCGGAGACCAGCTCGTCGAACCGTTGCGCGGTCATCCGCACGGCCACCCGGCTAGCCCCCCGGCGGCGGCGGCGCAGGTGCGGGTTCAGCGGGCGCGGGTTCAGCGGGCGCGGGTTCTGCGGACGGGGGTGGCGGCGCCACCGGCGCGTTCGGCGCGAGCGGATCATTTGGCGCGCCAGGCGCGACACCCGTGCCAGGACCCGTGCCGGGACCCCCGCCAGGACCCACGCCGGGGGCCGCGCCCGTGCCGTCGAGTGACTGCGGCCCCGGCGCGTTGGGCAGGTGCTGGGTGCCGATCGTCGGCGCCCCGTTACTCGGCGACAACGTCTGCCGCGGCAGCTGCTGCGGCGCCGAGCCCGACGTGTCGATCGACGTCGGCAGCGGCATCGGAATGGGCGGCAGGTTCAGCCGCTCGGCGGGAATGTCCGGCGGCGCGACCGGCGGCTGCCCGTTGATCAACAGCTGCCCCTTCGCACTGCCGACCAGGGTCGCCCACCCGCCGTTGCCGAGGGTCGCGCCGATGCTGCAGGACACCTCGTGGCTGCCGGCCGACCAACTGGGCAGCGAGATCGTGCTGTAGATCAGCGTCAGCGTCGTCGCGCGCAGCTCCACCGGCGCCAGGTACGCATCGGTCATCCGGGTGCACGCATCCTTGATGAACCCGTCCTGATCGGGCTCCGCGGGCAGGCCGCCGGGGAACTTCTCGGCGACGTCGACGAAGCCGGTCACCTCCATCGCGTGCGGTCCCGCGCAGTCGATCGGGGTGTCGGTCGGTTGGTTGGCGGCCGGGTCGATGCCCAGGCAGGTGCCCGCCGGCCAGACCTTGGACTGGTCGAGGTCGCTGACCCGGCCCTTGTATGCCTGCTGTGACTCGCTGCCGGCGCCGGGCAGCTGCAGGCCGCACAACATCCGGCGCTGGTCGGACTGCGACCACGCCTTCTCGCCCGACCACAGCATCCCGATGGTGAACTTGCTGGTCGGGTCATACTTGGTGCCGAGGTAGCGCTCCACGGCGGCCTGGCACTGTTCCTGGCTGATCTGCTGAATCCGGGCGGCGGTCGGCGCGGCGGCGTTTGGGGCGTATTCGCTGCCCGGCAACGTGCGCATATCGACCGACGACGCGACCTCGAACCGGTGGTCGTCCTTGCAGTCGACGATCGAGGCCTGGTCCGGCGCCTTGTTGGGCCAGTTCAGGCAGTCGCCGGGGCGTGCCTTGTCGAACGCCTGGTTGGCCCGGTTCCCGGCGGGGTCGGAGTAGCCGATCAGGCGGCCGGGGTCGTTGCCGCTGGCCGGAATCGCCGTGGTGATGCCGGCGATCAGCAGCCCGCCCAGGGCCGTCAGCAGTAGCGCCCGGCGCGTCGACGTGGCCTGAAGGCTGCGAAGGCTGCGCCGCCACCACGTCCGCCCGCCTGACCCTGACGTTGACCCAGAAGCTGACTCGGACATCGCACCCATTGTGACAGGGGTGTAACTCCTGCTGTCGTAGGGTTGCGGCCGTGATCGACCTCAGAGAGCTGCGGGAAAATCCCGATGCGGCGCGCGCCTCGCAGACCGCCCGCGGCGAAGACCCCGGGCTGGTCGACGTCTTGCTGGCCGCCGACGCCAACCGGCGCGCGGCGATTTCGGCCGCCGACAACCTGCGCGCCGAGCAGAAGGCGCTCAGCAAGCAGGTCTCCTCGGCGTCACCGGAGCAGCGCCCGGCGGTCCTCGAGCGCGCGCAGACACTGGCCGCCGACGTGAAGGCCGCCGAGATCGAGCAGGCCGGCGCAGAGGATGCGTTGACGGCCGCACACCTGGCGATCTCCAACGTCATCCTGGCCGGGGTGCCCGCGGGCGGCGAGGACGACTATGCGGTGCTCGACACCGTCGGTTCGATTCCGCAGCTCGAGAATCCGAAAGACCATCTGGAACTGGGCGAGTCACTGGGCCTGCTCGACATGGAGCGCGGCGCCAAGGTGTCAGGTTCGCGGTTCTACTTCCTGACCGGGCGGGGCGCCCTGTTACAGCTCGGCCTGCTGCAGTCGGCGGTTCGGCTCGCGGTCGACAACGGGTTCACGCTGATGATCCCGCCGGTGTTGGTGCGGCCCGAAATCATGTCCGGCACCGGCTTTCTGGGTGAGCACGCCGATGAGGTGTACCGGATCGAGTCGGACGACCTCTATCTGGTCGGCACCTCGGAGGTACCGCTCGCCGGCTACCACGCGGGGGAGATACTCGACCTGTCCGGCGGACCGCTGCGCTATGCCGGGTGGTCCAGCTGCTTCCGCCGCGAGGCCGGCAGCTACGGCAAGGACACCCGCGGCATCATCCGGGTGCACCAGTTCGACAAGGTCGAGGGCTTCGTCTACTGCCACCCCGACGAGGCGGAGGCCGAACACCAGCGGCTGCTCGGCTGGCAAAAGGACATGCTCGCGCTGATCGACGTGCCGTACCGCGTGATCGACGTCGCCGCAGGAGATCTCGGCGCGTCGGCGGCGCGCAAGTTCGACTGCGAAGCCTGGGTGCCGTCGCAGCAGGCCTATCGGGAACTGACCTCGACGAGCAATTGCACGACGTTTCAGGCCCGCCGGCTGGCGATCCGCTACCGCGACACGGCGGGTAAGCCGCAGATCGCCGCGACGCTCAACGGAACGTTGGCGACCACGAGGTGGCTCGTCGCGATCCTGGAGAACCATCAGCAGCCGGACGGCAGCGTCCGGCTGCCGGATGCGCTGGCGTCCTACGTGGGTACCGGGGTACTCGAGCCGGCGGGCTAGCCGTGAAGCAGCTCGTCGAGAACCTCGATGAACCGGTCGGGATCACTCGGTGTGAGCGCGGGGCTCGGCCAGGTGCCCGGCACGTCCAGCGTGATGAGGGTCGACTTCAACGGCCGGAACACGTCGAGCGGCAGCCAGCGCATCAGGTCCGGGCTGCCCCAGATGCCGAACCGATGCATCAGCAGCCCAAGCGGTTTGGCCCGGTAGCCGCGGATCGCCCCCAGCGGGATCACCTTCGACGTGCCGGACGGCATGTGGTAGCGGCGCAGCGTCAGCGCCTCCCGGTCGAGCGCCACCAGCCCGTCGTCGTAGTTCAGCCCGGGGGTCATGCCCGCGCGCTTCGCAGCTCGTGGCCGCGGGCCGTCAGGCAGCGACCGGTCGCCAGGTTCCATTGCCAGCCGTGCAGATTGCAGGTCAGCGTATCTCCCTCCACTACACCGAATTTCGACAGGTCAGCCTTCAGGTGCGGGCAGCGGCGCTGCATCTCCCAGCCGTCCACCACCACCGAGGCGGTGTCGTCGTGCGCCTCGGCGAACCAACCGTCTGCATAGGCGATCCGCTCGTCGGTCAGGCACTTGAAGAACGTGTACAGGTACTCGTTGTATCCGCCGACGCGCCAGGCTGCAAACCGCGTGGACAAGAAGATCGTGTTCACCCAGTCCGGTTCCTGATCCCGCAGCACCGTGCGCACCAATTCCGGCGCGATCGCGAACCCGTAGCGAAACTTCTCATCCGGAATCGGTTCGCGCACCGCTCTTTTCGGAAAGTCAAGGACCACGGTTTCGGGCCCGAGCCGCAACTCCACCGGGTAGCCGATGCCGTCGCAGACCTGATCGCTTTGGCTCATGATCGGCTCGAACAGCGCCCGCAGCGGCTCCAGCAGCGGCTCACCGTCGGCCGCTGCCCAGCCCGCCTTCTCGGCGGCCAGCACCGGCGCCATCCGCTCGGCATAGGCCGCGATGTAGTCGGCCTTGCCGGTGGTGAAGATCGCCTCCACATCGGCGTCGGGCAGCGGGTGGCTCAGCGAATCCAGCTGTGACCCCACGACCGATGCCACCGAGCCGGGCATCATCAGCAGGCCGCGGTGGTGGCCGTGCGCGCGCATCTGGTCCAGGAACACCATCTGGTCCGGGAAGATGTTGGCCGGCTCGCCGCGGTCGTCGTTGAGGCCGCGCAGCTCCGGATCCAGAAAGCACGGCGGTCCCGCCGACGGGATCACCCATGTCGCGCCGACCTGTGCGATGTACTGACGGCTACGGTCCATCTGGCGCTGCCGTTTCTGGGTGCCGAACGATGCCTTGGCCCGCTCGGGCATGTCGTAGACCATTGGATACCAGATCGCCCCGGAGTACTGCAGCATGTGCACGTCGACGTCGCCGAAGTCGGCGTGCAACACGTCTAAGTCAACGGGCCGCGCGTCGTTCATGTTGAACGCGACGGTCTCGCCGTCGTCGACGACCAGGCCGGAGTCGCCGATCGGCCCGTCGGCGGGGGCGCGCAGCGCGATGATCATCACGTCGAGTTCGCCCTTCGGCCCGGAAAGCCGGTGCTTGACGGAGTCGGTGGTCTCGAAGAAGTTGTGGAATCCGAGCTTCTCCAGTTCGCGGCGCAGGTCCTCCACCGGAAAGTCCGGCAGCAGCACGACGGCGTCCTTGTTGACGTGCTCGGCCAGGTTCCGGGCGTCGAAGTGGTCCCGGTGCAGGTGCGACAGGTACAGGTAGTCGCAATCACCGATGGCATCCCAGTCCAGGCCGCTGTTGTCCGGGAACGGAAACCACGACGCGAAGTAGGCGGGGTTCAGCCACGGGTCGCACAGGATGCTTCCAACGCGGGTGTCGATGCGGAAGCCCGCGTGCCCGACGCTGGTGACCTGCACAAACAACCTTCCGTTATGCGATGTTGCGGCTCTTCAGCTTAACCGGGCCGCACCCGAGCACTAGTCTGGCGAAGGTGGAACCGGTGTACGGCACTGTTATCCAGCTGGCCCGCCTGATCTGGAAGGCGCAGGGTCTGACGTTCAACGTGACCGGGGTGGAGCACTTGCCGGTGACCGGTGGCGCGGTGATCGCGATCAACCACACCAGCTACTTCGATTTCACGTTCGCAGGCCTGCCGGCATACCGGCAGCATCGCGGCCGCAAGGTGCGGTTCATGGCCAAGAAGGAAGTGTTCGACAGCAAGCTGACCGGGCCGATCATGCGCAGCCTCCGCCACATCTCGGTCGACCGGTCCAGCGGCGCGGAGTCGTTCGAAGCGGCCTGCCAGGCGCTCAAGGCCGGCGAGCTGGTGGGTGTCTATCCCGAGGCCACCATCAGCCGCAGCTTCGAGATCAAGGAGTTCAAGTCGGGCGCGGCCCGGATGGCGCAAGCCGCCGATGTGCCGATCATCCCGCACATCGTGTGGGGCGCCCAGCGCATCTGGACGAAGGATCATCCGCGCAAGATGTGGCGGCCGAAGATCCCGATCAGCGTGGCCGTCGGCGAACCGATCCCGCCGAACCTGCCGGCACCGGAGCTGACCCGGCTGTTGCGCCTGCGCATGCAACACCTGCTCCAGGTGGTGCAGGACGACTACGGCCCGCACCCGCCGGGCGAGTTCTGGGTCCCGCACCGGCTCGGCGGCGGCGCCCCGTCGCTGGCCGAGGCCGCCCAGATGGATGCCGACGAAGCGCTGGCACGGGCCGCCCGCCGCGCTGACGGACAGTCCGGCTCGGCCGGACAGCCAGAGTAACTCCGATGGCGGAGCCCGTCTTTCGACTACTGGAGATCTCCGTCACCGGCGCCGTCAGGATTCTCGGCCCCAGAATCACCTACTACGGCCTGGAGAAGATCCCCGAGGTCGGCGGCGCCGTGATCGCCATCAACCACACCAGCTACATCGACTGGGTGCCGGCCGCGATCGCCGTCTACCGCCGCCGCCGCCGGCTGCGTTTCATGATGAAGGCGGAGATGCTGGACGTGAAGATCGTCGGCTTCCTGATGCGCGGCTCCAGCATGATTCCGGTCGACCGCAGCGCGGGCGCCGGCGCGTACGCGGTCGCGGTGCAGCGGCTGCGCGAGGGAGAACTCGTCGGCGTCTACCCCGAGGCCACGATCAGCCGCAGCTTCGAGCTCAAGGAGTTCAAGACCGGCGCCGCGCGGATGGCGCGCGAGGCCGGCGTGCCGATCATCCCGATGATCGTCTGGGGCGCCCAGCGCATCTGGACGAAGGACCATGAACGCAAGCTGCTTCGCAACCGCGTGCCGATCACGCTGGCCGTCGGCGGGCCGCTGCGTGCCACCGAAAACCCCGACCAGACCAGCGCCGCGCTGCGGGAGGCGATGACGGAATTGCTGCAACGGGCGCAACTCGGCTATCCGAGCCCGGCCGGCCAGTACTGGGTGCCCCGGCGGCTGGGCGGCGGCGCGCCCACGCCGCCCGAGGCCAGGCTGCTCGACGAAGCGGAGCTGGCGGAGCGCGCACGAAAGCAGGCTGAGCGCTCCCAGCGAGAAGCGTAGGCGCGCAGATGAACCCACCCTCGCTGATCGCCAGCGATGTGGACGGAACTCTGCTCGACGCCGACGAGACGGTCACCGTGCGCACGCGTGACGCGGTTGCCGCCGCGATCGCCGCCGGCGCGACGTTCGTGCTGGCCACCGGGCGCCCGCCGCGGTGGATCACCCCGGTGGTCGATGCGCTGGGCTTCGCCCCGATGTCGGTGTGCGCCAACGGCGCAGTGCTCTACGACCCGGCCACCGACCGCATCGTGTCGGCCCGGACGCTGTCCACGGACCTGCTGGCGGTGCTGGCCGAGATCGCTACCCGCGCGATTCCCGGCGCCGGGCTGGCGGTCGAGCGGGTGGGCCGCAGCGCGCACGACGCGGCCACCCCGCAGTTCGTCAGCTCGCCCGGCTACGAGCACGCCTGGCTGAACCCCGACAACACCGAAGTGTCGCTCGCCGATCTGCTGAGTGCGCCCGCAGTGAAGCTGCTGGTCCGGATGGCCGGCGCCCGCAGCGCAGACCTGGCCGCAGCGCTGGCCCCGCACATCGGCATCGAGGGCGAAATCACGTACTCGACCGACAACGGGCTGGTCGAGATCGTGCCGCTGGGCGTCAGCAAGGCCTCCGGCATCGAGCAGGTGGCGGGTCCGCTGGCGATCGCCGCCGATGACGTGGTGGCTTTTGGTGACATGCCCAACGACGTGTCGATGCTGGCCTGGGCGGGCCACGGGGTTGCGATGGGCAACGCCCATCCCGAGGTGCTGGCGGTGGCCGATGAGGTCACAGCGCCCAACACCGAGGACGGGGTCGCGCGCGTGCTGGAACGCTGGTGGCTCTAGCCGCCCATGATCGCGCTGGCTTTAGCCGCCCATGATCGCGCTGGCTCTAGCCGCCCATGATCGCGCTGGCTTTAGCCCATGATGGCGCTGAACCGCTCAACCTGGGGGGGCGGACCGTTCGGCGCCGGCGGCGGGAGTTCGTAGGCGAGCCCGTCGATGACCTGGACCACCCGGGACTTCTCCCGGTCGAAGTTCAGCGTCCCGTGCGCGAAGTTCTGCCCGATCCACTCCGGTTCCGAGAATTCGCCGCTCGTCGGGAGCCCGAGCGGGCCGTCTTCGTAGCCCAGCCCGGCCCACGCGTCATAGATCGCACCGCCGACGGGGTTGGCTCCGGTTTGTGGCGACCAGTACACCGCGCCGTGCTGGAAGCGCACGTAGCGGGCGGCTCCATTGGCAGGCGACTCCGGTGAGGTGGGCGCGCCCAGCCAGCTGTTCATGCCGCCCATCGCCTGCCAGCGGGCATAGATCGCGCCGCCTTGCAGCGAGTCGGCGAGTTCCTCCGGCCCGGGCGGGAGGTTGAACCGGGCGGCCATCTCGCGGAGGTGACCCATCGCCGCGTACGCGGCGTTGCCCGGGCAGTCGGTGTCGCCGACGTCGCGGTGCGTGAAGATCGTCGGCAGCGTCACCGCCGCGCCGCGCGGGTACCGGGTGAACTCGCCGCCCGCAGACGTCAGCGTCACCATGCCCTTCGGGTCGACGTTGTCCATCGCCAGCCGCCAGCCGATCAGGCGCGCGACCGTGCGCAACTGAATCGGCGTCGGCGGCACGACATCGAAGTCTCCGAGCATCGCCACGCCCCAGGTGTTCACGTTGAAGCCGCCGGTGTGCGAGCCCTCCACCGCCTTCGTGATCCCGCCTGCACGCCCCTCGAACACCTGCCCGTACTTGTCCACCAGCGCGTTGTACGCGATGTCGCACCAGCCCAGCGTGCGGGTGTGGTAGGCGTAGATCGCTCGCACGATCTCGGCCGAGTCCTGCGGCGAGTAATCGTTGCTCCCGGCGGTGTGGTGGATGATGGCGGCGCGGATCCCGTTGTCGTACACGATCGGACCGCACCGCATCGACTCGTCGGCGCCCCACTGCGCGCGGCCGATGATCGCGGGCGGCTGCCCGGGCGGGGTGACGGCGGTGGGCAGCGAGAACTGATCGGCGGGGGACTGGGGCGGCGAGATCAACACGGCGTTCACGTCCTGCCCGAACGGCTGCTCGACGCTGGCCGGTCGATAGCCGAGGTCCGGCGGGGTGACGGCGGCGGGGCGGTTGATCGAGATCTGCACCGCGGTGGTGCGCCCGACGAACACCGGCTCGGTGCCGCGAGCCGGGCCGCCACCGTCGGGGCCCTCGAAGTCGAGGTCATCGGCGTGATACCAGGGTCCCCAGCTGCCGTCGGGCTTCTTTGCGCGCACCCGCGCGGTGGTGGCCGCATCCACCCCGGTGAGCGCCACCAGGGAGAACGGCGTCGCCTGGCTGACCTCACGGACCGTCTCGCCGGCGCCGAGGCCGGTCAGCGGCTGCTGCGCGAGCGCGGTGTCGCCGGCGGTGGCCGGAGAGCTCCCCGGGCGGCCGCCGGGCACGCCGTGGACCGCCCACGGTAGCAGCACCGCAGTCGCCAGGATCGCGGTGAACAGCAGCGACGGCGGAGGAAGACGGCACCCCACGGGCCGATGTTACGTATGAGTCTGGAGTTACCGGTGTTCCGACACACCATCGGCAACGACACCGCAGAGTTCGCCGTCTCTGCGGTGCCGTTTGGCCGACTGGTCTAGGGGATCGGTAGCGGTGGCGGGGCCGGGGCACCCGCAGCTGCCGGGGCCGCCCCCTTGATCGCCTGCATGATCGAGGGCACCACGACGCCCTTGAGCATGTCGATCGCCTGGCTGGCGCCCAGCTGCGATGCGGCGTTGGACAGCTCGGACATCAGCCCGCCGCTGGCCGGGGCTCCGGACGACAGGCCGCTGCCGATGCCCGGATCGCCGCCGAGCAGCGGGTAGGTGCCGCTGAGCGGATCCCCGGCGACCGGCGCGCCGAGACCCTGGGCGGGTGCCCCGAGGCCCAGGCCGGGTGTCCCGGCCAACGGGCTGGTCAGTGCCGGGTTGACCCCAGCCGGTGCGGTCAGTCCGGGCGTCGTCAGTCCGGTCGCCGGCGTGGTCAGGCCCGGCGTGGTCAGCCCCGGGGTGTTCGGGGTGATCGGGGTGGTGGGCGGCAGCCCTGGCGCGGCACCGGGAGTCAGCGCCGGGTTCGCCAGCGCTGGGTCGGTGAGCACCGACCCCGGCGGGGTGAGCCCCGGAGCGGTGAGCCCGGGGCCGGTGAGCCCCGGAGCGGTGAGCCCCGCCCCGGTGAGCCCCGGCGTGAGCGCAGGCGCGGCCGGTGTGCCCGCCGAACCCAAGATGCCTGACGGCACATTGGGCACCACGACACCGAACTGCGAGAGGCTCGACTGCAGTGCGGACATGATCTCGCCGGGCAGGTCGGTGACCATTGCGGCCTGCACGAAGTCGTGCTGTTCGGGCGCGGGCTTGTTGCTCGCCGTCAAATCGGTCACCGCGATCACTGCGAATGGACTTGCGACGGCCAGGGCGGCGACTGCGCTCATGGCTGTCGAGAGCTTGCGTCGACGTCGGTTCGGCACGGAAGTCTCCTCTATCTGGACAACGAATCGTCTGTTAGTAGTTGCGATAACGTGTCGGCGGTGTGCGGGCAGGCCGTGCGCCGCACCCGGTGGATACCGACGTGTTCGATGGTACTGGCGTTACTAGTGTGACTGGAGTGACGTGACGAAATCGTGAGGCAATCGCGACCTTCGGGGTCGGATACCCTAGCTGCCGATGACAGCTCGCTACGACCTCTTCGTCGTCGGTTCCGGATTCTTCGGCCTGACGGTCGCTGAACGGGCGGCCACCCAGCTCGGCAAGCGGGTCCTGGTTCTCGATCGGCGTCACCACATCGGCGGCAACGCGTATTCCGAGCCGGAGCCGCAGACCGGCATCGAGGTGCACCGCTACGGCGCCCACCTGTTCCACACCTCCAACAAGCGGGTGTGGGACTACGTCAACCAGTTCACCGACTTCACCGGTTACCAGCACCGGGTTTTCGCGATGCACAACGGGCAGGCGTACCAGTTCCCGATGGGGCTCGGCCTGGTGTCGCAGTTCTTCGGCCGCTACTTCTCGCCGGACGAGGCGCGTGCGCTGATCGCCGGGCAGGCCGCGGAGATTGAGGCAATCGACGCCACATCTTTCGAGGAGAAGGCGATCTCGCTGATCGGCCGGCCGCTGTACGAGGCGTTCGTGAAGGGCTACACCCAGAAGCAGTGGCAGACCGACCCGAAGGAGCTGCCGGCCGGCAACATCACCCGCCTGCCCGTGCGCTACACGTTCAACAACCGCTATTTCAACGACACCTACGAGGGTCTGCCGACCGACGGGTACACCGCGTGGCTCGAGAAGATGGCCGCCGACGAGCGCATCGAAGTGCGGCTGGACACCGACTGGTTCGACGTGCGCGCCCGGCTGCGAGCGGCGAATCCGGACGCGCCCGTCGTGTACACCGGGCCGCTGGACCGCTACTTCGATTATGCGGACGGTCGATTAGGGTGGCGCACGCTTGATTTCGAAGTCGAAGTGCTGCCGACCGGCGACTTTCAGGGCACCGCGGTGATGAACTATAACGACCTCGACGTGCCGTACACCCGCATCCACGAGTTCCGGCACTTCCACCCCGAGCGCGACTACCCCACCGACAAGACCGTGATCATGCGTGAGTTCTCCCGGTTCGCGCAGGGTGACGACGAGCCGTACTACCCGATCAACACCGAGGCCGACCGCGCCCTGCTGGCGGCCTACCGCGACCGGGCCCGGGCCGAGACCGCGTCGGCCGGGGTGTTGTTTGGCGGCAGGCTCGGCACATATCGGTACCTCGACATGCACATGGCCATCGCGAGCGCACTGAATATGTATGACAACGTATTGGTACCGCACCTGCGCGACGGCGCCCCGCTGACCGAAAGCGACCCAGAATGACCTCCACGGCCGTCAGCCTGCTGGCCCGGGTGATCCTGCCGCGGCCCGGCGAACCGCTGGACGTGCGCAAGCTCTACATCGAGGAATCGACCACCAACGCCCGCCGGGCGCACGCCACCACCCGCACCACGCTGCAGATCGGCGCGGAGTCCGAGGTGTCGTTCTCCACCTACTTCAACGCGTTCCCGGCGAGCTACTGGCGGCGCTGGTCGACGCTCGGGTCGGTGGTGCTGCGCGTCGAGCTGACCGGGACGGGTCGGGTGGACATCTACCGGACCAAGGCGACCGGTGCCCGCATCTTCATCGAAGGCCGCAACTTCACCGAAGGGGCCGGCGTCCTGGAGTTCGAGCTCGACCTCGGGCCGTTCGAAGACGGCGGCTGGATCTGGTTCGACGTCACCACCGACAGCGCCGTGACCCTGCACAGCGCGGGCTGGTACGCGCCGGTGGCTGCGCCGGGCGTCGCGAACATCGCGGTCGGCATCCCGACGTTCAACCGGCCCGCAGACTGCGTTGCCTCGTTGCAGGCCTTGACGACAGATCCGTTGGTGGACCAGGTGATCGGCGCGGTCATCGTGCCGGACCAGGGCACGGCGAAGGCGCGGGATCACCCGGGCTTTTCAGCCGCGGCCGCTCCACTGGGCAATCGGCTCTCGATCCACGACCAGCCGAACCTCGGCGGTTCAGGTGGTTACAGCAGGGTGATGTACGAGGCCCTGAAAAACACCGACTGCCAACAGATCCTGTTCATGGACGACGACATTCGCATCGAGCCGGACTCGGTGTTGCGGGCGCTGGCGCTGAACCGTTTCGCCAGGACGCCGATGCTCGTCGGCGGTCAGATGCTGAACCTGCAGGAGCCGTCGCACCTACACATCATGGGCGAAGTCGTGGACCGCACGAACTTCATGTGGACCTCCGCGCCGTACACCAAGTACGACCACGACTTCGCGGAAAAGCCGTTGAACGACAACAACTATGACAGTAACCTGCTGCACCGGCGAATCGATGTCGACTACAACGGCTGGTGGATGTGCATGATCCCGCGGCAAGTGGCCGAAGAGCTCGGGCAGCCGCTGCCGCTGTTCATCAAGTGGGACGACGCCGACTACGGGCTGCGCGCCGGTGAGCACGGTTATCCGACGGCGACCATGCCCGGCACCGCGATCTGGCACATGGCGTGGAGCGACAAGGACGACGCGATCGACTGGCAGGCGTACTTCCATTTGCGCAACCGGTTGGTGGTGGCCGCCCTTCACTGGGACGGCGACGTCCGCGGTCTGGTGCGCAGCCATCTGAAGGCGACGTTGAAACACCTTGCCTGCCTGGAATACTCGACGGTAGCGATCCAGAACAAGGCGATCGACGACTTCCTGGCCGGACCAGAGCACATCTTCTCGATCCTGGAGTCTGCGCTGCCCGAGGTGCGCCGGATGCGCACCGAGTACCCCGACGCGGTGGTGCTGCCGGCCGCCAGCGACCTGCCTGCGCCATCGGAAAAAGGCCGAACGACGAAGATCCCGGTCGCGCCGGCGTCCATCGCCTACCACCTGGTCCGCGGGTTCTGGCACAACCTGAAGAAGACCAACCCCGAGCACCATGGGCGCCCGCAACTCAACGTGTCGACACAGGACGCGCGCTGGTTCTTGCTGTCCAAGTACGACGGCGTGACCGTCACCACCGCGGACGGCCGCGGCGTGGTGTACCGGCAGCGCGACCGGGCGAAGATGTCCGCCCTGTTGGCCAAATCGCTGCGCAGGCAGCGCAGGCTGACCCGGCGATTCGACGAGATGCGCCGTGTCTACCGCGATGCGCTGCCGGCGCTTTCCAGCACGCAGAAGTGGGAATCGGTGCTGTTCCCCGCACCGGGGAACCATGGCTGATCCCGGCCCGGCACCGAGCGGCGAGGTGGTGGCGCTGGTTGCCGTCCAGTCGGCGCTCGCTCAGCGTGCCGGCGTCCTCGCGGCCGCCCGCGCCTTGTCCCACTTCGGCGAGCACAGCGCGGGCTGGCTGGCCGTGTCGGCACTGGGCGCGGTGTTACAACCGCGGCGACGCTCCGAGTGGCTGCTGGCCGGGGCGGGCGCGTTCGGCGCGCACGCCGCCGCGGTGCTGATCAAGCGGGCGGTGCGCCGCGCCCGGCCGCACCACCCCGCCGTCGAGGTGAACGTTGCCACCCCCAGCGCGCTGAGCTTCCCCTCCGCCCACGCCACCTCCACCACCACGGCCGCCATCTTGATGGCCCCGCTGACCGGGCTGCCGTTGCCCGTGCTCCTGGTGCCGCCGATGGCGTTGTCGCGCCTGGTCCTCGGCGTGCACTATCCCAGTGACGTGCTGACCGGGGTGGCCGTCGGCACGCTGGTCGCGCAGCTGGTCCGCACCTTCGGAAGAACCCGATGAGCGAAGAGGCGCCAGAGGTCACCGGACCGCCCGACAACCTGGTCGTCGGCATCGTGCGCGCGGTCCGGCCCCGCCAGTGGGTGAAGAACCTTCTCGTGCTGGCCGCCCCGCTGGCGGCGCTCGGCAGCAACGTCAAGGTCGACTACCGCGACGTGTGGATCAACGTCTCGATCGCGTTTGTGGTGTTCTGCATGGCCGCGTCGGCGGTGTATCTGGTCAACGACGTCCGCGACGTGGAAGCCGACCGTCAGCACCCGACGAAGCGGTTCCGGCCCATCGCCGCAGGGGTGGTCCCCGTGTGGCTGGCCTACACCGTGGCGGTGGTACTCGGTGTCGCGTCGCTGGTGATCTCGTGCTTCGTCACCCGCGATCTCGCGGTCGTGATGGCCTGCTACATCGGAATCCAGCTGGCGTACTGCTTCGGCTTGAAACACCAAGCGGTGCTCGACATCTGCATCGTGTCGTCGGCGTACCTGATGCGATTCATCGCAGGCGGCGCGGCAGCGCACATTCCGTTGTCGCAATGGTTCCTGCTGGTGACGGCGTTCGGCTCGCTGTTCATGGTGGCCGGAAAGCGCTACGCCGAACTGCAATTGGCCGAGCGCACCGGCGCCAAGATCCGCAAATCGCTGGAGAGCTACACCGGTACCTACCTTCGGTTCGTCTGGACGCTGTCGGCTACCGCGGTGGTGCTGTGTTATGGCCTGTGGGCGTTCGACCCCAGCAGAGCGAACAACACGTGGTTCGCGGTGTCGATGATCCCGTTCACGATCGCGATCCTGCGCTACGCGGTGGATGTCGACGGCGGCCTCGCCGGCGAACCGGAGGAGATCGCGCTGCGTGACCGCGTACTGCAGCTCCTCGCAGTGGCATTGATCGGAACACTCGGTGCGGCCTTCTTCTTCAGTTAGTGCCCGCCGCCTCGAACCGGCGGCACAGGCCAGCCTGTGGCTGAGCGTGCTGGTGGTGGTGGCGCTGTTCGGCTGGGGCGCCTGGCAGCGCCGCTGGATCGCCGACGACGGGCTGATCGTGCTGCGCACCGTGCGAAACCTGTTGGCGGGCAACGGCCCGGTGTTCAACATGGGCGAGCGCGTGGAGGTCAACACCTCGACGCTGTGGACCTATCTGGTGTATCTCGGCGGGCTCGTCGGCGGCCCGGTGCGGCTGGAGTACGTGGCGCTGGCGCTGTCGCTGGCGCTGTCGCTGGCGGGCGTGGTGTTCGCGATGCTGGGGGCCGCCCGGCTGTCGGCGCCGACCCTGCTCGGCCGGCGCGCAATTCTGCTGCCGGCCGGCGTGCTGGTTTACATTGCGGTGCCGCCGGCGCGTGACTTCGCCACCTCCGGACTCGAAAACGGTTTGGTGCTGGCCTATCTCGGTCTGCTGTGGTGGATGATGGTGTGCTGGTCGCAGCAGCGCAGCACCGGCCGGTGGTTCACCACGGCGCTGGCGTTCGTGGCCGGCCTGTCGGTGCTCGTGCGCCCCGAACTCGCGCTGATCGGCGGTCTTGCGCTGGTGATGATGCTGATCGCGGTGCGCGGCTGGCGGCCCCGGGTGCTCATCGTGCTGGCCGGGGGCCTGCTGCCGGTGGCGTATCAGATTTTCCGGATGGGCTACTACGGGCTGCTGGTGCCCGGCACCGCGCTCGCCAAGGATGCCTCCGGGAAGAAGTGGTCGCAGGGTTTCGTCTACCTGGCCAACTTCAATGGGCCCTACCTGCTGTGGGTGCCGGCGATCCCGCTGGCGGCGCTGGCCGTGCTGGTGCTGGCCGGCCGCAGCCGGCCCTGGTGGATCCGCTCCCCGGCCCGGACCGACCAGCGACGGGTGGGTCGGCTGGTGCAGAGCCCGCCGGTCGTCATCGCGTTCTTCGTCGGCAGCGGGCTCCTGCAGGCCGCCTACTGGATCCGCCAGGGCGGCGACTTCATGCACGGCCGGGTGTTGTTGCCGCCACTGTTCTGCGTGCTGCTGCCGGTCGCGGTGATTCCCGTCGTGCTGCCCGATCGGACCACGCAGTCCCGCGAGGCGGGCGACGTGCTGGCGGGCGCGACGGTGGGCGTGTGGTTGACCATGGCGCTGTGGGCCCTGTGGGCGGCGAATTCCCCCGGCATGGGTGCCGATGCGACCAAGGTCACCTATTCCGGGATCGTCGACGAGCGCCGGTTCTACTCGCAGGCCACCGGCAACGCGCACCCGGTGACCGCGCTCGACTACCTGGATTACCCGCGGATGCGGGCGGTGATCGAGGCGATCGACAACACCCCTGCCGGCGCGCTGCTGCTGCCGTCGGGCAACTACACGCAGTGGGACGTCGTGCCCGCGATTCCGCCCCCGCCGCCGGCGCAGAGGGGCCCGCACACCGTTTTCTTCACCAATCTCGGCATGCTCGGGATGAATGTGGGCCTCGATGTCCGGGTGCTCGACCAGATCGGTCTGGCAAACCCGCTCGCGATGCACACCACCAGGCTCTCCGACGCCCGGATCGGCCACGACAAGAACCTCTTCCCGGACTGGGCGGTGGCCGACGGCCCGTGGCTGAAGCAGCACCCGTTCCTGCCGCCCTACCTCGACGAGGACTGGGTGACCGAGGCCGTGGTAGCCCTGAAATGCCCCACCACCGACGCGGTGCTGACGTCGGTCCGGGGTCCGCTGACGGTGAAGCGGTTCCTGTCCAACGTGTTGAATTCCTATCGGTTCACCAGCTACCGAATCGACCGCGTGCCGAAGTATGACCTGATTCGCTGCGGTTTGAGTGAGCCGCCATTAAGTGGTACCCCTTATACCGGCTTACCGGCGACGGGGCCCTAGCTTTCGCGTTTGTTAGCGGGCGGGTTCCGTTCGGGGGGGCGAGACCGCAACGGCGCGGTCCGCCTATGTGTGGTTGACTACCAGGGCACTGCGGCGCTGGCGCTTGCGGTGCGCAATCCAAAACGATGGGATGGACATTTCTATGAAATTCGTTGAGAAGCTGCGGGGTCGATGGGCGCGCCGGATCACGGTTGCTGCCCTCAGCGCGGCATTACTGCCGGGCATGGTCGGCGCCGTAGGGGGCTCGGCGACAGCGGGGGCGTTCTCCAGGCCGGGCCTGCCGGTCGAGTACCTGGAGGTGCCGTCTGCGGGGATGGGCCGCGACATCAAGGTCCAATTCCAGAGCGGAGGCGCCAACTCTCCGGCGGTCTACCTGCTCGACGGCCTGCGCGCGCGCGACGACTTCAACGGCTGGGACATCGAGACGAACGCGTTCGAGATGTACTACCAGTCCGGTTTGTCGGTCATCATGCCGGTCGGCGGCCAGTCCAGCTTCTACAGCGACTGGTACAAGCCGGCCTGCGGTAAGGCCGGCTGCCTGACCTACAAGTGGGAGACCTTCCTGACCCAGGAGCTGCCCGCCTGGCTGGCGGCGAACAGGCAGGTCAAGCCGACGGGTAGCGCGGCGGTCGGTCTGTCGATGGCCGGCTCCGCGGCCTTCGTGCTGGCGATGTACTACCCGCAGCAGTTCACCTACGCAGCGTCGCTGTCGGGTTTCCTGAACCTGTCTGAGGGCTGGTGGCCGATGCTCGTGGGCACGTCGATGAACGACGCGGGCGGCTACAAGTCAGAGGACATGTGGGGCCCGTCCAGCGACCCGGCATGGAAGCGCAACGACCCGATGGTCAACATCCAGAAGCTGGTGGACAACAACACCCGCATCTGGGTGTACTGCGGCAACGGCAAGCCCAACGAGCTTGGCGGTGGCGACTTCAACGCGAAGTTCCTGGAGGGCTTCACCCTTCGCACCAACAAGACCTTCCAGGACAACTACATCGCCGCGGGTGGCCACAACGCGGTGTTCAACTTCCCCGAGGCCGGCACCCACACCTGGGTCTACTGGGGCCAGCAGCTGGAGGCGATGAAGCCCGACATCCAGCGGGTGTTGGGCGCCACGCCTACTACCTCCTAGGCCCGGCCGGGGCGCTACCCGACCCGATCGTCGCGACGTTGCTACGTGATGTGGTTCACTACGTTGGTGTTTCTGCGGACTGTGCTGACGGCGATCCTCGGGCTCGGCCTCTGGCTGGCCCCCTCAGTGTCGGGGCTCGCCAGAGCCGACGGCGTCGAGTCCCTGATGGTGCCGTCCGCGGCGATGGGCCGCGACATCCCGGTCGCGTTCCTGGCCGGTGGTCCGCACGCCGTGGTGCTCCTCGATGCGTTCAACGCCGGCGACGGCGTCAGCAACTGGGTCACCGCGGGCAACGCGATGGGCCAGCTCGCCGGTAAGGGGATCTCGGTGGTGGCGCCCGCCGGCGGTGCGTACAGCATGTACACGAACTGGGAGGGCGACGGCGGCCGCCAGTGGGAGACGTTCCTGTCCCAGGAGCTGCCCGACTGGCTGGCCGCGAACAAGGGCCTGGCGCCCAACGGCCACGGGATCGTCGGCGCCGCGCAGGGCGGTTACGGCGCGCTGGCGATGGCCGCCTTCTATCCCGACCGGTACCGGTTCGCCGGGTCGTTGTCCGGGTTCCTGACCCCGTCGAGCACGTTCATGAACGGCGCGATCACCGAGGGGCTGATGCGCGACGGCGGGGTGGACACCCGCAACATGTGGGGCCTGCCGCAGCTGGGCCGCTGGAAGTGGCACGACCCCGACGTGCATAACTCGCTGCTGGTGCAGAACAACACCCGGCTGTGGGTGTTCAGCCCGCAGACGCTGACGTGCACCGACGAACCGGCGATGATCGGCTACTGCGATCAGGCCGAAGGCAGTAACCGCGTGTTCTATCAGCATTATCGCCAGGTCGGCGGCCACAACGGGCACTTCGACTTCCCGGCGGGCGGTAACCACGACTGGTCGACATGGGGCCCGCAACTGGGCGCGATGTCGGGTGAATTGGTGGCCACCATCAAGTAGGTACCGTGGAGGCGTGCAACGGACACCCACCCGGATGGCCGGCTGCTCGACCGCGGTGACGCTGACGCTCGCCGCTATCCTGTCGGGCTGCTCGACTCCCGACAGCCTGATGTCCAGCGTGACGCTGCCCGCCAGTGACACCAGCACGCCGCCCTCCGGAGGCAGCGATTCAGGCCAGCCGAGCCTGCTGCGGGAGACTCAGCAGCAGCGTGCCTACCTCGACGCGCTGAACGCCGGCGGAGTGCACCCGTCCAGTGACCTGCTCGCCCTGAGCATCGGCAGCTACGTTTGTCAGGCCCGCGCCGCGGGGCAGGGTCCGCAAGCGGTCTGGGACTACGTGCATCCGCTGGTGTCCAATGATGTGCACAACGTCCACTTGAGTTCGATGGCGCCCACGTCGGCGGACATCGACGCCGCCACCGGAAGTTACATCCGCATCGCCAGTGAACGTCTCTGCTAGCAGGGGAAGATGGCAACCAACAGTCGGCGGAGACGCCACCGTCTGCTCGCGCTCGTCGCGGCAGCCGCGGTGTCGGTGGTCGTCGCGCTTGGTCTGGTCCTGATGGTGGTGATGCAGCGCACCACGACTGTTCCGGCGGGCCCGCCCCCGCCGCAGGCCGCGCAGCCGCCCTCGCCCACCCCGACGGCGCCGAAGAAACCCCGGCCCGAGTTCCAGGACGCGAGCTGCCCCGACGTGCAGGTGTTGTCGATCCCCGGCACCTGGGAATCGTCGGCACAGCAGGACCCGCTCAACCCCGTGCAGTACCCGAATGCGTTGCTGCTCAACGTCACCGGGCCACTCGGTCAGCAGTTCGGCAACGGCCGCATCCAGACCTACACGGTTCCCTACACCGCCCAGTTCCATAACCCGTTCAGCCAGGACAGCCAGATTTCCTACAACGACAGCCGTGCGGAGGGCACCACGGCCGCGGTGAAGGCGCTGACCGACATGGCCGGCAAGTGCCCGTTGACCAGCTACGTGATTGTCGGCTTCTCCCAGGGCGCGGTCATCGCGGGCGACATCGCCGGCGACATCGGCAACGGCCGGGGTCCGGTGGATTCCGACCTGGTGCTGGGCGTGACGTTGATCGCCGACGGCCGCCGCCAGGACGGCGTGGGTAACGACGTCGGCCCGAACCCGCCGGGGCAGGGCGCCGAGATCACGCTGCACGAGGTGCCGTTGTTGTCGGACTTCGGCTTGACGATGACCGGCCCGCGCCCCGGTGGCCTCGGCGAGCTGAACGACCGCACGTTCGAGATCTGCGGCCAGGGTGATCTGATCTGCGCGGCACCCCAGGAGGCGTTCGACATCACGAACCTGCCCGAGACGCTGAAGATCCTGACCGGCGCCGCCGGCCAGCCGGTGCACGCGCTGTACAACACCACGCAGTTCTGGAACCTCGACGGCCAGCCGGCCACGGTGTGGACGCGTAACTGGGCGGCGGCCCTGATCGACAACGCACCGCACCCCCAGCACGGGTGAGCGTGGCCGGAAAGCCCAGAAGGCCCAGAAGGCCCAGAAAGCCCAGGCGCAAGCGCCCCTTCGCGTTCGTGGTCGTCGTCGTGCTGGCGGCGGCCGCCGTGGTGCTGCTCGTACTGCGGCACCATAAGCCGGCCGAGCAGGTCCAGGTCGCGAGCTGTCCGGACGTGATGATGGTGTCGATCCCCGGCACCTGGGAGTCGTCGCCGCAACAAGACCCGTTGAATCCGTCGCAGTTTCCGAACGCATTGCTGCTCAACGTGACTCGGCCGCTCGCCGAGCAGTTCGGCAACGACCGGCTGCAGACCTACACCGTGCCCTACATCGCGCAGTTCCACCGGCCGTTGTCGGGTGACAACGACGTTGACTACGACGTGAGTCGACGCAACGGCACCGGCGCCACCAGAACGGCGATGGCCGAGATGAGCCGCAGGTGCCCGCTGACCGACTACCTGATCGTCGGTTTCTCCCAGGGCGCGGTCATCGGCGGCGACATCGCCGGCGAGATCGGCAACGGCCGGGGACCCGTCGCCGCGGACCGCGTGCTCGGGGTGACGCTGATTTCAGACGGTCGCCGCGACCCCGGCGTCGGCCGCGCCGTCGACCCGAAGCCCGAAGGCGAAGGCGCCGAGATCGCGCTGCACGGCGTTCCGTTCATCCCGTCCGGCATGACGATGACCGGCCCGCGCGCGGGCGGCTTCGGTGCATTGGCCGACCGCACCTTCGAGATCTGCGCAGATGGCGATCTGATCTGCGCCGCTCCTGCCGGGGCGTTCGACCCGCTGAACCTGCCGGGTACGCTCACGCAGCTGATCGGCGGCGCGGGCGAACCCGTTCACGCCATGTACAACACCACGCAGTTCTGGGGCAGCGGCGGCCAGCCGGCCACGGTGTGGACGCGCAACTGGGCGGCGAATGTGATCGAGAATGCACCACATCCCCAACACGGGTGACAACACAGTTGCGTCTCGAACGGGCCGTCGATTTGGCCGGTGATGAGGCGTCGCTTAACATTAAGAAATATATAAGAGCGGCAACGACGGCTGGGCGGAGAGTTAGACGTGGCGATTTGGGTTAACCCCTTCATCAACAAGAAGACGGGGCGAATCGAATTCCCGGAAAGTGCCAGCCTCGTCCGCCACGTCGAGCGGTGGGCCCACACCCGCGGCGACCACCTGGCGTACCGCTTCCTGGACTTCTCCACCGAACGCGATGGTCTCGCGCGCGACCTGACCTGGTCGCAGTTCAGCGTCCGTAACCGCGCCGTCGCGGCACGGCTGCAGCAGGTCACCCAGCCGGACGACCGGGTCGCGATCCTGTGCCCGCAGAACCTGCATTACCTGAGCGCGTTCTTCGGCACGATGTACTCCGGTCGGATCGCCGTGCCGCTGTTCGACCCGGCCGAGCCCGGCCACGTCGGGCGGCTGCATTCGGTGCTCGACGACTGCACCCCGTCGACGATTCTCACCACCACCGGCTCGGCGGAGGGGGTCCGCAAGTTCTTCCGCAACCGGGCCGCCAATGAGCGGCCACGCGTCATCGCGGTCGACGCGGTGCCCGACGAGGTCGCGGGCACCTGGGTGCAGCCCCCGAACCCCAACCACGACACGATCGCCTACCTGCAGTACACCTCGGGCTCCACTCGCACACCGGCAGGCGTGAAGATCACTCACCTGGCGGTGGCCACCAACATGGTCCAGGTGCTGACCGCGCTCGACCCAGAGGAGGGCCACCGCGGCGTCAGCTGGCTTCCGTTCTTCCACGACATGGGGCTGGTCACGATCATGATGCCGTCGATCATCGGCAGGGAGGCGACGTTCATGACGCCGGCGGCGTTCGTTCGCCGGCCGATCCGATGGCTGCGTGAGCTCGGGGTCAAGGGCGACGACCGCGGCCCGGCCATCTCGGCGGCGCCGAACTTCGCGTTCGAGCACGCCGCGCTGCGCGGGCTGCCCAAGGAGGGGGAGCCCGAACTCGACCTCAGCAATGTGCGGGCCATCCTCAACGGCAGCGAGCCGGTGTCGCGGGCCTCCATGCGCAAGTTCACCGAGGCGTTCGCGCCGTACGGCTTGTCGCCTTCGGTGGTCAAGCCCTCCTACGGGATGGCCGAGGCGACGTTGTTCGTCTCCAGCACCGAGCCCGACTTGCCGCCGGTCATCACCAGCGTGGACCGCGACGAGCTGATCAACGACCGACTGGTCAAGGTCCCCGACGATTCGCCGGCCGCGGTGCCGCAGGCGTCGTGCGGCAAGATCGGCTACGACGAGTGGGCGGCGATCGTCGATCCGGATACCGCCACCGAGTTGCCCGACAGTCAGATCGGCGAGATCTGGATTCACGGCAACAACGTCGGGACGGGCTACTGGAATCGCGACGAAGAGACCCGCGAGACGTTCCAGAACATCCTCAAGTCACGGGCCAACCCGTCGCACGCCGAAGGCGCGCCCGACGACGCGATGTGGATGCGCACCGGCGATCTGGGCGCGTTCCTCGACGGCGAGTTCTACGTCACCGGCCGGATCAAGGAGCTGGTGATCATCGACGGCCGCAACCACTACCCACAGGATCTGGAGTACACCGCGCAGGAGTCCACCCGCGCGCTGCGCCCCGGCTTCGCCGCGGCGTTCTCGGTGCCGGCCAACCAGCTGCCGAGCTCGGTGTTCGAGGATGCCCACGCCGGGCTGAAGTATGACCCGGAGGACACCTCCGAGCAGTTGGTGATCGTCGGCGAGCGCGCCGCAGGCAGCCACAAGCTCGACCTCGCACCGATCGCCGACGGCGTTCGCGCCGCGATCGCGGTGCGCCACGGCGTCACGGTGCGCGATTTCCTGCTGATGCCGGCCGGCACGATCCCGCGCACGTCCAGCGGCAAGATCGGCCGTCGGGCCTGCCGCGCTTCCTACCTCGACGGCAGCCTGCGCCGCGGCACGGTCGCCCCGAACTTGTTCCCTGACCAGGGGGACTGACGATGCCGGACCTGACCGTCGCCGAGATGCGGGCTTGGTTGCGCAACTGGGTGGGCAACGCCACCGGCCAGTCGCCCGACGGGATCGACGAGACCGCCCCGATGGTCGAACTCGGCCTGTCCTCGCGCGACGCCGTGGCGATGGCCGCCGACATCGAGGACCTCACCGGCGTCACGCTGTCGGCGACCGTCGCGTTCCGGCACCCGACCATCGAGTCGCTGGCGACTCGGATCATCGAGGGCGAGCCCATTTCAGAGGACGACGAGGACTCCTTCTTATCTCAGGACTGGTCACGCAGCCGTGACGTCGACGACATCGCGATCGTCGGGCTGTCCACCCGGTTCCCGGGCGACATGAACACGCCCGACGAGATGTGGCAGGCGCTGCTTGCCGGCCGCGACGCGATCACCGACCTGCCGGAGGGCCGCTGGTCGGAGTTCCTCGAGGAGCCGCGGCTGGCCGAGCGGATCGCGAAGGCCCGCACCCGCGGCGGCTACTTGAGCGACATCAAGGGCTTCGACTCCGAGTTCTTCGCGCTGTCGAAGATGGAGGCCGACAACCTCGACCCGCAGCAGCGGATGGCGCTCGAGTTGACCTGGGAGGCGTTGGAGAACGCCAGGATCCCCGCGTCGGGCCTGCGCGGCGAGAGCGTCGGCGTCTACATCGGCACGTCCACCAACGACTACAGCTTCCTGGCGGTGTCCGACCCGACGACCGCGCATCCGTACGCGATCACCGGCACTGCGAGTTCGATCATCGCCAACCGGGTGTCCTACTTCTACGACTTCCGCGGACCGTCGATGACACTGGATACCGCGTGCTCGAGCTCGCTGGTGGCGGTGCACCAGGGAGTGCAGGCGCTGCGCAACGGTGAGGCCGACGTCGTTCTGGCGGGCGGCGTCAACGCACTGATCACGCCGATGGTCACCATCGGTTTCGACGAGGTCGGCGGGGTGCTGGCCGGCGACGGCCGGATCAAGTCGTTCTCCAGCGACGCCGACGGCTACGCCCGCTCCGAGGGCGGCGGCATGCTGGTGCTCAAGCGCGTGGCCGACGCCCGCCGGGACGGCGACCAGATCATCGCCGTGATCGCAGGCAGCGCGGTCAACCACGACGGCCGCTCCAACGGCCTGCTGGCCCCGAACCCCGACGCGCAGGCCGACGTGCTGCGCCGCGCGTACAAGGACGCCGGGATCGACCCGCGCCTCGTCGACTACATCGAGGCGCACGGCACCGGCACGATCCTCGGCGACCCGATCGAGGCGGAGGCGCTGGGCCGCGTCGTCGGCAGGGGCCGCGGGGCCGACAATCCGGCCCTGCTGGGCGCGGTCAAGTCCAACGTCGGTCACCTCGAGTCGGCGGCCGGTGCGGCCAGCCTGGCCAAGATGGTGCTGGCGCTGCAGCACGACCAGCTGCCGCCGTCGATCAACTACGCCGGACCCAACCCGTACATCGACTTCGACGCTGTGCGGTTGAAGGTCGCCGACACCGTCACCGAGTGGCCCCGCTACAGCGGCTACGCGATCGCGGGCGTGTCCGGGTTCGGCTTCGGCGGCGCGAACGCGCACGTGGTGCTGCGCGAGGTACTGCCCCGCGACGTCCTAGAAAAAGAACCTGCCAAGGAACCCGAGCCCCAACCCGAGCCCGAGCCCAAGATCCCCGAACCCGAAATCCGCGAGTTCGGCGAGTTCGGCGAGTTCGGCGAGTTCGCCGAGTACGCCGAACCCACCTACGAGTTGCCCGGGCTGACCGATGAGGCGTTGCGGCTCAAGGATATTGCGCTCGCCGAGCTGGCGGCCGAAGAATCCCCGGCCCCCGTGGTGCCGCTGGCGGTTTCGGCCTTCCTGACGTCGCGCAAGAAGGCGGCCGCCGCGGAACTGGCCGACTGGATGGACAGTCCGGAGGGCCGGGCGGCGTCGCTGGAGTCGATCGGCCGGTCGCTGTCGCGGCGCAACCACGGCCGGTCCCGCGCCGTGGTGCTGGCCCACGACCACGACGAGGCGATCAAGGGTCTTCGCGCGGTGTCGGAGGGCAAGCCGCGGCCGAACGTGTTCACCGCCGACGGGCCGGTGACCACCGGCCCGGTGTGGGTGCTGGCCGGATTTGGCGCGCAGCACCGCAAGATGGCCAAGAGCCTGTACCTGCGTGACGAGGTGTTCGCCGACTGGATCAACAAGGTGGACTCGCTGGTTCAGGACGAGCGCGGCTACTCGATCGTCGAGCTGATCCTCGACGACGCGCAGGACTACGGCATCGAGACCACGCAGATCGTCATCTTCGCGATCCAGGTGGCTCTCGGCGAGCTATTGAAGCACCACGGGGCCAAACCCGCCGCGGTGATTGGGCAGTCGCTGGGCGAGGCCGCGGCGGCGTACTTCGCCGGTGGCCTGTCGCTGGAAGATGCGACCCGCACCATCTGCTCCCGGTCCCACCTGATGGGTGAGGGCGAGGCGATGCTGTTCGGCGAGTACATCCGGCTGATGGCCCTGGTGGAGTACTCCGCCGACGAGATCAAGACGGTGTTCTCGGACTTCCCGGATCTGGAAGTGTGCGTGTACGCCGCGCCGACCCAGACCGTCATCGGCGGACCGCCCGAGCAGGTGGACGCGATCATTGAGCGCGCCGAGGTCCAGGGCAAGTTCGCCCGCAAGTTCGAGACCAAGGGCGCCAGCCACACGTCGCAGATGGACCCGCTGCTGGGTGAGCTGACGGCCGAGCTGCAGGGCATCGAGCCGCTGCCCACGAAGATCGGGTACTTCTCGACGGTGCACGAGGGCGGCTATCTCCGCCCGGGCGGTGAGCCGTTCCACGGGGTGGACTACTGGAAGAAGGGCCTGCGCAACAGCGTCTACTTCACCCACGGCATCCGCAACGCCGTCGACAACGGCCACACCACGTTCCTGGAGCTGGCGCCCAACCCGGTGGCGCTGATGCAGGTGGGCCTGACCACGGCCGCGGCGGGTCTGCACGACGCGCAGCTGATCGCGACGCTGGCGCGCAAGCAGGACGAGGTGGAGTCGATGACGGTTGCGATGGCGCAGCTGTTCGTCTACGGCCACGATCTGGACATCCGGACGCTGTTCACCCGCGCCACCGGCCCGCTGGACTACGCGAACGTCCCGCCGACCCGGTTCCGTCGCAAGGAGCACTGGCTCGCTGCGCGGTTCTCCGCCGACGGCTCGGCGTTCATGCCGGGAACGCACGTCGCGATGCCCGACGACCGCCATGTCTGGGAATACGCTCCGCGCGGTGCGACCGATCTGGCCGCACTCGTGAAATCGGCTGCGGCGCTGGTGCTTCCGGATGCCACGCTGACCGCCGGCGAACACCGCGCCGTGCCGGGTGACGGCGCTCGTCTGGTGACGACGTTGACGCGGCACCCCGGCGGTGCGTCCGTTCAGGTGCACGCCCGCATCGACGAGTCGTTCACGCTCGTCTACGACGCGATCGTGACCCGCTCAGGTCAACCGTCCGCGCTGCCGGTCGCCGCCGCGGCCGCCGCCGCCGCGGTGGCCGCACCCGCTGCGCCGGTCGTCGAGGAACCACCCGACGCCGAGATCCTGCATGACAACCTGACCCAGGGCGTCAACCTCGGTGCCGGTTTCCAGAAGTGGTCACCAGACTCCGGTGAGACGGTCGGGCAGCGGCTGGCGACGATCGTGGCCGGCGCGATGGGCTACGAGCCGGAGGACCTTCCCTGGGAGGTGCCGCTGATCGAGCTCGGCCTCGACTCGCTGATGGCGGTGCGGATCAAGAACCGCGTCGAATACGACTTCGACCTGCCGCCGATCCAGCTGCAGGCCGTCCGGGACGCGAACCTGTATGCCGTCGAGAAGCTGATCGAGTACGCGATCGAGCACCGAGACGAGGTGCAGCAGCTGCACGACTACCAGCGGACCGCCGCCGGAGGCGGCAATCCAGCCGACGCCGCCGGAGGCGGCAATCCAGCCGACGCCGCCGGAGGCGGCAATCCAGCCGACGCCGCCGGAGGCGGCAATCCAACCACGGTCCCACCGCCACCCCCACCCCAGCAGCCGGACCTGGCGGAGTTCGACGTGCCGCCACGTGACGCGTCCGAGCGCGTGACGTTCGCAACCTGGGCGATCGTCACCGGTAAGTCGCCCGGCGGCGTCTTCAACACGCTGCCCGAACTCGACGACGAGACCGCGGAGAAGATGGCCCAGCGGCTCTCCGATCGCGCCGACGGGCCGATCACCGCGGCGCAGGTCAAGGCGTCAACGACCATCGAGGAGCTCGCCGACAAGGTCCGGGAGTACCTCGAGGCGGGCCAGATCGACGGGTTCGTCCGCACCATCCGCGCCCCGTCAAAAGATTCAGCGGGCTCGTCAAAGATTCCTATCTTCGTGTTCCACGCGGCGGGCGGGTCGACGGTGGTGTACGAGCCGCTGCTGAACAGGCTGCCGCCCGATACCCCGATGTACGGCCTCGAGCGAGTCGAGGGCACCATCGAAGAGCGTGCGGCTCAATATGTTCCGAAGCTGCGCGAGATGGCCGGGGATGGCCCGTTCATTCTGGTCGGCTGGTCGCTGGGCGGCGTGCTGGCCTACGCCTGCGCGATCGGGCTCCGGCAGCAGGGTTGCGATGTGCCGTTCGTCGGCTTGATCGACGCGGTGCGCGCCTCCGAGGAGATCCCGCAGACCAAGGAGGAGACCCACCGGCGCTGGGAACGCTACGCACGGTTCGCCGAGCGGACGTTCAACGTGCAGATCCCGGAGATTCCCTACGACCAGCTGGAAGCGCTCGACGACGCGGGCCAGGTGCAGTTCGTGCTGGACGCTGTCAAACAGAGCGGTGTGCAGATCCCCGGCGGGATCATCGAGCACCAGCGCACGTCGTACCTGGACAACCGCGCGATCGACACCGCCCGGATCCAGCCGTACGACGGGCACGTCACGCTCTACATGGCCGACCGGTACCACGACGACGCGATCATGTTCGAGCCGCGCTACGCCACCCGCAAGCCGGATGGCGGCTGGGGTGAGTACGTCTCGGATCTCGAGGTGGTGCCGATCGGCGGCGAGCACATCCAGGCGATCGACGAGCCGATCATCGCCAAGGTGGGTGCGCACATGAGCGAGGCGCTGAGCCGGATTCAGGCCGAATCCAAGGCCGAATCCAAGGTAGCCAAGTGACCGGCTCGACCACCGCCGAGAAACTGGCCGAGCTGCGCGCGAAGCTGGAGCTGGCCAAGGAGCCCGGTAGTGAGGCCGCGGTGGCCAAGCGGGAGAAGAAGGGGATACCCAGCGCCCGCGCCCGCATCGACGCGTTGCTCGATCCGGGCAGCTTCCTCGAGATCGGGGCGCTGTGCCGCACGCCCGGCGACCCGAACGCTCTCTACGGCGACGGCGTGGTGACCGGCCACGGCAGAATCAACGGCCGGCCGGTCGGCGTGTTCTCCCACGATCAGACCGTGTTCCAGGGCTCGGTCGGGGAGATGTTCGGCCGCAAGGTGGCCAAACTGATGGAGTGGGTGGCGATGGTCGGCTGCCCGATCGTCGGCATCAACGACTCCGCAGGCGCGCGAATCCAGGACGCCGTGACCTCGCTGGCGTGGTACGCGGAACTGGGTCGCCGCCACGAGATGCTGCGCGGCCTGGTGCCGGAGATCTCCATCATCCTTGGCAAATGCGCAGGCGGAGCGGTGTACTCGCCGATCCAGACCGACCTGGTGGTCGCGGTGCGCGACCAGGGCTACATGTTCATCACCGGACCGGACGTGATCAAGGACGTCACCGGAGAGGATGTCAGCCTCGACGAGCTCGGCGGCGCCGACAATCAGGCCCGCTACGGCAACATCCACCAGGTCGTCGAATCCGAGGCCGCAGCGTTCCAATACGTCCGCGAGTACCTGAACTTCCTGCCCGCCAACACCTTTGACGATCCGCCGATCGCCAACCCGGGGATGGAACCGCAGCTCACCCCGCACGACCTCGAGCTGGATTCGATCGTGCCGGACGCCGACAACACCGCGTATGACATGCACGAGATTCTGCTGCGGATCTTCGACGACGGCGATGTCTTCGATGTCGGCGCGCAGCGCGGGCAGGCGATGATCACCGCCTTCGCCCGCGTGGACGGTCACTCGGTCGGCGTCGTCGCCAATCAGCCGATGCACCTCGCCGGTGCGATCGACAACGAGGCGTCGGACAAGGCGGCCGGCTTCATCCGGTTCTGCGACTCCTACAACCTGCCGCTGGTGTTCGTCGTCGACACCCCCGGCGCCCTTCCGGGCGTCGAACAGGAGAAGGGCGGGATCATCAAGCGCGGTGGCCGCTTCTTCAATGCCGTCGTCGAGGCCGACGTGCCGAAGGTGACGATCACGGTCCGCAAGTCCTACGGCGGCGGTTACGCGGTGATGGGGTCCAAGCAGCTCTCCGCCGACCTGAACTTTGCCTGGCCCACCGCACGGATCGCCGTGATCGGCGCCGACGGTGCCGCGCAGCTGCTGATGAAGCGTTTCCCGGACCCGAATGCGCCAGAGGCGCAAGAGGTCAAGCGCCAGTTCATCGAGGGCTACAACGACAACATGGCGATCCCGTGGATTGCCGCCGAGCGGGGGTTCATCGACGCGGTGATCCAGCCGCACGAAACCCGCCTACTGCTGCGCAAGTCGCTTCACCTGTTGCGGGACAAGCAGATTCAACGCGTCCAGCGCAAGCACGGCCTACTGCCGATCTAACCGCTCGGGGGCTTAGAGGGCCGGCAAGCCGCCTCCGGACAACAGGCCGGTGATGGCCGCCAAAACACAGGAGCCTATCGGCTGCAGAGGCACGCACCCCGGCTGCTGGCCGTAACCCTGCTGCCCCCAGTCCTGCCCCGGCTGCCCGTAACCCTGCTGCCCATAGTCCTGCTGAGGCCCCCAGTTTTGCTGCGGCCCCCAATTCTGTTGCGGCCCCCAGTTCTGTTGCGGCCCCCAGTTTTGCTGCGGCCCCCAGTCCTGCTGCCGGCCCTGGTCGTATCGCCCGGCCGCGAACGAGCGCTCAGGCCCTGGGCCCGCGCCGCGTGGGCCACCGCACGGTGCATTTGGCGCACATGGCGACGCGCTCGCGACGCCTTGACCAATTCCGGCCGTTAAAGCCAAGCCCCCGCACAATATTCCGGCCGCAACAATTCTGCGGCGTCGATCGATGGTATTCACGATGGTTCCCCCTTCGAGGTGATGCTGTGTCCCCGACCTGATTCACCCTTACAGTGCCGACCGCTATGCGGGGTATTTTCACCGTTTTCCCAGAAAACCCGAAGCCTACTAACTGGCTGGAAATTCCTGCCCGCCGAGTGTGAACTCAGCGACGCTGAATCGGCGTGTCGCGTCGCTGAGTTCACTGTCGCCGTCGCCGCCACGACAGCCGCCGTCGCCGCCAGCCTCAACAGGGCACCCTGACCGTGTTGTACCGGCACACCTCGTTCGGCACGTTCGGCGGCGGCGGCGAGTTCGCCAGCTGCAACATCCTCGCCCACACATGCTGCACGTCCGGCGACCCCAACTGCGACAAGTCCACGGGCGTCGGCAGCGGCGGCAGGTCCGGCCCCCCCGGCAGCACCACCGACCCGGGCGGCAACACCGTCCCCGGCGGCATCGGCGGCACCGGCATTCCCCCGGGCAGCAACACCGTCCCCGGCGGCAACGCCGTCCCCGGCGGCAGCGGCAGTCCCGGTGGCGCTGGCAAGTCGGTGACCTGGTCTTCCAGGCGCACCGACCCGGATGCGACCGTGGCTTCGCCAGTACCGAGCGGTGCGGTGGCGTCGAACAGCTCGAGCATCGCGATGGCCGCGACCCCGGCGAAAATCACGCGTATCACCCGGGCTTGCCGCCGGTGATCGGTGATTGATGTCATCTTTTGGGCTTACGCCTGGTGGCTAGCCGCAGGCTAGGTGCTGGTTATCGATCCGCTGTGAGGTGCCGCAACCGGCCGCAACCGGCCGCAACCTGCCGCAACCTGCCGCAACCGGCCGCAACCGGCCGCAACCGGCCGCAACCGGTGTCACCTCGCGGCTATTTTGGCGGCGATCTGATCGGCGACGGTGACGGCGGAATCGCCGGGGTTGTAGCTGCAGGACTTGACGTCGACCGCGACGTTGTTTGCCACGGTCAGCGCCCGCTGGCACGCCCAGCCGTTCTCGCCCTCCTGCGTGGTGGTGGCGCTCAGCACCCCGTTTGTGTTGGAGACGGGCCCGGTCGTCCAGGTATCGGTTTTATATTTATATGTCTGGTTGGCGCAGGCGGGCCAACGTTGCGATGAGGCGGTAAAGAACTTAGCCGCACCGGTCGCGGACGGAAACGACACGGCTGCCTCGTCTAACAGATATTTGGCCTTCTGTATGTCGGGATCATCTTGGAATACCGGGTTATTTACGGCGACATAACCGGTGCCGTCGTAGACCGCCGATTCTGCGGTGTCATGCACTACTACGCAGTCCTTGTTATTGATTTCGGGGCTGTCGTCGGCCATTTCGTCCACGGGTCCGTATGAGACGGCCGCCATGCCGGTTGCTCCCAATGCGGTGCTGATCTCGGCCGCGCTGAGCAGCAGCCCTTGAAGGTCCCCCACCGCGACCGGTGCGGCGGAGGAGGTGGTGGTGGTTGCGGATGCGACACCCGGGCTGCCCGCCGCGGCGGGTTTCCCGCCCGTGCTGGTACTGCAGGCGGTCAGAATGCACGCGCTCGCCAGTGCCAGCGCCGCTGTCAGCTGTCGCATGCTGATAGCAAACACCAACCGCCAACTCGCCGTCCGCGTTACGGCTTGATCCGGATCTTGCCGGGCTTCCACCACCCGCTGCGGGTCGCCGTGCCGAGATCCAGTTGCGCCGGGGTGGCGTCGACGATCGTGTCGAATTTCCGCAACGATCCCCAGTCCCTTCCCCAGTCATGGGAAAGATAGGTCGCCATCACGTGGGCCCGCAACAGCAGGTCGGTGATTCCGAGCAGGCCGCCGTTCAGGCCGTCCTCCCAGGTGTCGGTGTCCAGCTTCTTGGCGTTGTAGTCCGGGGTGATTCGGAACTTAGGGATCTCGGTGACGCCGAGGTTGTGGTACATCGGCCGTTGGCACGGGAACGCAAGACCGACCGCCCAGTCCATCAGTACCGGCTGCGCCGAGCCGACGTACTCCTGCAGCGAGCGCAGTTCCGGCACCCGGGGCGGGGTGACCGCGATCCAGTCGCCCGGTGTCAGCGACAGGTCCTCGGCCACCACCCGCACCGCAACGGCGTCGGCGGGTATCTGCGAGCGCGCGAACCGCAGGTTGCGCCAGGACGGGATGGGCCCGAGGTCGTACGGCACCAGTCGCCCGCCCGGCACCAGCGCGCCGTCCGGCCCCCGCCGCGCGAACTCCAACTCGACGGTCTGGCCCTGGGTGTGACCGTTGAACACGCTGTTGCCGCTGATCGTGCCTGCCGCCGTGATCACCACCAGCGGGTGCCCGCCGTCAGGCGGCGGCAACTCGTACCACGCGGACGTCAACCTGCTCTGCTGCTGTGGCCCTTCCACGTAGCTGCCCGCCAGCGGGGTGCGGGCCGGGTCCAGCCCGTAGGGCAGCGGCACCGTCGACCCGTTGATGCCCGGCTGTGCCAGCTTTGTCGGCTGGTCCCAGTCGTAATCGGTGCCCGGCTGCGGCAACGTCATCCGAATCGCCTCGGCGACGATGTGTTCCGGCACGCCGTTCGGAGTGAATCCGATCGGGTTGACCCCACCGAGCGGGCCCAGCGGACCGTAATTGCCGGCGACCGGACGCAGCGCACCGTTGTTGGAGTCGGGTTCGACGAGCACATCGTCGGCCAGCCCGCAGCCGCCGACGAATGCCCTCAGGTTCGCCGCGGTGTTGGAGTACGTGGGGTACTGGCGCACCACCCCCACCGCCATCGACCCGACGAACACCAGCGCCATGAAACCCGCCGCGACCGGGATCGGCGCAGCCGTCAACGCCCGCGCGATCCGGCCCTCGCCGTGGTCGCGGGACACGAAGTGCAGCCACGTGGCGTACAGCGCAGTGAAAGCGAACAGCGCGAAAAACATTGTGCTGACTGTGATTCCGCCGATCTTGGGCATCGCGTTGTTGAACGGGACGCCGTAGCTCGACACGTACCACCAGCCGTTTGTCGTCGCGAAACACAATGCCAGCACGAAGAACACCGCGGCCAGGAACGCCATCCGGTTCCGCGACCACCTCAGCACGGACGGCGACACCAGCACGGTGGCCAGCGCCGCCATCGCCGCGCCGACCGCGGCGAACAGTCCGAAGTGGTGCACCCACTTGGTGGGGGTGAACATCAAGAAGAACACCGTGCCGAGGATGACGCCCATCAGCCGCCACGCCGGGCCGCGCGCCACCCCCGGAACCCGCTTGCGCCGCAACATGATGAACATCGAGGCGAACAACGACAGCGCGGTGATCATGAACCCGAACCGCCGTGACAGCGACCCGTCGACCGTCGGCAGGATCAGGTAGTAGTACCGAAGGTTCTCGGTGTACCAGGCCTGGGCCGGGCCGATCGCAGTGCGAATCCTGGTGGCCTCCAACACCGTTGCCAGCGTCTGGTCGGCGAACACCACGGTGAGCACCACGGTGCCCGCGGCCAGCAGCGGCGCCACCAGCGGCCAGGTGCCGAACACCCGGTGCCTGCGAACCAGGATCCGCAGCAGCGGGCGGCCGCCGGCCAACAACGCCGCGACGGCGATCAGCCCGGTCGGCTGCATGCCCAGCGTGAACGCCGCCGTCACGATCGCCAGCGCCGCGGGCGTCAGCCGGCCGGACATGATCGCGCGTTCGATCAGCACGTAGGTGACCAGCGAGCCCAGCGCGATCTGGCCCTCGGGGCGCAGCCCGTTGTTGAACGGCATCCAGGCCGCCAGCAGCACCAGCCCGGCCGCCCACACCGCGGCCTTACTGGACGCCACCGCCGGGCCGAGCCGGGGCAGCACCTCCCGGGACAGCAGCAGCCAGCAGAGCAGCCCGGCGATCAGGTCAGGCAGCCGCATCCAGATGCTGGCGTCGCTGACATGCGTCATCAGCGCGAAGACGTTGTAGTACCAGCCGAACGGGTCCTCCGGGCTGCCGAACCAGCGGAAGTAGTTCGACATGTAGCCCGCGGGCCCCGCGACGCGAGCCATCTGGAGCATGTAGCCGTCGTCGGACGAGTTCGCGCCGATGATGTGCCACGCCAGGAAGCCGCCCACCACCACGACGTCGGTGGCGCTGAAGGTCCGCCAGCGGGCCGGGATGAGCCGGCGCATCCGGCGGCCGTCCACCCGGTCCAGACGCCACAGCGCGAGCAGCGCGATCACGGTGGCCAGGATCGCGACCACCATCGCCGTGAGCTTCAAAACCGTTGGCTTGGTGGAGAACCGCGTGTCGATCACCGCCGACAGCCGCAGTCCGGGCGGCGCCGGGCCGGTCATGTCGGTGAACACGCCGACGATCGCAGGACGCAGGTTCGGGTCGGCGAACCCGCTGCGTAGTGGCTGCCCACCGGTGTCGGTCAGCCCGGCGAACGTGGCGAACGTGCCCGCCTCCGACGAGGTGATCTCAATCCGCTGACACGACGGCGAAACCACTTGCGCGCGGGGCACACTCGCGACCACGACGTTGCGGACGATGACGTCCACGCGCTGAGTCGTGACATTCAGGAACAGCCCGTTCAGCTCCGCCTGCTTACCGTCTTTCGGCGCGGTGCCCAGCACCATTCCGCCCTGTGCCGGCATCCCGCGGATCACGTCGCACGGCACTGTGACGGTCATCGACACCGGCGTCTCCGAGATCAGCGGCGCCGTCACGTTTGCGAGCTCGCCGTTCTGCGGCCAGTTCAGCGTCGCGGTGGTCTGCACCACCGGCAGCAGCGGCGTGGCGATCGACAGCAGGAAGCCGATCAGCCCGGCGATCGTCGCGACCCAGCGCGCGACCCTGACTCCGCGCCGCACCTCGTTGGCGCGGGCGGGCTCGCGGTCGACGTTGGCGAACACGGCCGTCATGGCAGTGCCCTGATCGGTCCGGCGCGGGTCCAGCCGTGCACGGTGATGCTGCCCTGATCGATGACCGCGTTGGGTGCCGCCTCGGCCGGGACCACCCGGTCGTATCGCTCGATCGAGCCCCAGTCCCGGTACCAGTCGCCGCTCAGATATGTCGGCACGGTCGAGGTGGTCAGCAGCGCCTGGATGAACAGGAACGGGCCGCCGGCTCTGGCCGACTGCCACTGGTTCGAGGACACCACGACTTGCTTGTGATTGGGCAGGATGCGGTACTCCGGGAGTTCGGCAACGCCGAGGTGCTCGGTGAACGGCCGCTGGCACGGGAAGTTCGCGGCGGTCGCGACGTCCATCAGCACCGGTGTCTGCGAACCGAGGAACTGCTGCGCCGTCTGCAGCACCGGCACCCGCGGCGGAGTGAAGCCGAACCACTGGTCTGAACTCAGGTTGGGGTCCAGCGCGACGATCCGCGCCACGTTGGCCTCGGGCGGTGCGGATGACAGCGGGAACCGCAGGTTGCGCCACGCGTTCTGCGGCACGGTGTCGATGGGCATGACTTCGGCCAGCTCCTGATAGCTTCCGTCCGGGCGGTGAACGCCCCACTGCAGTTTCAGCGACTGGCCGTAGTGGAACTTGCCCACATCGTCGAAGTAGAAGATTGCGCCCGCGGCCGCCACCACCACCAGCGGGCGGTCCGGCGTGCGCGGCGGCAACTGGTACCACGCCGAGGTGGCCGTGGCGGCCACCGTGTTCTCGCCGTAGCTGCCCATCACCGGGGTCCGCGCCGGGTCGAGGCCGAACGGCAGGAACACCCGCGAGCCGTTCACCCCGGTCGGGCCGTACCCGCCGCCGGTGCCTGCGGCGAAGCCGATCCCGATGTTCGGCTTGTTCGGGGAGCCGTCGGAGTTGACGGTGCCGGGGTTGGCGGTGACGGGCTCCGGCGGCTCCAGGGTGTCGCTGATCCCGTTCGGGGTGAACCCGACCGGGTCGGTCCCGCCGAGCGGCCCGTACTGGCCGAACTGCTGGCCCGCAGCCGGTTGCAGCATGCCGGCGTTGGTGTCCGGTTCGACCAGCACGTCATCGGCCATTGCGCAGGACGTGGAGAGCACCGTTTCGACGTTGGCCTTCGCGGTGGTGTACACGGGATAGCGCTGCGCGGCGGCCTTGGCCATCGACCCGACTTCGAGCACCACCATGATGAGCGCCACCACCAGCAGCGGAGTCGAGGCCAGGATGCGGTTGCGCCGATTGTTGGCCACCTCGGTGTGCCCGGCGTAGTCCATCCGGAAGTGCAGCCAGCCGGTGAGCAGACCGGTCGCGATCGCCAGCGCCAGGAACATCGTCGTCACCGGATGGCTGGCGATCACCGGCTGCTTGTCGAACCACGGCACGCCGTAGCCGCCGACGTAGAACCAGCCGTTGATCCCCGACGTCGCCCACGCCAGCACGAACAGCAGCGCGGTCACGTACAGCGCCAGGTTTCGGCGGCTGTGCAGCCCGACCCGGGAGAACGCGAACGCGGTGACCCCGCCCAGTGCGCCGGCCAGCCCGGCGAACACACCGAACTGCACCGCCCACTTTGTCGGGGTGAACGTCAGCAGCATCAGCCCGATCGCCGTCGCACCGATCAGTCGCCACACCGGACCTTTGGCCATCCCGGGCACGCCGCCGCGCCGCAGCAGCACAGTGAGCATGCCGAACAGGCACAGCAGCAGCACCAGGACCGCGAACCGCCGGGTCAACGACGAGTCGACGCTGTCTTCGACCGTGAGGAAGTAGTAGCGCAGGAAGTCCTGATACCACGCGATGGTCGGCCCGACCTTGTATTTGATGCGGGCCGATTCGGCGACCGTGGCCAGCGTCTGGTCCCGGAACACCACCACGAGAATCAGAGTCAACGATGCCAGCAGCGCGGCCATCGGAGCGAGCACGCCGTCGGCTCCCCGGCGACGGGCGACGATCCGGGCGATGCTGCGGGCGCCGACCAGCAGTGGCGCGAGCGCGATCAGCCCTTGCGGCGCGACGGTGGCCGCGAACATCGCGACGACGATCGCTATCGCGGCCGGCGCCAGCCGGCGGCTGGCGATCGCGACCTCGACGAGCATCCAGGTCAACAGTGTGCCGAACGCGATGATCGGCTCGGGCCGCAAGCCGTTGTTGAACGGCAGCCAGGCGGCCAAAAACACCGCGCCCGCCGTCCAGACCGCCACCCGGTTGGCGGCCAGCGTGCGCCCGAGCCTTGGCAGCACGCAGCGGGACAGCAGAAGCCAGCAGCCGATGCCGGCCAGCGTGGCGGGCAGCCGCATCCACACCCCGGCCGTGCTGACCGACGCCAGCTGCCCGAGAACGCCCTGGTACCAGTCGAACGGCGCCTCTGTCGTGCCGAAGTACCGGTAGTAGTTCGCTGAATACCCGGCGTCGCGCGACACCCGTGCGATGACCAGGTTGTAGCCGTCGTCGGAGGAGATCGCGCCGATGAAATGCCACAACACCAGCGTCCCGATCACGCCGACGTCGGCCAGCCAGGTGGCGGAGCCGGCCCGCGCTCGTCGCAGCCGGCCGCCGCGCAGGCGGTGACCCGAATAGCGATCCAGTACCGCCAGCGCGACGATCGCCGCGACCACACAGACGACGCCGAGCAGCATCGCGGCCGTTTTCACCGGCGTCGGCGAGGTGATGAATCGGGTGTCGACGTCGACACGAGCGCTCAGCCCCGGTTGCGCGGGCACCTTCAGCTCGGTGAACACCCCGGCGACCTGAGGTTTGTTCTCGATGGCCAACGTTCCGGCGGCACCGGGGATCCCGACGAAGTCGGCGCCGACACCGCCGGCGTTGGCCCAGATGTGCAGGACGCTGCAGGCGCCCGCATTGACGGCCGGCCGCGGGGCCACTGCGGCCACCGAGTCGCGGAACGCGACGACGACCGTGTCGGCGTTCGCGCGCACGAACAGCCCGTTCCTGCTGGCGTCGATACCGGCCGACGGCACCGTGGCGAACACCAGGCCACCGGGCGCCGGCAGCGACGCGACCGCACGGCAGGGGATGCTCACGTCGAGCGCCAGCGGCGCGCCCGACACCAGCGGCGCGGTGATCTGGCCCACGTTTCCGTCCGCACCGGATCCCTGCGGCCACCGGATCGTCGCCGTCGTCTGCTTTACGCCAAGCAGCGGAACCAGCGTGCACAGCGCGATCCCGGCGATTCCGGCCACAACCGCGACCAGCCGCGCGATGCGATGCCCCCGCGCAGGACGCTCATCGCTTGGCACGAGGCCCGATGTTATGCGACCCACCTAGTGACGCAGCGGTCCCGGGCTCCACAGCCCGCTCCGTGTTGCCGAACCGAGGTCGAGCCGGGCCGGCGTGGCGCCGGGGTAGTACAGCGTCAACCGCTGCAGTGTCCCCCAGTCGCGGAACCAGTCGTGGTTGAGATAGGTGGCGACCGTCGTCGGCCGCAGCAGCAACTCGGTGACGCCGAGCGGGCCGCCGCCGAGGTTGTCCATCACCGGCGAGTTCGCCTCGGCGCCGAAGCGGTCGGGCAGGATGCGCCAGTCCGGCACCTCGTCCACACCGTCGTTGTGACCGAACGGCCGCTGGCACGGGAACGCGAGCCCCACCAGCCAGTCCATCATGACGGGGTCCCGGGAGCCGACCACGTCCTGCAGGGTGCGCATCTGCGGGATGCGCGGCGGGGTCAGCGCAATCCAGTGCTGCGGGGCCAGGTCGTCGTCGGTCGCGGTGAGCCGGATCTGGGTCGCGCTCGCCGGGATCGCCGACAGCGGGAGGCGGAGGTTGCGCCAGGCCGGCGGCGACCCGATGTCGGCGAAGCTGGTGCTGCCGGCCACCTTCCCGTCGTCGCCGGCCCACTGCACCTGCACCTCGCGGGGATCGAAGCGGCCCGCGGCCGAGACCACCAGCAGCGGGGAAGCCTCGCCACGTGGCGGCAGCCGGTACCACGCGGAGCGCAGCGCGGCCGGCGCTTGAATCCCGGACTGGAAGCTGCCCAGCACCGGGGTGCGGGCAGGTTCCAGGTTGTACGGCAGCTGGGCCCGCGAGCCGTTGATTCCGGTGCTGGCGGCGGTGCCGCCCTCGGTGCCCGCCTCGCCCCGGGTGGTGGTGCCGGCGGTGGTGTCGACGAACGCGCCGCCGCCCGGTGGCTGCATCAGCGCATCGGCGGACACGTCGAACGGGATGCCGTTCGGGGTGAAGTTCGCCGAGCTGACGGCGCCCAGCCCGTCGGCGACTGCAACGCCGGACGGCGTCAGCATGCCCGCGTTCGGATCCTGTTCCACCATCACGTCATTGGCCAGCCCGCACGTCTTTCCGGTCAGCGCCTCGAGGTTGGACCGCCCGACGGTCCACGCCGGGTACTGGCCGATCATCGCGGCGGTCAACGAGAACACTTCGAACGCCACCAGCGCCCACGCCGCCACCCCCAACGGGGATTCGGCGATTCGCCGCACCCGCCGCCAGCGTCCGTCCGCGTCGCGGTCCGGCGCCGCGGTGTCGCGCCCGGAGAAGTTGAACCACGCCGCCACCAACAGCACCACAATCGTCAGGCCCAACAGTATTGTGGTGAAGCCGAACTCGAAAGCGGGGAGTTCATTCGCCCACGGCACACCGAAATTGGAGACATACCAGTATCCGTTGACGCTCGCGAACGACAGCGCGGTGATGAACAGCACCAGCGCGGCGAACACCGCGCGGTTGCGCCTCGACCGCATCACCGTCGCGGTCACCGCGACCGCGACCAGCGCCCCCAGCGAGCCGGCCAACCCGGCGAACACGCCGAAGTGGTGGGTCCACTTCGTCGGGGTGAACATCATCGCGATGAACGAGATGACCGTGATGCCGATGATGCGCCGGCTCGGGCCGGCGGCGGTGCCGGGAATCCGCCCCTTGCGCAACGCCATGGCGATCACCACCGCCAGCGCGACGAGAAGCGCCAGCACCGCGAACCGGCGGGCGATCGACCCGTCGGGGGTGGCCATGAACAGCCGCTCGTAGCGGATGTGCTCGTCGAACCAGCTCAGGCTCGGACCCACCGCCGACTTCAGCGTGTTGGCCTGGACCTCGCCGGCCAGCGTCTGGTCCCGGAAGATCAGGATCAGCGTGACGGTGCCTGCCGCGACGATCGGCGCCAGCAATGCGAGGTATCCGAACCGGGCCGAGCGGCGGTGCAGGATGGTGCGCAGCGGCCCGATCGCCACCAGCAGTGCGCCGATCGACGCGATGCCGGTGGGCCCGGAGAACAGTGTCAACGCGCCGATGACGCAGGCCACCGCCAACGGCAGCAGCCGGTTGGTGGCCACGGCGCGCTCCACCGAGCACCAGGTCACCAGGATGCCCAGCGCGATGATCGGCTCCGGCCGCAGCCCGTTGTTCAGCGGCAGCCAGAACGCCAGGAACACGCCGGCCGCCGTCCACGCCGCGGCGCGGTTGGTCTTGACGGCGTGGCCCAGCCGGGGGATCACCTCGCGGCTGATCAGCCACCAGCACGTCAGCGCCATCACCAGCGTCGGCAGCCGCACCCACACGCTGGCGGTGCTGACGTGGGTCCACATCGCCAGCAGGTCGTAGTACCAGCCGAACGGCGCCTCGGGGGTGCCGAACCAGCGGTAGTAGTTGGCCATGTAGCCGGCGTTCTCCGACACCCGCGCCATCGTCAGGATGTAGCCGTCGTCGGCGGTGTTCGCGCCGACGAAATGCCACCACACCAGCACCGCGGCGACGACGCCGTCCAGCGGTGTGGCCGACCACCATCGGCCCGGCAGGAATCGGCGGTGCCGCATGCCGTCGGCCCCGTCGAGCACGTGCAGCGCGATCAGCGACACCACCGTCAGCGCGACGCCCAGGATCATCGCCAGCATCTTGATCGGCGTCGGGGCGCTGCTGTAGCGGGTGTCGACGGTGGCCGAGAAGCTCAGCCCCGGTGGCGCCGGCCCGGACAGGTCGGTGAACACGCCGACGATCTGCGGGCGGAAGTCATAGCCGCTGCGCACGCCGCGCAGCGGTGCGCCGGGGTTGTCGCTGTCGGGGCCCTTGACCAGGCCGACGAACTCCCCGGTGACCTCGTCGGCATGCGCGGTGAACGTCAGCCGCTGGCAGGCGCCGCTGAGCACCTGGCTCAGCGGCGCGGTCACCACGGGGGTGTTGCGGACGATCACCAGCAGGTTGTCGTTGACCCGCTGGATCAGCAGTCCGCGGTCGACGGCCTTCGGCGCCTGTTTGGGCACCGTGGACAGCAGCACGGTCTTGTTCGCGTTTTCCGGTCCCGCGAGCCCTGCGGCCGCGCGGCACGGCACCGTGATGTTCAGGTCGGTGGCGACGTAGGAGATCAACGGCGCGGTGACGCTGGAGAAGACGCCGTTCTGCGGCCAGTTCAACTGCGCGGTCGTTTGTCTGACCGGCAGCAGCGGAGTTGCCAGCGCCAACGCGACCCCGAGCAGTCCGCTGACTATCGCGACGATCCGTGCGGTCCGGTAGTTGCCCGCGCCGCCGCCCGTCACGGAGCTAGATGTTAGTGCTCGAGCCTGATGGCCAGCACGAACGGCCCGATCACGGTGACCGAGAACCGCGGATCGGAGAACAGCGCCGCCTCGAGTGCGACCTGGTAGCGCTTCACATTGGGCTGGTTCGGGTAGACGTCGGACGCCAGCCGAAGCGTGTAGGTGTCGTTGGCGCCGTGGCGCATCAGGAAGACGGTGGGCGGTTTCCACGGCAGCGCATCCAGGGCGGCGATGAACTGGTCCGGCTTCTTCAGCTCCACCCAGCTTCCGATGGCCGCGGCCCGTTTGTCGAATTGCGCCAACGGGTTTGCGTAGTGCGACGTCAACCCCTGGAAACCCCAGTACGGATAGAACGACAGGAAGCTGTAGTCGGCGGTCAGCACCACCACCTGGTCTCGCGGCTTGCCGGTGACCTGGCGGATCTTCGCGTCGATCTCGGCGTAGTACGTTGCCGCGCTCGGGTCTCGGCGGTCGGCCCGCTGCCCGTTGCCGTCGGTGTCGGTGTAGGCGACGACGAGGTCGGGCTTGAGCACGTTGGGGATGTCCTGGCTGAAGCCGAGCGC